>CAZQXI010000011.1:0-166950 GCA_964597505.1 uncultured Anaerolinea sp. | reverse complement strand
AAAAAGTGGGGTTTTAACTTGACAAAGAAATACTAGAGTATTACATTATAGATAAACTAACCGATAAGGAAAATGAGCATGCCGAAAACAAATTCTGCTAGTAAACCAGTTCGTTCTTTTCGAATAAGTCCAGAAGGCGTGAGTCAATTGAGAGCAATGGCAAGCGTGATGGGACGGAGTGAAAGCGATGTGATTGAAGTTGCACTGGACCGAATGTATCGGGAGGAAATTCGGTATAACCGGGTCCTACGAGAGGGAGCCAGACCAGAAGATCAGTATCATATAAATAAAGGAAATGAAGGAGAAAATGAAATTCATCGGAATGTTTCTTAAGTTGATTGGGGGTGTTATCAAGACTGCGGTTATCCTGGCGATTTGCTCTAGCATCTTGTTTATTGCCTACAAGGGCAACCAACCCATGCAGGTCCCCCAAGCTCCAAATGGGATGACCTACTTTGATTTTATTGCTGACCGGATTGATGCTGCAAAAACGGTTGAGCCTTCCCGGTGTGGTTGGGGAATGATGCTTTCGTTGGCAGCACTTGGGCCAATCTATTCAGTTGTTTATACCGAAGTTGGAATTCACCCGGATGGGTTTCTTGCTCGTGGCACTGCCCCAGATCCAGATATCCCTAAGGATGTAGCTAGTGTGAATTGGTTTGAAGTTCCAGGGATTTGGTGGAATACGGTTGAAAGATTATCCTGGACGATGGTAGGGAAGCCGGCAGCCTATGGATGTAAGTTTAGGGCGGTACAATTTATTATAAATTAATATTTTTGGGTCTTGCGAAAAAATTTTGTATCTGGAATAATTTTGAATTTAATTAATATGTATCTGCTTACCCTAGTTTAAAGAATAGATTGAACTATTAATTTTATTTGTATTTTTTCTTTTTTGTTATATATTGTTCGTTTCTAACCAGAACCTCACTACTTTAAGGATCGAATATGGAAGTGAGGTTCTGTACGTTACGGATACTTCTTTGGTTTAATTTGGAATTTTTCTGACTCTTAACCACCACAACAAGAATTTCTAGTACTTTGCTTATTTACTTCCTCTTCAGGAATCTCTTGTATTTCAGAGTTACCACAACACGAGCTTTTGGCTGCTTCTTTATTCACTTCTTCTTCCGGTATTTCTTCTATTTCGAAATTGCCACAGCACGAGCTTTTCTTGGGGTTTTTATTCCCGCTTTTAAAGGTGAATAGCTTTTTTTTCTCACTTTTGTTTTCCATTTTTCAAGTTCTCCTTTTTCGTTTAATTGAGTTAAGCGTTCATTAATAGTAAATTGAATATCAACCCTGAGGCTAAAGCTGTAATAATCACGATTATGATAAAAGCAATTATTATTTTCTTTTTAAATATACTGGCAAGCATGGTCAACTCAGGGATGGCTACTCCAGCCCCACCAATAATAAATGCCATTACCGCCCCAATACTTACACCCTTATCCAATAATGCTAATCCGATTGGAATAGCCGATTCCACCCGAATATACAACGGTAAACTGATTAATGTAGCTACAAGTACAGCAAATGGATTATCAGGTCCTGCAACTTTTGCCAAAAGATCAGTGGGCATATATCCATAAATTGCTGCACCAATCGCAACACCAATGATCATGTAGACGAAAACACCTTTGAAATCTCCCCATGCCTTCAAAAATGATACTTTTATACGATTTTTGATTCCTACCGGTAAATTTTCATTTTGTGAGTGAACCTCTCCTTTAATTCGGACATGCTTGACTTGATCCGCCCATCCTATTTTTTCAAAAAGTATTCCAAAAAATATCGGAAAGATAGAAGTTAAAACCAAAAATCCAATAGCCACCTTCCAACCCATGAATGTTCCAAGCAATATGAATACCAAGGGATCCATTAATGGGGATGCGATTACAAAAGACATGACTGTTCCAAAAGGAACTCCTGCTTGAAGTAATCCAAGGGTCATTGGGACAGTTGAGCATGCGCAAAATGGGGTGATTGCTCCAAAGAGTACTGCCATTACATTTCCGAATATCCCCTTACCGGATAACCAATTTTTAATTTTTTCTTGAGGAATGTACATTAAGACAAATGCAATAATTGTACTAATTACAATAAATAGCACAACAAGCTCTACCATGATTGTCAGAAAGTATTTGAGTGTTGCAAGTAGACTATTCAATAAGAATTCCCTCCAGTTTCAATAGCATTTGGTTTTATAAAACCTTGTTTTTGAACTAAAACTAAAAGCACCTGTAAGGATTTACTAATTTCATCAATAGATTTCAGATCCAGTTCCATCAATATTTGGCTCAAGTAATCCACATAATGATTGAAAATTTTATTTATTACATCTGTTCCCATGCTTGAGATTTCAACACAACACACACGACCGTCCGTAGAAGACTGTACGCGCCGAACATATCCTTTGTTTTCCAACCGGTCGATAATTTTCGTTGATCCGCTCTTGGTAACGTTCAACTCACTTCCGATTTCTTGAATCGCGCAATTATTCTTTTCATTAACTTTTTTAAGTGCCATAAATTCGATCAGGGATAAATCTCCGCAACACTCACCATCAAAACCTTGGTTGCCAAAGTACCAGGATAATTCTTGAATTGAATCGTAGATTCCTGATATGCGCTTGTTCATATTTTCCTTATTAGTAGATAGTTTCCATTGTCAACTATTATAGACTTTTTAGTTTCCCCTGTCAAACATTTAAATTTACTTCTAATTATTCGTGGCACCATTGTTTAACTGCTAAAAACCAACATGTATGAATTATTACCTAAATTGACAGAAGGTATTTGGTGAAAAATTGTAGGTTTGTTCAAATTAATCGGAAAGGAGAATTAATCATACACAAATCCCCATAATCAACTCTTTAAGTATTCTTTTTCCTGTTTTATCAGCAATATTTTTTTAAAAAAATCACCAGCCTTATCATATCTGCGAGCGGATCTCGCGATTGTAGACCTAGTTTTCATTTGTTGAGGGAACCTGAATTAACTCGTAGCTCAAAATTATTATGAGGGAACATGACAAACCTCAACTAGAAAGGGAAGATTTGCGTATTGCACTAATAAAAATTCGTCGATATAATACATTCATGTCTGAGAATGTGAAAATGAACGAAAAACCTGAAACCCGGATTTCCTCCATGCTGACACAGATCCAACAGCCTGCACGCATGCAAATCCTGCTCATCATTGGCGAAAGTGAAACCTGTGTCTGTCATATCGAAGCTATCATAGGCATGCGCCAGGCGACCATCTCTCAGCATCTAATGGGTTTGCGTAAAGCAGGACTGGTATCCACCAGGCGCGACGGGCGGCATATTTATTATCGATTGACAAAACCTGAAATAATTAAATTACTGCACCATGCTGCCCGAGTTGTTGAAATCTCTCCAGATGCGCTCGATCACTTTTCCCTTAAACCATTTCCCGGCTGTACCTGCCCGCAGTGCAATCCAGACCCGGATCGAAAATCCGTTTGCTAAAATTAATCCAATTTATAAAACGCAAGGAGACATACAAAGATGGAAAATAAGAGTGTCACCAAACGCCTATCATTTTTAGACCGCTACCTTACCCTGTGGATCTTCGCTGCCATGGCGATTGGCGTGGGGTTGGGGTTCCTGTTCCCGAAGGCTGTCGAGATATTTAACGGCGCTGTTTCAGTAGGCACCACCAACATTCCCATCGCCATTGGCTTGATCCTGATGATGTACCCGCCATTGGCAAAAGTCCATTACGACGAGTTGGGCAAGGTCTTTCGAAACTGGAAGGTGCTTGGCCTTTCACTGGTGCAGAACTGGATCATTGGACCAATCTTAATGTTTGCCCTGGCAATTATTTTCCTGCGTGGTTACCCGGAATACATGGTTGGCCTGATAATGATCGGCCTAGCACGCTGCATCGCCATGGTGATTGTCTGGAATGAGCTCGCAAAAGGAGATACTGATTACGCTGCAGGTCTGGTGGCATTCAACAGCATCTTCCAGGTTTTGTTCTTCAGCGTTTACGCCTATGTGTTTATTACAGTACTTCCCACCTGGTTTGGTTTGCAGGGGTTAACGGTGCAAATTACCATCGGTGAGATCGCGAAATCCGTTTTCATTTACCTGGGGATCCCATTCATCGCCGGGTTCATCACTAACAAGTTACTTATCCGACTAAAAGGCAAGGACTGGTACTATAAGAGTTTCATACCAAAGATCAGTCCAATCACCTTAATCGCGTTGTTATTTACGATTTTAGTGATGTTCAGCCTGAAAGGTAACCTCATCGTAAAGATCCCGCTGGATGTTGTCCGTATTGCCATTCCGCTGCTGATCTACTTTGTGGTCATGTTCCTGATCAGCTTCCTCATGGGCAAGGCGGTTGGCGCAAATTACAAGCAAACCACGACATTATCTTTTACCGCTGCCTCCAATAACTTTGAGTTGGCTATTGCTGTTGCCGTTGCTGTTTTTGGTCTCAACTCAGGCGAAGCATTTGCTGCTGTGATCGGTCCATTAGTTGAGGTACCAGTGATGATCGGTCTGGTCAATGTGGCATTCTGGATGCAAAAACGACTATATAAAAACCAGGTAACCACAGGCCAGCCAACCTCTGATATTTGTTAGCATAATCCCGCAGGGGCTTCCTCGTTAGATAGGATGCCCCTGTTTTTTTTAAATTGCGTATGAAAAAAAACAGAGCAATTTCCATAAAACTAGACAATCAAGGCCATCTGATCTTACCGGATGAGGTATTGAATCTATATGGACTCGTTCCCGGGAGTTTAGCCAACCTGACGGTTTTTGAAAAGGGGTTGGAACTTTCAAGCTCCCCAGAGAACTTGGCAAGAATATATATTGAACCGACCAATGCCTGTAACCTGGATTGCAGAACCTGCATGCGTAATGTGTGGCAAGAGCCACTCGGTATGATGACCATGATCACTTTTAACCGGGTGATGGAGTCTATCGAAATACTAAATCCAAAGCCCCTGGTGTTTTTCGGAGGAATCGGCGAACCACTGGCTCATCCAAAAATCCAGGAAATGGTTGAATCTGCTAAAAAGACCAGTGCTAAAGTAGAACTTATAACGAACGGGATTCTGCTTGATAATGACGTAGCAAATTGGATGGTCGAGTTGGAGCTTGACCGGGTGTGGGTATCCATAGATGGTGCGAAGCCTGAGAGTTATGCTGATGTTCGTTTGGGAGACGCTTTACCATTGGTGATTGCTAATCTGAAGAGACTCCAAACTTTACAGGCGATTACTCCAAGTATAGGATCTTGCAAACCCAAACTTGGTATCGCCTTTGTAGCCATGAAGCGTAATATCGAGGATCTATCTGAGGTTGTGAAGCTTGGAAAACGCTTGGGTGCAGATTTGTTTTCAATCAGCAATGTTTTACCGTACACTCCTGAATTGCGCGACCAGATTCTTTATAGTCGTTCGTTGTACTTTAGCACTTTGCAGCCTTCGATTAATTCTCCAGGCATATCACTACCTAGAATCGATTTGGATGAAATCACGATCAAAAATGTCGCGAAGGTTTTTTCTGATCACAATTTTGTTCAATATATCGGGCAAGATATGGATAAAGGCGTTAATTCATGCCCCTTTGTCGAAAAAGGGAGTATCTCGATAAGATGGGATGGCGAAGTCAGTCCCTGTTTACCTCTTATGCATTCACACACAAGCTATTTGGATGACAACTTAAGAACCTCTCATTCATATTCAATTGGTAATATTCTGGATAAAGGACTGGTCGAGATTTGGAATGACCCAGATTACATCAAACTACGCTCACGACTTCGAGAATTTGATTTTTCACCATGCACAGTGTGCAATAGCTGCGACATGGCTGAATCGAACATGGAAGATTGTTTTGGGAATATCACACCAACCTGCGGCGGCTGTCTTTGGGCACAAGGTTTCATTCAATGTCCTTGAATACTCGCCAATTAAAACCCAGACCTCAATTAAATAAAAACGAAATAATTATTATGTGAATGGTTTACGTATAAGAGTAATTTAGTATAGGTTTTATAGGATTAAAGTAATTTGACTTATAAAAAGGGGAGTGCGATAATATAGACACACATTCGCGTAAATGAATGTTTTAAAAAAGTTTAGAGATAGGTTTTTTCGCGGACGTACTTTGTTCTGATCAAACAATGGATTTTTTTATTAACCCTGGAGGAAAGCTAATGGCCATAATTAAAACTGAAATCAGACGCGGTGTGTATGTTGATTCGGCAAAGTTGATGAAATTACAACGTTCTTTAGATGATTTTGCTGATGTTCTGGATGTGGGTGTAATCATGGGCACCGATTCCAATAAGGAACTCCTTTCTCACATTGGATTAACCTCCCCTGAAATTATGGCGGCAAAACCTGATGAGTTGGTTATTGCGATAAAAGCAGCCAGTGAACAAGCAGCGGATTTTGCCCTATCCAAAGTGGATGAACTACTGGCAGCGCGGTCGGCTACTCTTGATCAAGACTACTTACCACACAGCGTGGAAACCGCAACAAAAATGCTGCCTGGAGCGGAATGGGTAATCGTATCTGTTGCAGGTCGTTATGCGGCTGCTGTCACGCGTGAAGCTTTACACCTCGGCAAACATGTCCACTTGTTTAGTGATAATGTGACCATTGAAGACGAGATCGAATTAAAGAAGGAAGCACGCGAACTTGGATTACTGGTTATGGGACCGGATTGCGGCACTGCCATGGTAGATGGTTTTGGTTTGGCCTTTGCGAATAAGATTAGAAAAGGTCCTATTGGAATTGTTGCTGCTGCTGGAACAGGTTTACAGCAGGTGGCTTGTCGGATTCACCAATTAAACGGTGGGATCACTTTTGGAATTGGAACGGGTGGTAAAGACCTTTCAGAAAAAGTAGGCGCCATAACTTTTTTGATGGCACTGGATGTGTTAAAACGGGATCCAGACACCAGTGTGATTGTGCTCACATCCAAACCGCCATCTCCTAAAGTGGCTGAAGAGGTATTAAAAGCGGCGCGTAAAGCAGGCAAACCTGTAGTGATTAACTTTATTGCGCGTGCAGTTACCACTCTTCGGGATGGAAATTTGTTTTTTGCCACAGGATTAGATGATGCTGCCAGACTGGCAGTTGAGCTGGTGAAGAGTCCTCCAGTATTGAAAGGTGATGAAGATTTACGCTTGGAAAGATTCACTCCCCAGCAGAAATATCTCCGAGGGCTTTACTCCGGAGGAACTCTGGCTTATGAAGCCCAACATATACTTGCAGGTTACATTCCCAGAGTATGGGCAAATGCACCTATCAATAAAGAAAATAAAATGCCTAATTCCTATGAAAGCCAGGAACATTCGATCATTGATCTCGGAGAGGATGAATTTACAGTAGGTCGGCTGCATCCGATGATGGACAATGACCTTCGCATCCGACGAATATTGGAAGAAGCCAACGATCCCGAAGTGGCAGTACTCATGCTGGACGTGGTCATTGGGTATGGCTCTCATCCAGATCCTGCCAGTGAATTGGCTCCAGCGATAGCAGAAGCCAAAGAAAATGCAAAAAAAGCAGGGAGGTATCTGGAGGTAGTCTGTGTGGTCACTGGTACAGATGAAGACCCGCAAAATTTCGATAACCAGGTTGCTCAATTGAAAAAAGCCGGAGCCTTTGTTGATCCAAGCAATGAGGTTGTGGTGCGGTATGTCGGGCGTATCCTGCGTGCGGTTGCCGACCGCGACCTCGTTGAGACCGTCCAAAGTGGTAAACCGGTTAATCTTGATCAGATTAAGAAACCCCTGGCAGTGATCAACGTCGGGCTTGAATCTTTTTCTGAAAACTTGAAAGACCAGGGCGCTCCCTATATTCAAGTTGATTGGAAACCACCTGCCAGCGGCAACGAAAAAATGGCAAGTATTCTAAATAGGATTAAACAAGGTTCTAAGTAAATAAAACATTTGAGGAGGCAGAAACATGATTGATATCAATAAAGCAAATGCATCTGTAGTTGAACGTTTTATGGAAGCCCGTCCCGTTGCGACAACAATGGCGAAAGCAATCGAGGTTGTCCCAGGTCTTCATGAGAATATGCTCCTTCATGCTGGACCACCAGTTACCTGGGAACGTATGTCAGGTCCAATGAAGGGTGCGATGATTGGCGCTTTGCTCTTCGAAGGCAAAGCCAGGAACCCGGAAGAAGCTGAAAAATTACTGGCATCCGGTAAAATCGAATTCGCACCATGCAATGATCATATGGCCAGCGGTCCCATGGCGGGTGTGATTTCTCCCTCACAGCTCGTTTATGTGATAGAAAACCAGACGCATGGCATAAAATGCTTTTCAAATATGAATGAAGGCCGTGGGAATGTATTGCGCATGGGCGCTTACAAAGAAGAAGTGTTAAACAAGCTTCGCTGGATGGAATCGGTTGTTGGTCCAACCGTAAAGAGTGCACTTGAAGCAATGGGCGGCATAGATATCCGCATGATCATTTCAAAATCTCTTCACATGGGTGATGACGGTCACAATCGTGAGGACGCTGCGTCAATTTTATGGTCAATCCAGATGGCTCCAATTATTGCCAAAGTAGCCAAAGATACGCAGACCGCCCATGATGTGATCAAATTCCTGGGTGAAAATCCATTAACCATTCTCAACCCTATCATGGCAGGGTGCAAAACAATGACTGCTGCCGGCGACAACGTGGAGGGCAGCACAATTGTTACCGTCATGGCTCGCAATGGCACCGATTTCGGAATTAAAGTAAGTGGGATGGGAAACCAATGGTTCACCGCACAAGCGCCGATAGTGAAAGCACTTTATTTCCCTGGTTACAAAGAATCGGATGCCTGCCGTGATATTGGCGATAGTACCATCACTGAAACTGCAGGTATCGGTGGTTTTGCCATGGCAGCTGCCCCAGCATTGGTCACCTTCATAGGTGGTGTACCTAGAGACGCAACAAATACAACTCTGGATATGTACGAGATCACCTCCGCTGAGCATAAACATTTCACGATCCCTGCCCTCGATTTCCGTGGCACACCGACCGGTATTGATATTATTAAGGTAGTCGAAAAGCAAATTACCCCACGTGTGAATACTGGAGTTGCCCACAAAGACCCAGGTGTCGGGCAAGTTGGTGGTGGTGTTGTCTCAGCCCCAATGAAATGTTTCGAGGATGCATTAACAGCTTTTGCAGAAAAATATGGCTTATAAAAAGATAATCTTTATTCGTGATTACTAATTAGTGATAGGATGTGGAACTGTTTTAAGATTAATAATTAATAATACAGTTCCGCATCCAGAAAAAATTGTCGGTCGTAGATTGAAAATCAGTTGTTATAAGTTTGATCGAAGCAAAATTATTGAAACCAGTAAAATTAATTTAATTTGTACCTGAATTTAGCGCTAAAATCTTTAACAATTGTGAAGATTCCGGTTACCTTGAAAACATCCTTGTTGTCTGGATACATATCCATTGTAAAATTTAAGCGTTGTAACTATTTGCGATGACCCATTTTGGGGTAAAAGCAGGTTAACCTTATTGTGTTTATTTGTGTACGCCAAAACACCTGGGGCAAATAGGACGTAGATTACTGCTGGAAGAATAATAGGACTATGGGCTGTATGGGTGGTGGTGGAGCGGTCTATCCCGAGATGGGGATCTTCTACTTCTCAGTCTTCTCCCACTTGAGGTGTTCGCGCAGACCAATCAAGAAACTTTTCCTGGGATGTCGATATCAAACCCTGAATGGGAGTGGTTGTAGATGGTTCCTACTAGATATCCCAGAGATTTCAAATCGGGTAACAACTAATGAAAAACATCATCTTTCCAGCCCTCGATTTTCCAACAAAATTGTTAACTAGAATCCTCTTTTCACTATTTTTAGAGCAAAAAGAATAGTAATAGAGAACATCCCAAAACAGCAATAATTGGACCGTCAAAAAATCCATTTACAATAGGTTGCATTCGAGAGTGTTCTGGAGTATATGCGCGCGCTTCAGCTGCGAGAGCAATTTCTTCTGCATGGCGCAGTGCATTTAATAAGACCGTGGTAAAGAAGTATATCAACCCACGCCAACGCTGCCGTCGCAGTCCTCCTCTCATCCATAAAGCATGCCAGGTTGTAATAAACGACTGGTACAAATCTGGCAGCAGATTCATCGCCACACCGGTCGAAAATCCCAACCCTCTCAGACCGATACGTTCAAATAACCCCGCAATCAAAGAAATATCTACTGAAGTTGAAAGACCTCCCAATGCCACAAAAATCACTGTCGCACGTAGAGCCATCTGCAGGCCAGATACTAAACCCACCCGAGAGAACCCAATCCCCAACCAAACGGAGTCAAGTCTTGCTGTCACCATCGAAACAAATATGAGCAAGCTGAGCAAAAAAAGCCATCGCAGACGAAAGATTTGCAGGAGAGCTTGTGGGTAAAACATCCCAGCAACCAGGAAACATACCCCAGCTGCCCAAAACATTTTATTCAGAGGTGCAAACAAGATCAGTCCCAACGACCAAACAAAAACTACCAGGAAAGCGATGGGACCGACTGCAATCGCAGTCCCACCCTTTCCTGTGACTCTTGATATAAGCTTGCTCTGAAGTATCATTTCACCAGCTGGATTTCAACAACCATACGGACGTTCAATTTGCCTTCTTGATCAGGCAGGACCATGCGGAAAACGCCATCTTCATTTGTCAAAGAGCCATCTGATTTAGCATACGCCACCAATGTGTCTACCTTTGTGAATAGGGCTGGTTCATAATTAACTGTAAATCCATCTGCAGCAATGACTTTGACTGCCTTTGCTTGGGCTGGGTCAAATCCAGCGTCCTTTAATAAGTCAGTAAGTGACACTCCCACATATTCCACTCCCTTGAAACTGGCTTTGGTTGCCGTCAGTTTTTTCAAATCGTCGACTGTGTATGTTTGGGTAGTCGTACCATCTGTGATTTTGAGCTCTGGCCCACTATCAGAGGGAGTGGCTTGCGAGCAGGCAGTTAGAAGCAAAATACCGATCAGCAGTACAAAAACAAAGTGGTTTTTCATAACTTTCTCCTTTATAGAAATAAGAACGCAAATAAGGATAAAAATATGGTCTATTAAATAAATGATTCTGCACCTCGAAGGCGCATATGCAGCAAACGACCAACCTGCCAGGCTATCAAACCTGCACTGCCTCCGATAATTAAGTACAGGACAGTAAAAATACCTAGTATGAGTAAAGCTGCATTATTCGGGATACCGAACAACCGACTACCCATATCCAGTGTATCCAGCCAGACTGAAACCATGGCTCGTCCAAACAGAATTGGACCAGTTATAAACGGATGCGCCAGGTTCCACAGCACACCCAGTCCACCAGCAAATATGTATCCCAACTTGGATGGAGTATTAAATAATGAAAGCACCAGCTCGGCAATCAAGGCCTCTATCAATATGGCGATCATTGGTCCGATGACAATACTGCCAATGCTGAACATTTTTAATATCATGGCAATGATGCCAATAAAAAGTGTGGAGCTGCGAATGGGAACAAATGATCGGGCAGTGATCGCAAGCATTAATCCCAAACCAGCTATGAGGGCTCCAGTAAAGGGAAGTTTGATAGAGTGCAAGAACGCCCCCAGGCTGATCTCGACCATACCCCAAAGAGCTGCGAAAACTGCCAGTGTAACTAATTGCCGAGTTGTGAATTTAATCATATATACCTGCTTAGTTGTTGTGTTGTTTGTGTAACAGTCCATCTACTTTGATTTTGCCCGATTCTAAAAGTACAACGCGTCTGGCATAGTGGTGGATCAACTTAAAATCATGGGTGATCAGTAGTACAACTACACCCTGCCGATTAAGGCTTATTACGAAATCCATCAAGCGCTGCAAATGACCCCAATCCTGTCCAAGCGTAGGTTCATCTAATATCAATACTTGTGGATGTAACGATAGAATTGAACCCAAGGCAAGGCGCTGCTGCTGTCCACACGAGAGAGATAGGGGTTGCCTGCCCTTTAAAGTGGTTAGGTCGGTTTCACAAAGCACCTTGTTATGCCAATCCAGATTGAAACGACCATAGTTCTGAGGACCAAAAGCGATCTCATCATCCACCTCGCCTGTGAATAGTTGATCAAGCGGATTCTGAAACAACAAACCAATGTCAAGTCCCGGGCGGGGTTTTTGACCTCCCTGAAAAATCACTTTTCCATGATCTGGTTTTATGAGACCTGCTGCTGTAAGTGCCAGAGTTGTTTTACCAGCTCCATTATTACCAACAATTGCCACAAATTCACCGGGGTATATACACAGGTTAATATCCTGGAGGACATGACGGTGAGGATACCCGGCTGATACCTTTTGAAGCTCAATTAATGGTTTATCACTAGGAAGGTTATTACTATTAGGTTGGATTAACTCTTCCCAAGGAGACAGCCCATCTTCAACTGGTCGACGAAGACCAAGTTTCTTCAGTTTTTCCCAATCTGAAAAAATATTGCGGGGTGGTCCTTCGGCTACGATTTGACCATCATCCATGATGATTACTCGATCAGCTAATTGATAGACATCTGCAAGACGATGTTCGATTAGAATGACCGTAACGCCATACCTTACCCGTAAGCTTTGAACCATGGCAATCACCTGCTTTGTTCCCGATACATCAAGCGATGCTGTGGGCTCATCCAAAACCAGTACTTCCGGGCGCATTGCAAGAGCCGCAGCAATCGCTACACGCTGTTTTTCGCCACCAGACAATTTAGCGGGCTTCTGGAGGCGAAGATCCTGCAAGCCAGCTGCTTCAATCGCCCATTCCACCCTTGCGCTAACCTCTTCTGCAGGAAGTTCTAAATTGTTAGGGCCGAAAGCAATTTCATCCTCTACTTTTAGGTGAAAGAGCTGAGAGGATGGGTTTTGGAAAACTGAACCAACTTTTTGTGCAACAACTGCTGTTGGTTGCTTGAGGATATCGATCCCGTCTACCCTCACTGAACCTTCTACCGCTGCTGGGATCACTTGGGGAAGCAAGCCTGACAGCAGGCGTGCCAGCGTGCTCTTTCCGCAGCCAGATGGACCGGTCACCAACACACATTCACCCCTGGCAATCGTAAAAGAAATATTTCGTAATGCCTGTGCCCTCCCGTATTGGACGGTGATACCCTCTACCTGAATCATGATCCAATTTCTCCTGGTATCGGTTTCCTGTTTGTTATATCCAGGACGTTTGCTTCTGGCCACCGCTCCAGAGCTTTACCAAGCAGCTCTGGCCGAACCGTCACGCAAGCCAGATGGTAATTTCGTTCATCGAGTATTCGCGTCCCAGCGTTCAATCCTTTACCGTCCAGGAACTCTAGCGGACCTATCTCATCCAAAATGAGAAATTTGAGCAGCTGGAGCGCTAAAAGTACCTTGTTGCCCCAGGCTATAACCGCTGGTTCGAAAGGCCAGTTTATACACGAATCTCCGGGCTGGCGTGTATCCTGGGACGAATCCCATCTCACGGCCAATTGCCTCCGCTCGCTGGTAGAAAGATTCATCAAGTCTACGGAGGTCTTGGTCCCAGATAGAAACACTGCAGGTGAGACTAATCCAACTGGCTCAAAGCACGTAGCACGTGACATGGCAAACAGCTCAAGGCACCAGGCAGTTTTTCCCGAACCCCTATCGCCAGTCACCAGGAAAAGCTCACGGGTTTCTTCATTTTTGTGGAAAGCCTTGCCAGAAAATTTGCCGGTTGGATGAATGTTTTTTGCACAATACTCCTGATCAATTAAAAAAGGCTGTCTTATGGAAAAGAGACAACCTTTTTCCCTGTCGGATGGCAAGGTAAAAAAGTATCTCCTTTCCAAGTTAACTCCGCAATACGGAGTTCGGGAGGCTGGGGCGTTTCTGCCACCAACCAGGGTCATTTTTCAAGTGACTGGCCTGATGACCGTGCACGGTTTAGTGTTTAGGTCATCAGGCTCGGAGAGTAATGAGATTATTGTTCTTTATTTATTTCTTCGAATCATCCTCAGACTTTCCACTCAATCCGTCTCGGAAAGAGCGAATTCCAGTTCCCAACTCACCGGCGATTTTGCCTATCCGGCCTACGCCAAACAGGATAACAACAATCCCAAGGATAACGAGTAGTTCAGTAGGTCCTAATCGAAACGGCACTTTAAACCTCCATCCTATATCTGCATAACTTTAGATTTTCACAACCTTTACCATCGAATCGTAGAACACAGCACTTCCACCAACTGGATCAACGAGCGGGGTATTGCCCAAGTAAGGATCTACGCACATAGCGGCATTGGCGTGGAATCCACCAGTACGCCGAGGATCTCCGGGAATGTGTTCGCCATCGATGACAAAATCACCACCACCATTGGCGAAGTGTCCAAAGCCAAGTGCGAATGCGATTACGCCCGGACGCATCCCTTCAACTACTTTTACCTTCCCCGCCATTTCAACTTTTTTACCATTTAGAAGATCCCAGACACCTTTGGGATTTGAAGCTGAAACGATCCGGGCACGATCCTGGTCTTTAATCCCCAATCGCTTTGCATCCACAGCATTCATAATCACAGCATTCTCAGGCATGAGAGCATTCAGCCAATAGTTTCCGATGGTTCGGCTCTTAGTTTGAGTGATGTCTTTGTAGGTAATGAGCTGTAAATCGTATTCAGCCCCTTCCTCCACAGGTTTTCCGGTAACATCGAGCTTTGGCGGAACATATTTTGCGTACCCGGCCAGACTTTTACCTGTCATGGCACTCTTTACGCCATAAGTTTTCTCCTGGTAAATATTGATCAATCGACCATATTTATTGGCGACCAGTTTACCGGAGTAACCTTTTGCGAAATCTTGAAAACGTCCACCTCGATTTAGCACATAAACAACCTTGGGCCAAAGCGCCTCACCAACAATTTCTTTCCAGCGCTCAGGATCGTATACCGATTTTGGCAAGTGGCGCCGAGCCGCTTCGAATAGACGAATTTCTTCTTCATCTGCGTCAGGTACACTATCGGAGCCATCTTCCTTCTCTCCAAATGCCACATTTGCGACCATTCCCAGATAGAAATCATCCGGGTGCATAAAGTCTCCACCCTTTCCTAAGCCACCCTTGCCAAAGTTCGGCAATCCTAGTTTTTCAGCTAAACCGAGCAAAACAGCTTCCATACTAATTGGAGTGGCTTGTCCAAATACAGTTACATCCTCTACCAACGGAGCAATTACTGGTTGCCGGATCCCTTGAACTTTGAAAGGAACTGAAGGATGCGAACCATTGAACTCCCAGCGTTCTAAGTAACTAGTATCCGGAAAAATGTAGTCGGAATACATGGAGGTTTCACCGATCGTGATATCAAAGTTGATGAACAACGGCAGCTTTTTGGGGTCCGACAAGATTTCGATTAGCTTGTGACCAGCGGGAAGCGAGTAAACTGGGGAACCCATGTACAGGAACAAGGCTTTAACCGGGTAAGGGTAGGCATCCCCTATCGATGGGATAACTTCCTGGTAGATATCGGTGGCCAATGGATACCAGTGGCGTTTGGCTGGATATCGCTTGTCTTCTGCCAAGCTGGAGAAGATGGTTGATTCCTGATACTTTGCATCAGAACGGATAATCGTGGTGCCGAACGGTGCCAATTTACTTGGCGCAAGCTTGGAAAGAGGGAATGGCTGTCCTGCTTTACCACCAGCAGCATCGTAAGCTGACAGTTTGATCATTCCACCTGCGTAATCGAAGTTTCCGATTAAACCATTCAGCGTATACCAAGCTAGAACATTGTAAAACCCATTGGTGTGTTGCGAAACACCACGGTGAATATCTGCGCAAGCTTTCTTTCCATGACTGGTGAATTCCTTGGCAAGCTCAATAAGGTCAGCAGCATTTAGCCCACAAAGATCGGCCCATTCTTCAATGGTATGTTCTCGTGTGGCCTCAGCAATGATCTGTAAACTCGATTTAACTTTGAACTCTCCCAATTGCGCATTTTCGACAAATAGGTCGCCAATCATTTCTTGACCCGATTCGGTTGAATAAGGATCAAAGGCAACCGGTTCACCATCCTTGAGGGCTACAAAGTAATCAAAATCATAGGTTTTCTCAGGGTCGGTAGACAGAGGACGAGCTTCTTTCTCTTTTAATCCAATTTCACTGGCACGCAGGAAGGTTGTGGGATTGCCATCTTTGTCCAACTTAACCAGCCAGGTTGCCTCGGTCCACGTGGGATTGCCAGCGAGTGCGGCTGCGCCTTTGTTGGCAGCTGCAAGGTAGGTGGCATCATACTTTTCATTGTCGAAAATCCAACCCATGAGCGCAATAGCCATGGCGCCTTCCATTCCAGGTTTAATCGGTAGCCACTTCCAAGCTTTACCGGCGGTTTTGGATAAGCGTGGGTCTACAACTGCATATTTCAGTCCGCGGTCTACGACGCCAGAAGTAAGTTTAGCTGAACGCAGAGGAGGACCATAATTGCCTTCAAATGGTGAGGCACCGACAAAGATGATGAATTCACTGTTCCGAATATCACCTTGCCAGTAGAATTTATCTCCGCCAGTCCATTTTCCATCCAGGTATGTCTCGGACATTGCCTTACCTGTGAAATATAATGATCCTTGGCAAACTGTAGTATGTCCATGAGTGTTACAAGTGCCAAACCCATCGCGGAAGAAACGGTTAAGGAGATCACTGCGGCCACCTTTTAAACGGCCCCAGTTGAAAACAACCTGGTTATTACGCGGTCCGAAATCTGGGTGATCTGGATCGATCATCTTGTCAATGTCAGCCGCAAAGGTTTTCTTAAATTCCGAAACCATTGCGTTTTTCTTTTCCAGATCCTTCTCGCTAAGAATGCTCTTAACTGCACTTGCTATTGCGACGGCAACTTTGGTGTCGGTTAGAGCGTAGGATTCGCGCAATCCGGGAACATTGCCTTCGCCAAACAGATCGCCGCCATCTACAATCTCCTGAAGAGCCTTTTCGAATTCAATCGTCTCCCATTGGTTCTCTCCACGTTTCGTCCCTGGCTTGCGTTTGAGAACTTTCACGATTCGGTATGGGTCATACGCGGTTTGAATCCCTGCTTGCCCCTTAGGGCAAATAGCACCTTCTGTAGTAGCCGTTTGGGTCAATGGAGTGTTGTAATCCAGGTGAGGGGCCATCGTCCATGGACTATAAGGGTTGCCATCAATTTTTACAGCTACACCATCGCGCAATTTGACTTTAATTCCACAAATGGTGTTGCACTGTAAACAAACTGAATTGATTTGATTTTCAAGCAAGGTCAAGGATTTTAATTCAGTATCTTCGCCAGCCGCCTGTGCAACCAGGTATTCCGGTGTTATCCCCAGGAACGCTGCTGAAATCCCCACCATGCCTGCTCCTTGTAGAAAGTCACGGCGAGTAACAGATTTAGGGGAATTTTTAATTTTTTCTATCATTGTTCTACCTCCGCTTCAGGTGTTTGGGTTGATTTCGTAAACCATAGAGGCAGGCGTTCAGCACCAATGAGGAAAACGAGAATTGCTATTCCTACCCCGCCCGAAACAACCAACCATTCCATCAAACTTGGAAAATAGGTATTACTTAGATGTGGACCTTGAAAAGCTGAACTGAGTCCTTGAAATTCGGGTACAAGTAACCCCGGAACAACTATATTGGCGCGGGCTACTGCAAAACCAATCAAAACAAGCAATCCCATCGCTCCAGCCCAAAACCGCTTTTGTCCCAAATTTGGTATCCAAAGGATTATGATTGGTAAAACAGTTCCTAAACCAATTTGAATAAACCAGAATAGCCACCAATTGTCGCCAAAAAGGACGGTTCTAACTGCCTGCACATTATCCGGAACTCCACCATAAAGAGATTGTGAAAAGTCTGTAAACAGGAAGAAAAGTTTGATGAAACCTAATGCTATTGTCATCAAACCTAACGCTCTCAATTGCTTCGTGCGGTTTTCATCATCGCCAGGGGCAAGCCATCCTAATACTAACAACAACAATGCAACTCCTGAGGCCAGGGAGAAAAATGGAAATTGAGCAGGAAGTAGACCAACATGCCAAAACACTCTACTGGCATTTACCCCTAGGAAAGCTCCAACCCCACCACTTAAAAATATTGATAGAAGCACACCAACTATGAATAATGGTTTAATCAATTTTGCCTGTGGTTTTCGAATGACAACCCACAACGACACAAGAATGATTATGAAGAATATTGAATATCCCCACACCATTTGTGCCATGATTGAACCAAATGAAGGGTTAAGGAAAACCTTCCAAATCCGCTCCATGTGCCCAAGGTCCATTCCGATTGTCATGAGCCCAATTGGCAATGTGACAAGGGCGCCCCACAGAGCAACCTTCCCAGTTCCGTTGAATAACTTGATACCAAACAGATATTCCAAACTGGCGATCATGTAGCCACCAGCTGCAATACCTGCAAAAAACAAGTACATCGAAACCCATAACCCCCAGGGGACGTAAGATCCGTAATTAGCTCCTTTCTCTCCAACTGTAAACCGCAAAACAAAGCCCCATATTCCTGCCAGGAGGGTGAGCACACCCAGGGCGTAAAATAAAATTCGTAACTTTGAACCCTTTTTCATGAATTCTCTCCCTTCCTAGATTAGGTAGAAGACTCTGGGTTTGGTCCCCAATTCTTCTTTTAAAACCATGACATTAGGTTTAGATATCATTTCTGCTATCAGGCTGGTAGGATCGTTTGCGTCGCCGAACAGGGTTGCACGGCCAATGCAAGTGGTTGTACAGGCAGGCAGCTGTCCTTCGCGAAGGCGATGTAAACAGAAATGACATTTCCGGACATTTCCAATTGGTGATCCGTGATCGTCTGGACGGGCGTAACTCTTTCCATATTCATCATTAGCTACGCGTTCATAATCGTCCGCCACATCTTGCCCAACGATTTTTCCTGCCGCTATCGGAGTATTTTCAGTATAGGTGTATCCAAAATCAACTGTACGCGCACCATATGGGCAAGCAGCAATGCAAGCCCGACAACCGATGCATTGTTCGTAATCGACTACAACGATTCCTTCTTCGTTTGTGTAGGTTGCGTGTACAGGGCAAACAGGAGTGCATGGTGCATTCTCACACTGCATGCAAGGACGGGGAACGAATGTGCGGGAAACATTAGGATAGCGTCCGATTTCCTTTTCCAAAACTGGTCTGTATACAACGCCTGGTGGAAGCTTGTTTTCAGCTACGCAGGCAACAGTGCATGCGTGGCAACCAACACATTTACGCAGGTCAATAACCATGACCCAATGTCTTTCGGATGGTTTCTTTTCCATTGCACGATGTAAATCGTTTTGCATCCGAATCAACACGTCGGAATCTACCCCTGCCTCTGGAATTTGGCCGAGCAGCGTTGCCGTTCCATTAGATTGGGCATGAACCAGTTGAATCGGATCTAACCCATTCATGGCCACCATAGCCCCACCTGCACCCAGAACCTTGAGGAAATTCCTCCTCGATTCAGAAGGTTTCTTCTGTTCTTTTGGCATTACACCCTCCTTTAAGATTTGATTACTTCCTTTTAGAAAAGGAAATAGAATACTGCTCCCTATACTGTACATAAACAGGATGCGAGAAAACTATCAGGAAAAGTTGGTTAAATTGTTTAAAATTGTCAGGGAAAAGCTTACAAGGGGAATTAATTAACCAGAAATCAACCCTTTCTTTAAAGCATATCTTACCAAACCAGCCCGATTATGTAACCCCATTTTTTCCATGCCCCGAGCCCGGTAGGTTTCTACAGTTTTTACACTTATGGAGAGCGTTTCAGCAATTTCTGACCCTGTATGTCCCAAGGCAACAAGGCGTAGAACCTCTTGTTCTCGTTCGCTCAACAAGGACCATTGATCGATGTTATCTAAATGGTCCCGGGATGGAAGCATATCCTCCACCAGGTGGCGCATCATTGAGTGGTGCACATACATCTCGCCGGATAGGACTGCGTGTATAGCTGTGATCAACTCGGTATCTGCTGCCTTTTTTAGCACATATCCAGACGCACCCTTTTGAAGTGCTTGGTGCAGGTATTGTTTGTCGTCATGCATTGTCAATACTAAAATCTTCGAATTCGGGGATACGTGGTGCAACCTTGGTAATATTTCCAGACCACTAATACCTGGCATACTTAGATCCAGCAAGATAAGATCAGGTTTTAGTTTTTCGCATTGATCGAGCGTTTCAATTCCGGTCGAGGCTTCCCCAACAATCTCCAGATCCGCTTGAGAGGAAAGCATGGATTTTAGACCGGCGCGAAGAATTGCGTGATCATCCGCCAGCAGGAGGCGCTTTTTTGTCTCCACTTGAATTCTCCTCGTCATGGATTGGAATTTCTACAAAAACACTCGTCCCGCTTCCAGGGTCGCTTTCAATTGTCAACCGACCACCTTGTAATTCTGCACGTTCGCGGATCCCGAGCAACCCCAAATGAGGTTCACCAGTAGTACCTTTGATCTCAAATCCTTGTCCATCATCTTCGATTACGGCTATAACAATACCGTTTCGCAGTTCAACAAGAATACTCACTGAGTGTGCTTGGGCATGTCGGACAATGTTGGTTAATGCCTCTTGAATTATGCGATAAAGAGCAGTTTCCACTCCTTCAGCAAGTCTTACGTCACCCAGCGCTATGACAAGATCAACCGGTACTTTATTTCGTGCTTGCCAATCGGAAGAAAGTCGTTCCAATGCAGCTGATAAACCTAAATCATCGAGCGCTAGGGGGCGAAGTTGTATTGCCAGAGCATGAACCTCATCCAAAGTTTGAGCTGCAACCATTCTTAAATCACTCAATTGTTTTTGGTCCAGACCTGTACAGTTTGCCTCTAACATGCGTAGTCCTACCATAAGTGAAGTAAGAGATTGTGAGGTGCTGTCATGCAGTTCTCGAGAAATCCTGCGCCGTTCCTCCTCTTGAGTTGTTATTACTTTTTCTAGCAATTGGCGTTGCAACGCCTCGCGTTCCAGTCGCAGGTCATGGACCTGAGCCAAATCCTCACTCATTTTGTTGAAAGCTTTTGCCAAAGTTCCTAACTCATCCTTCGCCCAGGGATGAATGCGCCTTGAAAAGTCGCCGCGGGAGACAGATCGGGTTGCTTCCACTAACTCTAAAATTGGACGTGCCAATATACGCGTAAGAAAAAACGCGACAGCAACACCAAATAACAATCCTAAAGCAGTAAATAATATAGATTGAAAGGTGACCTGTGAAACCGCCTTTTGTACAATCGCATTTGAGAGTCCAACTCGAGCAATTCCAGCTTTCCCATCCAAAATCGGGACAGCGGTATCATAAACAAGACCCTTATTTGTTTCAACCAAGATGGTTTGATTGTAGGCAAGATCTTCAGGTTGATTCAGATCTAATAGGCCAATCGGAAAGCCTTCACCAAAGGTATGTGCCAACACTTGGCTATTCTGGTCTAGGATAAACGCGTACTGGAAATTATTATTGTTACTTTTTGTCTCAAGTAGTAAATCTTGAAGTTCTAACAAATTGTTGAGCAGAATTGGATCCGCTGAGCGGGCAGCCAAATCACGGGCCACAGAGATGCTTTGCTCGCGCAGCTGTGCTTCCATATTTTTTGAGAGAACTGAGCGTGTTTGTAAGGTGTTGCCGAACCCAACCAGTATTACCAAGCCTAATGCCAAACCTAGAATTTTGGTTTGGATACTTACCGCACCGGCAATTTCCCAGAAACGGTTGAAAGTTAGGTTTTTTTGAAAAAAATTATCGGGTTTTTTCCACATCACTTAATAATGTTCGAACATCATCATATGCGCGGTCATCAATCAAGACAAATTTCTCAACTCCGATGGACTCCAGGGCTTTTCTTCCTTCGGCTGTTTCATGCATGTTTAGGAGAACTTTCTGCAACTCCAGCTTCATATTGGGGTCTAGTTTTAGGCTGACAACCACGGGGGGAATTCCAAAGGGAGGCGAACGGTGAATCACACGAACCTTTTGGGCTAAATCTGGATCTCGAGCAATAGCATACTCATAAACCAGACTATCTACAGCTGCGCCATCTGCTAGTTCGTTAGCAACAGCGCGAATTGCCTCGTCATGGTTATAAGTAAAAAAAGTTTGTGAGAAAAAAGTTTCAGGACTGTATCCAAGTTGTTGAACCATATAGGTGGGGTACATCCGTCCGCTCAACGAAATCGGATCTGTAAAAGCAAAAACCTTATGCTGTAAATCAACCATAGACTGAGCAGCACTGTCAGAAGGAACGATCAACAGCGAGTAGTAAACCGTTGCTCCATCTACTTGAGGTGCTACCAATAATTCCATTTCAGAGTTATTGGTTCCTTCAATATAGGCGCTCGTGCAAACAAAAGCGAGATCAACTTTACCGTCTGCAATCAGTTCGTTTGTTTCCAGGTACGTTCTGCGTTGAATAAGCTCAACCGGTCGGTTGAATTGCGTCTCAAGATATTTAAGTATAGGTTCATACGATTGAACCGTTCCCTGTGGAGAAACTACTGAGGCGACAGCAACACGTAATGGGAGCACATCCTGTTTTATAGGTTCCAGAGGTTGAAGATTATCTAAATCAATATACTCAGCCACTGGTTGCGATTGCCTAGGGGAACAACCTGAAGGGAAGACAATTAGAAGTAATAAAAAAAGAATAAGAAATCGTTTATTTGTCATAAATATCAATGATTGTGCTATAGTGTTTCGGAAATCAATAATTCTTCTGCCTTTTTAAATTCCTCAGGTGTATTTAAGTTAATAAATGCTCTAGAGTTAGGATCGTAGAGTTTAATTTGATCCTCTGCGATTTCCAATACCTGAAGAAGGCTGAGCCATCCAATCAATGATAGCACATCCATCTCCAGCGATTTAATAACGGCAGCCAAACAAGTCTCACGTTTGTAAACCGCATGTAGGGGTTCAAGGCCATCCCGACTTCGGGGAACTACAGCATCTCCACCGCTTTCTTCGAGCAATTGTGCCTCATAAGCGAAAAGGTACGGGCTAAAGAAAGGCATATCACATCCAACTACTGCAACGAATGGTCGAGTAGAAACACTTAATGCAGTATGCATTCCTACAAGTGTTCCACGCAATGGTAATCGGTCTGGATACAACGGGAGATTTATAAACCGGTAGGACTCAATTTGGTTAGTAGTTACAAACAAGTCATCAGTAAGTAAAAGACCTCTGTTAGCGACATAGGTTATCAGCGGCTGGTGATTAAATTCCAACAACGCTTTATCCTGCCCCATTCTCTTTGAAAACCCACCAGCCTGGATCGCTAGTGAAAGATTATCCCGTTTTCTTGTAGCAACTTCATTCATGGTTAGATCACATTTGATTTAATAAGGCATTTACGTTTTACAAATAAAACTCTGTAGAGAATACTCTATTTTTTGCTCCCCGCGATGGCATCAACTTTCGTTATTCTCCTTCAAATCCAAATCTGATCTTAAATTCTGAGTTTTATGGAAATCTGCGGGTTCACTTTTTTGTTCGTTATTAGCTTCCTTCAAATGCTCTTCCCCTTCTTTGAAAAAATCTATCACCGATTTTGTAACAGTACTCCGAATTCCATTTGTACTACGGTTTATGTCTTTTACGGACTCTTCAAGTTGTGCTTCTTTTGCGAGCATCTTCGGAATTTCTTTTAATTCACGACGTGTCGCCCAGACTTCTTGCCAATAAGGTGATTTGGTTACCTTGCGGAGGAATGTCCCCATCTCCCTCGCAGTCTTGACCATATTACCTGGACCAATAACGATCAAGGCAATAATAAGGATGAATATTACTTCTCCAATGCCGATGTTCAAGAATTTCATAATCTAGTAACTCACTACTTGTGGGATCGCAAAAACATTATTCTTTCTTGGTTTCTTCTTCTTTTTTTGTTTCCTCGTCGTCACCCTTGAGACCTGTTCGAAAAGAACGTATAGAACTACCCAGCTCTTTTCCGATCTTTGAAATCCGTCCCACTCCAAATAATATAAGTACAATCACAAGAAGGATTAGTAATTCTTGTACTCCAAAGTTCCTAAACATGTCTGATTACTCCTTTCTTGGTTGACTCTATTTTACTGCGGATAAGAGGGTTTGAATTTTAACACCCAATCCCTGGAAAAAACCAAGGACAATATTCCAGAAATCCACGATGAATTTTATGCATACTAAAAACGTTGTTTTTATCTCCTGCGGCCACAGTAGGAGTGAAATAACGATTCCGGAGACGATCAAAACAGCCCCAATAATCAAGAAAAGCCGTTTTCTTTTGGATAGTTTCTTCCTTGTTTTTGGCTTGCGTTCCATTCGCGCAATGATAGCAAAGAGGATACTGATGCAGTAGAGACCGATCAAAGGGACCATCATCAAGCCCATGTTCACCGGATCAGGTGTAGGCGTGATCAAGGCAGCGAGAACTGCCGAGATAACAATAGCAATGCGCCACTGTTTGACCAGTTGTTTTGCCGAAATTACTTTAAGCTTTGACAGAACGAACATTACGAGGGGCAATTCAAAGCTTACCCCAACCCAGAAAAGCAAGTTCGTTACAAATCCAAAATAATTACTTGGGCGTGGTGAAGTTGTAATACCCATGAAATTAAGCAGAAATGGCAATGCTGTTGGTAACATGAAGAAATACGCAAAAGCAACACCGCCAATGAAAAAGATTGATGCCGTTGGCAGTGCCAACCAGATCCAGGAGCGCTCGCCCCGTTTTAAGCCGGGCATTACAAAGGCCAGGATCTCGAACACTATGACGGGCAACGCCAGGGTTACGCCGCTAAGCAGCGAGATCTTCATGAATGCCGTTACATTCTCAGTAACATCTATTGAAGATAATTTACTCAAGCCACCTATCGGTTTTGCCAGATATTCGGCCAGGTTTTGACTGAAGGCAAAACTGAGAATGGTAGTAACCGCCAGGGCGATCACTGAAACGAGCAGTCTGTTCCGCAGCTCTTTGATATGACTCAAGATTGATAATTGCGGAGTATCGTTCATCTTAATTATCTAGGGTTTCCTACGATGTGGAGAGTCGGAAAGTTTTATTTACTAATTGTAACAGCCGTATAAATTACAAGCAAGGTGCATGACTCTCAGAAATACTGCCTTTAGCATTTAACGGTGAGTGTTTTATTTCTCACTGGTACTCAGCAAAATCTTCTGCACTTGTGCCTCCACTTCATCGAATTTGGGCACGTCGAAAGCTGAAAAAAACACGCCGTCCACAATGACCGTTGGCACTGCTCTGCCCTTTGTTATCAATTGTCTCATTTGTAAACTGGGATCCTCTTTGGGACGGTAATCTTCTTCAGTCATGAACTCATTCATACGCAATTCGTCCGGCATGAAATCAATTCCTCTCTTGAAGATAACCAAACTGACTATATCAGGGTACCTACGGACTATCTCTTTCAAATTATCTACTGTCTCTTCACATTTACTCGTGGGAGGAGTGGCAATTAGAACTTCTAGTATTATTTTTTTACTCATTAGGATCGCTCCTTGCGTCGTGCAGAAGTGGTAACAATCGTTTCCTTTATAAGTTTATCAAATAACCTGCTTAAAGACTGAACCATATTGGCGGGTAATGATGCTAACTTTACCTCTTCCTTTGCCTGCTGAATGGAGATGCCAACCAATTTTTTTTCAAGGTCATCCAACGCAGAATGCTGACTTAATAATATATCTCCGGTAATTCTGACCTTCATGATAATTTGATCTTCCAATTCAACAGATAAGGAAATCACTCCCGCATCCGTTTTTTCTGCGATGTTGATTTCAAATTCAAGTTTGTTGCCGAAATTCCATCGATCTGTATTGTATTTAGACTCAAGTAACTCGAGAGCCAGTTTACTCTCAGCTGCTGTCAAATACCCGGGGGTCAATTGGACTTCGAATGTTGAGGCGAAATGGTTCGAGAAAAGATCCATAACTTCCCGTGTATTTACGGTTCGACCGACCTCCCGCGAGAGAGAAGTTACCCGTTCTGTTATGGAGTGCGCAGTTTTATTCGCAAATTTGAGGTAATTCGGCGTCAACGAGCGCTCCATGGCTTCGAAATCCATGTTCACCAGAAAAGTGCCGCTTTGCACAAACGCGCTGTACCAGGAGAACTGGGCTGATCCATAGATTTTACGACTTCCAGTCAAGATATCGTTACGTCCTCCGAATTCAGCCATTAGACCGTAGTCAGCGCATGTGCGAATCACAGGTTCAGCAAACAAATGATAAATTTCCTGATCGGTCCGGGTGAACATTTCCCTTGGGAAGAAGGCTGAAAAGCAGAAACTCCCCATTTCGTGGTAAACAGCGCCTCCTCCGTTCATGCGGCGCACGACCTGAATACCATTCTCCCGGCAATAATCCACATCCACTTCATCCCAGGTGTTTTGGTGTACGCCAATGAACACAGCTGGGTTCACCTGCCTCAACCGTAAAGTGGGAGGGGAAATGCCCTCATCCAATAAGCGGGCGAGCGCTTCCTCAACAGCAAAGTGATGCCGCGCTTCGTGGATGCCGTCATCCAGCAAACGCCACTCAGGCAACATAGTACTTACACCGTTTCTTCTTACATTCTTTGTTCCGTGCAGAAAAATCACAGTGAGGGTCAACAGGTATATCTATATCAAGTTCTCTTTTGAGAAAAACCGAAGCGGTCTCTATTGCCAGGTATACGCTCTGCTTGCAGCAGCGTGGGCCTCCAGCCTGGGCGATAGCTATTAACGTTTCGGCTGTTGCTTGCAAAGATAGTGAGCGTTCTTTATCTTTGGCAAAAGAAGCCCCAGTTAGAATAGACACCAACGCACCAACGCTAGTGGCAGCCCCACATTCTCCACGTGTGCCACATGCGCCAAGCGGAATCCCTTTGGTTCGCTCTATCGCTGAAGCCAAACGACCAGGGCTTAGGGAATGCATACCTGAATTCCGGAGGGCGGATAAAAAAGCCGGCGTGACAATAATATGATGTTGCGGGCTGTTCATTACTGCCATGGGGTGTTTCATGATCAGATTCGCAATAACAGATGAATCGGTTTCTTTTGATCCCTCACAAACCCTTTCAATCACTTGCGGCCAGTCGGCTAGTTGACATTCTTCACAGATGTGATGTCCATTTTTGCATAGAAACCTGGCTGGAGTCTCCTGATTACAGAAAGAACACACAGCTATGGTGTTAACCTGCTGTAAATCAGCGCCGCATATCACACACGGATAAACCATTCCCAATAGTCCTTTTCTGGTGACAAAATCATTTTTCTACACCAGTCTTATAAAAAATATCACACTAAGAACAGGATGAAAGAAGATTATGAAGGAACCTTCCGATATTTGGGCAAAATCCTTTGGCAAAAAAAAACTTGATTTTACTAATTCCAATCAACATTTCTAATACATACCAGTCTTCTATTGAGTTTTAGGAAGTCCATGCTTTGCTGAAACGATTTCCGCCAGGATGGATAATGCAATTTCCTCCGGTTCAACGGCACCAATATGGAGGCCAATCGGAGCGCGGAGACGTTCAAACTGCTCTTCTTTTACGCCCAATTCTTGGAGTGCAGCCAGACGCCGGGGGAGATTTTTCCGGGTTCCCAAGACGCCAATATAGCGAGCCGGACTGGCTAATGCGACAGCCAATGCCGGGTTATCAAGTTTTTCATCATGGCTGATAACAGCGATGTATGAGCCCTCATCCGGGCGAAGTTTTTCCAAAGCAGTTGATGGCCAATCTACAATCAACTCATTCGCATGGGAGAACCGTTCATTAGTCGCGAAAGTTTTGCGTGGGTCTATGACAATTGTATAATAACCCAGCGCATTTGCTAATGTAACCAGTGGAATTGCCACATGCACTGCGCCTATTATGATTAGGCGAGATGATGGAGAAAAAACATCCACAAAGACATCAATTTCATTATCTTCAACTTTAAAAGATGTCCAGTTTGATTGTCGGGCTCCAAGCTGCTTCTTCATCCATGCCTGAACTTGTGTATTCAGCCCATCGTTCCCCAGGGTACCAACAATTTGATCATCAGGCCCGAGCATTAATTTATTTCCTAGTTCTAACTCAGAGATAACCGTCGCCACTGCCACGGCTCGGTTTTGTTCACGGAGGGTTTTAAAAGCGGGGTAGATTTCAAGCCAGGTGGGTGAATCCAATGATTCCACAAGGACATCCAGCGAACTGCCGCAACTCAATCCGACTTCTATCGGATTATCACCATCCACAAAGCCATAATGCAATAATTTTGGCTTTGCGTCTTTTAGTACTTCCTGCGCTTCTTGATAAACAACACCCTCAATGCAGCCACCTGTTACCGACCCCGAAATATCCATGGTGGATGTCATCACCATTTTTGCGCCAAGGGGACGCAAGGAAGCCCCCTCGAGCTTGACATTTGTTGCAATGGCAATCGGTTTTTCTAATTTGCGCCAGGTTTCAATATCATTTATTAGCGTTAGCATTTAGACCTCGGAAAAAAGTGTGTGGTTTATAACAAAGATCATTGAGTGAAGTCATTATTGCCTACTCTGAAGCTCTACTGTATTTTTACCGCACGTTCTATTGCTTCTACAATCTTATAATACCCGGTGCAGCGACACAGATTTCCTGCAATCGCTTGCTGAATTTCCATTTTAGAAGGAGATGGAACCTCCTCTAATAATTTCACACCGCTCATGATAAAACCGGGCGAACAATAACCGCATTGGACAGCCCCCGAATCAATAAAAGATTGTTGTAATGGATGAATCTTATCGCCGTTACTCAATCCCTCAATTGTTTCAATTTCTGCTCCATGTGCCCTAGGTGCTGGAACCAGACAACTCATTACAGCAATCCCGTCCAAGAAAATAGTGCATGCGCCACACTCCCCCTCAGCGCATCCTTCTTTAGTCCCTATCAAGCCAAGATCCTCTCTAAGCATTCGCAATAGGCTTTTATTTTCAGCGCCTTCTACCCGATAACGCTTACCATTTACAGTAGTGTCGATCAAACCAGATTTCTGGGAATCCCAAGAGGTTTGAAGTGCTGGGATTCTACCCCTGGTTTTTCCCCATAACATAACCGGAACCCCTGGTAATCCAGACTGTTCGGAATGTTCCCGGATTTGGCTTAATCCGCGTTTTACCAAAGTTCGAACTAATTCTCGGCGATATTCCGCTGATCCGCGAATATCATCAATCGGCTGTGCGGCCGTTGTAGCCAGTTCGGCAGTTCTTGAAATTACTGATTCATCCAAATTCTTACCTTGTAAATATTGTTGTGCCCTCGCTGCAAAAACAATCGTAGGGGCTACCGATCCTAATGAGATAATAGCCCTTTCTACACGATTGTCATCATATTTCAACACTATCGCAACATTTACTAGTGAAATTGCCTGCGCTTGTCTAAGCCCAAACTTGATAAAGGTGCTATGCTCATTTACCAACAAAGCCGGAAAAGAAATGTCAATAAGGAGTTCATCCGGTTCCAATAAAGTTCTACGAACCCCTCTAATGAATTCCAAAAGTAACATAGTGCGCTCTCCCCGCTCCAGACTCTGTAGAGTCACCCAGGCACCCAAGGCAATAAGGGGAGTAATAGTGTCATTTGCAGGTGAAGCTGTAAGGAGATTTCCGGCTATAGTGCCGCGGTTCCTTATTTGAGGTACCCCAACTTGCCAGCAGGCTTGAGTTAAGAGAATTCCATATTGGCGAAGCACACTTGAACCAGCAGCTTGATTATGGGTCACTCTGGCACCGATATGGATCCATCCATCGTCGTAACTGATGCCATCTAATCCGATAACCCTACTGATGTCGATTATCATAATAGGTTGGACATTCTTATGTTCAAGTTCAAGGAGGAGGTCCGTACCACCGTTGATAATTTTTGCATTGGCTTTATATTTATTTAAATAAGTCAAGGTTTCTTCAATAGATGTCGGTTGAACGTATGTATTCCACATGGAATCCTCGTTAAAGTTTATTAGAAGTTTATTTTCCAGGTTCTAGACGGCTCTCAAAGCCAATAAAACTTTCTCTGGAGTGGCAGGTATTTCGTCAATCCATACTCCAACTGCATTATGGATTGCTGCCAGTACCGCAGGAGCAAACGGTAGGAAGGGGAGCTCACCCACGCCACGCACCCCCCACGGACCGCGCGGATCTGGAACTTCAATAATTATAGAATCGATTTTTTCTGGAACGTCCAATACGGTCGGTATCAGATATGTACTGAGTTGGTCTGTCAATACCCGTCCGTCCTTCATTTGGAAATTCTCCATCAAGGCATACCCCTGCGCTTGAATAATTGCACCTTCGATTTGTCCTTCTATCAGTTGTGGGTTGATTGCCTTGCCAACATCGTCAGCTGATACAACATGAAGAACCAATACCAGACCAGTTTCAGTATCCACCTCGACTTCCACTGATTGGGCTACATAGGCATAGGCAAAATTGGGCATAGAATAGCCAGTCTTCTTGGCAAAAGGCGTCGTTTTTGGGGCTAGATACTTGAATTCTCCTACCGCAGGACGTTCTTCAGAATGCCACTTCTCCAGAGCGATCTGGACTGCACCACGGATGGCGTTACCTGCCATGAAAGTCATTCGAGAAGCCGATGCACTGCCAGAATTGCCCATTGTAGCGGTATCGGATATCACCATTTTTACTTTTTCCAGCGGAATACCCACAGCCTCAGCAACCATCTGTGCCATGGCAGTATGGCTGCCTTGACCCACATCGGCTCCAGCGTGATAGGCAACCACATTCTCGATCTCATTCTTTCCAAAAATGTCGACCCGTGCCCAGCAATTCTCTTGATAACCAAAACTGAAACCAACGTTCTTGAACCCGGCTGCAAAACCGATCCCTCGTTTAATATTCTTCTCACCATTATTCTGATGATTCAAGGGATGATGCCAACCTATCCCATTATGTACCCAGCCACCCTTCAAAGCTGCAGCCTCGATCACCTGCCGGATACTTATCGGTCCGGGCGGTTCTGTCCCCACCCCGAGTGTATCCCCCACTTGGAGGGCATTTTGTAAGCGAAACTCGACCGGGTCTATGTCCAGAGCTTCAGCCAATTTATTCATCTGTGCTTCGGCGATAAAGTTTCCCTGCGGTGCTCCAAAACCGCGAAATGCGCCGGTCGGGATGTTGTTTGTATAAACAACGTAGGTATCCACTTTGACATTGGGGATGGCATAAGGTCCAGTGCTAACTAAAGTGGTATTGCCGAGAACCTTATTGCTCGTATACATATAAGCACCGCCATCGGCGACAATTTCCATTTCGGCTGCAACCAGCTTACCGACTTTTGTCGCTCCCCAAATTGCTTTAACCGTTACCGGATGGCGCTTACAATGGCCAATAATCGATTCGCGTCTGCTCCAAATGATCCTAACAGGGCGGCGCAGTTTCCAGGCGGCCAATGCCAGCACAATTTGCACCGACATGTCTTCGCGGCCCCCAAAAGCACCGCCGATTGCTGGATAGATTACGCGTATCTGTTCTTCTGGTAAACCCAATGAGTGGGCGATCTGCGTCCGTTCAGCGTGAAGCCACTGACCGCCGCATTGGACTGCGATTCGGCCTTCTTCGTCTACGTAAGCCAACCCTGCTTCAGGTTGTAGGTAGGCGTGTTCCTGGAAAGGCAGGTGGTATTCACTCTCCACAACCACTTCCGCCTCGGCAAAACCCGCAGCGACATCACCCTTGCGGATTTTGTGGGTGACACAAATATTGCTATTGCCTACTTCCGGGTGAATAAGTGGTGAATTGGAGCGCATTGCTACAATCGGGTCCATAACAAGTGGCATGTCTTCGAACTCGATTTCGATCAAGGTACGCGCTGTTGCTGCAGCGCTCTCGTTCTCAGCAACAATAAGGGCAATCTGATCACCAACAAACCGGACTACATCAGTGCCAGGTTTGTTGGAACCTGGACCGCACAAAACAGGCTGGTCATTAATTTGTAATCCATACTCATTTACCGGTACGTCTTTGGCGGTAAACACAGCTATCACACCAGGGTATGCTTCAGCTTTGGAAGTGTCCAGCCGGGTGATGCGGGCATGTGGTCGTTCAGCAAATAAAATCTTCATGTGGAGCATACCTGGCATGCTCAAGTCACCAGGGTAGAGCGCTTTTCCAGTGACTTTGCTTTGCGCGTCTACGCGAGGAACAGATTTACCTATTACGTTAAATTTTTCTTCGTGCTTCAGCTCAACCACATTGACCATCCTTTAGAATTGTCCATCTTATTGGACATTTCTAATTTCCTTTCACAGATTCGTGTTTTATCGAATCGCTGGAATCAGTAACACGGATACCCCGGAGTTTCTGGCGACATTGTGGCTCACACTACCAAGGAATATTTCAGGGATGAAACCTCTACCCTGGCTGCCCATTACGATCAGTGAATAGTTACGGGATGCAACTTCGGTTAAAATTTCAGAAGTTGGGTTCCCGTAGACAAGTTTCACCTGGACGTCTGTGTCACCTTTTTTCTTAAGTTGTTCTTTTAACATTTCGATCCGTTTGGTATCGATTTTATTGAATTCCTCAAGTTTATCTGAAAGCTGCTTATCAATTTTTGTTTTGTCCTGAACGTGCATAATGGTCACTTGTTTGCATCCGTTTTTTACCATAGTTTCGATATAATTAAATGCCCGCTGCGCAGTATCGGAAAAGTCAGTAACGTACAGTACGTTCTTCAAGTAATTCGAACATGAAGGTTCAATGCAGGTTTCTGTTCCCTTTTTCACGATCCGTGTTCTTTCCAATAGAAGAGGTCGCGTAAAACTGTGCAACACCTCTGAGGCAGTGCCGCCGAGTTTATAAAGAACATGCTCCAACATACTTTCGCCATGTGAACCGATTACTATCAGGGAGGCATCCTTTTCTTCTGCAACACGCCGAATCTCCTCTGCTGGTATGCCGGGCACCATTTCGATTTCCGTTTCAATGCCTTGGTCCGTTAGCTTCTTTTTTTGTTCAAGCAGGAAAGGTTCCACTTTTGATGCAATGCTGTATTGCATATCATCCAAATGCCTTAATCCCATTGCGTAAGTAAGAAATATCTTTTTTACTCCAAGCATTTTTAAGCCAATAACGCATTCCACCAGGACATTCGAAGCTGGTGATAAATCCGTTGCGATAACTATCGTTTTAAACATGGTCATCCTCCATTAGTAGTCCAAGTAAAATAATTTGGCATTTACTTTTCCATTGAATTTACCAGTTGATGAGCAAAGGCTCTCAAGTGAGTAAAAATTTATATGGGAAATTCCATAGTCACCTCCTTTTTTTATTTTGAATCCAATAGCTCTGGTTGATGTGGAATATTGAAGCGGGTTAGAATCTCACGACAGCAATAATCCACACAGCCAGGGCTTGGGTGGTAGAAAACCTGCTTCGCTTCGCGGCGATACAAGACCATCCCAGCGCGGCGCAAGACGCCCAGGTGATGGGATATGGTGGGTTGTGCCAGGCCGAGCGCCTGGGTCAACTCGCAAACGTTCATCTTGCCACATTGCAATAGACCCAGGACGTGCTTTCGCGTCTCGTCGGCCATAGCTTTGACAAAAATCGTCCAAATCGCAACTCTTCGTCGCATTCATCTGTTTTCTTTCTGCATGGCGCGCCAGACCCTCTCCGGAGTAGCGGGAATCTCGCGCAGCCGTACGCCAGTGGCGTCGTAAATGGCATTAATCACCGCTGGGGCAACTCCATCTGTTGGGATCTCAGCGGCTGCTTTGGCTCCAAATGGACCAGAGGGATCCATCGTGGGGACGATAAACCGGTCTATTTCTGGCATTTCATCTGCTCGAAAAACATGGTAATCTCGTAAATTACTGTTGAGAAGATTGCCGACTTCATCAAAGAGCATTTCCTCTGACAGCGCGTAACCCAACGCCATCGCAATACCCCCGTCAATCTGCCCTTCAACCCCAGCCGGATTGACCGATTGACCGCAGTCAATTCCAAAAACCAGCTTTTTAACGCGCACCTCACCGGTTTGTGTGTCCACCTCGACCATAGCGAACTGCACAGCAAAGGGCGGGGCGTACATTAAGGACATGTGTGATTCAGCCGCTTGGATTTGGTGTTGGTCAATGACATGCAAAGAATTGAGGGCGACATCCTTGAGGGAAACACTTTCTCCTTCTGGAGAAATAACTCTGGCACCGGCTAATTTCAGTTGTTCAGGTGGAACTTCCAACATATGACTTGCTACGTTTTTGATCATCCCGGCGACCTTCTCGGCAGTTTTCTTAACTGCCCCGCCAGAGACAAAGGTAGTGCTTGAAGCATAGGCACCTTTATCAAATGGTGTCATATCTGTATCGGCAGCGTATACCAGGATATCATCGACCTGACATCCCAGCACTTCGGCTGCAATCTGAGCCAGCACAGTGTCTGCCCCAGTGCCCAGGTCTGTAGCCCCGACCATCAAATTAAAAGAGCCATCATCATTCATTTTGAGATATGCGCCGCCCATATCGACGCCAGGGATACCGCTGCCGTGAATAAGGGCGGCCATGCCCAAACCTCGTCGAATGTGAGGTTTACCGGATACCGTATGCCAATCAGCATCGTTCCGGCGATTCCAACCTATGCGTTTTGACCCTTCTGTAACACATTCAGCTAATCCTGTGGATCGTAGGGGATTCGGGAATCCCTTTCTGCCTTCGCCTAATGCCTCCGCCAGCGGGAAAACATCACCTACTTTTACCCAGTTTCGCTGCCGGAATTCGATCGGGTCGAGACCCAGCTCGGCAGCGATCTCGTCCATGTGTACTTCTAAGGCAAACAAACCTTGGGGAACCCCATAACCACGCATGGCTCCTGCTGGAGGCCGGTTCGTGTACACCACATCCACTTCAAAGCGCATATTCGGACATCTATATAGTGCCAAAGGCCGTGACCCTGTATTTTGTTGAACCGTTAGTGAATGAGAACCATATGCCCCGGTCGTGGCAATAACTTTTAAGGTCATTGCGGTTATTGTGCCGTCGCGGAGTACCCCTGTTTTTAAACGTAGTATTTGGGGATGGCGACTACGGGCAGCAATAAATTCTTCTGAGCGGGTATATTCCAAGCGTACTGGTTTTTTGGTAATCAAGGTGAGTAAGGCACAGATGTCTTCGATCACGATCTCCTGCTTACCTCCGAATCCACCTCCAATTCGAGGTTTGATCACTCGAATCTGTTTTTCACGTAGTCCAAGCACAGGAGCCAGAATACGCCGGACGTGAAATGGCACCTGGGTCGCCGAACGAATCACCAGGCGATCATCCTCATCCAACCATGTTATACAAATGTGTGGCTCCAGGGAAACATGCTGTATCTGAGGAACTCGATAATCTTTTTCGATGATCCGGTATGCCTCGGCATATCCTTTCTCCAAATCGCCTGCCTCGGCTTCAATATGGGCTGCGATGTTCTTTTGAGGGAAAAAGACCCCTTCAAAACCGGTGCAGTCCGGTTCGTCGTGGATGATAGGTGCATCAGGCTTAATTGCATCTTCGATCTCAATTATTGCTGGAAGCACTTCATAATCGACTTCAATCAACGAAAGGGCGTAGTCGGCAATTTCAAGGGTATCGGCTGCCACTGCCGCTACCCGGTCGCCAACAAAACGCATTTTACGGTCAAGCACAAGCGTATCCAGTGGTGATGGCAGCGGGTGTGATTGGCCGGCAGTGGTAAAGCGAACCGGTTTAATATCCTTATATATCAACACCGCACGTACTCCTGGTAGTGCTCGTGCTTTTGTGGTATCTATCTTTTTAATAATCGCTTGAGCGTGCGGGCTGTGAAGTATCTTGGCATGTAACATTCCTGGCAATGCAATATCATCTGTATAAGCCGGCTTACCTAATGCAAGTTTTATGGAATCTACCCGCTGAACCGATTTTCCGACAACACGCATATCTTTGGGGGCTAGACCTTCAGGGTGCTCGCTCATCTTTAACATCTTTTCAGGATCGTTATATGGATGGGTCATCAGTCTCCTCCATTTGAAACACGCAGAACAGCCTCCACAGGTTTGAGGTATCCTGTACAACGACACAGCACGCCATTCAAGGCATCTCGCACCTCTGCTTCGGTAGGATGAGGGTTTTCATCCAACAAGGCTTTAGTTGATAAGATCATAGCTGGCGTACAGTAACCGCACTGTACAGCGCTGTGTTCCACAAAAGCGGACTGAAGAGGGTGGAGGTTCTCTCGTGAACCCATTCCCTCGATCGTGGTCAGGGAATGTCCGTCAACTTGGGCAGCAAGCAGAATGCAGGAAAGAACGGCTTTACCATCCAGTAATACGGTACAGACACCGCAAGAGCCATCATCACATCCGTGTTTGACCCCTACGTATCCAATTCGGCGTAGGACTTCGAGCAAAGTCTCTCCAACCTGAATCGGAATATTCCGCTCTTCTCTATTGATGGTTAAATGGATATCCATTGTTTACTCCTTTTCTGCTTGTCCCCAGGCTTCTTGAATGGCACGAGCAACCACAATACCAGCCATTTCGCGTTGGTATTCTGATAAAGGATATTGAATAATTTCACTTTTCACTGCTTCCGTCACCCGGTCATAAAGCGTCGCATCAACGTTCTGATGGGATATCAATGCTTCAATTTTTGGCAACCGAATCGGGTAGTCGGTTACTCCTCCAAGCGTAATTCTGGCCAGCGAACAGACATGACCAAATTGGGAGACCAGGGCTGAAGCATTCACGATTGGCTGAGCTTGGGGTGTACGGCTTACCTGCACTGAACCAGCACCGATGTATCCAGGGTCTTTGGGAATGATGACTTCCGTAATGATGCTAGCTGGAATAAGATATGCTATTCGTTTGGTAAAGAAGTCACTTAGGGGAACTTCAATTTTTTTTGGTGCAAAGATGACTACCTGGGCGTTGAGTACCAGCAATGCCTGGCATAACTCGGAAGTTGAACTTCCAACAACAATTGTTCCACCAAGGGTTGCGACATTACGCGTCGTCCGAGATGCATTTTTACAGGACGCTTCTCGTAGCAAACCATTGGCGAAGTTTTTGCTGGAAGGAGTATCGATTATGGTTTGTAGCGTAGTCATTGCACCTATCTTTAAATCATGGGCGCTAGATTTGATGAACTCCAGGTTGAGAGCGCTCAGATCAACCACAGCCTCGATCTGTGGGGTGTGATGAGGTAGCAACCAGGTTCCTCCTGCCAAAGGAACTGTGTGTGGGTACTCTCGAGAGAGTAACTCCAAACATTTGGGTATCGTCTTCGGGCGATGATATTCAACCAGTGTTGTCCACATACTAGTCTCCTTTCGAGTGCCCTTACTTTACGAATAGTTAAAAAAGACAGGATTCTCAATTACCTCTTCATGAGGCTAACACTCCTGTCTCAATTTGTTGATCCTCATACAATTGTTGACTTACATATTTCTTTGTTATGTGAGCGATAGATTTCGCTAAATCAGCATTATCTAGAGTTGACTCAAATGCGCGTTTTTTCATTCGATGTGGTAAGGTTAAAATTGCTGCTTGCTCAATATCTTCTGGCAAGATTGAGATTCGCCCATCAAACGCAGCCTGCGCTCTTGCAGTCTTTAATATCACTAGATCAGGTCGATGACCATCTATTTGCATCTCGGTTGTGATTTTAGCGATCAGGTTAAGACTTTCGGTGGAGTAGGTAACTTGATCAACCAAATTTCGTGCTCGAACGGTCTTGTCCGAAATAGCGAGTTCTGCTTTTTTCCACTGCTCCTGAAAGCCTGCCGGATCACTCTCAAATGCTAGGCTGCGTTCAATAATAGTGACACGCTCTAGAATCGAACGAATCCCGTATATCCCAACTGATAATCCAAAACGATCCAGGAGTTGTGGTCTTAACTCGCCCTCCTCCGGGTTCATCGTTCCTACGAGCATAAACCGTGCAGGATGCATGAAGGAAATTCCTTCACGCTCAACGATATTTACCCCCATGGCAGCTGAGTCAAGCAGCACGTCAACCACATGATCGTCTAATAAATTTACCTCATCAATGTACAATAACCCGCGGTTTGCTTCAGCCAGCACGCCTGGTTCAAAAGCACGAAGTCCTTTTTGAATAGCTTTTTCAATATCGAGTGTCCCGACTACCCGATCTTCTGTTGCAGAAACTGGAAGGTTTACGAATGGCGTTGGGATTTCAATAATAGGAATGTTTTCGCCGTTTTTTATTCTTTCCTGACATTCTGTGCACCAGTTGTTGGGAAACTCTGGATCACAATGGAACCGACATCCTTGATTGATCTTAATTGAAGGGAGAAGAGCCGCCAGAGCCCGCGCTGCAGTCGATTTCGCTGTTCCCCGTTCTCCACTGATCAATACCCCTCCAATGCGGTTATCGATCGCGTTCAAGATTAATGCCTGTTTCATCAACGCTTGACCCACAATGGCTGAAAATGGAAAGATATTATTATTCGTCATGTGCCCAAGCCTTCACTTTTTATACCAATCCTCTCGGGTTAAAGGAAGTCCAGACTTCCCTGATTCATCAGGTTTGATTAATAAACTTTGGTAGACGTTCAACCGTCCCTTGTTAAACCCATGGATTGACCCGGACATGTAAAGTCGCCAAACGCGATAAGTGACTTCATCAACATAACGCAAAGCTTCATCATGGTTTTCTTCTAATCGTTTAACCCACTGCCTAAGCGTCAATACATAATGTTCGCGCAAACTCTCAACATCTCGGATTTCAAACCCAGCGGATTCAGCGTTGGTTAGGGTTTCAAAGATGGGTACTAATTCGCCGTCAGGAAATACATACTGATCAGAAAAGGAATCTGCTCTAGTAGATTTGTTAGTGATAGAAGTAGCAATCCCATGGTTCAGAAACATGCCTTGAGGTTTTAACAAACGAAATGACTTTTCAAAATATTGCTGTAGAAGGTCGGCTCCCACGTGCTCAAACATACCCACACTCACTAAAACGTCAAAAGGATCTGATTCCGCAATTTCCCTGTAATCAGCCACCAGAACTCGTGCGGTTTGTGATAATCCCAATTCTTTAATTCGTTGATTGGCAAATTCAGCCTGCGGACGACTTAAAGTAATCCCGGTCGCATCGACCCCATGGTTTTTGGCAGCACAAATGACCAGTCCTCCCCAGCCACAACCGAGATCAAGCAGTCTCTGCCCTGGTTTTAATCTCAATTTCTTACAAAGATAATCTAGCTTCTCCTGTTGAGCATTATCAATTGCTTGGTCTGGGTCAAGGAAATATCCACAAGAGTAAACCATTTGGGGATCTAGCCATAAACCGTAAAACTCATTCGAAACATCATAGTGATAAGTAACCGCCTTACGGTCTCGTTCTATTGAATGTTTTTTACCCTTTGGTTTTAATGGCCCTCGAACGCTGTCGATTCTGGCTGGTGGGGTAGGGAGTTGAAGTAATTGTTTGAATAAATGCGTTTTTTTAATTATGGAAAGGGTATTGGTCAAACTATCCGCCAGGGTGAAGATCGACTCTACATCACCTTCAATATCAATGTCATTATATAAATAAGCTTCAGCCATACCTACTTCTGTACCAGGCAATAGCAAGGCTCGCAACCCTCCAGAGTGATTTAGCACTAAAGTGGTTTTTTTATCTTCCTGGTTCGGCCAATAACTTCCGTCCCATAATTTCACCCTTACCTGATTTCTAATATCCATGGGAAAAATTTGTTCCAGAAGGTCAACAGTGATTGCTTTTTTTTGAGCAACAATATTTGGCAATGCCATCTGACACCTCCACTTGTCGAGTAATTCCTTTTCCTTAACCTCTCATTTAGCTTTTTCTTTAAACCACTTTAATGTCTCTTTTTGTCCTTCACTCATATTGGCAATTGAGAAATTCTCAAAGCAGGCTATTTTTCCCAACTCACTTTCCGGGATGCCGGTGAGTTCTTTATTCTGGCTCTTGTGGCTTTGTATCGCTTTAACCTTTGCAAGTTTAAAATCTGAGATATCGACGCTGATAAGATGCCGCGAATGATGAATTGTTTCAGTAACACCGCATCCAAGTTTTGTTGCCTCTGAAGCAGCTAAGTAAAGCAGATTGATATTTGGGAAGTAATGTTCGACAGCCCGCGTAACTGCATTGGAAACAGCGATGTGATCCGGGTGTCCAGAAACTCCATCAGGGCCAAATGTAATGATCAGACCAGGTTCAACTGTAGCAATCCAAATTGATAATTGCTGAGCGAAAATTTTAGTTTCGAGCTGAGATAAGGTTCCATCAAGGTAATCGAGGAAAAACAATCTAATATTCAGGTTTTCGGCAGCTTGTTTTAATTCTCGCTCCCTAATTCTCCCCGCTCTTTCAGGTTCAATACCCTGAATTCCAGCTTCACCCCTCGTGGCACAAATTAATACAATTTGCGCTCCCAAATCTGCGAATTTGGCTAAGGTCCCTCCCATCCCATAACTTTCATCATCCGGATGAGCCAATACGACAAGGATATTTTTGTTGGTGGAATTATTTTCCATTTTCATCTCAATCAATTAACCCAGAAGCTTCTTTTGAGCCTTCAGCGCACCTTCAAGAATCGGCTCATAACCGGTGCACCGGCAGAGATGTTTATTTAGGGCAGTGATTATTTCGGTTTCACTTGAATTTGGTTTTTGATCAAAAAGGGCAACTAATTCGTTAACAATGCCAGGTGTGCAAAAACCGCATTGAATAGCTCCAGCCTGTATCAACTCTTGCTGAATTATGTGTAATTGCATACCTTTAGAAATACCTTCGATGGTAAAAATATGGCTCTGGTCAGCTTTTTCGGAAGGCATCGAACAGCTTTTCACCGCCCTTCCATTTATGATAACCACGCAACTGCCGCATGTTGCGTTATCACATCCTCTTTTTGTACCAGTGAGGTTGAGTTGATCACGGATCAAGTCAATCAACATTGTTCCTGGCTCCACCTCCAAAGTTTGCTGCTGGCCATTAATGGTAAAAGTGATTGTTTTCTTCATTTCACATTTTCCTTTCTGGTTTCCATGGCAGCCCTTATTTTTTCTGGTGTAACCGGCAGTTCATAAAAATCGACTCCTATTGCATCAAAGATCGCGTTGAGAATTGCTGGTGCTACCCCGATTACCGGGTGTTCTCCAATCCCGCGTGCTCCAAACGCTCCGATAGGATCAGGGGTTTCGACAAATTCAATCGTTTGACGCGGAGCCTCTTTTAAAGTTGGAATATGATATTGGAAATAATGCGGATTAGTTATTTGGCCATCTTTATTTATTTCCACTTCTTCATAAAGTGCTGCTCCAAGGCCTATTGTTACACCACCCAGCACCGTTCCGCGAATCTGTAATGGATTTATAACCGTGCCGACATCAAACGCCGAAGCGACATGATCTACGATGATTTTTCCGGTTTTTTTTTCAATACGAATTTCAGCTGCCTGTGCACCGAAGGTGTAAGTAACTCCCAAACTTCCCTGCCCATTTTTGTCCGGGTTGGAATATCTCGGTAAACGTGCATCTGATACCGATTGTGCGATTTCGCCAACCGTAATTCCGTCTTCGGTTATATAGCCGCGATTCAGATTATTAATTGAAATTGAAATGGATGGGTCGCTCCTCAAATAGACAGAATTACCATCATATTCCAAATAATCCTCATCCGTTTTTAGTACCGAGGCGGCGGTCTGTTTTAATATTTTGATCAGTTTATCGGCAGCACGCACAATGGCTCTACCTCCCTGCATGGTGAACATAGAGCCGATCGTTTGCCATTCATAGGGCGAAAACTGGGTGTCCAATTCGGTATATACCCTGATTTTCTCAGGGGGTAACTTTAACGCTTCAGCGGCAATCTGGCGGACCACTGTTCTCAATCCCTGGCCAACTTCAGCTCCACCCATATTGATCGATACACTGCCGTCAATGTTCATCTTCATGTAGCAGCCTTTAGTGGAGAAAGGTGCTCCCTTTGGAGATTTCATTAAGGCAGCAAATCCACGCCCATAAAAAAATATCTCATCTTCTTCAGGTTTCTCATGTCCAAAAACAGTTCTTTCAACTATTGCAGAGCATTTGTAGATGTCGCCATTTGACTTCCACATATGCTCACCAAGTGCATTGATTTTGCCTTCGCTTAAATAGTTTTTCCTACGCAGTTCAATGGGATCCATCTTTAGTTGTCGAGCAAGGATGTCGATCATGCGTTCAGTGGCAAATTGCGGTTCAGCATGTCCATAGCCGCGAAAAGCACCTACTGGTGGTGTATTGGTATAAACAGAGTAGCCAGTTAGATCGCAGTGTTCAAATTCATAAGGTCCTGTGGAATTATGAGTGGCTGCCATCATGACATTCACGCCGGTATCGCTATATGCACCGGTAGAATGGTAGATGGTGGCTTTTAGGGCAACCAGTTTCCCATCTTTTTTTGCTCCAATTTTCATGACAGTGCGTATTCCATGCCCTAATAGTGATGAGGTGATGTCTTCTTGCCTTGAGGCAACCCATTTTACAGGTCTCCCTGGTACAAAGCTGGCAATCCAGGCGATGGTTTCTTCGACTGTGACGTCAGATTTATATCCAAAACACCCGCCTACTTCTGGAATGTGAATCCTGACATCAGAGACTGGGATTCCATACGATTTTGCCAATTCATCACGTATGATGAATGGGCAGATTGATGACGACCAGATTTCTATGGTTCGATCTTCTTTAAACCAGGCGATGGTACCATGTGTTTCCAGGGCAGCGCAGGAGGCTAATGGATAATTAAATTCATGCTCAATAACCACATCAGCGCCGCTGAATCCTTTTTCACCTTCTCCTTTTATTAGCCGATATTTATGCGCAATATTTGTCCCTGGTTCAGGATGGATGGTGGGTAAGTGCCAGTAGTCTGTAAGATCGGGATGTATGAGGATGGGGTTTTCTTGTAAAGAGTCTTTTGCATCAACATAAACTGGTAATGGGTCGTAAACAACCTTAATCTGTTCTATGGCCTCTTTGGCATGAATAGGAGTATCAGCAATGACAGCAGCGACAGGTTCTCCGATATGGCGGACACGGTCAACTGCCATGGGTGCAAAATCGCTGATGTTGTCACCGTAGTGAATCTTGCAATCCCGGCCGGTTACAACTTTTACAACCCCCTGATATTTTTCTGCTTCACTGGTATCAATTTCGACTATCTTTGCATGCGCGAATTTCGGTCGAAGAATCGCAGTATAAAGCATGCCAGGAATACGGATATCATCAAGGAAGACAGCTTTTCCAGTGGCCTTTGCAATGGCATCCGGACGAATGTAGCTTTTCCCCAGATATTTGTAAGTCATCGCTGAACTCCTTTTATTCCATTTTGATAGACGACTGTTTACGTTCCTTCAGAGACCGCAATAGTGGTTTTTGGTTGTTGTGGGAAGTATTTCTTTTTAAAATACAATCCCAGGTTTACTAATCCGATCATCACGGGCACCTCAACAAGAGGTCCGATAACCCCTGCAAAAGCTTCTCCTGAATTGATGCCAAACACGGCTACTGAAACCGCAATAGCAAGTTCAAAATTATTACTGGCTGCCGTAAAAGCCAGGGTAACCGTTTTGGAATAATCCGCACCAGCACGTTTGCTCATCCAGAAACTGACAAGGAACATGATCACAAAGTAGAACACCAACGGTATAGCAATGCGAACCACATCAAATGGTATTTGGACGATTAAGTTGCCTTTCAGGCTAAACATTACAATGATGGTAAAGAGAAGGGCGATGAGGGTAATTGGGCTAATCTTGGGGATAAACTTCTTCTCGTACCATTCTTTTGTTTTGACTCGCAGTAAAATAAACCGAGTAAGAAATCCAGCAACCATTGGAATCCCTAGGTAAATGGCAACGGATTCAGCAATCTGACCTATGCTGATCCTGACAATATTTCCTTGCAACCCAAAGAGCGGAGGCAACACAGTAACAAACACCCAGGCATAGATGCTGTAGAACAACACCTGGAATATACTATTGAACGCCACAATCCCGGCAGCATACTCGGTATCACCTTTGGCAAGTTGATTCCAAACGATAACCATCGCGATGCAGCGGGCAAGACCGATCATGATAATCCCGGTCATATATTCCGGCTTGTCGGATAAGAATAAAATTGCCAAAAGGAACATCAAGATTGGTCCAACAATCCAGTTCTGTAAAAGGGACAGACCCAAAATCTTTTTATTACGGAACACCTCGCCTAACTCTTCGTACTTTACTTTGGCAAAAGGAGGGTACATCATTAAAATCAGACCTATCGCAATTGGTATATTTGTGGTTCCAACCTGGAAGCGGTTGATAAAATTTTCAGCGCCTGGGATTAGGTATCCCAATCCAACGCCAACTGCCATAGCCAGGAAAATCCATAAAGTTAAAAACCGATCTAGGAAAGATAATTTTTTTGATGCAAATTCTTCTGACATTACTTCCTCCAGTAAAAGTTATTGTGGGTATATTCCCAGTTCCTCTAGCTTCTTACGAATCAGTGGAGTAGAGATTTTTCCTCCACTGCTTATGATAAATTCATTCACAAATACAATTGGCAGTTTTCCATCTGCTGGTATCGATGGACAATCTGCGTCAAATAAATCGTAGTAATGTACCCTTACTTTATCGCCATAAATCATCTGGAACCGATCTGCTACCCAAGTTGCAACTTCACGCCAGCTTTCTTTGAGGCCGTCTTTACATGCAACAGGCGATCCAATAATTTTTACAAGAATCATCTGCTTCATCCGCCACAGCATCCAGAACCAGAATTTGACCCAAAACAAGTGGATGATCGAGACGCACGATTGTCATTTCCGCTGCGTATGACCAGGCCTGTTGATAAAAGTTGGTGTGTGTCCAGGCTCGTGCATTTTGGGCATACCGGGCTCAAACGGAGTTCCTTTTCCTGAAACGAAGCATAAACCTCAAATTGCATTTGGCAGTGATCACATTGATAGTCGTAAATTGGCATGCATCCTCCTTCTACCACCTACATCAACAACAACCACTGGAGTGGCGCGCTAAGGCAGAAAAATCAATTCCGATCAGGTTACTAATTTCTTCATTCACTTCACGCACCAATGCAATGGCTTCCCGTTGGGACAATTCATGGGATTGGATGACTTCGTTCGTTGATACTGCTTCTTGTAGTTCTTGCAGTTTCACTAAATCACTTTCAGAAAAAGTACCCGAGAATTGTTGTCCACGTATCCTTTCGCGAGCCGCGGGAAAATCCGTTAGCAATTTCTGCGCAACTTTATCTTTTTGTAACTTGTTTTCTGCCTCTTTATATCGAAGGAACGGTTCAGACTGCAGCAAGTTCTGCGCTAGCATTATTGTTGCTTCCATCATCTTTGGTGAAACATTTTGTTGTTTGGATTTACCACTCTCGTTGTTATCCACAACAACCTCCTGAACTAATTTTGCATGCGGCTGAATAATCGAGATCAATTGTTTTGGACAAAAGATCACCAACTTTCTGGCACATCTCTGTAAGATTCTCCTGGGCTTTCTGGTAGCGCATAAATGAAGGTTGGGAAAACGCCTTTCCTTGCAGTAAAATCAACTCTGCTCTGCCCTTATCATCCAATGGATTTGTCTTTGATTTCGCCTGTAATTCAACCCGCTTTAATTGATATTCGCGAAATGCCAACTGAGCTTCAACATCCTGTCGATAAGATTCGTAAGACTGTTCGAATTCCTTATATTGATCCGTTTCGGTTAGGGTCTCCGCAAATTGTCGGGCGGTGAGCATGATCACATCCTTCGATGCGACTTCCAGATCATTCAATTTGATGTCGTCCATATTTCTGTTCCTTTCTTTAATGTTTCGGTTATCGATAGGTTGCTAATTTAAATCAGTTTTTCCCTGATATATTTTTTCACCAAGTTCTGCTAACATCTTTAACCCCTTGATTTCCTGCGGCAGGAGAGGGATCTGTGCAACTGGAAGTTGGAACCTTTTGGTTATTTCATTCAAATATTTCTCCTGCATAACCCGACGAGCATGAGTGAAATCGGTATTAGCCTGTTGGGGTGGAATAACCATATTGGCGACGACCAATCCAGGGTGAATTCCCACTGTGCTAAGTTCGGTTGCGGCACGGTAAGCTTCGATGATGGGTGTTGCCTCCGGGTACATGACGAAAGCAAATGTGCTCTGGTCAGGATCGCGCATCATTTCAATTACTTTACCAAACCGCTGTTTTGCAACATCGTCAGCTGCTGAGGCATCCACTGAGGCAAAAATCTTAACATCAAGTTGCTTACTCCAATCCATCGGCAGTTCGAGCATGCGTAATGTATGACCTGTTGGCGCAGTATCGAAAACAACAGATTCCCATTCACCTTCCGATGCATATTCAATGAACTTATCAAATGCAGCCATTTCCTCAGTGCAAGGCGAGTTCAATTCCTCTTCCATCGTAGCAATAGCGCTCTCCGGGCGGCCGCGCTTGCGTGCGTCCTCAATAATTCGTTCTCGATATGTTTCGGCCGCAGCTTTCGGGTCAATCTTGACGGCCCAAAGGTTAGGCTGTCCAACCACAGGAGCAATTTTGTCTCCCACTGGGGCATCCAATACATCCCCTAAATGCGCCGCTGGATCTGTTGTTAATAGCAGCGTCTTATGTCCCTGCCGCGCCAACCAGACTGCAGTGATACATGAAGCGACCGTCTTGCCCACACCACCTTTGCCAGCAAAGAACACTGTGCGGTGATGACCGTTCGGTTCAATGCGTGCTCGTATATCTGCCAGGGGGGTTATTAAAGCGGCACCCTGGGGTTGAACGCTTTCTGCGACAAATGTTTTCTCAGCCGAATTTCCATCAAAGAATATTTTTGCTACCTGGCTTAGCCTTTTTATGCCCTTGATTTCACCTGACAAAAGCGTCATACGTTGCGCCGGATAAGGCAGGTCGGTTTCAATTTGCTTCAGATATTGTGATTGCATCTTAGCCCGAGCTGCGAAGAGCGTGTTTTGTGTACCTTCAGGTGGAATAATGCTATTAATAATCAAACGGTAATTATTAATTTCTAATTTGCTTAATTCATCGATCGCACGACGGGTTTCCTTGATTGAAATTGCTTCCGGGTGAAGTACAAAGATAAAGGTTGTTTGGTCACTTTTACGCATAGCTGCCAAAGCTCGTTCGTATTTATGTTTGGCATCTTGTATTGCTGCAGCAGGACCGAGACAGGTTTGCCCGCTGCCGGCGCTTGCTGCGTCAATTGACTCGGTCCATTCAGCAGGTAATTCCAGTAAGCGAATGGTGTGGCCAGTTGGAGCAGTATCAAAAATGACCACATCAAAAACTTTCTCATCACCTGTAGGCACTTCCAGAAAATCCGTGAACCGATCAAAGGCTGCCACCTCAGACGTGCAAGGACCACTCATCTGTTCTTCCATCACCTGTACGATTTGCGGTGGGAAAGCTGCACGGATGGGTTCCATGGCACGGTCGATATACTCTTGGGTAGCTTTATCGGAGTCAATTTCCATTGCCCATAAATTGGAAATGCCTTGTATATGGGTAATCTGGTGGCCAATGGTTTGTTCAAATACGTCTGCCAGGTTAGAAGCCGGGTCGGTTGTTACAATGAGGGTTTTCTTGCCTTCCTCTGCGAGCCGTACTGCTTGCGTACATGCCATTGATGTTTTTCCTACCCCACCTTTTCCGGAAAAGAAGATATACCGCGTGGTCATATTACTTTCCTCCATTAAGTTTTTCTTTGATTTCTGCCATGTTTGGATATTTTCCTATCTCGATAACCTTTCCATGAATCACGGTGATGGGCAGTGCTGCCATCTGCTTTTCGCGGATTAATTTCATCACGTCAGCATTTCCGATGAACGCGCCTGGGTGGGTGCTCATTTGATAACGTTCAACCTGATACCCATCGGATTGCAATTTTGCTATCATCTCACTCAAATCCAAAAGAGTCTGGTCAATTGTCGGGCCGCACATTCCAGTTGGGCAGCACATTGGCGGATCAAAGATTTCAATATCTACAATACTATTCAGTTCTACAAGATTTTTTCGATTAACCACATGATTAATTTTCATTATGCTTCAACCTCCATTGAATTATTAGGATAAAAAATTATTTGACCATTCTTAACAGACTCATCCGTTGTTCTTCCGATATTTGGGGACCGCAGGTTAAACGACGTGGCTGAATACGACCCATGTTGAAGAAATCACCAAAGAGTGAACTGAGTTCTTCCATTGCTTTGTTGTTAATGGAATAGTAGACCCAACGTCCATCAACAGGGTCACGTTCAGCTTCAATCAATCCTGCTTCTCGTAAAACCGATAGATGGTGAGAGATCAGGTTCGGTGCCATTTGCAAGGCGTCACCCAACTCACAATTACACTGCACACCCTCAATAATTTTTTCCAGAAGGAATAACCGATTTGGTTCGCATATCACTTTCAACCAGCGACCAAGTTCACCGATTTTTTCATTTGAGAAAACTGATTTGTCCATTACTATCCTTAAATAATACTTCAACTATGATTGAATTATATCTTTCGTATACGATTTGTCAAGAGTATGATCTTGTCAAATGGTGTGGAAAAGGACCAAAGTGAAGACATATTCATAATAAAACCCATTTTCAGGTCTCCTCGCATCGGTTAATCACCTAACCCGTACCAATCGAAAGGTTACATTAGGCATTCTCTGATCCGGAATTGATCCGCGGGTACTTAAGCTATTCTTTCTGACCAACCAAGATGGATGGACAATACAATTTACTCCAGTGTCTCCATTCGACCACTCTGGTGAACAATCCAACCATTCGCTCATGCAGTCCCACGATTCGCATGCAAACGAAGAGGTCATATGTTTCACCTGTGTCGCTAAGGTATTAATTTCTTCCAATGTGGGAAGACGACAACCCATCCGGGTTGCAAATTCGCGTGCTTCTGATGCGCTCACCTCAGTGATGGGATCATTAGGCTTTTTATTTTTTGACTTTTCTGATCCAACATTTTGCAGACTCCGAAAGTATTCTTCATGGGAGACAGGCCTTAGCGATATTTCGACTTCCGAGCCTAACAATCTAATAAATTCCATCTATATAGCCTTGATCGCATCGCGAGTGATAACTTTTGACCAATAATAGTTCAATATACATTGAATTATATAGGAATATTAGTAATAAGTCAATAACAGATGTCATGAGAGGGTGCGAATTAAGTCTTGTGAAAAATAACTAAAAGGGTCTAAATATCTACAACATTGTAGTTAATCTGAGTTCTATTTTCATTTTAAAAGTTCATTTTTATAAAGCAATTCTTAACTGTTGACTCTTGATTCCGTTAGCAATTTGCGTAATTTTTTTTGCATATCCTCACGCACTGCGCGGAAGGCTGCCAGGATTTCTTCCTCATTGCCTTCTGCCTTGGCGGGGTCAGGGAAACCCATGTGAACCCGTTTACCCTTGCCGAGCCACACCGGGCAGTTTTCTGCGGCATCATCACACACCGTCACCACCAGGTCGAAATCGATTCCCCTAAATTGGTCAGTATTCTTTGATGCACCTTCGTGCTCTATCCCGATTTCCCCTAATACAGCTATCGCTTTTGGGTGAACGTACCCCGCGGGTTGAGTGCCGGCGCTGACTGCCTCCCACTGGTCGCCATAGCGTGCATTTACAATGGCTTCTGCCATTTGGGAGCGACAGGAGTTGCCGGTACAGAGGAAGAGGACTTTCTTTTTAGTCTCCATAGCTATTCTCCTTTAAATTCTTCAAAATGCAGCAGATCAAGCGGTAAGTCATCCGTGATGATGTCCTTCTATATAGAGAGGATAGTGGTTTGTTCCTCTGTTAACCACTAGCATCAAGACAATAATAAACTACTGAAATTATAACTTGTGATCGTGTGAAGACTCTCTCAGGCGATCCAAATGAAATAGAAACCGACAATGAGAATGATTCCACCACTGATCTTTTCCACCCATTCAGACCACCGGCCGGCTGCCCGTAAATTTTTTAGCACTCCCGTGAATGTCCCTGCTAATACGATAGGTACTCCGCGTCCAAGAGAATAAAGGAAGAGCAATACAGCCCCATAGACCAATCCAGCCTTTTGTGCCATCACATAGGTAAGAATAGCTGCCAGGACTGGTGTCGCGCATTGAGAGGCAACCAGGCCTGAGATCAATCCGAGCAGCAAAGCCCCGAGCAGCCCTTTGGTTTTTACCTTTTCGCGCAGGCTTCCGAACCAGGAGGGTGTGTTAAGTTTTAGGACTCCGAGCATCTGCAAGCCGATCACAAAACATACGGCAGCCACCAGGTAATACCAGACGCGGGTAGTACCACCAAGCAGGCCTCCCACCAGTGAAGCGATGATTCCCAGGAGCATAAAAGTTATTGCCAATCCGATGGTAAATACTAGGGAAATGGAAAAGGCTCTTTTTCTTGGTACATCGTGCGATCCAGCAATGAACCCCACTATCAAAGGGATCATTGCGACGTTACATGGACCAATGCTGGTCACGATGCCCCCCAGGAACACTAGTATATAACCGATGATAGATGTGGGCTGCAATAATGCAGGGTCAAGTTCCATAATTAACCGTCTGCCAGGGACTTGAGCCGCTGCCGCAGTACATCCGGTTCCATCACACCAATGATCACAGTGCTTTCGCCTTGGTTATCGTAAAATACCTGGGTGGGGATGGAATGGATTTGCGCTTCTTGTAAAAGGCTCTGGTTGGCAGGATCATAAACATTAACATCAACCAGTTCGACACCATCCTCATATTCAGGATAAACCTCAGCCACAGTCGCCATCATTACCTTGCAGGTGTAGCAATCAGTAGAGTGGTAAAACACAAATACAGGTTTTCCTTCATCAAGTAGCTGGTCAAGCAAAATTTCAGCATCACCGGTTGTGGTAGGAGAAACGTTACTCGTATTCTCTTTGGTAAGCAGAATGATACCTGTGACAACCGCAATACACCCCAGAATTATTATTAATGGGATGTTAGAAGTTTTTGTTCGTCTTTTTTGCATTACGTGTTTTCTGCTCATGAATAATCCTACTTCTTTTAATTAGGGTAATTCGTTCCAACGCTCACGGGGGAGTTTGAGAACAAAGACCGGACAAATATCATAGATCGCAGTAATATTCTTATCTTTGCATACCTGTATGGCTTCGGCTGAATCGGTTCCAGGGGGCATCCAGAGAATGGTCATGCCATTTATTGCGCAGGCTTCAGCCAGCTTCTCAGCAGCCATAGGTGAAATTGCACTGATTACCGCATCTGGTTTAGAGGATAAATCTGCAAGCGAGGGGTAACAAGGTTGCCCATCTATCTCGCTGTATTTGGGGTTAACTGGAAGTACGCGATGCCCATGGTTTTTCAATACCTCATATAATTCGTAACCATATCTTTTCTTGTCTTGCGAAACACCAACTACCGCAAAAGTATGCGGGGTTTCAAGTAATTCCTTGATCTTACTCATGATAATCCTCCGGCCCATTAGAATATATTGCGTTTTTTTTTAATTTTTTCGATCGTAGTAAATTTATAATACTCTGCCACAGCTTCTAAATTTTCTAACGGTTAATTTAAAGGAGCTTGTGCTAGAAATCTTTTTTTCTTCTTGTTTGTTCAGGAAACGGTAAAAAAGACTTGCCGTCAGCATTTGAAGGATCATCGCTATTGCTACAGGTAATCCGACTATTTTTGAAAAACTGGCGAATACCAGTCCTACGGCGATTGGAAGGTTTTTCATACCGGAGGCAAATGTTATTGCAATGCGGGTTTCCCACTTAACAGAACGCGATAACCAGAACGGAATTAGAAAACCAAGCGGGAAAATAAGTACGAGGGCAATTAATAAAGCCGGGACTTTTTGCCACTGTGCTATGATCAATGCAACATTCACGTTGCAAATTGCGAACATTAACAAAACCGCTGTTAATGCGGAAGAAGTAGGCAATATTGGCAAGTAGGCTTTCACGTCCCAATGGCGATCCACCCACCAGCGAATAAGGATTCCAAGCACTAAAGGAATCAATATAATTATCGCCAATTGTTGAAACATACTCCAGGGGTTGATATTAACAGCAGAACCAGCCAGAAGGATCATCAGAGGCGGAATCAAAAAAGGCGCGAGGACCATTGTTAGAGCATTTATTGCCATCCCCAATGGCACATCCCCTTTTAATAAAGCAGTCCAAACAGCTGCCATTCCAGCACACGGTACTACACCTACCAGAATTACCCCTATCGCCAATTGTGAATCATTTACAAAAACTTTGGCGAGTGCCCAACAAAGTAACGGCATAAACACAAAGTTCAATAAAAGCCCGCTCAGAACAGCCAGGGGTTGACGTCGTACAGTAGCGAATTGCTTTGGAGTAATTGTCAAACTAATGAAAAAAATCATTAGGAACGTCAATATTTGAGAATAGTGTTGAAGAAATTTTCCTGGTACATCTGTCCATAATCCCAAAACCAAACCAAGTGCAACTGCAACAATAATGATTACTTGATAATGTTTGCGCACCCATTCTGCATAGAATAATAAACGCTTCATATTCAATCCCTGATTATTTTGGCATTGGTTTAGAAAATGAGGACATTAAAACCAGACCGTTGGGTAGATACAATACTAACTATGGTCATTTCCTGGAATTGCTATAATTCCTCTGATTCAGCCGACATAGGCTTGAATTGGTCAATAGCGTCCATCGCGTACGCAGCATATATTGATGCTGGTCCGCCGCCCATCATAAGCGCTACGCCGATTGATTCAAGTAGTTCCGATCGAGTAGCACCTGCCTTAATAGCGTCATGCGTGTGAAATGCAATACAACCCTCGCAGTGTACAGCGATGCTGATCGCGAGAGCCATCAATTCTTTTGTTTTGGCATTTAAAGTGCCAGCCTCTACAGACTTTTTATGCAGTCGCGCAAATCCAGACATTGGGCCAGGCAATTCACTTCCGAGTTGTGCCAATCGATCTTCCACATGTTGGTGCAGTTCCACATAATCAGTTGTCATTGTTACTTCCTTTACTCTCCGTTTATTGAATTGACGATTGCTTCTACGGCGGTTTTCATCTCAGCAGGATCGAACATGGAAGCATCTTTCTTTTGGATCCCGCAATCCGTTACCAGGTTTATTGTTTGGGTGGGGGTAAAACCAGCTTGTTCAACGATTTTACGCGAGCAATTCAGTGCGCAGCCATCCACCGTTACGATCCTTTTTACTGCTTGTGTTTTGGCAATAACGGTAGGTGCATGTGTTGGTAATCCACCCAAACAGAAAATTCCTGCTTTACCTGGCTCAACTCTCTTAACAGCTTCGATAGATGCCAACCCGGTCATCATCCCTACGTTGGACATAGCGCCAAAGCAAACAAATAATGCGGTTTCAGGAACATTTTCAGACATTTTTTCTCCTCATTACAAAGATTTATTAAATAATTTCAATCTGCGGATCAATGATTATTTCAGATTTGACTGAGTTGGCTACCAGACTGTACTTTTGTGCTGATTGAAGCGCTCTCTTGGTGCGCGCCAGGACCACTTCCGGCTTTTCGTCGCCAGCTGCGATCTTAATCACCGGCCAGAAACGCAGGTGAGTGAAAATCTCGGTCCGATCCAGTTCGATCAATTTAGTTCCTTCTGTTTTGCAATCATATGAAATTAGCTTCAACTTAAACCGTTCGGTCGCCCAGATGAACATCATCATGATGCATGTATTGGCAGCGGCCACAAAAGCATCTTCTGGAGTCAAGACACCAGGGTGACCCTGCGCATCAGGCGGTGCAGAAAAGTCCATCTCGGGACCATTCCCCATGACAATGTGCCCCCAATGTTCACCCTTCCAGGTTACATTAGTGTGATAGGTCGCGGTCTGGCTCATGCTTTTACCTCCTGCTGCTGATAATAATCGGTGTAGGCTTTAAGTAATGCTGATTCAACATCAGCTTCAATTAGGGATTCAATAGAGTTGTAAATTTTGACCATTTCCAAAATTTCATGCCCGGTTTCTTTTCCGGGTGTTTTTCCCAGTTGGAAGAGATTTTGAAAGATCAATGGCAACGCCACCAGGGACAATTCCTGCCCATTAACTTGTACTTTTTGAATGGGAATCCCCGACCCGCAGGAACAGGTTGCCTCTACTTCAACTTGATCTATAGCTGCTTTTTGTGACGTTTCATCGAATGTTCCTTCTCGCCGGCTCCAGGCTTTACCCAATAGTTCGTCCACCTTTGTCGCCATTTCCTCCGCAGCAACCTCAACTGCTTCTAGTCCGGTTGCATCCAATCGGCGGGCACCCTGTGGTTTCTGAATGTGGTGCTTTTCGATTAAATCCGTTATGACAATCCCTGCGGCAGGTTTGTTTGAGTACTTTTCAGTGGCGCGATACGCACAGCGTTTGTCGCAGCCGTCAATGGCAATAGTTGGATAGAACTTCGCAAAGGCGCGATCGCCTTCACCACCGGCCAGGAAGAGCGGCAAACAGATGGTAACCGTAACGGAGGGACGTAACTTCTCTAACACCCGTAAAGCTGCGAGGCGGGTAACGGTTCCCTCAGGTAGTTCTTCACCTGAACAGGCAATGATGCCAACTTTCTTCTGCGCTAGTTCAGGCATGGGTTTCTCCTTCCTTGGAGGCAGATAATTCATCTACCACGGCGTCAATTTCCTTGGCCAGGGCATCCGCCAGTTTTTCGCCGCTCTCATTGAGTTCAGCTATCCCCTGCGGTTTGAAATCCCGGTAGCGCCGGAATACTTCCAGGACGGCGAAATCCCGCGCCACCTGTCCGCCACTTTGCTGAACCATTTTGGTAGCACAAGCCAGTTTACAGCCGTCAATCGTGATAGCCTGGCTTTCCAATAATAATGCTTGGAAATCTTCATCACCCATGACCAGCAAGGCTAAAGGAATCAGCTGGGTTTGTGTGGGTCGGTCATCCTCCGTTACCTGGAAAGCAGACACCCGGCTAACTGTCCCAAACGACTTGCCAATCCCACTGCAAGGGACGATCACAACTTTTTTGGGGGTTTCGCTCATTTTTGTTTAACCTCTTCTTCTGCATCATGCTTCATTTTAATGAAGTAGGCATTGGCATCCAACAAACGAGTTTGATCAGTTTCCCAGGCGCTCAATTCCACCTCGCACAACCATCCTTCGCCAAATGGGTCCTGGTTGATGACTTCAGGAGCAGTTTCCATGGCAGGGTTTACCTTTACCACTTTACCGGAAACGGGTGAGGGTAAAGCGATATTGACCTTTATCGTTTCGATCGCCGAGAATTCGTCACTAAAAGCCAGAACGGTCCCTTCGGGTTTTACATCCACGAAGGCAATATCCCCGGAGTGTTGTTGGAGGTAATCAGAGAGACCCAACCGTGCCCGGTCACCCTCTACTCTTACCCAAATTCCTTCACTATTGAAAAAACAGGCTGGATCTACTCGGAAGGTAAATTTATCAACTTTAGTTTCTAAAAAAGGGACCATGCGATTCTCCTTTATTTTCATATTCAAGTATTTGAATAATATTAAGATAAAAATTAAGGTGAATAATTATTTATTTTCACCCTAATTAAACCTAAACTTTAAGCCAAATAGCGATTTCTTCTTCAGTGGGAATCCTACCAGCAGAAACAAGTTTGTTGTTGATTACAAGACCAGGGGTTGATAGGATCGGCCACTTCATAATTTCAGCATAGTCAGTTACTTTTTCAATCTCAGCCTCAATAGCAAGAGTCTCTACGACCTTCCTCGCAGCAGCTTCCAACCGTTTGCAATTGGAACAACCAGGTCCTAACACTTTGATGTTAACCATATAGATCCTCCTTAAAATAAGCTAGATCGAGCAGTAACAAATTAATATAACTATTAAGAAGCAATTCCAACATGAGTGCTGCATGTTGGGCATGCACACGATACATTGGGTTTCTTCAATTCGGATTTAGGCTGTCCTGTAATTCGCTGCATCGCATCGAGTACTTCATAAATTCGATCATCGATTACTCGATAATAGATATTCCAGCCATCTCGGCGGTCTTGGATGATCCCCGCTTCGCGTAGGACGGACAACTGTTGCGAGATATAGGCTTGTCGAAATCCCAGGTGGGCTTCCATGTGACAGACACAATGTTCTCCATCCCGAAGAATATCCAGAATTGCCAGTCTTGCCGGGTGAGTTAACACCTTGAATATCTGAACCTGCACATAAAAGGGATGCGTTTCTGATACTTTACCTGACACCATATTCAATTCCATGAATGTGATTATATTCCGTAATATGGGTTTGTCAAGAGGGTAAACGAATAATTTCGAATAATTGCTATCAGAGTGAATTGTTCATAAGCATGGATTTGGACTTCGTTCCCCCTTAAGACTCTAGGAGAATGAAGTGGAATGAACAAAGTGGCACACAATTCTCCCCCATTACTTTCCTTTTCTTTGTGACAACCAAATACTAGTATCTCTTTCAGAACGTTTTCCTGACCTAACCCCATGCAGATTCGTTAAATAGGAGTTATATGTCAACCCGCTCAGAGCAAGATTGATCTCTCCTTGGATGGCTCTTTGACAGTTTAGATTATCACAAAACACAAACAGGTTTCCATTCGAAGCTTCGTAAAACTTCATCCATTTTTGTTTTCTGGAAATTTGATCTTTACTTACATCCCTTTCCACTTCGATGAATATTACCTCGCCTGTTTTGGGATCAACGGCAACAATATCTGGGATATAAGTTTCACCGGTTGATAGATTAATAGACTGTGCTCGCCCTAGAATTTGATAACCTTCATCTAATAGGATTTCCCCAGCCTGAATATTCAGAATGGTATGTTCTGGAGAAGAATGACGCCTTATCAGCATATCAAATTCATTTTCCTTCGGGGTTTTACCACTTAATACTTGATATGCAACATTACCCTCTTGAGTCAGATGTAACACCGCGGGTTGATTTCCACCAGAACTTGATCCTTGCTCCAATATTCCTCCAGCCTGTTCAATTAAGATCGGGCATGATTTATCCTCTGTTGTCATCAACCAATTTAAGGCTTCGTCCAGATTTTTATTTGCCGCCGATAACGAAAGACGTTTAGCCATCACCTTTATAATAGTCGGTCGTAAAGCGATCCCCATTTCGCCCATCACAAGAATAGCGGTCGACGTTTTCTCAAAGGTCTTCGACTCCTTCCAGGTTTTTATCCAATCAGGAATAGGAGTGAGGGTTCCCGGATTATCAGTGACCAGGTTTGGCGATTGAATGTCCAAAGACACAACATCTTTCTGTACCTGTCGAAGAGCAGATAGGTGGGCTTCTAAGGCAGATTTCTCAGCGAGTAATTTCTTGTTCATTTCTTGTATGGCCAAAAACGATTGTTCCAGATTAGCATATTTCTGACTGAGTTCTTGCAAACTCCGTTTGACTTCAATAATCTCATTTGGTTTTTCTTTTTTTGAAGCATCGCCTTGCATAGCACGCAGTCGGACATGAATCAGGTATGCCAGGTCATCATCGCTAAACGTTTCCAACGGACGGGTCGCTTTTTCACAGGATTCATCGTAATCCTGATCCAGAAACCTCAAAAGGGCGACAAGTTGCTTATGGGCATTTTGCCATATTTTCTGGGCGTTGGTTTGCATTTTTTGCTCGTGCTCCTCACTTTGCCCAATAATGTCTCTGGAGATCCGAATTGACTGGCTCCGTTGGAATTCCTCTAACGTGAAATCAACCATTTATTTTTCTCCAATTCTGATTTCAACTGGCGCGCGTCCTCCAAAATTTGGATTGCCTGGTCCTGGTTTTTCTGTTCAGGTGCGCTGATCCACTGTAAAGCGCCGCGGGCAGCCTCAAGGTAGCTTAGAGTGGTCGAGAGTATTTGCTCATGCAATCCCATACCGATTGGAGGAACTCGGGTGCGGTCAACCTTTTGAGCAAGTTCGACAGCATGCTGGAGAGTTTGTTGTGCGGACCTGGACTGTGAAAAGAGATCCCCTTGCTGTTCAGAAGCGATCATTCGCGCGATCTCACTATCCAAAACAGTTAGTTCAGATACCCATGTTTGAGCAGATCCCCGGTAATCCTCAACAGCCTTAACCTCGGGCAGCAAGAGAACCGGCTTCCCGAGTTCATCCAATGGGGAAACAAAGGCACCGATAATCGTGAAAATCACAACAAGGCTCAAAAGTATCCAACCTAACTTTTGCAGCTTTTCTTCTGAAATATGGATTTCTGGATCGCTTTGATTATTCAATGTCATGACCAAATTCTCCAGTTTCAAGAATCTGTGTGATGACTTCCAGGTCGGAAGCAGCAGAGTTTCGTTTTCCCCTTTGTTTCAAATCCGCAATCACCTGTTTGCCACGCTCGTAATCGATATTGCGGATAAATTCAATTCTTTCAGCAACGACTTCGAAAACAGGGGTGGTTATATTAGGTCTGTAACGCAGTTGAATATGCCCTTCCACCCCAATCCGGCTACCTTTTTGAACATGTCCATATACCAACTCAGCCAGGGTGCCGTAAATCAGTACACGTAATCCCTTCACCGGTTTCGATTCCGGGCTGCCATCGATCATCAGATATAGGCGAACATAAGGGATGGGATCTTGATTCTGGGGACGTAAATAATCAAAATAGATATCCCCTGTGATGTCGCCACGCTGCCAGGTTAGATTGCCTTGTGCCATAATTTGTACTCTCCTCTTCATGAATGTTTGTTTGAATACGAAAGCCCTTGAAGGCTATGCTCAACTTAATTACTCATCCAACCCGTTTCCACCTCGATGTCCAGAACCAATCCCAATGAATCTGCCAGGAGCCGTAAACGATCCCTTTTCGCCTCCGCAAAAAGCATTCGCCAGTTCCGATCGGATGGAGAATAAAACGAGAATGAATGCTCAATCAGACGAACAAGTTCTCGAGGTGGTATAGCAGCCAGGCGATCACTGGCTCCGCCGGCACTGATCCCAGGATTTTCTTTCAGCTTAGCGATTGCCAGACTATACGGATTCTGGATGCTTGGTTGGGAGGCGCCATGTATCATCCAGGATACAAAGGGTATTGCGCTCTTTTCTTGCTCGATCAGAACAGACTGATTTTTCTTGTCTGCGCGAGCTAAAAGCTTGTCCAAAGACCAATTTCCCTCCGAATCAGTCACCACCGCCACCGATTGGCTCGAAGGATCGTTTCGCGAAATCGAAGAATCTTGGGTTGAGGAGGTATCTTTATCTTTTAGGGAATCTTTAAAGCTTTTGAGAATCTTTAAAAGGGTCTCAAAACAATCATTGGCTTGCAGGTCGAGCGTCTCAAGACAATCATTGAGGATGCTCTTGAGAGTCTCAGAACAATCATTGGTTAAATCTGAGAGTCTCAAAACAACCATTGGCTCCGTTTTGACAGTCTCAAGACAATCATTGCCTAAGTAATTGATCCAGGAACCAAGTTCGTCCTGAACACAAAGACTTTCTGATTTCACAAAAAGAGACGAAGCAGCCTGTTGGATTGTTTGGTGTTGTGGCTTGAGAGGATCGACCCGCTGTACCTTGAATTTCCAACTGTAATTGCCCTCAGAATTGATCCGGTGATCGGTGCGTTCAACAAACAAGCCCAGCAAGTCTTGTAGTCGTTGCCGGCGAGAAAGTTCTTCAACTGTGCGTTCACTCAATTTGTCTTTTCGTTTCCCTCGCTCTATACAGACAGGCAGCCAGTTCGCTACCATTCGCGAGTTGTTGATTCCTAACCGGTTAGCGATGGCTTCATAGCCGCCATCCATCCAGACCTCATCTCGGATCTCGCCAGTCTCATCATTGAAGTAGGACAGATTGCGCAAGATCAGAATAAACATGGCGGCATCTGCGCCCAGCATGGGCAACCAGTGTTTCAGGAAGTACCAGGTGACCAGGATGAAATCTCCTTGTGTTACCAGGCGATCAGCAAGCTGGTCTGCCAGGTTGCCAAGCTCTCCTTCAAGCCGGTGACCCACCAGTTCTCTGATAACATCCTGAACGGTCTGATGACGTGGAATCATTTTGCTGAAGTCTTCCGGAGGTTGTCGAACCGGATATTGGAATATTTCTTTGGGATTTGTGCTGATCGCAAATTTCAACGCTGCCTCAGGAGACTCTTGTATCCCATGAGAAAGCAAAAATGTCTTCAAGTCTTCGGCGTCCCCAGGTGTCAGCGGGGATTCGAATAGTTCATATTTGTTGGAGGACTTTTTGGCCCTTCCTGATCGCTTATCTACTTCATGATCGGTGTCAATTTTTCGCGTAAACCATCCCAAGCTGCTACCAGGTTGTAGTAAGCGAAAAAACTGAGCCCGGCTGATCCCAGCCCACTGACAAATCCGTTCAGCCCGTACTGAAACTTTACAACTTCCTTTTCGCCCTTTTCCACCACTCGCCAGATAATATTCCTGCCACAAAGCCATCACCAGGAAAATAACTTGCGAACCGACATACGGCAGCCAACGCAGGTTATATACCGGTAAGCGAACCACCCGTCCGGGTTCCAGAAGGATATTCCGGATAGAGCTATAGTGGATATCCAGCTCAAGGGGTTTTTCCTCGTCATCCTCTTGATCTTGATTTTCTTCATGAGCAAGATCATCCTCATCATCAACTTCCTGTTCACAGACCACAAAACGAACTTTAGCTTCTCTGTTTAAGACACCGGTAAGGAACCGCTGCAAGGTGGTGGTCAGTCGATCCGTTAACCAATCCTGGCCATAAGCATTGATGCAGCCGATCACAAAAGTGTCATCTGAAAATTCCAGCAGATGGGTTGGTTTTACCCAGGTGCTAAAAGTCGCCCGCGACATATCCAATTCGAGGTTAGCGACGGCTGCTTGCCAGGCTTTCTCCGGTGAAAATTCAATGACTGCATTCATAAAAAAATCCCTATCGATAAAAATACAAATTTCGAAAAATACAAAACAATGGCACAATTTTGGCTTTTTCCAGAAGAATGGTGGTTATCCCATTTCCTCCAGGAAAGACCTCTCTACGGGCTTTCTGTTCATTCAACGTCAGCGGCTTCGTCTGCGTCAACGTCTGCGTCGTGTCAGCTGCACGTCTGCGGCACGTCAGCATGGACGCAGACGGAGTTCTCGGCTCGAAAAAATATTGGTAGATTTTCCAGGAAAGCAGGGAGGCTATCAACATCCTTCCTGAAACAAAGTCTTCCCTATGGTCTTGGGTGATGGTTGAAGGTGTAAGTTGCCATTCTGAGAAGCTTTCACACCTTCCATAACGAAGAACCAAACAACCTCTCCAACTGGCAAGGTGTGCTCTCTTGCAATAGCTCGAACGTCTTCCTTTAATAGAGCCGGGATTCGGAAAGTTACTCGCATCTCCCAGTGGGGGATGGTGTCTTGGTCTTTCTTGGATTTTTTCTTTTTGGTTGCTGTTGATTTCTTTTCGGGAACAGGAAATGCTTCCGACAACCAATCTTGGTCTTTAATTTTTTGAGAAGGTAAACCCAGATTCCCTTGACCGCCTTCCGGAAACAGAGTCATTCGTTGGGCTTTGGGGTATGCAAAAAGACTGAGTTTTTTAGTTCGGTAAAGCTTTACTCCATACTCGAGGAATGCCCTAACAACTTCATCCCTGGGAACCGAAAGACTCTGAGCAATTTCAATAATCTGCTCCACAACTTGCCGTGGAATTCCCCGGTAGGTAACTGTTTCAAACCGATGAATCTGTTCCCACTTTCGCGATCTTTTCTTCTTGAGGTCTGCTGTGGGAATTAAATCCAATGGTTGTCGCATGAGTATTGTGGAATCATGCGGCTGATTTTTATAAACATCGGTTAATGAATGAGGATCACGTAAACCCGTGAATGCATCGCGCCTGGGCACCCTGACCTCTAATATTTCAATACAAGAGTTGCCAAAGACTTGTATTCTTCTGCAGCCCGCGTTTCCGGAGCGTACTCGAAAATAGTCTTTGCTTCCGACCAACATTCGCGCAAGACGGTCGCCCGATGTATCGGAGAAATTACTTTCTCTTTGAATGTCGCCTGTAGGTCCTGCATTGAATCGCGTGACTCGTTGGTGCTATCAAAGAAAGTCGGTAAAATTCCCAACAATCCCCCCTTCCAGTTCTTCTTGTCTCTCAAGGTCTGGATTGTCGTGACTGTTTTGGCTAACGAATCTAAAGACGCAAATTCAGTCGCGGTTGGAACGATCACCAGGTCTGCGGCCCAGATTGCACGTTCCTGCAAACCTCCCACAGAAGGGGAGGTGTCAAAAATGATGTAGTCCAACCGGTCTTTCGTGAAAGTTTTGAGAAGGTCTTTGATGTAGGAGATCGGTTGATCTTGGACACCCAACATCATTTGTGCAGCGGAAGTCATTGAGTTACCTGGAATCAATTGTAGTAAATCGCGCCCGGTGTCTCGAATCCATTGGCGGATAAAGGTAATTTCGCTCGGAGAACCTGGTTGAGTGGTCAGGAAATAATAGGTTCCCATCTGACTATCCATGCCAAGTTTGGTTGCACATTGCCCTTGAGGATCAAGGTCGATCAATAACACACGCTTATTTTTTAGAGTAAGGGCATGTGCCAGATTTACAGCAGTGGTTGTCTTGCCTACCCCGCCTTTTTGATTGGAAATGGTGATGATCTTTGTGGTCATTTGTTTTCTCCTTAATCTATAAATTGCAGTTGGGTTCGACCTTCATGACCATGGACAGAAATGACATCATCGAGATTTTGATAAACACCCATAGCAAAAGGTTCCCTGAGCCATCGAATGACTGCCAAACCACTGCTAAACACAGTTCCTTCTGCAACCTCGCCAGTACCTGATACACCGGTGAGATCTTCCACCCGAATCAATACAAACCGGCGCATCTGACTATTTGAGGAAATTTGATTTGGTTTTTTGGTCATGGGCTTACCCTTTATGTCACTTCTGCATATTGAACGCCGGCTACGATCACGTACTCTTGACTTCTTCTGAATTACTTTGGAATTCGTCAGATCCATCAATAAGCCATCTTGATAAGTAAGGCGACAGCCTGAGGTCACATTCTCAAAAATTATCCCTTCCGGCCAGGTAGATTTCTCGTCTCGATTGAGTCGGATATCGATCATTCGAAATAATCTCCCGAAGAACATACCTGGGTCATCATTATTGCGGGTTGGATCCACAATGACTTTCCAAACATATCCTCTCAGCTCAACTGGGTTAACTTTTGCTTGAGGGAATAAGTAATCAAAATCCTTATCTGGCATCTTCAATGACACTCCGAACTTTCTAAAAAATGCCGGCAAGTAGGTGCGCAAATAGATTGGCAGGGGAATAGAATTGACCCTTACCTTATGCAGGCAATTATTGAGATTATGAAACACCCATGAATGGGAATTAATAACTACAAACGCAAAGCGTTATTTGCGAATTAAGGAGGGTGCACCCCCCACTCGAAAATGGATTTGAATAAATTGAATTGGAAAAATTGTCTCAGGAAATCGGGAAAAAGGACTTGACGAACCCACGTAAAAGGACTACTATACGAATATCGATCAACTACTGCTGCGTGCCGGGTAAGCAATAACCAGCGTTCGTCGGTTTGGCTGATTTGCAGAACCCGCCGCACAAATGGCACGGATTCAGGATCTTTGCTCATAACCCGGAGGTCGTGCGTTCGAATCGCACCCCCGCTACCTTGAACTGTAATGTCCGCAAGGACACATGGTTCCTTAATCGTCAGTCCCCAAAAGGACTGGCGTTTTTTTTCTGTGTTCCCTGGCCTGACCGTCTGGCCGGTCGAATCCCATTTGAGAAGCACGTCCAATACTATGAACCATATGAACTGGTGTTTTTTGAGGACTTTTCAGGTTGTGAAAAATATTTTCACACCTCACAAAAGACGATCAGAATATAGGTTTTGAGTATTACTTAATTAACCTGTACGAAGCCGGCATTGTATGGAAGGATAGAAATTGTTCAATTATCGCTTGCCAAAGCTATTGCACCAGCTAAACCAGAAAAGCTTTTTAATCCTGGTGGAATAATGTATACATCATTACAGTCTAATATTTCTTTTTTTGCCACATAATTATTTAGATTTTCTCTCACTTTTCGACGAATCATTGGAAACAAAAAATCATTTTTTATCACTCCCCCACCTAATATGATTATTTCAGGAGAGATTGTTAGTATTAAATTAGAAATACCGTCGGCTATATACTCTGCTTCTAATTCCCATCCAATATGATCTGGAGACAAATCTTGACCCAGAACACCCCATCTTGCAAATATTGCCGGTCCAGATGCCAATCCTTCCATACAGTTTTTGTGAAATGGACAAATACCACTAAATTTGTAATCTATTTTTGATTGTCTAATTCTCAAGTGACCTATTTCTGGATGAGACAATCCATGTAAAGGTTTTCCATTTACGATTACCCCACCTCCTATTCCCGTTCCCACTGTTAAATATACAATTGGATCTTTACCTTGTGCAGCCCCCCATTTGTATTCAGCAAGTGCTGCTGCATTTACATCAGTATCGATTACCACTGGAATGCGTAGTGCCTTTTCCAATTCGTGTAAGATATCAAAATTCATCCAATCCAATTTTGGGGTATTTGTAATGTACCCATAAGTTGTAGATTTCGGAGTCAAATCAACTGGGCCAAATGACGCGAGCCCAATCCTATCTATTTTTATGCTCTTCCTTTTTGCTAGAAAATAGTCTACGACTATTGATATGGTTTCACCTGGAGATGTTGTTGGAATTTCTACATGATCAGTTATTAATCCCGAAGAATCACCAATACCAACTATAAATTTTGTGCCGCCGGCTTCAATTCCACCAAAAAACATTAGCACTCCTAATATCAAACAAACCAGTTATATGCGAAGTCATCGACTATGCGATGATTAAACTCTCGTTACTACCTAAAACACGAGATCTGAATTTAAATCCCAGGCTTCAATATTTTTTATATCAATTGATCCACATTTTGAATAAAAACCCCACCAATTTCCATTGGAGGGCAACGGATAGACTCTACTCGAAAAGCCGAGGGTCTCATTAATATAAATTTCAATGCAAGTGTGATCAAAGATGATTTTTACATTGACCATGTTTTTAATGGGTTCTGGCAATTTGAATATTTGTAATTGAGATGGCTCACTCACTGCCAACGGAAAAAAATTGCTCAAAGTAAGTTCTGCCTGTGATTTGTTAATTTCAAGGCTATAACCGCTTGAATAGTCTTTTTGACAATTAAATAATATTCCCGCTGTTGAACTTTGTGTAAGATCAAATTGCAGCGTCACTTCCCAAGATTCGGGATGCTGGCCAACCAAAGCGGTTAAACCCAACTGATCATCTTCTGATAATCCTTGAATATGATTCTTTAATAATTGCCACTTGCCAACTGTGTAAACAGAGTCTTCGATTTCTATATTTAATGGTTTTTTTCTCATCCCTTTAAGTTCTTCAATCGCAGAAACACACAGTTCATCACCTGTTCCTAATGAAAGCTGACGAGGAAATGCAAGTATTCCGCCCCATTTCCATGGACCGATATCATTTTTGGTTTCTCGATCGCTGATAAAACCAAAACATAATCGTCTTCCCTTATCATCGAGCAACGTTTTTGCAGCGTAGTATCGAAAATTATCTAAATAAAATGGGGCGGTTTTTTTCCAATGATCAAGTCCGTTTTCTGACCATCGAACCTCAACACCAGCGTTTGAAAATAGCAGTAACCATCGACCATCAAGTTTAAAAAGATCTGGACACTCCAGTTTACTTGTATCCATTGGCATATATAGAATTTGATCGAACAACCAGTTCTGCAAATCGGAAGAATGGAGTTCTGCTATACAGCCGCAAAATGCTCTTGGTTTCCCCTCTAGCTCTGCAGTAACCAGCATCCTAAAACCAGTTTTATCCTCGATAATGCAAGGATCCCTCCAGGCGGAGTAATTACCGGTAGAAAACGGCAAAAAGGGAATAACAATCGGATTTTGGGGGTCTTTTTGCCAACTGATCAAATCCTTACTGATCGCATGACAGATGGTCTGACGTCCTCCATCTGGTTCTGCACAACCAGTATAAAAAATATGAAAACAATTATTCCAATGTATAACAGACCCTGTCCAACAGCCATAGGCATCTGGGCTGGCGGGTTCAGGGATTAAAGCATCAGGCAGTAACTCCCAATGCAATAGATCTTTGCTGACAATATGCGCCCATCGCATTGTATTAAACGAAAATACACCAGGAGAGTTTTGGTAAAAAAGATGGTATTCCCCTTTCCAATAAAAAGGGATCGGGTCTCCAAAAATACCTGACTTTGGAGAATAATGGAGCAACACATCTGGTTTTAAATTCATATCAATTCCTATCAGTCATGTCACATCAGATATGATGTACCATTCAAGAAAATTATTAACCCTTTACGCTACCCGATGCTATACTTCGCAAAAAGCCCTTTTGAAACACGATAAATAAGAGGACGGAAGGTAAGTTACTTAGGGTTGCATAAGCAAGAATTGGCCCCCAACGAATATCCATATTATAGAGGTAGGTTACTCCAAGTGTCAGTGGACGGAAGGCTTCTGTACGAGTGACCATGAGAGGCCATAAATAGGCACTCCACAAGAAGATTAATTGGATAATTGCCACTGCCACAAAAGTTGATCGCGCCAATGGAATAATGACCCGACTGAAGATCACAAAAGGATTGGCTCCATCCATGATTGCTGCCTCGTCATAGTCTTTAGGAATCTGTATAAAACTCTGGTAAAAAAGGTAGATCGAGAATGCATCACAGATAAAAGGAATAATCTGCACATGAAGGCTATCCAACCAGGATGTTGCACCATTAAACCAGGGTAATTTATTTGAGACCATTAACAAGGGTACGACGATCGTTTCTAATGGCACGATGGTTAACGCCAGGATAGCTCCAATGATAAATTTCTTGCCTTTCCAGCGCAAACGAGCCAAAGCGTAAGCTATCATACTGTTTACAAACAAGCCAGAAACAATGGTTGTTAATACGATCACAATAGTATTCTTAAAATATGTTAGAAAAGGTATCCGGTTAAAGATATAAGCGTAGTTTTCAAGGTTTACATCACGCGGAATAAAAGCCCAAATAACCGATTTCAGATCATCGAAAATAAGTTTTTCGGGTTTTAAGGAACCAACGGCCATCACCCAAAATGGAAATAAGAAGAAAAAAGCCAGAAGGATCATTACAAAATAATCTAAAAATAACAATGTTTTCTTTTGAAACCTGGCTTTTTGATTGTGACGCATAGAATTATCAACAACTTGTTTTCGCATGTGACTACTCCAGAACATTCTCTGATTTGAATATTTTTCTTTGAGTAAAAGTCAAGATCAAGATAAAGATGAAGAATACAATCGAAATTGCAGAAGCATAACCAATTTTCTGATTGCGGAAGCCCTCATTAACTGTATGCATCATAAGTGTCAAAGTAGACCCTTCAGGGCCGCCTTTGGTCATTACATCAACTTGGGTAAACAGTCTAAATCCAAGTATCGATGAAGTAATCACTACGTAAATAATCGTGTTTCTTAACTGCGGAATAACTACATAAAGGAGTGTTTGAAATGGATTCGCACCATCAATTTTTGCAGCCTCATAAGTGTCTTCAGGAATATCTTGAAGCCCTCCTAAAAAGATTACCATGAACAGACCTGAAGCCTGCCAGATCGTGTATAAAATAATTGCGAGCAATGCAGTGTCTGCACTTTGCAGCCATGGTGAAAACCCAAAAGCACCAAACGATATTTTTTGTAGAAGTTGATTAATTAACCCCTGGTCTGGGTTATATAGGAACATCCAAACCACAGAGGTTACAGAAATTGAGGTAATGGAAGGAATAAAGTAAAGGACTCGAAAAATACTGACTCCCCAAATCCTTTGATTTACTAACAACGCTAGAAGCAATGAAATTATACCGATAGCAGGAACGATCATTAATACATATAAGGTTGTATTAATAAGTGCCCGATAAAAATCAGGATCTTTGGCAATTATTCCAAAGTGCTTACCAAATGCGTTAAACTCAGTATAAAGACGAAAATCTTGATGTTTTGGGTTCGCTCGGATGACATCCCTAACCCGCATAAACTGGATACGACCATTATCATCAATTTGTGGATTACCGTTTTCGTCTAATACCGGGTCAATAGGGATAATTTTTATGGCCAAAATGCTATTATAGTTCCTAAGACCAATATATTCTGTGGGAAGAGGAGAGATTAATCGTTTATTGGTAAAACTCCATCCTAAACCCATAACCAAGGGAATTATTACGAAGATAGTTAACAACAGCAGAGCAGGTGAACTCATCAGCCAGCCAAAAAAATTATCTTGTGCATACCCTTGTTTTTTCATGTTACACCCTTTCATTTTTCAATGGATTGGCAAGTTACTCCATGCAAGGGCAACCTGCCAATCCATTATTTGGTTTTTTCTTTACAGTATTCTTGCTTTTAAACTACTTCTGTGGATAGAAACTGTTATCTTGTAAATCTTTGTCGATTTTATCGGCAGCAGCATCTAACTCTGTTTGAATATCTGCACCTTTAATAATATTATCAAGGGCAGTATAGAATGCTGATGTGATCACAGGATAACCCGGGGTGATCGGACGTGGTGTGGCAATGTCAACGCGGGCCAACTGCTCACCAAAAATACTTAAGCGACCACCTTTTTTAAATAAGTCTGATTGCTCGGTTGCAGAAAAGGTAGCAGGAACGGCTCCATTTTGGGTCACTGTTCGAAGTACTTCTTCTGGTTTCATTATAAATTCAATGAAAGCCATGGCTCCCTCAGGATTTTTACTGTCTTTTGTGATACCCCAAACCCATGTACCGTTACCAGTAGCCTGACGTTCTCCAAAATTGGGCATAGGAATCAGAACAAAGTTTTCTTTTAGAGCATCATAATAAGTAGTAGTCATCCAGTGGCCACACCATCCTAAAGCAGCTTTTCCATTGACAAATTCGTTATCATCAGGAGGAGTGGAAGTAGCATAACCGTTGTCAAATAAAGATTTGAACCAAGTAACTGCTGCAACGGTTTTTTCACCATTAATAAATCCATCAGCCGTTTGATAGGTTGAGCGATCGATCAAATCACCACCATTACCCCAAATAACCGGCGTAAAACCATAGGAATACCACTCACCAGCGCCATAATTCATCTTTAAATCAATGGAGTATTCTGTTCCACCAACGCCTTTTACCTTTTCAAGAACTTCATTAAATTCTGCAAAGGTCCAGGCATCTTCCACACTTGTGGGGATTCGAACACCGGCTTCTTCCAAAATCGCTTTGTTTCCGCACAAGGCAAGTCCAGAATCATACTGACCAATGCCGTAGATTTTGCCATCATACTTAAGTGAATCCAACACAGACGGGAATATATCAGCCTTGAGTTCAGCTGGAATCAAATCATCCAAAGGAGTCAGGTAACCACCCCAAGCATAGTTGAAAAGGAACGGACCATCAAAATCTAGAAGGTCAGGAAGCGTACCGGCTACCGCTGCTGCATTCACAGCATCATTGTATCCACTACCCGCGGCTGCCCCACCTGGGATCTCGTTAATGGTCATCCGATATTTTGTCTGAGAAGCATTGAAATCCTCAACTTGAGCCCGAAGAGTATCCGATTCACCAACAGACCCACCATGGAACCAGAGTGTTACATCAATCGGAGCTTCAGCAGACACAATGTCAGTAGGCAAGATTGCTTCTGTAACAACTGGCGCTTCAGTGACTTCTGGTGCTTGTGTTGCAGCTGGTGAACAAGCAGCTATAGATGCAACAAAGAGAGTCAATACGCAGAAGCGTATAACCAGGGCTAATCGTTTATTCATTTTTTCTCCTAAATAGTTGTTATGAGGATAATTAGTTACCAAATGACTTGTTGCAAAATTACTGGTTTATCGAATAAGACCTCCTTCCATCAAACTCGCGAGACAATTTCAACTATATGCTTTCACGACTGATAAACGGGCAGGAGATTTTTTCTTGAACTGCCGGCAATTTTTTTTCACTCTCGATAAGCTCTAATAAATGCTTTACTGCCCATCTTCCAATTTCGTAGTGCGGCAACGCAACAGTAGAAAGTGGAGGCTTTAAATAAACTGCTAATTGTTCCTGATTATCATAGCCAACTACAGCCACCTCATTCGGGATTTGCTTTCCTAAAACAGCCAATGCTTGATAAGCACCAACTGCCATCAGGTCATTTCCGCAAAATATAGCAGTTGGTGGATTTGGTAGTGACATCAATGACATAGTGTTGTCATAACCACTATCAGGTCTCCAGTTTCCATAACAAATTAAACTTGTGTCGACCTCAATGCCATGGGTTTCAAGTGCTTTTTTATACCCTTCCGAGCGAGCCTCAGTTGCATGCATCCAAGGTTCTCCATTAATCAATCCAATCCTATTATGTCCTGCCTTAATTAGCGCCTCAGTTGCTTTTCGACCCCCGCTAACTTCAGATGGAATAACAGAGGAGAATTCTTTGTCTATTGAAAAGCAATTCATAAGGACTGTTGGAATATTTCTTAGAGAAGCTGGAGGTGTAACCTGACGAGTAAACATAGCTGCATAAATAATTCCCTCAACTTCACGTTCAAGTAACGTTTGTATAGCCTCTTCTTCAACTTCCTTATTTCCGCCAGTATTCAACAAAACAAGCATTTTATTTGACGCCCATGCCATTTCTTGGGCACCCCGTAGCGTATCTCCTGCAAATGGACTAGTACCAATTTCATCAGTCACAAAACCAATCATGTGTGTACGGCTGTTTCTGAGATCATATACTGGTGACGAGTTGCGATATCCCAACTCTTTAACCGCTTTTAGAACACGAGTTTTTGTTTCTTCTGAAATGTTCCCACTTGAAACATTATTTAGCACAAACGAAACAGTAGTTTGAGAAACACCAGCGAGTTTTGCTACATCAGTCATGGTTGGTCTGTGTTGGTTTTTATTCATATATGCCTTCGCTCTGTAAAAAGCACTAATTGATATTAGTAATTATAATTACTAATATTATTAAGTCAATAAGCAATTTAATGGGGATAGATGGGGATTATCAGTTTTCAGTCGAGGTGGGTAATTATTAGTACCGTTTTACAAAATCGAAAAGGATATATATATGTAATATAAAATCTGCTGGCTCGTTTTTACCAAAAACTCTCGGGTCAAGTGATTTGAGAAAAAAAGCGGTCTAAGGTTTCCTTTTTCCGGTTTTGGCTCACACCGCGCTGGGTGCTGACGTTAAACGGAGGTTGTGCGTCCGAACCCCATCGAGGGATATTATTGCGCCTCGCTACTTCGCAGACACCCTTTGGGCGGTAAACTGTAAAGACTCGAATGGACTGGCGTTTTTGTTTTCGCAAGGATGAATTTAAAAGAAACCTTCTCTTTAGTTAGAGAAAGTTTCTTCTACTATCCTTAGTCTATTACTTCATAAAACCCTATTTTGCTTTTGGAGGGGTTCCTTCAGCATTTGACACAACTGCATCAATCTGAACTAAAGCATTTTTTGGCAATGCTGACACGCCAATAACTCTTCTGGCAGGAATACCGTTCGGGAAGAATGTTTTATAAACATCATCTATTACGTTAAGATCTGCGATCGATTTAACGAAGATGTTTACCTTAACCACATCATCCATAACGTGATCAACACTTTCTACAATAGCCTTGATATTTTTAAGACACTGTTGAGCCTGCTCTTTTACCCCACCTGCAACCATTTCACCTGTTTTTGGATCGAGGGGTAATTGCGCTGAAATGTGATTGTAATGAGAAAAAGCGACAGTTTGTGTAGAAAGAGGGTCTATAGGCGCATTTGTTGTATTGTTGGGTTCCAAAATGAGTCCGTGCCTGTCTTCAACAGCCTGCGGCGGTGTACCGTCTCCATGTGACACGACTGCTTCGATCTGCACCAATGCATCCATGGGTAATGCTGAAGCGGCTATTACCGTTCGCGCAGGGAAGTAGGCTGCCGTCCTTGCAATGGCCGAATCCGGGAAGAATGTCGTATAAACTTCGTTTACGACTTCGATATCCGTGAGGTTTTTGAGGAAGAGGCTGATTTTGACAATATCGTCCAAAGGAACGTCGATGCTCTCCAAAATTGCCTTGATGTTCTTTAAGCACTGTCCGGCCTGCTCTTTTACACCACCGGTTACCAATCTACCTGATTTTGGATCAATCGGCAGCTGCGCTGAAAGATTGTTGTAATGAGAGAATGAGACGGTTTGGGTGGAAAGGGAATTCATCGGCGCATTTGCAGTGTTATTTGTTAGTTTGATAAGGTCACCAGATTGCGGTGCATTTGGAATTGTTCCTTCTCCATTGGAGACCAGTGCTTCAATTTGGATCAAAGCATCCATGGGCAAAGCGGCAACTGCAACAGAGGTCCGTGTTGGAAGGTAAACTGGAAAATAAGTCTTATATACTTCGTCGACTGCATCCAAGTCTTTAATATTCGTGACGAATACTGAGATCCTGACAACATCGCTCAAGACATGTCCGATGCTTTCAAGTACTGCCTTGATATTCTCAAAACATTGTTCAGCCTGTTTTTTAACTCCACCAGATACCAACTTTCCAGTTTTTGGATCAATTGGTAATTGGGTTGAAAAATTATTGTAATGAGAAAAAGCCACCGTTTGCGAATATGGTCCGATATTTTTTGGGGCATCTTCCGTGTTTCTTGCCAAAACTGCATTATAAGCACACATGATCGTTTTACCTTTCTAATTGGATTTTGTCAGAATAATAGTCAGCAGCTTGTTCAGATGCGTGGCGATCAGCCCCGCAGGGCTCCATACCTTGATGCGCCTGTGGTTCTTTATTGCAATATAACTTTGTAAGCTTGCTTGGGGAAAAAGGTAAGATTATCTACAAAAAAATTCTAGCCGACCGAACAGGAAAAGTCAACAAGACGAAAGTAAGGCAAAAGTAATTAGTATTGCACGATAGTCATTTATCTATTGTGATTCAATAAAAACATGCTTGACCATTCTTTCAAACAAATGAGATATTTTTCATTTCATGAACATTAAAATACAATTAAGTGCTAAACTTAAATGTGTTCCCCAACAAATCACGCCAACAAGTTACTTACAGAAACATAGTAACTTGTTTTTAGAAAAAATCATTTTCTCATGTGACTCGATTGCATATCGTTGTATGGGGTGTTGATGAAAGAGAATCAAAAACCCAAAACTCAACAGTTCACCGGATTTTCTGACTTATATCAAAATGTTTCGGTGCCTGACCATCAAGGTCAAATAGAAGATCAACTGCGTATTTTCATGTGTGCAGTTGACCAAAACCCGACTGCCATAATGATCACCAACATTGATGGGATCATCGAGTATGTCAACCCAATGTTCACAGAAGTCACAGGGTATTCTTTCAAAGAAATTGTTGGCAAAAACCCAAGGGTACTTAAAACAGACCACACTACCGCTGAAGAATATGCCTCACTCTGGCAAACCATTAAATCCGGCAAAAATTGGCACGGAAAGTTTTATAATCGCAAAAAAAATGGTGACTTTTTTTGGGAAACAATCTCCATCACACCAGTGATCAACAAAATGGGCGGGATTACCCATTTTGTCGCAACCATGGAAGACCTCACTTTTCGTCAGGTAGTTGAAGAAACCCTTGAAAAAGAACGCCGCCTGCTTCGTGCTGTTGTAGATAACATCCCCGATCAGATTTTTGTTCATGACCGGGAGTGTCGTTTTGTACTTAACAATCTTAGCGACGCACATGTGATTGGTGTAAACGACCCTGCACTTCTGCAAGGCAAAAGCGACATGGATTTCTATCCACCAGAACTTGCGGCACGGTACCAGGAAAATGACCGTCAGGTGATGGAAACAGATCAACCCCTAGTGGTCGAAGAAGAACCCAGTGTTACTGCAAGCGGACAAAAACGCTGGGTAAACGCCATTAAAGTTCCCTTCCATGATAACCAGGGAAATGTTATCGGGTTGGTTGGGATTGCCCGCGATGTAACCAAACGTAAACTGGCAGAAGACGAATTGTTCAAATCACGACAGATGCTTCAACTCGTGGTTGAAAACATCCCCATGCTGGTCTACTGGAAAGATAATAACCTCGTCTACATGGGATGCAACCAGGCTTTTGCCAGCCAAATGGGGCTGGCTTCCCCCGCTGATATTGTTGGGAAAACCGATTTCGATCTTCCATGGAAAGCCTCTGCCCCACAATTTAGAGAAGAAGAACAACAAATCATCCTGACCGATTCACCTACCCTCGGCGTTGAAGAATCTTCATTCAGACCCGGCAGTGCGCAAGTTTGGGGCAGAACAAACAAGATTCCTCTCCATGACCGCGATGGAAAAGTGATCGGATTATTGGTCACCTCTGAAGACATTACTGAACGAAGGCTGGCAGAACAGGAAATTGAGAAAGCCAATGAAAAACTGATTTCGTGGGTAAGCGACCTCGAAATCCGTAACAAAGAAGCCAACCTGCTGCGTCAGATGGGCGATTTGCTTCAAGTGAGCAATGAACGGGAAGAATATTTCACCATCATCAAAGAATACATCCCCCAGTTATTCCCCTATACGTCCGGTGCATTATTTATCCAAAACAATTCTCAATCCTCCGTTGAGGCAATGACCATATGGGGAGATGATCTGCAAAGTGACATCGCGTTTGCTCCAAGCGATTGTTGGGCAATGCGGCGCGGCCAAATTTACCACGGAAAATCTTCAAAACCCGGGTTGAGCTGCCGGCATATTAAAAAACCTTTTACCGGACGCTATTTTGAAGTTCCAATGATGGCATCAGGTGAAATGATCGGCGTGCTTCACATTGAAGAAAGTGAAGAATCCTTACCGGAAGAAAACATCATGGAACTGGCTCACACCCTCGCCGATCACCTTTCATTGTCGCTTTCAAACCTGAAACTGCGTGAAACACTGAGGATCCAATCCATTCGTGATGCATTGACTGGATTATTCAACCGGCGTTATATGGAAGAATCGCTTGCCCGCGAAATTCCACGGGCAGTACGCAAAAAAACACCGGTGGGTATCATCATGCTGGATATCGACCATTTTCGAGATTTCAACAACACTTACGGCCATGAAGCCGGTAACGTGGTGCTCCGCGAGATTGGTGCACAGCTCCAAAATCACATCCGCGGAGAGGACATTACCTGTCGATACGGCGGCGAGGAGTTTATTCTCATTCTGCCCGAAGCCAACCAGGAAGTCACTGTCCAACGCGCAGAACGGATTCGCGAAGCCATCAAATCAATTCGGGTTGAATATCACCGGCAGCCCCTGGGAGTCATATCCGTTTCACTGGGTGTGGCTATTTTCCCCGACCACAGCACCACCGTTGAAGGCATTCTCGAAAAAGCGGACGAAGCGCTCTATAAAGCTAAACACAACGGCCGTGATCGCGTGGAAATTGCATCGGATTCCTGACCTGTATTTTCTACTTTTTCGTATGCCCACACAAATGAATTAGTCCATTGACAAAAATAATCTGAGCGCCAGTCCCTCGTCGGACTGGCGTTTTTGTTATTCAAAACCCCTTACTTGAACCCACGAAGAAAGCTTATAAGCAAAAACACCAATCAATACTCAAGGTATTTATTGCACTCATTTTGAAAACCAAATTAGATATTTTTGAATTACCAACAAATAAGACTAATAAGACTTAAGTCATAGTATTTGTTTTCCACAATGTTTATTATCCCAATATCAATTATTTTGGTTTTTGTGTTTATGGAAAGCCAATAAAAATGTCTTTGTTTGTCAATTTATGCACTCCTGACAAGTTGGATTCAAAAAGTATCGAATCATTGAACCAGATTTAGGAAAATGAAGGAGGCCAAGAAACCATCTTCGGTATCGTAATCTGAAATTTATTTCAAAAAAAATAAGGAGGCTCAAATGCATTTCACGGACAACTTATGGTGGATCTATCTCACCCTTGTTATCTTAATTGCAATTTTTTTCCTGGTATTTTCCATCTTGATCAAGGACAGAGGTAAATAAAATGGAAAAATCAGAGCGAAATTGGTTGTTCATTCTTATCGGCATTTTTGTCATTGTAAACGTGATCACCCTCTCCAATCTGGTCCCATGGCAATCATGGCAGCTTTGGCAAAAAGTAACACCGGCCGAGGTGGTCAACGTCGAATACAAAGATTACGTCATATCCATGGATACCCCTGTTGAGATCAATAAGGGGGAATATGTGCAATTTGCCGCAACATCCGCTGATGTAACCTATGGTTTTGGGGTTTTCCGTAAAGACAACAGCATGGTTTTCCAAATGCAGGTGCTTCCTGGAAGGACCAACACGATCATTTGGAAGTTCGATGAAACCGGAATATATGACGTACGTTCAACCGAATATTCCGGGCCACAACATTCCGGCATGGTCGTCCGGGACGCAATCGAAGTGAAATAAGGAGGATACCCCATGACTAAACTTGGCTGGATTGAAAAATGGACCTTACGCTTTACGGTGGTGGCGCTCCTTTTCATGCTGCTCTCCGGGCTTGAAGGCATGTTAATGCGTTCACAGCAATATGACATCAATTCGCTGCATGGCATGGAAACCGTGCTTAATAGCATCCGACCTGGTGGCACAAATCCAAGTACTGAAGACCTTTATTACGCCATGTTGACAGCCCATCCCATTGTTGGTATATACGGCTTTGTCTACATGGCAATCTTCGGTGCATTCTATTTTCTGGTTCCATACTTGGTAAAGAAACCAGTCAAACACCCCAAATTGGTGGTCACGAATTTCTGGCTGCAGATCATCGGGGTTCTGACCTGCTGGGCAGCGGGTTTCTTTGGACTCTTCAATGCACTTTACACCCTCTATTGGCCGCTGCCGGTTGCATTTGACCGTGTCCCCGTTATAGGGAGTATCGCTTTCATGCTGGGTGCAGCCGTTATCATGGTGAACATTTTGATCTTCTCTTACAACATTTTTAAAACAGTATTGAGCAAAGATCACGATGGTTCTTATACTGTGGGTCAATTCCTTAGAGCTGCTTTCGGCATTCCGCGATTGATGAAGCTTTTCGGCAAAGAAGATAAAGGGGCCGTCAATCTCGACTATAACGGTATGCCGGTATTCATTGTTGCTGTGGCAAGAGGATCGATCGATACGGTCATTAATGCGGTTGTACTTCTTGCGGCTGGGGTGCTGATTCTGGTCTACGGCGTTTTTGCACTGTTGGGTCATCCGCTCAACCCGGGTGCCGTGGACGCACTGATTTACAAGAACATTTACTGGTGGGGGTTGGATATGGTGGCGGATGGTAACGCGCTGATCTATACCGCCGGTGTATGGTACTTGCTGGTTCCCCTACTCACCGGAAGACCTCTCTTTGGTGCAAACGTGGTCAAAACCGTCATTATGGTCGACTTATTGGTTTCGATGGGCGTTTGGAGTCACCATCTTTTGGGAGACACCGCTCAGCCCATGTGGATGAGATTCTTTTCAGGCCAATTGATCACGTGGGGTGAGATTTTCACCATGGGGTTGACCCTCTTTGCCACGTTGATGACGATCTGGAAAGCCCGACCGGTAAAGATGTCGCATCCATTGAAATTTGTGTTGGGTTCAATGTTCGGGTTCATCATGGGTGCGATCGCTGGTATATTCCAGGCGAACATAGGTTTGAACGTGGTGCTTCATAACACCCAATGGGTGATCGGGTTGCATGCTCACACATTGTTATTAACCGGCGTTGGAACCATGCTCTTCTCGGTGATCTACACCCTGGTACCCATGCTCACCCAACTTGAATTCAAGTTCAAAAAACTTGTGGACTGGCATTTCTGGTTATGGATGATTGGCTCGGTTGGAATGGCTCTGTCCATGGGCATGGCTGGTTCCAAGGGTATGCTGCGCCGGACGCTTTATACTGGAGGAGAATTTACCCCCTACACTCTGGCAGCCATTATCTTCGGCAGCATTCTTTCAATCGGATTTATCATCTTCATGATCAACCTGGTGAGCACAATCGGATTGAAGAATGTATTCTCACTCCTCATTCCGGATAAAAAACAGACAACCGCTGAAGCAGCATAATTTTTTGCCAGGGTATGGTGTTGCCGATATACGCAAGAAACACTAAATAATAATTCAAAACAAAATAAGGACTGAGCCAGAAAAGGCTCAGTCCTTTTTATGTTGAGGTTGACCAGCTCAAAGGATCACTTCCTCCTCACGTGGTCACCAGCCAGACAACCGCTTGTTTCTTTCAATGAGGGGCTGGTGTAAAATAGGTAAACGTAAACAGATTGTTGAAACACTCTTAATGTGTTTTACCATATATCTATTGAGTTTTCGATCTCGTGATCACCAATTAGGAACGGTGACTTATTTATGCCGGTATCCAATCAAACGATAAAAGATTTCCCTTTGTTTTCTTCGTTACAACCAGAAACCCAGGAAGCATTGGTCAAGGCCGCACTAATTAAGGATTATTCAGCCGAAACAATCTTTCAAATGCAAGATGAACCGTGTGAATTTGTGGGCTTCGTTAGAACCGGCTCTGCTGTCATATTTCGATTATCTCCTAATGGAAATGAACAAATAATATCCGTGCTCACTCCTGGAATGCACTTTAATACCGTTCCAGCAATGGATGCAAATAAAAACGTTCGGGCTTGCATCAAAGCGATATCTCCCTTATCACTTCTGGTTATCCCGGTCGATGATTTCCGATCCCTTTTACAGACTCACGCTGATTTGGCTTTTTTGATCCTAAAAGATTTTGCCAAGCGGCTTGACCATTTGGTCAAGTTGGTTGATGAGCTCTCTTTACATTCAGTCAGAGGACGTCTGGCACAATTCTTATTAACACAGGCAAATGAAGGCCAATATACCAAACCCTGGACGCAAGATGAAATTGCAGCGCACCTGGGCACCGTTCGTGATGTGATCGGACGTACATTGCGTGCATTTATCAAAGCCGGAATGATTGAACGAAAAAACGGGGCAATTGTTTTACTGGACCGTAAAGGTTTGGAAGAAGAAGCTAATTTCTGAAATAAGACAAAAAGCGTATTATTCATTCTCTCCTTTCGCTAGAATCAATAAGTGAAAGAAAATTCAAAATGAATACAGGTAAAGATATACTAATGAAGATCAATTTATCTCTATGCGTCCATTGCGGTGCTTGTGCGTACTTGTGTTCAACCGGCACACTCATCACCAGGGAGGCCGATCCCATTATTGATAAACCGGACCAATGCTCAAATTGCGGGGTATGTGAAGAAATTTGTCCCACGGGGGCAATTAGTTTGCCTTTTGTCATCAACTGGCAAGCGAATACATAGCCAGAGAAACCATAACCAGTTGAATTGAACAGGAATTAGCCGTAGAAAGCGAACGACCAGACGAATCGTTTAAGAAAAAAATAATCACCATTTTACCAGCAGCGCAATAAAGGGGAGGTTCACCTTATACCGAATAAAAAAAGGTGGGGTCGCAATTGACCCCACCTGATTACTTTATTCAATGTTACCGAACCAACCTCGTCGAAGCATCCACTTAGCAACTTCCAATACTGGCACAATGGTGATGGCTAGACCGGCTGCAATCACCCAATCTTCCAGAGGTAGATAATAGGTTCCAAAAGCGTCATGCAAGGCAGGAACATAGATTACCAGAAGCAGCATGGCAATATCGACCAATACAGCCAGGTTCAGCCATTTATTAGCAAATGGTTTTTGAAAGACTGTATTTCGGTCAGACCTAAAATTGTAAGCCTTGAAAAACTGGATCAAAACCAACGACACAAAAGTCATACTCATCGCTTCAGATATGCCTCGCCCTGAATTTGATGCCCAGATGAACAAGCCCAGATTGATGATGGTCGACCAAATGCCGCCCACTGACATTAAAGTGACAACCGGACGGGTAAATATTCCTGTACGCGGGTTGCGCGGTTTCCGTTTCATCAAATCGCCATCGGGAGGATCCATTGACAATGCGAGCGCTGGCAATCCGTCTGTGGCCAGATTTACGAACAGGATTTGCACGGCAGACAACGGCAGCGGAAGACCCATTAATGCAGCACCAGCCATCAACCCGATCTCTCCAATATTTGATGAGAGCAGGAACATCAGGTACTTCTTAATATTCCCAAATACACCGCGACCTTCTTCAACAGCAGCCACAATGGATGCGAAGTTATCATCCGTAAGTGTCATCGCCGCTGCTTCCTTGGTCACATCAGTACCAGTGATGCCCATTGCAATACCGATATCAGCTTTCTTAAGTGCCGGGGCATCGTTAACCCCATCACCAGTCATGGCGACGATATTGCCGTGAGCCTGCCAGGCTCCAACTACTCGTAGTTTATGCGCTGGTGACACTCTTGCATACACACTTATATCCGTAACTTCACGATAAAGCTGATCATCGGTCATTTCTTCCAAATCGGCACCGGTTACAGCCCGTCCGCCATTCGCCAACAATCCTAATTCTCTGGCAACAGCCTGCGCCGTGACTGGGTGATCGCCTGTAATCATCACAGTTCGTATGCCTGCCTGTTCACAGACTGCAATCGCATTTTTCGCCTCCGGACGTGGAGGATCAATCATGCCCACCAAACCAAGAAATGTCAATCCTGTCTGGGCATTTTCAAGTGTTGCATTAGGTTTGGTAGCCATTGCCAATACTCTAAGCGCTTTTTCAGCCATACTCTGAGCAGCAGAAAGCACTTCTTGTCGAATTTTTTCATCAAGTGCAATCACACCATCAGGAGTTAAAACAAAATCACAGCTGCTCAAAATCATTTCAGGCGCACCTTTGGCATAGGCGGTAATACCTTCAGCGGTTTGATGCAGGGTGGTCATACGTTTAGTTTCAGATGAAAATGGAATTTCCTGAACACGCGGGAAGGCATGGTCCAATTGGTTTTTATCTAACCCTGCTTTAGACGCTGCTACTACCAACGCCCCTTCAGTTGGGTCACCTTTAATATCCCAGATTTTTTCCGAACCTTCGCCGCTGGAAACAAGCTGGGTATCAGATGCCATAACTGCGGCTGTTAGCATTTTGATCAGGGTTTCAGTTGGTTTCGCCGGTGAACCATCACCAAATTTAAACTCGCCTACGGGTGAATACCCCGAACCTGTCACGTGGAATAATTGCCCGCCAGCAAATAGCTGCTGAACTGTCATTTCATCTTTGGTAAGTGTGCCCGTTTTATCAGAGCAGATTACCGATGTACTACCCAATGTTTCTACGGCAGGCAGCTTGCGAATCAATGCGTTTCGCTTGACCATTTTTTGCACACCAATGGCCAGAGAAATAGTGACCACAGCCGGCAAAGCCTCTGGAACTACCGCGACAGCCAGTGCGATACCAAAGATCAACATTTCAACAAAAGGCTGACCTCTGATCAATCCCAGGGCAACAATTAGCGCCACAACCACAAATGCAGCTCGCGCTAAAACAGTCCCAACCTTATCCAAGTTGAGCTGCAATGGCGTTTTGCCTGACTCAATGGTTTGCAGCAGTTTGGCGATTTTTCCAAACTCAGTTTGCATGGCTGTAGCAACAACAATTGCTTTACCGCGGCCATAGGTGGCAGCCGTGCCAGCATAGACCATGTTTTTGCGGTCGCCGACGGGTAGATCATAACCAACCAGCGGGTTTGTATGTTTTTCAACAGGCACTGACTCACCAGTCAATGCGGCTTCTTCCACCTGTAGATTAACCGCTTCTAACAATCGAGCGTCTGCAGGAATTCTGTCGCCTGTATGCAAGAGAATAACATCTCCAGGAACGAGTTCACGTGAAGGGATATTTACTTCAACGCCATCACGAATAACAGAAGCGGTCGGAGCGGCCATCTCTCTGAGCGCCTCAATGGCTCGTTCGGCACGATATTCCTGAATAAAACCCAAACCCACTGCGAACAAAACTATCACAGCAATCGCAATGGATTCAACCCCATGACCCAGTACCAGAGAAATGGCCGTGGCGATCAACAAAATCAAAATGAGAATATTTTTAAACTGTTCAAGCAATATTTTCCAAGCCGAAGTTCTTTTGACTGCCTGAATCTCATTAGGTCCGAATTTTATCTGTCGGGCATCAGCTTCTTGTTTGGTTAATCCTGCTGTTGAACTGCCAATCTCCGTAAACAGCTCTTCTTTTGTCAAATTATGCCAAGCTTTGTTTGTCATCATACTAAAAGTACCTCCTTTGTTTTTTGGCGCTACCTTCAAAAAAAATTACGTAGCAAAGAAATGTGAAATATTTTTATTAAACTGGCGGGATAATTTCACTTCAGTTTGTTTCCATAAGCATATTTAATTATCCGCCAAACGATTTGAAAGTATGCATAAAATCCCTACGGTCAGCCTATATCACCTCTCTTTTTTATTAATCTGTTCTGATGTTTTATTAGATATTTATAATTACCAAGTGCCATACCAATCCATTCTTAATCCACTTAAAAAATAAACCACCGCAAAAAATGCGATGGTCTTGCACTTCATATAAAGACAGCCAGAAAATCACTTTTCGTATTGGTGGCTGCCTTAACCCATTTTCTGGGTGGCTACTCCCCATCGGAGTAATACTAGTTTACACAAAGTCAGTAGGTTTTTCAACCAGAACCGACCATTGTAGAAGGTTTCTAATAATACTCTTACGTTAAAAGCATATTCATCAAGAAGATGGATTTTTGATCCTCAGATCTAAATCAGTTACATAATGTACCTAATCATTTATGGCAAGTTATTTATGATAAACTCATTTTTGATATTACTTTGTCGTAGATGAATATTCCCAAAAATTTACGTGATAATACAGCGGAACTATTATGGAATCTATTACCGAAATTTATAGAATTGGATACGGACCCTCCAGCAGCCACACCATGGGGCCGCGGAAGGCTGCAGAATTGTTCAGCCTTCGCACCCCCGATTCTGGGTCATACCGCGTCACCTTATTCGGAAGCCTGGCCGCCACCGGTCGGGGACATCTGACCGATACAGCCATTTCACAAGCCCTGTCGCCTAAACAAGTGGAGTTCATCTGGATGCCGGATGAAATGCTGCCCCTTCATCCCAACGCGATGCGCTTTGAAGCGCTTAATCAATCTCAAAATATCACTGACACCTGGGAAGTTTACAGCCCTGGCGGCGGAGTGATCTCAGACAGTTCCAAAAACATGGCAGCCAAGTCAATTTATTCACATCGAACCATGACCGATATTTTGAGGGATTGTACCCAAAGCGGAAAATCCTTTTGGGAATATGTGCAGGATCATGAGGACGATTCCTTGTTTTCTTATCTGCACGAGGTCTGGTCAGTAATGAAGGACAGCATCACCCGCGGATTGAATTCGGAAGGCGTTTTGCCGGGAGGATTGGGGGTTTCAAGGCGGGCGCGCAACATCTATCGAAAAATCGAAACGTCCGGTGAAAAACTGAAAAAAGAAGGTTTTCTACCTGCTTACGCGCTGGCCGTATCTGAAGAGAATGCGGTAGGCGGAAAAATCGTGACGGCCCCCACTTGCGGTTCGGCTGGGATCCTGCCCGCAGTATTACGTTATGTGGAAGAGACTTTTGAGACTTCTGAGTTGGATATATTACATGCGCTGGCAACCGCAGGTTTAATCGGCAATTTGATCAAAACGAATGCTTCCATATCCGGCGCTGAAGTGGGCTGCCAGGGAGAAGTCGGTTCAGCCTGTTCGATGGCAGCGGCAGCTGCAGCCCAAATGATGGGAGGGTCCATCCGTCAGGTGGAGTACGCCGCGGAAATGGGCCTGGAACATCATCTTGGTTTGACCTGCGACCCGGTGAACGGATTGGTGCAGATCCCCTGTATTGAACGCAACGCTTTTGCGGCTACCCGGGCTCTGGATTGCGCGACCTTTGCTTTATATTCTGACGGCAGCCACCGTATATCATTTGATGAAGTGGTGAGAGTTATGGCAAAGACTGGCCGCGATCTGCCCCATGTTTACCGTGAAACCGCTGAAGGCGGTCTGGCAATTGTTTACCGTTTTCCTCCTGGAAAACAACAAAAATGATTGGCGTATGAACAATATTGAATCAAAAAAAGATGTACTTATTTATGACGACATGTTCCTTTGCCGTTTCACATGGGCGGGTAAACATGGCACACAATTCTGGAGAACCAAATGCACGACCAACTAAACAAATTTAAAAAAGTATTTACCGATTACCCGCGGGCATTTTGGACTTATAACCTCATCGTGTTTATTGATCACCTGGGTGGGTTCATGCTCTACCCTTTTTTTGCATTGTATCTCACCAAGAAATTTGAAATTGGCATGTCAACCGTGGGCATCCTTTTCGCGGTTTTTTCGGTTTCAGGCATGGTCGGTAATGCGCTCGGAGGTGCACTCGCAGATCGTCTCGGACGCAAATGGGTAATCCTGGCCAGTCTTCTGTTATCGGCTCTGAGTGCCCTGGGCATGGGGTTTGCCCCCACGCTTGGAGTTTTCATCGCTGTATCGGTAATCGTTGGCACCTTGAGCAACATTGGCGGTCCAGCGCATGAAGCTGTTATCGCGGACCTGCTTCCGCCTGATAAACGCGCCGAGGGGTATGGCATTTTTCGAGTCGTATTTAACGTCTCGGCGATTATAGCCCCGCCGGTGGCAGGTTTTCTGGTGGCAAAATCATATATGACATTATTTGTGGTTGATGCAGTGATCAGCGTATTAGCTGCACTGATTGTGATTGTCGCCTTACCTGAGACCAAACCAGCAAGCAAGCCGGATGAAAAACCCGAAACATTAAAACAAACCTTCGCGGGTTACGCACATGTCTTTAAAGATCTGCAGTTTTTGCTTTTCATTGCAATCACGGTGTTAATGACTCTCGTCTATATGAATATGAACACCACCCTCGGCGTTTTCCTGCGTGATTATCGTGGTATCAAAGAAGTATCTTATGGAACAATTCTAAGCATCAACGCCATTATTGTCGTTGTGCTGCAGTTCTGGGTGACACGTAAACTTGAAAAATATAAGCCCATGATCATGATGGCCATCGGAACCCTTTTATACGCTGTCGGTTTTGCCATGTATGGGTTCGTCAACGGATTCGCACTCTTCGCAGCTGCGATGGTTGTTATTACCATTGGTGAAATGGTTGTTTCGCCTTTTCAGCAATCCATTGTCGCTGGTTTTGCCCCTGAAGACATGCGCGGACGATACATGGCAGTTTCAGGACTGACCTGGAGCATAGCTTTCACCATCGGACCATACTTTGCCGGATTGCTATTGGACAGTAAGAACCCCAATATGCTCTGGTATGTCAGCGGTTTGGTTGGCTTGATAGCCGCCTTCGGCTTTCTTCTATTTAATAAAAAACAATTGAATATCAAACAAGCTGCCGCGGACCAAGAACCGAGCTAAACTGAAAGAATAAATCAACTCTGAGTTGAGATATTCTTTCTTCCAAGCGGATTTCTGGGCAATTTTTCGATAATTTTTGCAGCCAGAATTTTTCTGGTTTCTGTGGTCAGCGAGTCAAATACCTGAGATAACAAAGCCTTGGTCTTTTTATCCAATTTGGTGTACTTGATCAAAATTTTCTTGATCTCTTTGATGTTCTCCTGCGGATCAAATCTTAATGCCGCTCCTTCTGAAGCCCCCAAAATGTCAAACAAAGCATCAAGGAACATTTCCCGCTCTTCCACGGATATATCCGTCAACCAGGTTTTTAGGGTCTGCTCCAACAGCCTGGCATTGCTAGAAAGCTTGCCACATAAAAACTTCGATCTTACGACGCCCCAATTGAGGGCATTATGCTGACTCATAAACCTTCCGGAACTTGCCACCACGGTCCTTTTTCCTACAGGCTCAAGCAGCATCCCAACCATGGATTCTTCAGGAATATAATTGAATATTTTTTGTTCACAGTGAGAGAAAGACTCTTTATTGACGATGGAAAAGTCGAAACCCGGTCCATCAAAATTGATGATTTTGGTTAACCTACTCTGACGTGCTGTATTAAGGTGTGAACCTGCGTACATAGCCAAATTGCCACCCTTGGAATGACCGCACACAATAAACTGGCTGGTAAACAATCCGATTGTGCGGTCGAGATAATTGCAGGCGGATTCCTGGGCAGGGATTTGCTCCATACAAGTTAATTCAAAATCTTCTTTCCAACCCACGAGTGAATTATCAGTTCCCCTGAATGCGACCACTTTTGAACGTTCAAGATTGTGTAAAGTAAAAGTCACAGCTGCAAATTGCCTGCCAATGACAAAGTCTGTATTCTCGTCATACCGCGAAAGTCGAAGATCTGAAAATCGCGGGCAGGAGGCTGCAACTTTAAGTAATTCCACCAGCTCTGAATCAAAAGAAGAACTTACTGTGGGGTTGATATTCGATGGTTTGGTCTCGGACTTTGATACATTTGAAAAATAAAGTGCCGCCGTTTCTTTTAGTGTGACTTCCTCTTTTGATTCAATCCCCGGGACGATATCCTTGAAGGGTAAGTAACTTAATAACGATAAAATGAGTGCGTCTACATCATTAAATGAATCCTTAGAAAAATTCAAATCCCCCCGCCACTGCAGATAATCCATTGTATTACCCATACTTCATACCTCCAAAAACCCCATTTTTATTAGTAATCGGGGTTGGTCTTTTAATTAGTTATTTCATTATTCTCTTCAAATCCTCAAATCTGAAGTATTGTATCCCAGGTTTTAACTGCAAACGTCTTTGCTTTGGATCAATTATTTCCTAACCTTGAAATCAAAACCATGATAAGGCAAAATAACATGGAAACATATATAATTATTTACTATGCTTCAAGTTAACGAGATTGATAAAAAAGCCCTGGGGGTTTTACTCGCTCGAAATTAGTAGTTAATATGCCGGCGGAGGTTCATTTATGAAGACAACAAAGCACCCACTGATCAATATCAATACTGCTGATGAAAAAACTCTGGTTTCTGAGTTAAAGATCAGTCCCCGTGTGGCGAAACGAATCATAGCGTTCCGGCCTTATAGTTCAACCGACCAATTAAACCAGGTGTGGGGCATTGATCCCGTCACCCTCGAGCGCCTGCAAACATTAATTAGTGTCGACTCCGAAGAAACGACAAAGCAAATTGTGTCTTCTGATGCCCCTGAAGCAATAGAGATCCAAGTTATATCCACTGACCAAAGACCGATAACAGTTTTTGAAGAAACATCTCAACCTTCAGAACCAGAACCAGTGAAGGTGAAAGAAAAAGACAAGGTTAATTCAAACCTCAATCTTCTGCTCTTTTTCATCCTCCTGATTGGCGCCTTCTTCCGTTTTACTGGCATTAACTGGGATCAGAATAAACATCAACACCCCGACGAACGGTATCTCACCTCTGTTGCCAACGAGATTCGTTCGGTCACAAGTTTGAAAGAATACTTCGATACTGCCAACAGTTCTTTGAACCCGGTCAATCATGGTTCCTACACCTATGGCATGCTTCCGCTCTTTACCACACGCATTGTCGCCGAGATTATACATAAAACAACCTATGATCAACTCGTTCTTGTCGGCAGGGTTACATCGGGCATCTTTGATATGCTTGCGTTATGGATGATCTACCTGCTGGCCAAGAAGCTTTACAACAAAAAAACGGGGGTGCTTGCTGCCGGGCTATATGCGGCAACTGTTTTCCCGATCCAAATGTCGCACTATTTCACTGTGGATTCGTTCTGCACCGTTTTTGTCATTCTGGCGGTGTATCTCGCACTAAATGCATTGCGAATCACTGATTCAAATTTCAGATTATCCTGGCAAAAACTGATTTATTTTGGGTTGTTTGGGTTAGTCGTTGGAATGGCAGGCGCCTGCAAGGTAAATGCCCTGCCTGTGTTTTTCGTGATCGTCCTGGCAGCTTTCATCCATTTTATGACCGTACGAAAACAAAACGGATTCGGAACCCAGGTTCTCATTCTTCTGGCGGGATTATTCCTAGCCGCTTTAACCATGGCAGTTGGTTTCAGAATTTTCCAGCCTTACGCCTTCGCAGGACCGGGTTTCTTTGGACTGGGATTCAACCAGAGATGGATCGATACTATTAAGGAAGTGACCAACCAGGTTGCGGGGTTCTCCGAATGGCCCCCCAACCATCACTGGACGAACCGCCCGCTCTCCTATGCCTGGGTTAACATGGTGGTCTGGGGCATGGGCCTTCCGCTTGGAATTGCCGGGTGGGCAGGTTTGCTTTGGTCCGCTTGGCGCATGTGGAAAGGTGAGTGGCGCAGCCACATCCTCCCCTTCACCTGGATACTCGTGTATTTTGTCTGGCAGAATATGCAATTCTGGCGCTATATGCGCTATTTTCTGATCATCTATCCCTTCATTATAATGTTTGCCGCCTGGGCACTCATGCAAATTTGGGAGAAAACCAAAGAGAGCCGGCAGGCGCTTTCTGTGTTCAAATTCCAGATTCGCAATCCGCTTTTAGGGCTGCGTCCGATCTGGAAGGGTTTGGCTGCCTTTGCCGTTATAGGGATAGTCCTTTTATATACTTACAGCTATGCTTTTGGTTTTTCAAGGATCTACACTCGCCCGCTCACCCGTATAGCGGCTTCCAATTGGATCATTGACCACATCCAAGGTCCTCTAAACTTGAAAGTGGATACCGCCAACGGTCAAGATAGTTATCCCATCACCATTATCAATCGCTGGACAGTTGAACCAGGAGATAACCCCGAAATTGACGTTCGCGTGACGGCAGATGGAACGGTCAATTCGGTGACTTCAACCGACATTCAACAGGTTGGGGTCAACATCTACTTCAGGATAGCCAAGCAGGAAAATGGGGATGATATTGTAGTCGAAGGACGACTGCCCGTTGCGGATGACGACACCTCCACTTCCCTCGTGATCCCCTTTGGAAATATTACATTAATCAAGGGAGAGACTTATTATTTTATTTACAGTGTAACCAACAGCAGTTTCTATTCTTTGTCTGATGTCAGCCTTCAAAAAGACGAGGATGAGACCACAAAAATCCCATTGGTTTGGGAAGCTGTCAACCTCGGCGCAGGAACTCCGGCTGAAGGAAAACTTAAAATTGTTCCGCTCGGTGATGTACCGCTTAACCACTTGACCATCGCTCATTTCGAGCAATCGTTTAATGTCACCCAAACCACGCTCAAGATCAGTCTGCTGAAGGATGGTGATGAAAACAATCCTCTGAGCAGTGCTACCCAGACCTTAACCTTCGATCAACCTGGTTTGAGTTTGTCGCCAACATTCGCCATGCCCAAAGTGGATCTGTCACGCGGCTGTACATACCAGGTTCGCTATGAGATTACATCAGGCGGTCCCATCCGGCTTTTTGCTGAACCTTATGCGCTTGAAACTTCTTGGGATGATTCCCTTCCTTTGGGGGTCAGGTCGTTGGATACCCTTGGGGGAATTTATAAACCCCTCAACTTTGAGGCTTATGATGCAGATACACCGGAAAAACGCGAGAAAATGATCGATATCCTCGCTAAAAGCGAGTATCTCGTCATTCCCTCCAATCGCAGTTATGACGCAATGCCGCGCCTGCCAAATCGTTATCCCCTGACAACCCGTTATTACCAGGAACTGTTTGACTGCTCTGGCTGCATCAGCGATGCTCTTGAAAATAAAGCTTATGGATTGAATGCCGGATTTATCAGTCCGCTCGGGTTTGAATTGGTGGCTACTTTTGTCAGCAACCCGTCAGTCGGTCCGTTCCAGCTTAATGATCAATATGCTGATGAATCCTTCACGGTTTACGATCATCCAAAAGTGTTCATCTTCAAGAAAACGGCCGATTTTTCACTCGACCATGTAAAAGAAGTTCTTAATAGCGTCGACCTCGATAATGTACTCTTTCAATCTCCAATGTCATACACCAAGGCTCCTACGGCCATGGTTATGCCGGAAATTAAACTGGCAGCCCAAAGGATTGGCGGCACGTGGTCGGCAATGTTTGACCGATTATCAGCGGTCAATACCAGTCAGGTGTTTGGAACCATCGTTTGGTATCTGGTTTTGTTGATCATGGGGTTGTTGGTCTTCCCATTGGTGTTTACCGTCTTTTCCGGCTTACCTGATCGAGGATACCCGCTGGCAAGAATGGCTGCCCTGCTGCTGACAGGCTGGATAGCCTGGATATTAAGCAGCCTAAATATCCTTCCGTTCACAAGATGGTCAATTCTGCTTTCAATCGTTTTGTTAACAGCACTTTCAGTATTCTTCGGCTTGAGGAAAACAGCTGATCTGATCCAGTACTTCAAATCCAAATGGAAGTATCTTTTGAGCGTTGAGATCATTTTCGCCGTGGTCTTTGTGTTTATGCTGATCATCAGGATCAACAACCCCGATCTGTGGCAGCCTTGGATGGGCGGTGAAAAACCAATGGACTTTGCTTTTTTCAACGCTGTCTTGAAATCGGTTTACTTCCCGCCTGAAAATCCGTGGTTCTCGGGTCATTACCTTAATTATTACTACTACGGTTACGTAATGGCAGCCATACCTACGAAGTTAACCGGCATTATTCCTTCAATTGCCTATAACCTGATCCTGCCTGCATGGTATGCCATGGCAGGAATCGGTGTTTTCTGCATCGCATTCAACCTGGTTACCGGCTTGAGTCATTCCAAAGGGTTATATACCAGTCAACCATTCAATTCATGGGAAGTAACTACCCGGGTTGAAAAAGCCAGAAGAAGGTGGGCTTATTTCGCAGGGTTGTTCGCATTACTGGCAGTAATGTTATTCGGCAACTTGTACGAAAACAAACTTTTTATTAAGAGTATACCTGAAATGGTACCTGCCAACTGGGCAGAAGATCATCCAGAAAACCCATCGGGGGGTAAACTCTCTGGTGCATGGGATGTCATCCTCGGCAAAGCTGAACTGCCAGGCAGCAACTCGCAGTGGTATTTCGAAGCTTCACGCCCCATTTTGAACGGCAAAGAAGATACACCGATTGCCGAGTTTCCGTATTTCACTTTCTTATACGGCGACATGCATCCGCATATGCTTACCATGCTTTATTACGCACTTGCCTTTGGATGGATGCTGTCGTTATTGATCTACCCAATAAACAAGATGAAGTGGCCAGAACGGATCCTCAGCCTTTTTATCGCTGCCGTTATCTTTGGAAGTTTTTCAGCCGCACACACCTGGGATTTCTATCCCTTCCTTGGTTTGGCTTGCGTGACACTAGCATGGAGCATCTGGCAAACAAAACCAGGCACATTTAAGGAAACCGTCAAAATCATTGCAGGGTTTGTGGCAGCGTTTGTGGCACTTGCGGTTATTTTCTACACTCCATTTACCCACTGGTTTAAAACTGCCTATATGTCAGTGGAATTGTGGACAGGCGCTAAAACTCCGCTCTCAGATTATCTTATTGTATTTGGGCTTTCGTTATTCATCATGATCAGCTTATTGATCAAAGAAAGCATGGGCGATCTTAAACGAGCCTATCACCAATGGCCTGATCACAAGACCATGACGAAGATTGTCGTCTTGATCTCGCTGGTTTTGATTTACCTGGTGTCAACCCTGATTTGGAAATCCAATTATCAGGTGTTGAGATTGGGGTTGTATATTTTGATCGGGCTTGGATACCAGATCTTCTTTAGACGCGGTCAATCAAAATTGCAGATGATTACCTGGATCATTTATGGAATCGGGTTCTTGCTCACCTTGCTGGTGGAATTTGTAGTTCTAAAAGGCGATGTGGGCCGAGCAAACATGGTCTTCAGAATGTATATTGAAGCCTGGTTCTATTTTGGTATTTCAAGCGCCCTTGCTTTGAGCATATTACTTTCAGGAATTAAGAAATGGCCGCAATGGGTATCCATTCCATGGGTGGCGATATTGGTTCTTCTTGTGATCGGTTCGTTGAGCTACCCCTACCTGGCAACCGGCGAGAGAATCGCTGATCGCTGGCCCAACATCACCAATCCCCCCAAGACACTGGATGGCATGGCATTCATGCTGGGTGAAGCCGATGGGTCCGCTCCGGCGATTTACGACGATGACGGCAAACCGCTTGATCTCAGCCGCGATTATGCCGCCATCCAATATATGCAAGATAACATACAAGGTTCACCAGTCATCGTTGAAGGGAACAGAGTTGAATATAAATGGGGGTCCAGGTTCTCTGTTCAAACCGGCTTGCCCTCCGTTGTTGGATGGAGCTGGCACACCCGGCAGCACAATTCTTTGATAGATGGAAGCGTCATTACCAAACGTATTGATGAAGTAGCTGAGTTTTATAATACGGTTGATCTTGAAAGCGCACAAAAGTTCATTACCAAATATGATGTCGAATACATTGTTTTGGGAGATCTTGAGCGGGCCCATTATACAGATGAAGGTCTCGCTAAATTCCAAACCATGATCAAGGATGGCACTTTGAATATCGTGTTTGGAGATAACACTGCAAGCAGTACAACGATATATAAAGTTGCTTCGAAAGAATAAGAGTATCCGATAAATTCCATGAAAAGGTAAACAAAAAGCCTGATCCTTCAATATTATTGGATCAGGCTTTGTTGTAATTCTTTTTTCGTGAGATAAGTTTCTTTCGAGATTTTAGATCAAACAATTTATTAGGTCAAAGTGAAGTTTTTATCGTTCTGATTGTGCTTCTATACAAAGATTGGGGTGTTTTGGGGAATACCAAAATTGGTAATATGAATAACTTCCCAATTTATCCTTTACTTCACAAACGGATTTTCCAGATTGTGACAATAAAGGCTGCCAGGCGGTGAATAACTCGGGCTTTACAGAATATGGCACAATGATAATCAGATCTTCATTTTCTTTCATTTGTTGAAGCCAACTCTCCGGAATTTCAGTGGACTCCAATATAAGGTTTTCGAGTTGGGCTTTTGAATCAGGTACACCATATACATCCACAAATGTTTCGAAAAAGTAAAAAGCAAAGTTATTGTCAGTCAAAAACAAATAAGATTTATCTTCGTCGGGAGATGCAAGCGCATCATGTTGGAACAATCGTAATATGATGGATTGGACAGGGTATCTTTCAGTCCGTTTATCCAGAATTAACTTGGATTGAACAATATTGAGAATACCGGCAGCAATTATCACGCAAGTGATCATCCAATAATAATATCTTCCGGGTTGATACGAAAAACCGGCAAGTATCCTCACCACCCAATCCAGACCAAGCGCTATATAGACCACATAAAAAGGTATGAAAACAAACATGCGGGTCATTGGAGGTGCGTCGTAAGGATTAGTGATACTCATAACAATAATCTCAATTAAAACGGAGATCGTCAAAAAGGTAAAAAACCGGTGACTACGAACATTGATGATGGATAACAAGAATCCAAGGGGTACAAACACTGCCATTATCGGGTCTACCAATGAAGACACGACAAAGTGGCTCTCACAAGGACTATATAAATATGCGAGGGGTGTATAGAGCAAATTATGGAGAATTAATTTTAATGATTCGTTTGCTTCAGCCGAGGTTGCAAAACTGTGATTGTCTTTGAAAAAGGTGGTATTGCCTGCCATATTTTGCCAATAAACTGGTTGGAAAAATATGGGAATCATGATCATGGCAAACCCCAATAATGCTAATAAATATCTCCCCCATACGGCTTTTGATCGCAGCGGATCAAACATAAGTAGAAACAATCCAACGAGTGGCACGAAGTAAATGCCGAGTGCAAACGTATAAAAACAAGCCCCCAAACTCAAACCAAGGAGAAAGTAAGATGTGAAGGTTCTTTTTTGGACTGCCTTGTTTGCAGCCCAAAAGATCAAACCAATGACAAATAATGACTGCAAATTGTTGTATCCAACCTTGCTGAAATTTACCAAGTAATGAGAAAAAATAAGCGGAATGACCGCAATATATGCAACGCGTTCATGAAGATAAGTTTTGAACAAATCGTAAAACATCGGAATTGATAACGATATAAACAAGAAGTTGATAATATGCCAGCCGAAATAATCTTTTCCACTAAAAAGCATCGAAACATAAGTGATCAGCGACGAGAAGTAGGGATGAACCTCATAGACACCTTTTACATTGAAAAAATATTGATTGATTTCAGAAAAGGTTTGTTTAGAGATGAATTGGGTTGGATAAAAATAGAAACTATATTCATCTCCCACATAAGCAAATTTCCACGAACTCGATCCCAAGGAATAAACTGCAACTGTCAATAAAACCAGCCAGAAGATTTTGTGTATATTTTTCCGCTGCCAGACTAGTGCTACCATCGCAATAATCAATGGGAGGAACATTAAATAATTCTTTTGTGGATTTAAAGATGTCGTTTCTTTCATGAAGATAATAATAGCTATCAGACTGAAAATAATTGTTCCATTTACAGGCAGTTTTTGCAGCCAATTTTTAACATAAGTAGTTAACACAACCAAACTGATTTCTTTTTCACTTAAAACGATGATAGCCAGGATCAAGAAAATAATTAGAAATAACTCCGTGCCGGGAATACGCTTCAGGAAAATACTAAAAAAGATTTCAGCTGCTAATCCGACTGAACCAACAATGACAAGAATATTTCGATAAATATACTGTCGTTTGTGAAAGGAATTCGAGACATATGTTTTATCTGGAAAATGGAATATTGAATCAATTTCTCTAATATTCTTTGGAGCAAAGGCTATCATCAAGAGTGTAATCAATCCCAGGATAAAGAATATCAATCCAAAATAGGATGGAAGCCTCGATGAACAAAAAAACTCGATCTTACACCAATTCTCTTTGGGATAATACACCCATTGATTCACATTAAACCATCGGTCAAGTACAACGAATAATGGAGGCAAGAGACCGAGGACAAGGAGTGGAATCACGAATATGCCATATTTCCACTTTTCTTTTGATTCGATCTGAATGAAACCTGCCTGCAAATTTTTCCTGCGCCTGAGATCCTGTATCTTTTGCTCAAGTTCGGCAATTAATTCTTCGTTGACGTTTTCATCAGTTGAAAGAGTGTGGGGAACATCATTATCAGGAGGCATCATATCTCCATAAGAAAAAAGTGATTTTCTACAAAAAGGACCATTTAAAATCGAATTATAAGTTTAGCGTTAATTCATTCCAGGAAGACATCCCTAACAAAGAACAATAATGTTGGAACAGTTTTGGTTACAATCACTCGAAACGGAAATTTTCTTTTTTTATATTCTCGCCCACATTTTCAATAATCATCAAATACCCCGCAATCCAAACACATGCCCTAAACCAACTTAATTGTAGCATTTTATTATTATTCAAATACAGATTGACTTTGTTTTTAATCAAATAGGTATAATTAACTAACATTTGAAAGAATTTTTTGAATATATCTAATTCAAAGATGAAAAATATAACAGGTCCAATACTTCTACTAAATTGACAATTATTTGGGGATCAAATGAAAATTCAACTGCGACATCAATTACCCACCATACTTAAGATCCTTGCAATAGGGATAGGAATAACAGCCCAGGCATTAATCCAAACTCACCTCTATATTGCACTTGCGACCTGGCTGGTTGCGCTGGTTGTATTTTTCTTAGGCGTAAGAAAATCTTCCGATACCGCAATCCCAACTATTAAGGTCAATCCAATTACCCATGAAAAGGTTACACAATGGGGATATATTTTTGCTGCATTAGCAGTCATCTTTTCCATCGGTTCTTTCTTTTTGTTTTCAACCAATCTTCCTAACATTTACGCTTGGGTGATCCATATTTTAAGTTTAGTTTTTATCCTAATAACCGCATTCGGATTTACTTCATCCAGAAAAAAAAGAGCAGTCAAAAGCGATGTCTGGAAATGGTATGAGATTGTTGGGATAATTGCAGTTTTACTACTAGCCTTGTTTTTACGGGTTTACAAACTAACCCAATTACCCTTCGGGTTTTGGTACGATGAAGCGGATGATGGTTTGAACGCTCTTCAAATCTTTAGCAACATAATGAATATTCCAGTCTTTGCATCATCCACCCAATTGCCTGCTCATTTAATTTACCTGATCGCATTTTCCATTAAATTGTTTGGCCAATCCATTTTTGCAGTTCGGATAGTGAGCGCATTATTCGGTGTCGGTACGGCTGCCGCAGCTTTTTTGGTTGGGCGGGAATTGTTTAACAGTCGAAAAATGGGCATCCTTTTCGCCTTAATATTAGCTGTTACCAGATGGGATTTAGTTTGGAGTCACATTGGCATGCACGGTGTGACAGTCCCCTTCTTTGAGCTCCTTTCCTTTGGGCTGATACTTCGCGCTTTACGATTACAGCGCTACAAAGATTATCTTTTGGCCGGACTGGCATTGGGACTTGGATTATGTTTCTATGTTCCATATCGACTTTTTCCGCTCGTCATGGTTATCTTCTTAATCCTAATTGTTATTGCGCATCATGATTACTTGAAAAAATCCTGGCGCCACCTGGTGATTTTTGTTTTTGGAGCCTTCTTAATTTCTGTTCCTATTTCACAATTTGCCGTTTTCCATGCTGATGAATTCTGGGGTCGAACTGATCAGGTATCCATTTTCTCTGGTCGAACCGTTCAAGAAGGCATCCAAACTGCCTTAAAGACAACAGGTCAGCACCTGGCCATGTTTACATATAAGGGTGACAGAAACGGACGCCACAACATTCCTTCAGAACCCATGTTGGATCTCGTCAGCGGCGCTTTATTCATCTTGGGGGTTGCTCTCTGTATTTATCGAATAAAAAAACCGGTTTCGGTATTGATTCTTTGCTGGCTATTGATTATGTTAATTCCAGGGATTTTTTCACTTGATTTTGAATCACCTCAAACTTATCGTTCAATAGGTAGTATGCCTGCAGCCTGCCTGCTCTTGATATTGCCGATCAGTGCTTTAATTGAAGATCAGCTTCATGTTTATAAACGAAAAACAAGTATCTTGATTGCCACTTCGCTTGTAACCGTATTTTTCTCAATATTAGCTTTGAATACTTTTAATTACTTTGTCCGCCAGGCAAATTCATCCGCTTCGTGGATGGAGCATTCAACACCTGACACCATCATTACGCGAGAAATGAATCGTTATGGTGCTAAGGTGGACTATTTCGTCAGCACTTTTTATTACAACACGCCAACAGTCCGTTTCCTGGCCCCAAAAATAACCGATTATCACCGGGTAGAGACACAAGATACGTTTCCGTTCTTATTGGATGGAACGCGTGATGTAATCTTTTTCCTTGACCGTGATCGAGAACCTGTTTATGAACAAATAAAAAAGTTTTATCCAAAAGCAGTCTACACCGAACATAAAATGCCTGGTGACTCGATCGCACTTTATGAAATTTACCTGACTCAAAAAGACATCCAATCCATTCAGGGATTAAATGTAAAATATTTCACAAATTCTGAAATGACTGGAGCTCCTTTTTCAAACAGCACAGTTAATCGCTTGAACTTCGACTGGACTGCTGAAAAACCTGGACCACTCCCATTTTATTGTGAGATATCAGGTGTCCTTTTCGCAGATCGATTTGGGGAACATCAATTCACGATCGAATCACCATCTGGTGTTGATGTTTTATTTGATGGAAAGCAAGCGTTTCACAGTGATGGCGGTACTTTTGCCGTGTCAATCAATCTGGCAAAAGGAGTGCATACAATTGAGATCAAAGCTGTTGGAGAATATGGCAAATTCATAGTAACCTGGCAGCCACCTAATGGTGAAGCAGGTGAAATTCCACCTTCCAATCTATTCCTGCCGCCAGTCACCAATAATGGTTTACTTGGAAGTTATTATCCAAACGCAGGCTGGGAAGGGTTGCCCTCAATAATTCAGGTTGATCCATTTATCCACTTCTATTTCCACAATACGCCGCTTCCTAGGCCATATACGGTAGAATGGGTTGGCAAGATTAATATTGCAGAATCAGGAACCTATGAATTGGGGCTTGAATCAATAGACAATTCTCAGCTTTATATAGATAACTCCCTCTTATTGGATAATCAAACTCCAAACCAGTATCAGGGGAAAACAATCGAACTAACCGAAGGGCTTCATCCCTTAAAAATCCGTTTTTCTGATCTCACCGGCTCAACTCATATCAATCTATTCTGGAAACCGCCTGATTCTGATCTGCAATACACTCCATCAGAAGTGTTGTTTCTTCCATAATCAATTTCAAAGAAAACAAACAAAAACACCAATTCAATTGTGATTGGTGTTTTTTGTTAAAAAAAGATGAAATGGATCAATCCAATTTCAAGGCTTTTCACATTGATATTTAAAGATAAGGTCATTATCAGCAGTGGATGATTTTCCTGTTGCACCATTTTTGATAAACAGTTCACCTTTTGTGTATTCATTGGTCGGGAATACTCCCAAAGCAAACTTAGATAAATCATCACCTTCTGAGGGAATGATCTCTATTGTGATGGCAGATCCTTTCATCCCACTTACATCTGGAATGTCAATGCCATACCATTTATTTACCGGTAATCCCACAGGTGAAAATGAGGTTGTTGAAAGCAAGTCACCGGAACCGTTGCGCAAATTCAAAATCAACTCATCATTTTCCGTCAGATCATTCACCATAGGCCAAAGCTCCACCTTGGAGATGGTATGGCAATCCGCGATGATGTTTTGATTAAGGGCATCGCCTTTAGCAAGGTTCTCAGTCAAGAATGTTTCTGGACCCCAATTTTTATAATAAGGGAGTTTACATGTCTGTCCGGCAATCCAGAAACCACCGCACATGACATGATAATCAAAGAAAAGGGTAATCAGTGATAGAAGGCTGATGAGTGTAATGACCGCGATAAATATGTGCTTAATTACATTTACCGGTTTTACAAACATTAGAGGTATAAGGAAAAGCAGTAAAAAAGGGTTGAAGTACCTTCCTGTGATTCCAATTATGGTGGGTGAATTCAAAGGCGTATTCGCTATAAAGAAGAGAACAAATATGACAAGAAAGTTTATTATCCCGGTGAGTAAGAAAACTACCCTCAGTTTTGAGGTTTGAGTTCTTTTCTCCTCCAGAAAATATGAAAGCAGAATCGCAATTGGGTAAAAAATATAGACAATTAATGGAAAACGCCAATAACTGTAACCGGCAACGCCAATAAATTGTGTCAAATAGGTGGTGAAATTCACCGAAATTGTAAGCGCCATGGCTTTGAAAAAAAATACTGGATTTTGAATCAGAGTCTTGAATTGAGGTATGGTATCTGTGGCTAAATCGAGTTGATTGAAAACAACTTGTGAAGCCATATATGACCAGCCTAATGAAACACCAATACTAATAAAGCTGGCAATGATTAATATGAAAAAGTCCCGTTTCCTTAAGAATCCCTTGAATGGTAAGGCAAAAAGCAGGAACAACAAAAATATGTAATTCGGTTTTAAAGTGCCCAATGCGAGGATAAGAATACATGTAATAATGAGTTGTCGTCGCGTGATAAAGATCTCAGAATTTTTGAACAAGAATAAAATCCACGCAATAAAAAGAAAACAAACCCCAAAAATGATTGGGTCTGGGGATATGGAAGCTGCTGTGATAAGACAAGTTGGTGCAACAACAACCACTCCGAGCAGCCATTTTCCAAACGGGATAATCCGTAACGAAAAGTAAACCAACACCAGATATAGCACCAGATACGAAAAGCGTATTACGTAATAAATATAGACGACTGGAATATCGAGTCTTGGCCCTAAAAACCGCATGATGGGTGCCTGGAGGATAAACAAGGTTGGGAAATAAACTGCCCTTGTTTTGTAGTTGATTAGACTATCGAAATCGCGGTTCTGCCAATTAATTTTAACTTTTGCCTGTTCCATCCAAGTTGGAACATCAATAGGCCACAAATTGACATCCTGTCGATAGGAATCAGTGATAAGTGCAACCGGATAATTTCTTCCTTCACCTAAAAACGAGTTAGGCATTATGTGACCTAACGACATCTCAAAGATTCTAGCCATATAAGTTTCTTCATCATTATTAGCTCCAATCGGAGTTATGATGATTAGAAAAATCCCTGCAATAATAATAATGAGGGGAAAAAAAACATCAGGTTGATTTAGTTTTAACTTCCATTTCTTGAAAATCATGAATTACTTCTTTCGATTAAATACATGCTCATAAAACCAACAGGATATTTCAGCATGAATTTTATGCAAACTATTTTGCAAGGGTGTGCCATATCGAAATGCAACAGACATTTCATCATCATATTGCGCCCTTGAGTTTGAGCTGGTAATGGATGTAGGATAGATACGAAACTTTGATAAATATTGGTTAATAAAATTTAGTTTATGATATTTTGTTGCCCGCAGCCAATAGTCATAATCCATAGCATTACGAAATTGAGCATCAAAATACCCAATCGAATCCATGATCTCTCTTCGCCAAAAAGTCGACGGTTGGGACACATAATCAAGTACAGTCAAAAAATAATCAATTCCTACAAACAGCCAAAAATTTTTATAATGCTTGATAAGGGGACGTACTTCAACCCCGTTCTCGTTAATATTCACACATTTGCCGGTAACAATTTGAGCATCCGGATGCTCTGAAAAATATTTGCCCACAATAAGTAGGGCATTCGGAGTATAAATATCATCAGAATTTAAATAGGCAACCACATCACCGGTTACCATCCTCAACCCTTTGTTGATTGCATCCACCTGGCCTTTATCAGGTTCACTGATCCAGGTTAGTGAATGTTCATATTTTTTTAAGATTTCCAGCGTACCATCCGTAGACCCACCATCGAGGACAATCAGCTCCAAATTAGGATAATTTTGGCTAAGCACACTTAGTATGGTTTCTTCAATGAACCTGGCTTGGTTGAGTGTTGGAACGATGATGGAAATCTTAGGAAGCATAAGCTCTCAATGGTTTAGGAATAGCTAAATTATAAGGGATAAAACCCTCCAAGAGATTCAATAAATATGCTTTTCATTTATTTGTGATTAGCGATAAGCAAAGATCGCTTACAAACATATTACAATTCGCATTTAGTACCATTCGATGATAGGAGAGACCTGTATAATGTTACGTGTAAAGATAATAGTTCTAATGGTTGTTATCGATATTAATTTCCCATTATTGATTATGGTGAGGATGGATGATTAAAGAAATTCAGCATTGTCGTTTGTGTGGCAGTACAAACCTCAAACCCATTATCAACCTCGGATATCAAGCACTCACAGGGATTTTTCCAAATTCGAAGGAAATGCCAATCACTTCTGGTCCGCTGGAGCTAGTACGATGTGATGATGAGCATGACCCTGATGCGTGTGGATTACTGCAATTGCATCATTCATATGAACGTGATGAGATGTACGGATTAAATTACGGTTATCGTTCTGGATTGAACCAATCCATGATGAATCACTTGAAAAGCATCGTTGAAAGAATACAAACTCTTGTCAAACTAAACCCGGGTGATTATGTACTTGATATTGGAAGCAATGATGGCACCTTTTTATCTTTCTATGACAACTTGCCGGATCTGAAATTAATAGGGATAGACCCAACAGGAATCAAGTTTAAGAATTTTTACCAACCCCGAATCCAATTAATTTCTGAATTCTTTTCTGAGTCTGAAATAAAAAAGCATTTTGGCTCTCAGAAAATGCGGGTCATCACCTCAATCTCAATGTTTTACGACCTGGAACAACCCTTACAATTTGTCGATGAGATCTATAAAATTCTTGCTGATGATGGCATATGGGTACTAGAACAAAGCTACATGCCGACCATGCTCGAAGTTACGGCTTATGACACCATTTGCCATGAGCATTTGGAGTATTACGGAGTTAAACAAATTAAGTGGATCGCAGATCATTGCGGATTAAAAATTATTTCTATTTCTTTAAACAACACCAATGGTGGCAGTTTCTGCCTTGCACTGGCCAAAAAAACATCCTCTTACCCGGAAGCAGAAGCTGATATTTATACACTATTGAAAAAAGAAATAAATAGTGGACTGAATTCTTCGGTACCATATCAATCTTTCACGCATCGTGTGAATCAACACAAAGAGCAAATAAGAAAATTCTTTGCCCAAGCAAAAAGTGAGGGAAAAAAAGTAATCGGTTATGGCGCATCAACCAAGGGAAACGTGATTCTGCAATTTTGCGGAATTACAAAAAACGATCTACCATATATCGCCGAAGTTAATACTGACAAATTTGGATGCTTTACCCCGGGAACAAATATACCCATAATATCTGAACAGCAAGCCAGAGATATGAATCCTGATTATTTTTTTGTACTGCCATGGCACTTTCGTAAAGGCATAATTGATCGGGAGAATGAATACTTGAGAAAGGGAGGCACCCTGGTCTTCCCATTACCTGAAATAGAAATGGTCACGCAATCCACGGGCAGACGATCATGAAAAAAGTTGTAGTGATCGGTTCAAATGGACAAGACGGGTATTACCTATCAAAAAGTCTTGAAAAAGAAGGAAATCAGATAATCTGCATTGACAAGGGAGTATTTCAACCTTCTAATCTGCTTTCTTTCAGCGACTCTTTCGATATCTGCAATTCTAATCATGTAGATGAGCTTATTAAGGTTGTACACCCTGACGAAATATATCATTTGGCAGCTTTTCACCAATCAGCCCAGGATGAGTATACTGAATCTCTGGATATTTTTAATAAAAGTGTTTTGGTTAATCAGTTTTCATTATTTAACTTGCTGAGTTCAATCTCTAAATTCTCACCAAAAACCAGGCTTTTCTACGCAGCATCATCACTTATTTTTGGCGAGCCAGATTCAGATATCCAAAATGAGAATACCCCAATAAATCCTCAGACACTTTATGGCATAACAAAAGCATCAGGCATATTTTTATGCAGAAAATTCCGTAAAGAACATGGAGTCTTTGCAGCATGCGGCATTCTTTATAATCACGAGTCCACGAGAAGGCCAATTAATTTCTTATCTAAAAAGATTACTATTGGGGTTGAAAATGCACTTAAAAACAAGGATGAAATCTTGGAACTGGGTAATTTAAGTTCCTTGGCTGATTGGGGATATGCTCCCGATTATGTTGAGGCTATGAAACTGATTTTACAATTGGAAATACCAGAAGATTTTATTGTTGCCACAGGAATAAAACACTCTGTCAGAGATTTTGTTTCAATAGCATATCAAGCCAGAGGATTGGATTGGACAAAACATGTCAAGGAAAAAGCAGGATTAGTCAAAAGGACTGCACCTTCGCTCATTGGGGATTCAAGCAAATTACGTAAAATGACCGGGTGGAAACCCAGCCTTGATTTTGAACAAATGGTAAAGATTCTAGTTGAAAAAGGGGATGATTTTGGGAACCAATGAATTTAAGGGGCTGATCTTCATCCCCACCTATAATGAGCGCGAGAATATTAATAAATTGATCAAAGAACTTGACCAACTTGATCTGGGATTTGATTATTTGTTCCTGGACGATAATTCCCCTGATAAAACCGGGGAATTATTGGATACCATTGCACTCCAAAGAGACAACCTTTTTGTGATCCATCGTCCATCCAAAATGGGCATTGGCAGCGCACATGTGGATGGTATTGATTGGGCTTACAAAAACGAGTATCAAATACTGATTACAATGGATAGCGATTTTTCCCATTCGCCAGTATACATTTTAAAACTGATTGAACACGCGAAAAATTCTGATATTGTCCTTGGATCGCGATATTTACAAAAAAACAGTCTAATTGAATGGAACCTGCACCGTAAATTTCTTACTCACTTGGGGCATATTTTAACAAGACTTTTCTTGGGTATGCCTTATGATGCAACAGGAGCTTTTCGTTTATATCGCCTGGAAAGGATATCGCAAAAATGCTTCCATTGTGAAAAATCATTAGGGTATTCATTTTTCTTTGAAAGTCTGTTTCTTTTATTTAAAAATCATTACAAAGTGACTGAAGTGCCAATCGATCTTCCTGCCCGTACATACGGTACTTCAAAGATGAAGTTCTCAGATGCTCTATTTAGTTTATTGCTATTAGTTCATCTTGTCTTCCAGAATCTTATTAGACCGAAGACTTTTTTTGTCGGCAGAACAGATAAAGAAATAGTTAAGAGTCCTACTGAGCACGACAGCCTGGCTTGGGATAATTATTGGCAAAAAACGCGCTCAATCAACAACTGGTTCTATGACCGAATTGCCGAATTTTTTAGGCACTTTCTCATTAAACCTTATTTGAATAAGTATGTGCGAAAATATTTTAGTAAGGGATCGCACCTTGTTCATGCCGGATGTGGAAGTGGACAGGTTGATTTCGATATCACAAATGAGTATTTTGTAACTGCTTTGGATATCTCGATCAATGCCCTTGATCTTTATCGTGCAAATCATTCACAAATAGAGAAATTGTTACAAAACGATATCCGCGATATGAACTTGGCCTCTGAAACAATCGATGGTGTGTATTCCCTTGGTGTAATGGAACACTTCCCTCCAGAAGAAATTATAAAAATATTAAATGAGTTTTACCGGATTCTTAAGCCAAAGGGTAAAGCAATCCTCTTTTGGCCGCCGAAATTTAGTGCCAGCGTTGTTTTTCTAAACTTTTGGCATTTCCTCTTGAAAAAAGTCTTCAAAAAATCCATCCGACTCCATCCAGACGAAGTGTCTCTATTGGAATCAAAACAACAAATTACGGAATATGCCTCACAAAGCGGTTTCTCTTTAGTAGAGTATCATTTTGGCTTGAATGATTTTTTCACCCAAGCAGTCATTGTTCTTCAAAAAACCTAAAACACACATGATCAATTAGAACATTCTAAGGGCAAAAATTATCCCATTTTTGTCCTTTTCTGGTTTGCAAACCCCTACTTGTAATAATCATTTCTTTTGCTACAATAAACCTTATAAACTAATAACGTATTTGGAGTTTATTTTGATCACACAACCTCAGCTCTTTACCGAAGCGATGAATCTCTATTGGGAACAAGGTACTAAATTCACCATGGATGACCTTGCAACCCGACTTTGCATAAGTAAAAAGACGCTTTATGAAATGGTACATTCAAAAGAGGATCTTTTTATTCAAGTGATCGAATTTTACTTCGACGATGTGGCTGAACTTCAAGAGGCCATTCATTCTGACACACGCCTTACAACCGTTGAAAAATTGAAAAAACTGTTATGTGCCACACCCGACTTTGTGGTTCGCAAGGTCCATTTGCACGAGCTGAAAATGAATTACCCAACAGCATTTAAGGTGCTGGATGACAAACTACGTCTGGGTTGGGATAAAACCTTATCCGTGATAGACCAGGCAAGATCAGAAGGAACCCTTAAAGAGTTCAACAATCAGCTGTTCAGCAAAATTTATGCCGCTGCGATCGAAGAAGTCATCCTCAGTAACGATACCGAAATTCCTATGACATTCAGGCAGCAGCAGGAACAAATTGTTGATATGCTGCTTTTTGGGATTTGCAAGTAAAAAGCATGGAATTTTCATTATCAAATAATAAAAAGGAAAGTATATATTATGAAAAAGAAATCCAAACTTAAAGCATCCCTTGATGGCACCATCAAAAAAAGGCATCATATCGGATTAAATATTTTTTGTTCCCTGGTAGTGATCACAGCCATTGCATCTATCATCGTGTTTGTACCTTTTGGTAAATACGACTTCTCTGCAGCACCAACAACAGCTGTAAGCACTGATGGTAAATTTGAATATGCAATTCCCCTTGACCCTGACAGCCCGTGGGCCAAATTCCGCGCGAATGAATTACAGAACGGCCGCACGCCTGTTGAACCTGAAACCAATGACCTTGAGCCATGGACGTATCGCACCGGCAAGGGAATTTTCTCATCCCCGGTCGTGGATGGAAAGGGCAATGTATATGTGGGTTCCGCAGACACCAATTTTTACTGCTTCAACCCGGATGGCACGGTAAAATGGTCAGTTAAAACGGGTGAAATTATTGATTCATCCGCGCTGCTTGATGACCAGGGTTTTGTCTATTTCGGTTCCGGTGATGCCAATGTCTACAAAGTGAACCGTGAAACAGGCGAAGTGGTCTGGAAAGCCCTCGCCCATACGGTTGAAGAAGTTGAAAAAGAATTCGGGATTAAGACTTACAACGTCAACTGGTTTGAGGGCAATATTGGTATGCTTCAAGATGGCACGCTCATCGCGCCCAATGATAACTACCTCGTTTATTCCCTCGATCGTGAAACCGGAAACAAAGGAACCATCTTTACTTCAAACGAGATGGTCTGGTCGCTTCCCTCGCTTAATATTGAAACAGGCAGACTCTTTTTTGCCTCCTGCAACCAGATCCTTCAAAACGTTTTTGGTTATGATCTCTCTGGCCAACGCAAATGGTTAAGCGGAAGTTTTGGCACAGTTGCAGCCACCACCATGCTCACTAACACCTCTGAAAAAGGGTCCGTGCTCGTTGGCGGTTTCGACGGCTACCTGCGAGCTTTCGCTCAAGACACCGGCAAATTACTGTGGAAGTTCGGCACCAAAGATCACATTTACGCCAGTCCCGCCCAACTATCTGATGGTACGATCATCCAACCAAGCACAGATGGAACCCTCTACGCCATCAATCCCGAAACAGGTAAAGCCATTTGGGAATTCGACACGCTCGAACCCATCCGCTCCTCGCCGGCCGTGGATGGATATGACAATATCTACTTCGGTAATGGTGAAGGCAAGCTTTACAGCATCAATCCAGACGGAACGCTGCGATGGAGCTACCAACTCATTACTGATGTGCGCAACGATCTTAACAGCTCTCCTGCTCTTGGCTTTGACGGCATCTATATCGCCGGCGAAAGCGGAGAAGTGTTCTTTGTGCCCTACGACTACCCGCTCACGGAAGAGGGCAAGGCAAACCCACGCAGCTACGCGCTTGGCGAAAACATGCCTGCAGACGGTGCCAACCTGATCTACACCAGTTCCTTCGGTGCTTTTCAACTCATCCCCGACAGCGCCATTGACGGCAACGCACCGATCACCCTGTCACTCTTGGTGCGCGAAAACGGAAACAACCTTCTTTCAGCTTTGGATAGAAAAAGTGTAAAAGTGGTTATTCCTGGCAACACAGACTTCCGCGTAGAAGTAGGCGCGACCAATAAATTCATCAATATCGTCCCCAGCGAGACCTGGACGCCCGATAATAATGGAAACATATCAGTTACCGTGTCGGGCATATATAAAACCAACCTGCAGCGGTTTGGATTGAAGTTCTTTGGCGGCAAAAAAGCCGGAACCCTGGAGCAAACCTTCACCTTCAAGATCAACGAGCCCTCAGGTTCGAAGGATCCCTTTATGGCAGCGGTTGAAGACAAACAGCAGAGTATTCTTGAGTTTTCACGGCTGTCGGTGCCAACCCCTTCAATGCTGCCTTCTTATAACCAGATCGGGTTCGACTCGCTCCATTATGTAGGCGGTGCGGTGATGACGAACAGCACCGGTCAGACCGTCGTTTGGGTGATCGAAGGCCGCCTGGATGAGAATGGGGAAACCCGTATTGACCCCAACGCCATTACCCGCTACCCACTGCTGCTTGATTATGACAACGGATTGGTAACTTTGTCCAATTACGACGGATTTAAGATCAAATTCATCGGTTCATGGGATATGCCCTTTGCGTCGTACCGGATCAGCAGCGCCATTGATGACGCTGGAAAGTTCGAAGACAACGCCACGGTGGTGGCCGTGGCCAACTGTGACCAAATCAAATTCTATGGCATCGGCCTCAAGTTGGTCGGCATGAGCGAATTCAAAACGGGGCAGATGTTTGTCCGCGGCGGAACCAATATCTCGCAATGGGAGAATACTACCGAACCAGCAGGTGTAGGAACAGTCTCAATTACGATCGACGAAAACAAGGTGACAGCCTCATTTGACGGAACATCTCTAAAAGCAGATGAACATGTATACAGCCTTATGCTGACAGATGAAAACGGGAACCCGTTGCCGCTGTATTACACCAACAACACCAAAATCGAAACCAACTCAGATGGAACGATTAACTCCATCACTTACACCTTCGATAAAGAAGAGGATGCATCAGCGGTAAAAACGACCTATGTGCTTGTGGATACCTATCCAGTGTTCGTGAAATGAAATAGCGCTAAAGCCCATTTACGCAAAAAGCCAGCCCAATGAGGCTGGCTTTTTCAATTCACACCTATCGGAATAGGCTCAAAGTTCTAGCTTTTTAGCCGGTAAGAAACAAAGGCTATGGTGCGGTTATCGGGGGACCAGGAGTTGACGTTCATGGTACCCTGCCCGCCAAACAACTTCACGATCAGTCGGGATTCTCCCCCATCCGCGGGGATCAGGCGCAGTTCAACGTTTTTATTGGCAGGGTGATCACCAGGGTCGACATCCCCTTTAGCATAAGCGATATACGAAACCCATTTACCATCCGGTGAAACATGCGGGAACCAACCGTTGGCCTCCTCTATTACCATGTGCTCAGGGTTGGAACCATCTGTACGCATGCGCCAGACCTGCATCAGACCGGTGCGGGTCGAATTGAACCAGATATGTTCTCCCGAGGGTGAATATTCAGGACCGTCATCCAGGCCGGGCAGATTGGTGAGCTGCAATTCCTCACCACCATCCACCGATATTGTATAAATATCATATTGCCCGCCGCGTTCAGCGCAGTATGCCAGTGTCTGTCCATCAGGTGACCAGCCGTGCAAGTAGCTTGGACCCTTTTCAGTCACAATCCTCGGTGAACCGCCTTCCAGTGGCAGAATATAGATTCTCGAAGCTGCATCTTCATGAGTGTGGTGACTGACTGCTATTTGGCAATTATCCGGTGAAAGCACGTGGTCATTATTACAATCGATCGCAAAGCCGCTATCCACTTCATGAATGGCACCGCTCGCGAGTTCATACTTGAAAATGCGGCCCTTGCTGTTATAAACCAGGTATTTACCGTGTTTCGTCCAGTTTGGCGCTTCAATGACGAAATCGAATTCTTTAAGCATCGTCCGTTGGCCAGTGAAAACATCCACGGTTTCAAGGATGCTGAAGGAATCGCGTTGATTATTCCAGTTTCTAAGTATTTCGATATCCATATCCATTCTCCACTCAATCAAATTAAGTTCATCCGTGGGATTCGCGATGCCAGCTTTCAGGTTCTTGAACAATTCGCCATAATCTGAAGTGTTGTACACGTTGAGTTCAAGTCCAAGTTGTTCTTTGCAATCCACATAGCTGTAAGGCCCTTGTGGGAAGTAGCCGATATGATTGGACAGCACAACCCCAAATTAGGCAAGCGTCTGTTTGTATAATACCCGGTTGGATGAGTTCAAGCATAAAACCATCCAGCTTGATTTTGCGACCTTGAAATTTGGAATTCTGAGCACCTTGGAGCAGTTGGAGTTCACCTTAGAGACATCAACATCTATTCTGCATACCTGGGTGATCACTCCATTAATTCCGTCCTCAAATCTCCGCATTCATCTTTTCGAATTCAGCTTCACACTGTCCTTTGCGATTTACGGCTTCTGTGCCTGCGGCAACCGCTGTCTGGTAATACCAGATTTTGTAATCAATTTTCTTCTTGTACATCTGTAATTCTTCAATTTGTTTTTCAACAGATTCTTTTTGATGGGTAAAAACTTCGAGGCGTTTTTCAAGTGTGGAATCGCCTTCAAGACAATAATCGATGAATACTTTTATCTGCTTAATGGACATACCCGTGTTTTTCAGACAGTTAACCACAGCCAACCATTCAAAATCCGATTCCTTGAAGCTTCTAATACCGGATGGTGTGCGATCCACAAATGGCAGCAGCCCTTCTTTATCGTAATAGCGCAAGGTATAAGCAGTTACACCAATCCTTTTAGCGGTCTGGCTGATGGAATAATTCATATTAACCTCACTTCTTGTGATTGTTATAAAAAATAATATCACAACTCTTGACTTAGAGTTAACTGTAAGTGTTAGTATTTGTTCAGCAATTATTTGGACATAAAACTTTTTGGTTTCGGAGAAAAAATGAATAACTTTACTTATCACAACCCGACCAGGATCATCTTTGGCAAAGACACCACTGACAAACTGGCAAAAGAGATGAAAGACAAAGGTAATAACATCCTGTTGATATACGGCGGTGGAAGTATCAAAAAGAACGGTCTATATGATCGAGTAATAAAGCAACTGGCTGATAAAAATGTCTACGAACTTTCTGGCGTGGAACCCAATCCGCGCTTGACCACTGCCCATCAAGGGATTCAAATCGTGAAAGACCAGAAGATTGATTTCATTCTCGCGGTCGGTGGTGGAAGCGTGATTGACTGCGCCAAAGCCATCTCCATCGGCGCGCTCTATGATGGCGACGTCTGGGATTTTTATACCGGTAAAGCTTATCCCACCAAGGCGGTACCGCTTGGCGCCATCCTCACCCTGGCGGCCACCGGCACAGAAATGAATGGTAATTCCGTCATCTCCAATATGGAAACCAAACAAAAGAATGGATTGGCCGGTGTTTTTGTGATGCATCCAGTGTTCTCGATCCTGGACCCGGTGAACACCTACACCGTTCCCCCCAACCAGATCGCCAACGGCTGCGCGGACACCCTGTCACATCTATACGAATGCTATTTCTCCTACCCTGATGAAACTCCGATTCAGGATGGGCTGGCTGAAACAATTATGAAGACGGTTTTTGACCAAGCTTTCGTGGCGCTTGAAAAACCCGAAGACTACGATGCCCGCGCCAACCTGATGTGGTGCGGAACCCTCGCCCTCAATGACATCATCCCTCTTGGCAAGGACGGCGATTGGGGCTGCCACGCCATTGAGCATGTGCTTAGCGCCCATTACGATATTGCCCACGGTGCAGGGCTGGCCATCATTACTCCTGCGTACATGAAATATTTATGTCAGTTCAACCCAAAGAAATACAAACAATACGCGGTTAATGTGCTTGGCGTAGATCCCAAAGGAAAAACGGATTATGAGGTTGGGTTGGAAGGCATCAAAAAAACCAAAGAACTTTTCAAGAAAATGGGTGCCCCCGTATCACTGGCTGAGGTTGGTATTGGTTCAGAGAACCTTGAACTGATGGCAGATCAAATGGTTGCAAAAGGGGATCTTGGCAATTATGCAAAAATCGGCAGAAAAGAACTGCTGGGAATTTTGAAAGAAGCTTTGTAAAAAACTTGAGTTTGTTTCAGGATCGAACGATTTCATAATGAAAAAGAGCCCCATGGACCAGATGGGGCTCTCGACTAGACTTTCTTCAAGGAGAAGGAAAAGTCTACGATGTAATCAGTAAATAATCCTTGCTAAGTAATTCAATCCATTTGCAAAGTGCAGCGTTAGTTCCGGTCAAGCGAAAATCTCAATACGTTCCAACTTAAGGCGGGAACTTTCACGGAAAAAACTCCGTTTTCCGGCTCGTTCACTTTTAAATTGGCCGGAATAACCGTGTTAGGTGCGGTCTCGGTGTTCACCGCTTTAACATCATCGTGATGCATGACGATATGTTCATCTAGTTTCAAGGAATCAAAAGCCCGCAGATTACAGGCCAACTCAATATCACTATCACTACTGCGATTGACAGCAAACACTGTCAACGCTCCGTCGTCATCCACCACAGCAGTGGCATCCAACAAAGGCACATCATCAAAGTCTTTACTGCTGTAAAGGGGAGATTTCACCACCGGCCGCAAGGCAGTTCCGCGTCCATAAAGTGAGGCATGCATAAACGGCCAGTAAATGGTTTGCGCCCAGCAGCCACTTTTGCTGGTCATGACGGGAGCAATGGCATTGACCAATTGTGCCAGGCAGGCTATTTTCACCCGGTCGGAATTTCGCAGCAAAGTGATCAGCATGCTGCCAACCAGGAGCGCATCTTCAAAATTGTAGACGTCCTCCAGCAAGTGCAGCGCCTGACCCCAGCTATTTTGAGCTTTGACCTGCTTATCCTGCTCAAGCGAGTGATACCAGACATTCCACTCATCAAAGGATAGGTTGAGTTTCTTCTTGCTGTGTTTCTTGCCGCCAGCCGCATCACATAGCGACACCACCGTTTTGATAAAGGCGTCCATATCAACACTTTTGGCTAAGAAGTTCGGAGTGTCGTCGGTCAAATTTTGATAATAGCGGTGCAGTGAGACATAATCCACATTGTCGTAACACTGCTCGAGCATTTCCAACTCCCATGCGCCAAAGGTTGGCATGTCATAGGCGGAGGATCCGCATGCGACTACTTCAATGGAAGGATCCACCCATTTCATCACCTTGGCGCTTTCATTGGCGCTGCGCCCGTATTCATAGGCGGTCTTTTGGCCGATCTGCCAGGGGCCATCCATTTCATTGCCGACACACCACAATTTGATATCAAAGGGTTTTTCAGCACCGTTCTTGCGGCGCAGATCGCTCCAGTAGCTTCCGCCAGGGTGGTTGGCATATTCAACCGCACTGCGCGCCTCATCCAGCCCACGGGTGCCCAGGTTGACTGCATACATCACCTTGGTATCCACTTTCTTAGCCCAATCGCAAAATTCGTGCATACCAAAGGCATTAGTCTCAGTGGTGAACCAGGCAAGATCCAGCCTGGCAGGTCTTTTTTCACGTGGCCCCACGGAATCTTCCCAATTGAACCCGGAGAGGAAATTACCGCCAGGATATCGCACAATGGGAACTTTTAGTTTCTTCACCTTCTCTATAACATCAAGGCGGAATCCATTCTCATCCGATTTTGGGTTGCCGGGGTCATATATTCCTTCATAGACTGCCCGTCCAAGCTGTTCGATGAATGAACCGAACAGGCGTTCATCCACCCTGGCAATCGCAAAATCCTTGTCGAGGATCAGGGTTGCCTTTTTTAAGTCATTGTTTTTTGATGAGATTTTTTGTTCTGCCATGATAAATTATCCTTTATGGATGCAGTTAACTTACTACAAATGTATAACCATTTCTAGAAAGAATAATACCATTTTGTAAATAAAACGAGGTAGTTGATTGACACCAACTACCTCGTATCTTTTCAAAAGCTAAGATCATGGTTTTGCGTTGAACCGCGCTTGCATTCTGCGGGTGCCGTGTAATTCAAACAGGGTCAACTCGTTTTTGCCAGGTTTCAAAATAGTGGCTGGCACGTAGAGCGCCTGTTGTGGGCCGACCTTCCAGTAGCGGCCAAGGTTAAAACCGTTCACCCATGCCACACCTTTCACCCAGCCAGGCAACTTAAGAAAGGTATCCAATGGTTTATCGATGACAAACTCTGCGTGATAGAAAGCCGGTTCATTAATCGGATAATCCATTTTGGAAAACTCAAGTTTTGTTATATCTTTTAGAGGCAGACAGTAAGTTTCCCAGTCGAAAACATAATGTCCATTTAAGATCACTCCCTCCAGAATCCCCTTACGGTCCATCAGTTCCGGGCCGAAGTTTATGCGGCCCATGTTTTCGACCAGAATATCCAACTGAGCTCCTGACACAGGCACAACCACCTTCAAACTTTGGTTTGGACGGTTACGGCGCAGAATTCCAAGCGGTTTACCATCCAAAAAGACCTGGGCACGGTCGTGCAAACCCTTGATCGAAAGTGATCCGCTTTGCGGTCCGCGCAAATGGGTTCGATAGAGGATAAAACCATAATCCTGATCCAGATATTCCATTGGTTCGGGATTCACCAAATGCACCGGCGAAGAAAGCATGGGCAGAGACTTCCACAATGAGACACCTCCTGTCACATCCACGGGCTCAAGCTGCAATTTGGGACTTGGTGCAGGCAGGGGTTCGTCAGGTACTGGTGCAAATTTACTGATCACTTTTCGCAGTTTGTGATATTTTCTGGTGATATCGCCTGCTTCAGAGAGCGGCGCATCATAATCATAGGTATTGACGATGGAAAGATATTTGCCAAATACATGGTTGGCGCCGTTCATAAAGCCAAAATTCGTACCACCGTGCCACATATATAGATTTACTGAAGCGCCAACTTTTAATATTCTTTCAAAGATGGCAGCCACTCGGAATGCCGGTCGGGTCTCATGCCAGAGCTTCCAGTGGTCAAACCAGCCGTCCCAGAACTCGGAACACATCAGCGGACCTTCAGGCTGAAGTTCGCGCAGCAATTTGAAGGCATGTTCTGGAGCATGATCAAAATTCACGGTGGCAAAAGTGTCCTCCAACATACCGGCTTTGAGGTTGCGTCCCTGTTCGCCATCCGAGGTGAACAGAAACTCTACAATACCGATCTGTCTTAGAAGGTCGCGAATGTGCGCCAGGTAGGCCTTGTCGTCGCCGTAACTGCCATATTCATTTTCAACCTGCACCATGAAGATGGGACCGCCGTGTGAGTATTGCAGTGGAATGAGCGGTTTAAGCAGAACCTCAAAAAAGCGATCCATGGCTGCCAGAAAGGGAGGATAAGAACAACGCACCCGCATTTGGGGATCTTTTAGCAGCCACGCAGGTAGCCCACCAAAATCCCATTCAGAGCAGATGTAGGGTCCGGGACGCAAGATCACTTTCAATCCATGCTGAGCCGCGGCTTTGATGAAAGCCTCGATATCAAGATTACCCTCAAAATGGAATTCGCCGGGCTTGGGTTCGTGCAGATTCCAAGCCACATAAGTCTCGATGGCATTGAGACCCATCAGACGGGCTTTTTCGAGGCGATCATCCCAATAGCCACGCGGCACCCGGAAATAATGCATGGCGCCCGAAAGGATGCGAAAAGGTTTGCCATCCAACAAGAATTGATCACCAGAGATGGTAAGCGTCATTTTGACTCCTTGGATTTAGGATTTAAATTGATAGAAAATGCTTGATTGGATGGTAGTGAGAAAGGTTCCATTGAAAGTGTTTGTGTTTGAGAATTGTACTCACCCGAAATGGAGTCCAGGACTGTTTGATCCAAGCCGTGCAGGTGAATGCGGTAGGTGCGGCTGGCGGGAATGAGGTGTAAATCACCTTTGGCTGCGTGGATGGTGAAAACGCCCTCGTTGAGAGAGAAGCGTGTGATGCAATGGCTGCCGCGCTGGTAATCCGTGGTCAGGCCGTCATCTTCATAGAGTTCAAATGTATTATCCACACCGGGGAAAACGTGAAGCTCCAAAACATCTGGATTCTCCACTCCGCCCCAGCCAACCATCGGCGCCAACGGGATGATCGCTCCCGGTTTGGCATAAACAGGGATATCCTCCAGATCGGCGGAAATGGAATGCCATTGATTGCCGGTGAATTTAACGCCGGTGAAGAAATTAGTCCACGTTCCCTGAGGAAACCAGATACGTTTTTGAACCAGGTTGGTTTCTGGGTTGGCGGGCTCAATCACAGGCGCTGCAATGAGTTCGGAACCAAAGAAATATTGATCCTTTGCCGCGTAAGCCTGGGGTTCATCCATGTTTCCGTAATACATGGGGGTGACCAAACTGATGCCTGTCTGGTGGGCACGCCAGGCCATGCTGTAAATATATGGGATCAATGCATGGCGCAACTGAAGTGCTTGTTTTGTCGCTTGATAAATTCGTTCAGGTTTTTGCCATGGACGCCGTTCCAACTCAGCTTTTTTGGTCGAGTGAAATCTGAAGATCGGGCTGAACACTCCGAATTGGGTCCATCGCAAGTAAAGCTCAGGGGTCAGGTCTTTGAACATGTGACCGCCGATGTCGTGACTCCACCAACCGTAAGCCACGTTGGCTGCTGTGGAAGTGAAATAGGGTTGAAAGGCGAGGGTTTTCCAACGCACAAAGGTGTCTCCGCTGAAACCGATCGGGTAGCGGTGGTTGCCAAGCCCGCCCCAGCGCGAAAACACGAAGGGACGTTTTGATCCATCCCGGCCGAGATCCTGATAATGCAGGTGGTTCAAAAGCCAGAGCGGGTCCAGACCCGGGATCTTGCTGGATCTCTTCTGCTGGTAATCCATCCACCAGAAATCAATCCCTTCCGCCGATGCTGAATTTGAAGAATTCTTTTTTGAAACCATCTCTTCATAAGGATGATGCAGGAACTTAAAATAACCTTCCATGAAATGCGGGTCGGCGATATCAAAGGGGATCGGGGCTTTTAAAGCCGGGTCGACACCCATCCATTCAGCTAATTTTGGATATTGTTCTTCGTGCGGGTAAACGCCGTTGGCGGGATGCAAATTGAGCGCCGTGCGCAGCCCCTGCTCATGAAGCCACTGGATCAACCCTTCGGGGTCAGGAAAGAGCTGTCGGTTCCAGGTGTATCCCGTCCAGCCATCAGAGCGGTTGCCGGTTTTGGTGACGTGCCAATCCATATCAATGATGCAGACAGAAAGCGGCACATCGTGTGCTTTGAAATCCAACATCAAGTCTTTGAGTTCATCCTGCGAATATTCCCAATAACGGCTCCACCAGTTGCCCAATATGTAGCGTGGAATCATTGGCACGGGGGCTGATACGCGAGTGAAATCAGCCAGGCAGGCCGAATAATCTTTGCCATACCCGAAGAAATAGAGGTCAATATTTTTCCTGGCAAAAGGGGCAGCCAATGATGTCAATACGTTTTTTCCTTGAACAGCCTTGCGCGCCTGCACCCAGCCAGAATCGGTAAATACTGGCGAGGTGGAATCATCCACAACAGCCCAACCGGATTTCGAAAGCAGTCCGTTTTCCAACTTCGTGGTTCCGGCATCCCCATCCAAGGTGCGGGCAGTGCCCAGCAAATTGTCTGATTGCTTATCGCCATAATGCCAGGTTACGTTTGACCCTTTCAATTGGACGTAAAGGTTGTCTGCGGTGAATCCACGAGTGGTGGGGCGAAATTTGAGGTGCAGATAATCCGTTTCGATCTCGACAAGCTCATCCGTGATGGTTTTTGTGTAAGCAGGCACAGACTGCTGACGGTGCCAGAAAGCCAGCGACGGCCGGTCTTCAAAGTATTGATCCTTATCGTATTCAAGACGGATCAAGCGGTCCGTCAAGATCGAAAACCGGACACAACCTGAAATGACAACAGCTTCTGTTTGCGCAACAGGGTGAAAAGTGGGGGCTGGTGGTAATGGCATGTTTTTTACCTCTGGGTGAGTTTTTTGAACAATTCAATTTCTTTTGGGTCAAATGCAGAACCATCTTTACGAAATAAATCATGGAACCACACTTTTGGCTCAATTGATCCATTTTTAAACCAGTTGTTTTGCAAAAGGTAACGCAGATTTTTTTGCCAGGGATAGATGGTGTTCGTTTTTCCAGCCACCAAACCCCAGTTCAGGCAGCCAACCTTTTCGCTGGCAAATATTGGAAGATTGGTTTGAACCATGCTGCCCCGAGTTCGTGCCATCCATTCTGTACAGATCAGTGGCCGGTTCTCTTTTCTCAATTCAGCAATCTGCTGCTGCAAATGGGATGCAGGTTCGTAATTATGAAAAGTGATTACATCAGATGCGCCAAGCTGAAAATCAACAAATTCTTTTTTCTTCCACCATACCCCGCTGCTTAATGGTTGAAAGGGGTTGACTTCTCTTGCCCAATCAAATACCGATTTTAGTAATGGCAAAGATTTAATTCCATTGCCGCTGTTCCCGGGTTCATTATACAAATCCCAAAGCAAGATACGTTCGTCCCCAGCAAACGACTCAAGGATGTCCATTACATAATCCTTTAACCCATTCCAGGCAGAAGGATTACTATTCACCATTTTGAGACCGGGGCTTTTCACCCAGCCAGAATTATGCGTCCGTAGTTTTGGTGCCGGTTGTTGACCGATAGTGGGGTTCTCATTCCAACAATCATCAAAGAAAACAAGGATGGGTCGGATGGAATGATCGTTGGCGATTTTGAGAAACTCGTTGATCCTTTGTTTGAATCCATCCGGATCAACCTGCCATGCGAGATCGTGCAAATAAGTGCGCACGGTATTAAAACCAATGCTTTCTGCCAAAGCAAGTTCCCGATTGATCAGAACCGGATCAAAGGTATCTGACTGCCACATCTCCAATTGATTGATCGCATTGCTCGGAATAAAATTGCACCCCACCAGCCAGGGTTGTTTTAAAATCCATTCATTCGCTCTTGCTTCAGACCAACGATGATTTGAATTCATAACGAGACCCATCTTAACCTTTCAAAATGAATTATTCGGGCAGTGGAAAGTGTTCCTCTGACCAATCGGCAATGGTGAACTGGTTTAAAGTGAAGATCAATAATTGATCCACTGGGGCGACCTTAAGCCGGTCATGCATCGATTGACCGTCGATAAATAAACTGGTGAAACCGTGGACGGCACTCCAGACGCTGACTGCCATGGCGCCAACCGGAGTCGGATGCAGAATGCCCGACTTTTGACAGGCATCTACAATTTTGATCAATTCACCCAAAAGGTTGTCGGCCATTTCGACGAGGTCGGGATAGGCTTCTTCACGTTCCACTGCGTTGGAGAAAGTCACTTTGAAGTGCGCAGGTCTATTTTGGGCAAATCGGAGATACATGAAAGCGGCTTCAACCAACTGCCGCCGCGGATCTGCCTGGTAAGTTTCGCGAATCATGACGAGCTGCTCAAACAGCGTTCGATATCCCTCGGTGGAGATGGCTGCAATCAGCGCCTGTTTGTCGGCAAAGTGGAAATAAGGGGCGTTGTGACTGACACCTGCCTTTTGGGCCACCTTGCGCAGGCTGAGTCCGCCTACCCCTTCTTCTGCCAGGATTTCGATCCCCGCCTGAATGAGGGTGTTTTTCAAATCACCGTGATGGTATTTTTTGTTATCCATGCCACAATCCTACACTTATACCTTGACAGTGTCAAGATTAAATATATAATATTGACAGCGTCAAGATAATTGTCAATTAAATATTTTCCGTGACCATGGTTTTTTTAACCAACACAACTGGTGAGGCATTATGACGATCGATACGATTTACATGATCCACCACACGCATACGGATATCGGTTTTACCAACGACCAACCCATTTTCTGGGAAATGCAGTACCGGTTTATTGATGAAGCCTTGCGCTTGATCGATCTCTATAAAGACAATCCCCCAGATTCAAGGTTCCGATGGACGGTGGAAACCACCTGCGGAATAAGCGAATGGCTCAAGACTGCCTCAAGCGCCGAAATCGACCGCCTGATTGCGGCTGACAAAGCCGGCCTGATCGAAATCATGGCCATGCAGACCAACAACACCCCCCTACTCAATACAATCCAGCTTATTGAAAGCCTGCGTCCCGTCGAACGGATGCGCAGGGAGTTTGGTCTCGACATCCGCCACGCCATGAACTGCGACATCAACGGCCAAAACTGGTCCCTGCCGGATGTACTGTTGGACGCCGGGATTGAAGCCTTCAGCATGGCCATCAACCATCATTTCGGCGGTCCACCCACCCCCCGCCCGAATGTCTTCCTCTGGCAGACTCCCAGCGGACGCGTCCTCCCCACCAATAACGGCTGGCAGTATTCCAAGCTGAACGACTTTGGCCTCGGCAACGAAACGGATGAACAATTTCTAGAATGGCTGCCGAAAATCAACGCCTACCTCGACAGCATCGGTTACCCCCTGACGTATCTGATGCTTCAAGGGTTTCATATCTATGGGGATAATGGTTCCGCCTGGGGCAACTTTGCAGAATTTGCCAACCGATGGAATCAGTCGGGTAAAAACCCGCGCCTCGTTTCAGCCACGCCGCGCATGTTCTGGGAAAGGGTTAAAGGTGACTCTGCCAAATTGCAAACGCTCAACGGCGACTGGACTGATTACTGGAATTTTGGCTGCATTTCAGCCGCCCGCGAAACCAGCATCAACCGCACTTCCCGCAGCCGTTTGTACCGGTCAGACGTGCTCTCTTCGGCGCTAAAAATGATCGCAGACAGCAAAACATCTGAAACAGAAGCTTCTCCGGTCAGATGGTCAGACAGAACCCATGCGCTTTACCGCGATAACGCCTGGCTGATGCTCAATCTCTATGGCGAGCACACCTGGGGGGCTGATACGGCGGCCAATGAACCCGAGCTTGAAGATTCACTTTCCATGGATAATCACAAAAAGAACATGGCTTACACCTCGCGTGCGCTGAGCCTGCTGCTTGAACGGGATGCCCTGGCGGATTTTGCCCATTTTATTCCACGCAGCGACCCCACGGAACTTCTGGTATTCAACCCCCTTCCGTGGGAACGCACGATCAACGGTCCGCTGCCAAAAAACCTGCTCGTGCCGCGCGGTTTGGGGACTGACCCGAGTTCCAGCCGCCATTTCATCGGACGCATGCAGCAGCCCACCGACTTCTGGACAGGTCGTTCAACAAAGGAATACAACGGAGGGATGGGGTGGCTGCTCAAACCAGTGAAAGTACCTGCCTTTGGTTATGCCGTGGTGAGTTGGGATGACCTTTCATTCATGGCAGAAGCCGTTGAAAGTGAAGATGCAGTGGTCGAAAATGACCGTTACAAAGTCACTTTTGACAAACAAAAAGGCGGCATTATCTCGCTTTTCGACAAACACCTTGACTACGAATGGGTGGATGCATTGGCTGATAAACCGCTGCACGGTTTCGTCCACGAAGAGGTAGCCGATTTTGATCACCCTGATCCACGCAAAATACCCTTCTTGATGGACTGGAAGGTCTCACCAGAAACGGACCGCTGCTGGCTGCCAGATTGGCAAGCCAACCGCACCACACCCTCACGCTTGTTGATACACAAGGTTTATGCTTTATCCTTCGGCACGGTGGTCGAACAAATTCTCGAACACCACAAGATCGGCAAAATCCTCCAGCGGACGTTTATACCTGTTGAAGGGGATCAGATCGAGTTCCAATCTGAATGGAAGATGGGCACCACCATTCACCCTGAAGCGACCTACCTGCTCTTCCCGTTTAACCTCCCCGACGCCCAGGCACGTTTTGACGTCGGCGGCATACACGTGCGCACACACTTCGATCAACTCGCCGGGTCTTGCCGCGATTATTTCACCGTTCAGGGTTGGGTCGATTTCAATAACGGTCTGCACGGCGTAACCATTGCCACCCCTGAAAACCCCATGGTGCAATTGGGCGACTTTCATTTTGCAAGCAATCAGTCTGAAATCAATCTTGAAAGGGCCATGCTGCTGGGTTGGGTGACCAATAATTATTGGGAAACCAACTTCCCCGGCGCTCAGCCCGGTGTCGTCACCGCGCGCTACGCCATCCTGCCCTATGCCGGTGGTTTTGACGAAACCCGCGCTCACAAATTCGCCGCGGAAACCGAACACGCGCGTCCCATCCTTCAACACATGGGGGAAGCGGCGGCAGAAACCCAATTGCCATCTTCTGGCACGCTGCTCAACCTGCCTCATTTGCCCATCCAGACTCTGAGCCTGCGCCGTTCCTCTGAAAATGGGGTATTGGTAACTTTGATGAATTCAAGCGATAATAGCTTAAATTCGGCGATCGCTAGTGGATTATTAACCTTCAAGTCGGCCTGGAAATGCGATTTGTTTGGCCACCGGCTTGAAAAGATCAATGTTAATGATGGTATTTTGAATTTTTCATTGGACGCCCGCCGCATAATCACCCTACTTTTGGAGGCATGACATGACTAAAATTACCTTTATTGGGGCCGGCAGCTTGGGCTTTACCCGAGGACTTGTGCGAGACGTGCTAACTTTTCCGCTTTTGGCCGACGCCACCATCGCCCTGATGGATATTGACCCCGAACGTCTTGAATTCTCAAAAAAAGCAGTTGAAAAGATCATCCAGCTCGGAAACTACCCCGCCAAAGTCACAGCCACCCTTGACCGGGTTGAAGCGCTGCGCGACGCGGATGTGGTGCTGACCACCATCCTGGCCGGTCAGACAGATGTCTGGCGGCATGACATTGAAATCCCGAAGAAATACGGCGTGGATACCAATGTCGGCGACACCCGCGGACCCTCGGGCATTTTCCGTTTCTTGCGCACCATCAACCCCATGATGGATATTGTGCGCGACATGGAAAAAGTCTGCCCGAAAGCGGTTTTATTGAATTACACCAATCCCATGGCCATGTTGTGCGGCGCCATTCAACGCAGTTCCTTTATTTCCACTACAGGTTTATGCCACTCCGTGCAGGGTACGGCGCAAATGCTCGGCTGGTGGATCGGGGCAAGCCCGGAAGAGATCACCTACACCTGCGCAGGCATCAATCATCAGGCATGGTACCTAGATTTCAAAGTCAACGGTGAAGATGCCTATCCCCTCATCCATCAGGCCATTACAGAAAACCCCGAAGTTTACGAGAGCGAGATCGTGCGCAACGAAATGTACCTCGCCCTGGGCAAATATGTCACTGAATCCAGCGGTCATAACTCGGAGTACAACTGGTGGTTCCGCAAACGGCCGGATTTGATCGAGAAATACTGCATCCACGGTACAGGTTGGAACCCTGGCGAGTACGCCTACATTTTGAAAGAATATCAAAACAACGAAGCCACCTGGAAAGACCAGGCCAAGGAATGGTTTGCCTCAGACACTCCCATCATCCTCGACCGCGGACAGGAATACGCCGCCTACATCATCAATGCGCTCAAGGGCGGCGAACTGTTCAAATTCAACGGCAATGTACCAAACACCAATCTCGTTTCCAACCTACCGCAGAATGCTTGCGTAGAAGTTCCCGTGCTGGTGGATAAAGACGGTTTACATCCCATCCACGTTGGTGCGCTTCCCGCGGAATGCGCCCTGCTGACCCAACTCTCAAGCGGTATCGAAGAAATGGCCATCACCGGCAGCCTGGCGGGCGACCCCACCATGATCTACCGCGCTATCTGTCACGATCCGCTGACGGCTGCCGTGCTTTCACTGCAAGAGGTCAAAACCATGGTCAATGAAATGTTTGAACAGAATAAGTCGTACCTGCCCCAATTCAAAAACTTCAAAGTGTAGCCACTTTTTGGAAAACATCAGATCAAAGGAGAAAACCCATGTTCCCACCATTCATCCTCGCCAAGTTGTATGTCAAAGGTACGCTCAAAAACACAGCCACCGGGTTTGAATTCACCCTGAAAAACATAATTGATTCGACTTTGTTGATTGGCATCGGACCCATTACCGTTGGAGACAAAGTCTATGAAGGCGCTGCGCTTACCATGACAGTGCCTGAAAAATCTGTCAGCGGCGCGGAAATTTCAAGCAAGAACTCCATCCCAGCGCGGATGGGCATTCCCATCGTGGTCAGCATCACCGGCGCCCCACTCCCCCCCGGACAGAATAAAATTGGCGTAGCCGCCACCACCAGCGATATTGGTGTTATTAAATTTGAAATCAACGATACTGTAGCGGAATAAACTATTCGCCTTTCTTAGGAGGCCGCCTCATGACCAATAATGCTGATTCGCTGATCACCAGTAGTTTACCCGTACAAGAACCTTTCCCCACTTGGCGGATCGTCCTTTGGTCGCTGGGAGGTGTCGGCTCAACCATCATCGGCAGCTTGGTAGGCCTGATGACCTATTTCTATATGCCGCCTGAGACTACTCAATCCGCGTTTCCCCAGTACCTTTCTAACGCCACTGTTTTGGGGATCACGATCCTTGGATTGATCGGCTACGTAGGCGGAATATTAGTGGTTGTGATCAATCCCTTTATCGCGCAGTGGAGTGACCGCTCAAAAAACCGCATCGGGCGGCGGAAGATCTTCATGCTGGTATCCTTCCTTCCAATTTCGTTCTTGTGTTACCTTGTTTTTTCACCGCCAGTTGACCATGTAAGTTCAGTCAATGCAGTCTGGTTGTTTTCGATCATCATCATTTTGAACATCTTCCGCGCACTGTATGGTGTGTCAGGTGCGATCGTCCCTGAATTCAGCTCAAACAGCAGCATTTTGATGAAATTCAACACCTACAATTCCATCGGCTGGGTATTCGGATTCATCATCGGCTCGCAAGCCATCTATCTGATCAAGGATGCCCTGATTAATTCAGGCATGACTCCGGTGGATGCCTTCAGGGTGACGGTCGGCGGACTGATCCTGGTTTCCACCCTATTGGTTGCCCTTCAGATCTGGGTGGTGGATGAACGCCGTTTCGGGTCAGGCAAAACATCGCAAGTTAACCTGTGGACGGCTTTAAAAATGACCTTTTCCAACAAGATCTTCGTGCTTTATACATTAACCAATCAGGTCTACTTCTGGGGAGACGGATTATTCCAGGCCGGATTGGTTTATTTCGTTACGATCATCTTTGGATACTCCGACTCGATGATGGTGGCATTTGGCGGTACGATTCTGGGGCTTTCTTTTATTATTTATCCTTTCGTTTCCACTATGGCCAAAAAGACCGGCAAGAAGAATTTACTCATGATCGCTCTGCTGATCATGTCAGTGGTGATGATCGCGTTAGGCTTTGCCGACAAATTGCCCTTCCCGGTGAAGATCACTGCTTGGGTCCTCGTTGCCATCATTGCCCTGCCCGGTGCAATTACCGGCATCATCCCCGGGGCGATCAATAACGAGATCGTGCGTGAAGATTGTCTACGAACCGGCGAAGCCAAGGAAGCAAATTTTGGAGCTGCAGCCAGTCTGCTTACCGCCATCCCCAGTGGATTTGTCAGTTTGATCATGCCTTCCATCCTACTGCTGGGACGCAGCACTGAAAACCCGGCGGGTGTTCGGCTGATGGCAATTATCAGTGCCGTGTGTATGGTGGCAGCGCTGGCCATGCTTTACTTCCTCTACGATGAAAAGAAGATATTGAGTTCGCTCAAGAAATTTGGTTATGAATAGACACCAGAATTGAAAATAACTTTTTGATCTTTACAAATAACTCCAGCCGCTCGGCTGGAGTTATTTGTATATCAATTTCTTCATTTTAACGATTCATACAACTATCCTCCACCAACCTAAATTCTGGCTCAATACACCAGTGATATCCAGAAAAACAAAAACAAGAAAAGTACTTATGGATATGGAAATTCAGGTCCATATGGATATATTAATTTGATTCATTTAACTGTACTCTAGTCTTGAAGGGAATGAACCCTTACAGGAAGCTTTACAAGTCTTCTTGAAATCATCTAACAGACAGGAGTATTATGAAAAACGCTCTATTCGGCCCAATCAATATTGAAGATGCGCCTTTCTTTAAAGCACTTTTTAACAGTTCCAAATTTGCCTGGTTATGGTTAATTGTTCGAATTTATGTTGGTTATCAATGGGTTACCGCCAGCCTACATAAGCTTTCAGCTCCCGAATGGATGCAAACCGGAGAAGCACTTAAAGGCTATTGGATGCGTGCAGTCTCAATACCTGAAGCTCCCGCGAAACCTCCAATCAATTATGAATGGTATCGTTCCTTCATTCAATCCATGCTCGACAATCAGTCATATGTCTGGTTTGGAAAACTGATCGCAGTGGGTGAACTCCTGGTTGGGATCGCGTTGATTCTGGGTTGCTTCGTTGGAATTGCCGCCTTCTTTAGCGCTTTGATGAACTTGAATTTCCTTCTCGCAGGAAGTCTGAGCAGCGGCCCCATTTTATTAGTTCTTGGAATCCTGCTTATTTTTGCTTGGAAAGCAGCCGGATACTATGGCTTGAATCGCGCCATTCTGTATTATGTCGGTACTTTCTGGCAACCGGGTAAATGGTTCCAAAAGAAAATAGCGTAAATTTCGAAAATAAAAAAAACTGGTGTCCAAAATGGACACCAGTTTTTTTAATCCATATGGTCTTTAAGATGATGATTCACAGCAAAGGTTGCCAGTTCTATACGATTACGCAGTTCCAATTTCGAGAGGATGTTGCTCACATAATTCTTTACTGTGATTTCTGTGAGGTTAAGTTTTTCACCAATTTCTTTATTGCCATCCCCCTCGGCTACTAAAGCCAAAACATCCATTTCACGTTGAGAGAGATCTTTGAAAGCGCTTTTATCCATCTGTGATTCCAGTTGTTTAAGCCTGGCGACCATTTGAGAAGTGGTATGAGCATCAAAAGCGTTATCACCGTTGTATGCAGCCCTGATGGCCCGCACAAGTTCTTCGCTTCCCACCTTCTTTAAAACGTATCCTGATGCCCCTGCCCGGATTGCCTGCTGCAAGAAGCTTTGGTTTGCATAAGAAGTCAGAATAACAACTTTAGTATTGGGGAAATTTGTAGATATCTCGCGGCAAGCCTCAAGCCCGCTTTGCCCGGGAAGTTGAATATCCATAATGACCACATCAGGCGATAAACTTTTGATCTGTGCTAAAGCCGCTTCTGAAGAATCAGCCTCAGCGATAACCTCCAAATCGGCTTCTTCGGCTAATAAAGCCCGAAGACCGGCTCTGACTACTAAATGATCATCAACAACTAAAAGTCTGATGCGGCGCATCAATTTCCTCCATTGGAAGATCAAGGTCTACAGTGGTTCCTTCATGGAGCTTGGATTCAATTTTTAATGTCCCACCTAATAAACGGGCACGATCCCGCATGTTTTTCAAACCAAACCCGGGGTCGGCAGAAGCTGGGATTCCTTGCCCAAAATCTTTTACCTGCAAGTGAAAATGGTTTTTTGAACAAAACAGTTTAATTTCCGCTCTATTTGATTTGGAATGTCGGATCACATTTGATATAGCTTCACTGATAAATGCGGTGAAGTGCCTTGTTTGATCTGGAGTTAACGAAGGAATTTTCTTTGTGTTCCAAAAAGTATCTATTATGATGTTTTTACGCGCTTCCTCTATTATCGGATTGATGGCCCCAATGAGATCAACAGACTCCATGATCGGTTTATCCTGCGATAAAAATGTTCTGAGTTTTTCAACCGCTTGATCAATGGACTGCATCAGAAGATTCACTTCCGCAGTATTTTCTTTGGCAACATGTTTGGATAAAGTTTGCGCCATCAAACCAGAAGCATAAACCTGCTGTAACGCACCATCATGCAAATCTCTGGCAACGCGTTCACGTTCTGTGGCAATAACCTGTCCTATTTCCATCTGGTGAATAACGCGCTCAGTCTCAATATTAAACACCTGTAAAGCCCGCCACATGGCAAAAAGTAGCACCAAACCAGCAACCGCACGAAAAACAAAAGGCGGCAAAATTATTAAAGCAGTAAATGAATCGGAATTAATGATCGATGCCGGGAAAAATGGCTCTTTTGGAACGCTTGCACCTTCGACAATTCCGTAAAATGCAAGTGCACATGCTGATGTAAACAACATTTTATTGATTTGAGGCAGGTTCATTTGTCTGATCTGAATTCTTACCTGTCTAACCATTCCAATTGAAGAAAAAATGCAAGCTGGAACACATAACATATACCGCGAAATCGTATTTGCAAATGTATGCCAATCTTCAAGCTTAGTGATAAAGATAAACCCTGCACCAAAAGGTCCTATCAACCAAACCAAAAACACAATTCCGGGTAAAAATCGTATCCATCGCCAATTTGTCGAATATGGACGCATTAATTCGATACCAAATTGAAATAGCGATCCAAAAGATAGAGCTTGAACAAACAAATGAATACTATCTAATACGGATTCAAACACCATTCCGTGGGCTGCCACCTGAATCGGAATAAATATATCCCCCCACTCATATAACCCATGTAAGATTCCAAAACCTGCCAACCAGGGAAGACTGCGCGCCAGATTCAGACGAGAATACTGACGCGTCTGAAATAATACTGATATCCCCATGATAAAGAATACTTGCCCATAAAAAAATTGAAATAACGGACTGTTCGCTATAAACCAATTATTAATCGCAACAACCACATATACCTCTCATAATTAGGCTATTATTCTTTTATTACTAATTTTATCAGTTTTATGCGCTTAAAAATATATACCAAGACTGTATGCATGAATAACCTCTCGGTAATAAACGAGAGGTTTTATTTTTGGTTTATTTAGTCCAAGGGAAACCTTACTTTTTTTAGAACCCGCCAAAGGCAGTTCGGGTGATGATCTCGTCCTGCAGCTGCTTGCTGAGATCGCAGAAGTAATCGCTGTAACCCGCCACGCGGACAATCAGGCTGCGGTACTGTTCCGGGTTGGCCTGTGCAGATTTCAATGTTTCTACATCCACCACATTAAACTGGATGTGATGCCCATCAAGGTTGAAATAGCCCCGCACCAGTTGCACCAATGCGTTCAGACCTTCTTCACTATCCAAAACCTGGGGCGTGAACTTCTGATTCAGCAGCGTGCCCCCGGTGCGGACCTGGTCCATCTTGGCTACGGAACGCACCACGGCAGTCGGTCCGTGCTGGTCAGCGCCCTGGACGGGTGAGACTCCTTCCGAAAGCGGCTTACCGGCAAAGCGTCCATCCGGTAATGCACCTGTGACCGACCCAAAATAGATATGGCAGGTGGTCGGCAGCATGTTGATGTGATACTCGCCGCCCTTGGTGTTGCGCCGTCCATCGACCGCATTAAAATAGGATTCAAAAACGCGCACCATCAAGTCGTCCGCAGCGTCATCGTCGTTGCCATATTTCGGGGTGCGGTTCAAAAGCAGCTGGCGGGACCGCTCAGCGCCTGCAAAATTGGCATCCAACATCTTGAGCAGTTCATCCATCGTGAAACTTTTCTGCTCATAAACATGGGTCTTGATCGCCGAGAGCGCATCCGCCATGCTGCCGATGCCCACGCCCTGGATGTAGCTGGTGTTGTAGCGTGCACCGCCGTTGTGGTAATCTTTACCGGTGGAAATGCAATCATCGGTCAAGAGTGAAAGGAAGGGTGCGGGCATGTAGTTGGCGTACAGGCGTTCGATCACCTGGTTACCTCGCACTTTGATATCCACAAAATGCAGCAACTGCTTCTCAAAAGCGCTGTAGAGCTGGTCAAAGTTTATAAACTTTGTCGCCTCCCCGGTTTGCGGACCGTGCTGCTTACCCGTGCGCGGATCGAGTCCGTTGTGTAAAGTTAGTTCAAGCACCTTGGGCAGGTTGAAATAGCCGGTCAGGTTGTAGTTCTCCTTGCCGAAGGCGCCTACCTCCACGCAGCCGGATGAACCGCCACAGCGCGCATCCACCAGGGATTTGCCTGCGCGCATCAATTCCTGGGCGATCAGGTCCGCGTTGAAGATGGAGGGCTGGCCAAACCCGGTGCGAATGATTTTCGCCGCCCGTTTAACGAATCGGTCGGGGTTCTTCTTGCTTACCTGAATGGAGGAAGAGGGCTGCAGAAGGCGCATGTCTTCGATCACATCCAACAGCAGGTATGAGACCTCGTTGACGCCGTCAGAGCCGTCGGGGCGCAGGCCGCCCACGTTGATCTGGGCAAAATCTGTATAAGTGCCGCTTTCCGCGGCAGTGACGCCCACCTTGGGCGGCGCCGGCTGGTTGTTGAACTTGATCCAGAAGCAGCATAACAGTTCCTTGGCGGCCTCTTTAGTCAGTGTACCGTCTGCCAGCCCGCTTTCGTAAAAGTGCTGCAGATGCTGATCCAGGCGGCCAGGACAGTACGAATCCCATGTATTGAGTTCGGTGGTCACCCCCAGGTGTACAAACCAGTAATACTGCAGCGCTTCATGCAAGTCGCGCGGCGCGTGCGCCGGAATGTGATAGCACACTTCGGCAATCTTTTCAAGTTCCTTTTTACGAGTCGGATCCTGTTCATTTTTGGCCATTTCCTGAGCCAATTGGTTGTAACGCTCCGCAAAACGGATAATCGTGCCGGCTGCGATGCGCATGCTTTTGAGTTCTTCCTGTTTATCGTAAGCCTCGGGATCGTTAAGAAAATCCAGCTTGCCCAGGCTAATGTCGAGCTTCTTTTGAAAATCGAGCATGCCGTTGTGGTAGATCTTGTCATCCAGCACGGTGTGGCCGGGAGCGCGCTGCTCCATGAATTCAGTGAAAATTCCCGCGTCGTAGGCATCCTTCCACTCAGGCGTCATTTCGGCAAACAACAGGTCGCGGATGGATTTACCCTGCCAGAACGGGATGATCTTTTCAGCATAAGCCTTGCGGGTTTCGGGGGTAACTTTGAAGGAGGTTAACGGCCGGGTGTTCAAAATATCCAGGTCTTCAAGGGTATGGCAGCATAATTCGGGGAAAGACGGCGCGGCCTTGGGTTGGTCACCCTTTTCACCCACAATTAATTCTCCATCATAGATGGCGATCTTCTTATGTTCCAGCAAATAAGCAAAAGACAAAGCCCGCTGCATCGGTACGGATAGAATGCCAAGGTTCTGCTGATAGAAATCCGTCAGCAGTTCTGCCCGTTCACTCGAGATGGATTCAACTGCATCCAGTGATTGCTGTCTGAGTCGGTTAACCCGTTCGCTGAGGTTTTGATTGTGGGTGTTTGTCATCGTTCCTCCAAAACGCGTGGTCCAAATCTACTTCATAAATGATTAACTGATTTTTACCTGTAATCCAGCCTGCTCCAGAATATGTGCACACTGATTCAAATGTAGTTTGTTGGGCGCTTTGGTTTCTTTCAGTAAGTAATCCATTCCCAGCGCCTCGTATTTGGCAGCAGCCAGGTCATGGTATCCCATCAGTTTCACACCGACGATGTTCGGTAGCGCGTGAATGAACTCACCCGAACGCCGCAGATTCTCTTCATCATCGTTGATGCCCGGGATGAGCGGAATACGGATGTATATGGCCGAACCGCTTTCAGCAAGCTGTTTGAGGTTGCTCAAGATCAGCTTGTTTGAGACCCCGGTGTATTGGATATGGCGGTCATCATCCATCATTTTGAGGTCAAACAGAAACAAATCAACATAATAGTGCAGAGAATCCAGCACTTCCCAGGCCGCAAAACCGGATGTATCCAACACGGTATGCAGTTCCTTTTCACGGCAGGCATGTAACAGGTCCAACAAAAAGCGGTGCTGCATGAGCGGTTCACCGCCCGAAAAAGTGACTCCACCGCCAGAACTTTCATAAAAGGGCATGTCGCGCAAGACCTCAGACATCACCTGCTCAACGTTGGCGCGGTAGCCGGATATCTCGCGGGCGCCGTTGTAACACACATCCGCACAGGCGCCGCAGGTCTTGCAAGCGGTGCGGTCCGTGGCGGCAGTTCCATTGATGGAGATACTGTGGTGTTCACAAACACCCACGCATTCCCCACAAAGCACACAGCGGTTGACGCGGTACATCAACACCGGAGTACGAGCCTGGCTTTCTGGATTGTGGCACCATTGGCAGGCCAGCGGACAGCCCTGGAAAAACACCGTGGTGCGGATGCCCGGTCCGTCGTTGATGGAATATTTCTTGATGTCGAAGATCAAGCCTGTTTCTGACATAGCTGTAATATACGACCAACGCACCTTCAAGTCAATATACAAATGGTATACAATATGCATATAATAAAGATAGTATTTTTCAACTAAGGTTGCCCTAAAAAGGACTTAATTCATAATTTTACTTTCTCCCTCACCCCTGCACCCCTCTCCCAAGCTTGGGAGAGGGGAAAGCCCTCAAACGTGATGCGAATTTTGCGTTGCCAAGCAATTTTTGTAAGCGAGGAGCATAGGGGGCGGGAGAGAGGGCAAGAAATTATTCTTGGAAGTCAAGTCAGGAGAACAAATGGCAAATCCCAATCCAAAATCACCCCGTGAAAGCGACCGCATCGAAGACGAACTGCGCCGCTTGATTCTGACGCTTGAACTGGAACCCGGACTGGCCATCAGTGAAGCCAGCCTGATGAAGCAATACACCTGGGGACGCACCCCCCTGCGCGAAGCCTTTCAACGCCTGGCGGAACAATCACTTCTGCAGATCATTCCGCACCACGGGGTGGTGGTCGCTCCCCTTAACATCTTTGACTTCGTCGAAGTGATGGATGCCATGAGCATGGTCATCGGTCCGGCTGCTGCCCTGGCCTGCAGGCATATGACTGAAACCCAATTGGACAAACTGGACGATCTGGTCAATCAGGGGGCTGCGGCCTCGGCGACCGGAGATTTTGTGCACGTGGCCGAACTGGATTATGAATTCCACCGCGAGCTGGCGGATGCCACCGGCAACCGCTATCTGCGCGACTACCTGCTGCATTTGCACCGCATCGCCACCCGTTTCAATTTTGCCGCCTGGAAACGCGACCGAAATTCAACCCCCTCGCTTGAGGAACACCGCCAATTAGCCTCTTTGTTCCGCCAGCGGAATGTGGAGCAGGTCAAAACAGCCATGCGCGAACACATAGAGAACGCCCGCACCCGTTTGATGGGAAGTCTGAATACATCTGAAGATTAATGGGATTGATCGTGTAGAAGAGTTCCAATTACTTAACAACAAATAAAATGTCACAAAACACACCTATGGGCTAACGCTTCATTTTTGTCATAATTCACCGATATTAGTTATAAGGTGAATTATGTTATCTACTCTTCAATCCGCCAATTTAAACACGCTTCTTCCTGTGAGAAATGTGAACACAGGAGTGAGTGTTCCATTACCAGGTCCCAATCCAAAACCAAATAACAGCGTTAAACCAAATACAGATATATCGAACTTATCATCGTTTGCCTTATCCATGCAACTGTCAGAAATAAAATATTCAAGCTCCTCATCCGAGATGTTGTATCGCTCAGACGACAACTCTTTGGCGCTTAAAGCAAACCGGTCGGTCAACATTGATCTGAAAGTTGAAAAATTCCAGTTTGACCTCACTCTTTCTGCGGAATCACTGGGGCTTGATTCATCCGCTTTCGCAGACCGGACCCAACCCCTGGTTCTGCAGCTTAAATACACACAAACTGATTTGATGATCTCCAATGACATCCAAATCAAGCAGCATAAAACATTGCGAACTGCTGAAGAGATCATCCAGGATCTGGTCAAAGGGTTGACGAAAGCCTTGCAGGACCCTGATAAAAGATCCATCATGTATACATTGGATGATGAAGCCATCCAGGCGTTGGTGCAAAGTGATCCCAAATTAGGCAAGCTCTTTGGCGAATTGGTCATGATCATGAACACGGTCAATCTGATGAAATCACAAAGTCAAGGGAACCATGATTACACGATCGCATTAAGTGGAAAAGGGAAACCTTACACAGAAATTTCAGAGACTACGGATGTAAAGGGATATGCGAAAGAATACTCCGTTAATATCACGATTCTGCCGCCAAAAGCTGACACTACCAAGCCAGCAGCAATGAATCCTTCCTGATTCCTGTTCAATAAATTGGTAAAACTCGCAATAAAAAGCGCCTTTCGAAAAATCGAAAGGCGCTTTCATTATTGGCCAACCACTTTAAAGACTTCTGCCGTCTGGGCTTCAAGTAGCACCCGCACCTGGTTGCCTTCCTTTTTCACCGGCTCTTCGCCTTCATGTGTTAACCGGGTCAGCATTTGGTGAGGCGCCACTTGTAAATGGGCAGTCGTGCGGTCACCGGCATTGAGCAGGATAAGCAACTGCCCTTCAGGAAGATCAAGCGCGCGCAAGCGCAAATGGGAAGAGGGATTGCCCAATTTGACTGCTTGCTGAGGCTGCGGCAGCAGACTGAGCAATTTGGAGAAAGCGGTCACGTCAGGGTGGCGGAAATAACGCTGGAAGAAAGCCGTCCCCAGGCGGAGCGCCTTGCCCTGGCCGAATTTGGCAAGGGTCAATGCTGCGCGAGGATCGGTTTCATTGTGAGTTGCCAACACTGATGTATCCTTTGCAGCTTCGAGTACGACCTTGAGAAACCAAACCGGCAAATGCAGCATACCGGTGGTGACGGTGGTCTTAAGTTCAGGTACAGCCTGGATATCGGCCACGGATGCGCCAAACAGCTCGTTAAGCGGATTTGCCGCCACGTCGCGCAGCCAGCCATCGGGGGTTTTATAACCGCACAGACCATCTGCAATCAGTGTGCCGCCAGTCTTCACATATTTTTGCAAAGCAGGCAGGGATTCATCTTCAAGTGCAGTGCAGCCGGGCACGATCAAGAGCGGGTAACCCGCTGCTGCCCCATTTTGCAGGTCAACTTCATCGATCACATCCACACTGATTCCTGCATCTGCACAGGCCATCCAGGCGCCGGTGAAGGCATCCGCGGCCATCAGCAGATTGCGCGGCAGTTCCGGGTCTTGCGTTTGACCTTCCACGTTGCCGAGCATCCAGCTCGCTTCGCTAAACAGGATGGCTGTTGAAGCACGCGCCGGTGTGCTGGTCTTAAATACCGCTTCATGCTTATCAAGAAATGCGGCGATATCAGAAATTTCCTTGAGCCGCCTTGAAGGTCTTCCCTGCTGATCGACCAACCCCCACTCGCCAGCCTCATAACCAAAGACGCGGGTATTGAAACACCAGAAGATCGTCCCCTTGGCGCCCGCCGCGATGGATTCCCACACCCATGAGCGCAAGTCCTCACCAGAGGGTCCCAGGTAAGTGATACCAGAATAGATATTGGTACCGCCCTGCAGTTCGGTCACCCAGAAATAGTTTTTCGGTGCCCGAGTGGCGCCGCGCATCAGATCGGCAAAAAGCGCCACGGATTGGTGCATGCGGTCTGGCAAGAAGCGCGTCGAGTGCCATGATGGGTGGGCCGAGCAACCCAAAAAATCCACCAGGCGCCCTTCCGCCCAAATGGATTGACCCTGGCTGTACATGTCGCTCACCAACCCGTGAGGATTGACATGCATGGGATGGGTGTCGCCCGTGGAGATAATGATCTCCTTGATGCGGGTCAAAACTTCCATCAAGCGGAAAACCATGAAATTCAACCAGTTCAAACGCCCGGTATAGGCGCTGAATCCGCCTTCGGCAGCGCTAAAAGTAACTTCGTCAAACGCATCAAGCTGCTGGAAAGAGCGGCGGTTGAGCTGTTCAATATCTCCTTGATACTTTTGATCGATAAAGCGTTGATATCTTTTTAGCACCGCCTCATCGCGATCCAAAAAGAGCTGCGGCTCATTGTTGAGAATCCATGAATGCATGGCGGGATGTTTGCCGTAGCGGGTGGCCACCTGTTTGATGTAATTGGCGGCGTGACCCCAGAAGATCTCATCCTCCAGCGGACCGATATCCTGCGGGCCAAAGCTGATCTTCATCCAACCAGGCGGATGAATGGCCGTCAGGGTGATGATCACCCCGATGCCCTCTTTGGCTGCCGTATCAAAAAGCGCGTCGTACTGATCCCAATACCAGCGTCCCTGGCGCGGCTCCACGTGCGTCCACTGCAAGAAGATGCGCACCAGTTTCAGACCGGCCTTGCCCATGGCGTGGATACCAGCCTTGATCTGTTCTGGCGTGTCTTCCGTATTGACGTAATACTGACTTCCCAACAATACCCGTGGATCCAATTCAGTCATCCTGACACCCTTTTCTACTAAATGAATAAATTGATTATAACAAAGTGACTTCTTTCAAATAATCAACTCATTTCAATTCAAAAACATTGAATTATCGTGTCTCATTTCAGAAATATGGGGGTTGACTTTTCTTCAAAAAAGCATACAATACCTTAAGAGTTCAAACGCGAGACCAACCTTTTTGGGTTGGTCTTTTTTATTGGCAGGTCATATGGCCGCCAATTTTTAATTTCTGAGAGGCAGTTCAAAGTAAATTTGAACTGCCTCTCACATTTTTTTAAATGGAGGGTACGAATGAACAAGAAAGTTGAGTTTCTCATTGTTTGGGCAGGGCAGGCTGTTTCACTGCTCGGCTCGCAGATGTCCGGTTTTGCACTGGGCATCTGGTTGTATCAACGCACTGGTTTAGCCAGTAATTTTGCCTTTGTGGCACTATGCACTGTACTGCCGCAAATGCTGCTTTCACCGCTGGTTGGCAACTGGATCGACCGTTTCAACCGCCGTAAATTAATGGCGCTGGCTGACAGTGGTTCAGCACTCTGCACCCTGGCCATGGTGCTGCTCTTCTTCACTGGCCGCATCGAAACCTGGCATATCTTTGTTGTGACCATCCTGTCGGCATCGTTTGGCACACTGCAGGCGCCAGCTTATTCAGCTCTTGTTGCGGGTTCCACCGAAAAACAACACCTGGGTCGCGTCAATGGTCTGCTGCAATTTGCCCAGGCACTCTGCCAGATCCTTGCTCCGGCGATTGCCGGAGCATTGGTTATAGCAGTGGGTGTGGCTGGAGTGTTGTTCATTGACCTGGCAACATTCATGGTGGGGGTCGGTACATTACTGATCTCACGTCTGCCTGCAGATCCGCCTTTGAAGACAGATACATTGAACAATCAAAATAAGAGTTTTGTAAGCCAATGGATGGAAGGGCTGCGATCCTTACGGACCACCCCCGGTTTAATCTCATTGCTGCGTTTTCAAATTATCTTCACCTTTTTATGGAGCTTGTTTGCAGTAATGGTCACTCCTATGCTCTTGGGCTTCGCCAAACCCGATGGGCTGGGATTGACCCTGACCATTGCAGGGGTTGGAATGCTCACCGGCAGCCTGGTGATGACCGCCTGGGGAGGTCCGCGCCAACGTATAAATGGATTGCTGATCTTCGAATTTCTCAGCGCACTGGCTTTTGTGTTGATGGGCTTGCGTCCCAGTCTGGTATTGGTGGCCGTCGGCGCTTTTTTCGCACATTTCACGCTTGCATTTGTATCCAGTTTAAATGAATCGCTCTGGCAAGAGTGTACCCCATCAGAAACGCTGGGTAGAGCGCTAGCGCTACGTCAAATGGTCATGCGCGCTTCGACCCTGGTGGCTTATCTGCTGGCCGGCAGTCTGCTTGATCGTTTTATCGAACCGCTATTACGCCAAGGCGGCGCTTTGACATCCAGTGCAGGATTGATCTTTGGCGTGGGTCCGGGCCGCGGCATCGCCATGGTGTGCAGCGCCATCGGAGTAATCAAGATCATCACAGCTCTGCTACTAGCTATCTCCAATTGGAGAACCAAGTCGGATTCAAACCCGGCATTATAATCTTGTATATCAATTTACTATGGAGCAACCTTATGCCTGTGACGTTTTCGTTGGATACCCGTACCAAAGGATCATCTTTTGAGCATTATTGGGAGCATTGTGTGGGAAGCTGCCACGCCGTCATGGGTACCCGGCAGGATTGGCGCGACCAACTTGCCAAGTGTCACCGCGAACTCGGCTTTCAATTTGTCCGCTTTCACGGATTGCTCAACGATGAAATGAGTGTGGTCAAACGAGATCAGGATGGTCGTCTGCGTTACTCCTTTTTCAACATTGACTTGATATTCGATTTCCTATTAAGCATCGGCATGAAACCCTTCATTGAATTGGGTTTCATGCCCGAAGCTCTGGCTTCAGGAAGCACCACCTGTTTTCACTACAAAGGCAACATCACCCCACCCGCGGATTACGATCAATGGGCAAACTTAATCAGAAAACTCACCCAACACCTTGTCGACCGCTACGGACAGGACGAAGTTCGCTCCTGGTTCTTTGAGGTCTGGAATGAACCCAACCTCAAGTTTTTCTTCGACGGCACCCAGGAAGAGTATTTCAAGCTCTACCGCACCACCTGCCTGGCGATAAAATCCGTGGACGGCCAACTACGGGTTGGCGGACCAGCCACCTCGATCAATGCCTGGATCCCTGAAACCATTGCCTTCTGCAGAGAAACCGGTACACCGCTTGATTTTATCTCCACCCATCACTACCCTACGGATGACCCCTTGTGGAAGAACAGCGATCTATCGATGGAGGATTTTTTTGCCAATTATGCCGATCAATTTGGAACGTATGAACGCGGAATTTTGCATAAAATGACGTCTAAAGCAAGGCAGGAAGCGGGCAACCTGCCGCTTTATTACACCGAATGGAACACTTCAGCCGTCCTGCCAGATCCCATCCACGATGAAGCTTATTCCGCGGCACTGGTGGCCAAGACCATCGCGGATAATGACGGCCTTGTGCAGAATTACTCCTTCTGGACCTTCTCCGACCTGTTTGAAGAAGCTGGTCAATATGCTGCCCCATTCCACGGCGGTTTTGGGCTGCAGAACATCCACGGCATTCCCAAACCTACCTACCGGTTATTTGAGATGCTGCACAGTTTGGGATTCGAAAGACTTAAAGTGTCTGGTGAAACGACATCAACAGTTGAAATGCTTGCCGTTAAGAAACCTGGAGAGATAACCCTGCTGGTATACAACCATGACATTCCCGGTTCGGATATCCATTCAGAAGAGGTGGTCATCCAAATTGCTGGTGTCTCTGAAGCCACCAAAGCGACAATCTCACGGATTGATTCAGAACATGTGAATCCAAAGCAAAAGTGGATTGACCTTGGCAGCCCTGAATACCCAAATCAAAATGAACTTCATCAGATCAACCAATCCTCCTTGCTTGTTTCTGAACCTTTGAAATTAAGTTTTCAGAATGGAAATGTATCTTTATATATCAAAATTCCTGAGCATGGTATTGCCTTGATCACACTTGTAAATTAATATCAAAGCTCCGAATTTATCATTTCGGAGCTTTTGAGTATCACTTATCACTATTTACGAATCTCATTAACTTGCGTTTTCAGCAAAAACAGCACCTTTAACCTTTGGTTTTCTGATGGCATAGAATAACAAGGCCGCGCCGATCATGGCTCCGACCAGGCCAAACAAGAGCATGGCAAATACACCAGAGGTGTCGAGCAGGCGGCCGCCGATGATATTGCCAAAGAAACCACCCAGGGTGCCCATGCCCGTGACAAAGGTCTGACCCTTCACCCGGTCCTTATCGCGCATGATCTCATTGATGTAATACACCGATGCCGGGAGGAACACGGCGAATGTCAGGCTCTGAAAGACCTGCCCCACGTTGATCATCCATACCGTGGTGGCGAATAAGAATATGATACTGCGCAGGACATAGATGAAGCCGGCGATTTTCATCAAGGAGCGTGTATTAATTTTGGAAACAAGAAAACTGAATCCAAGAAAAGCCGGCAGTTCAGCCACGGCGGCGATGGTCAATGAAATGCCCAGGTCAGTGTCAGTTCCACCCAGGGGTCTCATGATTTGTGCGAGAAAATTATTAATGATCGTATGGAACATGAAAATAAAGGCCGCCCCGATCAAAAAGGGGATGAAGCGGTCGTACCGCCGCAAAAAACCCACTTTATCAACAGTCTCGTCAGCAAAGTTCTCAATCTGGTAAGTCTGGTTCTCACTTCGTTTCACTTTTGGAAAAGTGAGGATTAGCAAGAGATAACCGGCAAACAAGACAAGACAGATGATCGGCAAAATGGATGTTGAATACTTGTTGACCCACAACCCCAAAAGGGTTGAAAGCACCGCGAAACAAATGGATCCGCTGGCGCGGGTCACACCGAAATTAACATTATGACCTGCGTTGATATATTCAAAGGTCAGGGCACTGACCAGCGGCTGCATGGTATAAAGTAATGCCACGATCCCCACGTAGAACACCGCCATCCAGACCAGGCCAGTATTGAGAAAAATGATACCGGCCAGGAGGGCAACACATATCAAGGATAATGTGCACAAGACGCCTTTCAACGTCAGTTTTTCAAATTTATCGATCAAAGCGCCAAGCGCGGGTTGCAGCACGATCGCCAACACACTGCTGATGGCCATCACCCAGCCTATCTTCTGGTTGGAAAAATTTTTTGACAATAGATAGACTGAGGCAAAACTGGCAATTGGGCAGAAGATCATCCAATAAAAACCCTGCAGCCCGGCAACTTGTAACGAAAGCATCTTGTCTGATTTATTCATGCCACTTTTCCTTAATGTCAAAGCAAGAATTGCTTGACTATATTATCATCCAAATCGACCACTCTAATTTACAATTAGTCCATTCCATCCCCGAAAAGCAGGAGACCCAATGCAGCCAACAGAATCCAAAAACAAATTAAAAAGCCAATTTGAAGCGGAATTACGCGGAAACATCCTGCCCTACTGGATGGATAAAACCCTTGACCGTCAGAACGGCGGATTTTACGGCGCCTTGACCCATCTCAATCAGGTTCACAACGAAGTGGAACGCAGCGCCGTACTCAACAGCCGCATCTTGTGGACCTTTTCAACCGCCGCCCGGTTATACCAGGATGAGGCTTATCTTTCCACCGCCAGATGGGCCATGCAAGCCCTGACCCGGCACTTCTGGGATTCCAAGCACGAGGGCGTCTACTGGTCAGTGGATGCAGAGGGGAACCCGGTGAACGACCGCAAACACGTCTATGCGCAGGCTTTTTCCATCTACGGATTGAGCGCCTACTACCAGGCCACCGGAGAGGATGAAGCGCTCCAACTGGCTAAACGTCTGTTCGAACTGATCGACCTGCACTCCTACGATCCGCAGTTTGGCGGCAACATCGAGTGCCGCGCCCGCGATTGGAGCCATCTGGAAGACATGCGGCTGAGTTCCATTGATCTCAATTCCTCAAAATCCATGAATACCATGCTGCATTTGCTCGAAGCCTGCACCGCTTTGACCGGCATCTGGCAGGATACAAAGCTCTCCAAACGCTTTGAAGATATGATCATCCTCTTCTCGAATATCATCATTGATCCCAGAAGCAGGCACCAGCGCTTGTTCTTTGACGATCAATGGAATTCACTTTCTCAAAACATTTCTTACGGCCACGACATTGAAACCAGCTGGCTGTTGCTTGAAGCCGCCGAGGTATCAGGTAAAGCTGAATTCATCGACAAAGCCAAAGCCAATGCCGTTCAAATGGCGCAGGCGGTTTACGAACAATCACTGCAATCTGACGGCAGCATCCTCTACGAAGCAGGTCCCGGCGGACACAAGGTCACCGATCGCCACTGGTGGGCCCATGCTGAAGCCGTGGTCGGCTTCTACAACGCTTACGAAGTCTCAAAGCAGGATCATTTCCTGCAGGCTTCAACCCATGTGTGGAATTACATCCAAGACCATTTCATCGACCGCACCAACGGCGATTGGTACAAACTGCTGAGTGAAGATGGCTCACCCTACCTCGATCACTTCAAAGTCTCTCCGTGGGAATGCCCCTATCATCATGCCAGGATGTGTTTTGAAATGATTCGCCGCCTCGAGACCTAGCTTTGAGATTCCTGCAGTTGCAAGGTTTTGGGCTTGCGGTTGATAAACCAGACCAAAAAAGCGCCGATCACGAACATCCCCATATTCATCACAAAAGGCAGTATACGGTTGATAGCCGAAAGCTGCCCGGCTATCCATCCAAAGGGTGAAGTGAATAAGATCAATGTCGCATAAACCACTGCGCTAATACGTGCGCGCTCCTTGGTTTCCATGGCCACAGCCAGAAGAGATTCTGTCATGGGGCTGACCAGAGATACCGCCGCACCTTCAAGCACCACACTGATCACCAACAACACGACTGAATGAGCCGGCATAAAAACCAATAATGCCTGGCTGGCAAAATAACCAGCAAAGCCCACCCACATTGGGAGACGAAAATGCAATAGATTGGTAAGCCGCGGACCAATTACAAAGAATCCCACCGTCGTTATGATGGATTTCAACATGACGAAAATCGCTATTTGTGAGTTTTCGAAGCCCAATTTACTGGTAAACAGCACCCCCCAAAAACTACCGTTTACGGTTGAGAAGATGTTTGTGATCACCATCAATGAGAGAGCGCCTAAAATAGCCTTTGATCGAAAAACCTGTTTGATCACACTGCGGTAATCACCCAACAAGCTGATTATGGAACTGTCGCGAGTTTCTTGCATGCGCTGCACACCACGGGCGGTCTCTTTTGAAAACGCGTAGAGGATCGCCGCTTTGGCAGTTATCATGATAGAGCCAAAGACAAGCAAACCGCGCATGGCTGGAATCGTTCCAAATTTTTGAACGAACCATCCGCCCAAGGGTGAAAAGAATGCGGAACAAACCGCAAAGATCATGATCCAGGTCCACATGTGAACCACATGACGTTCTTCGGCATCTTCAACCAGCAAACAAGTCCAGGCTGTGTGGGCAATGCGGAAGAGGCCATTGATCATGGCCGCAACCACGAAGTAGGTCGTGTTTTGGGCAAAAGCCCAGATCAAACAAGGAATGCTCCAGGTGATCAAATCCGTCACAAACAACGTTGCACGCCGGCCAAACTTATCGGTGATCGCGCCGCTGATTATGGCGCTGATGATCTGAAAAACCAACCCCAGGCTGGCAATCGTCCCGATCCATTGGTCAGTGACCCCAAGCGCAAGCATATATACTGAAAGAAAGGGGGCATACAAGTTGTATGGAATGCCAAACAATGGCTCAGTCAAAACTGTTGCGCGGGGCGTCCCTTTTAGTTCCCGCAACGTTTGAAAAAGGGGATGATTCTTTAAAAAATTCATTTTTCTTCCATAACCAACATAAAAAAAGCGAATAAAGGTTTATTCCACCCGCAGCGACGCCTTTAATAGATCACGGGCTCTTGAAGATGATCCAACCAGCAGTTCAAATTCACCAGCTTCAACCACGTTTTTGCCATCAGCATTCACAATCTCGAAGGCTTCAAACGGCAGTTCGAATTCAACCATCTTCTTTTCACCTGCCTTCAGCGCTACACGGGCAAACCCCTTGAGCGCCTTGTTCACCCAGGTCGCGGAAGTGACCACATCGGTCACGTAAGCCTGTACAATCTCGATGCCATCGCGCTTGCCAGTGTTTTCCACATCCACGCTCACCTTAGCTGATTGTCCCTGTTTTAGAATGGGTGTTTTGAGCTGCAGATTGGAATAGCGGTAGCTGGTATAACTCAGACCGTGTCCAAAGGGGAAGAGAGGGTCCTGGGTCATATCGGCGTAAGTATTTCCGTGTTGTCCGCGCACCTGGCTGTAAAATACGGGCTGCTGCCCCACGTGAATGGGAATGGAAATGGTCAGCTTGCCAGTGGGGTTCAACTGGCCAAACAAAGCTTCAGCCAGAGCGCGTCCGCCTTCCATGCCTGAATTGAAACCTTCAAAAATGGCTGCGGCATGTTTGGCCGAAGCGGGCAGTACCAGCGGTTTGCTATTGACCAGCACCACCACCATGGGCTTGCCGGTTTTTTCCAGTTCATCCAGCAAAGCGATCTGTCCGCCCTGCAATTCAAGCGTGGCTGTGCTTTGAGTCTCGCCAATGAATTTCAAGTGGTCTCCCACCACGGCAATGACCACATCCGCTTTTTGGGCAGCCGCTACAGCGGCGGGGATGCCGGAAAGGTCATCATCCACGATGGAGCAGCCTTTCTCGAAAATGATATCGATTCCTGCAGGTGCAACTGCATGAATACCGTCAATGATAGTCGTCGTTTTTTCGCGCGGCTGCTTGCCAGCCTCAGCAGGATGCTGGGACGACCCAAGGCACCAATCGCCCAGCTGAGACATATCGTCATCAGCATTTGGGCCGACCACGGCAATCGTCTTGATTTTTGAAGTATCCAAAGGCAGCAGGCCATTGTTTTGCAGCAGGATCAAACTCTGCCGGGCGACATCCAGGTTGACAGCTCGGTGGTCTTCACGGTTGACTTCGATGGCTGCGCGGTCAAGATCAGGCCGGCGCGGATTTTCGAACAGCCCCATGCGGAATTTTAAGGCTAGTAAACGGGCACAGGGTGCATCAATTTCAGCTTCTGCCAGACGGCCGGTTTTCACCGCCTCGATGGCGCCCTCGTAAAATTCAGGGGTGGTCATCATGATGTCATTGCCGGCGCGCAGCGCCACAACGGCCGCTTCGGTAAAAGTGGCGCAGATCTTCTGCTGTTTGACCAGACTGCCAACATTATCCCAATCGGTTACCACCACCCCTTTAAAGCCCCATTCATCTTTGAGCACTTCAACCAGCAGCCAGCGGTTGACGGTCGAAGGCTGCCCCTCAATGGATTGATAGCCGGTCATGAAAGTCATGGCACCAGCCTGAACAGCGCGCTTGAAAGGCGGCAAGAAATAGCTTCTTAGCTTGCGGCGCGACAGGTCGGCTTCGGAGGAATCGCGTCCGCCCTGGGTTTCGGAGTAGCCGGCGTAATGCTTGGCTGTGGCCAGTACTGCTGTGGGATCGTTGAGACCTTTCCCCTGGTAACCTCGAATAAGCGCGGATGCAAACTCGCCAATTAAATAAGGGTCTTCGCCGAAGGTTTCTCCGGTGCGTCCCCAGCGCAGATCGCGGCTGAGACATAGCACGGGTGAAAAGGTCCAATGGATGCCGGTTGGGCACATTTCTTCAGCGGTCACCCTCCCCACCTTTTCGAGCAATTCTGGGTTCCAGGCACCTGCCATGGCCAGTTGGGTCGGGAAGATGGTGGCGCCCTTCCAGAAAGAGTGTCCGTGGATGCCGTCTTCACCGATCAACAGGGGAATGCCAAGGCGGTTCCTGGCGGCCAGATCCATAGCCCGGTTGATCTTCGCCCCCAGAATGTGCAGTAAAGAACCGGGTTGGCGGGTGTTGATAAAGGAGAGATCCTCCTCGCGGGCATCCCACAACATGAGTTGGCCAACTTTTTCCTCGAGAGTCATGCGCGAGAGCAGGTCAGAAACGCGATCTTCAACGGACAAGTTGGTATTAAGGTAGGCGGGAGTGGTCGCGGGGGAATTTTGGCTCATGGAAAACTCCTGATCATGGAAGTTGATTAAATATTGGAACCGGTTGCATAACAGAATGCACTGATTATACCTTAAGGTGAGTGATTTGCTCAGCCACCTCTTTGCCTTAAATAAACGGAAAAACAGCCGAAGAACAAACAACCTTAAAAATTGTTGACATTTTTCTTTGACCGTGCAATAATATCGGTATCGTTACCGGTATCAATACCGGAATCGTTATCACTTTCCCGATTGAGTTCATCATGTATAAGAAGAAACGATCCATCACAATTCAAGATGTCGCTCAAACAGCCGGTGTCTCCGTTTCGACCGTTTCTCGTGTGCTCAACGGTAAAGTGGATGTCGCCCGCGATACTCAAGACCGCATCAATAGTGTCATTGAAGAATTAGGCTACACCTCCAACCTGGCAGCCCGCAGTATGCGCAGTCAGAAGAAGAACCTGATCGGGTTGATCATGCCTGACATCGCCTATCCGTTTGCCATCGAGGTCATGAAAGGCGTCAACCGCGCCATTGCAGAATCTGAATTTGACCTGCTGGTATACACCACCGGCGATGTGCGTAAAAGCGGACGCGCCTCGGCGGAACAAAAATATGTTTCATTGCTCACCCACTCCATCTCGGATGGCGTGATCATCGTGGCTCCCGTGGTGGCTGAATTCAACTCGGACGAACCGATCGTCTCCATTGATCCCGTCATGAGCAACCCAAGCTACCCCTCCGTTCATGCCACCAACTACCAGGGCGCCATCGATGCCATGGAATATCTTATCAGCCTGGGACACAAACGCATCGGCTATATCGGCGGTCGTTTGGAACTTGAAAGTGCAAATCGCCGCCTTCTCGGATATCAAGACAGCTTGATCAAAGCCGGCCTTCCAATTGATGAAAGCCTGATCAAATCGGGTGATTACACGACCACTTCAGGTATCACCTGTGCACGCCAGCTTCTTGAACAATCTGACCGCCCCACGGCCATATTTGCCTCCAACGACCAAAGTGCCATGGGTGTATTTCAGGTTGCCACTGAAATGGGCTTGCGCATCCCCGATGATCTATCTCTGATTGGCTTCGACAACATCCCCGAATCGAAATATCTGGGATTAACCACTGTGGACCAATTCATTTCAGAAATGGGCTATACCGCAACACAAATGTTGATCAAGATCATAAACGACATACCGCTTGATGACCAAACCTTCCGCATGCAAACCAGCCTGGTGATACGTACATCCTGCCGAAAGATTGGCGGTTAATTAACACCTATTTTCACTAATTCGGCTTAACAAAAATCCCCGATTGAAAGGAGAAGGGAGGTGAGTGTGTCAGATCAATTAAATAAATTGCAGGCCTTCTCTCGACCCTAGAAAGATGATAGAAGACCTGCGAAGTTGTGTGGAGGCGTTCTCCGCACGTTTCAATTATAGCTTGTACCAACCAAAAAAAGGAGAAGGATCATGACCAAAAAGTTGTTTGCTTTAATCAGTGTAGTCATCATTGCTACACTCCTCCTCGCAGCCTGCGGAACCCCCGCAACTGAAGCACCCGCTGCAACCGAAGCTGCTGCCACCGCCGCAGCCACCGAAGCACCTGCTGCGACCGAAGCTGCTGAGCCCGTCACCATCACCTGGTGGCACATTACCACCAAAGATCCCGGCCTGACTGAATTCCAGAAGATGGCCGATGATTACATGGCAATGAACCCCAATGTAAAGATCGAGATCACCGTTCTCGAAAACGAAGCCTTCAAAACCAAATTGACAACCGTTATGCAGTCTGGCGAAGTTCCTGATATCTTCCAAAGCTGGGGCCAGGGCGGCATGATCGAACAAGTTAATGCCGGTTTATTAAAAGACATCTCTGCTGACCTCGAAGGCGAATGGGGCGACAGCCTTGGTGCCTTGGATGCCTTCGCTGTTGATGGCAAGAACTATGGTGTGCCCTGGGATATGGGTGCTGTGACCTTCTGGTACAACAAAGACCTCTTCGAACAGGCTGGTGTTGAAGTTCCCACCACTTGGGCAGAATTCCTGACCGTCTGCGAAAAACTTAAAGCCGCTGGCATCACCCCGATCTCCGTGGGTGAAGGCGACAAATGGCCTGGCATGCACATCTGGGCTTACCTTGTCTCCCGCATCGGTGGAGCCGAAGCATTCAGCGCTGCAGCCGCCACTGGCGATGCCCGCACTGGTTCATTCAATGACGAAGCTTTCGTACAAGCCGGTTATGAATTGAAGAAACTCGTTGACGGTGGTTACTTCCAGGAAGGTTTCCTGGGCGCCACCCACGATCAAATGAACGCCACTTTTGGTAATGGCGAAGCAGCTATGGAACTCGGCGGACAATGGTCCCCCTCCGTAGAAGCTGCCAACAGCGCTGATGGCGTTGGTGTCAAAAATATGGGTATGTTCAACTTCCCCGCTGTTGAAGGTGGAAAAGGTCTCGTGACCGATCTTGTCGGTGGCGGTAATGGTTTTGCCATCGGTAAAGATGCCGAACCCGAAGCGATTGACTTCGTTAAATATCTGACCAATCTTGACAATCAGAAGATCGTCGCCTCCACTGGCATGGGTATTCCTGTGGCCAAGGGCGCTTCTGAATCAATTGCTGATCCCAACATGGTCATGGTTGCCGACGCAGTCGCCAACTCAACTTACTATCAACTGTACTTCGACCAGGTTCTGCCTTCAGCTATGGGCAGCATCATCAATGACGCAGTACAAAAGATCTTCGCTGGCACCGCAACTCCTGAAGAAGTTTGCGCTGAAATCGAAGCCGGTTTCTTGGCTCAATAATTTTTTTGAAACATTGGCAGGTGCGGATACTCCGCACCTGCCAAATTAAATAAATCAAGTCCGTTCCCCAGGTAATTACAAAGAAAAACGACATAAGCAGCAGTGAACTCCCTGTGGGACAGTATTCGGAATAATCAAAATACTTTTCAAATCGAACACCCGAATATTATCAGACACAGAAAGAGAAAATTATGCAATCGAACCCTGCCCAAGAAAGCTTATTACGCCCAAAAACAACCGGACTATCACGCAAAGTAAAAGATCGAATGGTCATCATTCTTTTTCTTTTTCCTGCGCTTGTGATTTTCACGCTTTTTGTGATTTATCCAATTTTCCGTTCCGTCTATTACAGCACCTTCGATTGGAAGGGATTGGGCGCCGCCACTAACAATATCGGTCTGGAAAATTACAGAAAAATCCTTGTTGATTCCGTATTCCAGAAATCTGTCGTGAACGTCATCATCATCATCGTGCTATCTTTGGTACTTCAGCTTCCAGCAGCAATTATTCTTTCCACCATGGTCTCCCGAGATCTACCCGGACGAGCCATGTTTAGAACCATTTTTTTTCTTCCATATGTTATTTCTGAAGTTAATGCAGCCATCATGTGGATGCTGCTTTACACTCCTGAGCCTGAACGAGGGCTCATCAACGGTGTTTTAGTTGCACTGGGAGCAAACCCAGTCAATTGGCTTGCGGATATGAATATCGTTCTATTTGCTGTATTTGTGGTCCTGACATGGAAATATTTCGGTTTTCACATGTTGCTCTATTTAACCGGACTTCAAAACATTCCTTCGGAAATCGAAGAGGCAGCGCGCATGGATGGCGCTAACTCTTTTCAGAATTTTTGGTACATCACCTTACCTTTATTAAGCGGCACGATTAGAACTTCAGTACAAATGTCGGTGTTAGGATCCATCCAACAATTCATCCTGGTCTGGGTTATGACCAAAGGTGGGCCGGTAAATGCAAGCGAAGTCATGGCAACGTATATGTACCGCTTTGGCTTTGTCAGGTTCCAGTTTGGATATGGCTCCGCTGTGGCGATCATTATGTTCCTGATCTGTGTCATATTCTCATTACTCTATCGCCAACTCACCAACAAACCAGATTATTTGACTGGCCTTTAGAAAGGTTTTACATCATGCAAAGAATTATCCCTACTCCCCGCTGGATGAGAAAAGCTGTACCCAGGTTCTTTCAATATTTGCTTTTGACAATCACCACGATCTTGATCTTCGTGCCTATTGTGATACTACTTTTTGGCAGTGTTAAAACCACCGGTCAGATGTATTCAACTCCATACACCATTCCCAATCCTCCAAATTGGTCAAATATCCAATTAATTTTATCTACCCCTTCTTTTTGGGGCATGATGAAAAACAGTTTAATTGTCATGGTGTGTACGACTTCTCTAACTGTTTTTATATGCTCATTAGTCGCTTTTGTTTTCGCACGCCTTGAATTCCGAGGTAAAAACTGGATATTTAACCTGTTTACCGTTGGACTGATGTTCCCCATCAATGTTGCCATTCTGCCAGTCTATTTTGTTTTGAGGCAGTTGGAACAATATGGCATCAACATGATCGACAGCCTGATGGGTGTCATTCTAGTACAAACAGCTTTCCAACTTTCAGGAAACATCATGATCCTGCGCGGATTCTTCACGGCAGTTCCGAAAGAATTGCAGGATGCTGCCTATATCGATGGCTGCACCAACTTTGATTTCTTCTGGCGCATCATGTTACCGCTTGTCAAACCGTCATTGGCAGCCATCGCTGCACTCATCATGATTGCCAGTTGGAATGACTTGCTGGTTCCACTTGTCGTTTTGAACAATGACAAACTCTGGACCTTACCACTTGGAACCATGCAATTCCAAGGACAGTACTCATCCGACCTGGCAATCATATCTGCTTTTGTTGCTTTATCCGCCATTCCAACCATCATTTTCTATTTCTTTGCAGAGAAACAAATTGTCGCAGGTTTGACCGCCGGTGCGGTTAAAGGTTAGTAATCTAAAGAAAACCCACATGGTGTTGTTACCAGAACCACTCGCAGTACTGCAAGGTACTCACTGAGAGTCTAAGGCAAATAGCACTAATGGTTTTGAAATAAATATCAAGGAGTACCTTATGAGTGAAAGTGACCACGCGGATCACCCTGCGTACCTAAACACTGCGCTTCCATTTTCAGAGCGGGCGAAAGACCTGGTCAGCCGTTTAACGCTGGACGAGAAAATCGGTCTGATGAACCATCCTGCACATGGCATACCACGTTTGAATATCCCCAAGTACAACTATTGGAGTGAAGCGCTGCACGGCATCGCCCGCAACGGTCGTGCCACTGTCTTCCCACAGGCCATTGGCATGGCTGCCACCTGGAATAAAGAGTTGATCCGCCAGGTAGCCACTGCCATCAGCGATGAAGGTCGTGCCAAGTATCACGCCGCCCTGCGTCGCAACGGCTATACCGGTCAATACCAGGGCTTGACCGTCTGGTCGCCCAATGTCAACATCTTCCGCGATCCTCGCTGGGGCCGCGGACAGGAAACCTGGGGCGAAGATCCTTTCCTCACAGGTGAAATGGCTGCAGAATTCGTCAAAGGACTGCAAGGTGATGATCCTAAATACCTCAAGCTGGCCGCCTGCGCCAAGCATTATGCCGTCCATTCCGGACCCGAGAAAGATCGTCACACCTTCAACGCAGTGGTCACCAAACGCGAACTTTATGACACCTACCTGCCCGCATTCAAGAAACTGGTCACTGAAGCCAACGTTGAATCGGTGATGGGCGCCTACAACCGCACCTTGGATGAGGTTTGCTGCGCCAGCGATCTTCTAATCAGAGATATTCTGCGCGGTGAATGGAAATTCAAAGGACATTTTGTCTCAGACTGCCTGGCACTTTCAGATTTTCACCTCAATCACAAGGTCACCAAAGATGAAGCAGAATCCGCAGCCATGGCCATAAAACACGGCTGCGACCTTGGCTGCGACCACGTCTACGACCAGATTCCTGAAGCCATCCAACGCGGCATCCTCACCGAAGCTGAGGTGGATCTCTCGCTGGAACGCACTATGCTAACCCGCATGAAATTGGGCATGTTCGATCCGCCGGAAGTCGTACCTTACGCTTCCATCTCCACGGATGTGGTGGCTTGCGATAAACACCGCAAGCTGGCATATAAAACTGCCACCGAGGCGGTTGTCTTGCTCAAAAACAAAGACAACATCCTTCCCATCAAACCCTCGACCAAGAAAATTTTCGTCACCGGACCCACCGCCACCAGCCTCGAAGTGTTGCTGGGCAATTACTACGGTTTCAACAATCAAATGATCACCCTTCTTGAAGGGATCACCGGCCGCCTGCCCGAAGGTATGGGCATGGAATACCATTCCGGTGCCCTCTTGAAGCATGCCAGAGAAGTGAAAGAAACCTGGGCTCCCGGCATGGCACAATCCGCGGATTTTGCCATCGTTTGCGGAGGCTCCTCTTCATTCATCGAAGGTGAAGAAGGCGAATCGCTGCTCTCACCTCAAAATGGCGACCGTGAAAGTATTTCACTGCCTGCCAGCCAGGTCAATTACATCAAGGAACTATCCATTGCAGGCGCCAAAATCGTATTGGTGCTCACCGGTGGCAGCCCGATTGCCCTCGGCGAAGTCGAAGACATGGTTGATGCCATTCTGTTTGTCTGGTATCCCGGCATGGAAGGCGGCAAGGCTGTTGCAGATGTGCTCTTTGGAGATGTTTCACCCTCCGGCAAACTGCCCTTAACTTTCCCGAAATCCATAGAGCAGCTTCCGGCTTTTGATGATTACAGTATGACCGGCCGCACATACCGCTACATGACCCAAGAACCGCTCTTTCCCTTCGGCTTTGGTTTGAGTTATACCAAATTTGAATACTCCGGACTGAACCTTGACAAAGAATCCATTTCGCAAGGCGATTCATTGACCTTTGAATACACCGTCAGCAATACCGGCCTTCAAACCGCCGCAGAAGTTGCCCAGATTTATTTGAGCGACCTGAAAGCTTCCACCATCGTTCCCTTGCAGCATCTGGTGGGTTTCGAAAGGTTCGAACTTCAGCCGGGAACCAGCCGTACGATGAAATTCACTTTAACCCCCGAAATGATGTCGTTTTTCAATGATGAAGGTAAACTCACACTTGAACCAGGCGATTTCCGGCTGGAAGTGGGCGGATGCTCACCCAGCCCCCGCGGACAAGCCCTGGGCGCACCCTTACCATTGGTGAAGACATTTACTGTAAAATAAAATAGATTTAAGGAGCTCGTTGTGACTGAATATCTTCCAAAACCTGAACACAAATTTACCTTCGGCCTGTGGACCGTTGGCAGCACGGGACGCGATCCCTTTGGCGAACCCACTCGTGCCAAGAAAACGCCCGTTGAACTCGTGCATCTTTTAGCTGAAGTTGGCGCCTGGGGTGTCAATTTTCATGACGATGACCTGATTCCCATTGATGCCACCCCTTCTGAACGCGCCACCATCATCAAAGATTTCAAAAAAGCCCTGGCGGATACTGGTTTAGTCGTGCCCATGGCGACCACCAACCTGTTTGGCGATCCCATCTTCAAAGACGGCGCTTTCACTTCCAATGACCCCAAGGTCCGCGCTTATGCCCTACAAAAAGTAATGACCAACATTGACCTGGGTGTCGAACTCGGCGCAAAAGTCTACGTCTTCTGGGGCGGACGCGAAGGCACTGAAACTGACGCCTCGAAGGATCCCGTAACCGCCACCAAACGTATGCGCGAAGCAATGAATTATTTGTGCGATTACGTCAAGGATCAAAAATACGATCTAAAGTTCGCACTCGAAGCCAAACCCAATGAACCGCGCGGCGATATGTATAACGCCACTACCGGCCACATGCTTGGCTTTATTGCCACCCTTGATCACCCTGAAATGGTGGGTGTCAACCCAGAAGTCGCTCACGAACACATGGCTGGCTTGAACTTCGCCCATGGCGTCGGCCAGGCCCTTGATGCAGGCAAGCTCTTCCATATTGACCTCAATGACCAATCCTTTGGCCGTTACGACCAGGACTTCCGTTTTGGCATGGTCAATCAAAAAGCTGCCTTCTTCCTGGTTAAACTGCTCGAAGACTATAAATATGATGGCAGCCGCCATTTCGATGCTCACGCCTACCGCACTGAAGATTACGAAGGCGTCAAACACTTCGCCCGCGGATGCATGCGCACCTACCTGATCTTGAAAGAAAAAGCTGCCAGATGGAATGCCGATAAGGAAATTCAATCCATCCTGGCCGAAGTCAACGCTGACGATGGCTCCATGGATAAATTCGTCGGCAAATACTCGGCAGATAAAGCCAAAGCCCTCAAACAGCAGGTCTTTGACCGCCCCGCCATCGCCGCCCGTGGATTGGACTATGAACGCCTTGATCAACTGACTGTTGAAATTCTGCTTGGTGTTCGTTAAAGCGCGTTTTGGAGTAACCTATGGCATATTTTTTGGGCATTGACACCTCGACCACTTCCAGCAAGGCCTTGCTGATGGATGAAACGGGCAAGGTCGTGGCAGTGGCTTCAGCACCGCATACCCTGCAAACACCTCATCCGTTGTGGTCAGAACAAGACCCTCAAGAGTGGTGGCAGGCCGTTTCCACCAGCATCAAATCTGCCCTCGAAATTGCCGAGATCAACGGCGACCAGGTGGGTGCCGTTGGCCTGACCGGTCAAATGCACGGCCTTGTTCTCATGGATGAAGATGGCAGAGTTTTACGCCCTGCCATCTTATGGAACGATCAGCGAACCCAGGCACAATGCGACAGGATCCATGAAAAGATCGGCAAAGAAGCCTTCATCCAGATCACCGGCAATGTGGCGCTCACCGGATTTACCGCCCCCAAGATCTTGTGGGTCAAAGAGAATGAACCAGAAATCTTCGCCAAAGCCAAACACGTTCTTCTTCCAAAAGATTATGTTCGTTATAAACTCACGAATGACTATGCCATGGATAAAGCTGACGGGGCCGGTACAGTGCTTTTTGACCTTCATGCCCGTGATTGGTCTGCCGTCATTTTAAAAGCCCTTGATATTCCCCAAACCTGGATGCCCCGCACCTATGAAGGCACCGAGGTCACCGGTACCATCAGCCGTGAGGCTGCAGCTTTATCCGGTTTGAAAGAAGGTACTCCCGTGGTGGCTGGCGGAGGCGATCAAGCCGCCGGCGCAGTGGGTATGGGCGCGGTCGAACCGGGTGTTGTTTCACTCACCCTGGGCACCAGCGGCGTGGTTTTTGCTACAACCCCGGCCGCCTACATCGAACCAGCCGGCCGCCTGCACGCCTTTTGCCACGCCGTCCCCGGCATGTGGCACTTCATGGGTGTCATGCTCTCAGCAGCGGGCAGCCTGCAGTGGTACCGTGATACCCTCGCCCCCAATGTGGACTTCGATACCCTGCTGAAAGATGCTGAGAATATCCCTGCAGGTAGTGAAGGGCTCGTTTTTCTGCCTTACCTTTCCGGTGAACGTACTCCGTATCCTGATCCGCTGGCCAGGGGTGCCTTCATCGGGTTGACCCTGCGCCACACCCAGGCGCACATGACCCGGGCTGTGCTCGAAGGCGTTGCATTTGGTCTCAAAGATAGTTTTACGCTGATCAAGAACGCCGGTTTGGGCAAGATCACCCAGGTACGCGCCTCAGGCGGCGGCACCAAGAGTCCACTTTGGCGGCAAATTCTTGCATCCGTGCTAGATGTGGAATTGGTTACAGTTAATTCTGCAGAAGGCGGTGCTTATGGGGCTGCTCTGCTGGCCGGTGTGGCCGGCGGCGCCTGGAAGGATGTGCCCACAGCCTGCAAATCCTGCATCAAGATCACAGGCAGCACCTCCCCTGTCGCAGACCAGGTGAAAACGTATGAAAAGGTTTATTCCATCTACCGGGATTTGTATCCGGTGTTAAAGAATAAATTTGCAGCGTTGTCTGAAATAAACTGAACGCCTCAATCTCATAAGAACGATAAACGCCCCGATCTGGGGCGTTTTGTTATTGGATCGATAACCTCACCTTTTGTATAATAAAGACATCATTATTGAATAAGATTGGAATCACCGCATGAATTCAATATCAGCTGAAAAGCGCAAAATAATCGATGAATTTCTTCAACAGCCCCTAATCGCCCGCATGGCCACCGCGGACAATAATGGTCAACCGCATGTCGTCCCCGTCTGGTTCGGTTGGGATGGAACCACGCTTTGGATCAGCTCCTATTCCAACACCCGTAAAGTGGGCGAACTGGAAAAGAACCCCAAAATATCAGTGGTCATCGATGTAGCAGAAGAAAATGGTGAAAACAAGGGTGTGATCTTTGAGGGTTCGGTGGAACTTCTCAGAGAGCCGCGCGAGTTCCTGCAAGAGAAATTTGTGTGGATCTACACCCGCTACCTTGGCCCTGAAGGCGTGTTAGCCAAAGAGCCGCAAAGTTGGATTGAAGACCCACACAATTTGCTTATAAAACTGACCCCTGATAAAGTGATCGGCTTGTATATTTAATAAAACTTCGCTAAAAAGGTCTGCACAGTCTCCATATACTTCTCGTATTGATCGCGGCGGATGTTGTGTCCGGCGCCGTCAATATGAACGACATCTAGGTGAGGCATCCATTGTTTGATCGGTTCAACATCTTTTTCACCCAAAAGTGCACCTTTTAGGGTATCTGCAGTTAACAACAAAGCAGGGCATGAAATCTTCTTAAACAAATCTTCAAATCCCATTAATGATAGATCAACCATTTCAACCAATTTCACTATTTTTGGACTGTACCGGAGTTTTGAATTCACCCATGGTTCCAGTTCAGCCTCTGCCCATCCGGGGTTATAGGCGCGGACTTCTTCAAAAAGATCTTCTTTGGTTTTACGTTTGTTTTCGGCAATCCATAACGCTAGAGGATTTGGCGGTTTTGGCGCTCCACCTTCGGTATTTTTGATCATCCAAAATTGCGGGGGGTCCTCAAGAACAATCGCCCTGGCCACATCCGGGTACAGACCTGCCAGTGTCAACGTGGTGATAGCCCCCATGGAATGACCCATGATGATTGGTTTTTCTAGACCCAATTCTTTGATCAATGCAGCGACTTCATTTGCCATGGCGGTAAGCGTATAACCCTCGTCTGGGGCCTCAGATTTTCCATGACCGCGCAGATCAACCATAACCAGGTCGTATTTATCTGCCAGTGCATCTGCTATGGGCGTCCAACATAACCCATCATCGGTTACTCCGTGCAAAAGGATCATGGGGGGCTTACTACCGCCGGTGCGGTAGAAATGCAGTTTTACACCATTTGCAATTACATCTCCAGAAATATAGTCCATCGTTTTATCTCCCAACTAATTGTTGAAGTTCAAATAAACCTCCAGGTCTATTGCATGCCTGATCAGCAAATCGTTTGCTGAATTTTTAGGCCTGTCTGACAGACAAGGAGGTATAGTTGATTTCTCAGATTCAAGTCTCTTATAACTATATCTTAAATCCGTTTAATTGTATTAATATGTCAAGCCAAATCCAAAAGCATAAAGAGGATTTTCTGAATCATGGGGCAGATCCTCTTTCTGGTTGCGTACTGCTTCCATCGAACTCGGTAATTCAAAGGGCAATTTGCCTTCTGGTTTTGCCATTCCGAAAATTACATTCATCACAGCTTTATCATCCGCGCCGTATTCGCCAATGACAGCTTTGGCTGCCGCATTAATCTCGGGGAAAACCGCCGGACGATCAAGGTAAAGCACTATGATGGTTGGCACGGTTTTGCACAAAGCCAGAATATCTTCCTTCACCTGGTCCTTAAAATCCAGATCGCCGTGATGAAAACTACGCTGGAATGGATTTTTAGTGTCGAGCGGTACCCAGGGTGTATCCAGACGCAGAATGGCAATATCGGCTTGTTTGGGATCGTCCACGAGTGTACCGTATTGGGCTGCAACATCAGCATTGATATTGGCTACATGGAGCTTGAGCTTACCTTTAAGAGGCAGTAGCTGTTGGTCATTTTTTAACAAGGTCATGGCCCTTTCCTGCGAGGCCATGCCAACGGCGACCGAGGCCGGAGCTCCAACCACCGATGACACCTGGCTTTCATCCACAAACGGGTTGTCAAAAAGTCCCAACTGAAACTTTTGACGTAAAAGACGCCGAATGGATTGATCAATACGTGCTTCAGATAATTTGCCGGTCCTGACCAGTTCCACTACGTATTCAGAACAGCTTTCACCACCGAATTGATCCACGCCGGCGTTGATCGCCTTGAGAACACGCTCAGGACCACTTAAGTGTTCTACTCCCCAGGCGCGAGCCTCCCAAACCACCTCCCCCATCGGCACGTCAGTGATCAAACCCCAGTCGGTGCAAACCACTCCGTCAAATTTATATTTATTGCGCAGCAGATCGGTGATGATGTACTTATTGAATGACATGGCCACATTCTCATTCGTTTGATCGGTGGGCACACCGTAATACGGCATGATCGAGGCTGTCTTGGCTTCAAAAGCCGCTTCAAACGGGATCAGGTGGTAATTGAAATTGTTTCCCGGATAAACCTGCCCTTTTTGAGTGGCAAAATGAGGATCGAGACCTTCTTTTTGCGGTCCCCCGCCAGGGAAGTGTTTTGTCATGCAGGCAACACTTTGAGGACCAAGTGCAGCGCCCTGAAATCCTTTAATATAGGCTTTTACCAGTCTTGCCGCCACATGGGCATCCTCACCAAAGGTTCCGCTGATACGCGGCCAGCGAGGTTCGGTGGCCAGGTCAATTTGTGGATGCAGTGAAACCCGGATGCCAACAGCCAGATATTCTTTGCGCGCGATCTCGGCGAATTGCTCCACCAGATCGGCTTCATCCAGGGCGCCAAAACCCAGCGTTTCACAAAATTGGGTGAATTCATTGGCTGCCATTGAAAATATGTTGCGCGTAAAGTGATTGCGCGGGTCTGAGGCGATGGTAATGGGAATACCCAGCCGGGTTTGTTCTTCAAATTTCTGCAGCCGGTTGTACCAGGCGGCCACCACCTTTACCCCCGGTACGCCCCAAAGGTTGAAGTGGTTCATTTTTTGGTTGGTGATCAAGGTCGAAGCAAAACTGCCAAACTCAAAGTTACCTGGTTTTTCTTCGATCGAGCCATCCTCGGCAATCACTGACCCATCCATGAACATCATACCGGCTTTTTCTTCTAGCGTCATCTGCTTGAGCAGATCATCAACCCGTGCTTCCAAGGGCTGCCGCGGATCTTCATAAATATCCAATTTACCGTTATGGTTTAAATCACGGAACGAAAAACCATTTTCAGTTTTCAGCAGGTCAGAATACTGTTTGGTAATTTCATCAAGTGCCATGTTCACTTCTCCATGAAATAAAGCGATTAACCATGTACCTGTTTTAACAGGTCAGCGACCATATCATCTGCGGTTTTTGGTAGTTGGCTTTGCATGAAAAGTAAAATGCTTGCCAGGGGCATGTCGCCAAACATCATCATGATATCCGCACCAATGCCAGCCTCAGATCCTTCCTCGGCGCCAAATGCTTTACGGCTGAGTGTTTCAACCTGGGCAAAGAATGGACTGAATACTTTATTTCCTTGGGGATCTTCCATCCATTCACGGATGGTGGATTCTTTATTCAACAAACAAGGCAGATGAAGAGTTGATTGGAGTGTGACGGTTACTTTCTCGCGAATGTCGGCTGAAGAAGCACCAATCAGGAGATCGAACTCGCCGTCTTCGGTGATCCACTGACTGTAAGAGGGGTGATAATAGGCAAAAGAGCGGAAATCAAGCTTGATCGAAACCGTTTTGGTTTCGCCAGGTTTCAATTCCACCTTGGCAAAACCCTTGAGTTCCTTTTCGGGTCGAACCAATTTGGATTTCTGGTCATGAACATAGACCTGCACGATCTCCTTGCCGGCCATTTTGCCGGTATTGGTCACATCCACTGAAACGGTGACGCCATCGGTATCTTTGAAAGATTTTTTGGAGACTTTGGCATTGCTATAGGCAAAAGAGGTATAGCTCAACCCATAACCGAACGGGAAGAGAACCGGCATCTTTTTGGCATCATAATAACGATAGCCAATGAAAAGACCTTCGCCGTATCTGACTTTACCCGCGCCGCCTGGCCAGTTGATGAAAGCAGGTGTATCTTCCAATTTTGCTGGGAAGGTTTCAGCCAGTTTGCCAGAGGGATTCACACGTCCAAATAACACATCTGCGATGGAAACGCCACCTGCCTGCCCCATCATCCAGCCTTCCAGCACAGCCGCCACACCGTCGATCCAGTCACCCATCACCACCGGGGCGCCGTTGTTGAGCACCACCACCGTGTTGGGTTGGATGGCGGAAACTGCCTTGATCAATGCCACCTGCTGGTCAGTCAGATCAAGGTCAACGCGGTCATAGCCTTCAGACTCTTTAAAGGATGGAAGTGCAATATAGAGCAGCGCCACATCCGCAGATTTTGCAAGCGATACCGCTTTTTCAATCATTCCCTGGTTGAACGAGTTATCCACGGGGTAGCCTTCTGCATACGTGATCTCAGCAGTACCAGCTTGAGCCTTAATCTCATTGAAGGGCACAGCCACCTTGGTGGGGTTGATGTGAGAACTGCCGCCGCCCTGGAAATGCGCCGCCTCGGCGGATCTTCCGATCACGGCAATGTGTTCGTGTCCCCTCAACGGTAGCAATCCGTTGTTCTTGAGCAGTACCATGCCCTCGGTGGCAATTTGACGAGCCAATTCATGGTGTGCATCCACATCAAATTTGCCATTCTTGGGTGTTTCTTTAGTTTTGTAGACGATACGCAATATTCTTCGCACCGATTCATCGAGGATCTTTTCGTCCAATTCACCTGAACGCACAGCATCCACAACCTTTTGGGTGCGCTGCGGTTGCGGGCCAGGCATTTCCCAATCCAGACCGGCCTTGAGAGATTTAACCCGATCATGCACTGCACCCCAATCAGAGACCACCAGTCCTTCAAAACCCCATTCATTCTTTAGAATTTCAGTCAGCAGATGATAATTTTCTGAAGCGTAATCGCCATTTACTTTGTTGTAAGAGCACATTACCGTGTACGGCTGTGCTTCTTTGACTGCTTTTTCAAAAGCGGCCAGGTAGATCTCACGTAAGGTGCGTTCATCCACTTCAGAGCTGATGCAGAAACGCTGGAATTCCTGATTGTTAGCAGCATAATGTTTCAGCGAGGTTCCGACGCCCTTGCTTTGAATGCCTTTAATGATATTGACGGCCATTTCACCGGCCAGGAACGGATCTTCAGAGAAGTATTCGAAATTTCGTCCGCCTAATGGAGAACGTTTCATGTTTGCGCCGGGTCCAAGTAACACATCCACGTTGAGAGCAATGCACTCTTCCGCCAGGGCTTCGCCCATCTTCTTGATCAACTCCACATCCCACGTTGAAGCTGTGCAAGAAGCGGTTGGAAAGCAAGTCGCAGGCAAGCTGACCTGTGCAATTGTTGTAACATCTTCAACCCGTCTCACACCGTGTGGACCATCTGACACGATCATTTCAGGAATACCAAGCCGTTCAACAGGTGTGGTCGTCCAATTGCTTGCACCGGTAACCAATGCTGCTTTTTCTTCAAGGGTCATCTTTGAAACAAGGGTTTTAATATCTTCAGACATGATCCGCTCCTAAACGTTTTTAATATCATTAGTTCGCTGCACCGTGTGCATATGAATCATAGACAGAACGTACCTTTAATGCCGCTTGAACCTGTTCCGCCGTCCACCCGGCAGGCAGAGGTACAGAAATGGTGACATCTCGACCAGCAGGTAAATCGAAATAGTTATCGCTGAAAACACCATCTGCACCTTCAAGGTTAAGTTCCACCAACTTGGCTAGTGTCTTGGAATTCAACGTGATATTCACCAGTTTCTCGTTAACCGTCACCTTGGAGGAAATCCCAGCCTCCACCAGGTTAAGATGCTTGGTTGGCGCAAAGAAAGCCGTCTGCCGGGTGAGCATTTGTTCACCCTTGTTAAGCTCGGCAATGAAGACTAGGTCCCGCCGTGTATCGTCAGTGACAACATCGCCAAACTCAAGTGTGCAAATCTGGGATACACCAAACGGAGCCACCTGGGCATCGGCTTTGCCTGACTTGACCACCTTGCCATCCAACGATTCCAAGGACCAGCGCAGGGAACCCGACCAGCCTTCACGTGACTCGTTGGTGACATAGACATTCTGCTCAGTTGGTTTATCTTCGATCGAAAGTAACAGCGGAGCATAGAATTTGCGTGCAGCGTAATGCAGCGCCTTCCAGCGGCCAAAATAATCCAGGCTAGACCATGACGCAACAGGCCAGCAGTCATTGAGCTGCCAGTAGATGATGCCCGAAACGCGATCTGTATTCCGGCGCCAATGCTCCACCCCGTAGCGGATGCCTTCGGCTTGCAGCACCAGGCTCAAGTAAACCAGGGATTCAAAATCCTTTGGCAGGCGGAAGGTATCCAGCATTTGAGCAACCATTAACTGGTTGCCGCTGTCATTCTTTTGATGCCGTTCCATGATGTATGAAGTCATGTTCCAATCAGCTTCTTCAGCATAAGTCTTGATTGTCGCAAGCGGTGGTAAGGCCTGGAAGCCAAATTCACTCATGAAGCGTGGATATTGGGAGCGATAAGCTGTGAAGGGTTTTCTGCCGTGCCATACATCCCAATAATGGGCGTCGCCTTGTTCCTGTCCATTGGGATTCTTAAATGGCGTGTCTGAAGAAGGTGAACTTGGCCAATAGGCGTGGTCTGGGTCTTCTTCTTTGCACCATTCGAGCAGAGTGTGATGGAAGAAACGGTCATAAGCCTCTTTTAGCGGTTTTAATGAATCATCCTTCCAGCCCCAATCGACCCAACCCCATTCCATCTCGTTGTTGCCGCACCATAAAGCCAGGCTGGCGCGATGGCGGAGCCGGCGAATATTCTCGACGGATTCGATACGCACATTTTCAAGGAACTCAGGCTCATCCAACGGATAAACACTGCAAGCGTAGACGAAATCCTGCCAGACCAAAATGCCATAGCGGTCACACAAGTCATAAAACCGTTCTTCTTCATAAAAGCCGCCACCCCAAACCCGCAGCATGTTTTGATGGGTCAGCGCTGCGTCGCGGATCAAGCCTTCCATATAAGCATCAGAAATACGGGTTGGGAAGGAATCCGCAGGGATCCAATCTGAACCCTTGGCAAACACCGGCAGACCATTCACCACAAATGTGAAAGACTTGCCCCATTCATCGGGTTTCTGAAGCAGTTCAATGGTGCGCAGCCCCAATTGAAACTCTTTACGATCAAGTTGCGTGGAACCTTGCGAGACTTCAACACTGACCTTGTAGAGCGGTTGGGCGCCGTAGCCGTTCGGCCACCACAACTGCGGATTGGCAATATCGACACTCAGGGTTACCTTGTTATTCTTGAGTGCAGCAGACGCTTCAAGTACTTTGCCATCTGGAGAGGTCAGCTTTAATACAGCTTGAATCTCTGCGCTTTCCCATGCCTGAAGAGTTACTTCCGCTGAGACTGTTACCTTGCCATTGGCATGCTGCTGTCGGAGATGCACTTCGTCGATGCGGACGATTTCGTACCCTTCGAGCCGGATATCTTTCCAAATGCCAATGGGCGGAAGCTGCGGGCCCCAATCCCAGCCAAAATGGCAGGGGGCCTTGCGTAAGTGCGGTCCGCCTGGAATCGCTTGAGAAACGCCGGGCAGGAAGCGTATCTTGTCTTGTTCTGCCCCAAACCTGACCGGAGACATGAACGTAACCTGTAATTCATTCTTGCCGTTTTTTAGCAGCGGTTTCACATCCCAGCGATACTGCCTGAACATGTTATTGGTTTTACCTAATTCTTGACCGTTCAATCGAAGTGTCGCAAGCGTATCAAGGCCATCACACACCAAGAAGAGGTAAGGTTTGTTGAATACATCTGCGTCAACTGTAAATTCGCTGGCATATTCCCAGTCGTTCTCAGCAACCCACTGCACTTTTTTCTCATTATCCCCCACGAAGGGATCAGGAATGCGATTCAATGCCAATAGATCGGTATGCACGCCGCCTGGAACCGATGCAGGGAGCCATTCCTGTGCATCGCTCTTTCGAAACTTCCATTTACCAGTCAATGATTGTGTTTTCATGAATTGTTTCCTGTTTTCCTGTTTTATAAAATGGTCCAAACCTGTATAAACTATACAACGAACACAAAATACTTATCTTAAAACTAAATAAAAAGCTTGCCCGAATTATTGGCAAGCCTGACTCTCTAAACTGAAATAGAATTCTCACACCAAAAGAGTTGGCAGGCGAATTCTGGATAGTGAATTTCAGCTAAACACACCGTCACGATTCTCATATCTTTTTCATGCAACCGGTTGCGAAGAGGGTCCGACTAAAGGAAGCCAATGGCTTCCTTTAGTCGTTCATTTCTTATGGATGAGAATACCACAATTATGGAGAATTCTCGTCCTCAAATTATTTGGATTTAATATCCACCGTTGAAAGATCCCATTCTTCGTGGATCTTGGGGACGTCATTAAGCAAGCGTCTGGTATAAGCTTCTTTTGGCCGCAAAATAACTTCGTCCGCGGTTCCGCTCTCAACAAACTTGCCGTGTTCCATGATGAAAACCTTGTCAGACACAAAGTATGCCAGACCAATATCATGGGTGATGAAAATGATGGTCATGCCGGTATCATTACGCAACTTCATCAACATATCCAGGATGGTTGCACGTGAACAGGCGTCAATCATTGAAGTCGGTTCATCTGCCAGAAGGATTTGTGGTTTCAACAAGAAAATACGGGCGATCATCAAGCGCTGCATTTGTCCGCCTGAAAGTTCGAACGGATACTTGTTGGTCAATTCCGCGAATTTCAGATTCACAAAGCTGCACGCCTCGGTCATCATTTCGACTTTCTTTTCATACGGGAGGTTCTTTCCACCCCGCATGTTGATGCAATCCAGGAACAAAGCGTCAATTTTGTTGAAGATATTATATGAAGAAAACGGGTCCTGGAAAATGGCTTGAATATTTGTCCAGTATTCTTTCTTCGCTTTTTGAGATCGAATATCACGCTTCTTGCCTTTGAAATAGATCTCGCCTTCAGTTGTATTTATGAGACCCAACAACATTTTTGCTAATGTGGTTTTGCCGCTGCCTGATTCGCCCACAATTGAGACAATTTCACCTTCGGCAAAATCAAAATCTACATGATCCACGGCCGTGTTGCGATTTCGTCCAAGACCAAAGACCTTTGTAAGCCCGACACCCTTAAGGCATGATTTTTTCTCAGCCATTTTGATATGCCTTTCTCAGCTGTTCTTCTGTAAAGATACAACGGTAAGAACGATTGCCTTCAACATACATCATGTCTACAGGATAACGTTTACATTCCGGTGTTACATATTTACAGCGCTCTGCAAACCTGCACCCTTCTGGGGGTCTTTTCAGGTTGGGTGGTGTTCCAGGGATGGCGGTGAGTTTTGTGTCTTTCAAACCGCTCTCAGGAACAATAATGGAGCCCATCAACCCTTTTGCATATGGGTGAATTGGGTCGAACACCGTCTGTTGGGCGGAACCTTTTTCAACGATCTGCCCAGCATACATGACCATGATGTCATCAGTCACGTTGTAGAGCAGAGGAAGTTCATGAGTAATGAAGATCATCGCTTTCACATAACCTTTTTCCATCATGTAGCGCAGCATTTTGATGACCATCTTCTGCGAAGTAACATCCAATGCGGAGGAAGGCTCGTCGGCAATCAAAATCTTGGGCTCAAGGATGACCGATGTCGCAATGACGGTTCGCTGCTTCATACCGCCAGAAAGCTCAACGGGATACCTCTGCAGCACTTCTTTGGGGAGACCTAAAACTTCAAATCGCTCTCTTGCGAGTTCATAGATCTCTTTTTTAGATACTTTTGGATCGTGTGCTTGAACCACGTCTTCAATGAAATTGATGATTTTTTGGGTGGGATTCAGTGCATTCATGGCTGCCTGGGGGATGTAGGCAATTTCATTTCCCAGGATGGATTTCCGAACAGTATCTGGAGCCATGCCGGTGATATTCTGTCCATCAATGATGATCTCACCGCTTGTGTAATGAAGCGGAGAGAAGTAATAGCCCATCAAACTGAGTGCCAGGGTGGATTTTCCGCAGCCCGATTCGCCGGCAATACCAAGCGACTTTCCTTCTTCAACTTTTAACGAGACATGATCAACCGCATATACATCCTCATTAAACCGGGTGATGTATTTTGTGGTAAGTTCATTTACTTCCAGTACTACTTTTCCCATATCAATCACCTAGTCCCTTAATGCAGGATTGAATACTTGATCCAAACCTGTATTCATTAAATTCATCGAGAAAGTTATCAATGCGATGACTATTAGGACGGGGAAGTATGCCCACCACTTGCCCAAGATTTGAGCCTGATAGATCATTGCCCAGTTCATCATTAAGCCAAGTGTTGGCACTTCACTGGTCTTAGGACCCAACCCCAAGATTGACAAAGAAGCCTCTGCAAGGATCGCTGATGATATCTGTAAAATCAGCGCCATAACAACATATGAAGCAATGTAAGGCAGGATGTCATGGGTGATGATAAAGAACAGTGAATGACCAGAAAGCTTCGAAAGGTTTACATGATCACGGTTTCGCAGTGAAATTACTTGAGACCTTACTGCCCTGGTTGTCCAAACCCATGAAGTGAAACCAATGACCGCTGCCACCATGACAGCGCCGCGGTGCTCCTGGCCTACACTATAAGAAATGAGAATCAACAACACAAAACTGGGGATAACGGTGAAGAGGTTGGTGATGAACATGATCACATCATCCACCGTGCCGCCGATATACCCTGAAAGCAACCCCAAAACCAAACCAATAAAGGTGGCGATTAAACCGGCGATCAAACCAATTAAGAGTGAAACACTTGTGGCTTTTACCAGTTCGGTTAGAACATCTCGACCAAAATTATCTGTTCCCAATGGTAATGTTCGCACACTGGCAACTTCTTTGATATTTACATAATCTGAAAGATTGATCGTTCCAACCTGTTCGAGAGCGCCTGTGTCCACGTTCTTTGCCGCGAGGATCAAGCCTTCTTCTGAAAGAAGCCCGTCAAGAGATTTATCAAGCCGTTGATAGTATCTCTGACGTGAAAAGATCATTCCGGGAATATTTTTCTTGGCATCATAGTTCTTCGCCCATTGATCTAACAATTGAACAGTATTGGTCATATCAATTTGATTTTCAGGAATACCCACCAACAGCAGGTAATCCTTTATATCCTGACGTTCCTGATCACCCAACTTGGCTGCGATTCTTTTAGTAGCCGCATCGGTCAGGTTTAATGTATAGGCTTTGGATGAAAAAACCGTGTCATACGTGCTGACATAGGTTCCGGGTGGGAAGAATGAACCCTGTGCAATAATCTCGAGTGGCGGGTTCGGAACCAAAAGTGGATAGATAAACACTGTCAACAGGATTGCCATAAAAATGCAAAATCCTGTGATGAACTTGCTTGAATGGAAAACTTGCTGAAGAGTATGTTTCATATCATCATCTCTGCCTAATCTGTCTGCGCAGCTTTAATGCGCGGGTCGATCAAACCATAAATGATTTCGATTGCGAAGTTCGCAAGCAGTACCATGACTGTAATGATCAAAGTAACTGCCGAAATCAGTGGGTAATCCTGCCCTTGAATGGCAGACAGCAGTGTGGTGCCTAAACCAGGATAACTGAAAATAATCTCGGCAACCAAAGCACCACCGACCATGGTTCCAATTGCCAGAGCTAAACCCGTGATCTGGGGAAGCATGGCGTTTCTGAACACATAACCTACGATCTTGCGATCCTTGATCCCGAGGAAACGAGCGTATTTAACATAATCTGCGTTTAATTCATAGATTGACATGGAACGCATACCAATGGCCTGTCCTCCAATTGCGATCAAAACAATGGACCAGAACGGCAATTGATAATGAACAATAACAGACCAGATGAAACGCCAACTGAACTCGGGGATCAGATCAAAACCGTAGCCTCCGGAAGTTGGAAACCACTTGAGATCCACCGCAAAAATGACCAACAGAATAACCGCCATACCAAAAGCGGGCAAATTACTAATGAATAGGCTGACCGGCATAATGACTTTGTCAAACCCTTTACGAATATATGCCGCCAGCACCCCTAATACATTTCCAATAATCCAGCCTACGATGATTGCCGGGAATTGGAGACATACAGTCCACCAGATGGAAGATTTTAGAATGTCCACAACAGGTCGGGGGAATTGACTGAAAGAAGCGCCAAACTTGCCTTGAAAAACATTACTAACATACATAAAGAATTGAGTAATCATCGGCTTATTAGTGCCGAATTGTTCCGCGTACTGTTCGTATACTGCTTTCATCCCGGTGGAGTTCGACATGCCTTGAGCAAGACGGGCCACTATCGCTGCCACAGGATCACCCGGCATCAAACGGGGTAGGGTGAAATTTAGAATAAAGGCAAACAATGCAGTAACCAATAACCAAAGCAGCTTGTTTAAGAAATACCTACGGTATCCTTTCAAGGCAATACCTCCTTGTATTAGTTAACAGCCATGTCCCGTGATATACGGAACATGGCTGTATTTTACTTCAAATCAGATTACTTAACCAGAGTTAAGTTGTACAGACCAGCTACGGAATAGCCGTCGGTCAGATCAAGCGGGGGAACTGCAGGATCGGTTCCGTCACCTTCGTGCGGGA
>CAZQXI010000010.1:0-181554 GCA_964597505.1 uncultured Anaerolinea sp. | reverse complement strand
AAAGTCATTTATTCACCTTCCGTTATTGCGCCAGAAGCGCAGCAGATTGGACGATGGTGGTCAGTTTTTCGACCGCGGGAGCCATCAACATGAAGAACGGTTTCGGATACAAGCCGATCCAGAATGCCACCAGTAAAATGGGGGCCAGGATCAAAATTTCACGCACCGAAACCTCTTTGAGCGTCCGGTTCTCATCGTGGGTCACAGGTCCGAGGAAGAGTTTCTGGAACATGAAGAAGAGATAGACCGCGGCCAGGATGACCCCGAGCGCAGCCACCCCGGCGAACCAGGGGGACCCGATGGCTTCAGAGCTGAACGCGCCCAGCAGAATGCTGAATTCGCCGATGAAACCGTTCAAACCGGGCAGACCGACCGAAGAGAGCATGGTGATCAGCGCCAGAGTGCCCATCACCGGAACCACCTTCCACAGGCCGCCGAATTTCTCGAGCAGGCGGGTGTGGCGGCGTTCATAGAGCATGCCCACCACCAAGAACAACGCACCGGTGGAGAGGCCGTGATTGACCATTTGCAGAATGGCGCCCTGCAAACCCTGCAGGTTGAGGGCAAAAATGCCCAGCACCACGAAGCCAAGGTGGCTGATGGAAGAATAAGCTACCAGTTTCTTGACGTCTTTTTGTCTGTAAGCCACCAACGCGCCGTAAATAATACCGACGACGGCCAGGGCGGCCATCCACGGCGCCATTTGAACCGCCGCATCAGGGAAGAGCGGCAGGTTGAAGCGCAAGAAACCGTAGGCACCCATTTTCAGCAGTACACCGGCCAGGATCACAGAACCGGCGGTGGGAGCTTCGGTGTGGGCGTCGGGCAGCCAGGAATGCAGCGGGAACATCGGCACTTTGATGGCAAAAGCCAGCCCAAAGGCACCAAACAGCCACAACTGAGCGGATGCGGGGATCAATCCGCCGCCCACCAGCTGGGTCAGGTCAAAGCTGCCGTACTGCAGACCGATCCACAAGATGCCGGCCAACATCAGCACGGAACCGGCCATGGTGTAGAGGAAGAATTTGACGGCTGCGTAAACACGGCGTTCGCCGCCCCACAGGCCGATCAGGAAGTACATCGGGATGAGTGTGAATTCCCAGAAGATGTAGAAGAGCACCATATCCAAAGAGAGGAAGACGCCCAGCATGCCGACTTCAAGCAGCAGGAAGAAGGTCATAAAGCCCTTGACCTTTTCCTCCACGGCCTTCCAGGTGGAAAGGATGGCCAGCGGGGTGAGGAAGGTGGTCAGCAGCACCATCAGGATGCTGATGCCGTCCACGCCGATGTGAAAACCGATCGGATTGCCGCCCAGGGTAAACCAGGCCTGGTTAATCTCAAATTGTAAATCAGGGTTGGCTGCCTTGAACTGGCTGAGCATCCACAGGGAAAGACCAAAGGTCACCAGAGAAGTAAGCAGAGCCGTCCAGCGGATGGCGTTTTTCCATTTCGCTTTGAGCAGCAGCATCACCACAACACCCGCAAGGGGAAAAGCCGTGGTCAAGAGGAGAGGATTTAGACTCATGTTTATCGTCCGTCCTTTAGTGCAAGAATAACCAGGTCAAGATGGCAGTCAAACCGAGCAGCATAAGCAGACCGTAAGATCTAATGTAGCCATTTTCCAATTTGCGCAGGCCTTCGGCCATGGCGCGGGTGCCGGCGGCCAAACCGCCGCCAATGCGGTCGATCACGCCCAGATCCACGGGTTCAGCCATGAATTGGGCAAAAGCCTTGTACGGATTGAGGATCACGGCGGCGTAGAGTTCATCCACCCACCACTTGTTTTCCATGCCGGTGAAGAGGGGTCCGAGCGCTTTCTTGAGGGGATCCACAAAATGTTTTTCGTTCTTGCGCGAGTAGATCATCCAGCCAAGGCCAAGACCGAGCAGCGCTAATACCAGCGAAATGCCGGCTACCAGCCAGACGAAATGAGCAGGTTCGCCTTCACCGAGGGTGTGCCCCAGCCATTTTTCAAGCGTATGCAGCCCGGGGAAGTTGAGCAATCCACCCAAAACGGAAAGCGCAGCCAGGATCATCAGCGGCAGGGTCACCACCAGCTTGCTTTCACTGGCGCCCTTTGCGGCATCCGAGCGGGGATCGCCGAAGAAGACCATCACCAACTGACGTCCCATGTAGAAGGCGGTCAGGAAGGCGGCCAGCGCCAGCACCACAAAGATACCCGGCTGTGTCTGCCAGGCGGAAGCCAGAATTTCATCCTTGGAGAAGAAGCCAGCCAGCGGAGCGATGCCAGAAAGGGCCAGCGCACCGATCAAATAGACCCAGAAGGTCACGGGCATTTTGCTGCGCAAGCCGCCCATCTGACGCATGTCTTGCGGATCAGTGCTGTGGTCGCCGTGGTGCATTCCGCGTTCCACACCCTGGATGACCGAACCGGCCGCCAGGAAGAGCAGTCCCTTGAAAAAGGCGTGGGTGACCAAATGGAACATCCCTGCCACGGTGGCGCCCATGCCGACTGCCGCGACCATGAAGCCCAACTGGCTGATGGTGGAGTAAGCGAGCACTTTCTTGATGTCATACTGTCCGACCGCAATGGTGGCGGCGAACAAGGCGGTTGCAGCGCCCACCCACATCACCACAGATTGGGCGGTAGGCACGAGCGCGTAAAAAGCGGAACTACGGGTCATCAGGTAGACACCGGCGGTGACCATGGTAGCCGCATGGATCAATGCAGAAACCGGGGTCGGGCCGGCCATGGCGTCTGGCAGCCATACATAAAGCGGAAGCTGGGCAGACTTGCCGGTCACACCCAACAGCATGAAGAGGGTGATGGCCAACATGACACCCGGTTTGGCGGCAGCCACGGCCGCAGCCTGGCTGAAGACCGCATCAAACTCGAAGCTGCCGAAGTTGACGAAGATCAGGAACATCGCTATCAAAAGACCAAAATCGCCGATACGGTTGGTGATGAAGGCTTTCTTGGCAGCTTCAGCGTTGCCGGTGCCGTTCTTGCCCTTCTCGAACCAGAAACCGATCAGCAGGTAAGAGCACAAGCCCACGCCTTCCCAGCCGACGAACATCATCAAGAAATTATCCGCACTGACAAGGATCATCATGGCGGCAATGAACAGGTTGAGATAAACGAAGAAGCGGGTGAAACGGCCCTCATCTCCGTTGTGACGCACATCATTGTGCATGTAACTGATGGAGTAGATGTGGATCAATGTGCCCACGCCCGAAACCACCAGCATCATCACCACGGAAAGGGTATCCACTCTGAAAGCCCAACGCACGGTCAGGCTGCCGATGGTGATCCAGTCCGCGAGGGGCACGGTGACGCCCTCGGGGTGACCGGCCAGGGCCACCGCCAGAAGAATTGAAACCACAAACGCCAGGCCGGTGGCCAGGCTGGCGACCGTGCCGCTGAAAATTTCGCCGAGCTTGCGTCCCAACAGCAGGTTGATGCCCAGCCCGATCAGCGGCAGAAAAACCACCCAGGGTACCAGATTGAAAGTCAGACCAGATTCCATAGACGGCTCCATCAACCTTTCAGGCTGTTCATTTGGTCAGTATCAATAGTGTGCTTGGTGCGGAAGATGGCCACGATCAGCGCCAACCCCACGGCCACTTCGGCGGCGGCAACGGTCATTACGAAAACCACGAAAGCCTGTCCGTCGATCAACTGGTAATAGTTAGTAAAAGTAATTAAGACCAGGTTGGCAGCGTTGAACATCAATTCCAGGCACATGAAGATCACGATGGAATTCTTGCGCAGCAAGAATCCTAAAATGCCGATGACGAAGAGGATGCCCGCCAATGAGAGAGGATAAACAATAGGGATCATTTTATTTACCTGCCTCTTTTTTGGTTTTTTTGGTCAGCACAACCGCGCCAATGGCAGCCACAAGCAAAATAACAGAGGTAATTTCGAAGGGAAGTGAATACTTGGTGTAAAGGCTGATGCCCAGTGTTTTGGGGTCTGATAAAGCCACGGTGGCCGGGCTGGTGGTGACAGTAACCGCCACCCGGGTGATCAGGGCATAAACGCCCTCGACCAGAATGGCGCCAGCCAACACAATCGCCAACGGACGCTGCCACTTCATTTGTTCAACTTCCTTGGGTTTTTCAGCCCCCAGAAGCATGATCACAAAGAGGAAGAGCACCATGATGGCGCCGGCGTAAACGGTGATCTGGGCCAGGGCGATGAAAGGCGCGCCCATCACCAGGTAGACCACAGCCACAGACAGGAAGTTGATGATCAGAAACAGCGCCGAATAAACGGTGTTGCGGCTGACGATCAGGCCCGCAGCTGCGGCGATGGCGATCAAAGCCAGTGCAAGAAATATGAAAAGGTTTAATGTCATGCGTGCCTCCCTAATCCACGGGGTCTTTCATTTCGGGTACCGAGCGGGTATACAAACCGGGTTCGGTTTTTTGCGGTGTAGGGCTTCCGCCCATCGGTACTTTCACGATCAACTTATCCTTGGTAAAGATGGCCGACGCGCGGTCAGTGTAAGCCAATTCGTAATCGTGTTCAAGCACAATTGCTTCGGTGGGGCAGGCGTCTTCACAAAAACCGCAAAAGATGCAGCGCAGCATGTTGATCTCATAGGTGCTGGCATAACGTTCGCCAGGGGAATACCGTTCGTCGTCCGTGTTTTCGGCGGCTTCCACGAAGATGGCGTCTGCCGGGCAGGCTGCCGCGCACAGGGCGCAGCCGATGCATTTCTCAAGACCGTTGTCGTAACGTTTCAGTTCGTGACGTCCGCGGTAGCGCGGGCGCACCGGCCGTTTTTGTTCGGGATATTGAACGGTGACGGGCTTTTCAAAGAGTGCTTTAAGGGTGGTAAACATTCCACGCAGCATCTCAACCTCCAACCAGGGTGATCACCAGGGCAGTGACCATCACATTTAGTAACGCCAGTGGAAACAAGATTTTCCAGCCGAAGGCCATCAGGCGGTCATAACGGAAGCGCGGCAGGGTGGCTCTGATCCAGACCAGCACGAAGAGTAAAATGACCACTTTGACGAACAGGTAAAGCGGTCCGAGCCAGGGATAGGCGGCAACGCCGGGGCCCCAATATCCGCCCAAAAAGAGCGAAGCGCCGATCATACAGATGGCGATCATCTTGATGTATTCGGCCATGAAGAAGAGGGCGAATTTCATGCCTGAGTATTCCACGTGGTAGCCGGCGGTCAATTCCTGTTCGGCTTCGGGCATGTCAAACGGTGAACGATTGATCTCGGCAACAGCCGCGATAAAGTAAATGATGGCGCCCAGCGGCTGGTAAACAATAAACCAGACATGCTGCTGTGCGCTGACTATATCGTTGATGCCCATGGATCCGGCGATCAGGATCGGCCCAACAAAAGCCAGACCAAGCCCCAGTTCATAACTGATCATCTGGGCTGTGGCGCGCAGTCCGCCCATGGTGGCGTATTTGTTGTTGGAAGACCAACCCGCCAGGGTGATGCCGTAGATCGAAATGGAGGTCACGGTGAGGATGAAGAGCACCCCCAGGTTGATATCCGAAACGGACAGGGTGAAGGTTTTGCCAAAGAGGGTGATGGGAGGTCCCCAGGGCACCACACCGGTGATGATCAAGGCGGGGATCATGGTAATGACCGGCGCCAAAACAAAAATCAATTTATCGGCATTGGCAGGAACCAACTCTTCTTTGAAGATCAATTTCAACGCGTCTGCCACCGGCTGCAAGAGACCTTCCTTACCTGCTCGGTTCGGACCGATGCGGGCTTGGAACTTGGCCAGCACGCGGCGTTCAAACCAGGTCACATAGGCGAAGCCGATCGTCATTGCCAAAATGACCACCAGTGATTTGATAAACCATTCCAGGAATAAACCAAATGTCATAGTGATCCTCGCTCGGTCGTCGGGGTGTTGACCTTGATCTCTGCGATCTCGGGCTGCCATACCGGAACACCGCCGTTACGGGTGACCAGCAGCTTGCCCCTGGGTTGATCGGCAGATATTTTTATAGTTTGCTCAAATTCATCGCTGCCCAGTTTGAGGGTTACCACTGCCCCATTTTCAACCTTGAGGGCGTCTGCATCTTCGGGATGAAGGTTTAATGTGTTCGCGATGCGGTCAATCAAGAGACTGGCTTGAACCGGCTTACTTTGATCATAAAGAGCTGTTACGGGCAGGGCCGTAAATTGGCTGCGCAGTGGTTTAAGCGCCTCGGGCATGCGTGTTTTACTGGGCATCCCTTTTTCACCGGTCACCAGGGGAAGGATCACCCCCAGGCCGAAGGAATTCTCATAACCTGTGCCGCCGTAATAGACTTCATTTCGTCCAACCAGCGGCCACTGTTCGTGGGTGGCGCCAAGCGCCTTGAATGACACCGTTTGGAAGTTGGCTTCTTTTTTGGCAAGCAGGGTAAAGACTTCTTCAGCGGTTACAGGAAGTTTTTCTCCGCCCAATTTTTCGAGCAGCGCGGAGGTAATTTCATAATCCGCTTTGGTGTTCTTGATGGCAGGTATGGCCGCTGCAAACTTTTGTACCCGGCGTTCGCCTGAAACCAGCGAACCGTCGCGTTCCATGGTGGTCTGTGCAGGCAGCACAACATCCGCCATTTTGGCCGTTTCGGTCAAAAAGAGGTCCTGAACGATAATGCAGCCGGCTTTTTGCATGGCATCCCGCAGGGAGGGGTTCTCCGCGGCGGGATCAGAACCGGCGATGTACAACGCCATGGCGGCACTGATGCCGTCGGCAAGGGTTTCATCAGGCAGAATCCCCAGTTCATAGGCGCCCTGGTCGTTGGCGTTTGGCCAGACCGGGATGAGGCCATTGTTGGGCTTGCCAAAATGGGAGGTCTTGACCAACCCTTCGGCGATCAACCCGGCCAGCGCGGAGGTCTGGGCTTGACCCATGCCGTCGCTGCCCATGAAGACCACCAGGTCGGCTGCACCGCTGACGGCTTTGGCCGCCTCGGATGAAGCTTCAAATAACTCACGCACGGCATTTTCTTCCTCGCCGTAGGGATAAGTGAGGTTATAAGTGGCATATTTATCCAGGCGGGTCTTGCGCGCGGAGGCGTTCACCAGGGTGACGCCACGTTCCGCGGCCTGCTTGACACGCAGCCACCAGATGGGGGCTTCTTCGTGCAGGTCGGAGCCAAATACCAGGATGGTGGAGCCTTTTTCGAGTTTCGCAATGTCCGAACCGGGGGTCATTCCCACGCGGGTGACCCAATCTCCGCCGCCCATATTGGTGTAAAGACTGACCTTGCCCTTGACCTGGGCAGACAGGGTCTTGACCGCGAAGAGATCTTCGAGGCTGAGACGTCCGCTGACCAGTGAATAGACGCTTTTACCGGCCGCCTGCAGTTTTTCTGAGGCTGTCTGCAGAGCTTCTTCCCAGCTGACTGGAACAAGCTCATCATTTTTTCGTACCATCGGCTGGGACAGGCGTTGAAGGCTTTCAGCGTATGAATACGTGAATCGGCCCTTATCGCAGATCCAGATCTCGTTGACTTCTTCATTCTGGCGAGGCATGACACGTTTAACCACCACCTTGCCATTGCTTCGGGCTTCGCGGCGGACGTCATAGGTGATATTGCAGCCCACGGCGCATTGGTTGCAGATTGAGGGTTTGTGCTTCAATTCCCAGGCGCGCGCGCCAAAGCGGAAATCGTTGGTGGTCAAAGCACCCACGGGGCAAATATCGGTGGTGTTGCCAGAGAAGATGGAATCAAAGCCGGGTTCAGAATAAGTGGCGATCTCCAGCTTGCGTCCGCGGTTGTAAAAGCCGATCACGGGGTCGCCGGCGACTTGATCTTCAAAGCGCACACAGCGCGCGCATTGGATGCAGCGTTCGCGGTCGAGCGAGATCAGTTCACCCAACGGATAATGCTTCTTGGCGTGGCTTTTCTCGTCCAGCAGAAAGCGGCTGTCTGCCGAACCGAATTCCATGGTTTGGTTCTGTAGCGGGCATTCGCCGCCCTTGTCACAGACCGGGCAATCCAGCGGATGAGAAGTAAGCAGGAACTCGATCACTTCCTTGCGGGCAGACATGACCTTTTCGGTCGCACCCCACACCACCATCCCCTCAGAAACGGGTGTGGAACAGGCGGTCTCCAGCTTGGGGCCAAATGTGATCTTGGGCGTGCCGTCTTCATTCAAGACGGGGGCGCCGGTGGCGCGGTCCATCTGCGGACGTCCGACATCCACCAGGCAGACGCGGCACATGCCCACGGGTTTCAGTTTGGGGTGATGGCAAAAGACCGGGATGGTGATGCCCACCGTCTTGGCGGCATCCACGATGTTCATTCCGGCCGGTACGCTGACGGCTCGTCCGTCAATGGTTAGATTTACTCGTTTTTCCATCTGGTTAACTCTCCAGACGAGCTTCGAAATCAGCTCGGAAATGTTGTAAGCCAGATACCACGGCCATGGTTGAGAACTCACCCAAGGCACAGAAGCACTTATTTTGCATTTGGCCTGCCACTGAATTGAGCAGGTCAATATCCTCTTTTTTGCCCTTGCCGGATTCGATGCGGTCACTGATGTGTCTCATCCAGAAAGTGCCTTCACGGCAGGGGGTGCATTTGCCGCAGGATTCGTGAGAGAAGAAATGTACGGTGTTGTTGATCACCCGGCTGATGTTGACCGTTTCATCCAGCACCATCACGGAGGCTGAACCAAGGGGAGAGCCAATGGCCGTGGTGGATTCATAATCCATGGGAGTGTCGAGGATGGCATCCGTGGCGGGGATCAAGGTTGAAGAAGCGCCAGCCGGCATGATGGCTTTGATTTTGGCATCGTTGAGAATACCTTCACCATATTTGAAGATCAACTCTCTGAAAGTCGTTCCCAAAGGCAGTTCATAATTGCCGGGTTTCTTGACACGGCCAGAAAGCGAGAAGATCTTGGTGCCGGGGCTCTTTTCGGTGCCGTTCTTGCGGAAGGCATCCACGCCTTTTTCCATGATGTAGGGAATGTTGGCCAGGGTCTCGACATTGTTGATGACGGTCGGCTTGTCGAACAGGCCTGCCACCGCCGGAAAAGGCGGACGCAGCCGGGGTTGTCCGAGCCGGCCTTCAATGGATTCGAGCAGGGCGGTTTCTTCACCGCAGATGTAAGCGCCTGCGCCCAAATGGGTATGAATGCGCAGCGAATAATTGGTGCCGAAGAGCGCGTCGCCCAGGTAACCCCTGGCGGTCAGTTCGGCCAGTCTTTCATCAAATTTTTTGGCGATCTGTGAAAACTCACCGCGGAAGTAAATGTAAGCATCGTTGGCTTGAACCGCAAAAGAGGTGATCATCAAACCTTCGATAAATTGGTAGGGATTGAATTCGAGCAGTTCGCGGTCTTTGAAGGTGCCGGGCTCAGATTCATCCGAGTTGGCCACCACATAATGCGGCCAGATGTTATTGGGCAGAAACGACCATTTCACACCGGTCGGAAAACCCGCGCCGCCGCGTCCGCGCAAGCCGGAGGCTTTTACGTCGTTAAGAATTTCTTCGGGTTTGCGGCTGGTAACCACTTTTTTCCAGGTCTCAAAACCGCCGTTGGCGATGTAGGTTTTCAACTGGTTCAAACCCGCTATCTCACGGTGGCGCAGCAAGATCATCTCACTCATGGCTGCCTCCTTCTTCGGGTTTGGTTTCTTCAGGTGCAACAGTTTTCAGCGGGGTGCCGTTGATGGCGGCTGACATCGAACGCAGCCAATCCACGGTACGGGCGGGAGTCTGGTTCTCGTGGTATTCCACCTCGTCGCCGATCTGGGCTTGAAAGAGGGGCGCCTTGTCACAGGCGGCCAGGCACTTTACTTCTTCAATGGTGATCAGGCCGTCTTCAGAGGTCTCTCCAGGGTTGACACCCAATTGAGCGCACAAGCCGGTCAGGTATTCCGTGGCACCGCGCAAATCGCAAGCCACATCCGTGCAAACCTGCAGCCTGATCTTGCCTTCGGGGGCGTCGTGGAAAAGGGTATAAAAACCGACCACGGATGCCACTTCGGTGCTGCTTACCCCGGTGATCTCGGCGATTTCCTGAAGGGCAGTGCGTGACACAAAACCCGCCTCGCCCTGGGCCAGGTGCAGCAGCGGCATAACCGCTGCCTGCTTGCGTTCAATGGGATACCTGGAAAGGATCCGATTTATTTCTTCTGGATATTTTTTAAGCAGTTGGTTCATCGGTCTGTATCTCCCAGGACGATATCAATACTGCCAATGATGCCGATCAGATCCGCCACGAAACATCCCTTTGAGAGAATGGGCAGGATCTGCAGCAGAGGTACGGAGGGGGTGCGGTAATGCACACGGTAAGGTTTGGGGCTGCCGTCAGATTCGAGGAAGAGACCCATTTCGCCGCGTGGGGATTCAATGGTGGAATAAACAGAACCCACCGGCGGAGTGAAACCTTCCGTCCATAGTTTGAAGTGGTGAATCAGGGCTTCCATGCTCACACCGATCTCTGAGCGCGGCGGCGGAACAAATTTGGGGTTGTTGTCGCGGACAGGTCCGTAAGGAAGTTTATTGAGCGCCTGTTCCACGATGCGCACGGATTGCCGCATTTCTTCGACCCGCACCTGGTAACGTCCGTAGATGTCGCCGGTGGTTTGGGTGGGAATGTCAAAATCATACTGTTCGTAGCCGCAGTAAGGATTGGCTTTGCGAACGTCATGCGCAATGCCAGTGGCTCTCAAGGTGGGTCCGGTTACATCCCAGGCCAGGGCGGTCTTGGTATCAATTTTGCCAATACCCTTGGTTCGGTCGATAAAAATGGGGTTCCTGGTGAGCAGGGCTTCGTAAGAGTCGATGCGTTTCGGAAAAACCTCGATGATCTGTTTGACCATGGCTTCAAATTCAACCGGTACGTCGCGCCACAATCCACCGGGGCGGATGAAGGTGGTCATCATGCGCTGGCCGGAAACCAGTTCAAAAACATCAAGGATCATTTCACGTTCGCGCATGGCATAGAGGAAGACGCTCATGGCGCCCAAATCCAGCGCGGAAGTACCAATCCACAGCAGGTGAGATTGCAGACGTGAGAGTTCCAACAGGATGACGCGAATGGCATCGGCGCGAGCCGGGGATTTGAGTTCGGTGAGTTTTTCAACCGACAGGCAGTAAACCAGGTTGTTGCCCATGGTGTACATGTAATCCATGCGGTCGGTCAGTACTTCAGCCTTTTGGTAGGTCTTGGATTCCATGTTCTTTTCAATACCGGTATGCAGATAACCGATATCCGGCACACAGTTCAGCACGATCTCGCCATCCAGTTCAAGGATCAGGCGCAGAACCCCGTGGGTGCTGGGATGCTGCGGACCCATGTTGAGCACCATGGTCTCGCCGCTCAAGGCTTTGGGGCTGAAGAGATGTTTTAATTCGTCAAGGGTGAATTCTTGAATCTCTCTCATTTATCTCACCCCTTTCGGCTTGCGCAGATCGATGTCATCAAAGTTAAAGGTGTATTGCACTTCTTCATAACCAAGCGGATAGTCCTTGCGCAGGGGATGTCCCACCCAGTTGGGGGGCAGTAAGAGGCGCCGCAGATCTGAATGACCCTCAAAGCGAATGCCCATCAGGTCCCAGATTTCACGTTCACGCCAGTTGGCATTTGGGAAAACTGTTTCCATGGTGGCGATCTTGGGCTCGTCGCCGTTCAACGCAACCCTGAAGGTGATATACAGATGAAGTTTGGTGGAGTAGAAAATGTAGACCATGTGAAAACGCGGCGTGGTCTGCGGACAGTAATCCACGGCGGTTTCGGCTGAAAGCATATCGAAGTCAAATTCGTCACGCAGCGAGGTGGCGGCGGCAATGATGTTTTCCGCAGGCACCAGCAGGGTGACTTCTCCGCGGAATTCGGAGACCTGGCCGTTAAAACGGGTTTGAATGGCAAATACAGCGGGCGTAAGAAGTTCGTTCATGATTGGCCTCTTATTTCCACTTGGCGAATTGCTCGCCCTTGATCTTGTTGTGAAGCGCAACCACCCCGTTGATCAGGCCTTCAGGGCGCGGCGGACAGCCCGCCACATAAATATCAACCGGTACGATCTCGTCCACCCCCTGCAGGACCGCGTAGTTGTTGTAGACTCCGCCGCAGGCAGCGCAATCGCCCATGGCGATGACCCATTTGGGGTCGGGCATCTGATCATAAAGATTACGCAGCACAGGAGCCATTTTTTGAGAAACACGCCCAGCCACGATCATCAAATCGGATTGGCGTGGACTGGCGCGCATCAATTCCATGCCGAAGCGGCTCATGTCATAGTTGGCTGCCTGGGCAGCCATCATCTCGATGGCGCAGCAGGCCAAGCCAAAGAGCATCGGCCACATTGAATTGGTGCGAGACCAGTTGACTGCATTTTCAAGCGTGGTGGTGACCACGCCGGTATTTCCTAATTTTTGCTCTAATCCCATTCCAAGGCTCCCTTTTTCCATATATAGATGAAGCCAACCAGCAAGATGGCCACAAAAACGAACATTTCGATCAAGCCAAAGAGGCCCAGTTTTTTGAAGGCAACCGCCCAAGGTAAGAAAAAGATAACCTCAACGTCGAACAGGATGAAGAGAACCGCCACCAGGTAGTAGCGCACTGACATTTGCCGGGTACCGGGGCCGTAGGGGATCATGCCTGATTCGTAAGGCTGCCCTTTTTTGGCTGTTGGACGGTGAGGTCCAAAATAACGGCCTAAAAAGAGAACCAAAAAACCAACAAATGTTGAGAGGGCGATCAAAATGATCAGGGGAAGGTAGTCTAATAGCATTGAGAGAATCTCCGTTTAGCAGACTATAAATCGAATAAGACAAATATTGTCTATATCTCTGTATAGATTTTACCTTATTACCTACTGATTACCTATTAACTTTAATCCTCATTATTTGCAACAAAATAATATTTTTGAGATTTAAAGTCACATTTTTTGATGAAAATACATACAAATAATTAATACAAATAATATAATATTAGTCATAATTAAAATAGCAATATCAATTTGTTGGACCTGCAAGTCGGGTTAAATAAGGAGAAAAATGAAATCATCAAAAATGTTCGTATCTGTTTTATTACTGGTTTCACTGCTACTTGTCTCGTGTTCCGCTCCCAAAGAAACCACAGCGACATCAGTCATGGAAACCGCAGCACCGACAGATATGCCTGTGTTGGAAACAACTGCCCCTGCTGCCACACAGGATACTTCCGCTGTATCCACCCAAACGCAGGCAGCGACTGACGACTCGGCGAGCATGTCAGAAGGTGCCGAGGTCGAGATTGAGGATTTTGCCTACGTTCCAGCCACGATTACGGTTAAAGTAGGCACCACCGTGACCTGGACAAATAAAGACACTGTCCGTCATACCGTCACCGCCGATAACGGTCTTTTTGATTCTGGATTGTTCGGCAAGGGAGAATCTTTCAGTTATACATTTACTGAAGCAGGCACTTATTCATACTTCTGTATTCCGCATACTTACATGAAAGGTGTTGTGGTTGTTGAATAAATAAATAACAGAACAACAAAAAACAGAACCGGAGATGCGTTGCACCGCCGGTTCTGTTTTTTTATGACAAGAAAATCCCCCATCATTTGCGGATGGGGGAGTAAAAATTGAGGTTGCCTTGCGTGTGACTGTTCGAGTTGGCCTGTTGTTTACTGCTTTGGCTTGTCCACTTCCCCCTATTTGGACAGTAGCCGGGATCTCAGGTGAGGCTGCCCCAATCCACTAGCAAGGAGTCTCAACGACTTACCTTGATTTGGCGAATTCTTGTTCCACTGTGCTCCAGTTCACCACGGACCAAAAGGCCTTGATGTAATCCGGACGCCGGTTCTGATAATTCAGATAATAAGCGTGCTCCCAAACGTCCAAAGCAAGCAAGGGGGTGTGGTTATCCATATACGGAGAATCTTGATTGGCCGTGGAGTAAACCTGTAGTTTCTTTTCATTGTCAAGCACCAGCCAGGCCCAACCTGAGCCAAAACGGGTGGTGGCGGCTGAGGTAAACTTCTCCATGAAACCGTCAAGAGAGATAAAGATTTTCTCAAGCTCTGCCAGCAATGTTCCGGAGGGGGCTTTCTTGCCGCCAGGGGTTAATATTTCCCAGAAAAATGCGTGATTGGCATGTCCGCCGCCGCTGTTGCGCACTGCTGTGCGAATGGCTTCAGGAACCTTGTTGATCTCAAGTAAAGTTTGTTCGAGCGGTTGAGCGTAATATTCCGGAGCTGATTCAAAAGCCTTGTTAAGGTTGTTGACATAAGTTGCATGGTGCTTGTCATGATGGATTTCCATCGTTTTGGCATCAATCGCGGGTTCAAGCGCGTTGAATTCGAATTTTAATGAAGGTAGTTCAAATAATGCAGTCATGATGTTTGCTCTCTCTTTGTAATTAATATCATATTTAAGATAATAATACTCCAATTAAAACGAGAATACAAGGGGTTTTTATTAAAAATATATATAAAATCCCCGGTTTTGATAACCCTGTACAGCGGATTGTATTCCCACCATAAGTTTCTATAATGAAATAGACAATAGATTTGAAAGGAAAATATAATGGTTTTTATTCAAATTCTGAAGATTTTCGCTGTAGTGGTAACCCTCTTAACTGGCCTGTATTCCCTCGTTCAACCAAAGAAGATCAAGGGCTTTACCGGACTTGAAGCCTCAAGCCCGCGAGCGATCACAGAAATTCGCTCTGTCATGGGCGGTACCTTCGTTGGCCTTGGTATCGCGGCTTTGATCTTTCCGACCCTCGAAGTCTATCTGACCCTTGCCATTACTTACGCCGCAATTGCCGCCATCCGGGGCGTTTCAATGGTGATCGATAAATCCATGGTGAAATCCAACCTGATCAGCCTGGCAACCGAAGTGATCCTGGTGGTGATTTTGGTTTTGTAGATTAATTTGTCAATTTTTTAAATTAAATTTTCTTGTGCTTTGATTTTAGATATAGGATAATAATCTGGTAATCATTGCTCTTTGAAAAATAAAACATCAAGAAACCTGACAGGGGGCAGAATTGGTGGAAGCTGGTGAAAATCCAGCACTGTGCCGCAACTGTAACCTGGCTAAAACCGGGAAGTCAGACCCCCAAGCTTGATGTAGTTGGCAAGTCAATCCTTCTCGAGCAAGAAGCTATCGTATCTTACAAGGATAAAACTTGTAAATACTTAACCTCTTCAGCTCAATCCTCAAGGATTGGGCTTTTTTTAACTGTAAACAGCTTGGATATTCTCTTACAAAACGGAGCGAACGATGGATGAATTGATCAATGGACAAAATGTGATCCCGGCTGCTGGAATTGAAGGTTCCCCAGAAATTATTACAAACAGTTCGGTCATGTGGATCCGCAAAAGGGATGGACGCATCGTGGAATTTGATGCTTCCAAGATTGCGGAAGCCATTTTTGGCGCAGTCAAAGCAGTCGGTGGAAACGATCGCGATCTTGCAGAAGAATTGGCTGCCGTGGTTGTCAGATACGTAAAAGAGTATTCCAGGCAGAGTGTGCCCACCGTAGAAGAAGTGCAGGATGCCGTTGAAAAGGTGTTAATTGAACGGGGTCATGCAAAAACAGCCAAGGCTTACATTCTCTATCGCGATCGGCGTACCCGCATCAGAGAAGCACGTTCCGAGTTGATGGATGTGGTGGAAGAAATTTTGGTGGAAACAAACCGCGAGAACGCCAACATTGGCAACTCTCCTTCCGCGAAAATGCTGCAAATCGCATCCGCGGCCAGCAGGCAATATTATCTTTCGAGATTGATCCCTGAAGAAATGTCGCACGCGCACCGTGCCGGCGACATCCACATCCATGACCTCGATTTCTACGGTAAAACCCTCACCTGCGTCCAAATCCCGCTGGGAAAATTGTTGTCCAATGGTTTCAATACCGGCCACGGATTCATTCGACCTCCAAAAAGACCCTCATCAGCCACGGCGTTGGCTGCCATCATTTTACAAAGTTCACAGAACGATATGCACGGTGGACAATCTTTTGCTTCTTTCGACCGTGATATGGCCAGGTTTGTGGCCGGTGCATCTGAATTCGAGGTCTATCAGGCCATGGAAGCGCTGATCTACAATCTGAATTCGATGCACAGCCGGGCTGGCGCACAGGTGCCCTTCAGTTCGATAAACCTGGGATGCGACACTTCACCCGAAGGACGCATGGTCATTGCAGGACTCTTAAAAGCCTACGAAAAAGGGTTGGGCCGCGGAGAAACTCCGATTTTCCCGAATATCATTTTCAGATTAAAAGCTGGCGTCAATTTCAACCCTGAAGACCCCAATTACGATTTATTCAAAATGGCAATGCGGGTCTCAGCCCAGAGAATGAATCCCACTTTCTCATTCATGGATTCAACCTTTAACCATCGTTTTGAAAATGAAGTCGCTTACATGGGATGCAGAACGCGCGTGATTGCCAACCGCAAGGGTCCTGAGATCTCAGACGGACGGGGTAATCTCTCTTTTACCACCATTAACCTGCCTCGCATTGCCATCAAGGCTAACCGCAACCTGGAAGTCTTTTACAAAGAATTGGAATCCGTTATGGATTTGACCGCCCGGCAGCTCTATCACCGGTTTCAAATTCAATCACACCTCAGAGTTTGCGACATGCCCTTCTTGATGGGGCAGGGTCTCTATATGGGTTCGGAGAATCTCAATCCGGGCGATGAAATTGGCGAAGTGATCAAGAATGGAACCCTATCCATTGGTTTTATCGGACTGGCTGAGGCGTTGGTGAGTCTGACGGGTAAACATCACGGCCAGGATGCCAATTCTGCCAAAATCGGGCTTGAGATCATCTCGTTTATGCGGAAACTCGCTGACCGTTTCAGCGAAACCTATGATTTGAACTATACCCTGCTGGCGACTCCGGCTGAGGGTTTGTCTGGGCGCTTCGTTTCAATTGACCGAAAAAATTTTGGCAATATTGAGGGAGTAACCGATAAAGAATATTACTCGAACAGTTTTCATGTTCCGGTTAATTTTGAACTTTCTTCTTTTGATAAATGCATGATCGAGGGGCCTTATCATCAGCTCACGAATGCCGGTCACATCAGCTATGTCGAACTGGATGCGCCCCCTGTTCAAAATCTTGAGGCTTATGAATCATTGCTGCGCCACATGGCGGCGTGCAACATGGGTTATGCCGGAATCAATTTCCCGATCGATGAGTGCCTGGCCTGTGCGCATCACGGTGTGATGGATGAAGTTTGCCCGGTTTGCGGGTCCACTGATATCAGAAGGATCAGGCGGATCACCGGGTATCTTTCAACGGTGGATCGCTTCAATGACGCCAAAAAAGCCGAGCTGACCGACAGGCATCCACATTTATCGAAGTCTTCACGACTTGAGGCGGAGTAGATGAAGGTTCAAATCGCCGGGATCGTCAAAGAAAGTGTTACTGACGGTTCCGGCATTCGCACAACAATATTCTTTCAGGGGTGCGATCACCATTGTCCCGGCTGCCATAATCCGCACACCTGGGCTTTCGATAGCGGATATTCAATTGAAATTGAAGAAATAATTGCGCAGATCCCTTTTTCGCCCCTGCTTAAAGGCATTACCCTCAGCGGCGGAGACCCCATATATCAACCCGAAGCGGCAGCTGCGATCGCCAGGGAATGCAAAAAACGAGACAAAGACGTATGGATCTATACTGGGTTCACCTGGGAACAATTGATGTCTGAGAACAAACCAGATTGCATGGATTTGCTTAAATCATGCGACGTATTGGTCGATGGGCCTTATGTTCAATCGCTTTCATGTTTCAACCTTCCGTTTCGGGGATCGTCCAACCAGAGACTGATAGACGTGACAGAAAGTCTTCGCACTGGAACAATCTCTGAAATTCAAATCAACCTGCCTTGATGTCGTAAATCCTCAAACTTGTCTCACAAATTTTTCGCTTGACAACTTATTCTGCAATCGCTAAGATGAATGAGCGTAAAAACCCCTGGACGATATTCGCAAGGTCACTCAAATGGCCCAGGCGTAATTATTTCTAGAAATAATTAATCTGGAGGATGGACAATGAGATCAGACAAACGTTGGTACGAACTCTTGGGGTTGAACGGTTATCAATTGGGGTTGAGCATGGCTTCCAATGTGATCAGTCCCTTGCTGCTGCCCGCACTGGTGCTAATGTTCATGCCGCCAGAACAGAAGAACACCTACACCGCCCTGGTTTACGTAACCGGCCTGGCGGTTGCCATGTTCGTTCAACCCGTGATGGGCATGTGGAGCGATCGCAGTACTTCCAAACTCGGACGGCGCCGCCCCTTCATTCTGTGGGGAGCACTGCTTAACATCCTCTTTTTGTTGGTGGTCGGTGCTTCACTGCTTTTTCAAAACTCTCCCTTAAATGCTTTCTTTCAATCCACCTTTGGAGTGACAGCTTCTCTGGCCGTCTTGTTATTAGGAATCATCTTGCTGCAGGTTTCATCAAACATCAGCCAGGCCGGGCAGCAGGGATTGATCCCCGACGTGGTACAGGAATACCAGCGCGGACGCGCCTCCGGCATTAAGTCCGTGATGGAGATGATCCCTGCCGCTTTGGTATTGGCGATCTCACCTTTGCTGGATAAAAAACAATTCTGGGTGGTCATCATCATCCTCATGGCTTTCTATCTGCTCACCATGCTGTGGACGGTGCTTTCAACCAAAGAAATTCAGCTGACAGAAAAGCCGCCAAAACCCGAAGGCCGCCCGGTGCTGCGCATGCTGCTGCTCACCATCCTTTTTGTGGGCGTCACCCAATTGGCATTATGGCTGGTTAAAAGCAGCGCCGCCTGGCTGCCGGTTGATACCACCAGCTTATGGCTGCGGGTGCTCGTGGTGGGGTTGGTTGGGCTGCTTGGCATGGCCGGCTCGATCTTCATCGGTGTCTATTTTGGCGCACAGGTCGGCATCGGCGCTGAAGCGCGCAATCAAAAATCTTTCATTTGGTGGGTGGTGACCCGTTTGATGTTCCTGGCAGCCATTGGCTCAACCCGCAACTTCACCATGTTCTTTGTCAAAGATGTGCTCAAGGTTCCCAACCCTGCCACCGTGACCACTTATCTCACCGCAGTCATTTTCGTGTTCTTGTTGATCACCTCTCTTTTGGGCGGTTACCTATCAGACAAAATGGGCCGTAAAAAGTTGCTGGCTGCGGCGGGACTTTTAGCCTTCATCGGTTCGCTGCTGCTGATCTTCTCGCGCACCATACCCATGGTGATGGTGGCCGGCGCGTTTTTGGGTCTGGGTACCGGCACGTTCATGTCAGCCAACTGGGCTCTCGGTACGGACCTTGTTCCTTCCAAGGATGCCGGCCGCTACCTGGGTATATCCAACCTGGCCGGCGCCGGCGCTGGCATTGTGGGTTCCAGCATCGGCGGTCCGCTGGCAGACTATTTCAACGCCATCCAACCAGGGTTGGGATACCCGGTGATCTTTGCACTTTACGGCGGTCTATTCTTGCTTTCGGTACTGCTTTTACCAAAAATAACGAAGTCCAGGGAATAACGAGAACTTTATGATCCAAAATATTCATTTGATCTTCAAGACCCACCTAGACGTTGGCTTTACCGATTACGCATCACGGGTGGTGGATAATTATTTCAAGAAATATATCCCAACTTCGCTGCGGGTGGCCCGCCAGATGCGCGATTCGGATCGCCCTGAACGCTTTATCTGGACGACCGGGTCCTGGTTGATCTATGAATATCTTGAACAGGCCAACAACCTCGAACGAGCCGAAATGGAAGCCGCCATCGAATTGGGTGAGATCGCCTGGCATGCCCTGCCCTTCACAACACATACCGAATTGATGGACCCCGAGCTTTTCCGCTTTGGCCTCTCGCTTTCGCATTCACTGGATAAACGTTTTGGCAAGAAAACCATTGCCGCCAAAATGACGGATGTCCCCGGCCATACACGCGGAATTGTGCCCCTGCTGGCTGAAGCCGGCGTGACATTTTTACACATCGGTGTGAACCCCGGTTCCACCGTTCCCAGTGTGCCTCCGCTCTTCCGCTGGCAGGACGAGAGCAGTGCAGAAATCATTGTGATGTACGAAAGCGGCTACGGCAGCGCCTTTGTGATCGAAGGCATGGAAGATTCACTGGCTTTTGGACACACCGGCGACAACCTAGGGCCGCAATCACCGGATCAAGTATTGGAGGTCTACCGCGAAAATCGCACCATGTTCCCTGGTGCGAATGTGTTTGCCTCAACCCTGGATCAGTTCGCCGAAAAACTGGAAGTTGTGCGCGCCAGCCTGCCTGTGGTTACGGCTGAGATCGGCGACACCTGGATCCACGGGGTGGGCAGCGACCCAATTAAAGTCAGCCGCTTCAGAGAATTGCTGCGCCTGCGCTGTGAATGGCTTCAAAACAAAAAGATCAATTACACTGACAAGCGCTTTTACAATTTCAATCGGCGTATGCTGCTGGTACCCGAACACACCTGGGGTATGGATGAAAAGACCTTCCTTGGGGATCACGAGAATTACACCGCTGAAAAATTCAAAGCCGCACGCGGACTTCCCAATTTCAAGAAATTCGAATCTTCATGGGTTGAAAAACGCAGCATCATCCAAAAGGCGGTCAATGCGCTTGAAGATTCCCCCCTGGCGGATGAAGCCCGCCAGCGGCTCGAGAGCATCCGCCCCAGCAAACCCGATCTTTCAAAATGGCAAAAAGCTGCCAACGAGAAGATCAACCTTCAGACCTCGCAGTTTGATATTCAAATCAACCCGCTGCGCATGGGTTTGGTCTCATTGATCGATCGCAAGACCCGCCAACTTTGGGTGGATGAAACCCATCCCATGGGCGAACTTTCCTACCAGACTTTTTCGGCGGCAGATTATGACCGCTTCTTTAATCAATATATTATTAATGCTGCTCAAAACGGAGATTGGCCGAAAGAAGATTTTACCAAGCCGGGACTGGAGCTGGCAAAGCCGGTGAGCGCAATTCTGAAGCCTTACATCCGCGACAGCTATCAAAGGCAAACACCTTCACAGGCTGAATTCTTGTTTCACATGACTTTTGACCACGACTATGTAGTAAATTACGGCGCGCCAAAAGATGTTTTTCTCACCTATAAATTTCAACTTGAAGAGTCGACTTTTTCCGTCGACCTGCAGTGGTTTAACAAGCAGGCCTGCCGCATGCCCGAAGCGTTATGGATGGGATTCAATCCAATCCTTCCGCAAGGCGCGGAATGGACGATCGAAAAAATGGGTAAAATGATCTCTCCGCTCGCGGTGGTCGAGAATGGCAACCGGCATCTGCACGCCGCAGGCAGCCGGGTCGAATTAAACCATGCCAACGGGAAAATGCTCATCAGGCCGTTTGATTCCCCTCTGGTAGCGCCGGGGCTTCCCTCCCCTTTGGATTTTAATAATGACCAACCAGATCTGCAGCAAGGCATGCATTTCTGCCTGCAGAACAACCTTTGGGGCACCAACTTCCCCATGTGGTTTGAAGAAGACTGCCGTTTCAGGCTTAAGATCGAACTGCAAGATTAATCGTTATTTGCCGGGATGCAACCTATCCGCGGATGCAACGTATATCTAATAAATAACTAATACTTTAAAGAGGTAACCATGGATAATCATCCGCGATATCGTTCGTTGTTCTGGCCCATTTTACTGGTTGGTGTGGGTATTGTCTGGCTGCTCAGCAACCTCGGCATGATTCAACCGGTCAGCCTGGGTTCCATTCTTAAATTCTGGCCTGTATTACTGATCGTTTTTGGCATGGATATGCTCTTCAGCCGCCGCTATCCATGGGTCGGAGGTGTGGTGGGGCTGCTGGCGGTCGCCGGTGTGGTGGCTTTACTGATGTTCGGACCCAAGGTTGGCATCACCACCAATTCTGAAACCAAATCAGAAACCTTTGCCAGCCCGCTTGAGGGTGTGAAAACCGTTGAATACGATTTTGATACTTCTTCATCACCCGTTTCGATCACGGCTCTTGAAAACAACAATACGGATTTGATCTCTGCCGATATTACTTATCGCGGAACCATGCGTTTTGATGTCAACGGTTCTGATCACACCACGGTTTGGATGTCGGAATATTCCGATAATACATCCTGGTTGAATTGGGATTTTTCTTTTGACAATCTTAAATGGGATATCGGGCTATCACCTGAAGTTCCATCAGATATCATTTTAAACGGCGGTTCAGGATCGATCACCATGGATCTGACCGGACTTCAATTGACCTCGTTACAGACTGACCTGGGATCCGGCGCTTCAACCATCACCCTGCCGCAATCCAAAGAATCTTATGCTGTTGATATTGAAAGCGGATCAGGCTCGGTCACCGTTCGTGTGCCCGACCAGGCTTCACTCTCACTCTCACTTGACACCGGCAGCGGCGCAACAAGTGTGCACCTCCCCATCAATGCAGCAGTTCGCATTGAAGTGAACGATGACGGTTCCGGCAGCTTTGACCTTCCCAATGACCTGGTAAAAGCCAAAGACAGCTCCGATTATGATATCGGCGCCTGGCAAACTGCCAATTATGATTCCGCTCAATACAAAATTTTGATTCAGATCCTGGGCCAGGGCTCAGGCAGCGTTTCAATTCGCTAACCATTCGGATTCTCCCCCTTAATCTGAAACCCGTCGAACTCTTGACGGGTTTCTTTTTGGCATTATAATGAAAATGAAAAACATTTTCAATAAGGATTGCCGTGACAGAGACCGAGCGTTGGTTGGAATTACTTGAAGAGAAAGGCGGCCGGATTACCGGTCCGCGCAGAGCGATTGTGGAATTGATGGTCAGTTCAGACCATGCTCTCAGCCCGGTGGACGTTTTTGACCAGGCACGCAGCCGCTACCCCAAGATGGGATTGGTAACCGTTTATCGGACGCTAGAGATATTGAGTGAAATGGGGCTTGTTGATCGTGTTCACCAACCCAACGGATGCCACATGTACCTTCGAGCTGCACACGGCCACGAACACCTGTTAATTTGCTCGTGCTGCGGAAAAGCATCCTATTTTTCTGGAGATGATCTGGGAACCTTAATTGAAAGAATCAGTCGTGAAAGTGGTTTTTCAATTCAAAACCATTGGCTGCAGCTCCAGGGATTATGCCAGAAATGCCAGCCTGCCAATATTCACCCTTCAGTGTCGTGACAAAAAACATGAAAAAGTTATTTTTGCTTATTATCCCCTTTTTGCTGCTTGCTTCACTTTCTGCCTGTTCGGCTCGCCAATCCTCTACAACCGGCATCAAAGTGGTGGCGTCCACCACCATGGTGGGAGACGTGGTCAGCCAAATCGGCGGCAATTACATTCAATTAACCGTACTCTACCCTGTGGGAGCAGACCCGCACACCTTTGAACCGCGTCCGCAGGATGTGGCAGCAATTTCTGAAGCGAAAATCATCTTTCTAAACGGGCTTGAACTGGAACACTCGTTGGAAGGCATTCTGGATTCCAATGCAACTGGTAATATCGTAGAAGTTTCAGATAGTGTTGAGGTACTTGACTATTCAGAGGCAACTCAAGAAACAGAAGGAACCCATGAACACGCTGCAGGAGATCCGCACACCTGGATGGACCCGAACCTGGTTAAAGTATGGGTGAATAACATTGAATCCGCCTTATCTACTCAAGACCCGACACATGCGGACGAGTACGCCGCAAACGCCGCCACCTATCTTACTCAACTTTCCGATCTGGACTCATGGATTCAAACTGAGGTTGACAACATTCCGGTTGACAGCCGCAAGCTGGTCACTGATCATGAAAACCTGGGGTATTTTATTCACCGTTACAATTTCAAGCTGGTGGGGCTTGTGGTTGACAGCTTAAGTACCGGATCTTCTCCTTCTGCCCAGGATCTTGCCAAACTGGAAGATCTTATTAAGCAACAAGGAGTAAAAGCCATCTTTATCGGCTCCACCATAAACCCCAATCTGACCGACCAGGTAGCCAGCGATACGGGAACACAAGTCATCACCATTAATACCGAATCCCTGGGGACCCCGGGCAGTGATACCGCCACCTACATCCAATTCATGCAAAAACTGGTCACATCCATTGTGAACGGATTGAAATAGGGAGAACGAGTGTGAACAATGACTCAACCCATTAAACATGATTTGAACAAACCTATACTCGATGTTATCCACGTGAACTATCGCTTTGGAGATCATGTCGCATTGGATAACATCACTTTTCACTTGCATACTGGAGAACGCGTAGCCGTGGTTGGACCAAACGGCGCCGGTAAAAGCACCTTGTTTAAAGTGATAGCCGGTATTTTACGGGCTGATTCTGGAGAAGTGAATGTTTTCGGGTCCGAAAGCGGAAAACACGATTGCATTGCCTATATTCCACAGCGCAGCGTGGTTGATTGGCACTTTCCGGTGAATGTTTTTGATGTGGTCATGATGGGCAGAACCGCCATGTTAAAACCCTTCACCATCCCCGGCAAGCAGCATCAGGCTGCCGTAAGGAGTGCCCTTGAAAAAGTGGGGATGCAGGATCTGGCAGCACGTCAGATCAGTCAACTCTCAGGCGGACAACAGCAGCGTATGTTTATCGCCCGCGCATTAGCCCAGGAGGCCGAGTTGATGCTGATGGATGAACCTTTGACCGGCTTGGACGACCCCGCCCAGGAAGATTTACTGAGATTGATGGAAAAACTCGAGCAGGATAAAGTGACTATTATGGCAGCCACGCACGACCTTGACCAGGCCGCCCAGCACTTCAACCGGATATTTTTATTGAACCGGCACCTGATACGCTTCGGTGAAGCCAAAGAAGTACTCACAGCTGAAAACCTTAAGATCGCTTATGGCGGACGCCTGCGCATGATGGAAGATGGAAAATCCATGATGGCGCTGGATCACTCCTGTTGTGAAGGAGGCGAAGAATGATCGAGTCCATCTGGTCATGGATCGTTCAACCGCTTACCTACGGCTTTATGCAGCGCGGGTTGGTTGCCTCCATTTTAGTGGGTACGGTATGCGCCGTCATCGGCGCCTTCATCGTGCTACGCGGCATGGCGTTTTTCGGTGACGCACTATCTCATACCATCCTGCCCGGAGTGGCGGTGGGTTACCTGGTCACCGGCGCGGCCAAGGGTACCCTATTCTGGTGGGCATTGGGAACGGCAATTATCTCAGCCCTGGGTATTGGCGCGATCAGCAAAAAATCCCAGCTGCGAGAAGACACCTCCATCGGCATTGTCTTTGCTGGCATGTTTGCACTGGGTATCGCCTTGATCTCGACTGTCCGCAGTTACGCTGTGGATTTAAGCCATTTTCTATTTGGTGACGTTTTGGGGGTTTCTTCTCAAAGTCTGATTACAATTTTGATCTTTGGGGCAGTAGTATTAGTCGCCATTTGGGCATTTTACAAGCAGTTGGTTGTCATTTCGTTTGATCCCCTGCTGGCCGCCACCTTACGCCTGCCCGTAAAATTTCTTAATAACCTGTTATTGATCCTGATCGCCATCACAGTCGCGGTATCCATGCAGATCGTTGGGGTAGCCTTGATGGTGGCCATGCTGGTAACCCCAGCCGCGACAGCCTTTCTAATGACCAAACGTCTGCCTAGGATGATGATGCTCGCGGCAATTGTGGCGGTGCTTTCAAGTATTATTGGATTGTATGTCTCATTCTATTTGAGCATCTCGTCTGGTTCTGCTGTTGTTTTGATCTGCACCTTCTTTTTTGTATTAACCTGGATCATTCAAAGCTTGCGCGGTAAAAGCGCCAACCGGTGAATGTGTCCATTATGTTACAATAAAGTTTCAACCGAGTTCAGGAAAGGATGTATGAATGACCGCAAAACAATACGCAAAAGCTCCCGAGATGGTGATCGATTCTCATAAGAATTATTCCGCCACCTTCAAAACCGATAAAGGTGATATCGTCTGCAGTTTATATGCCGCCAAGGTTCCCAAGACCGTCAATAATTTTGTTTTTCTAGCCCGCGAGGGTTTTTATGATGGCACCATTTTTCACCGGGTGATCGAAGATTTCATGGCCCAGGGCGGCGACCCGACCGGAACCGGTATGGGCGGCCCAGGCTATAAATTTAATGATGAATTTCATACCAGCCTGCGTCACAGTGGACCCGGTGTGCTCTCGATGGCAAATGCCGGCCCGAACACCAACGGTTCGCAATTCTTTATAACCCACGTAGCCACCCCCTGGCTGGATAACAAGCACAGCGTTTTTGGTCAGGTCACCAAGGGTCTGGATGTATTATTCTCCATCCCGGCGCGGAACCCGTCCAACCCGGAATATGAGGGTGTCAAGATCAATTCGATCGAGATTGAAGAACAATAATCAAGTCAATGGCAAAAAGACACCCTCACGGGTGTCTTTTTTTTGAAAAGTTATTACGTGAACATGACTTTTTATAAAGGATAGTCGATCTCAACAAGATTGTAAGATAGCGGACCAATACCTTCATTCAAAAAAGGCTTATTTAACACCCACCTTGGATGTTACCTGATTTATAATGTGTTATTAATTTCTTGCGTGGGGCTTATTTTCACATCAAGAGGGGATATGAAGCGAAAAATCTCTCTGGCAATCATTCTTAGTGTACTTGGCATCATGATCGGTTGCGTCTATGCGCGAAATATTATCCCGGCCATGATCGATTTTCCATTGCGCTACGACATAGCTCAGGATTATATCGGCGCGAAAGCATTGATCAACCACAACCAAGAACTATATCCTGTGCTGGTTACCGCCTTTGAGAATATGGGGATCACCTGGCAGGCTGACCACCGCTCAACGCATCCACCAACTGCTTTTTTAATGGTTGTGCCGTTTACATTTTTTGATTACCCAACAGCCCAAACCCTTTGGATGCTTTGCATGTTTGCCTGTATCCTTTTTACGGCGCGGGTTTTCAACCTTAATTGGAAAATGAGTGTTTTGGCCGGTCTGCTTTCGCTGGCCTGGCCACCCGCCATCTGGTCACTCGGCCAATTCACCCCGATCTGGATGTTGGGTCTGGCCCTGGCTTACCGGTTTCGAGAAAAACCGATGTTGAGCGGGCTGTTTATTGGCTTGGCTTCACTGCCTAAGTATTTTGCCGCGGCAACTTTGATCCATCCTCTTTGGCGGCGCCGTTGGGCAGTGTTGATCAGTTTTGCCGGCGTTTGGCTGGCTGCGGTGGCGTTACTGCTGCTACTACGTTCGGACGTTCTGTCGACTTACTTAGCGAGCAATATCGGCAATTCCATGGATCAGATCTTGCGCCCCGATAACGGCGCCTTGCTGGTGGTTGCCTGGCGGCTGGGTGGATGGCCGGGTCTCGCAGCAGTACTCGTTTTGATCGTGTGTGTGTTCCTGTCCGCCTTGCGAGGCGAAGGATCTTCTGCATGGGCTTGCATGGTCTGGTTGGGCATTGCCACCCTGCCGATAGCCTGGGTTTATTCCCTTTTACCCTTGCTGCCCTGGATGATTTTGACCGTGAATTCTGGCAAGAGGTATCCCCGTCTGCTGGCAATGATCGCACTGGTGCTGCCATATGCCTCTGCCGCCTGGGTCCCGATTGCCAACCCGTGGTTCGTTGCTTTGAGCATTGTCTTTTCAGGCATTGCTTTTGCACTGGCTACATCCATGGATAAAAAAGTTCACCTTATCACCTCAAATTCTCGGATGGCTGAATAAATGAGTCATCCCTCTGCGTGCAAGATTACAAAGTTTATTTTGATAATCTGTAATAAATGATTATCATTATATGATGTCATCTTTTTAGTCTTAGGGGTAAAAATGGACGTTAATATTTCTTACTTACCAGAAGATCGAATTGTGGTTGTAAAAACCCACGGCGACGCGGATGCAAAAAGCTCTAGCGAGATGGTGAAGAGCATCATGATGTCCATGAGAGAACACCAATCCTTCCGCTGTTTGCTGGACCATTCAGAAATTCATTTTGTTTCAGGCAAAACCATTGAAGTATTCAATCGGCCTGAAGAGATAAAAAACATAGGGATGCCGTTAAAAGTCAGGTTGGCAGCAGTAATTCCTGAGTGCTATAAAGAACATTTCAGTTTTCTAGAAACGGTTTGCAATAATCGGGGAATCAGCTATCGGGTTTTTGCGAATTACACATCAGCGATAAATTGGCTTAAGAGTTGAATGGCAAAGAACTTAAAACCACAGACAGTTTACACTGTCTGTGGTTAGTATTCATAAAAAATTTAAAAACTTCTTTTAGGTCTAATGCAATTCTGGATGTGCCGCCCACAACCTTGCCAGTTTTTGAGCATCTGTTAATTCTGTCGGCGGAGGTGTAGTCGGGTTGATCTTTTGTACATAGTCCGGTGAAAGACTGAGCCACTCTGATTTTATATCGCTGATACGGCCAAAGCCGTTCTTCTCTTCAAATATGCTGTACTCGCCCGGGAAGTCTGCCCTTCGCAAGCGTGGATAAAGCACCCCCGGTCCAGTGCGTACAGTTAAGTTATAGATTAAGATCTTTACCTTGTAGAGAGCCACTTGTTGTACCTCCTTGCCGAATAATTCGGTATATTGTGCGCTCGTTCCGAGCCAACCGTTTAGATCCAATGTTTTGTACTGCATGCCCATGGCCACACCATCACCGGCGCCGTCATCATCCATGTCGCCATCAGAAGCGTACTGCCAGATCAAACACTTGCCCAGCCAGCCGGCGGTTGCCACTGCTGTTAAAACAGTCTGTTGGGTTTGATTCTCGTTATACCAGGCCACCCAGAGGGGCCGATCTTTAAACCAGGCGCCGAACCAATTAAGCAGACCCAACGAACAATAGATGCCGTTGCGTTTGCTGTTTAATTCATCCATACGTTCAAGGAAACCCCTGGCAATCGCCTGGGCCCTGGCTGAGACCGTAGAAATGGCCGGGGAATAAGAGGGATTGCCGTTTTCAATATCCAGAAATACGCTGCCATCCGGATCGTTTTTCAGGTTGCTCCAACAAGTCTCGGCCTGTTCCCTGCCCCAATCTGTATCGGCCATGCCATTAACCGTCGCTCCGGAGGTATGGTTGGAGTAATAATCCATATACCAGTAAGGGATGCGGTTGACCTTGCCTTTGGAATTCAACCAGTTTTCCTTAAATTTGGTATCAACGGTACGGCCGTAACCAACTCTGATGCCTGAAAAATTGGCATTTACTTTCGTCCAATCAATGCTTCCATTAAACTGGCTGACATCAATGCCGCGAATTGCAAAGGATGAGTACTTTAAACCCATGACATTTCTCCATAACCAACATAAATGTTCTGAAGAATAATGGTGCAAGAAAAGAGCCAAACAAATATCGAATTACCGAGATCAAATCATTGAAGTTACCGGTAGGGATTACAAAAAAGACATGCCCACATGGGCATGTCTTTTTACTTTGCCAAATACTACAATTTAGGTTAGCTCAATTTGAAGCGATCAACCACTGATTTAAGCACTTTGGACATTTCCGAGAGTGTTTGTGCAGCGGCGGTGACTTCTTCCACCTGGGCGCTCATCTCTTCAGTACCGGCGCTGACTTCTTCCACCGAGGCGCTGTTCTCTTCGCTAATGCTTGCAATGCTTTCAATAGCAGAATGCAGTTCGGATGAGTTGGCTGCCATTTGTTCGGTTGACGCTGTGTTTTCTTCAACCACTGCTGAAACAGAATCCACAGCCTGAATCAATTCTTCTGACACAGCTTTCATGTGCTGGGTGGCTTCACCAGCCAACACTGCCTGTTTATTCACGGCTTCGGCTGCGTTCAAAATTTCAGTCAAGACGCTGCCGGCATGGTTGGCGTTTTCGACGCCTTTTTCAACTTCCAATGAACCGTCTTCCATGGCTTTAACTGCATCTGCCACACTGGCGAGGATACGTCCGATCAGATCGGAAATTTCTTTGGTTGCCAATGAAGACCGTTCAGCCAGCTTACGCACCTCATCTGCCACAACAGCGAAGCCCTTGCCATATTCCCCGGCGCGGGCAGCTTCAATGGCTGCGTTCAACGCCAGGAGGTTGGTTTGAGACGAAATATCTTCAATGGTTTCAACGATCTTGCCGATTTCTTCAGAACGACGGCCCATCTCTTCAACTTTTTCAGCAGAGATGCCGACTTTTTGTTTGATGCTTTGCATTCCGGCCAGGGTCTGTTCGATGGTAACAGCACCTTTACGGGCTGCTTCTGCAGCCACATCTGAATCAGAGGTTACAGCGGCTGCATTTCCGGCAACTTGCAGGATGGCTTTATTGATCTGGTCGGTTGCATTGGATACTTTGAAGACAGAAGCGCTCTGTTCCTGGGCACCCTTGGCGACACCACTGATCGCTTGTGCCATTTCGTCCACTGAAGAAGCGGTTCTGCTGATCGCATCTGATTGATCTGCGGACCCGGTGGCAATTTGCTGAATGGTGGTGGCTATTTGGGCCGTTGCCTGTGAGGCTTGATTTGCTGCCTGTGAAAGCTCATCGGATGCCTGATCCAATGAAGCCGCGTTTAAGGCTACCTGGCTGACAGCATCGCGCAGGCTATCAAGCATTTTGACAAATGAATTACCAAGACGGTCTTTTTCACCCTTGGGTTGAATGGTAGCAGTCAAGTCACCTGCAGCCAGTTGATCTGCCACATCGGATGCTGCCCTTTGATATACGATCATCCTCTCAAATGCGTCACCCAACACACCAATTTCATCCTTGCGATTCATTGTGATATTATCTGAAATGTCGCCCTCGGCGAGTCGGCCGGCAACTGCGGTGATTGCACCGAGCGGTTTCGCGATTGATCCAGCCAGCGCAATGGCGATGAAAATACTGAGGGCGATGATCACCAAGACTATAAGCAAAGCACTGATCATGGTGGTGTTTATCTGATGTTGAATGTCATCCACATAAACACCAGTTCCAATCACCCAACCCCATTCAGGGATCAATTTTACATATGCAATTTTTGGATCAGCCGGATCGCCTGTTTTTCCGGATTTTGGCCACTCATAATCCATATGGCCTTCACCTTGTTCATTAGCAACTTTAACAAATTCTACAAATATGTGTTTTCCGGTTGGATCAACATAATCCTTCAAACCATTATCCACATACCATTCTGGCTTATCTTCTATGGAGACGTTGGGATGCATGATTAATTTTAAGTTGACATCATTGATCCAAAAATAGTTGCCGTTATCATAGCGCATATACCGCACGGCATCCATCGCGGCGGATTGAGCCGCTTCAGTGGTCAAGGTTCCGTTTTTCTCGAGTTCTACATAATGCTCAAGTACGGCCGCTGCAGAGTTGACCATGTTTTTGGTTTGCTCTTCTTTTTGAGCAAACACACTGTTCTTATATATCGGGTAAATATAGGCTGCCAAAAGCGCTGTAAATGCCACGATAATGATCACCCCTAACAATAAGACTTTCTGAAACACCTTGACGTTCTGTAAAAACTTCATGGTACCCAATCCCTTCTCTGGTCCCCTTTACTGATAAAATTTTTTATTACTTAATCAATCCAAATTGTCTTATTTGTGAGTCAAATTTACAAATCCTTGGATAAGGATGTCAAAAATAAAACTCACAATGCCAGACAACGTAAGATTTCGCTACATATATAATCGCAAAAATCATTAAAAGGTTACATAAAAAAGATATAAATAATAACAAAACCAACAAAATGCAATTAATTCCTGAGTTGCATATCACGAATCACTGAGTTGACTTTGTTCCATTCTATTCGCAAACCAATTCTTAAGCGGATGCAATGTCTGGAAAGAAAAGATCAACAAGACCGGCAAGACGGACCGGTCATGGCACTGCTGCGGTTTCCAGATGGTGCAGAAATAGAAATAATGGGTGAAGTCGTCCGCCGAAATTACAACCAGGTGGCGCTCAGACTTGATAAAGGGATTCCATACAGCCGCATCATGTCAGAACAGCTGCGCTTGCGCAACCTTGAAGCCAATGGTGTAATTTCACTGCCTTACACCACAAGAACGTGAAAATCTTTCGCATGTCAAATTCTGCCCCTGAAAACAGGGGCTTTTCTTTTAAGTTGGTTGCCTGCCCATGGTGGGCGTGGTAGAATCACGATACGCGAAAAATTACTCTTCCATACAATGAAGAGTTTGCATTCAGGAGGCTGGATTATGGAACAAAAAACGGGTTCATTTGAAGTAAAAAAGGGTTTAGCCCAAATGCTTAAAGGCGGCGTGATCATGGATGTAGTGAACGCCGATCATGCCAAGATCGCTGAAGATGCCGGCGCCTGTGCAGTCATGGCGCTTGAACGTGTGCCTGCAGATATTCGTGCGGATGGCGGTGTTGCACGCATGAGCGACCCTGACATGATCCAAAAGATCATCGAAGCGGTCAGTATTCCGGTGATGGCTAAATGCCGCATCGGTCATTTTGTTGAAGCCCAAATTCTCGAATCCATTGGCGTGGATTATATTGATGAATCTGAAGTGCTCACCCCTGCAGACGAAGCACACCACATCTATAAACACGATTTTAAAGTTCCTTTCGTTTGCGGCTGCCGAAACCTGGGTGAAGCCCTACGCCGCATCGGTGAAGGCGCTGCCATGATCCGTACCAAGGGAGAAGCCGGCACAGGTGATGTGGTTGAAGCCGTGCGCCACGCCCGCACTGTTTTGGGCGAGATCCGCAGATTGCAGAACTTGCCCGAAGAAGAACTGATGACCTTTGCCAAAGAAATTGGCGCGCCATTTGAACTGGTTGTTGAAACCCGCAGACTGGGCCGTATGCCGGTGGTTAACTTTGCCGCCGGTGGTATTGCCACCCCCGCTGATGCAGCCTTGATGATGCAACTGGGTGTGGATGGCGTTTTTGTTGGCTCAGGTATCTTCAAATCCGGTGATCCCTCCAAACGCGCCACCGCCATTGTTAAAGCCACCACTCATTACCAGGATGCCAAGATCCTGGCGGATGTCAGCCGCAACCTGGGCGAAGCCATGGTCGGCCGGCAGATATCCTCCATGAATGATGCTGAGAAAATCGCCACTCGCGGCTGGTAAGGTTTTTTATGAAAATTGGCGTCCTGGCATTACAAGGCGATTTCGCAGAACACCAGGTGATGCTCGAAACTTTGGGAGCTGAAGTCGTTCAAGTAAGGCTTCCAGAACATCTCACCGGTTTAAACGGATTGATCATCCCGGGCGGCGAATCCACCACGATTGGCAAATTAGCAACCGCCTATGGATTAATGGAACCGCTGAAGACATTTGGAAAAACGCAAGCCATATGGGGCACCTGCGCAGGCGCCATCTTTCTAGCCAAAGATGCACACCGTCCGCAGCCCTTGTTGGCGTTGATGGACATTGTGATCGAAAGAAACGCCTTCGGACGACAGGTGGACAGCTTTGAAGTGGATTTACAAGTACCTGGTTTGAGCCCGGATGACAAACAAGAGGTTCCATTCCACGCCGTGTTTATCCGCGCTCCGTTGATCGAGTCGGTTGGCAAAGGTGTCGAAGTGATATCCACGCTTGATGACGGAAGGATTGTGGCTGCCCGGCAAGGAAAATTGTTGGCAACCTCATTCCATCCAGAATTAACCCGTGATAACCGCTTCCACCGCTACTTTATGGAGTTGGCAAAATAACCGTTCGCCCGTTCGCCTGGTATGATCTTCCATCATTAATTCGCCATCACAACGGATTGATCTGCCTCAATCAAAGATACTTTCTCACCCACGGCAACCCACTGGGATTTGCTTCATTGGCATCACGTCTTAAACCATCCGCAGAGAGTTTTACAGCTGTGGTGGAATCTTCAAACGCAGATACCTGCCTTATCAGCCAAATCTTACATAAAGCTGGCGAACGTTCTGCTCTTCTTAATTTCCTGGTTACAGAAAATTCAAGTGATTTAAAAGAGGTGCTTGAACTGTGGGATTATTTGAACGGCAAAGCCGGAGAGATGGGCGCTTTGAACGTACTCGCAGAAGTGTCTGAATCTTCACCGGTTTTTGAGTCTTTACGCAAGACAGGTTTTACCCCTTACGGCTGGGAAGCGGCATGGAAACTGCCTAAGAAGATCAGCGTGAACCCTGAAGCTGAGCATGAGTGGACAATAGCGGGTGCTACAGACGATCCGCAAATGCGCAGCCTATACCAATCGCTGGTACCTCCGATCGTCCAGGCAGCCGAAGCTTATTCCAACGGGGGAACCCGCCGTTTGGTCTATCGTGAAAACGATGAGATCGTGGCTTTTGTTGAAAGCAGCACCGGCCCCAATGGATTGTACCTGCGTCCATTGATCCACCCTGCGGTTCTGGATATTAATAACCTGCTGAACGCGTTGATCAGTCAGTTCAATGATTTCGGTCAGCCGGTTTATTTGCAAGTCCGTTCATATCAAGCCTGGCTGCTGAACACCCTAGAAACGATTGGCGGGGAATCATCCAATCATTTCACCTTGCTGGTTAAACACCTGGCAATCATGCAGCGCAACGGGGTGATCATCACCAATGGTAAATTGGTAAACAACAGACAGGCTGAACCGACAGCACCGATGGTCAGTCACCTTTCAGTGGATGACGAGCCCTCTGCCCAATAAGAAAGGACGTATTCATTTATTTCCTTCATTTTTTCCCCATTCCCCTGCTAATAAGTTTGATCGTTTTGATCCTGGTGAGCTTTCGCCAAAGACGGCAAGGATGGAAGAGGCTGTGCGGGATTATTGTGTTCGGCTTCTATATCATTGCTGTTGTCGGGGTGATCTTTTTTCCAATTTCGATTCCACTGAACTGGCCTGCGAACCTTTCTTGGAAAGAAACGCTTTATAACCTGAACCGGACCAACCTTTCGCCGCTTTATTTTCTTTCAATAACCCACCATCCCTTCTCCTTGAAATGGCTGCTCGTTGATTTTGGATTGAACGCCATCCTGACCATCCCCTTTGGATATGGCCTGGGTTACTTTTTCAGACCAAGGTGGTTTAAACTTTTGTTGTGGGCATTACTAACCGGTTTGGCACTAGAAGGAATCCAATTGGTGGTCATCTTGATTATCGGCACTCTCTATCACACTGTGGATATCAATGATGTCATCCTTAATGGACTGGGTGTCATCTTGGGGTATTGTGTCTTTTTGGCCTTGCACAAGATCCTTCACAAATTCAAAAAGAATAGACTTGCATTAAAAGCCGTGAAACAAGATTAATTTAGGGATTAACGTTAAAATAGAACTATAGGGTTACCATGACACAAAAAAGAATAACTGACGATTTACACATATTAATGACCGTCTTACCCACCCGAATCGTGGAGGCGGTAAAAAAGGCCAATAACAGCGATAATTTGCTTGAAATTATTCTGGATCTCGGCCGCCAACCCATTGCACGCTTCGTGAGCGGTGAAGTGATCTTAAGCGAAGAAGAAATCAAGCGCATTGATATTGATTTTGTGGTCGCCCATATTGGTGAATTTGACGCCGATAACCGCGCCGGCCTCGAACGCACCTTGCACCGTATTTCTGCCATCCGCAACCGGCACAACGTTATAGTTGGTTTGACCTGCCGTGTTGGACGTGCTGTTTACGGCACGATAGATATCATCCAGGATCTGGTGGAATCAGGTAAAAGCATTCTGCTGCTCGGAAAGCCCGGCATCGGTAAAACCACCATGCTGCGTGAATCCGCGCGCATTTTGGCCGAGACCAAACGCGTCATCATAGTGGATACTTCCAACGAGATCGGCGGAGATGGCGATGTGCCGCATCCAGCCGTTGGTAAAGCCCGCCGTATGCAGGTGGCCACCCCTTCGCTGCAGCACGAGGTGATGATCGAGGCGGTTGAAAACCACAACCCTGAAGTGATCATCATTGATGAGATCGGCCGGGAACTCGAAGCCATGGCCGCCCGCACCATCGCCGAGCGCGGTGTGCAGCTGGTGGCTACCGCTCACGGCCGCACCATGGAAAATTTGCTGCTCAACCCCACCCTTTCAGACCTGATCGGCGGCATTGAATCGGTGACGTTATCTGATGAAGAAGCCCGCCGCCGCGGCACCCAAAAGACCGTGCTTGAGCGGCGTTCACCGCCCACCTTTGATGTGCTGGTGGAATTGCAAGACCGCGACCGCGTGGCGATTCATCCAGACGTGGCTGAAGTAGTGGATACCATTGTGCGCGGCTACCCGGTGACCCCCGAGATCCGCTGGCGCGATGAAAAAGACGAAATTCATATCGAAAAACCGGTCAAAGCGGCCGGTACCAAGGGTATGGTGCAGGGCACCCGGCGTGCCTACCAGGGCAGCGGCGACCCCAAAAAAGGAGACCAACCCCAGCCTTACATCACCAATCGGCAAAGGCCTGAAGTCTCTTTTGAACCCGACAGCTATGACCAGCCGCCTCAACGGGTGATCTCACAACGCAACCCCAACCGCATCATCCGTATTTACCCCTACGGAGTGGCCCGCAACCGCATGCAGCAGGCTGCGGCGAGGCTGGGCGTACCCGCCACCATCGCGAGAGATATTGACGATGCGGATATTGTGCTGACCTTACGCGCCTACTACCGTTCACGCCAGCAGCCGATCATGGATGCCGAGGCGAGAGGCGTTCCCATCTACGTGCTGCGCGCCAATACAATCAACCAGATCGAACAATCGCTGGCCGAAGTGTTCAATCTGCCCAATGACAGCGTGGCTGCCAACTTTGATGATGTAGCCCGTCAAACGGAATCAGCCATCCAGGCCGTGATAAATGGTCAAAAGTGGGTGGATTTACCCCCGGCCAACTCGAACGTACGCAGAATTCAACACGAAATGGCGAGACAGGCTGAATTGGTTTCCCATTCGTACGGCAAGGACCCCAACCGCAGGGTCAGAATCTTCAGAGAATAAGAAGGTCGCATGTTCATAACGCTTGAAGGCCCCGAAGGCAGTGGAAAATCCATGCAAATTCGCGAACTGGCGGATTTCGTCAGGGAGCAGGGATTAGAGGTATTAACCACGCGCGAACCCGGTGGCACCTTCATCGGCGATCAAATTAGAGAAGTCATCATGCGCATGGATAACACCATGATGCATCCAAACACCGAAATTCTGCTTTTTTGCGCAGCTCGTGCCCAAATTGTCACCGAAGTGATCCGCCCCAACCTTGAAAAAGGGGTGGTGGTGATCAGTGACCGCTACGGCGATTCCACCCTGGCATATCAAGGCTACGGACACGGTCTCGATTTACAGATTCTTAAAGATATCTTAAAGTTCGCCACTGGCGGATTGCAGCCAGACCTGACTCTTTTGTTGGATCTGGAAGTGGATGAAGGTTTGAATCGAAAAATAAAAGGCGGCAGCGAGTGGAACCGCCTGGACGCCCAAAAAGTGGAATTTCATAAACGTGTCAGAAATGGTTACAAAGAAATGGCGCTGGTTGAACCGGATCGCTGGAAGGTGATCAATGCCTCCAATGAACCGCAAATAGTACAGCAAGACATCAGAAAAGTGATCTTGAAGAAACTGGAGAGTGTTAAAAGATGAAAGCAGCCCTCAAAATCACCTTCCTGGTTACAGTCGTCTTAAGCATCCTTGTGTTGTCTGCCTGCCAGAACCTTTTCGGGCTCGCCACTCCCACCCAGACGCCGCGCGCCACCATTGGCAACCCTACCCGCACCCTGGCCCCCACGCCCACGGCCGTCCCCACCACCAAAGCATCCCCAACGCCGACCAGTATGCCCACCCTGGCCATCACCCCCAGCGGACCGGCCACCTGCAGCGCGGCTCCTATTTTGCCGGTCATACCTGAAGAAGTGGATAAGAAAATTCCTGATCCAGGTAAATCAGACTGGGTTTTGGGTTCCGACACAGCCAAGATCATCATTTATGAATACACAGATTACCAGTGCCAGGTTTGCGCCGGACTGGCGATAAATTTACACCAACTTCAGATCCTCTTTCCAGAGGATGTGAAAATCGTTTTTCGCTATTTGCCCCTGACCGTCGAACACGACAAGGCTGCACTGGCTGCCCAGGCCGCCGAAGCTGCCGGGCTGCAGGATAAATATTGGGAAATGCACGATATTCTCTTTGGCCGCCAGGCTGAATGGATCTCGTTGTCGGTTAAAGAATTCTCCACGTGGCTGGTTGACCAGGCTGACGAACTCGAACTGGATAAGACCCAATTCATGGCCGATATGACCAGCGACGCCACCATTCAAAAAGTATTTGATGCCACCCGAAAAAGCGCAGAAACCAGCCTGACCACCCCGCCTGCCCTGTTCTTCAATAAAACCCTTTACCAGCAAGGATGGGTTGATCTCAGCAGTCTGGCGAACATGGTTTTGTATTACAAACTACCTGAACGTGCTTTTACAGCCTGCCCTGATCAAACCATTGATCCGAATAAAAAATACACCGCCACCTTTTCGACCGAAAAAGGGGATATCGTTTTTGAACTTTATCCTCAAGAAGCCCCCATGGCTGTCAACAACTTTATCTTCTTGGCCAATCAAAAATGGTATGACAATACGCCCTTTTACCGGGTGGTGCCCGGATATCTCGTGCAGGCTGGCGATCCAACCGGCACAGGAGCCGGTCGGCCTGGGTTTGAATATTCCATTGAAGTAACGCCAAAGCTGCGTTTTAACCAACCCGGTATGCTGGCGATGGCAGTTGATCAAAAGAACAGTATGAACGGTTCGCAGTTCTTCGTTACCTACGCTTCGATACCTGAATTTGATGGCAAATACACCATCTTTGGCAAGGTCATCGAAGGCCTGGATGTACTGCAGTCTCTGCGTCCGCGCGACCCTTATTATGACCAGGTACTTTTATCTCCAGATGTGCTTAAATCTGTCACCATCCAGGAACAATAGCCTTGACAGACCAACCTGTAAGAACTCATTTGCCGTCAGTTGCACAATTGATCATTAGCATCATTGGACTGGTGATCTCAATTTTTTCAGCTTTGGCATTATTTATGCTGTTGAAATTGGGCAGTTCCCTGCAGTCGTTTGGAATGGAGTCAGCACAGCCGGTTTACGTGCTGGTCTGGCTGGGAATCTTCTTTTCGCTGCTTACCATTCCCTCCATAGTCTTTTCCATCCGCCGTCTTGCCAGACAACCGCTGCCTGCCGCACAACCGCGTTCGATGTTGATCGCCGCGAGTATCGCCTTTTTGGCGATCATTCCTTTGGTTTATGTAATTAACACAAATTTGACTTTATTATCAAACCCTTTTCTGAAAGTATTTATATCCTTCGTCACGGTAGCCATTCCATTATGGTGGTTTATCGAATTTGGTCAAAACAACCTGCCAAAAAACAGCAGGCAGCGTTTTTGGGGTTTCATTAATTTCCAGGTTTTTGCTGGAATGCCGCTCGTGTTCCTTGTTGAAATTGTTCTCTTCGCTTTGGCCATGATCTTGGGCGGTATATGGCTGGCAAACAAGAATGAATTTGCCCCTATATTAATGACGCTTCAAACTCAGTTGATGGTGGATCCGAACAACATGACCTCTGTGATCGAGCAGGTTGGTCCGCTAATGCAAGACCCTGCTGTTCTGGCGGCTCTCTTCTTTTCACTTTCCATCGTAACCCCCATCGTTGAAGAATTCTTTAAACCTCTGGCGTTGTGGTTCTTTATCAAACGCGGATGGTCTGAAGCCGAGGGCTTTAGTGCCGGTTTGGTACTGGGCGCCGCTTTCGCCCTGGTGGAAAGTGTCAGCGCCGTTGCCTCTTTACCCCAAGAAAATTGGACTATCCTGCTGGTGGCCAGAATTGGCACAGGATTGCTGCATACCCTGACTACAGGGTTAACCGGTTGGGCGTTGGTTTCGGCCTGGAAAACAGGCAATTATAAGCGTCTCGCGATTACCTACGTGGTCAGTATGACAATCCATGGGATATGGAATTTCTTTGCCCTAGTTTCAGGGTTGGGTACCAATATTGATCTGTTTACCCATTCGTCTCTTGCTTCTCTTTCAATGATTGCCCCCTGGGTTTTGGGATCTCTCTTTGCAGGTATGATGATAATTTTGTTTTTCATGAACCACAAAATTCGGTCAACCTCCACACCACCACCTCCCATTCCTCCCATTCCTCCCTTGCCAATCGAATTTTTGGAAAATAATTAACGCATAATTCGTAAAATATGTGTGCACACAACAACCATTTTAAAATTGTTCTTACCCTTGTGATAAAATCGGTCAGTGTGATTTTACAGCCTCAAATAAAAGGATTTTTCCAATGACAACTTCAGAAACGATGACCAAGAATAAAGATGGTCTCTTGAGCTGGTTCATCCGCTTGATCAAAGGGGTATTGGTGGGCATTGGCGCGATCGTGCCCGGGCTTTCAGGTGGCGTCTTAATGGTCATTTTTGGCATCTATGAACCCCTGATAAAGTTTCTTGCCAATATCAAACATAAGTTTTTTCAGAATATTCTTTTCTTTATCCCGATTGGAGTCGGTGGTGTAATCGGTGTTGTCGCTTTTTCAACAGTGATCGATTATGCCTTTACCCATTTTGCAGCACCCTTCATCTGGCTTTTCATCGGCTTCATTGCAGGAACCTTCCCTTCGTTGTGGAAAACCGCCGGCAAGGAAGGACGAAAATCTTACCACTACATTATTCTTGCCGTCCTGGCTGTGGGTATTTTCTTTACCATGCGCTGGTTGGAAACCATCGGCAATACAACTTTGACACCAAACTTCCTGGTTTGGATCATGAGCGGAGCCATCTTTGCCCTGGGCATGATCGTTCCCGGGATGAGCCCATCCAATTTCTTGATCTACATGGGGCTTTATCAACCCATGTCAAACGGTATCAAAACATTGGATTTTGGGGTGATCATCCCCTTGATGATCGGCGTGGTTTTATGCATCGTGTTGTTCTCCAAACTGGTTGCCTGGCTGTTTAAGAAAGCCTATCCGTTTATGTATCACTTCATCCTTGGAATTGTGGTCGGCTCCACCGCCGCCATCATCCCGTCAGGCGTGAGCGGATGGACTATCGCCATTTGCGCCGGATTATTTATTTTGGGCGGAGCAGCCTCATTTGCACTGGCAAAAGTGGATGAGAAACATCCGCACGAGTCGATTCTGTAATTAATCTGGCCTGGCATAACATCGATAAACCCAAAAAGTGATTTATTTCTAGAAATAAATGGGTCCAATTGTAATCTTGTTTTGAAAGAGTTTTTATTCACGTAAAAATGTTTGTATAAAGAAAACAGCTAAATAATGTGCAAAAGATAGCAAAAAATGGCTATTGACCTTCTCAAAAATAATAGGACAATAGAATCATGAAACCTAATGAATTAAGAAGAATATTGATTTGGCTCTTAAAAAGATTAACGGTTACCGAATTTCTCGGTACCGAAAATATTCCCTTAACCGGCGGGGTGTTGATTGCCACTAATCACATGAGCCGCATGGATATTCCGGTATTGTTCCTGACCCCCAACCGCACGGATATGACCGCACTGGTTACCACCAAGTATCTCAAGTATCCTCTCATCCGATGGTTCATTGTCACCGCCCAGGGCATCTGGCTGGATCGCGACACTGCAGATTTCAGCGCCTTCCGCACCGCCATGACCGCCCTTAACCAGGGCATGGCCATCGGCATTGCACCTGAAGGCACTCGCAGCAAAGACGCACAACTTCTTGAGGGGAAACCCGGTACCGCCTTGCTGGCACTGCGAGCTGGTGTTCCCATTTTGCCGGTGGCCATTTCAGGCACCGAAGATGCGGTTGATAAAATGAAGCATTTCAAAAAACCGCACATAACGGCTCAATTTGGTAAACTCATCCCGGCGCCGGTGCTTGACCGCAACAACCGCGAAGAGCAGTTGCAAAACCTCACAACTGAGATCATGTGCCAAATCGCAGCGATGCTGCCAGAACATTATCACGGCTTTTACAAAGATCATCCGCGTTTAAAAGAGATTCTGGCTGAAAATTCCAAATAGTTTATTGGTATCCGTTTTGTTTTAAATGAAAATGGGGTTACGATGAATCAATCCGGTTTTTGGTGGATTTTAATCGCCGGCGCGCTTTATGGAGCCATTCACTCCCTGACAGCCTCATCACGACTCAAACACTTCGCGGCGCAGCGTTTTGGTGAACCCGGACGCCGTTTTTACCGCCTGGCTTATGTGATATTTTCCTTGATCACCACTCCACTTTATTTGGCGCTTGTCGTGCTGCTGCCGGATGGCCGGTTGTATACGATCCCCCAACCCTGGATATTCTTAACCGGTTTTCTTCAGCTGCTGGCCATTCTCGGCTTGCTGCTCAGCTTCAAAGGAACGGGTGTGCTTTCCTTCCTTGGGGTTGACGCCTTACTCACTCCAAAAAAATCTCAACCCCCAAATACCCTGATGACGGGAGGGCTTTATCGCTATACCCGCCATCCCATTTATTTCTTTTCTCTGGTTTTTTTATGGTTAATCCCGCTCATGACCTGGAACCTGCTGGCTTTTGCCATTGGCGTGACACTATACACGCTGATCGGTTCCCGTTTTGAAGAACGCAAACTCGCAGGGGAATTCGGACAAGCCTACATCGACTATTGCAAAGTGACACCCTGGATCATCCCCATAAAACTAAAATAAACCGACAGGCTGCCTATGCCGCTCTTATGGCTCTCTCTTGCTTTCATTCTCGGCCTTTTAGTCGAAGATAAACTGCATTTGAGTTTTCCTGTTTGGCTGACTTTATGCATTCTCTTTTTCGTGTTGTCTCTTGTTGATCGAAAAATACAAATTAAATCCCTTGCCTGGAGTAGATTGCGTCAGCTGCTGCCAACTTCGCTGGGGGTGCTATTGCTTCTTTTTGCAATTGGCGGATTTCGTGCCTGGTTTTCAGACAATCCGATTGAAAATGAGAATAAACTGGCCTGGTATAACGATAAAGGTGAATTTGTGATCACTGGCTGGGTTTCCGCCGCCCCTGACCGCAGATCTACAATGACCATGTATCAGATCACAACCATCGAGATCATGGATCCCGCCAGCGAAGATTGGGTGCATGCCGCCAGAAAAGTCCGCGGAGTCGCTCAGGTGCAGATGAGTGCGGATTCTGATTGGCAGTACGGTGACTTGCTTCAGTTCACCGCCAAACCCCGTACCCCCTCAGAAAGCAGCGATTTCTCTTATCGTGATTACCTGGCCAAATCAGGCATTTACAGCGTGATTTACCATCCGCTCAGTGTGACCAAAGTGGGCAGCGATTATGGTTATCCTCTTCGCAAGGGATTGATCACCTTTCGTGAAAATGCAAGGCAAACGATTTTTGATATATTTCCCCAGCCTGAAGCTGGTCTGCTGACCGGCATCCTGCTGGGTGTGGATAATGACCTGCCCCCAGACCTGGCCCAGGCTTACCGCGACACCGGAGTGGCTCACATTATCGCCATTTCAGGATTCAACATGTCCGTACTGGCAGGGCTTTTTCTATTGGCCTTCACCCTGCTGGTTGGTCCATACTGGGCGGCATTCATATCGGTCATACTGTTGGGGTTTTACGCCTCCATGGTGGATATCTCGGAATCTGTGATCCGCGCTTTGATCATGGCCGTGCTGGCCATGGGCGGACATTTGATAGGCAGACGTCAGGCAGGTTTAACCGCTTTGTTGGTTACGGCTTCAGTGATGTGTTTTATACAGCCACTGCTGCTGCAGGATGCCAGTTTTCAACTCTCTTTTGCTGCCAGCTTTGGCCTGGTGGTCTTTGCTCAACCCATGCAAGAGGGATTGACCTCGCTTCTGGAAAACAAGTTTTCAGAAAAAACTGCCGCAAAATGGACCAAACCGCTCAGCGAATATTTTCTATTCACTCTGGCAGCCCAATTTGCCACACTACCGTTTATCGCAGCGCACTTTGGTCGAATCTCGGTTAGTGCCCTGCTCGCCAACCCGCTGGTACTGCCGGTGCAGCCTGCGGTTATGGTTTCAGGTGCGATCACTTTGGTGGCAGGTATGGTTCATCCACTGGCGGGCAAGGTGCTGATGATGGTTTCGTGGCCATTTTTGAAATATACCAATGCCATGGTGACGCTTTTGGCAAAGATAAAAGGAGGGGCCTTGACCATTCACCCGGCTTTTACCATATGGATCTTTATCCTCTTTGGGCTGGTTGTGGTGCTCTTTTTTCAGCGTGAAAGATTGGCAAAATTTTTCCAATCCAGGCGCTTCATCTGGGTAATGTTGGTGCTGGTTGCCTTAAGTTTTTCGATCTGGTCCATTGCCGCCGGCCAACCTGACGGAAAACTGCATCTGCACCTGGTGCGCTGTGAAAACGAATCCACCCTATACATGATCGCGCCAAACGGAAAAACCCTTGCCCTGGATCCGCGCGGCAGCATGGATGAGTTTACATCCAGTCTCGAAACATCCCTCTCTCCCTGGTCATTTCATTTGGATTCAGTATTGATCACGGATCGCAAGATATCAGGTTCACTGGCGGATCTCAGCCGTGCGATCCGAATCAGGCAGGTGCTGCTGGCGCCCTCGAGTTATCGCGCTGAAGAAGACAGCAAGCCGCTCACCATCCCTGACGGGATCACGGTTGAAAAATTGCTGCCCGGCGAGTCCCTTGAAATCGAACCCGGCCTGTGGTTGACCCTGGCTGCGGAAGATCTGAATGGCACAGCCTTGCTTATACAATACGGCAGCCTGCGTGTGTTGATCCCCAACGGGGTGGATTATGCGGAAATCAACGCAAGCTTGCCAGAGGCACTAACAGGCTTAACCGCGCTGGTGCTCAGCCCCGAAGACGTTAGCTATATTCCTCCACGTGTTTGGCACAACCTTAATCCGCAGATGATCTTATGGAGCGACCGGGGTATCTCTCCATTTGAGAATTCGCTGGGAGCGGATGTGTCTGCAGACGTTCACCTGGTGGCCGACGGCTTAGATGCATGGCTGTTGAAATAAGCGAGGCAACAAAATCATGAGATCCAATCGTCATACTGGTATGTGATCATGCCCGCGTAATACCCGCGTAATATTGCCAAAGGGTAAAACCTCAGTTACACTCAAGTGAATCTAGCGCCGAGGAGATACACTTGATCAAATACACAGGCATCCTGGTTTTTTTGATATTTAGCGGAATTGGTTTTTTGCTGCTCAGACAAGCCGTCAATGCCCGCCGCATGGGAAAATTGGCACAAAAATGGCCTTCCACCACTGCAATTGTTCAGGAATCAAGTATTGAAGAAGAACCCGGCCGCAATGCCATGGGTAACATTAACGTTGCCTATCGGGTATTAGTGAACTATGAATATCAAGTGGATGGAAAAGTAATTCAAGGAGATCGGGTTTCTTTTGGAAGTCCAACCTTTGATTACGTGAGCGCCAGCAACGTTATCGAACAATTTGCCGTGGGTAAAGAAGTGCCGGTTTGGTACAACCCTGACAATCATGAGGATTGTGTGCTAGCCCCCAAGACTACCGTGGGAATGCTTTCGCGTATTCCAGGCATTTTCTTAATTGCCACAGGCGTGATCATTGGCTTGGTTTCGCTCCTGTTTTAGTTTTACTTCATAAATTCTCGTTCAAAGATAATTGTTTCTAGAAATAATTACCCTGTTCAAGAATGGGTTTTTGTCGGTATACTTGCAGGGTAAGCAAAAACCGAACAGGCAAGCGCAAGACTTAAGGAGCCCCATGAAATATTTAATCACCGGCGGAGCCGGATACATTGGCAGCACCATTTGTTCCGCGTTGAAAGATGCCGGGCACACCCCCATCATCCTCGATTCACTGGTCACCGGCCGGGAAGAATTCACCAAGGACCACATTTTTTATAAATCTGACATCGCCGATTCGGCCGCCGTGGAAAAGGTCTTCAAGGACCATCCCGACATTCAGGCGACGATTCACTGCGCGGCCTTGATCGTGGTGCCTGAATCCGTTTCGATGCCCTATGATTATTACAAACACAACGTCTCGAAATCCGTCGAGTTCTTCAACACCCTGCAGCGCCTGAACCACGGACGGGTGGTGTTCAGCTCCTCCGCTTCGCTTTACGACATCGTCCCCGGCTTCATGGTGACGGAGGAAGCCCCGCTGAAAGCCAGCAGCCCCTACGCCCGCACCAAGCTGATGATGGAAATGGTCCTGAAAGATTTTTGCGTTGCTTACAAGATGAAGGGTATCGCCCTGCGTTATTTCAACCCCATCGGTGCAGATCCACAAATGCGCAGCGGCATTCACGTGAAAAATCCTTCACATGTACTGGGCAAGCTGGTGGATACCGCCCAGGGCAAACAATCCGTGTTCGAGATCACCGGTACGCACTTCCCCACCCGCGATGGCACGGGCATCCGCGATTACGTCCACGTCTGGGATTTGGCGCGCGCGCATGTCAACGCCGTGACCCAGTTTGACCAGGTTTTTGAACGCGCCGGCAGCCCGGTCAGCAATTACCTTGTGATCAACCTCGGCACCGGCCGCGGCGTAACCGTCCGCGAATTGGTAACCGCTTTTGAGAAAGTCTACGGCCAGACCATCAATACCAAGGAAACCGGTCCCCGCCCCGGGGATGTGGCCGGCTCGTATACCAACGCCGACACCGCCAAACGCCTGCTCGGCTGGCATGCAGAATTAAGCATTGAACAGGGCATATCCGACGCACTGAAGTGGGGCAAGCTCAGAGAGAGCATTTTAAAGTACGATTAGGAAAAGAAAACTTAATTAGGCTACCTTGACAAGGTAACCCCTCTCGCCGCAAGCGGCTCGGGGGCGCACACTTGCCCTGGCTGCAAGTGCCAGGGAAGATCGCGAACCTTGTCAAGGTGGCTTTTTGATTTTTTTAAAACAGAAAAGACTCTACTTGGACAGTTACTTCAACCTGGCATAGCACATCCAGGTGTAAAAAGCCGCTTCATCCCAATAGAGCTGCTGATAACTCTTCTCAACAGAAGTCAGCAATGGCTCAGGGGTCGGGTAATTGGTCTCATCCCACGGATCTCCCCACCGGGTGATCTGCGACTTAAAAATAGGCGGAAACTCGTAGTAAACATCAAGCGCATCGTACAGATACCGGGCATCCTCCTGGTTGGGTGGAATTATGGGATATTGGAATTTTGTTTTGCCCAATAAGGTTCGAAATCCCCGCCTTAGCTTATCTTTAAAACCCACAGCAGGCGCAGGAGTGAACTTAAAACCTGCGTGTTTGAAGACTTTCTTGAGTGAATAACAATCCCCCTGGGACGGCGGGTAATTATCTTCGAAAAGCAGGTGCTTAAACCCAAACAGTTGCGCGGATTTAACACGTTCAAAGGCGTTCTGGTGATCGTCAAAGAACACCAGCGTATCATCCTTGGGTAGATCGCTCCAATCCACGGATGAAAAATCACTGGTCATGTATTCCGCCCGCTTTGAGCGGTATTGAATGCGGCCCAGGTTCGGTTCAATACAGATCAATCTGGCTTCTGGGCAGGCTTTCTCAAAAAACCAGGTACCTCCGCCAAGCCAGACCCCGCTCTCAATGATCACCTTGGGTTTCAGCATCTTTAGCGCAAACCAACTTAAAAACATGTGCGGAGAACGCATTCCCCCGGAATTGTCACGGATGGGCCGGTCTTGATACAATGCGGCGAATTCTTCAAGCCTCTCGACCATCTCCCGCCTCGACCACGAAACCTGTCCGATCGTTACAATATCATTCATGGGTTCTCCTTTTGGCTAAGGTGAGTCGTGCTTCCCTATCCATCCAATCGCATGATGAGCGGACCTTCATGCCGGGTGAGGAAGACAAATATCTTCAACACCTTGAGCATGCGCCTGAAATATGGCGGCATGGACTCCGGACCGATAACCTTGAATCCAAAAGGCTCGTAGAAGACACCGAGTTCCTGGCGGCACATCAAATACAGCGGGCGCGGACTTTGGGACAACAACTGCTCAATGAGTGCCCGGGCAACACCCTGGCCACGAAATTCATCTTCCACGGCAAGAGAAGCTAATTCAATAGACCCGTCTTTGTGATGCTTAAGCTGCGCACACCCAATGAAGGACCCGTCAGAAGTTTCGGCGACAATAAAGTGTCTCCAATTCAAATCCATGGGATTGATGCCCACACGGCGAATCAAACCTCTGATTTTCAAGGCGTCTGATTCGATTGCAGGGCGTAAATGGAAATTGGCTATACTGACCTCAACATCATAATTAACTTGTTTGGTGCGTCGCGGAGGCATCCTTGTTATTTATTTCTCGAAATAATTACACGATCTCCAGGCTGCTAAACCGGGCGGTGACGGTCTCCTCCGGGTTGTGCGAAGTGACGCCCAGCCCCGCCAGCAGTTTTGATGACAGCGCGAGTTCATAAACACAATAGAGGTTCCACTGCTTGCCATCCCTGCTGAAGAACGCTTCAAAGCGGCTGCCGGTGCGGGTCAGCTTCATCCACACCTGCGGAAAGTCCACCGGGTAGACGGGAGGCACAGCCGTGTCGTTTTCAGGGTAAATCGCCACACACTCGCCGTCAGTTTCTTTGCGGTATTGAAACTCAATGCCGCCGTTGTTGTGATTGCGCAGGTTGTTGTCAGGAAAGGCTACCATGAAGGCATGCCTGCTGCCTTCATCGAGCGTTTCACGCACCATGATGCCCGCCTTGGAATACAGGTCCGCTTTGCTGAAAGCCTCAAGGTGAACGGTGATCTGAAAATCACCTTCCACTTCGCAGTATGCAAAATGGAACTGGTCTGTTGTGCCCCAGATATCCGCGCCGCCGGCGGTGACTTCAATGATGCCGTTATTCGTTTTGGTTGAGCCTTTTTTTGCCGGGCTGCCAACATCCGTACCGATAAGCGTTTGTATGGTCATCGAATGATCTCCAAATGTGTTTTTGTTTTCAAAAATTAGAATTAGATTGCCATCGAGCCAAGTAAAAGGATAAAAATTACAAAATAAAAGGCACCAAATATTACAGCAATAATTAATTGCGCCACAAAATAGTGACCCCATACCGTAAATGCCCGCTTGAGAAAATTGCGGCTGAACAAGCCGGTGTTTGGCACACTGTCTGAGATGATCGCGGGCAGTTCATCTTTATGGATAAAGCGTTTTTTGATTTCACCAATTAATTCCGCGTTTGCCTGTTCCAAATTTTGGATGCGCTGTTCCTGACGCAGCAAATAGTCATTCAGGTCTTCACGGGTTTTGAACTCTGGTAAAGTCATTTTTCCCTCTCCTTGTCTGCCAAGTTTACTTAATTATTTCTTGAAATAATTAAGTAATATCCCAAACATTGAATCGGCTGTAACACCAAAAGGGTGCATCGGCGATGCACCCTACAACTAATTACTCAACTCCATTACCAACATCTCGAGGTTGGTATCCAGCCCCACCGACGAAGTTTTGGATTGCACGTCCATTTGCAGCAGGCGGTCATAGATGCCGGTAAGTTGGTTCATGGTGAAACGCCGCGCCGCGGTGGAGTATTTGCCCACCTGGTTGCCAAACAACACCTTGCGGTCCACCAGCACTTTCAAATCTTCGCGCTCATCCAGCGCCTCACGCACCTGGATGAGCTGTCTAAAGCGGTGGATCACCGCACCCAGGATCGCTTCAGGCGGAGTCGTTTCGAGCAGACGCCGCATCAGCGATTGCGCCTGCGGAATTCTGCCTTCGACCAATTCATCCAGCATCACGAACACGTCCGCGGATCCTTCGACAGAAACACACTCGATCACGTCTTTTACATTGACCGCGCGTTTGAAATCCACGAAAGTCAGCAGTTTTGAGATCTCCTGGCTGGCAATGCCGGTATCGTTGCCCGTGTGGCGAGCCAGTTCTCGCGCTGCTTCTGGTTCAAAACTGCCGCCAAGACGTTTGGCTTCCCCTGCCACCCATGAATCCATGGTTTTTTCATCAGGCAGCGCCAAATCAATGATCTCGGCATTCTCATGCGCCGCGATCCACTTGACCAGCCAGTGGGTGGGTGAAAGTGTCTCCCAGAGCTGGATCCAGGACCCGTTGGCGTCTTTGCGCCACTTGCGGTGATCTTCCACCTGGAAAATGGCATGCGTGGAACCGGGGGTGGCATCCAGCAGCTTGAGGAATTTTTCCTGGCTGTTCTTGTCAATTTTTGAAAGCGCGTTGTCGACCATCACCAGCCGATTGGAGCCAAAAAAGGGCAGCGTAGTCAGCGCGGTCTGCAGGTCTTCAAATGAAGCGGATTTGCCGTCCAGGCGGGAGGTGTTCATCGCGGCGTCATAATCCGCGCCGAGAGAGGTTGTGATGGTTTTTACCGCCAGCGCCACGGAATACAGGTCGTCACCGCGTAAAAGGTGAATATTGGCCTTGCTCAAGCGGTTTCCTCCACGGCAGGTGCAACTTCCCCGGTGAGGATGCGGTGCAGATTGGGTCTTCCGGGCAGGTTTCGTTCGTAGCGAACGATCTGCTTGACCACCAAATTACCCGGTTCGCCCGAGGTGGTCACGTGTTCCTGAACTTTGGGGCCAAGCGGCTGCGCCACGATCAATGCGCCGGTGACCAGCAAGACCATCAGCGGCCAACGGTCTAATTTTTTCTTGAAAGAATTACCACCACCCAACGTTGCCAACCAGGTCATTGAACCTGCCAACAGACCGGCGGTAACATAATTGGTGCCGCAGTTGGCGTGAATCGCCAGCCCGCGTTCGCCGCTCTTCATGCGGGTCAGCGCCTGCTGCGCGGTCTCGAGTAAGGCATCCGTGGATACATCACCCACGATCCAGAATCCCTTGTGATCTGAATAGCCTGAAAACGACGCAATCGGGAATTTTTTGGACAATAAATTGATGGTGGCGTGTTCCAATCCATGGTTGCGCCGGATGAGCGAGATGATGCCTAAATTCAAAGATGAAATTTGCATTCTTTCCTCCACGGACTATTTTTCTTCGAGCAATGCCCAGCCCAGCGCTTCTCGCAGGGAACGGGCTTCTTTGAGTACGATGCCATCGGGCAGGGGTTCGCCCTGGCGCAGCCGGCGCGGAATGATGGCTGTTTTAAATCCAAGTTTTTGAGCTTCGCGCAAGCGGGCAGGCATCTGGCTCACCCAGCGCAGTTCGCCTGAAAGCCCCACCTCACCGATCAACACCGTATCCGCTTTGACGGGGATGTCTTTCATCGAGGAGGCGATGGCAGTTGCGATAGCCAGGTCCGCAGCGGGTTCGCCCACCTGCAGACCGCCGATGACGTTGACAAAAACGTCTTGCTCAGACAGGCGCATGCCCAGCCGGCGGGTGAGCACGGCCGTGATCAACAACAGACGGTTGAAATCCACCCCATTGGGGGTGCGGCGCGGATTGCCCAGGTTGCTCGGACTGGTTAGTCCCTGCATTTCCACCAGCAGCGGACGGGTGCCTTCCATGGTGACGGCAATGGCCGAGCCGGGAGCATTGATCATGCGTTCAGCCAAAAAGGCTTCGGATGGATTGGTGACTTCGATCATGCCGCGTTCTCGCATTTCAAAGACGCCCACCTCGGCGGTCGCGCCAAACCGATTTTTGACCGAGCGCAGCAGCCGGTAAGATTGAAAGCGGTCGCCCTCCAAATAAAGGACGGTATCAACAATATGTTCAAGCACACGCGGACCGGCGATGACGCCTTCCTTGGTGACGTGCCCCACCAAAAAGACGGCCATGTCGCTGCTTTTGGCCAGTTCGCGCAGCTTGTTGGCGCATTCGCGCACCTGGCTGACGGACCCAGCCGACGAATTTAAGTCAGGCAGGTACACGGTCTGGATGGAATCCACGATCAAAATGTCAGGTTTGAGCGACTGCACCTGTTCCAGTACCACATCCAGGTTGGTTTCGGTGATCAGCAGCAAATCCTGGCTGAATTCATTTTCAGGTTTTTCATCATTCAGGCGGGTCAGGCGCACCGCACGCATTTTGATCTGGCGTTCAGATTCTTCGCCCGAAACATAGAGCACCTTGAGTGCTTTTCTGTGGTTTTTGTGATCCGCCAGTTCCAGTGCCATTTGCAGCAGCAGGGTGCTTTTGCCAATACCGGGATCACCACCCACCAGCACTATCGAGCCGGGCACCACGCCACCGCCCAAGACGCGGGCGAACTCACCGATCGGCAGCGGGATACGCATTTCATCATCCCCTTCGATATCGCCCATGCGGCGCGGTTGTGAACGGGCGGTCAGCCCTCTTACCTGGGCTTTGGCAGGTGAAGAAGCCTCAACCACGACTTCTTCGACCATCGTGTCCCATCCACCGCACTGCGGGCATTTGCCCAACGCGCGCGGGGAGGTTCTTCCGCACTGCTGACAAACGTACTGGGTAATCGTTTTTGACATAGGCTAATTATACCCACAAGGCAAAAACCACACGTATCTTTAAAGATCGCGACAAAAATCCCAAGCAATCCTATAATAGAGCATAAGTCATTATTGCAATACACACCTATATTCCAAGGAGGAGAACTTGAACCAACCCGAACTCACCCAACAGGCACTTGATCTGCTCAGAAACCCGGCTTATTTTCAATGGTATGTCATTCCGCTTTTTGCGCTGGTGATGTACGTCTACGCCAATGAATTTACCAAGAAAAATTACAAAGCCATCGCAGCCGGCCTGGCGCTTTACGGTGTGCACTGGTTCTACGAGATTTTGAACGCCATGATCCAGCATTTCAGCGGCCACGCCTTGTGGACCGTCCCCACCGGAACCTCATATTTATTGTTGGTCGGCGTGGGTATTGAGCTGAGTCTGATGTTTTCGATTGCAGGTCTGGTGATGAGCAAATTCCTGCCCGAAGATCCCAAGAAAAAGATTATGGGCATCAACAACCGCCTCTTTTTTGCGATCATGAACGCAGCCGGCTTTTCGATCATCGAGATCTTTTTGGCCACCACCCCTGCCTTCCACTGGGTCTACAGCTGGTGGGGCGCCATCCCGGTTTTTGTTACCACTTATATTCCGTTCTTCCTGGCTGCTTTCTTCTGCTACGACTGGCAGCCCAAGATGCAGAAACGCTTTTTGGCCATTGTTTGGGGTATTGACGTGATCGCCATGGTTGTTTTTGCAGGCATTCTCCACTGGATCTAAAAATTCAGGTTGTTTCTTCTACCAAACCGGATGCCGCTATTGGCATCCGGTTTTCAATATTGTGTGTTTGACTGGAAAAACTAATTTCCGCTTTTAGTTCTATAATGTTTATATCCTAATTTAATAAACAGACTCTGATCCGGAGAGATAAAATGGAAGGTTATTCGCATTTCTGTAAAGACGAATGGGTTCTCAAAGCCTTACTTGACAACATCGGAGACAGTGTTTACATCAAGGATCGTGAATGCAGATTGTGGCGCATCAGCAATAAAATGGCCCATTATTTTTCAGAGAACGGCATCACCGATGTTTACGGTAAAACCGACAAAGAGTTATTCGGCGAAGCTTTTGGGCAAAAAACCATGGTGGATGATCAACAAGTGATGGAAACCGGTCAGCCAAAATTAAGCCTGATTGAAAACCACGTCGACAACACCCGCAGCGAAACCAACTGGACCTCCACTACCAAACTGCCGATATATAACGATGATGGTGAAGTGGTGGGGTTATTGGGTATCACCCGGGAAATTAACGAACTCAAAAACTCAGAAATCGGTTTCCAATGGCTGGCCACGCATGATTCGCTTACATCATTGGCCAACCGATTTATGCTTTCAGATCGAATCTCGCAGGCTATTTTTCATGCCAAGCGCAACAATAGTCTGTTTGCACTTCTCTTTATTGACTTGAATGGATTTAAAAATATCAATGATAAAGCCGGCCATGCCATGGGGGACCTATATTTAAAAAAAGTAGCCCAGACACTGACCAAGAATGTGCGGTCTTCAGATACGGTGGCACGTATCGGCGGGGATGAATTTGTGGTGCTATTGGATGGAATTGTGAATGCCGAAGAGCCGGAAAAAGTGGCCACCAAACTCAGTGAAAAAATCCGCCTATGGGTGGATGAGGAAGAGCACAAGGTAACTGCTTCGATCGGTATCAGTACTTTCCCCGCTGACGGAGAAGAAGCAGAATTATTGTTGAAAGTGGCAGATCATGCCATGTACCAGGCAAAAAACAAGTAAAAATAAATTTTTTCTAGAAAAAAATCAATGAAATGTCTTGACAACCTGGCAGGTTGTGCGATAATTCTGCTCGTTGTATATATTCAAAGAAAGGTGTTTTTTGTTTAACTTAGCTTCGGTCATTGTAACCACACTTGTTGCAAGGGTGCGCCCGTAAGAAAAGGCCCAACCAATTTTTGGTTTAACTTTTTCCGCCACGGGCGCTCTCTAGCTCCGTGGTTTGTTTTTAAGACGTACGATGACCGTTTTTCACCCATTGAAGTGTTAGACGTTCCCCAAAGTTCAGTCTTTATTTAATCAGTCATTTTGATTAAAGACAGCCCGCCACGGATTATCCACGGCGGGTTGTTTTTTGTTGGGGTACCCATGAAACATAAGCATAATACGCGGATTAACGAGGACGAGTTCCTTGACGCCGCTTTTGAAAAAAGAAATAAACATAATTCCCATCATTGGGAAGATAGAGACCTGGAAGAACCTCGTCGCGATGGCAAGGTTTATGAAAAAGGGTTCACCTGTGCGCAGTGCGGATTTTCTGTGACCACTTCGCGCGAGGCATCCGGCGTGAACAACCGCAATCACTGTCCGCGCTGTTTATGGTCAAAGCATGTGGATGAATTCAAGGCAGGCGACCGAAAAGCCGAATGTAAGAGCCGCATGCAGCCGCTGGGGCTGACCATCAAACAAACCGCGAAACGCTACAACCGCGAGGCGCAGGGTGAATTGATGTTGATCCACCGCTGCACCGGCTGCGGCAAACTATCGATCAACCGCATTGCCGCGGATGACGATGCGGCAATGATATATCAAATATTTAACCGGTCCGTGGCATTGACGGTGAAATGGAAAAACATCATTTTGGATGAAGGTATTCGATTATTAGGAACAGCCGATCTGACCGTGGTTTATTCACAATTGTTCGGCTGGCAGAGCATACTTGAAGAGTTTGAGCCGCATGGTCATGTGTCGGACGAGACCAGCCTGATCCCCTTCGAACCGGAATCCGAGGTGGTTGAGCTGGAGTAAGGACAAACACTTTATGTTTAGTACGGGCGTATATCCATACGCCCGTACCCCAATCTCATATCAACTTTAAATTTATGCGGCTTTTTCGGCAGAAATGCTGGCGCTGAAAACAGCCTTGCGCAGTTCCTCGTGGCTCATGCTGCCGGTGTACCCGGACTGCCTGACGGTGTCGGCCACCATATCCTCGCTGAAATAATTTGGCTTGAATGTGATATTGGTGAACCCGATTTCTTTCATCAGAGCTGCCATTTCATCTGCGTCCATGGCGCCGGCAATGCAGCCTACCCACGAACTCATGCTGGCCTTAATATCACTGGGCAAATCCCCGCTGGTGACAATGTCGCTGACAGCCATACGCCCGCCTAGTTTGAGCACTCGCAGAATCTCGTGCAGCACCTGTGGTTTATCGGGGCTCAGGTTGATCACGCAGTTTGAAATGACCACATCCACTGAGTTATCTGAGACCGGCAGGTGCTCAATTTCTCCCAGACGGAATTCCACGTTATCGGCGCCCATCTTGACTTTGTTGGCAAGGGCCTTGTCGAGCATTTCGGGGGTCATATCCACACCGATCACTCTGCCGGTCGGCCCAACCTTTCTGCCTGCCAGAAAACAGTCTATCCCGCCGCCCGAACCAAGATCCAACACAGTTTGACCAGTTTTAAGTGAAGCCAGGGTTACGGGGTCGCCGCAGCCTAGTGAGATATTGGTAACATCCTCGGGCAGGGAATTGAAATCATCGGCATTATAAAGCCCTTTGGTTGAGGGCTCGGTCGCCGTGGTTGAAGTGCCGCATCCGCAGGAGCTGGTTTTTGTGGTTCCGCCGCCGCAGCAACCGCTGACGTTTTTTGCGGCTCCGGCATAATGTTCCCTGACGGCCTTGCGGACTTTTGTTTCATCGTTATTGATGGTTTGACTTGCCATTTTTACCTCCAGTTGCTATATAGACATATTTATATATTTCGATATGTAAGACTAAAAAAATTTACCTATGCTTTTTTGATATCCACATCAGGAGCAAATACCTCCGCGATCTGGCTGCAAGAAGAAGCCAGCCGTTCCTGATTCAGACAATAGTAAATCTCCTTTCCGCGGCGTTCCACCTTCACCAACCCGGCCTCACGTAAAATCTTGAGATGGTGAGAAACGGTGGGTTGGGTTACGCCGGTTTGTTCAACAATATCGTTCACGCTTAACAACGTGCAGCAACAAATGCGCATTATTTGTTGACGGGTTTCATCCGCCAGTGCCTTGGCAAAACCTACTGTACTCATGATGTGATTATTATATATAGATGATTATCTATTTGTCAAGCTGCTCAATATAAGTTTTTTGTTAATCTTCCTGGGGTAAATCCAAAAAACGCTCAAGATCATAAAAAAGTTTACGAACCTCAGAGGCGACAACCTCATGTCTGACGGATCGTCCGGCCTCAAATGTCTCAATCAAACCAGCTTCACGCAACTGCTTGGCATGGATACTGACAGTAGGGCGAGACACATTCAAGAAACCGGCAATTTCGGTATTGTCTCGACTAGATTGCCTGGCAATGCGCATGATCAATAACCGAGTGGGATCCGCCAGCGCTTTCAGTCGATCTGAAAGATTGTTGACAAATCCGACAAACTGCTGAAAAGAAACTTCGTTATCAGCAAAAGTGATTGCTAGTCCGTCGGGCAAGACAAACCAGGCATCAGGCAGTTCAAAAGGCTCAACCAGAAAAATAACGTTGAGGGTTCCTTTTTGAATAGCCTCCGTCAATATCGGTGAAAAACGCAAAGGGTTCACTTGCGGCAGCCAATCCACCAATAGCTGATCTGAAGAAGCCCCCAGACACAGGCGTGCTTTTTCTTCTAACGCGCGTAAAACGAGTTCTTTCTTTTGGCGCCAGGGTTGATAAATCTGATAATAGAAACGATCCAGCCAGTGCCAGAATTGGTCGTGCTTTTCGCCGTCCGCCAGGAACCCGGCCAACAGGACAGTGTCGGATTTCAAAGACAGATTTTGGATATCACCGGATTGCTCAAAATCACCAATACGCTGCCCCGATTGCCTCACCAATTCAGAATTGGCATTCTTCATTTGTTCGACAATCGATTGGGATGGATCAATTTTAATTTGGATGTTATATTCAGCCGCCCTTGCAATAATCTGTTCAATATAACCCTTGCTGCTCATTTGGCGGATGGGCATGGTTGCCAGAACATAATCCTCTTCAAAAGCGGTATTTGTTGAAAACCCGGCAGCCAAAAGAAAACCAAAGTATTTTTTATTTTCTCCCATCAATGTGCGTAATTCCTGCACCATCTCAGGAGGAATGGAATCCACAAGCTGATTGATCGAATTGGATAAACTTGCCAGAGGCAGGTAGTCATTTATTAACGAAAAAACTGTATCCATTTCAAAGAGGATTGACCGTTGAATTTTCCAGGAATTTTTTGGCATTTATTAATCCTCCGACATCACAATCACCTGATTGTCTGTCCGTTTGATTCGCAGATAAGTGAATAACCCTAAAACAGCAACGGCCATTATAAGCAACGCCACCAAAGCAAAGTATACATCCACAGGAATCAAACCAGGTACCAACGCTGAGGTTAGAATCGTGCCAATCAACTGGGCTGCGATGATGGTACTTTGATATAAGCCGCTTACACGACCCAACATGCCAGTTGGCGAAAGGGTCTGAATCAGGGTGTTGTCTTGAACCAGTTTCCGTCCCAAACCAAAACCGGCAAGAATACAAAGGGGGATTACCAATATCCTCATCAGCGCAAGATTATTTATATGGTACCCGGCCGCCATACAGGCTGGCATAATCGCCACAATGGCAAACCCACTGATCACGTCACGCCAGGGATGTGATGTTTTTTTGCTAAACATCAGGGATGCTGCACCGACCAAAGTTCCCAATCCGATCATGCCGATTAATAACCCAAAATAACTTTCTCCACTTAGCAAGACATCTCTGGTAAAAATGGACGCCAAAATATCGATGCACACGATGCCCATAATGGCCATAAAAGCCATACCGAATAATAGTTTAATCTGGCTATTTAAGTTAAGTAGAACTTTGAATTGATCCGTCCATTTTTCCTTGCTCTCTGTTTTTTCTGCCTTATTTTTTTGTTGAGGCGGAATGAGTTTAGGTAAAAAGAACAAAATTCCGGCGGAAAGAAAATAAGAGACTACATCCAATATAACTGCCTGATGGGCGTTCATCACTGCCAGAACAGCCCCTGCCAACACTGGCCCGAATATCTTAACCACCGATGATATCTGCTGAAGAAAGGCATTAGCCTGGGTCAACTGTGCTTGATCGACCACCTGTGGCACAGACGATTGGCGGGCAGGCGTCATAATGGAACCACTTATAGCCTGCAAAGCTAACAATACATATAAGAGGGTTGTCGATTCAGTAATTATGATGCCGCTGACAGCCAGCCCTGAAAGGACCTCACTGATGATCATCAATTTTTTGCGGTCATAACGATCACACAACCAACCTGCCACCGGACTCACAAGCAGGGCAGGTAGCAATCCAACCAGGTAGATCAATCCGCTTTCGGTGACATTACCTGCACCTTTGAAAATGACAAGACTGAACACCGCCATCATTGTAATCCATGAACCGATACTCGAAACGGATTCAGATATTGCCATGATCACCAAGGAACGATTCTTGAGTATATTAATCATCGTATGAAATATCCTATTATTATATCGTAGTCAAATAACTACGATTATGATAAATCAATAAAATCTGTTTGTCAATACCTCATTGATTCCTCGGTCTTGTTTTACGCTATAATCAAAATCCATCTCCTAAAATAGAGGCTAATACCATGCGCAATGAAGAAGGTTTGGCATTTCACTTACACATCAAAGAAGGCGACGTCGGTCGTTACGTGCTGCTGCCGGGCGACCCCGGCCGCTGCGAAAAGATCGCCCAATATTTTGACAATCCCCATTTTGTAGCCCAAAACCGTGAATACGTCACCTGGACGGGAACACTTTTAGGCGAAAAAGTTTCAGTGGTCTCCACGGGCATTGGCTGCCCCTCGGCTGCCATCGCTGTGGAAGAACTGGTGGATGTCGGCGCGGATACATTCGTCCGCGTGGGCTCCTCCGGCTCGATGCAGGCTGACGTGCACATGGGCGATATTGTGGTGGTGACCGCCTCCATCCGCGACGAAGGCACCACTTCGCATTACCTTCCTGTCGAATTCCCAGCCGTGGCGAATGTGGATGTGGTCAATGCCATGCAAGCCGGCGCCCGGCAACTCGGCCTGTCTCATCACTGCGGCGTTTCACAATCCAAAGATTCATTCTACGGCGAGGTGGAACGCACCCGCATGCCCATGGCCGCCCATCTTGAAGAACGCTGGAACGCCTGGGTGGCCGGCGGCGCATTATGTTCCGAAATGGAATCTTCTGCGATTTTCGTGCTGTCATCCATTTACCGCAAAAGAGCCGGCGGCGTGATGCTGGTCATCAACGAATCCGAACTCGCTGAAGAAACCGGTGAAGGCAAACACATGCAAGAATTCGACGCCGAAAGCGTGATCAAAGTCGCCATCGAAGGCATTAAAAACCTTATTAAATTGGATCAACAAAAATGATGCCGCAAAGTGCATCGGTCCAGGTGGACCAACCTCTGCTTGATCAGATCATCCTCTCCCAGTTTAAAATCCCGGCTGAGGGCAAGGCGATGGATTATTTACCGGGTTTGATGTCCAATTTAGGATCGATTGATTCCGAACTTCGCGAGAACAGTCTGGATGTGCTGTGGACCTGGATAGCAGAATCTCAATACACAGACAGCGAATTGCTTAAGATCGCACAGCAAATGGTTTTAAACTTGACTACAGGTCTGGGAGAAATGGAGTCGGACAGCGTCTTCTTGCGGGCCTTTTCAGCCCTGATCCTGGCCGCAACGCTTGAAGTGGATATCACCCGCCGCGAGAAGGGCTTGCCCATCTTGTTCAACGAAGAACAGATCCGTTCATGGCTGGGGACCTCTCTCAAACTGCTTGCCGAAGAAAAAGATTTGCGCGGTTTTGTGCAAGGCAAAGGTTGGGCGCATTGTGCAGCGCATACCGGCGATTTGCTGGGTGATTTCGCAATCCATCCATGCCTACAAAGACAGGACCTGGAAGAGATCTTGAACACACTTCAAGTGCGCGTCACAACACCGGTCAAACAAGTTTTTGTTCACAACGAAGAAGAACGTCTGTCTGGAGTTGTGATGAACATTTTGCAGCGCGATCTCGTGACCGAGGAATTCTTTAAAAGCTGGTTTGAGGGTTTCGTTTCGTCTTCTGGACACATGGATTGGAAGGAAGCCTTCACCCACCCAGCCTGGAACTGCGCAAGAGTGAACACAAAATTATTCCTGCGAAGTATCTATTTCTTCCTCATCGTTGGTTACAAAGACCAGCCTGAGCACCGAAAGGTGGAAATGGTGGACCGGCTGAAACCCATCCTGATGAATTGTCTCAAACAAATCTATCCAAACTCAAGATATGCCGACTGGAGCTAACCCTGCGTCAGGTACGCTTATGTTAGAATCAATCCATTAATCCACTGACAGAATCGCAGAATACACTATGCTCCAAACAATCCGCACCAAATACTCCAATTTATCTCGTGAATTGACGCTCTTTATCATTGCCACCTTTGCAGTGGGCATGGGTGCCAGTCTGATTGATTCCACTTTAAACAATTTTCTTAATGACAGTTTTTCACTGACGGGATTTCAACGCTCTTTTCTGGAACTTCCGCGTGAAATTCCAGGGTTCATTGTGGTTTTTGTTTCTGCACTGCTCTGGTTTCTGGGCAGTCGAAAAATGGGCGCTTTTGCCCTGCTTCTGGGAAGTATTGGCATCTTTCTGGTAGGGTTTGCTTCAAAAACCTATACGGTCATGGTCATGTTCCTGTTCATTTGCAGCATGGGACAGCACCTCTTTTTGCCCGTCGCCTCCACGGTTGGAATGGAACTGGCTCGTGACGGAAAAACGGGCCAACGCCTGGGACAGATGAACGCGATCCGCAACCTGGCGGTCATATTCGGCAGCGGGTTGGTGTTTTTTGGTTTTAAATATCTGAATTTTAATTATGAACACACTTTTATCATGGCTTCTTTATGCTATGCCATAGCCATGGTGATGATGGCATTAATGAAGCCTTCAAAAGTTGAAAAAGTGAACACGAAGACCTTCTTAAAACTGCGTAAGGAATACACGCTTTTTTATGTTCTCTCAGTTCTCTACGGCTCACGCAAACAAATCTTCATGACCTTTGCCCCCTGGGTCATTGTGACTATTTATGGCCAACCGACCCAAACCATCGCCACCTTGCTCATCATCGGCGGCGTGATTGGCATTCTCTTTCAACCTATTCTTGGTAAAGCCATTGACAAGCTGGGCGAAAAAGTGGTGCTGGCAGCCGAAGCGGTGCTGCTGGTGTTCGTCTGCCTGGGATACGGCTTCGGTAAATCCATCTTACCGATCAATGTAGCCTTCATCCTTGCCTGCGTGTGTTACTTGCTCGACCAGGTGCTGATGTCTGTCAGCATGGCGCGTTCGACCTATATGAAGAAGATTGCCCTGCAAGAATCCGACATTCAACCTGCGTTATCAGCTTCCATCACCATCGATCATGTCTTTTCCATTAGTATTGCTCTTTTGGGTGGTGTTATTTGGAACCGTTTTGGCTTTCAATACGTATTCCTATTAGGTGTGTTGATTGCGGTCATTAATTTCTTTGCCACCATGCGCATTAAAATTCCTGCGCATAAGAATGTTACCGTTCAGGCTGAGGAATCCGCATTAACCGCCGACTGATCAATACGCATTGGAGCTCCCTAAACCACATGGAAAATCCTAAAATTCAGCCCGACAAAAAAGAGTCGCGCAAAAAAACGCTGATCACTCTTTTTACTTCCCTGGCCTTCATGGCAGTCATAGGCGCCATCGTTGCCTTTGATTTTGAAAAGATCAAAACCTTCATCAGCCAGGCCGGAATTTGGGGACTGGTCATCAGTATATTTGTGTACGCCGCACTGGGAATGACCTTCATCCCCTCTGAACCCCTCACTTTGTTGATCGGCGCGATGTTCGGTCCGTGGACCGCCATGATCGTTTCGTGGATCGGAAACACGCTTGCTGCTTTGGTGGAGTATTACCTAGGTAAACGCATCGGCAGCGCCGCCAATTTTCTCGAAAAGAAAGAAAAACTGCCTTTTGGTCTTGGGAAACTACCCATAGATTCACCCTTGTTTTTGATTGGCGGCAGAGCCATTCCACTTTATGGCGCCAAAGCCATCAGTGTGGTGGCGGGTGTATATCATGTGCCCCTTTTTCGCTACCTCTGGACCACAGCGGTGACCATTTTCTTCGGCTCACTCATGTTCTCATTTGGCGGCTTTGGTCTAGGAAAACTAATCAAATAATAAAGTTTTTATTCCCAAACCTTTTGCTTTAAAAGTAAAATAGATTAAAATGATAGTAATTATTTTAATTACTGTTTTTATATTGGGAGGGAATCATGCGAATCAATTTCGCGATGTGGAAAAAGGCGTTTTCTTCACTGGTTAAAATGGAGTCAGTGGAGGAATGGAATTCATTGGATGTGATCTCAAAGTGGTTGATCGCCACCCGATCAGGGGTAACTATGGTTACCCTGTATACCTGTGCCATCGGCGGCATCCTCGCCTGGCGTGATGGCTACCTTCACCCACTGGTGTGGTTGATCATCACTCTTGGTCTTTTCCTGGCTCACGGCACCAACAACCTGCTTAATGATTACACCGATTATTCACGTGGAATCGACGGCGTTGATTACTTCCGCATTCAATACGGCGTACATCCGCTCTTTCAAAAGTTTTGGGACAAGAAAACCCAGCTTACATGGTTTGCGATAAGCGGCACGCTGGCATTTCTTTCAGGTGTGTTTGCCCTTTTCTATACCCAATTTTCACTAGAAATAATTATCCTGTTTGCTTTTGGTATCCTGGTGCTGCTCTTCTATACCTGGCCGCTCAAACACATTGCCCTGGGTGAGTTAAGCATCTTTTTGATCTGGGGACCGATCATGGCTTCAGGTATTTACCTGGTGCTGGCGGGCGGCATGGTGGATTCCGTGTGGAAAGCAGCTCTGGCAGCTGTACCCTTTGGCTTAAGTGTAGTGAGCATCAATATTGGCAAACATATTGATAAATCTGCTGAAGACCGCGCTAAAAAAGTGGGGACACTGCCTGTGGTGATCGGTGAAAAAGCCGCCCGTTATGTGAACATGGTCGTTTTAGTCCTGATCTATCTGGTTATTCTTTATTTGGTCTTTGTGACACATTATTTCACCCCGGTTCTTTTGATCGTTCTCTTCGCCGGCAAGCGATTGCTCTTTGCGGTGGGCGTTCACGCCAAACCAAGACCCGCTGAACCCCCAAAAGAATGGACCTATTGGCCGACTTGGTTTTCCGGTTTCGCGTTTTATCACAACCGTCTGTTCAGCAACCTGCTTATTTTGGGCATGGTTGCAGATGTCATTTTGAGGCTTACCCTGCCCGGTTTTTGGCCGGTCAGATAATTTTTACTGTAAAGGAGAATATTTATGGACATAGTGACGTTATCACGATGGCAGTTTGCCCTCACCACGATATACCATTTCTTCTTCGTCCCACTCACACTGGGGTTGGGAATCTATGTAGCCATTCTTGAGTCTATGTATGTCAAGAACGGCAAGGAAGAATACAAACGGTTGGTCAAGTTCTGGGGAAAACTCTTTTTGATCAATTTTGCCATGGGAGTAGTGACCGGGTTGGTGATGGAATTCCAGTTCGGCATGAACTGGTCTGAATATTCCCGCTTCGTGGGCGACATCTTTGGCGCTCCACTGGCCATGGAAGGGTTGATTGCCTTCTTCCTTGAATCAACATTTATTGGTGTCTGGATTTTCGGCTGGGAAAGGCTCTCAAAGAAACTTCATTCCACCGTGATGTGGCTGGTCGCCATCGGCACCAACCTCAGCGCGTTCTTTATCCTCGCGGCGAATGGCTTCATGCAAAGCCCGGTTGGATATGTACTTAATAACGGCCGCGCTGAAATGGTGGATTTTTTTGCTGTGGTAACCAATCCACGGGCAATCTATTTCTTCTTCCACACCATCACCTCAGGGTTGGTGACGGCCAGTTTCTTCATCCTCGGCTTCAGTGCTTATCACTTGCTGCGTAAGAAGGATGAGGCGGCTTTCAAAACCAGTCTGAAATTGGCAGCAATTATCGGTTTCTTTGCAACAGTGGCCGTTATTGGCACCGGGCATTTTCAGGGCATGGAGCTTAAAGACGCCCAACCCATGGCCGCAGCCGCATCAGAAGCCCATTTTGAAACCCAGGATCCTGCCGACTTTTCGTTGATCGCCGGGTTTACTCCTGACGGAAAAAATGTAACCTGGAATGTGACCATCCCCAAGGCGTTGAGCTTTTTATACTACTTCAAGTTTGAAGGTGAAGTGGAAGGCATCAACGATCTTCAAGCCCAGTATGAAGAAAAATATGGCGCAGGAGATTATGTTCCTTTGGTTGCATTAACTTATTGGACTTTCAGGATCATGGTTGCGCTCGGTTTCTTGATGGCGCTCATTACCCTGGTCATATGGTTTTACACATATAAGAAATATCCACAAAAAGGTAACTGGCTGCTTAAGATTCTGCCCATAGCGCTTTTCTTCCCATACCTGGCGAACACTGCTGGCTGGATCCTCACTGAAACTGCACGCCAGCCATGGACGGTCACCGGTTTAATCCTCACCAAGGATTCGGTCAGTCCCAACCTGACCCCCACAACCATCTTAATCAGCTTGGTTGGTTTCGTGGTGGTTTACGGCGTTTTGATGGTGATTGATCTTTACCTCTTGATCAAAAACGCGAAAAAAGGATTGGCGGCGGGCGATACCACCTCTGAACCCCTGGATGTTATCTCAACAGAAAAAACTTCTGGAGGCAAATAATGGACCTCAATATATTGTGGTTTATTCTGGTGTGCGTTTTATATGTCGGTTATTTCTTTTTGGAAGGCTTTGATTTCGGCGTCGGCATGCTCTTGCCCCTTATCGGTAAAAAGGACGAGGAACGCCGCGCCATCATCAACACCATCGGACCGCACTGGGATGGCAATGAAGTCTGGCTGGTCACCGCCGGCGGCGCCACCTTTGCGGCCTTCCCCAACTGGTATGCCACCATGTTCAGCGGATTCTACCTGGGCTTCTTCTTACTGCTGCTTGCCTTGATCTTCCGTGGTGTGGCCTTCGAGTTCCGCTCCAAATTGGGCAGCCCCAAGTGGCGCAACACCTGGGATGTTTTGATCGGTGTTGCCAGCTTTTTGGCCGCCTTTTTACTCGGTGTGGTCTTTACCAATGTCGTGCGCGGCGTGCCGATTGATGGAAACCAACTCTATACCGGCACCTTCTTCACCCTCCTGAATCCCCTCAGTATTGTGGGCGGTCTGGCGGTGGTCGTTGTCTTCATGGTGCACGGCGCCAACTTCCTCAGCCTCAAGCTGACCGATGACCTGCGCGATCGCGTGGCCAAAGCCGCCAAGAGTCTGTGGATTTCCAATCTCGGGATTGCTGCCATCTACCTGATCTGGATCGTCTTCACCACCCAGGCATTCGTGGACAAGGGGTTTGTGGGTATGATCGCCCCCTTGCTGGCGGCGGTATCCCTGGTGCTTTCGAGAGTCTTCATGCAAATGAAAAAAGAAGGCTGGGCGTTTGGCATGAGCGGATTGACCATCCTCTTTACCGTGGCCAGTCTGTTCGTGGCGCTCTTCCCCAACGTGATGGTTTCGAGCACCTCACCCGAATTCAGCCTGACCATCTATAATGCCTCATCTTCACCCTACACACTCAAAGTGATGACCATCGTCGCCTGCGTCATGCTGCCGATCGTGCTAGCCTACCAGGCCTGGACTTACATCGTCTTTAAGAAGCGCGTGAAAGCGGATCCGAAGACGCTGCATTATTAGAAGATCGAGAATAGAGAGCAGAGAACAGAGAACATAGAACAGAGAATCGTAAAAATCTGTTGTTTGAAAGATTTTGAAGATCCACAAAACCCGGGACCCATGTGCCACCCGGGTTTTGGTTTAAATTTCCTCTTCCGTTTTGACCGCGATGCCGTTGGCTTTACACATGGCGGCAAACACCCCGTCGCCGGGGATGAGCTTGCCGCTAAAGGTGCCGTCATAGATCAGATTGCTGCCGCAGGAAGGCGATTTGGCCTTTAGGATCGCCTCGGTGGCGCCGATCATTTTTGCCAGTTTGAGAGATTCCTCCGCACCGCGCATGAACTCGGCGGTTACATCCGCACCGTCTTTACGTATTACACGCTCACCCACGCGTTCAGACGATTGGCGCGGGGTGGGCAGCCCTCCCAACTGTTCCGGGCAGACCGGTATTGCCCGGCCATCAGCGACAAGTTGTATCACCTTCTCGCAAGGTTTAGCCGCACCGTCGTAACGGCAGTTGAGCCCTGCCAGGCAGGCGCTGACAATGATCATACTTTCAACTTTTCTCAATTTTCCTCACATGTCACGTTTCTTTGTAACAATCATTGCCTTTCAACTTTCCAAGATCTATTATTTTAACTACAATATTGAAATACTCAAATGGATGGTAGAAAGGTGCATTTTAATGATTAATAACGAGTTTATTGAAGTTGAGTATCCATCCAGCCGTCAACTAACCTTTGATGTAGGAAAAATCGGTTTGGGGAAACATCACGTTAAAGCACTTCTTGAAGTTGATATTAGTGAACCCTGGCGCATCTTGATTGAAAATAGAAAAGTCAGCAAGAAAATTTCATTTTTTACCTGGTTGATTAAAGTTACTTCAGACTGCGTAGCGTCTCATCCTCCGGTTGCAGGAATCAATGAGATCAAAAAGAATAAAGTACTCGTTTTTAAAGACGTTGATATTTCGATTGTTATCGAAAAAGAAGTCAAGGGAATGAAAGTGCCTTTGCCGTACGTAATCCGTAAAGCGGATAAAAAATCTTTGGAAGAAATTCAAGATGAAATAGATTCAGCAAAGCAACAAAACGCAGAAAATGAAACGGATTACGTTCTCGGTCGAAAATCGAATCTGTCCATTATGAGAGTTTATACAAGTTTGCCGCAATGGATCCGCATTATTTTAATGAGATTATTGGTTCTGAATCATCCTCAGCGGACTAAACAGAATATGGGAAGTGTCATGATTACAACGGTAGGAATGGTTGGACATACCCATGGGTGGATCATTCCTTACAGTATGCATCCTGTCTGTCTGGCTTTTGGATCGATCAACGAACAACCCGTCGTTAGAAAGGGAGAAATTGTAAAAGGCCACGTTATGCATTTGGCAATACTCGTTGATCACGATGTTATCGACGGTGTTCCCGCCGCTGTTTTCGTTGATGATCTTGTTAGAAAAATGGAAAAAGGGATTGGGTTGGATTCTTATTTGTGATATTTATATTATTACAAATTTTAGTTACCTTTTAACACATTTCAAAATCTAAAAATTGATGCTTGCATTCGGGAATTTATAATTGTATACTAAATTATGTCTGGTAAAACCACCAGCCAAACCTTATGACCCTACCCATCGAACCGCTGCAAGTCAACAGTCTTAAATCCGCGTGCGTCGCGCGCCTTGAGGAATTGATCCTCTCGGGCGAGCTCAAAGTAGGCGAACGTCTGCCCGCGGAACGCGACCTGGCAACGCGCCTGGGCGTAAGCCGGCCGGTGCTGCACGAAGCCCTGGTGGATCTTGCCGCCAAGGGGTTGGTGACCATCAACCCGCGCCGCGGTGTGGTGATCAACGACTTCCGCAAAAGCGGATCCATGTCGATTTTGTCGTCGCTGCTGTCTTATCACAACGGCGAACTCGATCCAAAATTTGTCACCAGCCTGCTCTCTATGCGCATTCTGGTAGAAACCGAGACCGCACGTCTGGCTGCCACTCACGCCAGCACGGACCAGCTTGCCGAACTGCGCCAGATCGTGCAAAACGAACTGGCCGCCGACCGCGGCAGCATCTCCGCCCTGGTTGAGCTGGATTTTGAATTCCACCTGCTCATTTCCATCGCCTCTGAAAACATGGCCTATCCCCTAATTCTCAATTCCTTCAAAACGGTCTACACCCACTTCACCACAGCCTTTTATCAAAAAACGGCAGGTTCATCCGTAGTGGATGATGTACATGCTTATCACCAGGAACTATTGGTAGCGCTAGAAAGCCGCGACGATCTAAAGTCTGTTGAGATCATGAAAACACTGTTGGAGCACGGAGAAAAACTGCTGAAAAGTTAATCAAATATTGATTCAGGAGGCTCGATTATGTCCACCATGACGGTAGAAAAACCAAAGTTTAGCATCAAGGAACCCAAGTCCCTGTCGGATCGGGTGCGCTGGCTGAGGGATTATTATTTCGAGGGTGTTAAACGCCGCTGGAACAACGAGTACACCTCCTGGACGACCGGTACCCCGTGGGATTTTCAATACAACGAACTTTCCTTTTACATCGTCCCCGAAACCTATTTCTACATCCCGACCTTCCGTTCATCCTTCAAGCAGACCGCTAAACCGGTAGCATTGCACAAGGACTTTTGGAACTGGAGCCTGCCCGAGCGGCGCGCCTGGTTCCTCAAGGAAGTGATGGTAAATTACGTCCCCAAGGAAATTCTGCCCGGCGACCTGCTGGCGGGCGCACGTTTCAGCGTGATGACCTCGCACTGCCTGACCGAAAAAGAGACCAGGGAATACGATAAACTGGTCAAAGGCAAAGGCGGATCCCGCGAAGCCATGTTGTGGTTCCACAACCACGGCTATGGCAACGCCGGCGCCACCAGCGGACATCTCGTCCCCGGCTACGCACGCATCATCCAGGAAGGCTGGGTCGCCGTAAACGCAGAACTCAAGGCGTTTTACGAGAAACTGTCTGACGAAGAGAAAAAAGGACCAAAAGGCGGGCAGTTGCGCTCCATGATCACCGCCTCCACCCTGGCACTCGATCTGGCCGCCAAATACCGCGAAAAACTATTAGCGCTGGTTGAACACGAACCTGACGCCGCGCGCAAAGCGGAACTGCAATCCATGGCAGCCAACCTGGCGCGTGTGCCCTGGGAACCGGCGCGCAACTTCTGGGAGGCTGTGCAATCGCTTTGGCTGACCCACATGTTGGTGATGGCAGACGAAAACTATCCCGGTCCTGGGGTCTCCTTTGGGCGCATTGACCAGTATCTCTATCCAATGTGGGAAACCTCGCTGAAATCCGGAATGGACCGCGAATTCGGCAAGGAAATTCTCAAATGCATGTGGGTGCACTGCAACACTGCCTATGACGGCATGATCCGCACCGGGGGCAACCAGGGCATCACCGCCGGCTACGGTCAATTGCTGACGCTGGCAGGGGTCGGCGCCGCCGGGTTGGATATGTCCAACGACCTGACCTACGCCATCCTCGAAGTGATTGACGACATGTCGCCCATCCTCGAGCCCAAGCCCAACGTCCGCCTGCACCGCGGTACCCCCGAACCGTTGATGGATAAAGTGGTCGAGATGATCGCCAGCAGCCAGGGTGCACCATTTTTGCTAAACTTTGACGAACGTTCCATGGCTGGTATGATGCTCGAAGCGCGCAAAGCCGGGGTACAGCACCTGATCAATTCCACCAATGTGCACGAATATGCGCCGGTTGGCTGCCTCGAGAACACCATGGTAGGGAACGACCGCTCCGGCACCGTGGATGACAACCTCAACCTCCTTAAAGCCGTGGAGTTGACCCTCACTGGCGGCTACGACATGCTACCGGTCAAGGATGCCCTTACCGGATTACCTTCCAAACTCACTCTTGATGGCGTGGATACCGGAGACCCGGCCAATTTCACCACCTGGGAGCAGTTCTGGCAGGCTTATGCCGCACAGACACGCCACATCATCAAGCTCAGTGTCGAAACTTACGAAAAGTCCGAAGCGATCAGGGCCCGCTTCTTCCAAACCCCTTACCTCTCCTGCCTGGTGAAAGGCTGCGCTGCCAGCGGTAAAGACATCAACCAGGGCGGACCGGAACTCAATTTTGTCACCGTCGAAGCCGTAACCTACGCCACCACAGTGGATTCACTATTGGCTGTAAAAACCCTCGTCTTCGACAAACAGGTCTGCACCATGCAGGAGCTGGTCAAGGCGCTCAAAGCCAATTGGGTCGGGTACGAGAAACTGCAGGCCATCGCCATCAACAAAACCCCCAAATACGGCCGGGACGATGAAACCGCCGACGCCATGGCCAAACAGGTCATGGACCTGTGGACGGAAGAAACTTGGAAGTATAAGACCCTCTCCACCAACCGCCAGTTCCGGCCGGGCATGTTGAGCTGGAACTACTGGATCTCCTATTCGGATATCCTCGCCGCCAGCCCGGATGGGCGCGCCAAGGGCAAGTTCCTCTCCAACGCCATCTGCCCCTCCAACGGCGCGGATATTAAAGGCCCCACCGCCAACGTCAATTCGGTGGGCAAGGTCATGGGCGGCAAAGCCGCGGACGGCAAGGGTGACTGGGCGGAATATTTCAACGTACTGCCCAACGGCGGCAGCCACACCATCACCTTCAACCCGTCCATTTTGCGCGACCCCGAACACCGCGATAAATTCAAGGCCTTCCTGCGTGGATACATCGAGAACGGCGGCAGCGCCTTGCAGATCAACATGCTCAACGCGGACCTGCTGCGCGACGCCCAGCTGCACCCCGATGACTACCGATATCTTTTGGTTCGCGTCACCGGCTACAACGCCTACTTCACCACCATCGGCAAGGAACTGCAGGACGAGATCATCGCCCGTGAAAGCCACCAGATGTGTTAATGGATCAAATGACAGAAGCCATCGCCACCCTCACCGGCACCATTTTGCACCTGCAGCGTCTTTCAACGGAAGACGGGCCGGGCATCCGCACCACGGTCTTTTACAAGGGCTGTCCGTTGCGCTGCGCCTGGTGCCACAACCCCGAAAGCCTGCTGCTTAAACCTGAGATCCAGTGGATTGGCAACCGCTGCATCGGCTGCGACTCTTGCATTGAAGCCTGCGAAAAAGAAGCCCTCACCAAAGGGGATGGCGGCATCGAACGTGATAGAAGCCGGTGCGACGCCTGTGGAAATTGTGCAGGCGCCTGCCCTAGCGGCGCAATGGAAATGCTGGGTGAGACCATATCCATGGAAGACCTGGTCAGTGAATTGGTGAAAGACCGGGCGTACTTCGAAAAATCCGGCGGGGGCGTCACCCTCTCAGGCGGCGAACCCTCGCTGCAGCCCGCCTTCACCCTGGAACTAATGAGAGCGCTCAGGCAGGCCGGCATTTCGGTCGCATTGGATACCTGCGGGTTATGTCAGCCCGAGACGCTCATACAGCTGGCCGCCGAAGCAGATATCGTACTCTTCGACCTGAAACTACTCGAAGAAAGCGCCCACCAAAAATGGACGGGCGTGAGCAACACCCGCATTTTGAGCAACCTGCAAATGGTCAAAAGCGAGATCGAAGCGTCAGGCGGACGCAAGCGCCTGTGGGTGCGCACCCCGCTCATCCCCGGCGCCACGGACTCGCGTGAAAACGTCCAGGGCATCGGGCGGCACCTGGCCGACACAATCGGAGAAACCGCTGAGCGCTGGGAACTGTGCGCCTTCAACAACCTGTGCCGCGACAAGTATTCACGTCTTGATATGGATTGGGTTTTTGCAGAAACACCATTGATGACTAAAAATGACCTGGCCCGGGTTGAACAATGGGCCAAGGACAGCGGATTCTCCCCGAACCGCGTTTTTGTGACGGGCGCAGCCAGGGTTGAGAATTAATTCTAGAAACAATTAAGCGGAGGGATCATGAGCAATCCACAATACGCATTCGACCGGTTTTCAGAACAGGATATTAAAGATCTTTCAGCCACCATGAAGGTCGGCATTCTGGGCACCGTCACGCCCGAAGGGCTGCCCCACCTGACGCTGATCACCACGCTGATGGCCTGCTCACCGGCAGAAATGGTGTGGGGACAGTTCATGGAAGGCATCAGCAAGCAGCATATCAAGCAGAACCCCAAAACCGGCTTCATGGTCATGGGTCTGGATAAAAACCTGTGGCGCGGCTGTGCGGATTACACCCATGCAGCCAAAGACGGCAAGGATTACGACTTTTACAACAACACCCCTCTCTTCCGCTATAACTGCTATTTCGGCGTGCACACCGTGCACTACATGAACCTGGTCGCGCAGAGCGGAAAAAGTCCCCTGCCGATGAACAAGATCATCCCCGCTGCGATCAAGACCATGGTCGCCAAAACCCTCACCCCCAAACACGAAAAGGCAATGGTCCTCAACGACTGGACCAAAGCCTTCTACGACAAAATTGATAATCTGAAATTCCTGGGCTATGTCGGCGCGGATGGCTACCCGGTGGTCATCCCCCTCATCCAGGCCCAGTCGCTCGACCGCGAACACCTGATCTTCTCGTTCGGAGCTTACGGCGACGAACTGGCAAACATCCCGGCTTACACCAGCGTGGCGGTCTTCGGCATGGCGCTCTCCATGGAAGATGTACTGGTGCGCGGCACCTATCAAGGTTCAAAACGCATCGCCGGCCTGAAGTGCGGCGTCGTGCAGCTGGATTATGCCTACAACCCCATGCCCCCTGCTCCCTTGAGGATCTATCCGGAAACCCCGGTTGAAACGGTTGTAGATTTTTAGGTGAATGACAGAACCCCCGCGGTCTGAAATTGAGACCGCGGGGGTTTTGCATTTAAGTTTTTGGATTCTCAGCTTCACTGATTTACAAGGCTAATTCCAACTATTTCAAAACATCTACGATAAAACCGGGGATTAAATCATTTTGAGTTCTTTGCGAAAATATGAATCCAACCTGGCTTCGGTCACATCGACCAGCCTCGTTAAGTAACCATCATTTAATCGTTGAAGAATTTCTCGGGCTTGATTGATCATTGCCTTACTGCAGTTGTAGGTTTCTCGAATTTTACTTTGATCGGATCTTAACAATTCGGCCGTTTGCTTGGGCACCCCGTTCAACAATGCCTGTGTTGCGCCCAAAGTCACATAGGAATAATGTCCGCTGGCCAGGTCTTTCTCAAGATCACTCCAATCATCGATCATTTGGATGGCCGCTCCGAACAACAAAAAGACTTCCCAATAGTCATCGATCAAGGCAGCCTTCCCTAATTTCTCAAGACTGAGCATAAACGGGGTAACGGAATTTGCGCCCTTGGTGCCCAGGTCTTTGGGGTTATCCAGCTGGTAGGGGCTGGCTTTTCCTCTCATTTGTTTTTCTTTGATCTCGGCGCCAAGGAAAAGCATGCGCATTTTCTGCATGATCGCCAGGTTGGTTTCTGAAACACCAAAGACTTTAAGCGCTCTGGTTTCATATTCCGCCAACAAAGCCTGTGCCACCAGAATCTCAACCGGCGAGGGAGAATTGCTGTCTACATTTTCATCCAAAATGCCGTAGCCTGCGACGGCAAACACCCCCGCTTTGAGAATATCTCCAAAATTGCCAACATATTCGTCCAGACCCATTTCATCCATCCAGACGGCTAAAAACGCAAAAACCGGATAGGCATCTTTAAAGTATTGAAGCCTGTTGCTGGACCATTCGTTGACATCCACACCAAACTGGGCTGAAAACGCTTTTAACAATTGTTTGGCTTCTTTATCCAAACCCGTAAAGGCAGAAAGCAATCCCAGGTCTACGTTAAAGTTTTTGACCCAATCCAGGAAGGTGGTTTTGTCCGACAGGAAGGGCGCGGTTACAGCGGTCCAAAAAGACTCTTCATCCCGATGGTATATCTTGAGAATTTGAGGAGCGAAATTATCAATAGCCGATTTCTTCTGCATGGAGGATACTTCTTTCAATTATCAGCAAGTTAAAAAAGTTCGCCAGGTGACTTCTTGTAAATCACTCTTTAATCGACTTCATTCAGATTGAACCCAACCAATTGGGTCGCCCGCTGCCAATCCCCTTCGGACTTGAAAAATCCGCGCGGAAAGAAACTGAGGATGCCGTTGGAGGTCAGCAGTACGATGATCTCGCTGGTGATCTGCTTTTTGGCAATCTCTTCCCAGGTGATGAGGGTTTTCTTGCCCGAATAAAGGATGCCCGCGCTTGAAAGGGTACCTTTATACTCATACCGCATGGTGGGTGCGCGCCAGATCTTTAGCGCGGTGATGGAGGATGTGATGGTGGGATAATACAGAAAAAGGGCGATCAGAAGCAGATACATCAGGTGGCTGCCAAACAAATTCGGGTCTAATATCGGCGTCTTGGCTTGAATGGCAGTCAGCACGGTATAAGCAATGTAGATGATCAATGCCAGAACAGCGAACCCGATGCGGATCAATCCCCGCTTTTGGGTGGGTTTATTGGCCAGGAACACGGCCTTGAAAATATCTGATCGCGTATAGAACCCTCTAAATTCGATTTCCATTTTTTTACAATCCTGTCCTGGTTTGGATTTGCGGCAAGTATTGAATTGATACTAATTGTAACGTGAATTATTTTTAAATTCCATTTGTCGGCACCTAAGAGCATATCTTTATGAAGCCTTTTCAACCACAAAAGTTGTAGAATGAATTTCACAATTACTCATAACTAAAAGTCAAACTCATTACACTAAAACCAATGATCGTCCGTCGATACTTATGAAAAACATGAATACGACACTTGCACCTGAAACCATCAAATCACGAAAACGGATCGAGGAAGCTTACAACAGCGAAAAACCTCGTTTCGTGTCTCGCTTGCTGGCTGCAGGCCGGACGATCGAAGAAGCAGAAGATTTGATCCAGGATGTTTATGCAGAAACGATTGAAAATCTTAATCTGGTATCAAACATTCTAAATCTGCCCGCCTGGATCAATTCGCTCTTTACCCGGCGCTTGATCGACGCCTGGAGGCATGAGCGCGTTCGCGACGCAGTCGGAGAAACCGATGTGGCTGAAGAAATTCTGCAGGAAGTGATCGCAGATGTGGGTCTTGATCCGCAGGATGCCTATGTCAGAGAAAGCCTGATGGATGCGCTGAATGATGCAATCCTTGCCTTGCCTGAAGAGCAGCGCCAGGTCATCGAAGCCCAGGTTTTTGGCGAATTGACCTTTAGAGAAATAGCTGAAGCCACAGGTGAAAGCATTGATACTTTGACCGCCCGTAAACGCTATGCCATTCGCAATTTGTCACGCGCATTGCGGCAATGGATCGAAGAGTAATAACTTGAATAACTGGGAGCAATTCCCATACAAATTATCTACCGGGGTGTTCCCGGAGGAGGATCAAGATGTCTGATTTTGAAAATACACAAAACGTTGAACCAAGAAAACACAATATGCCGGGTTGGTGGGAAGAACGCAGTCTTCCGCAAAAGATACTCATGGGAATCGGTTTTGGCATCCTCGGGCTTGGATTCCTTGCACTGTGCGGTTGGGTCGTCATGCTGTTATGGAACTGGTTGATGCCTGATATTTTTGGCCTCAAAACGCTTACCTACTGGCAGGCCTGGGGTCTTCTGGTGCTAACCTCGATCCTTTTTAAAGGTCCCGGGCACGGAGGTAATCCTGCCCACAGCGAGAACAAACGCAAGAGAAAACTGAAAAGCTACATCCACGAAGGCATTGCTCAGAAACAGGATTCAACAAATTAAATTTCAGTTTTGATAGCAAAAAGCGAGAGAAAATCTCTCGCTTTTTGTATTCCCGATCTCTCGATATCACTTGTAGCACTACCCAATGTGATCCACAGAAATCGGGAATTGTGTTTTTTATGACCTTCGATACATTCGCGGAATAAGCAAGAAGGGTATAGTTTCAAGCATTAATAACAAAAATGGAGTGCCTGTGATTTCCAAGTTTCGCGATCCGGTCAGCGGATTGATCCATTTCTTTTCGGCAGTTCTGGCGTTGGCCGGTCTGGTAATTCTGTTAATCCTCACCCGCGGCGAGGGGTTAAAACAGCTTTCAATGGCCGTCTACGGCGTCAGCCTGGTGACCCTGTTTTCCGCCAGCGCCATCTACCATTTGGCGAAACCCGCGGCGGAATCCGTGCTACTTAAACTTCGAAAATTTGACCATTCCGCCATTTACGTGCTGATCGCCGGCACCTATACCCCCATTTGCATCAACTTTTTTACCGGCTGGCTGCGATTGGGTTTTCTGACATTGATTTGGGGCATTGCCCTGGCCGGGGTGATCGTCAAACTTTTTGTCATCAAAGCTCCGCGCTGGGTGACCGCCGGGGTCTACCTGGTCATGGGCTGGATGGCCGTGCTGGTGATCAAACCCATGCTGCAAAGCATGCCCGCCGCCGCGCTGTGGTGGATGCTGGCCGGAGGGTTGACCTACTCCATCGGGGCCGTTATCTACATCACCAAAAAGCTGGATTTCTGGCCGGGGGTCTTCGGTTTTCACGAGGTCTGGCATGTCTTTGTCAGCCTGGCTGCCCTGTGTCATTTCATCATGATCTTTCGTTATGTGGCAATGGCTTAATAGATTGTTTTGCGGGTAAAATTGAACCTGTTTTTACTTTTTACACCCAAGAGGTTCAATGACAAGCCCGACTAAATTTCCAGTCATCATCTTCGATTTCGGCGCCGTATTGGTGGACTGGAGTCCGTATTACCTCTATAACAAAGTGATGACCAGCGACGAAGAGATCAGATCATTTCTCGAAGAAATTGACTTCAAAAATTGGAATCCCAAGTTTGACCGGGGTTACTCTTTTGAAAAAGGGGTTGAAGAGAAAGTCGCTCAATTTCCACAGCACGAAACCTTGATCCGCCGCTTCAATTCTCATTGGATGGACGCGATGGGCGAGGTGATGATGGACACTGTTGAGATTGCCCGAAAACTAAAAGAAGCCGGCTACTCGTTATATGGATTAAGCAACTGGAATGCCACCACCTTTGAATGGGTCAAAGACCGTTTTGTTTTTCTGCAATATCTGGATGATTTTCTGCTTTCAGGCCAGGTAAACCAGGTCAAACCTGAACCCGAGATATATCATACCCTGCTCAACAAGATTGGCCGCAAGGCTGAAGAATGTCTTTTCATTGACGATTCTGCTGCCAATATTAACACAGCCCAAGAGATTGGTTTTCAAACCATTCTGTTCACCTCCGCACAGCAGCTCGCGGCTGAACTGACTAACAGAGGGATTCTCTTTTAGAGTAACAAGGAGGGATGATGAAATACGAATCGATTAATAATCTTCAAATTCCGAAGATCGGATTCGGCACCTGGCGTATCGGCGGAGAAGGCTCCGCAGACCCTTCTCTTGACCAAAAATCTCTGCAGGCGCTGCGCTCCGCGCTGGAACTCGGTTACACTCACTTTGACACCGCAGAATATTACGCCCAGGGTCACGCCGAGGAACTGCTGGCTAAGGCCATCCCGGATTCCGGCATTCCAAGGGAATCGCTTTTCATTACCTCTAAAGTATGGCCGGACCATCTCAGGTATGCAGGCGTGCTCAAAGCCTGTGAAGGCAGCCTGCGCCGCTTAAAGATGGACTACCTCGACCTTTACCTGATCCACTGGCCGAACAAGCTGATCAGACTGGAAGACACCTTCAAAGCATTGAACCAATTAGTCCGTGAAGGCAAGGTCAAAAATGTTGGGGTGAGCAACTTCAACCTTAAGGATTTGAAAAAGTCAAAAGAGCTTTGCGAGACGCCGCTCCTCACCAACCAGGTGCCTTACAGCCTGCCCGAAAACAAGTATGTCAAAAACGGGGTCGTGGACTTCTGTAAAGAAAACGACATTCTGGTGACTGCTTACACGCCGGTCAAGTTTCGAAACATCAAGGTAAACGAAACATTGAAATCGATTGCGAATGCACATGGCGCAACCTCTTTCCAGATCGCGCTGGCCTGGCTGACCAACCAGCCGCGGGTTATCACCATCCCCATGTCGTTTGATGTGCTGCACCAGAAAGAAAACCTGGATGCCGTGGATATTGAATTATCAGCACAAGAAACCCAAATTCTCAACTCCTTGTACAACCGATAACTCTAAGCCACATAAAAACTGACTCTAACCCTTTGCCAGCGGACCCGGCAGCGCAAGGGGTTATTGTTTGTACATACACTATACAGACTATTGTAAACATCCAAAACGGACTTATGATGAATATATATATTATTTGCCGTACTTAATCAGGAGAAGAAAAATGGAAAAAGCACGTGAAACAGAATCATTAACACCCCCGATTGACGTGAAAATCAATAAACTTCGACGGTTTAACCTCATCATGGGATTACTGCATTTTGTGCAGGGTTTATTTATGATCATTATCACCTTCGTTATTGACACCCCCGGAGAAACCTATCCGGTCTATTCTAATTATCTGACCTTCAACCTTGAGATAGGCGGATTGGTGGCCAACCCGCAAAAAATGTTCGACATCCCGCTTGGGATTGGCGTTGCACTCTTCCTGCTGCTTTCGGCCGTCGCTCATTTCAGTCTGGCAACCTTTGGCTTCAAATGGTATGCAAAGGTGCTCAAACTGGGCATGAATCCGGTCCGTTTTTATGAGTATGCGCTAAGCTCTTCACTCATGATCGTGCTGATCGGCTTGTTGGTCGGACTCAATGACATTGGCGCCATCATCCTCGCCTTCACCGTCAATGCATCAATGAACTTGTTTGGATTGATGATGGAATATCACAATCAGCTGACCAAAAAAGTCAACTGGATCTCGTTCATTTTTGGCTGTATTGCCGGTATCGCCCCGTGGGTCGTGATCTTCCTGTACTTTATGGGCGCCGTCAGCAGTGGAGACGCCAAACCGCCGGCCTTCGTCTATGTCATCATCCCCACCCTGTTCGTATTCTTCAACATTTTTGCCATCAACATGTTCCTGCAATACAAAAAGGTTGGAAAATGGAAAGACTACCTGTATGGTGAGCGTGTTTATATCGTCCTCAGCCTGGCAGCCAAGACCACCCTGGCCTGGTTGATCTTTTCAGGTGTATTTGCACCAAGCCTCTAGTTTTGCCTTTTGGTAAAGTCAGTTTTTAATAACTCATACCTATAAAAAGGTATGAGTTTTTTGTTTACTCTTGAAATCGCGTCTCTTAGTTTTTATACTGAACCTTACTGAAAGGCGGTATTTATGAAAAACCTTGACTTGATATTCAACCAACTAAAAGAATTATTACTGAACTACCGACCTCCATTTACCTCAAAAGTGGATGATGAGAGTCATTTTGATCTTTGGTCTGTTAAAGACTTGGTGATCGAAGGGCGCAAACGTAAAGAAGTCTATTTCGCAGGGTTGATCACGCAAAAATCTTACGTTGGGTTATATTATATGCCTGTTTATGCCGATCCTGAAGTAAAAAAATTCTTTAAACCCGAGTTGTTGTCTCGATTAAAAGGTAAATCCTGTTTTCATATCCACAAGATGGATTCAGTTCTGCTGGATCAAATCAAAGAAGCCCTCGACCGAGGGTTTGTTGAATATCAAAAAAGGGGTTGGGTATAAACCAAACTAGCCAACCCTTATAGTTTAAAAATACTGATCGTTTCTCTCAAGTTTTTCGCCATTTCAGCCAGCGTGGCCGCCGAAGAGGTCACTTCGTCCACCTGGATGGTCATATCTGCGGCATTTGCATTTACCTTTTCAATTGCAAGTCCATTATCCGCACTGATGCCGATAATACTTTCAATTGAAAGAACCACTTCGTTCGAATTTGCTGTCATTTCTTCTGTGGAGGCTGTGTTTTCTTCGACCACCGCAGAGACAGAGTCAACCGTAGACACCAATTCCTCAGAGGCTGTTTTCATACGCACGCTGGCTTCTGCAGCCAGCGAAGCCTGCTTATTAACAGCCTCAGCTGCTTTTAAAATATCTTCCAATGCTCTACCTGCCTGGTTTGCAGCCGCCACCCCTGATTCAACTTCATTCGCCCCTTCTTCCATCGCTAAAACAGCTTCAGCAACTGTTTTTAAAATGCCGTTAATCAAGCTGCCGATCTCTTTTGTTGCCATTGCAGACCGTTCCGCCAACTTTCTTACTTCATCAGCCACCACGGCGAAGCCTTTGCCTTGTTCTCCAGCTCTAGCCGCTTCAATGGCAGCATTTAGCGCCAGCAAATTGGTCTGTGAAGCAATTTCTTCAATGGTTTCAACGATCCTGCCAATTTCTTCAGAACGTCTTCCCATTTCTTGAACTTTTTCAGCCGAAACACCAACCTTGTTTTTGATGTTAATCATCCCATTTAAAGTCTGTTCAACGGTGGTTGTACCCCTTCGGGCAGCGTTTGAAGCCTCTACCGAATCCGAAGTAACCAGAGCAGCGTTTTGAGCTACTTGTTGAATCGCCTGACTGATTTGATCTGTGATGGAGGTGACTCTCAAAATGGAAGTGTTTTGCTCTTGAGCCCCTAGTGCAACCCCTTCAATGGCTTCAGACATTTGTCCCACTGCGACTGAGGTTTTTTCGATCGCTTCCACCTGAACAGAGGTGCCTTCAGATACTTTTTGAATAGATTCGACAATTAACGAAGTCGCCTGTTCAGCTTGAATTGCCGTTTGAGACAATTCATTTGAGGCAGATTCAAGGTCGCTGGCATTCTGAGAAACCTGTCCAACAGTCTCGCGCAGATTTTCAACCATTTTTACAAAAGCTATTCCGAGCACATCTTCATCATTTTGCGGCTTTACATCAATTCGCAGATCACCATCTGCAAGTTGATCCGCCATGTTAGCCGTGGTCTGTAAATATTGGACGGTGTCTTTAAATGCAAGGGCAAGGTCGCCAATCTCATCCCTTGAATTAATTGAAATATCCTGGTTGATTTTTCCTTGTGAGAGGCTGATGGCTGCAGTTTGGATTCGTTTTAATGGTATGGTAATACTTTGGATGATCAAGAAGCCCAATACTAAACAAAAACCTAATATAGCAATCCCAATGCCAATTAGCCAAACATAGGCGCTCGAGACAATTTGCCTGGCCTGGATTTCGTTTGCTTGATTTTCCAAATTAACTTCGTCAACAATTTCGATGATCGTATTAAGATGCGATTCATATAGTGGGGTAAGTTGGTCGTGCAGCACCTGTTGAACCAACTCTTTGTTTCCGCCCAACAAAGCCGGAATGAACACATTATCTCTGGCCTCATAAAAATCCATGGCAGCTTGATAAGAAGTCACCACCATCTTTTCTTTAATCACCCCTTCTGGAAGGGTGTCAACCCAATATTGATGTCTTAATTCATAATCCTGCCGCAATGATTTACCTTTATCAATCAGATCATAAAGGGTAGACATTTTTGCTTTCGAATTAATGGCATCCAACATTTGATAGACATTTAAGTAAGACTCGATGATGTATTCCGGAGGAGGCAATATATCGGCAATCAAATCTTTACCCTGGACAATTTGCTGGTAGGTTGCACCATTGATTTTGACTAAATTCATTCGATTGATAGCAAAAACGCCAAACGCAATGAATCCAATTAAAACAACCAACAAAAGAACAACCAGACGCCTGCCAATACGCAATTTATTTAATCCCAACATATTGCCCTCGATTTGTTACAAACAATGGATACGGAGCGATTACTTATGTATAACAAAATAACTTAACGGGATTAATAAAAATACAATTAATTCTTCCGATTAATTGCGTTTTTCATGAATTCTTCATAAAAAATCACCATGCCTGCAAAATCCAACGAAGGCATGGTGATTTAGATAAGACTGTTTTTATCAGACAGCCGGCTGCTGCTGGGTAATGCAGTGGATGTTGCCGCCGCCTAGAAGGATCTCACGGGCATACACGCCAACCACTTTTCGTTCTGGCATTAATTTCTGGAGCGTCTCTAGCGCCAGCTTGTCATGGGGATCGTTGAACTGGGGCACCACTGCCCCGCCATTGCAGAAGTAAAAGTTGATGTAAGAGGCCGCCAATCGGTCGCCCTCCTGACGGGGAAGCGTCCCCTGAATGGCATCCACGCCCTCACTCTCCTCTTGGGTGATGAGGATCGGGTTGGGCTGGTGGATCTTGTGGATTTCCAGTTTTCGGCCTTTGGCGTCGGTGACGGATTGCAGGATCTCATAGTTTTCCTGCGAGATCTCGTACTGAGGATCGGATTTGTCATCCGTCCAGGCTAGGGCAACCACACCCGGCCGGATGAAGCAGCAGATATTATCCACATGACCGTTGGTTTCATCGTTGTAAATACCGCGGTTCAACCAGATGAATTTGGATACGTTCAGGTAATCAGCCAACAAAGCTTCGAGTTCTTCCTGAGATTTATCAGGGTTGCGGTTCTCGTTCAGCAGACATTCGCGGGTTGTTAATAAGGTTCCCTCTCCGTCCACGTGGATGGAACCGCCTTCAAGCACGAACGGCGCTTTGTAGCGGTCAACCCGTTCAATCTCGGCCACCTTCTGCGCCACTAGGTCATCCAAATCCCAGGGGAAATAAAGTCCGCCCAGCAAACCACCCCAGGCGTTGAAATCCCAATCCACGGCGCGGATGGCTTTGCCGTTGGAAACAAAGGTTGGTCCGCAATCGCGCATCCACGAATCGTTGTTGGACATTTCTACCACCCGGATGTTACCGGGCAGCATGTTGCGGGCGTTGTTATATTGGGCTTGCGAAACAGCCATGGTGAGAGGTTCAAACTGGCTGATAGCCTTTGCGACTTCGACAAATGCTTTTTGGGCGGGCTTGGCGCCTAAACGCCAGTTATCAGGTCTTTCAGGCCATAACATCCAGGTGCCGGAATGTTTTTCAAATTCACCAGGCATACGGAACCCGTCTTTTTTGGGGGTGCTTTCTAATAAAAATGACATGCTTGCCTTCTTTCTTAGCCAATTATTTCTAGAAAATATTATTTGGCTTTCTTTTTATTCTTGCTGATTGAGATCAAAACCTCACCCACCACCAGGGTGATTAAGACCCCGATCAAAACAGGTGCTGCAAACGCCCAATCCATGGGTTGACCGGGAACCCAGACGAATAAAACAACCGCCTGGATGATGAAGAGTTCACAGATCACTGCTAAAACTATGGCAGTCGGTTTGCCCCCGGGGACACGGTAGGGGCGAACCGCAGTTGGATCATCATGGCGAAGCTTGAGGAAGGCAGGGAAGAGCGCCAGGTAAGGCATGAGGAAGATCATGGAGCTAAAAGCGAAGAGGGTCCAGAAAAGATCTTCAGCATTGCCAGCCATGAATCCGTAGAGGATGATGACCACCGTTGAAACGATGCCAGTCAGAATGAAAGCACCAGTCGGGGTTTTCTTGACAGGATGCTCGCGGCCAAAAATCTCGGGCAGTTCGTTTTCCTTGGCGGCTTCAGCAGCCGTACGGTTGGCGCCGATGGTCCAGGTGACCATGTTGGCCAAAAAGGTATACAGAGCCGCCACGCCCAATACCACCACTACGGCGTTTCCAAATGGGGTTCCACCTAACAGGATCTTGAGGGTATCTACGATGCCAGAGACCAGTCCCAATTGATCGAGGGGAAGGGCCATCAAGATGCCGACAGTTCCCATGATATAGAATACCGCGATCAAAGCGCCTGAAGTAATAATGGCACGGGGGATATCCTTGCCCGGATTTTTCATTTCACCTGACGCGCCGGACATCAATTCAAAACCCATGAAGTTGTAAACAATTACCGGTAGAAAAGCCAGACCGGCTCCCCATTCAGGCAGGATGGCTTTGAATGATAAATCATTGGCCACGCCGTTTACTTTTGCATAGAAGAAGGCGCCTACGCCGATCACGATCATTATCACGGCCTTGAAAATGGCGCCGATATTGGGGATCCATTTGCCGGTCTCGAGTGTCATGGTACCGATCCAAACAGTGATCCAGGTCATGACAATACCAATGCCGATCTGCATCCACAAGCCCATTTCGGGGAAGAAGAGCTGTGAGAACATGCCCGCAAAGAGAATATAAACGGAAGGCATCCATAAAGCCACGTTGATCCAGTAAAGCCAGGTGGTGCGGGCGGCCCATTTTTCACCAAAAGCGTTCTTGATCCAAACATACAACCCACCCTGTTCAGGGTAAGTCGTACCCAATTCTGCAGTGATCAACCCATAAGGGATGAAGAACAAGACCAGGGTGATCAACCACCATGAAATGGAAGAAGGACCAATGGCCGCGGAAGGGGCCAGGGTATCCATGACCAGGATGGCGCAAACGGTAAAAAGAGTCATATCCAGCGAACGTAGTACTTTTTTAAAACCTTTCGGAGTGCCCGGTGCAGATTGCATTGAAACAGCCATTAGATTACTCTCCTGATTTTTCCGTTCATCGCGGATCTAAAATTTACATTCCAAAAAATTCTCGATATCGCCTTTGTGCACTGCTTTTAGTTCATTGCTTGGACGGTGCAGACGGGGATAAACAAGCCAGGCCAGCAGACCTTTTTCGGTATGCAGACGGTTTTCGGCCTGATCAAAGATCACGGATTGCGCGGAATCCATCACTTCATCCGTGGCTTCGACTCCGCGTGAAGCAGGCAGGCAGTGCATGAATTTGCAATGCGCAGGGGCGTGGCTCATCAAGTCCTTGTTGACCTGGTACCTGGGCATAAAGGCAGCCTTGCGTTCAGGAATTTCGGCTTCCTGTCCAACCCACCACCATAGATCAGTGTAAATGAAATCGGCGTCCTTAACCGCCTGGATCGGGTCTTCGGTGACGCGCACCGTGCCTCCGGAAATTTTGCAGTTTTCATGCGCCCAGTCCATCCACTGTTTGGGAGCCTGGTATTTTTTGGGGGCGGCATGGGTGAAATTCATACCCAGGCGGGTGCAGATCAACATTAGGGAGCTAAGCACGTTGGTGGCATCTCCAACGAAAGTCACATTGAAATCCTCAAGCTTCTTTCCAGAGGGGGCATGTTCGATCATGGTCAGCACATCGCACACCACCTGGGTGGGATGGTTGTAATCGGTCAACCCGTTGATCAATGGCACGGTGGCATATTTGGCCAGCCCTTCCATGGTCTCGTGCTTCAAGGTACGAGCCATGATCACGTCCACGTAGCGCGATATCACCTGGGCGGTATCACCCAATGATTCGCGTACCCCGAGATGGATTTCGCCCGGTTTCAGATACAGGGCATGCCCGCCTAATTCAGCCATGCCAACTTCGAATGAAATACGGGTGCGCGTGGAGGGTTCTTCAAAGAGCATGGCAAGCGAGGCGCCTTCAAGCAGCCGGGGAGTGGCGCCTTGTTTGTCGGCTTTCTTGATCATGCGGATCAATTCGATCAAGTCCAACAGTTCTTGTTTTGAAAAATCTTGTGTATCAATAAAGTGCTTCAATTCCATTCTGGTCTCCTTAATTAATGAACATGCCTAAATTAACAAAAATCCGGTGGTTAACCGGATTAAACTTTAAATATCATCTTCGTTTTCAGTTGCCTTAAAATCTTCATCTTTGGGCATCCATTCGTCAATGTTCCGAATTATGCGTGGCACCAGGGAGTAACCCCTGATCTGTACGCCATCAATGGCTGGGAGTTTTTTCCGCAGGAACTGGTGCATCTCGTCATTGTTTCTGAAACGGCATTCAATGGAAAGATCTTTGGTGCCTTGTCCTAGTGCGATGTAGGAAATTTCAGGTGTGGTCATGAACTTGCCGATCACTTGCTCTTCCTGATCGGTATCAACTTCAAGAAAGATATCGACTGCAGTGACATATCCAAAAACTTCTGGATCAATAATGGCAGTTAATCGCACTGCACCCAAACGCACCAGGCGGTCAATCCGTTTTCGGATGGTGCGTTCGTTGGCATTCAACTCGCGTGCGATTTCAGACGCAGAGGTGCGGGCGTCTTTATGCAAGATGCGGATGATCTGGTGGTCGGTTTGGTCAAATTGACTTTTCATAATTATTGTTCCGAATCGGAATATTATTGTTCCTAATCGGTATTAATATAGCACAGTCTCGGAATCAATTCAAGGGGCAGATTCGGAACCTTAATATTCAAAAAACAGGGATGCTCAATAGAGCATCCCTGTTTATCACTGAAAAAATGCTGACCAATCGGAATTACGCCGCAGAAGCCTTCTTTTTAAACAGCACCGGGAAGAAAGGCAATACCAGCAGCATGACTGCCCCAAAGATCACAAAAGTGATCGGAAAGCCCACGTTCTTTGCCAATCCTCCGCCGACACCCAGACCAATGCCCTGGCCGATATTGGTCACCGACATGAGAATGGCAAACATCGACGCAGCAATGGCCGGGCTGGTATATTTCATGGCTAACGCGAAATAGATGGATTGTGACATACCATAAGATAATCCAAAGAAAACCGCCACCACCCAGATCAAGGGTTTTGCACCGACAAAGGCCAGCAGCAGCATGGCGGGAATTACCGTGAGCACAGATGCCCACAAGGCTGACCGATCACCGAGTTTGTCTTTCACAAACCCGCCGATAAACGCACCGGCAACACAACCGATACCCCAAACCGTGGTGACCAGACCGGCAGTACTAAGGTCAATATTAAACCGCTCAGTGAGCGCCGGGTTCATTAATTGATTGGCGCCTACGATCACCAAAAAGATGATCAGACCCGCACCTGCCGCTGCCAATACTTGGGCGTTTTTAAATGCCTTAAATGCAGCCCAATTAAAACGTAACCCCTGGGGACGCCCGCTGTCTTTGATGAAGAAAAGCAGCGGAATCGGGATTAAGGTAAGAATCGCCAAAAAGTAAAACACAGCCGGCCAATTGAGGTATTGGGCAATAAACCCTGCCGCCGAAGCCGCCACGATTACACCCACCGAGCGACCGCCGACCATGAAGCCCTGCAAAATACCCTGTTCATTGGTTGGTGTGATATCCAAAGCCAAACCATCCGTACAGGTATCATAGAAGGCCATGCCCAATTGAAGCAAGAATGCCAGCAAAACAAAACCCCAATAATGGTTGGTCGGGTTGATCTGCGCCACGATCAGCAAACAGATGGCTTGCACAGCCAACCCCATGAAAATATAGGGTTTACGGTGCCCCAGCCCCAGGAAATTAAAGCGGTCGCTGAGAATGCCAAACAGAATTTTGATCACAAATGGGATCAACGCGATGGTCGAAAAGATCCCCACCTTGCCCATGTCAAAACCGCTGCCCATCAGGTACAGAGCGTTGACAGAGGCAAAATACCCCAAAATCGTGCCTTGGGTGAAATAAAGCAGGGCAAACATTGAAAAACGCAGCACTTTACTTTGGGGTTTCATGGCGCATCCTGTAATAATGGATTTTTATTATTAACACTGTCCAATTATACAGGATGCATCAATTAATACATCTGCTTTAAACTCAACACTGAATCGGATGGTTGCCCGTCATCATGAGTGGATCTTCCTGTTTGGCTCGGGCGGCGCTCCAGCGCTTGGCCACATATTTCGTGGCAATGGATTGCGGCACCAGGCTGCTGATGGCATGAATCCACTGGTTGATCCATCCGGGGATGACCACGAACCTGCCCTTTAATGCGGCTTTCAGGGTAATCCGCGCAACGTCCTCTGGCGCCATACTGGTGGCCAACCCCCAAAAACCCTGCGCGAACATGGAGCGCATATTATCAATGGTGGTGGGCATGCCTGATGGGCAAAGTGCTGTGACGCTTCCAAAAGACTTGATCTCTTCTCTCAGCGCACGAGAGAAATCAAGCAAGAAGCGTTTGCTGGCAGCATAAGTCGCCTTGAATGGCATGGGATAAAACCCTGCCATGCTGCACACATTGATCAGCCTGAAGCGCTGGTCAGGGTCCCGCAGCGGAAGGATACCGTGGGTGACATCCATGGTGGCCAAAATGTTGACCTGCAGGATCTTAAGGATCTGCGCACGGTTGCGTTCAAGAAAACCACCTTCGTTATCCAGCCCGGCCACATTGATCAAGCCCCAGAACCTGAACCCCTCAGTTTTGAGCCCGGCCAGGAGCTTTTCACGTGCCCCATCATCCGCCAGGTCGCAGGGCCGGTAAATGACCTCGATGTTATATTTCTCCGCCAATCGGTTGGCAAAGGATTCTCCTTCAACTGTGCGGTCAGTGAGCAACAGGGCATACCCCCGGCGGGCTGCTTCAAACACAAAAGCTCTGCCAAGTCCACCCAGAGCGCCGGTAATCATCATATAGCTTTTCATTGTCAACTCCTATCATGCGATTCAATCAGTTGATTAAGTCTAAACAAACTTTCTTACTTTGTCAATACCTTGATTCAATCAACTGATTGAATTTCATTGACAAAACAGAAGATTGAATTAAAATGAATTCTGCAAATAAGGAGATTAATCGTATGAGCCTATCAAACAAATCCATTGTGATCACTGGTGCCACCGCCGGCATTGGTTTTCAAACGGCATTGGATGCCGCCCGTGAAGGCGCCATAATTATTGGCGTTGGCAGAAACCCTCAGCGCTGTGAAGACACGCATCAAAAAATCCTGGCAAAGGTGCCAGGAGCAACCATTTTTTTCTTGACGGCCAACCTGGCGTCTCAGAACCAGATCCGTGGATTAGCCAAACAAATCGAACAGACCCTGGCTGAACACTCCCTCACTTCCCTGGATGTACTGGTGAACAATGCCGGCATGTACATGGGAAAAAAGATTTTGACCGAAGACGGCATTGAAACCACTTTTGCCGTCAATCATCTGGCTCCCTTTCTCTTGACCCACCTGTTGCTGCCCCTGCTGTCCAAATCTGCAAGCGGAAGAGTGATCACGGTCAGCTCAGATTCACACTATCGCACTTCTTTTATCCCGGAAAAAGCCAGGAATCCAGGCTTCTTTTTTGGCTTAACTGCCTATAAAGTGTCTAAATTGAGCAACGTCCTTTTCAGCTACGAGTTCAATCGTCTGCACGCCGGCGAATCCGTGCATGCCTTCGCCGTGGACCCCGGACTGGTCAACACCGATATTGGCATGAAAGAAACCGGCGGTCTTGCCAGTTTGGTCTGGCGCAGCCGCAAGAAACTTGGCGTGTCGCCTGAGGTTCCCGCACAGACCATTCTTTTTCTCGCCAGCAACCCCGATGTCACATCCTCTTCTGAGGTCTACTGGCACTTATGCGAACCCAAACAGCCCAGCCGCAACGCCACAAACACTTCTCTGGCAAAACGCCTGTGGGTGGAATCTTGCAAATTGACCGGCCTGTCTCTGCCAGAAGGAAACTGATCATGACTACTGATACTGTTGAATTAAAAATAATTGAAGCCGCCATCGAATGTATCGAGGAATTTGGATTAAAAGGCGCCACCAACCGCCGGATTGCCGAAAAAGCCGGCGTCAACCTGGCCGCCATCAATTATTATTTTCGCAGCAAAGAGAACTTGATCGAAAGGGTGATGGAAACCACCCTGAACAATGCCTTTGACTGGGAGGATGTTCAGGCTTTACCTGGCAGCACAGCCAAAGAACGCTGCATCGCCGTTTTTGAGGATCTGATCGAAGGCGGATGCAACTACCCGGGAATTACACGCGCCCACTTTTACGATCTCATCACAGATGGAAATTATGATTCGCAAATTATGAAACGCTATACCGTTTTCATGAGTAACCTTTGTGAAGACCTGTATCAGCGCGGGACAAAAATAACTCAAGAACAGCTGAAACTCGCCTGTGCACAAATTTCCACTGCCTGCTTCATGGCCGTTCTCGCTCCAAAACTCAATCAAGAGAGTCTGGGCATCAATATTTGTGACCCCGAAACACGGCACCAGTTTGTATCAACCCTGGTGGAAAAATTGTTATAATCATTCATGTAACATTTATCAACATATTCTGAAAATATTCGTTACACCAATTTGACGCAACTCTAAGGGATTTGTATAATAACTTCGAGTTGCGTAACTTTTTGTTACTTTTATCCATTTATTGGAATGAACAATGATTAATATTCATCCTCATCAGATTGTACTGATCATAGGAACAATCATCTCCCTCATTGTATTAATGGTGGGTTGGCCCCGCCGAAAACTAATGGGGGGATTCTTCTTTATTGCCTTTTGTCTCTCTGTTACCGAATGGCAAATAGCTTCCACAATTGAAAGTTTCGTTGTGGCTCAACCCGCCAAAATACTATGGTCTCAAATCAGTTATTTCGGTTTTACTCTTTCAAATCCTTTTTTATTTTTATTTTTATTAACCTACATTCGACAGCGTGAAGTGACTCCACGGATGACCACTTCAATCCTGGTCATTCCTGTTTTAACCATAATTGTTGCATGGACAAATTCATACACGGGCTGGTTATGGCCTGGTTTTTCACAGGGGTCTATAGAGAACAATGTCTTAATATATCATCATGGTTTCTGGTTTTGGTTGCACACTGCTTATCTCTACCTAATTTTTAGCTGTGGATTGATCTTCTTGATCAGAGCTATCGTCTTGGCTCCACCTCCAATCCGCCGACAATTACTGATCCTTCTGGTCGGAAGTTTGTTCCCGCTTGTATCAGGTACCGTTTATGCCTTTGGTTGGGTTCCAATAGAGGGCTTGGATATTACACCAACCGGGTTAACCTTTACAGGAGTTTTTTTAGCCTGGGCTTTGATCCGCTATCAACTGCTGGATTTGCTGCCGGTGGCCCGCACTGCTCTGATCGAACAATTGCAGGATGGCGTAATCGTATTGGATATGAACGGACGGGTTGCGGATATCAACCGTTCCACACAAAAATTATTGGGTTGGGATCCAAAAGTAATTATCGGGAAAAACCTGGAACTCTTCTTCCCTGAACTTCCCAAACTCGTTTTTTCCACCAATCGTCCCATCCGACGCGAAATTCCACTGCCTGACTCTCCCGGGATTATTTTGGAATGTCAAAGTTCATCCATTTTCAATCAAAGAAAAGATGAAGTGGGAAAATTATTGGTACTTAGAGACGTCACTTCTCGCAACCGCGCCGAAGCTGACCTTCAAAATGCAAATATTCAATTAAAAGAACAGCTTGCCAAAAACAAACAGCTGCAGAAGAAACTCGAACACCAAGCGCTTCATGATTCACTCACCGGTCTCTATAATCGCCATATTGATGAAATCCTAAATAAAGAATTTTCCAGGGCACTGCGAGAAAATAAAGAGATAAGCATGATGATGATCGATATTGATCACTTTAAAAAAATAAACGACAATTATGGCCACCAATGCGGTGATATGCTGTTAAAATCTTTCAGCAAATATATTTTAAGCACCATCTGTGAAGAAGATCTGGCGGCCCGTTTTGGCGGTGATGAGATCTTGCTGGTTTTTCCAGGTATGCCACAGGAAAAAGCAGTACTAAAAGCAGAAGAAATCCGAAAACACTTTAATAACCTGACGGTTCTTTCAAATCAACAGCCCATTTCCACTACGATCACCATTGGTGTGGCTACCTTCCCTCAAAATGGCTCAACCGTGGACGAATTAATTCGTTCTGCTGATTGGGCACTTTATGCAGCCAAAGAAGAGGGCCGTAACAGGGTAAAAACGATGAATAAACCTGATTTTGCTGGCTGACCTTTTTATCCGATTTTCACACATCGCATTGAAATGGATCCCTGGGTTACTTTTTCACAATAGAATTCCAGCGGTTCATCCGGATCACTGGCGCCCAGGACGTACAAAAGCGGCATATAATGCTCGCCGCTGTTCACCGAAAGCATGGCCGATTTTCCATGTCCATTTAATGTGATGATCATTTGATCTTCACGGTTTAATATCCATTTTTTTACCAACTCATCAAACTCAACCGCCCAATCGAAAGCTGCATCGCGGAAAACAGCTTCTCGAAGGTTGTGAACAATATTTCCGCTTCCCAGAATCAAGACCCCTTCATCTCGCAGCGGACGTAAAGCCTTTCCCAGCGCATAATGTGCCGGGAAGTCGAACGTCTGGGCAAGACTGAGCTGCACCACCGGGATATTTGCAGCAGGATACATGGGATTTAAAACAGACCATGTGCCGTGATCCAACCCCCACTTTAGATCCACCTCCACCTCCGGCATAATTTGCTTGATGCGCTCGACCAGTTCAAGCGAACCTGGTGCGCGGTATTCCACCGCAAACAATTCCTGTGGGAACCCCCAGAAGTCATGAATGGTTTGCGGATGATGGTCACCGGTAATGGCAGTTTTCTTGGTCTGCCAGTGAGATGATATTGATAGAATTGCCTTGGGTTTTGGAATGGTCTCGCCGATATGGTGCCAGGTTCGGTTATATTCGTTTTCTTCGATTGCGTTCAATGGGCTGCCGTGACCGATAAAAATCGCAGGAATGCGTTGATTTATCATAGTCTTAAGCCTCTAATTATATCCAACTCAAAACCATTAATTATTGTGTACTACATATAATACAATAAAATTGGTCTAATAAAACAAGCAACCTAAAAAACTGAATCATTTTTGCAATGAGTTAACTCACCCTATACTGGCACAAAATGTGTGATGTGCAAATTATCTTTATAACCTGGTTGTTTACTCATACTCTATCGAGGCTGAAATGTTTGATGAAGAAAACACCCTGCCGTGGCAAGAATCAAGTTGGCATGATCAAAGTACTGCCTGGTTAAGAACCAAATTTAAGCATCATCAGATTGAGTTGATCTCACAACCGACGATGATTCATTCAGCACCGTGGTCTGTGGTCTATCGCCTGCCTACCAACAAGGGACATTATTATTTCAAGGCGTTGTGCCCTGCCTTGATACATGAACCCAGGCTTACCCACCAACTCTTTCGCTGGCAGCCAGAGATCATTCAACCCGTGCTTGAAATTGAACCCGACCGCGGATGGATGCTGATGCCTGACGGCGGCACCACGCTGCGCCAATGCTTGGGGTCTAATCTCACCATTAATTATTGGAAGAAAATACTCCCGGCATACGCCCGGTTTCAGCAAGCCATGATCCCCCACCGACAGGAGCTGTTTGACCTGGGAGTGAAAGACCGCAGGCTTTCGATTTTACCTGAGTTGGCATCTGCTCTTTCCAGCGACCGCGGCGCCCTGTGTATCGGAATGCCTGATGGTCTTACTCAGCTTGAATATGACGCTCTTTTAAACGCCCTGCCAAAACTTCAGATCCTGTGCGACAAGCTGGCACAAATTGGAATTCCAGAAACGCTGCAGCATGACGATTTTCATGACGGTAATATTTTTGTGGTTCAGAACGGATTCAGGTTTTTCGATTGGGCTGAATCTTTCATCGCCCATCCCTTTTTTACACTGGTGGTGACCCTGCGGTCTATTGCCTATCGCTTTGATCTTGAAGAAAATTCACCCGAAATGCGTGAACTTGTAGATATCTATTTGAGAGAATGGTTGGATTTTGCTGCACTCGACCGGCTGTATGAAGCGTTTGATTTGGCCATGGTGCTGGGGAGAATTAACCGCGCGCTCACCTGGCACATGGTGGTCTCAACCCTGCCGGAACCTCACCGCACCAAAGAAGCGAACGCCGTCCCTGGCTGGATACAATTATTTCTAGAAAAAATTAGTCTTTCCGCTTAACCTTAAGCACCACGATCTTCGTGGGGTGATTAAAAGGCGCGGGATCTACCGGTGGTTTTATCAGAATCGTTTCTGAATATCCCGTAATATCTTCTGGAACCGGAATGGTTTCTTCAATGGTCACAAACCCATCCTGACCAAGGTCTTCAAGCGACCGCATGAATTCTGATCCTTCAAGAAAAAGCGAATTGTTGATGGCTACGATCCGCCCGCCATCTCTCAATAAAGGGCGAACTTTGTTGACCAGCCGGTAGCTTTCTTTGGCTTGATCCACCAGGCCCTTTTCGGTCACCGAAAAAAAGGGCGGATCAAGAATGACCATATCAAAAAGGGTATTGCTGCGTTTGAGCTGTCCGATGCCCACAAAAAAGTCAACCGCAGCCAATTTCATTTTTCCCAGGTCAAGCCGATTGAGCATGGCCGACCGCCGGGCAAGGTCAAGGAACTTGCGGTTGCGGTCCAGTTGAAAAACGCTGGCTGCACCGCCGGCCAGGGCGGCAAGGCCCAGGCTGCCGGTATAGGCAAATGTATTGATTACGTCCAAGCTTTTGGTATTTTCCAATATCCATTTACGCAGAATGCGGGTGTCGAGGTAAAAGCTGGCATCCTGATTTAGTTTCAGGTCCACAGCGTACTTGATGCCATGTTCAACCACCACATCATCCGATTTGCTGCCAAAAGTGATCACGCCGTTTCGCAGCTCTTTTTCGCGGGCATTGTGGTGTTTGACGAGCACACATTTAATCCAGGGCAGGGCTTCAAGATAAATATCCCGCGCCTCTTGTGAAAGGACTATGGAATGCTCTTCGCTTTCGGCGTGGCTGAAAAGCACCAGTGTGCTGCCGTAGAGGTCCGCTACCAGGTCGCGGCACCCCTCATAAAAACCATTAAACAAACGCACAGCGCTGTCATGCTCCGGTTTAAGGTTTGGCAACCTTTTACCAAGAGCAGCCAAGATAAGTTCCCGAATTTGAATCTCGTTTTCGTCTGACATGGCCTTTATTGTATCGTATTCAGCCTTCCGCAGGCAAAACTCAAAATATGATAATATCAAAAAGCCTTTGCAAACAAAATTTTTCACAACCCGGGCTATAAACGGATGGAGGGATTTCACCATGTTGAACGAAACATTAAAAGTCATCGAGAACCGCAGGTCAATCCGCAAGTATTCAACAACACCCCTGACCGCGGATGAAAAACAGGCTATTTTGCACGCCACGCTGCGTGCGCCCACTGCTGGCAATATGATGCTTTATTCCATCATTGAAGTGGAAGATCAAGCTCTGAAAGATCGGCTGGCGGTCACCTGTGACAACCAACCCTTCATTGCAACAGCCCCCTGGGTGCTGCTTTTCGTGGCAGATTATCAACGCTTTTTTGATTTTTATACCTTTAGTGATGTTGAATCCGTTTGCCGTGAAAAAGGCATCACTCCCCGCTTACCCGCTGATGGCGACCTGCTGCTGGCTGGCTGCGACGCGCTGATTGCCGCCCAGACCGCGGTGATCGCAGCGGAATCCCTGGGCATCGGATCCTGCTACATCGGTGACATTCTCGAAAATGCTGAAGTACACCGCGAGATGTTTAATTTGCCCCAGTACACCCTGCCCATCACCCTGCTGGTATTTGGACGTCCATTCGTGGTTAAAGAAGAAAATCGCCTGACCACGCGTTACGATCAGGAGTATGTTGTCTTTAAGAACAGCTACCGCAGACTTTCAAAAGAAGAGTTCGTCAAAATGAATGAACCCGCCGCGGCTCGTGCCTATCCCGACTTGTCTCGCGAAGAAGCTGCCTTTACCCTTGGCCGAAACAATTACTTCCGCAAATTCGTGGCTGATTTTTCGATTGAAATGAACCGCTCGTCCCGGGTGTGGATTGATTCCTGGAATAAGGGAATTACAAAATAATCAACAAAAACCCCACTGTTTTTTTGAAACAGCGGGGTTTTGATAAAGGGGTGTTACTTACGGTTTTGGATCAACGCAACGGCTGAATCTCTGAAGTTTTTGGCCATGATGATCTGGATGACCAACAGAGCGACTGCCGTGACAAAATTCAAATAAGGCACGAGGCAAAGCAACGTAAGAATACAATATGCGGTCGCCAAACCGGCGTCTTGTAATTTAACGGGCAGGCCGTGCCGCTGGATGTACGCATTGGTGTCGCGCACCAGCCCCGGAAAAGCTTCGAAGATCCAGTATAAATTAAAGAACGGGATGAACAAAAAGCCCACGGCTCGACCCGGCGTAGTGCGGGCATAGCCGTCCTGGATCAACTGCCAGTTGCGGTAAAGGATGATGTAGAACAACACCATCGAAGCAATGGCACTCAAACCAAATGTAAAGATGCTGCCCGCCAGGCAGATCCAAAACCACAAGAAGAGATCATTCATCTCCTTGACTTCCGTCTCGGGGGTTTTGACTGTCGTGTCATACACTGGCGGTGCGGCAGGGGCGGCCACCGGAGCGATGGCAGCAGCTTGCGGCAGGTATTTCGACAGGACAGTTGAACTCGCCAGCTGCCAGTTGGACATGCCCTGCGTCCAAACCAGCGTGGAACTATTGATTTTTTGTTCGGCGATCAACCCGCTGATGGCTTCCTCTTCCACGGGACCGACTTGCTGATTTTGAAAACTGTAATACCACATGATTCCACCTCTTTCAAAGATTGTAAATATGGATGATTGATTTCAAACTAATATACGTAATTTCCATACAAAAATGTGCAAAAAAAGCCCCGGAGAAATTCTCCGGGGCTGCAAGAAAAACTAAACTAAAAAATTATTTCTGAGACAGGATGACTGCAATGGCTGCGTTCTTGATCTTGTTGGTGTACATGATCCAGAGCACAATGAAGGCAATCAGAGAAACACCGAAAGTGATCGGGCTGCCAAAGGCACAGATAAGCATCCAGGTAACCAGGTCAAGATTGATTTTTTCGCCGGCGATGGCCTCGCGATCAAATTTTTCGTTGAATTCCTTGGCTAATCCGCGTAAGGCAGGGAAATACCAATAGAAATTCCAGCCGGGGATGAAACAGCGTGAAACCATTTGATCGGCTGTTCCACGCACACCCTCGTGTTGAACCAATTGCCAGCATTTGTAAACAATGATGATGAACAAAATGGCCGCAGCAATCGCGCCAACGCCACCGAGAAGAATTCCGATCAGACTGATCCAGAACCATGTGAACAGTTTTTTGAGCTGTGCGACTTTAGGGTTTTCCACAAAAATGGCGGGAGGTACAGTACCAACAGGTGGGGGAGGAACAGATCCCATTAATGTTCCCAGGGCAGTTTGCGCAATGGGCAGCCAGGTTGCCATACCAGTCGTCCAAACCATTGTGGCGTGGGTGATGGTTCCTGCAGCGATCAGTTTTTTGATCTCTTTTTCGTCCACAGGGCCGACTTGTTGATTATTAACGGTGTAATACCACATAAGCCTCTCCTTGGGTTTCCCCTGAATAGATGGTGAATAATTAGTTAATATTATACGGTTTAATAGTCGAATAAATCAACTTTAAATCAAACCTTAACTAATTTTCTCAAACTTGCTGCCGAGGGCGCCGCAAACCGGGCATTTTTCAGGAGCGGTGCGGGCATGGGTGTAACCGCAGACGGGGCAGATGTAATAATCGTAGGTTTCGCCGGGTTTTCCAAGGGTTTCGAGTGCTTCACGATACAACATTTCGTGAATTTTTTCGGCTTCGTTTGCCCAGGTAAAACTCTTGAGTGCTTTGGCGTCACCTTCAGCTTCAGCATCTTTCATGAAGGAGGGGTACATTTCTGAATTTTCATAGTGCTCGCCTTCGATGGCGGCTTGAAGATTTTCTTCAGTGCTTTTTACTTCACCGGCTGTGCGGAAGTGGGTGAGCGCATGGACGGTTTCGGCTGCAGCAGCGGCGCGGAAGAGGCGGGCTACCTGGGCGTAACCTTCTTCGTCCGCTTTTTTGGCAAAAGCAAGGTACTTGCGGTTGGCCTGGCTTTCTCCAGCGAAAGCAGCCATCAGATCATCATAAGATTTGGTCATGGTATTCTCCTTTTTTTGTAAAAGTAATGGTGTTTTAATAATTTGGGTAAATTTATTTTAACTCATTAATCGGGGAATTAAGGTATCCAAACTCTTGATATTTTTAACAATTACCCTCTTGACAACAAAACATACAATGATACAATAATACAAAGATACAATAAAACAATGATACAAAATCAGAACAAGCATCCGCGAACTGAATCGTATCAGGAGGATCGAATGTGAATTCACTAACCTTTAACCTGGATTTTCGCTCTGGGGTGCCCAGCTATGTGCAAATCGTGGAACAAGTTCAGGCGTTTCTGGCAAATGGCGAATTAAAACCCGGCGACCAATTACCCACTGTGAGGCAACTTGCGTCAGAATTACGGGTCAACTTCAACACCATCGCCAGAGCTTACCGCATGCTCGATGAAGCAGGACTGATCTCAACCCAGCAAGGCCGGGGGACCTATCTGCTTGATCAGCCCTCAGCGGAAGCCGTTCAAAAACTAAAAAAGGAATCGCTGGAATTACAGTCCAAACGATTTCTCAAATCCCTGGCCAAACAAGGATTCACTGCCGAAGAAAGTCAACAAACAATTCAAACGCTCTTTCAATCCTGGCAAGATGGTACGCTGGAAAAAGAGCCCGATAACGAAAGCATATAAGAAGAGGATAAGATGAGAGACAAGAACAGAAATTACGATTCACAAAACAATCAACAAAATAATCAAAACGAAAACGGATCAGAAAACTTAAGTCCTTTTAAGTATTTTTCAAAAACCAAACAACAGAGTATGACAGAACAGCACATCAATGGAATATCCATGCTGATCTTGATTGTTGGCATCCTGATCGCAACGGCTGGCGCCGTGATCATGGATTCCATGGGCGTCCGCGATGGGGTAATCTTTGCGGTTTTTGTTCCCGTCATGGCACTCAGTTTCTACCTGTTCTTTGCCATCCAGGTCGCACGCCAGTGGGAAAAAGCCGTTGTCTTGCGCATGGGTAAAATGCGCGGACTGCGCGGACCCGGTCTTTTCTGGATCGTGCCCATTCTGGATACCATAACCATGTGGATTGACCAGCGTGTCATGGTGACCCCCTTCTCCGCCGAGAAAACCCTCACCCGCGACACCGTTCCGGTCAACGTGGATGCGGTGCTCTTCTGGCTGGTCTGGGATGCCGAGAAAGCTGCCCTTGAAGTGGAAAACTATCGTGCCGCCATCGCCTGGGCTTCACAAACCGCCCTGCGTGAAGTGATCGGACAAATGACCCTCGCCGACATTCTGGTTGGCCGCAACAAGATGGATGCCGACCTGCAGAAGATCATTGACGAACGCACCACCCCCTGGGGTATTACCGTGCAATCCGTCGAGATCCGTGACGTGGTCATCCCCTCAGACTTGGAAGATGCCATGTCCCGCCAGGCACAGGCCGAACGCGAACGTCAAGCCCGCGTCATTCTCGGCGAGTCTGAAATGCAGATCGCATCAAGTTTTGAAGAGGCGTCAAAAGCCTACGTCAACAATCCGACTGCACTGCACCTACGAGCTATGAATATGCTTTTTGAAGGGCTGAAGCAAAAGGGAGCCCTGGTCATTGTTCCTTCCAGTGCCGTCGACACCATGAACCTGGGAGGAATCTCAGGGTTGGTATCGCTGGCCGAACAAAATGTAGACAAGATCCAATAAGAATTTACAACGGCAGGGCGCCAACCCGCCCTGCCAAACAACATAGGAGAAGAAAATGGATATAAACACTATTGCAATCATTCAAAAATATTTACCACTGATCATTCCGGTGGTATTACTCGAACTTGGGCTCATGATCGCCGCACTGGTAGACGTGATTCGCCGCGAAAAGACCAAGGGACCTAAATGGATCTGGATCATCGTTGTGGTGGTCTTCAATCTGTTTGGACCGATCATCTACTTTATTTTCGGGAGAGATGAATGAACTCCGTAAAGATAGTCGCCCTGCGCAAAAAATATGGCAGCGTGAACGCCCTGGACGGCCTGGATATTCAGGTCGAATCCGGATCGGTGTTTGGGTTCCTGGGACCAAACGGCGCGGGAAAAACCACCACCCTGCGCATCCTGGCTGGGTTGGCCCAAGCCGCTTCTGGCAGCATCTTTTTTGGAGACCAGAATATCAACAAACCCGGGTCCGACCAAAAAGCACGCCTGGGATACCTGCCCGAAGAACCCGCCTTCTACGCCTGGATGAGTCCGCGTGAATATCTGGATTTCGTGGGAAAAATCTTCAAATTGGAAACCAAAGAAAGACGCCTGCGTACTGATCAACTGCTTGAACAATCGGGTCTTAAAGAGGTCTCCAAACGCCATATCGGCGGATTTTCACGCGGCATGCGCCAGCGCCTCGGCATTGCCCAGGCCCTGATGAATCACCCGTCCATTCTGCTGCTGGACGAGCCCGTCAGCGCCCTGGACCCCGCTGGTCGCAAGGAAGTTCTTGAAATGATCGAAGGTCTGAGCTCAGAATGCACCGTCATTATGTCCAGCCACATCCTGGCCGACGTGGAACGTGTCTGCGATACCGTGGGTATCATCAACAAAGGCAAATTAATCACCCAGGCCAAAAAAGAAGACCTGATGGATCGTTACGCCATCCCTGCTTTGGAGCTCACCACCAGTAATGGATCGGCCGCCCTGATGCCAGAATGGAAGCTGAGACTTGAAAAATTACCTACTGTGACCGGCGTTACCACTGAAGGCTACAGTTTCCACCTGGCCGTTAAAGATGTCCATGCCGCCCAAAAAGAAGTAATGCAGGACGCCCTGAATCACAACGTATCTTTTGAAAAACTGGAAGTAGTCAAACCTTCACTGGAGGATATCTTCATGCAGTTGACCGGGAGCCAAAAATGAATTTTATAACCGCACTCTCTAAAGAATTTCTCGAACAACGCCGCACCCGCAAATTTCTGATCGCCCTTGTGGTGCTGGTATTGTTCGGCATGACATCCCCACTTATGGCTAAAATGACACCCCAGCTCATGACCCTTGTGCCGGGAGGAGAATCCTTCGTTGGTTTGATCCCTGACCCCACCATTAACGACGCGGTGGCGCAGTATATCAAAAACGTAACCCAGTTTGGCATTTTGTTGGCCTTGGTCTTCTCAATGGGATCCATGTCTGTTGAAAAAGATAAAGGCACGGCTGCCATGATCCTCTCGAAACCCATGCCCCGGGGTAGCTTCCTGCTGGCAAAATTTGCTTCTTTGGCGTTGACCTTCAGCATCGCCGTGGTGATTGCTGGTGTCGCCGCCTATTACTACACCTACTTTTTGTTTGGCGAGTTGAACATTCTCAACTGGCTGGCTTTGAACGGATTGATCATCCTGTACCTTCTGGTCTATGTGGCCATCACCCTGCTCTATTCCACCTTGACCCGCACCCAATACATCGCCATCGGACTGTCTTTTGGAACCCTGATCTTGTTGGGTATCCTGGGTGGAATCCCCGGGTTTGGCGCCAACCTGCCTGACGCACTTCTTGGCAACGCCTCAATGCTAATGAGCGGAACTACCGTCACCAACTGGACCGGTCTCTGGGTCAGCTTTGGGCTGATCGTCGTTTCACTGGTCACCGCATGGTTTGCTTTCCGTAAACAGGAACTGTAACGCCGCACCTCAATTGTTTCACGTGAAACAAAACAAAGAGGGAAATCCCATTGTTTCACGTGAAACATCTCGACAGTTCTACTAATTTTCACACTACCTAAAATCCCTAAAAAAGCATATACTCAAACAGTACGCGATCCGCCTAAAATCAAAGCGCCACGTGCGCCACTCTTAAGTTAAAAAGGAATTAGCATGGAAACAAATATAGGGTTGTTTATTTCATATACCGTGACGATACTTCTCATGATCGGCGTTCCGATCGCGTTGACCGTTTTTGTGGTGCGGCGCTTCAAAGTTTCCTGGTGGGTCATCCTCACCGGCGTTTTAACCTTCCTTGTCTCACAGGTTGTCCATTATCCCGTGCTCCAATTGGTAACCAAACTTTTTAATGACGGCACCCTCCCCATCCCTTCTACACAGTGGATTCCTCTTTTTAACGCTGTAATTCTCGGATTCCTTGCCGCTTTATTCGAAGAAACAGCCCGTTACTTTGGTTTCTTGATCCTCAAGAAAAAGACCAAACGGATTGAAGCTGGTATTGGTTTGGGTATCGGTCATGGCGGCATCGAAAGTATCGGCTTTGCTGTTTGGCCGTTCTTCCCCCTGTTTGGCGGTGCTCTGATCAATTTCTTTTACATTTTATTCTACAGCCCTGGCGCACAGATTGCCAAAGGTGTTTCAATGGACCAGGTGCAGTACACTGCATCCCAAATTGCCCAGTTTTGGACGAATCCTTGGCATCTTGGCTTTTTACCCGGCGTCGAACGAATTATCGCGATCTCGACCCAGATACTCCTTTCTGTTTTGGTTTGGAAAGCCATTCGTAGTAAAAACTTCGGTTGGTTTGCTCTCGCTTTCTTGTATCACATGCTTGTGGATGGTATTGCAGTCTTTCTTTCATACAGCGGATGGGGCGCCTGGGCCATCGAAGGTATTTTAGCCATCTTTATGCTGGCAAACATCTATCTGATCTATTACTTCTGGAAGGAAGAATCAGAAAAACGTAAAGAGCTTGCTGAAGAATTGGGAGTGGATCCCGATGACCTGGATGATGTCGAAGAAGAAGAACTTGACGATGAAGATGAAGAAGATATTGAAGACGAAGATATTGATGAAGACGATCTGTTTAATGCAGTAGAGACTGAAGAAATCGAAGAAGAAGAAACGAGTACTGAAGATAATGAAGAAAAAGAAGAAAAATAAATAACCTTATTACTACAAAAAAAACGACCGGGTCTCCGGTCGTTTTTTTATACAATATAAGCCAGTACTTTGCCTACATCATCGTTCATCAGAATTGAAAGCGTCTTGTTGGGGGCATAATCACCCACTGCCAACAACTGCAAACATCCTTCATATTGTTCATCAGCCGCGATCCACTCGTTGAGATGGTTTGGCATTTCATCAAAAAATTCGCGGTTGAAAACGGTTTTTGCATCATCCAGCTGAAGCGCCAGCGGATAAATCTGCGCTTCCAACAGGTCCTGGAAGAAATGCGTTCCAAGAGAAGGTTCCGGCGGCAGACCGAGGTTTTCACCGGCCATCTCCACCAGCGCCTTGGAATGATAAATATCACCGTAGGCTATCGGTACACCCAGGTCGGCATTTGAGCTTCCCCAGCGGCCGGGGCCAACGCAGATGAATCTCTCTTTTTGCAGCGCCTCATTCAGCCGACCGATGGTTCTGGCTAGTTCGACCCGTTCAATATTGCTTTTCAAAGCAAAATAGTTTTTGGCTTTAACATACACCACGTAATTGATCTTGTCTATCTTGCCGCGCGGCACCATGAAATCGGATGAGAAAAGCACTTCTTTCTCGGTGAGATTGGTGGGCATCTTCTCGGTCTCTGATTCGCCCAGGTGGCTTTGCGGACGACACTGCAGCATCACTATTCCAAGTTTTGGCTGCAGGCCAACATCCTGTTTCAAGCTTAAAGCAAATTCCACATCCACCGGGGCATGATAAGCCAACTCAAGTGCCCGTAGGATGCCCTTCATGCGATTTGTGAACGGAGTTCGCTGCAAAAGCACATCAAAAGTTAACACAAGGTCTTTGGTGTCCTTAATGATCAAACTGCGGATGGATTCAAAGTAGCCGCCTTCGTCCATTTGGGCGATGTAGCGCAGCGGAGGATAATCGGCGTCCAACACATCTTTTACCGGAAGTGTGGTTAGTTTGTTTTGTTTCAGGTCGATCAAATCAACGTACTGCTGCGAGTAGCGGCGGATATTTTGAGGTTCGTTGCTTGGCCTCAACAGCGGATGGCTTAACGCCACCAGGCGCGGATAGTCGTTTCCAACCCGGTCCACTGCCCGGGTTCCCAGACCCCAGACCAGGCGCACAAAGCCGTCTTCCACACGGATCTGCGGCGCCCAGCGGTAAAGGTTTCGACTGAAAGCAACCCCTGCAGCGTGCGGCATCAGGTAGTCGCCGTAGCGTTCGCCTTCCACGATTTGGATCAACAGCGCCATGCGCTCGTCGTAATCTTGCAGGCCTTTGCTGCGCCGATACACCAGTGCGTTTGGGTTGAACACCGAGGCATAAATTTGGGCAATGGCATTGGTCAGAGCCTTCAGGTTTTCTTCTAATGTTCCCTGGTTGGGACAGAAAATGCTTTCGTATTTTCCAGCAAACGCGGTCCCAAAACTGTCTTCAAGCAAGCTTGAAGAACGGACGATCAGCGGCTGTTTGCCGATCTTGATCAGCATGGTCTGGATCTGATCAAGGAAATACGGTGCAAAATCTCCCGTTTGAAAATCCTGCTCGATCTTGCTGAAATCAGCTCGCATTTCTTCTTCTGTTTTATATTTCTGATCGTTCCAGCCCACAAAATTGTTCAAGGCGATGAAATTATAGAATTCGTCAGAACCCACATAGAATGATTCCGGAACTGAAATGTTGGCGCTTTCGCCCAGGTCTGGTGAGTTCTTGAGTATATGCTGCGCCAGCAGCATACCGGCTGCCTTGCCGCCGATCCTTCCGGCTCCAATTTTTCTGCGGCGGATCTCGGCCAGGTCGTTGACCGTCAGCCATTCTTTGGCAATGTTGATGTAGCGCAAATGGTCGCTGATCATACTGCGGATGAGCACCACTTTGGTTTCTTCAAGCCGTGGGATCAACCTGGCCTTGGCTTCTTCGGGCATACGTTCAATGGTCAGGGCCTGTTCGAACACCAGGTCCAAGGGTGCCAATTCAGGGTTGATCGCCAGGTGTTGTTCAGTGGGGGTGATGCCTTTTTCGACCAGCACTTCGCTGATCATGGTTTCCATTAATTCAAAGGGCAGGTGACGGCTGAAAAGCAGGTCGGTCAGCTGGTCGCGTAAAACGGATTTTCTGGTCTCCCAAATTTCAGAAGGTTCCTGGTAATAGGGATTATCAATCCCTTCCATCTTTTGTGTCTGGATGGCTTCGCTGCGAACCTGGGCTTCAAATTCCTTTTGATCAATGATGCCGCGGTTAAACAATTCCGCACGCATGCGCGCGCGAATTTTGGTGCCCAAAATGGGGTATTGTCCCAGGGCGATGGTGAGGCTCAATAATCGTTCGGAAGAATTAGGTAAGAAATCCATTTTAATTATTTCTAGAAATAATTAATTCTCCTGAAACAATTTCCCCTCTCGTTGGAGAGGGGAATCCGTTACGAGAGATTGTGTGGATCAGCCCAAATGCATGGGCATGATCACGTGGGTGAAGTTATCGTCGCCGACAGGGCGCACAACTCCGGGGGTATTGTTGGCATTGGTCTCAAGCGCCACACTTGGGGCTTTGATCACATCCAGTACCTCGCGCAAGAAGCGCACGTTGAAAGCGATCAACAGGGCGTTGCCTTCAATATTGGCTTCCATCTGAATATCGCTTTTACCGGTCTCTTCGGTTAAAGCACTGATCTCGACCCGGCCGGTGCCGTTCTCTTCTGGAATGATGTTCAGTTTAATGACATTGTTGCCTTCACGCGCGATGATCTCGGCTTGCTTGCAGGCTTTAAGAAATGCCGGGGTCGAGATGGTCGTGCGGGTTTTGTAATTGTGGGGGATGATCGCGCGGAAATCAGGGAAGTTGCCATCGATCAGTTGTGAAACGAGTTCGGCGTCATTAAGGTGGAAAATGACCTGTCCGCGCCCCTGGGGCACGACCATGGTGACGTTCTTGTCGCTGTCACCTGCGATGCGGGCCAGTTCGCTCATGGCGCGAGCCGGGATGATGATCGAGAAATCTTGTTTGATCGGGTTCGCCAGCAGTTCCTTGCGCACCGAGATGCGGAAGCCATCTGTGGCAGCCAGAGTGATCTGGCTTTCTTGAACTTCCATTTTGACACCCTGCAGCACAGGGCGGGCTTCATCTGCGGAGGCAGCAAATGCCACTTGTTGGATCATCTCGCGGAAATCCACCAGGTTGAGATCCACGCCTTCGGTCAAATCGGGTACCGGGATGGGCGGGAAATCCTGGGCGTCAATTCCTTTGATGTCATGCACTGAACTGTTGCAAACCAGGGTGATGGTTTGGGTGCTGGTATCGAGCGTGAGCTGCACATTCTCGTTAGGGAAAGTTCCCACCAGGTCCACCAGGGTGCGGGCAGGAACCGTAATGGAACCTTCTTCCTGGATTTGTGCAGGGATCCAGCAAGTGATGCCCATTTCGAGGTTGGTGGCTGATAAACGCAGGCGGCCTTCGTCCGTGGCCACCAGTACGTTTGCCAAAACTGGCAGAGTGCTGCGCGGAGAAACCGCACGGCTAACCACGCTGAGTCCGTGAGCCAAATGTTGTTGGGTGACTGTGGCTTTCATGGGCGTCCTCTTAATTCAGAAGTTAAAGAAATATAGTATTAACGAGTATACAACGAGATGATTAAAAATTCCAGTAACCAACCTCTACGAAAAAGAAAAGTGTAAAATAGATGCAAAGATATGGAGGAGAAATATGAAGGACGAACCGGTTGAATTCAAACAAACATTTGACCTCTACATGGCTGGTGAGTATTCCAAAGCTTATGATTTATTAACTGCCGTTTGTGATCGGTATCCCGCCTGGCAGGGTAGAGCCTATGAGATCAGGGTCGATCTGGCCGCGATGATGGGCAAGTTGGAGCTGGCAGAAACCATTCTGGAACAAGCGCTGGATCTTGGCTATTTTTACAACGACTTTGTTTTGCGCCGGGATGAAGATCTCAAAGCCCTGCAGGGTCGTCCTCGTTTTGAAACACTTGTCGACCGAAGTTTTCGAATCCTTGCCGATGAGCAACAAAAATCCCGTCCTGAAATTAAAATCGTAGAACCAAACCTCATCAGTTCTTCAAAAATACCTTTACTCATCGGGTTGCACGGAAACAATTCAAACGCTCAAGGATTCTCAGATTACTGGGGTTCTTTAACCAATCACGGCTGGCTGGTGGCGCTGCCTCAATCCGCTGAAATCTCAGGCAAAGGGTTGTATGTCTGGAATGATATTGCCAGAGTAGAGAAAGACATACCTGTTCAATACGAAACCCTTAAACAGCAATATGATCTTGATGAAAACAAAACCATCCTGGCTGGTTTCTCAAAAGGCGGACACGCCGCCATCCACCTGGCCTTGAAAGGGTTCTTCCCGGTCAGGGGCTTTTTAGCCCTGGCGCCCTATGTTGGTGATGTAAATAATTGGCTTTCTCTGTTAACCTTGCCTGGTCTCTATAAACTGCGCGGTTACTTTATCATGGGAGGCCTGGATAATCATTGCACCCCAGGCGCCATAAAATTAAAAGACAAATTGAATGAGATTGGGGTAAGGTGTGAAATGGAAGTCTTCCCTGAAATGGATCACGACATCCCATCGAATTTTGACGAAGTGCTGCCAAGAGCACTAAATTTCATTCTGGACGAATGAGAAACAAATTATGCCAAAACTAGAAATCCTTCTGTTAACGCCAGAAAGATGGAACGATTTTGAAAACCTGTTTAACACCAATGCCACCTGCGCGGGCTGCTGGTGCATGTGGTGGCGGGTTCGCAACAAAGAATTCAACGCATTAGGCAAAGAGGGTCTTAAAAACGCTATGCGAACGCTCGTTCACCGGGGAGTTGAAGCCGGATTGATCGCCTATGTGGATGGCGTTGCAGCCGGTTGGGTGACGGTAGCACCGCGAGAAGAATATGTGCGCCTCGGCGCCTCTCGTCATTTTTTCCCAGTGGATGACCAGCCAGTCTGGTCCATGCCCTGTTTCTTCGTGCATCATGATTTTCGCCACCAGGGATTAATGGCAAAATTGATTGAAGCAGCTGAACAGTACGCTAAACGTCACGGTGCAAAAATTGTTGAATCTTATCCCTATGAAACTGACAAAAAGACAGGCGCATCAGATATCTATACCGGCGTCACCACCACCTTTGCTTCCTCAGGTTATGTGGAGGTTGCGCGGCGAAAACCCACCCGTCCGATCATGAGGAAGTCTCTTTAATTATTTCTAGAAATAATAGATTTACTTTCAATAAAAAATAGACCACCTCGACAAGGTGGTCTATTTGTACGTTTTTATAACAAAAACTCCCCGCGGATTAACGCAGGGAGCGCATGTTATAATCTAGGTGCCGAAGGTGGGAATTGAACCCACACTCCTTACGGAACACGATTTTGAGTCGTGCGCGTCTGCCAATTCCGCCACTCCGGCAATAGCAAACAGAGTATATCTGACATTTTATTACGGGTCAAGGGAAATTTTATGAAACTTGGAATCATTGGTCTACCCCAATCTGGAAAAACAACTCTTTTCAATGCGCTCACCCGCGCCATGCAGCCCACCGGCGTTACCGGTAAATTGGAAGTCCATACCGCCGTGGTGGACGTGCCCGATGTGCGCGTGGATAAACTCTCTGCCATGTTCAAACCCAAGAAGACCATTTACACCAAGGTCACATACGTAGATATTGCCGGGTTGGATGGCAGCAGCAATAAAGGCGGCATCTCAGGCGCCCTGCTCAACCAGCTCACCCAGCTGGACGGTTTTATCGAAGTTGTGCGCGTTTTCGAGGACGAGAACGTCATTCATATTAACGAAACCATTGACCCCATTCGCGACGTCCACTCGATGGATAGCGAATTCCTGCTTAACGACCTGATCTCTGTCGAGCGCAAGCTTGAGAGACTTAACGAAGAAGTCAAGCGTCCCATGGGGCGTGACAAAGAAGTGGTCGAGCGCGAATTGGTGCTTTTCAACCGCTTTCATGAAACCTTATCAAAAGACATTCCGCTGCGGGATATCGAAATTAGCGAATATGAAGACAAGCTTCTCTCAGGCTTCGGCTTTTTGAGCCGCAAACCGCTTTTGATCGTTATGAATACTGCCGAGGGTCAATCCGCCCCGGAACTGACTTATAGCCACAAGCAAAGCAAGGTCGTTTCACTTCAAGGCAAACTTGAAATGGATATTGCCCAGCTTTCTGCTGAAGAAGCCGAAATGTTCCTCCAGGAATACGGCATCGAAGAACCCAGCTTGAGCCGCATGATCAAGCTCTCTTATGATCTGCTTGGGCTGCAGTCCTTCTTCACGGTTGGTCCGGACGAGTGCCGCGCCTGGACGGTTCGCCGCGGCGCCCTCGCCCCTGAAGCGGCCGGTGAGATCCACTCTGATTTGCAGAAGGGCTTTATCCGCGCCGAGGTGATCTCATATGACGATCTGATGTCGCTTGGCGGCATGAACGAAGCCAAGGCCAAAGGCCGTCTGCGCCTCGAAGGCAAAGAATATGTCGTTCAGGATGGGGACATTCTCAACATCCGCTTTAACATCTAAAACCCATTGACTCCCGGCGCCCTGTCGGGAGTCTGCTTATTAATCGCCAAACGGAGAATTCACATGACCACCTTGTTTGATCCCTTAACCATCCGCAGCATAACCCTTCGCAACCGCATCGGAGTTTCACCCATGTGTCAGTACAGCTACACAGACGGATTCTCGAATGATTGGCAGTTGGTTCATCTCGGCGCCAGAGCTACCGGCGGCGCCGGTTTGGTGATCGCCGAAGCCACTGCTGTTGAAGCGCGAGGCAGGATCACTCCTTATGATGTTGGTATTTGGGATGATGCGCATGTAGCGCCTCTAAAACGGGTAACTGATTTCATAAAATCTCAAGGTGCAGTCGCGGGTATCCAGATCGCGCACGCCGGTCGAAAAGCCTGCACTGATAAACCCTGGGTGGGGGGCAATCCGATTCCAGCTTCAGATGATCGTTTCTGGCAGTCCGTTGCCCCAAGTTCTCTGCCGTATTCTTCAGAACATCAAACGCCGCACGAATTGACCAAAGAGGAAATCAAAGAGATCCAGGCGAAATTTGTCTCGGCTGCCAGGCGCGCCCTTGACGCCGGATTTCAGTGGTTGGAACTTCACGCTGCCCATGGCTACCTGATCCACGAATTATATTCGCCCCTTTCCAATCACCGCACGGATGAATACGGCGGCAGTTTTGAAAACCGCATTCGGTTCATGACTGAAACCCTGGCTGCCATTCAGACAGTCTGGCCAAAAGGTCTGCCTTTGACCACGCGCATCTCCGGCACGGATTGGTCTGAAGGGGGTTGGTCTGTTCAGGAGTCTGTTGAATTGGCGATAATTCTCAAGAAGATGGGGGTTGATCTGATCGATTGTTCATCCGGCGGCAACGTGGCAGATGCCAAAGTGCCGGTCGGCGCAGGGTACCAGGTGCCTATTTCAGAAACGGTACGTCGTGAAGCAAGCATGGCGACAGCAACTGTCGGGATGATCACCACCCCTCAGCACGCGGATGAGATCATCCGCAACGGCCGTGCGGATATTGTTCTTTTGGGTCGTGAATTCCTGCGCGATGCCTACTGGCCGCTGCACGCAGCCAAAACCCTGGGGGTCGATTTTAAAGCACCGTCGCAATATCTGCGTGCGTTCTAATCGAGTTGACCGAACAGATTTTGCAGATCGTCCAATTTAACGCGAGAGGTAAGATCAAGACTGAGCGGAGTTACAGATACCATGCGGTCTGTCCTAAAGGTACCCACATCCGTGGTGTGGTCGGCTAAGTCCAATTCATTGGGTTGTGGCATGCCGTCCACTATCTTATGTTTCTCGTGACCTTTCGGTTCGCGATAATAAGCCACAAAATATGGATTCCTTGCCAAACGGGTGACCCGCCAGGCAGTGTCTGGTGTAGCGTCTGAAGGAACGTTTACATTTAGTGCCATCACATCTTCTGGCATTTTCTTTTCTAAAAGGATCTTCGCGAAACGCCTGGTAAATATGGCTGCCGTTGAAAAATCAACCTGGTCTGAATAGCCAAGGTAATCCTGGCTCTCGAGCTGCACAGAAACCGCCAGTGAGGGGATGCCAGAGGAAGCGCCTTCAAGTGCAGCTCCCACCGTCCCAGACATGGTGATATCGATGGAAGGATTCTCTCCATAATTAATGGCAGAAACCACCAGATCAGGTTTGTTCTTTAAAATACCAAACAAGGCGTAATTTACGGTTTGGGCAGGAGACGCCCCAATGGCATAACAGGTCCATTCCTGGTCGCCGATCTTGAGTTTTACTTCCTTGATCTCGCCATCCGATTTTGATGGTACGCTGCGCCCTGCGCCGGAGTGTTGTTCGCGCGGTGCCGCAATTGTTACGTATCCGATTTTTGACAGTTCTTTTGCAGCAGCCCACAACCCGGGGGAGTGAATGCCGTCGTCATTGGTAAGTAGAATTTGGGGTTTGTTATTCATTATCATTCTCTTTATTGTGTGTAGATAAAGAAAAAGAGCGGAAAACCGCTCTTCTTAGTGCCCCCGGCAGAACTCGAATCTGCAACCTTTTGCTCCGCAAGCAGACGCTCTGTCCAATTGAGCTACGAGGGCGGACATGTTAGCCGTACAAATATACTCCACTTGGTTTAGTTCGTCAAGATTTTTTATATAAACCTCAGCGCGGACCTACTTCCTCCTTTAATCTTGAAAAGGAAAAAAGTATTTTTTTCTAGAAATAATTCTATTGACAAAACCCAAACAGAATTTGTATAATTAGTTACTTTCTGTAACTAATTATATTTAATTGAGAAAGTATATGCATAAACCCGGTTTGTCCAAATTTAAAACCATTGCCCAAACTGAAATGAGGGCGATCAATCGCTCTGCTGTTTTGGAATATTTGCGCCTCGCCAAGACTGCTTCTCGTACTGAGTTAGCCGCCGAATTAATGATCAGTAAACCCACCGTCATGCGCATTGTGGATGATCTAATCGCAGACGGACTCATTCTTTCTTTGGATGAAAAAGAAAAAGGAGCACGCAGATCTCGCGAATTGCTTGCGCTGAATTCTTCTCATAACCTTGTGTTAGGGGTTGATATTGGTGGAAGTCACTTAAGCGGGATCATCGCGACGATAGGCGGAGAGATTCTTTATCAGAATCGTGCAGCCGTCACCTGGTCGACCAGCGATGCTAATTTTAAAACCATAATTCAATACATAAATGAACTTCAAAAAGAAGCGCTGCAATACTCAGCAAAAATATTAGGGATCGCTGTTGGTGTTCCGGGAATTATTGAAAGCAACACCGGACTCGTCACGATTGCCCCAAGTTTGAATTGGAGCAACTTTCCACTTTTAGAAAAACTTGAATCTGTTATCGATATTCCGGTAATTGTAGAAAATGACGTCAACCTGGCTGTACTAGGTGAAAACTGGTTTGGCATTGGCGAAGGGGTCAATAATCTTGTCATGATCTCGGTTGGCACCGGAATTGGGGCGGGAATAATTCTAGATGGAAAATTACATCGCGGTTTTAGAGACTCTTCAGGTGAAATTGGCTATCTTCTGCCGGGTATTCAATATCTCGACAATCAATATCCGGGGTTTGGAGCGCTTGAAAGCTTGGCTTCGTGTTCTGGAATTACAGACCGCGCGGTCAAGTATTTAAAATCAACATCCAGCCCCTTTGATCTCTCTAAAGTGGATGCGGCATATGTATTCGATCAAGCCAGATTGGGGCAAACCTGGGCTAAAAACATTGTAAATGAAACCATTGATTACCTGAGTTTGGCCATAGCCAATATAAGTGTTTGTTTTGACCCTGAATTGATCATAATTGGTGGCGGAATCGCAGGTTCTGTGGATATGTTAATTGAACCTATTCAAAAGCGGTTACAAAATGTTATCCCGATTGTCCCAAAAATTGCAGGTTCTCTCTTGTTGAATAATGCTCCCCTGCTGGGGGCTGTGGTGCGTGTATTTCAAAAATGCGAAGATTACACCGTGGTACATATAGTATAGAAGAATTGATATTTTCAAGGAGCGCTGATGGAGACGATCTCAAACAATGAATTTCCAATTATTGACTGTCATATTCATTATCCCCATCCGCTGATGAAAGACGGCCTGATGGCTGTATGTAACCATCTTAATATTGACCGCATGAACATTGTATGTACCCCTCATCAGACGCGTCTGAGCCTGGTTCCCGATGCTCTGCATTTAAAATCCCATTTTCAAGAAAAAGTATTTGTGTTCGGCGGACTCGATGTTTCGGTATATTTTAGAGCGCCCCAGCGGGTTGGTTTGGAATTTGCTGATTCTGTTGATCTCTTAATGTCTTTAGGATGTGATGGCATCAAAATGATTGAAGCAAAACCACAAATGAGAAAAATGCTGCCGGTTCCGCCCTTTAATAGCAAAGTATTTGAACCTTATTGGCAAAAACTGGCCGAAACGAAATTTCCGTTGTTGATGCATGTGAATGACCCTGAAGAATTTTGGGATGCTCAAAAAGCGCCGCATTGGGCTTTTGAGCGAGGTTGGTTTTACGGTGATGGAACTTATATTAATAATGAAACCCAATACTCCGAAATTGTCTCCATACTACATCAGCATCCAACATTAAACGTTATCTTTGCCCACTTTTTATTTTTGTCAGCCCAACTAGATAGATTATCTGAATATCTTGATCAATTTCCCAATATGTCGGTAGACCTGACTCCTGGAATTGAAATGTATTACAACTTTTCGAAAAACATACAAAAGGCGCGGGATTTCTTTTTCAAATATCAAGATCGCATCCTTTTTGGAACGGACATAGGTGCCCGGGCATTGTTGGTTGATCCTGAGCAGGGAATCCAATTTGATGAAAGCCGAAATAGAGTGTTTTTGGTTCGCTCTTTTCTCGAAAATTCTGGTGAATTCCACTTGCCTGAAAATGGCTTTCTTTTTGGAGATAGCAAGGTTCCTCTATTAGGGCTGGGGCTGCCTAAAGAAATCCTTGAAAAAATTTATTACAAGAATTTTGAACGGATTGTATCCGTTAGGCCACGACAAATAAATTTTTCGGCTGCGGCTGATTACTGTTCTTTTGTCGAGAGGATGGTAGGACTTCAAGGCTCAAGCCAGCCAGGCGTCCCTGGAGACTCTTCCATCGCCAAACTTATAGGCTCTTATTTTCGCTCATTAAGTTAATTCCGGAATATCACATATATCAAGGAGGGCTCACATGAAACAGATAAAAAAATGGCAGGAACCGCTTTATGCAATCGGTGGTTTTGGCCCCGGCTTTTTGTATCAAATTGCATTGACCTACCTGTTATATTATTATCGCCCTGCCATTTCTCTGGTTGATAAAGGGGCACTGGTTTTAGCTCCGGCGGTTGGATATGCGGCAGGTATGCTGGTGGCCAGAATTCTCGATGGTCTGGTGGATATTCCCATTGCCCATTGGACTGATAACATGAAATCCCGCTGGGGAAGACGCCGCCCAATGATGTTGATGGGGATGATCCCGGCTGCCCTTGTATTCATCCTGATGTGGTATCCGCCTGTAACGGGACCTTCTTTAGGAACGAACGGTCATTGGGCAAATGCATTATATATTGCAATAATGAGTTCTTTGTTCTTCTTTTTCTATACTCTGATGACCGTTCCTTACCTGGCCAGTTTGTCAGAAATTGTAAAGGATGAAAATTCAAGGGTGCGTGTTGCGAGTTGGCAAACATTCTTCAACACCGGTTCATATGTGTTGGTGTATGTGTTGGCTCCCATTTTATTTGACAAATTTGGAGTACGTGGAACCATTTGGCTGCTCCTGCCATGTATTTTGTCGTTTATCGGTCCTCTGTTGGTAATCAAAGAAGACTCAACTTTGAAGACTGGCGGTGATGAGAACGTTCAACAAGTAACGCCTGCACAAAAAGATGTTCCTATTTGGCAAAGTTTTAAAATGACGTTGACCAATAAAACCTTCGGCATCTATGCCTTGTCGCTGGCCACCTTTTTCTTTGGGCTTCAATTCTTTTTGGGTGGAATCTCTTTCATGGCATTGGATATGATGGGTCTCACACAAACCCAGCTTGGAACCATGAATGCTGCTGCTTTTGCTCCGGTTCCCATTATGTTACTTATCTTCAATTTCATCGCCAGAAAGAAAGGAGCAAAGTGGGGATTCCAATTGGCTTTATTGGTTTTTGCAGTAGTTATGGCGAGTTTTCCGCTGGCATGGACAAAATTTAATTTTCCGCTTTCCCCTTACATAATTGGAATGATACTTGGTGCTATCGGCAGTTTTTCAATTGGCGTCTTTTTCACTATTCCATATGCTTTTCCTGCGCAAATTGCCGCCAACGAAGCGGCTGAAACAGGAAAGAACCGTGCCGGTATGTTTTTTGCCGTCCAGGGATTAATCAACCAATTTGTTGGAAGTTTGGCTGGTTCCATTTTAGCTTTACTTCTGACCTGGAAATATGGAGTAATTGCAATTGGTCCAATCGCAGGGTTGGCCTGTATTGCTTCATTTATCTTTATCAGAAAATATCCATTAGGAAAGCCTTCCTCTAAATCATAAAAACCATCCTCCCTTTTACCGCCTGTGTGCAAGCGTTATGATTCATTGTTCTCACAGGCGGTTCGATTTAATAAAAACATCATTAGGTACGCTAAAAATATGAAATTAATTATTCTTAAAGACGAACAAAAATTAAGTCATTATGCAGGAAAAATGGTGATGGATCGTGTCATTGAAAATCCATCTGGTTTGCTGGTTTTTCCGACTGGCAACACTCCCCTTGGAATGTTTGATTATCTTGTGTCAAACTATCAAAAAGGAAAAATAAGTTTCAATAAAGCTTCATTATTGGAGTTGGATGAATATTTTGGAATTGAACTAACTTCTGAACTCAATCTATTTTCCTGGTTAAATCGTACCTTTATTCAAAAAGTCGATTTTTTATCAGAGAATGTTTTCCAGATTAATTCAGATACTAAAGATCCTGATTCAGAAATTCAAAGAATTAATAATATTGTTCAAAACAAAAATGGGATTGACCTTCTCGTACTGGGTTTGGGTCCAAATGGACATATTGGTTTCAATGAACCCGGGGCTTTGCCAACTTCTCCAACCCGCATCGTTAAACTGTCTGACTCATCAATCCAAAGCAACTCCCGCTATTGGTCAGAAGGTTCAATCATTCCAGATAGCGGCTTTACATTGGGTATGGATTTATTATTGAAAGCGAAAAAAATAATATTGTTAGTTCAGGGTCAATCTAAAGCGGAAATTCTAAATTCAACTTTAAATTCAGAAATTTCATCCGCGATACCTTCTACCTTTTTAAGAAATTTGGATAATTGTTATATTCTTGCAGATCAAGAGGCTGCAAGAAAGGTTAATACTCAAAAAAAGGTTGTGGGGTAATAATTAAATAATTAATCTCACTAAAGCAACCACCGCCATTCCCACCAATACGGTGGCGAACATGCTGCGTGTCTTCCAGGCAGTGAGTCCGGCCGGGATTGCCGCCCATAAATACAGATTACTCCATGTAAGATTAAGTTGTCCATTTGCGACAAGAAGTGATGGCAAAAGTAATGCCGCCAAAACCGCCACGGGTACATATTTAAGCCATGCTTCAATAAAAGGATGAAGATTTCGTCCGCGTAAAAACCAGGCGGGCATCAGCCTTGGCAAATATGTGACCAATCCCATGCCAACCATGGTCAGCAACACCAGTTGATCATTCATGATTCACCTCCATGGAAGTTAATTCGTTATCTTTACTCTTTTTGCCGGAGGTTTCAAGAATGGCCCCCAAGGTGGCTCCGATCACGGTTGCCAAGATCACATTCCATTGGGTTATTCCTATTTTCCATAATAAGATCGAGATGGCAGCGCCTGTGATAGCCACGATCACATGTTTGCGATTATGAATTTGTAATAGTAACAAAGCGATAAACATGGCCGGCAGAGCATAATCAAGGGCAAAAGGTCTTACATCAGAGATCAGGTTACCTGCCAGCGCACCCAAAATACTACCCACCACCCATGAAAGCTGACAGATAAAATTAATAGTCATGGCCGGAAGTGCGGCTGTATCTCCACCATTGAATCGTAAACTATGAACAGCAAATGTTTCATCCGTCAATTCATAACAGAATCCGGCAACTTCTCCCTTTTTCCAATTTCTCATATGAGTAGAAAGAGATGCACTCATCAACATATGACGCAGGTTTACGATGAAAGTGGTGATGATGATTGAAAAAGGATTCAATCCCTGGGCAAAGAAACTGGTTGCCATGAGTTGTGCAGAACCGGCAAAAACGATGAGAGACATCAAAATGGTATTAATTGTGCTGATACCTGCATTCACTCCCAAAACCCCGTATGCAAAACCTACGGGAATATATCCCATCACAACAGGTAGAGCCGGTGTCAATATGCGTTTAACAAATGTTTTCTTATTTACTTTAGTATTATCCATTTTTTTACCCGCCGAATCAAAATTAGGTTTGATTATATCAATTAAATGCTGACCATTTATTACATTTAATAGTAGAATTGGTGACGTTTCACCCGACAAAAAAAATTGACAAGTAAATATTGCTGTGCTATTCTAATCAGCAAATAAAATCAAAGGTTCACGAAAGGATTTTCCATGGCCACAAAAATTACCGATGAATGCATTTCTTGCGGTGCTTGCGAAGCTGAATGCCCTGAAGGAGCCATTACACAAGGTTCTGATATTTACGTCATCGATCCTGCAAAATGCACTGACTGCCATGCCTGTGTGGATGTTTGCCCCACCGGCGCCTGCGTTCCAGCATAATAATTCTTTTTTGGAATAAGTCAGACCAAAGAGACAGTCTTCGTGATTGTCTCTTTTTGCTTATGATGACCTGATGTTATAATTTTTTTAGAACTTTAAATAAATATAAACAGTGAGGGTTTTGTGAAAAAATTCATTGCAGTGGCAGGCAATATTGGTGTGGGTAAATCCACCCTGGTTGAAATGATCTGCGAAAGATTGGATAGTAAACCCTATTTTGAACCTGTGACTGAAAATCCTTATATTTCTGATTTTTATAAAGATATGGTTTCATGGAGCTTTCATTCACAAATATTTTTCTTAACCCACCGTCTGCGTATTCATCAGGAACTTATTCGCAATTCTGGTTCCGTCATTCAAGATCGCAGCATCTATGAAGATGCTGAAGTATTCGCCCAAAATCTTTTTGCTCAAGGGCGCATGAGCGAACGCGATTACAGCACTTATCGTTCTTTATATCGCACCCTGGCTGAATATCTTCCTCCCCCTGATTTAATGATCTATCTGCGTGCTTCTGTTCCAACTTTATTGAATCGCATTGCTCTCAGAAATCGTGATTATGAACAGCAGATTGCGCCTGAGTATCTTTCAAGATTAAATGATCTCTATGAAAACTGGATCAATAATTTCACCTTGTGTCCGGTTCTTACGGTTCCTTCAGACGATTTGGATTATGTGGCACATCCAAGACATCTTGAATTGATCGTTCAAAAAATCAAAGAAAAATTGACAGGTAAGGACGAGGTAATTTTTACACCTGAAGAAACTAAAAAAGCCTGATTTTTCAACCAGGCTAAAAATCGTCTTTATTTCCATCCAATATTATTGGTTATACAGGATCTACCACTAATTTAATTGCTGTGCGAACTTTTCCTTCGATGTCCACATCAACGAATTCTGGATAACAGACAATTTTTATTCCATCTTCTTCCAAATAACCTTTTGCCAAGACGAGTGCTTTGACGGCCTGGTTGACTGCGCCTGCGCCAATTGCCTGTATATCTGCGTGCTTGTGTTCACGCACGACACCCGCGATGGCCCCCGCAACAGCAGCTGTGCGAGAATTGGCTTTGACCTTAATTACATCCATTTTATCCACTCCCTTCTGGATCAACGATGGTCTTTCTTAAAAAGCCAAGGGGGCATAACGCCTACTCATAAAAGATTGTACAAGAAATTATGCACACTTTCAATACTATATAGTTGATTAACAAAATAGTCATATTTTATGGGGAGTGGATAAGTGTGGAGATATTTAAGTTATTCTTTTTTTGAATAGTGTTAAATAGTTGTAACAGTAGTGGCTGTGGAAATGTGGATAAGTATTAAATGTTCATTTTATTGGCAATATATCGGAATCTAGACTTGTGTACCCCCAGATGTGGGGTATTTTCTTAAAGGATATCTTCACATGTAAATGTTGATGGATGTTTGTTTATACCTGAATGGGATATAAAGTCGCTTTTCAGTGGAGAAAACCGAATTTTTCCGATTATTTATCCACTTTAATATTGCATTTTTTGGATATATTTGTCCACAGGAATTGCCGGGTTATCCACAGTTTTTTCGCTGTTTATCCACATAGATGAATGTTTTTGTGGAAAAAGGAAACCTATTGCAGCCCTTCGATGGCTTCCTCTACCTTGTCCAATGCGGAATCAAGGGCATCCAGGCGGGCAGGAAGTGTCTTGGAATCGAGCTTGAGCTGGTGGCAGAAATCATGCCACTCTTTGTAAGGAGCTTCCGTTTTGGGCAGAAGGTTGGCGGCCAGCGTCCATACATCCAGTAGTACCCATACCGCTGCGGCGGGGCGCTCTTCTGACAGCGCAAGGATGGCTCTTTCATAATAACTGCGCCGATTAGGATTAATGCTGGGGGGAATGGCTTTGACTGTATTCAGGGCATCAAAAGAACTGCGCAGTCCTGCCAGCCAGGGCTGCCAGCTTTCATCAGTGACTTCTGCACTGGTAAAGAGTTGAACCAGGTCCCCGGTCAGATCAGGGATGCCAGCTTTCTCAGCGCGTTCGGGCAGGTCTATAAACAACCGCCGGACCGTAAGCGGCATGCCTGAAAGACAGGCAGCTGCATTGGCTGTTTTGCGGACGGCGTTGACAAAAGCCTGCATGCGCTTGATGCCTTGTGGGATGCTGCCGTCCACCAACGCCTGCCAATCCTGGCGGGCCGAATCGAGGAAAAATTTACAACGGGCAGAAACGTTAGCCGACTGCCAGAATTGTGAAATGGCCGTCGAGCGGGTCAGGTCAAACCAGTGTGCTGTGTCTTGCAGGCTGATGGCGCCGAGATCCAACGCACCGCCGATCCAGGGATCATGGCGCAATTTGCGGGCAGGAGAGAAAGCTTCCTGCGGGTAGTGGGCAATATCCAGATGCACATCAGAGTTGATGCGCACAATCTCGCGGCTGGCTGTGATGGGACGGTCGTGTACGCAGATCAGGTCTATATCCGTGATGCCGCCGATGAAAGGATCCTGTTTAAGGAGGGACCCCGTCAGGTAAACACACACCAATCCGCGGTCTTTGGCGGTTAATTTGGCGGCGTTTTCTTTGGCGAGGTTGAGCAGAATTTCGCGCGTGACACGCATGGCTGGCTCCGTGATCAGGATATGGGTAATTGGGGTTGGAAGGGTGCTTCTTCGAGGGCTGTTGAGATCCTGGCGGTGATGATATCCAGATCCATTGTGCGGCTGACGAAATCCAGTTCATCAGTCTGGATAACCAAAATTTCTGAGGAATGCGTGGATCCTAAATAGTAATCGTCGTAAGAACGGTTAAGCTGGTCAATATAATCGCGCTCCATGGTGCGTTCATAGGGGCGGTCGCGCTGGGCGATGCGGCGCATAAGCGTATCGGTGGTGGCGCGCAGATAAACCACCAGGTTGGGAGGGGTGATCTTTTCGGCCAGCGCCTCTTGCACGTTGTAATACATATCCAATTCGTCGCCCTTGAGGTTAATGCGCGCAAAAAGCGCATCTTTCTCAAAGGTATAATCGCTGATTACTGCCTTGGCGGTTTCGAGACGTTCATTTATGTTGCGGCGCTGTTGGTGGTAGCGGCTGAGTAAAAAGAAGATCTGGGTTTGAAAAGCATACCGAGCGCGGTCGGTATAAAAATTGCTCAAAAAGGGGTTTTCTTCAAAAACTTCGAGCACCAGTTCGGCCTCGAAACGAGGCTGCAGCATTCTGGTAAGGGTGGTTTTTCCCACCCCAATGACACCTTCAACGGCAAAATACATAGATCGGCGTCTCCAACCGGTTTTCCGGTATAAATATGGGGATTTTCAATAGAGAAAATATACCATAAATTTATCGTACGGGCGTATGGCGTGAATTATGCGTACCCGAGCAAAGCAAGGGGTACCATACGCCCGTACCCTTTTACCACGGCCAGGTTTGTCCGCTTTCTTGGATGAACGCGATGATCGGATCCAGCGTTGGCAGGGGATGACCGAGACCGGTCATCACGATCGAAAGCTCTCCGCGGTGGTGTGCGGAGTGCAACAGCGATTGGGTCAGTAGCTGCCAGCGTGCAAGCTTGAATGTCTGCCCGCCGATGGGGATTTCGATGACCTCGGCCAGTTTCTCTTCGGTCACCCAATTGAGATACTTGAGCCGTTCATCCGCGAGCTGGCTGAAAGCCACTGTGATCTCTTGCAGACTGAGTGCTTTGTCGGGCGCACTTTTGGGGTTGATGAGTTTCCCCTCGCTGCGTGCCAGAAAGAAAAACTCGGTCGTCAGCATATGGGTCAGCAGCGCCTGCACCGATCCGTGGCTCGGGCTGGATTGGGCGGTGAAGGCGCTTTCATCCATTTCATCTGCAGTTTGCAGCACCAGCTGATTGGCATAGCTGTTGTAATTATGAAGCGCAAGTAAGGCTGATTTGTTTAAGTTTTCCATATTAATTCACCCAATACTCCCCACCGCCGCCTTCGCGCGACATCAATTTATATTCGATCATTCCGCGCCGAAGCGAAGCGGTATCTTCATTAAATTGTTTAAAAATCTCGTTAACTTCTTTTTCAGTATAGCGTTTGCCTGTTTCAAATGATTTTAAAACATGTCTTAATATAACGATGAATTTCTTGTCTTGTACCGGAAAAGCTTTGATCCGCCCTTCAGCATCAAGAAAATTGGAGAGCACTTTTTTATCAAAAGCATCCTCTCCAAGGCCTTCTGACAGCTTGGGCAGGTTTTCGTCTTGCAGCAGATGGCGCGACATCGTTTTTAAGGTCTCGGTCTGCAGCGAATAGATGTAATAATGTCCTTCGGTGCGCGCGCTGACCAGCCCCGCTTTGGAAAGGCTCGCCAGGTGATGCGAAGTAGTCGAAACGCTCAACCCGAGCAGATCGGCCAGCTTTTCCACGGAAGTGGGCTGCTGCGCCAGCAGGCCGATGATCTTGAGGCGGTTCTCGTCCGCCAGTGATTTAAAGAAGGCCAGTAATTCGGCCAGTTGTTCCTGTTCTGTCATGGTTACTCCTTGAAATCATTACGATGGTTATCGAAATGATTTTACCAGAGTTGAGAGGTGTGTCAAGGGAAAAAAGCAGAGAATAGAGAATAGAGAACTGAGAACCATCAAAAGCGGAACAAAATTATTAGTTTCTGAAATAAGATCAACCCCAGTGAGACCAGGTAGCAAAGTGTCACTACTGCAAAAGCCGCCAGCATGCCGTATTGCAGTGCGGGGTTGATGCTTCCCTGCGGATAAATGATCTGAAAAACCAGTCGCGTCAGCCATAAAAGACAGGTGGCAGCCAGCAGCACGATCACCGCGTAGCGGTTGGCGTGTCCGCCAAAAATGAAGAGCAGATTCATCACCCCGAACAACACCAGCGATAGCGAGAAAAACACGTTGATCGCGCGGACGGCGACCACCAATTCCGTGGCGGCGGGATCCATGTAGGAGTACCACTTCCAGGCCCTGGGCACAAAGAAGTGCCACACGCCGAATCCGATCGAGATGCTGCTGCCGAAGGTGACGAGGAGTTTGAGAAGAAGCTGCATTTATATTCTCCAGTAAAACAGACCCCCGCGGATTTAATCCGCGGGGGTCTTCTAAACGAAATATTACTTTGTGATCTTCTCCAATTGGTCCACCAGGGCATCGAGCACATCGAAGCCGCCCTGCCAGAAGGACGCCTTGGTCACGTCCACGCCAGCCTCGGCCAGCACCTGCATGGGCGGCTCGGATCCGCCGGCGGAAAGCATCTTGATGTATTTCGGCTTGAAGCTTTCTCCCTCGGCCTTGAACTGCTTGTAAAGCGAAAGTACCAGCAGCTGCCCGAAAGCGTAGGCATACACATAGAACGGCACCTGGTAGATGTGTGGAATGGAAACCCATTCCCACTTGAATTCGTCAGAGACTTCCACCGCGCTGCCGAACTGCTTCTTGAGATTTTCCATGTACGCCGCGGAAAGTTCATCCACCGAAGCGCCGTCGACGATCATCTGGTGCGCTTGTTTTTCAAACATCGCAAAGAAAGACTGCCGTTGGATGGTAGCGTAGGCGTCATCCATCTGTTTGAAGAGCAGGTCACGCTTGACCGCTTCATCGGATTCCTCGGCCAGCAGGCGATCCACCAGCATCATCTCACCAAAGGTGGAGGCGGTTTCGGCCAGCGGCAGGCAGGCGTGCTGGGTGAACAGGCTGTGCTTGTCGGCCAGCATCGAGTGGATGGCGTGGCCAAGTTCGTGGGCCATGGTGGCCACATCGTCGGTCTTGCCCTGGTAATTCAGCAGCACCCAGGGGGTCATTTCGGGGGTGACTGTGGCGCAGAAAGCTCCGCCGCGTTTACCCTTGCGCACTTCGGCGTCCAGGTGATCTTCCTTAAAAACGCGTTCGGCCATTTCAGCGAAGCGCGGGTCAAAATCAGTGAAGCTTTCCATCACTTTGGCATAGGCTTTGTCGTAGGCATAGGTCTTATCCGCCTTGGCGACGGGGGCGTAAATATCGTAGCGGCGCAGCTTTTTCATGCCCAGCAGTTTGGCTTTAAGTTTGAAGAAGCGCTGGAAGATGCCAGTATTCTTGTCAGCAACTTTTAAGAGCAGATCGATCACTTCATCCGGCAGGTCGTTGGCCAGGTTGCGCGCGGAGATCGGACTCTTGTGGTGGCGCAGGGTGACTTCTTCATTCTTCCAGTCTCGCACGATGATCTGGTACATCTGCCCGAGGATGGCGCCGTCGTCACCGTAAACCCGGTAGAGTTCCTGGTAGGCTTTGGCGCGCAGATCCGCATTATCGCTGCGGACGTAGCTCATCAATTCGCCGCGGGTCAACTCTTTGGTTTCGCCATCCACTTCAATTTTGAAGACATAGCGGTTGGTCATGGAATCGTACAATGTCGTGAGGGCGTTGACGCCGGTCACGTTCTTGGTATTGATGATCTTCTCTTCCGGTTCGGTCAGGGTGTGTGGTTTAAAGTGGCGCATTTCCTCGAGCCAGTAGCGGTAATCGCCGGCATTTTTCATCAGTCGTTCGGCGGATGCATCCGAAAGCTCCTTCCACCACAGGCTGAAGAAGAGGGTGCGGTTGCCAATCTCGGATTGCTGCTGTTCGGTCTTTGCGACCAAACCAAGTGCGGATTGGTTTTGGGTGTCTTCGGCAAACCACAGGCCAGCGTAGCTGCCCATCAGGTGTGCCAAGCGCGAAATGCCTTCCAGCGCCTTGATCACGGATATAAAGTTCTCGTCGCTGATATCTTCAGTCAACAGGGGACGAAGTTTTTCAAACTCGGTCGTAATGGTTTCAATGGCTTTGAAATCTTTGTTGAAGTCTTTTTCTGATGAGTAAATATCTGAAAGGCTCCAGCGTTTTTGGGTGTAATTATTAGGTTTGGTCATGAGTGTCCTCAAGTAAGAGTGGTTTAAAAAAACAATAAAAACAAGTCGCTTCTATTGTCTTGTCATTATACACTTGCCTTATCAGATTAACATTGGAACCAATTTTTGACTTTTATCAATTACATAACGATAAAAATTCAAAATATGTTTTTAAAAAAACAGTTCTCTTGTAAAATTAAGTCGTTCAACAAATTACCCGTATCTTAGTCGTAATTTATAGGGAGAGAAAATGAAAAAACTGCTTTATTTTTTACTGGTAATTGCATTATTGGTTGTTTTGGTTTCTGGGCAAGCGCCCCATAAGGTCTTTGCAACCGGGATTGGTGAGGGAAGCTGGTTTTTTCCGGGTGCATCGGATTCACTAAAGTATTCAACAATTAATGTTGAAGAAGACGCTGTAAAAGCGCCAACCTGGGTAAGATTGTTTTCTGAAGGCATAAAAATTGACTCCCCAACCAAGATCTGTTATCCATTTCGTTATGGCCAATTTCATTGGGTGGCCAAAATCATGCAGGTTCATGATGGGAGATGGGTTAGTATTAAAACAACCACTGAATATCTTTTTGGCAATGAAGCACCACTTTACGCTTGTTCTGAACCCATTACAGCGGGAACGTTTGCTTTATTTGGGTACTATAACGGACCAGCAGAAGTACAAATAAGTGTAAGTTCTTGTACTGGTGCGTTAAGTGTTAATAACTGGACTGTAGATTCTGAACCGTATTTTACCGGTTTAAGTCTTCAAAATTTAAAAGCAGTTGGAATTAATTGGACTAGCTGCACTCAAGCTGTTGGTTTGGGGTGGGGGTATCGAACTTGTATCGATGGTGACTGCCACCAGTTTGATAATGCAACTATTGGAATATCTCCACTGACCTACCCGTATCCTCAAGAACTAACTGAGACGATAATCGGCAATTCATCAATGGGTATTTTCCCGCAAGGGTCGCAAATTTGTGAATTCAAGCCGTATGTAAGGTTGTTCGATGGCAGCGGAAACACTCTTGACATCATTTATGATCTCGATTACCCAGATATGTGCCTTTCCTAATCCGTCTTACCAAAACCACCCGTTTTACGGGTGGTTTTGATTGTTTAAAGGTTCTCCTGTAATTCTTCATGTTTCTCCGATTTGGTAGAGACCAGCCTCAAATTTGGCTTGATATTACAACCCTCAATATTTGAAGCGTTATTATGCTCCTTGGTAGCATTAGAAAATATAAAAAGAATTATCAGTAAAATCCATTTGAAAATTCATAAATCAAAAACCACTGCAATTTTTGTGAAGAAAGGTTATTGTATTTAGTGTATGGGTCATCTATAATGATTGCATAGTGTACTAAACATTAGGGGGAGTGGAATTTTAATACCCAACTGTTTATTCATTCAACTTAATCAACCGCAAATACGATCGAATCAAAGGAGACACCATGAAGAAAATTATCTTTGGTTTAATGGCTTTGACTTTGTTGTTCAGCTTGCTTTTTATTCAGACACCTCAACCTGTTTCTGCCACCGGGATTGGAGACGGAAGCTGGGTCCTGCCCGGCGCGGCTTTTGGCACGACTTATACCACTGTCGATGTTGAGAAAGCAGCCGAAACAGCACCTTCATGGGTAAGGTTGTTTTCTGAAGGTATCAAAATCAGCGTTCCGACGAAGATTTGCTATTCATTCCGCCGCGCTGCTTACCACTGGGTGCCGAAGATCATGCAATTAAAAAAAGGCAGTTGGGTCAACATCACCAGCAAGATCGAATACCTTAATGGTGATGAAGGCGGCGCATTTGCCTGCGCAAAACCAAATGAAGCCGGAACTTTTGCTTTATTCGCTTATTACAATGGGCCAAGAGAAATAGAAAACGCACAGATAAAGGAACCAGGGAAATCATTTACAGTTGGAAGTTGGGACATGACTGTGATTGAAACTCAATTTGGTGATATTTATGCGAATGATGTCAATTGGCAGGGATATCCAACCGCCGGCAGATTATTTTTTGGAATATATACGTGCTGGGATGATCTCTGTACCGATATGAACACTTCAGATATGCCGGTGTTAGGTCCTACTTTTTCTTATCCACAGCATCAAAGCATAACTATAGTGGAAGGTATGGCTGGTTTTTTTGTTGGACAAGGTGAGTTGGAATCCTGTACGATGAAACCCTTTGTGAAACTTCAGGATGGGGCTTCTAAAGATCTGGCAATTGTCTATTTAGAATCTGAATATTCAACCAGGTGTCTACCATAAACAATTGTTTAGGCCAGATTATTCCATGATAAGAAGACGGAGACCATAAAGGTCTCCGTCTTTTGTTACTGGATATTTTTCAGCAATTCCTCATGTATCCCCGGCGCGGATGCCACCAGGCCGTAAGGCGGCTTGAAGTAATCGGGGTTGCCCTGAAAATCGGTCACCACCGCCCCAGCCTCCTGGCAGATCAGCGAACCGGCGGCGATATCCCACGAGTTAATTTTTTCTTCCCAATATCCGTCCAGCCGTCCGCAGGCCACGTAGCACATGTCTATCGCCGCGGAACCCAGCCGCCGTACACCCTGGGTGATGTTGGTGATGCGTCCAAAAATTTCCATGCGGCGGGAAACAAGGGCTTGATCAGGTTCGTTATGCGGCAGCCCGGTCACCAACAGGCTGTGCTGCAGGTCGTGGCAGTCAGAAACACGGATCGGTTCTCCGTTCAACCAGGCGCCTTTACCTCTTTCCGCGCTGAAGCATTCATCATGCGAGGGGTCGTAAACCACCCCCAACTGTAATTTACCCTGGAACTGATAAGCCACCGAGATGGCAAAGAAAGGCACTTTGTGGCTGTAATTGATCGTCCCGTCCAACGGATCGATGTGCCAGCAGTGATCGGCATGGCCTTTGATCTTGCCGGTTTCTTCCGTGATGATGGCGTGATGCGGGTGGCTCGCCAAGATCGAATTCATCAGACGTTTTTCACAGGCGTGATCCACTTCGGTGACGAAGTCAGTCTCACTTTTGTAGCCGATGGTATGTTTGTTATGGAGGCCGTCCAGGGCGATCTGCCCGGCTGCCTTGGCCCAGGCGATCACCTGGTTAAGTGTGGGTTCCATGTCTATCGTTCTCCTTTGATTTCTGCGATGAGTTGTTCAAAGAAACCGTCCAGGTACTGGCTGCGTCCGCGTGCCAGGTCTCTGGCGGTTTGGGTGAAAAGCTTCTTCTCGATCTTCTGCAATTTATATAGATGTTCATGATAGGCGCTGTGCAGTTCGCCCTCCACTTCTTTGCCGCTGTCAATGAATTGCTGTGAGGGCGGCGCGTAAAAAGGTGTGCCGGCCAGCGCGGCATAGACCACGGCGCGCGTGGCGCCGATGGCGCCCAGCACATCCAGTTTGTCGGCGTCAAAAATGCACTTGGCTTCGATGGTTTCCGGCGGTTCCTTGTCTCCCCTGAAGCGGTGAGCGCGGATGCAGTGCTGGACCGCTTTGATCCGCTCTTCAGTCCAACCCTCTTCACTTAATATTTTTCTGGCAAAATCCGCGGAGCGCAGGTGGTGCTCGAGGCGCGTTTCGCTGCCGGGGGTTGTGCCATCTGCGTCGTGCAACAAGGCGGCGGCGTGAACGATGTCAAGATCAGCGCCTTCTGCCAGCGCCAGCCGCTCCGACATTTTGTAAACTCTTTCGATATGAGAGAAATCATGCACGGCATCCACATGTTCATACCATGCACGGGCTTTTTCCAATGATAGCATCCAACTCCTGACAATTATTTCTAGAAATAAATAGTATTACGGAAACACATTCCCTTTTTTGATCACGGTCCCCACCAGGTTGCCGCCGAAGCGGTAGGCCAGGTGGCGGTAATCTTCAACCGTTAAGATCAGTAAATCAGCCTGTTTGCCCGCCTCGAGCGAACCGATCGTTTGGCTGCGTCCGATGGAAAAGGCGGCATTGATGGTGGCTGCGGCCAGCGCCTGAGCCGGTGTGAGTTTCAGTGCTCTGCAGGCCAGTGCCATCACGAACTGCATACTCTCGCACCAGGCCGTGCCGGGGTTGAGATCAGTCGCCAGCGCAAGAATGGCATCCGCGGCCAACAGGTCTTTGGCGGGTGTATAGTGTGGTTCGGCCAGGCCAAAGGGGGTGCAGGGCAGCGATACCACCGCCGTGTTGGACTTTCCCAATGTCTGGATTTCAGCCGTTGAAGTCTTGACGGCGTGATCCACCGAGGCTGCACCCAACTCGCAAGCCAGGGCGGCTCCGCCCAGGTTCTCGAACTCGTCCACATGCGCCTTGAGTGGAAACCCCAGGGCTTTGGCTGCGGTGAGGATCTGACGGGTTTGTTCCAGGGTAAAGGCACCTTTTTCGCAGAAGACATCCACGAAAGGCAGCGGTCTTCCGGCTGCTTTGCGGGTCCACCACTCTTTAAGGGAGGGCAGCATTTCTGCACAAATCAGTTGTGTATAGGCATCTTCCCTGCCGGCATATTCGGCCGGGATGGCATGGGCCGCCAAAAAAGTCGGCGTAATTTCAAGCGGACCTTCGTGGTCGAGCTGCAGCAAGATTTCCATTTGGGCTAGCTCGGTTTTCAATTCCAGACCGTAGCCGGTTTTGGCTTCTGCAGTGGTGGTGCCGTGTATAAACATTTTCTGTGCGCGTGCACGGGTTTGATTCAGCAGCGTTTCGTGCTCGGCTGCGCGTGTGGCTTTTACCGTCGAGGCAATGCCGCCGCCGGCTGCCATGATTTCCATGTAAGTTTTGCCTTGCAGGCGCATTTCAAATTCCGCGGCGCGGTCGCCGGCCCAGACCAGGTGGGTGTGCGCATCCACAAAACCGGGCAGCACGGCCTTGCCGTCGGCATCCAGCCGCTCTTCATCGGGGTACTTATTGAGCAGCGCAAGCGTGGTGCCGGTTTCAATGATCATCCCATCGCGGATTAATACAGCCCCATTGGGGATGATCCCCAGGCGTCCGAGTTCCCTTCCGCGCTGTGGAGCGCCGGCCAGGGTGATCAGTTGTGATGCGGAATGAACTAGCATAAAGACCTCTTCAGGTAAGGCTACAAATAGTATACCTGAATGGGTTAGTTGATATTCATGTGAAAAAGATTAATTTACCTTTTTTAAGAGAGGAAGTTTTATTCTCGACAGTAAAAACAGCGCCAACAGGTTGAACACCAGACTTCCGGCGGCATTTACCAAAATGCCTCCTTTGTAAAGCTGGGGTGCTGCCACATCCCCAAGGGCGCGGCCCATCGACAACGCGGCGATGAACAGGGCCATCGTGGTCGCACGGGCACCCGGCATGATCTCAGACATGAGTGGCAGGGCGCTGATCACCACGATTTCGAAGGAAAAATAAAACAGGAACAGCCAGATGAAGGCCCCAACCATGGATTTTGCCAGCAGCGGCAGCATGATAACGCTTAAACTGCTTAGAATGATACCAGCGGCGATCGATCGTTCTTTGCCGATGCGGTCTGCCAAAAAAGCAGCAATTCCTTCGCCGCCAAGTTCTGAAAAGCCGATCACGGCAGAAGCAGCACCCAGGGCAGCAATTTGCAAACCGTATGCGTCCTGCATCCACACGCCGAAGACCACATTGATCAGTTCATTCCCCAGGATGAAGGAAAGCCCCATCAACATTCCCATGACAGCCGGAAGATACCCCAATACTTTACGGATATCCGCAAAAACAGCCACAGGTTCTTCTTGCGTTGGAAGGTCGTTTGGCACCAGCCACCAGATCAACAGGGTTGCTATCGCGCCGGCGACGGCCAATGCGATGAACGGACCGTTCCACAGCGCATGGGTCAGGATCAAACCAGCCAGAGGTACCATCACAATGAATGACAATGCCCAAGAAAGTTCGATCACTGCCATGTAGAAACCACGCCGTTCATAAGGGGTATGATCCCCCAGATAAGCCTGGATGGGCGGCAGCAGAACGTTGTTGCCCAGTGAGCCTAACAGGATTGCAATAAAAAAGGTCACGATCGAAGGGAACAGGCTGGCAGAAAGCATGCCGGCCAGGAATATTCCCATGCCGATCAGCATGCCGGTCTTGCGTCCGCGCCGGTCAGCAATCGGAGCCAGGAACGGCCCCAAAGCACTGGTGGCCATGGAAACTGCCATCGCCAGTGAGATTGTACCAATTTCAACATCCAATCCGCTGGCAAAGACCGCCAGAAACGGATAGATCATGCGCGAGGAGGTGTTCACCACCAGCCTCGAAAGGGTAAAAACCCCCAATTTTACGTTCAATGAAGTTGTCATAATTGGCCTTGACTTACAAAACAACCCTCCCGGAAAGCGGGAGGGCAAAAAAGGAATTGCCCGGGTGATCTAGATAGAGGTATTTCGCAGATCTAAAGAGGTTTTTGAGGTACGACTAAAAATTACGCAGCTAAATGTCCAAAAGTGGTTTGGCGAAGTTTCTTAACCAGATCGTCCTGTGTATCGCACCAAATTTTGTGCATGGGGCAGTCGCCAGAAAATTCACAGATGTCTGGTGTCAGGGTGCATTCGTTCAATGAGATCGGGCCGTCAATGGCTTCTACCACTTCAAGCAGCGAAATGGATGCGGCTGGTCGTGAAAGCAGTACACCACCGCGGGCTCCGCGAGAGGTGTGGATCAGACCGGCTATTGAAAGTTGCGAAATGATCTTGGCCAGAAATGAAGGGGGAATCTTCTGGACTTCAGCGATTTGGCTGGTCGCTGCGCGTTGGGTGGGTTCGAGTTTTGCCAGGAAGAGCATTGCCCGAACCGCATAGTCAGCTTGCCTCGTAATCTGCATTGTTATATATACCTCTTTTGGTAAAATTTGTCTCTATTGTACTCCCATTTTATATAATTACCAAAAATTAACCTAGTGACAATCATCCCTACCTTTTCAATAACCAATTGATGGGGCGGTGTATAATTTTGAAATGAATTCATTCCGATTTAATTATCCAATTACTGTCCGTTATGGGGACCTTGATCCGCAGTGGCATGTCAACAATGCGCGTTTTCTCACGTTTGCTGAACAGGCGCGTTTTGCCTTCTTGATGGAACTTGGTCTGTTTGATGGCAAGTCCTTCTGGGATTTGCCCCTCATCGTTGGGGATATCCACTGCCGCTATCTGGTGCCGATTGATCCGGGCGTTAAGGTGATCGTTTCAACCGGCATCCTAAGCATTGGCAACAAGAGCCTGGTGATGGGTAGTTTGATCACCAGCGAAGATGGCAAGGTCGTGCATGCCGAGATGGAAACCGTCATGGTGGCTTACGATTACCGCACCAAGAAAGCCGTGCCTGTTTCGGATGAACTGCGCGCCACGTTTGAAACCTATGAAGGCAAAACATTCCCCAAACCGGAGAGGTGAGCATGGAACTGCCGCAAGTGGATGAAGGCCTGCTGAACCGCTTTTTGGTGGAGCTCTTGAAGGTACCCAGCCCAACAGGCTATACGCAAGAAGCTGCAGCCCTGCTGCAAAGAGTCTTTCGCAGCATTTCTGACGTGACCGTCAAGGTCATGCCCAAAGGTGGATTATTGGTCACCCTGCCTGGTGAAAACGATGACGCCCCCCGCGCCCTGACCGCCCACATGGATACCCTCGGCGCCATGGTCAAGACCATCAAATCCAACGGTCGTCTGACCCTGTCTCAAATCGGAAGCTTCAGCTGGAATACTATCGAAGGTGAAGGCTGCACAGTTTTCACCCGCAGCGGCAAGCGCATCCGCGGCTCGATCTTGATCGACAGCCCCTCGGTGCATGTTCAGCCCGCCAAAGTCAGCGATACCAAACGCGAACAGGAGCACATGGAAGTGCGCCTGGATGAACGCGTGGGCACCGTGGAAGATGTTAAAACCCTCGGCATCAGCGTGGGCGATTTCGTGGCCTTCGATCCTCGTGTGGAATTGACCAACGGCTTCGTCCGCTCGCGCCACCTGGATGACAAGGCCGGCGTGGCTTGCCTGGTCGAAGCTATCCGCTGCCTCACTTCAGCCAACCTTAAACCAAAACAGACCACCTTCTTCTATATTAACAACTTTGAAGAAGTTGGGCATTTTTCCGAAGCGGATTTTCCGGTGAAGATCAGCGAGCTGTTGGCCGTGGATATGGCAGCCGTCGGCGAAGGTCAGAATTCGGACGAATTCCACGCTACCCTGTGTGTCAAAGACTCGAGCGGACCCTACCACCACGGCATGTGCGAACGGCTGCGTTCGCTGGCCGAAGCACAGCGCATTGACTACCGGGTGGATATCTATCCCTACTACGGCTCGGACGGTTCCGCCTATTGGCGCTCCGGCGGCAGCGTGCCCGTGGCGCTCATCGGTCCCGGCATTGACGCCTCGCATAATTATGAACGCACTCACACCGACGCTCTGGTGGATTCCACCCGCTGGGTTCTGGCGTATTTGTTAAATTAAAGTTTTTACGTAGGGTCACTTTGCGCGATCTATTCGCCCCCGAGTCGGTTTTACAAGGGGGGCAGCGTGTCCCATTTCTTGTCTTTACACACGGCGAATGAGCAATCCAGAATTATTTCTGCTGTAATCATTTTGTCGCGAATTTCTAATCCCTTTCTAACACTCACCCTTTACAATTGCCCGACAGTCTCGATTAAGCACTTCGAAACTGGTAAAATGAAATTGGCCTTATGGCCCAATAACGCATATAATATGAGCCCTTCACTTATTAGTGGTAGCGGTTTGATTTTTTCAGGAGGATTACCCTGTGTCAGGAATGGAACGATTTACCCAAAGAGCGCGGCGCGTATTGGCGCTGGCTCATCAAGAAGCCGAGCGCTTGCGCCATACCAATATTGATACCGAACATTTACTGGTCGGATTGATCGAAGAAGACGGCGGCATTGCCAGCCATGCCCTGCGTGACCTGGGTCTCGAACCGGATCGCGTGCGCGAGATGGTTGAAAGACTTACCGGTATGGGCTTGCAAGACACCACCACCATTGAACTTTCAAAGGGCACCCAGCAGGTGCTTGAGTTCGCCATTGAAGAAGCCCGTCTGCTCGGACACCAATTCATCGGTACCGAACATTTGTTGATGGCCTTGACCCGCTCCACCGAAGGGATGGCGCTTGAAGTGCTCAAGAAATTGGGCGTCACCCCCGAACAGGTGCGCCGCCAGGTGCGCCGCGCCATGGATGAAGCCACCAACTCCCCGGCCACCGCCGGGCAGGCTCCCATCAACCGCAAGGACGACAAAAAAGACGCCAAGACTCCCCTCGTGGACCAATTGGCCGTGGATCTTACCACTCTTGCCGAAGAAGGAAAACTGGACCCCGTGATCGGTCGTCAAAAAGAAATTGAACGCCTGATCCAGATTTTGGCAAGGCGCAACAAGAACAATCCCGCTCTGATCGGCGAACCCGGTGTCGGCAAGACCGCCATCGTGGAAGGTCTCGCCCAACGCATCGTGGATGGCGACGTCCCTGCGCCGTTGATTGGCAAACGCGTACTGCAGCTTGATGTAGGGTCTCTGGTGGCCGGCACCATGTACCGGGGACAATTCGAAGAGCGTCTCAAACGCGTCATCGACGAATTGAAAGCCTCCAAGTCCATCCTCTTCATTGATGAACTGCACATGCTGGTGGGCGCCGGTTCGGCTGGTTCCACCGTGGATGCCGCCAACATACTCAAACCCGCTCTTTCGCGCGGCGAACTGCAGGTCGTTGGTGCCACCACTCTGGACGAGTACCGCAAACACATCGAAACCGACGCTGCCCTCGAACGTCGCTTCCAACCCATCGTGGTCATCGAACCGACTGTGGATGAGACCATCCTGATCCTCAAGGGCATTCGCAAAGCCTACGAAGAACATCACCGCCTGGTTATTTCTGACGAGGCGCTTGAAGCCGCTGCTCATCTCTCTTCACGCTACGTGACCGAGCGCTTTTTGCCCGACAAGGCTATCGACCTGATCGACGAAGCCTCCTCCCGGGTGCGCATGTACAAGAGCCCTGCTGCCCAGACCTTCAAAGACCTGATGACCCAACTGCGCGGCATCCGCGCGGATCGGGCCGCAGCCGTTGAAGGCGGACGCAACGACGACGCCCAGGAACTGACCGACAAAGAATCCGGCCTCAAGGCGCAGATCGAAAAACTGCGCACCGGCTGGGATCGCTCGAACAGCCCCGTGGTCACCCACGAAGACATCGCCGAACTCGTCTCAATGTGGACGGGTGTGCCCATCATGCAGTTGGCCACCGAAGAATCTGAACGTCTGCTGCACATGGAAGACGAAATGCGCAAGAGCATTGTCGGCCAGGATGAAGCCATTGAAACCATTTCCAAGGCTGTGCGCCGCGGACGTGCCGGGTTGAAAGATCCGCGCCGGCCGATCGGCTCATTCATGTTCCTTGGCCCCACTGGTGTGGGCAAGACCGCCCTCACCAAAACGTTGGCCATGTTCCTCTTTGGCAGCGAAGAATCGCTGGTGCAGATTGACATGTCCGAGTTCATGGAACGCCACAACGTCAGCCGCCTGGTAGGCGCGCCTCCGGGATACGTCGGTTTTGAAGATGCCGGCCAGCTCACCGAGGCCATCCGCCGCCGACCGTACTCCATTGTGGTCTTTGACGAGATCGAAAAAGCCCACCCTGAAGTGCACAACATGCTGCTGCAGATCATGGAAGAAGGCCAGCTCACCGACGCCCGCGGGCATAAGGTGGATTTCCGCAACGCCATCATCGTCATGACCTCCAACATTGGCGCGGATATGATCAAAAAGCAGGGCAACCTGGGATTCAACCTCAAGAAAGACCAGAAGGAAGAAGACGCCCGTAATTACGACGATATGCGCAAAAAGCTGATGGATTCACTCAAGAAGGTCTTCAGACCCGAGTTCATCAACCGTCTTGACGGTGTGATCGTCTTCCATCCGCTTAACCAGGAACACATCCGCATGATCGTCAATGTGGAGCTCGAGAAGGTGGCCGTGCGCATGCGCGATCACAACATCGAACTTAAAGCCTCCGATGCTGCGCTTGATTTCCTATCCACAGAGGGCTTCAACCCCGAGATGGGCGCCCGTCCGCTGCGCCGGGTCTTGCAGGATAAAGTGGAAGACCGCCTGTCAGACGCCGTGCTCTCGCACGAATTCAACGACGGCGACACCATTTTGGTGGACCTGAACAAGGAAAAGGAAGTCGTGCTCAAACGGGAGAAGAAAAAGAAGGTCGCCAAGGAAGCACCAGAACCCGAGACCCCCGAACCTGTTCCGGCATAAATAAAGTAGATGCAAACCCCCGCAGACTCAAAAGTCTGCGGGGGTTTCTCTACTCGGTCGCCCGTTTTATTTCCCCCGATTTCATTTTTTGGAAATCGGGGGTTTGCATTAAATCATGGGGTAGTGATCACCCTGCTTTTATCTCCACGAGGTGACATACCCCTGCAATGACGTCAATGGGATGATCTGGCAGCTCTGCACGTTGACCAACACAAGCGTCGGCATGTACTCCGAGAGCGAGGAATCCTGCACGCTCATGATCAGCCATTGCCCGTCCGGGCTCCACTGCGGAACGGTCACCACAATGGGGTCGGCGTTGGCGATCAACCGGGCATTGCTCCCGTCAAGGTTGGAGATGTAAACACTATAACGATCCCCTGGCAGCATGGCTTCGTAGGCAATTTCACTGCCATCTGGTGAGACGGCGATACTCGCGTTTTGATAGTTTACTGTTGTCAACAACGTTACCTTACCCGTTTCAATATTGATGGTTTGAACCAGCACCCCCTCGGGTCGCATGGTGGTGAAAACCAGGCTTTTACCGTCAGGCATCCAGGCTTGTGCGGTATTCGAGGCATTATCAGTCAACAGCGGATGCTGGTCAGATCCGTCAGAATTCATGAGCATCAACCCGTGGGGTCCGGCTGCACCGATCAACCCGGAGGCCGGGCCTTTGGAAAAAGCGATCAAATTTCCATCCGGGGACCATAGCGCACCGCGGTCTCGACGGGAGGTACCTTCCACGAGATGTGTTTCTCCACTGGACATATCCCGGAAAGTTAATCCATCGTTGGTAGAGTAAATGAGTGTTTTTCCATCAGGTGAAAGTGATCCACCATCCCCAACTCCCAAATCATTGGGTTTGCTGTCGGTTAACGCGGCGCTCATGACATGATAGTAGTTGTCTGGAGGCAGAATATCCATCAAGATCAGTTGACCGCCCAACCCGGCAGGAAAATCACGAGTACTGCTGTTTAATGCTTCCGTCCAAGAAGACTGGGTCAGGCACGCCTGTTGCATTGGGGTGGGTAGCACACCGTCTGCAAAGGCGGGTAGCTCCACCTCAGCCTGCCACGGACCTTTGAGGTTCTCAGCATAACTTATTAATCCTATGGTGATCGGCCCCGTCGGGAATTCATTTGAATAGGTGAAGCCGAATGAACTCTCACCGCCGCCGCCTCCCAAAACATCATGTTGCAGATCCATCAGGCTAACATTCGAGATGTTTACAGGTGCCTCGATCGAAAAGGTGAGCCCGTCAGCGGTCTTATCCATGGTGGCATCCTTTACCAGGATGGTATATCCATCCACTTCAAATACATTATTCAGCACCCATGTTTGCCCGGGTTGTGGATTCGTCCCTGGATCAAATGTGAAACTTTGAGTGGTGTTTTTCTCGACCCACACACTGTCAACGGCAAGATTGGCTTTTCCTGGGATGTAACGTCCTGCGGTCCGATAGGTGATAGGCAGAACTTGTTCCATTGAAGGTTCAGAGTCAGACTCTGGCACGGTATAGTCTTCTTCAATGGGGATTTCTGTGCCGTCTTTATCATAAAGATGAACGGCAGCGGATTCAATATATGAGAGTCTGAAACGTCTTGAATTGGTTTGAAGCGCTCCAAAAAGAAGGATGTTTTCATCAGTTTGCACGTAACTTGAGAGGTCAAGCGAAATTTGCGCAGCATCCGAAGTATCTGCTTCAGGCTGACTGGTTTCGGGACTTTGTGCCGTGGGGGTCGGCAGAGCAACAATCGGGTAGACCTTCATATCGGCTGGTGCCGTTATGAAATTTAATTGCATTTCGATCTTCTGGAACCCCTCGATTTTGGGTGATGCTTCTATGCAATTGAATACAAGGGTGGCTGTGTTTTCATCCTTCGATAAAGAATCGAATTCCAACTGCCTCGATAATCCACTTGCCCAACTATTGCCGGTGATGACATTGGGGCTAAGGTAGCTTCCATCTGCACGTTTTAGCGAAGGAAGTTCGTGACAATAATCTTCAAATTTGATTGACCCTGATGTGGAATCAGGAAGGTTTTCGATCTGGTAAACAAGAGTGACATGTTCCGAATCGATCAAGGCCTGGCTGACGTTGATCGTGGTTTCACCGGATTTATACTCAACCGGTTCACTCAGAATCCGCATCGGGGTGCTTTGGTCAACCACACCCGTGCCGGGGATGTAGCCAAACAGTTGCTTGACGGCTTGCACCACACTGGGGACCGAGGCCAAAATGGACGCCACCAGCACGATGGCGGCAAAAGTTGTGATTAAAGATCTCTTTTTCATGGTTTTGTTTTTTTCCTTTCTTACTTTGATCATCAGATCTGAAGAAAGGTTGATATCCTGCCCGAGTGATTCGCGGGCGAGTTCGTCCAAAAGTTGGTTTGGAGTATTTGGTTTCATGATGGGTCACTTTCCAATCCCATGAATGCGCGCAGCTTTTTCCGCGCTCCATTCAAGAGCCATTTCACCGTCCCGGGAGCAACCTCATGCATCTCGGCCATTTCCTTTTCGCTCAGGTCAAGGTAATAGCGTTCGACGATCACGGCTCTTTCGCGCGGAGCAAGCCTGGAGATTCCGTTGAGGATTTCCTGTTTGAGTTGGCGGTATTCCACCTGGTCTTCAGTGGAAGTTGCCCTGTTGATCAGCAACTCCACTTCGGCAGGTGCCAGTTCATCTTCCAACCCAACCTCTTTGCGCTGTTTCTCAGCCATGTTGATGGCCGTGTGCACCACACTGCGCAGCAGATAAGGCTCAAAAGGCCGCGTTTCATCAAAAAAACCGATGCGCTGATAGACGCGCAGAAAAGTCTCTTGCACCGCGTCTTTGGCCGTCTCTTCATCCCGGGTGATCAGACAGGCGGTGCGCAGGGCTTTCGCCTGGTGGAGAGCCACCAGTTCCTCCATGCCGCCGATATCACCTTTCTTCAGGCGTTGTATTGCTTGTGCTTCAGTCATGCTTGTTTCCGTAGGTCTGAGATCTCATACACTATATACAGCCTGAAAACGAAAAGGTTGGCGGCGGTGCCGCTATTGTTTATTTACTGGGGCAATAAAACTAATTATCCCCCAAAAAAAATTTCCAACTGTCATTGCGATCCTGCAAAAAATGCTCCTTACCAATAAAAAGGAAGTTGTTAAGCAAGCCGCGTAACCCGAGACATCCGAACCCGTTCTTGCGTAACATCCCTGATCTTGTACGGAAGACCTGTACGAATTTTGCACACCCGAGCCTTCTTTTAACAAGAGGTGCAGGCCGTCTTATTTTTACCCCTTAATTAAACAAAATAACCCCCGATTTCATTTTATAGAAATCGGGGGTTTATATAAATCGGGTTATTGGGTGGGACGCCAAACTTGTCAAAATAATAACATGATCATTATCACTATTAATTGTAAGAATACAACTTATAAATCCACCCTGCGTAAATAAACATGGTTATTTACCAGGCGCATGAAACACAGCGCCTGGGCTCTGATTACGCTAATAGATGTGGTGCTCTAATTCCAATAAGCTGAGGTGATTAATGTATTACAGGTTACTACGTAACGACTTTCTAAAGAGCAAGGCGATTACGCTGACAACAGTGATGTTTGTTGCAGCTGCGGCCATGCTGGTTGCTTTGGCAGCCACCCTGGCCGTAAACCTTGCAGGCGCGATTGATAACATGATGATGCAAGGGAAAACACCACATTTCATGCAAATGCATTCTGGTGAAGTGAATATGACACGCCTAAAAATGTTTGCAGAAAAAAATGAGGATGTCGCCGATTTCCAGGTGGTTGAATTTCTCAACGTGGATGGTGAGAAATTTGTCTTCGCTGAGTCTTCGCTGGCAGACAGTATTCAAGATAACGGGCTGGTGGTTCAGAATGAAAAATTCGATCTCTTGCTCGATCTCGATGGGAAGCTCATTAAGGTTGCGGATGGGGAAATTTTTGTCCCTATTTCTTACATACAGGATGGAACCGCCAGAGTTGGTGACACAATGGCTGTCGCAGGCAAAACATTCACCATTGCCGGACCATTACGCGACTCGCAGATGCAGCCAGCACTTGCCTCATCAAAACGATTTTTAGTCAGCCCCAACGATTTTGAGGCAATCAAGCAGTTCGGTAGCGTGGAATACTTGATTGAGTTCCGGCTGCATGACCTCGATAGGGTCGGCGCATTCGCGACCGCTTACACTGCTGCAGGCCTTGAAGCCAACGGACCGGCCATTACCTATTCGCTGTTCAAAACGATGAATGCAATTTCAGATGGGCTGATGATTGCGGTAATACTCCTAGTCAGCGCATTGGTGGTTGCCATTGCCTTCATGTGCATACGCTTCACTCTTCTTGCAAAAATTGAGGATGACTATCGCGAAATTGGTGTGATGAAAGCCATCGGGCTGCGGATTGCCGACATCAAGAAAATCTACCTGACTAAAAACATCGCCATCGCTGCGGTGGGAAGCTTGCTGGGGTACGCACTCTCATTCCTCTTTCAGAACGCGTTGCTTTCAAATATCCGCTTGTACATGGGTGAAAGTGAAAACACTAATCTTGCCCCAATCTTGGGCATCGCCAGTGTTTTGTTGGTGTTTTTGGCGATTACCGCCTATGTGAACGGAGTGTTGGCGCGGTTTCGAAAAATCTCTCCTGCAGAAGCAGTCCGTTTCGGGATTTCACAGGAAAAATCGGGCGGAGCAAAGCATTTCCGTCTGAGTGTAAACAAACTGCTCAGTACAAATTTTTTTCTGGGGGTCAAAGATGTTCTCTCGCGGAAAAGCCTTTATACCACCATGTTGACAGTATTAGTGTTGGCAGCATTCATCATTATCGTTCCGCAGAATTTATATAATACCATTGCCTCCAACAGTTTTATCACCTATATGGGGGTTGGAGATAGCGACCTGCGTATCGACATTCAACAGACCGATCACATTGCTGAAAAAGCGGCGGAAATCGCTGTGGCGATGGAGAATGATGTAGACATCCAGAAATTCGTCGTGCTGACCACTAAAACTTTCCATGTGATACTGTCAGACGAGTCGGAAGAACACCTCAAAGTTGAGCTGGGTGACCACTCGATTTTCAACTTGACCTATTTCACCGGTCGGGCGCCTGTTGCAGAAAATGAAATTGCGCTTTCAGTGTTGAACGCTAAAGAATTGAAAAAAACAGTCGGAGATTTCATCACCCTGATGGTAAATGGGCGTGAAACAACATTTAAAGTCTGCGGAATATATTCCGATGTGACCAACGGCGGCAAGACGGCTAAAGCGACGTTCGTTGACGACTCAGCGAATACCATGTGGAGTGTCATTTCCGCCCAACTTTCTGACACTGCGCAGATTGATAATAAAGTCACCGAATATGCAGACAGGTTCACTTTCGCTAAAGTAGCTGACATTGAAGAATATTTCCATCAGGCTTATGGCAGTACTATCAACGCCATTGGTAGAGCTTCTTATGCTTCATTAGGGGTTGCGCTGGTAATTACCTTGCTGATTACATTTTTATTTATGAGAATGCTGGTCGCCAAAGACAGGTATGCAATTGCGGTAATGAAAGCATTTGGTTTTACGAATTCAGATATTAAAGTGCAATATATTGCACGTTCAGTCTTTGTTTTGTTGATCGGAATCATCCTCGGAACGCTGCTGGCAAACACGGTTGGGGAGGTGTTGGTTGGGGCTGTGATTGGATCTTTCGGGGCAGCATCATTCAAATTTATCGTCAATCCGGGTTTTGCCTACCTGGTAAGCCCGCTGTTGATGGCATTTGTTGTACTTGTGGCCACATATTTTGGCACCCTCGACGCGGGAAAAATTAAAATTTCTGAAAGTATCAAGGAGTAAACATGGAAAACCTCATTACCAGTGAAAACATAACAAAATCTTTCGGCTTGGGCGCGGAAAAGAATAACGTCCTTGACGGAATTTCGGTCGAAATACGCCAGGGTGAGTTTGTAGCCATAATGGGTCCCTCGGGCTCTGGAAAGTCTACACTGTTGTATGCTCTGAGCGGTATGGATAACGTTGACAGTGGAACAATCACCTTTGATGGCACAGATTTGTCATCGCTTAACGAAAACGAACAGGCAGACTTGCGCCGCACTAAAATGGGTTTTGTTTTCCAGCAGCCGACCCTTCTCAAAAACCTTAATATTCTCGATAACATTATTCTGCCATTCATGCGTGATGGTAGTAAAAAAAGAGCACAACTGACCTTAAAAGCGAAAGAGTTGATGAAGAAGACCGGTATTGCCGGGATGGAAAACCGTGATATCACTCAGGCTTCAGGCGGTCAGCTTCAGCGGGTAGGAATCTGCCGTGCCCTGATGGGAGACCCGAAAATCATCTTTGGCGACGAGCCTACCGGCGCGTTGAATTCAACCTCAGCAAACGAAATCATGTCTCTTCTATCTCAAATTCATGACAGTGGGGTCACCATTCTGTTGGTGACACACGATGTCAAGGTGGCTGCCAGAGCCGGGCGGGTGTTATTCATCTACGATGGCAAGATTGCGGGTGAATATCTGCCTGGGATATATGATGAAACCAGCGACAATCAAAAAGTTCGCGAAGATAGCCTTGCCAAATGGCTGACTGGAATGAAATTTTAAACAAGAAAAACCTTAGCATTCCTGCTATCATAACTAAAGCTGCTTTACTGATGGAAGCAAAAATTGAGAGGTTTGAAAATTTTTTCCGATCTTTTTTTCTATTTGTTTTCCTTGACTTTAAAATAAGGCAGGCATATACTACGGATAATTAAATATGTTCTTCGGGGCAGGGTGAGAGGCGCAGGTCTCAATTCCCGATCGGTGGTCATAACCCACGAGCGCGAATCGCGCATGAGCAGGCGAAACTCCTGAGTCGACGGTACAGTCCGGATAAAAGAAGAATTTTTCCATTCAAACGCCACAGCGTATTGAAACTCAAGCCCCGAAAACTATTTTTCGAGGCTTTTATTTTGAATACTCAACCTTCATTACCGCACGATTCTTCACCAAAACAGCACAAAGCGCTTGAAATGCTGGCGCGCTACAACGGATGGCTGGTGGTCGTCTCCATCCTGCTGGTGCTGGCCGTTTGGGCTCTGGGCGTACTATGGGGTAAACCGCCTTCCTTTTTGCTGCCGTCACCTCAAGCCGTGTGGCAGAAATTCATCTCCACCCTGGCAGACGGATCCCTGCTGCAGCATGCCTCGGTCACTTTCCTCGAGGTGCTTTCAGGCCTGTTCTTCGGCAGCCTGCTGGCCACCTGCCTCGGTTATTTGCTGGCAAAATCGGTCACGCTTGAAAAAGTTCTGTCTCCTTACCTGGTCGCCAGCCAGGCCATTCCGCTCGTGGCGATTGCCCCCCTGTTGATCATCTGGTTTGGTCCCGGCATCTCCTCCAAGATCTTGATCTGTGCGCTGATCGTCTTCTTTCCGGTGCTGGTCAACACGATCATCGGCTTCAGAGGGGTGCCTGAAAACCTGCGCGACCTGATGGTATCCATGCGGGCTACTCGCTGGCAGAAGCTGCACCTGCTCGAGATCCCTGCCGCACTGCCCATCCTCTTCGGCGGATTGCGCATCGGCGCTACTTTATCCGTGATCGGTGCGGTAGTTGGCGAGTTTGTCGGCTCGGATAAGGGGCTGGGTTTTTTGATCAATGTCGGTCGCGGACAGTTCGACACGGCACTCGTGTTTGTGGCAATATTTACACTTATTTTTATGGCGTTAAGCCTTTACGGATTGGCCATGCTGGCCGAAAAACGTTCCACGCGCTGGAAAACAGCGCACCATTAATCCAACTCCCCGGGAGGGAAACATGAAAAAAACCATTCTTATCCTCGTTATTTTATTGCTGGCTTTTTCGGCCGGTTGTGCAGCTAAAAACACACAGGTTGCCACTGATGTTCCGACAGCGGCCACGTTAACCAAAGTAACCCTGCCTTTGGGGTATATCCCCAACGTGCAATTCGCGCCGCTTTATGTTGCAATTGATAAGGGTTTCTATCAGGAGGCCGGATTATCCGTTGACCTCGCTTACAGCATGGAAAATGACAACGCCGTGCTGCTGGCCAACGACACCCTTCAGTTTGCCATCCTTTCTGGTGAGCAGGTCTTGTTGGGGCGAGACAAACAACTGCCCCTGGTTTATGTGGCAGCCTGGTATCAGCAGTACCCGGTGGGTATTGTGTCAAAGACTTCCGCAAACATATCTTCCATCGCGGATCTCAAGGGCAAAAAGATCGGATTGCCCGGACTGTACGGCGCCAACTATATCGGTGCCATTGCCATGCTCGATTCCGCAGGCTTATCAGAATCCGATGTCACCCTCGATTCCATCGGCTACAACCAGGTGGAAGTGCTGATGGCCGACCGCGAAGATGCCGTGGTGGTTTATGTGGCCAACGAACCTGTGCAGCTTGAAGCTCAGGGTGAAACCATTACCCTGCTCAAAGCTTCTGACGCCCTCGATCTGGTCGCCAACGGATTGGTGACCAACGAAAAAACTCTTAATGAAAATCCCGAACTGGTGAAAGCCATGATTGCCGCCACAGTAAAGGGCATTCAATACACCATCGACAATCCCGACGAAGCATTTGAAATCTCCAAGAAGTATGTCGAGAATTTAGCCTCCGCCGACCAGGTCGTCCAAAAACAGGTGTTGCTGCGCTCCATCGAACAGTGGAAAGCAACCCAACTGGGTTATTCCAACCCGGAAGCCTGGACGAACATGCAGCGTATTTTGACCAAGATGAAGCTGCTCACCAATGCCGTTGATGTCACCACCTGCTTTACCAACGAGCTGCTGCCGTGACCGAATTTCTTGAAGTAGATCGCCTTGGCATGACCTTTCATGGAGCTGAAGGTGAACTGCAGGCGCTGCAAAACGTCTCTTTCACCCTGGCGGAGCAGGAATTCCTGTGTGTGTTAGGGCCTTCGGGCAGCGGCAAGAGCACCTTGCTGCGTTTGCTCGCGGGGTTGATCAAACCCACCGCCGGCTCCATCCAGTTTGGCTGTCTGCCGGGGGAGCAGCCGCGCATCAGTCTGGTATTTCAGCAGGCCAACCTGATGCCCTGGCGCACGGTCATGCAGAATATTCTGCTGCCGCTAGAACTGCAGGGGGTTGAACGCGAAGAGGCGCTTGAACGTGCCAATGCCATGATCCATCTGGTGGGCCTGGAAGAGTTCGCCCAGGCCTGGCCTTCTGAACTTTCAGGCGGCATGGCCCAGCGTGTGGCCGTCGCCCGCGCTTTTGTGGCTGAACCCGATTTGCTGCTGCTGGATGAACCATTCGGTTCGTTGGACGCTCTGACGCGTGAACGCATGGGCGGCGAATTGCTCAAAATGTGGCAAAGCCAGCAGACAGCCGTGATCATGGTCACCCACTCCATCTCTGAGGCTTTACTGCTTTCGGATCGCGTCATGGTCTTCTCACCCCGTCCGGCGCACATTGTGACTGAATTAAGAGTCGACCTACCCCGTCCGCGGCAGGAAGAAACGCGTTACGAGCCCGAGTTTCTGCATTTGGAAAAGCAGCTGCGTCAGGCGATCAAATAAGCGATAAGTGTTATTTGGTTCTTGGGAGGATTAAAAGCAAGTTTTCAAGCAGTAGTTTCAAATTGGCATTGGATTCCAAAATTTCCAACGAATGGTCCACCGAATTTAAATAATCCACAATCTGCTGCCCGGTGAGTTTCTTCGCCAGTAAGCGGATGTCTTCCGCGTGGTCCTGGTTGGTCAGATGAGCTTCCTGCCCGTTGGAGGCCAGCAGCAGGTCGCGCCCGATCGAAAGCCAGGCCTGCAGGGTCAGACGCAGTTGGTCGCGGTTCTTTGATAACGGTTCAGCAGCAGCAAAACGTTCACGAATGTTCAGGGGCATTAATCGCAGCAGTTCATCCACCCAGGCGGCGCTTTTTTCCACCAGGTCAGGGTCGGCTGCCATGCGCAGCGCCAGCCCGGTGCGTCCATTTGAGAGATGCGCCAGCAGCGCGGATTTTTCGGGGTCATAATTCCAGCGCGAGTGCAGGTTTTCTTGCAGTTTGTCGATTGCCACCGGCCGCAGGCGCAGGATTTCACAGCGTGAAGCGATGGTCGGCAGCAGGTTGTCAGGCGAATCCGCAGTCAATAACAGGATGACTTGTTTAGGGGCTTCTTCCAGTGTTTTGAGGAGCGCATTCTGCGCGTTTGCATTGGCGCGTTGGAAATTTAGCAACAAGGCTACACGAAATTTTGCTTCATAAGGTGAAAGCATCACACTGCGCTGCAGAGCGCGGATCTGGTCCACTTTGAGCATGCCGCCTTCTGAATCCGCCTCAACGACGCTCATGTCGGGATGCTGCATTTTTTCAGTCAGCTTGCAGAGTCGGCATTCTCCGCAGGGCACGCCGGGAGCTGTCGGTGCCTGGCAATTAATGGCCTGGGCGAACGCCAGCGCCAGGCTGCGCCTTCCTATACCGGGAGCGCCGCTGAACAGGTAAGCGTGTCTGACATCGCCGTGGGTGATGTGCTGTTTGAGCAGCGCGGCTGCCCATTCGTGTCCTAAAAGGTCCCAACTCATGTGGGGATTGTAGCCTTAAATTTGAGAGATGACAACAATATTAAGTTATTCAACGATCAGGGGGTCAAATTCCGGCAGCGGAACCCAGGCCAGCACGCTCGTGCCGTTGCCCGGCTCGGAGCTGATATCCACGGCGCCGCCCACGTTGCCGGCGCGTGTCTCCATGTTTGAGAGGCCGTGCCCGATGGTCAATTTCACCTTGTTCAGGTCAAATCCACGGCCGTCATCCTGTACTTCTAGCAGGGCGCGGTCCTGCGTCTTCCATACCACGATTTCCACGTGGTGTGCCTTGGCATGTTTGGCAATATTGGCCAGCGACTCCTGGCAGATATGAAAGAGCGCCACGGCTTGTGTCTCAGGCAAAAGAGATAGATCTTCTTCAGCGCCCTGAACATTGACATCGATCAGGGTGTTGGCGCGGAACTCCTGCACCAGGCGCTGAATGCCCTGCATCAGGTTTTCGTTATTCAACTGCCTTGGTCGCAGATCCAGAATGTAGGCGCGGATGTCGCGGATGGTATGGTTGAGGTCTTTGATGGCCTGGTCAATGCGGCTGGTGGATTGCACCGGGTCTTCGGTCATTAACAAGCGGGCATGTTCTAGGGTCAACCCCACGGCATAAATGGATTGGATGATGCCGTCATGCAGGTCCATACCGAAGCGGTCGCGTTCTTCAAGCACCGCTAGGCGTTTGCCTGATTCGTTAAGCTGCACGTTTTCAATGGCGGTGGCCATCCAGGCGCTAATGGCTTGCACGAATTGCACTTCCAGATCGTCCAGCGGTTGGGGGTGACAGGCGCCCACGCACAACACACCCACCACGCCGCGCCGTCCGGTCATGGGTAGCACAGCCAGTTGGTGGATGCCCTGCACCTTGGTCTCTGGGTTGAGGTCTGCATATTCATATTCCGACAGGTTGAGCACCACCGGAATGCCGTTCTGGGCGGTCCGTCCGACCGTGCTTTCACCGATGGCATAAGTGGGGCGCTTCCACAGGTTTTTGACGCCTTCGCCGCGGTGATGCGACAGTTGCAGGTTCTTGCTGTCTTCGATCCGTAAAAAGATCTCGCCCACTTCGAGACGCAGGTAATCCATTAATTGCGTTAACCCGCTGTCAAGGATCTGGTCGATATCCGTGCTGGTGGCCAGGGTGGAGGCCAGTTGGTCAAGCAGCGCCAGGTTCTCGTTGCGCCGCGTGAGTGCCTGGTCGCGGGTTTTCATTTCTTTGTACATGCGCGCATTTGAGATCGAAATGGCCGCGTACGCCGCCAGCATTTCAATGATCTGCTGGTCTTCGGCGGTGAACTCGCCTCCACCGCGCTTGTCGGTGAGATAAAGCTGTCCCAATTGCTGCTGCCCCTGGTAAATGGGAACGCCTAAAAACGAGGTCATCTTGGGATGAAATGCAGGGAATCCGCTGCTGCGCGGGTCTGATTTGATCTCCGCGACGCGGATTGAATCCTTGGTGTGCATCAATTCGCCGATCAAGCCTTTGCCCACCGGCGGATGCGAGAGCTGGTCCATCTCGTCGCGGCTCATACCCATGGGGATGAATTTTTCAAGCCGGCCTTCTGCATCCAGGATGCCCACGGCTGTATAACTCGCGTTGACCTGTTCCATGGCGACACTGGCAATTTTTTCGAGCAGGGTATCAATCGACATTTCACGAACCAGCTCAAGGCTGGCTTCATGCAAGGCCAATAATCTGTTTTCAAGTTGTTCTTTGGTCAGGGGATTCGTGGTCATACCATTAACCTCACATTCTATTCTACCCGACTTGCAACCACCAAGTCAATCAAGGGCGATGGAAGCTTGGACACTTGTGATGACCTTGTACAACTTCCCGCAAGGGGATGAAATTCAAGGTTGAACCTTGTATAATCACTTTTGAGGTGAACAATATGCAGAACTCGATGTTTCGCAGAACGGAAGAAGAAAAATTGAAGAAAGAAGGCCGTGTACCGCCCGGGCAGGCGCTGACCCAGAAGTTCCCGGTTCTGCATTACGGCCCCGTACCGCAGTTCGACCCGGCAAGCTGGAAATTCGAGGTGTGGGGTGAAGTGGAAAAACCCCTATCCCTTACCTGGGACGAGTTTAACGACCTTCCAAAAACCAACCTGACCATGGATATCCACTGCGTCACGCGCTGGAGTAAATTTGACACACATTGGCAGGGCGTTTCGGTCAAAACCCTGGTGGACCAGGGACTGATCAAGATTAAACCCTCGGCCAACTTTGTTTTACAGCACGCGGAATTTGGTTTTTCAGCCAACCTGCCGCTTGAGATCGTGATGGCGGATAATTTCTTGATGGCCACGCATTACGACGGCGCCCCCATTACCCCTGATCACGGCTATCCGCTGCGCGGGGTGGTTGGTGCCATTCTAGAGAAAAAAGACCTTACCGTACCCTATTTCTGGAAAGGCGCCAAATGGCTGCGCGGACTCGAATTCCTCGCCCAGGATTCCCCCGGCTTTTGGGAGCAGGCAGGTTACCATAACCGCGGCGATGTCTGGCAGGAAGAACGTTTTGGGTAAAAATGATTCTGTTTAGGCGAGGCGCTCCGTGCCCCAACGCTTGTTACTTGGTTAATAATAAAAAAACCAACTTTTTGAATAGTTGGTTTTTTATTTTGAGTAGTTAGTGTGTTTAGCGCTTCAAAAAAGATCTATTTCCTGCGCAAAATCCTGACGTATAGTCCAAGACCGACGCCGGCCAAAAGGATGAATCCGCCTACGATCGCCAGAAACACTGAGTTGTTGCCTTCCTCGGTTACCAACGGAAGCGTTGAACTGGCCTGAGCGCTGAAGTTCACTGTTGCGGTATCGCCGGCTTTCAGGTTGATGCTGTAATTCTGACTGGATGTCGGGTTGTAACCATCCGGGATGGCCACGCTGATGGTGTATGCACCTTCTGGCACCTCTTCAAAACAAACTGCTTCACCTGTGTTCAAAGTGGTTCCGGTTTTTGAAAAACTGCCGTCCGGGTTGGTAATGCTGATCTCGCCGCCAGCCAGACCTGTGTTTGTGATTTCATTTGATTCAGCCATGGCGTTTCCGTTAACATCATCATAGAGATAAACGCAGATGACGCCGTAGCCTTTGATGGGGAGAGGGGTCGGCAGGTTGCTGGTGGGTGTTGGGGAGGGTCCGACGGTCACCGCAGGGGTGGGGACGGTGCCCAGCAGCAGTTGTTGACCGATTTGTAAGAATCGGCATTGATCGAGATCCAGGTTGTTGAGGGTGCGCAGTGTGTCTATATTGACACCCGTCAAATAGGATATGCTGTCGCAGGTCTCGTTTTCCCTTACCGTGTAATAGATATTTCCATTTTCCATGGCGGTTGGGGTGTAGTAAAAGATTTGCGCGTCTACTGGTTTGGCGAGCAGCGGCGTAGCCAATAAGAAGATGAAGCCACTGACCAGCATAATGGACAGAATGATTTTTTGTGTACGATTCATAGATTCACCTTTGGTCATTATAACATTATCCAAATCGCCAATAAAACACCCTTCTTTCGGTTTGACAAACGCGTTTTGATAATTCGTGTACAATTAATGAGAAATTATCGCCTTGTTCCAGAAACAGGAGGTTTTATGTATCAGAAATTGCTCATCATCGGACGTCTCGGGAAAGATCCCGAAATGCGTTTTACCCCCAATGGCCAGGCCGTTACCAGTTTTTCTGTCGCCACCGATCGTTCTTACAGTGACCAGGCCGGCAAACTTGTCAAAGAAACCGTATGGTTCCGCGTTTCAGCCTGGGGAAAATTGGCTGAAACCTGCAATAATTTCTTGCAGAAGGGCAAAATGGTCATGGTGGAAGGGCGCCTGACCGTGGATGCCAAGACCGGCGGTCCTCGCATCTGGACCGGCCAGGACGGCACCCCGCGCGCTTCACTCGAAATGGTTGCCAATACTGTGAAATTCCTCTCCGCCAAAACGGATGGCAGCGGCCCCGGTGGTGAAGAAGACATGGATTCCGGCCCGTCAGAGGATATTCCCTTCTAGGGTTTTTCGCTCATGACCAATCAACCCCAGCAGAATCCGTCAAGCATGCCTCCCATAGACTTGCCGGAGAGTTTAGAGCCCGTGTACAGCAATGTGACGCGCATCAGCCACACCCCTTCTGAGATGGTGTTGGATTTCAGCCGCTTGCTGCCTGCGGATACCCGGTTCAAGGTTCTTTCTCGCATCATCATGTCGCCTGTCGGCGCCAAGCTGCTTCACCATGCCCTCGGAGAGAACATCGCCCGCTATGAAGCCAATTTTGGAGAGATTCGCATGCCCGGAGATTCACGCCTGGCTGACGATCTCTTTAAAGGGATTCACCCACCCAAACCACCGGAGACTGAAAAATAGACATGCAGGAATTTACCGATCTTATAGATAAAGCCAAAGCCGTCTTTGACCAGCGAACTGCCGTGCGTGATCAGGCCTTGATTCAGGCCCGCGCGCTCACCCGTCTGGCCGCCCACACCATCCGCGCCATACACCGTGACGAGGCTGCCACCGCCCAGGATATGCTGCTGGAAGCCCGTGTGCTGGTGCTCAACCTCCAGCGCGATCTGGCTTCTTACCCTGATATTTATTACGCGGGCTACACCCAGGATGCCATCAAGGAATATGCCGAAGCCAACCTGACCGTGGCCTTGATCCTCAATCAACCCATGCCCACCCCCGACGACCTTGGTATCGAATATGCCGCTTATTTGAACGGATTGGCTGAAACCATCGGCGAATGCCGCCGCAAATGTCTGGATATTCTGCGCATGGGCTATTCTGAAGACGCCGAACGCTTGCTCACCACCATGGATGAGATCTACAATGTCTTGGTGACCATGGATTATCCAGATGCCATCACCAACGGCCTGCGCCGTCAAACGGATCTCGTACGCGGCATCATCGAACGCACCCGCGCCGACCTCACCCTCAGCCTGCGCGAGCAGCACCTGCAGGAAGCGCTGCAGAAATTTGCCGAGAAATTCCCTGGTATGGAGTAGTTCGTGAAAGAACCTCAGAAAACCAAGACTGCAACAATGCCCTTTAGCGTCAAATTGACCCAAATCATCATCCTGGTCATTGGCATTCTATGGATCGGATTCAGCCTTTTCATTGCTCTGGGATTGCACCCCATTTATTCACGCATGGGCGGATTTCAGTGGATTATGGCTGGAATGTCGGTTGTACCTGGGTTGGTCCTTTTGGTTTTATGGTTCCTGCTGCGCAAGCACTGGAAACCCGCCTGGTATCTGACTGTGATTGCCCTGGGGCTTATGACCATCGCCAATGTTTTTGATCAGATTGGTTGGGTGGATGTGTTGGTCATGCTCGTTTCGGCCGTCCCATTTGTGCTTCTGATCATTGACCGCAAGTGGTATCTGAAACCAAAAAACTGATTTAAGAAACCACAACAGTAAATCTGTGTTTAAAGAGTGGCAGTCTGCTTGGACTGCCGCTCTTTTTGTGCCTATACAAATCTTTACGTTGACCAGATTGCATTAATTTGGATTTTATATTAAAACTAAAAAGTGCATCCAATGCTGAGGAGGAATCTATGAAAAAAGAATATGGTTTGATCGCTGCCCTTGGGATACTCTTTTTGCTTTTCATTCAACTTGCCGGCACTCTGGTGGAATCCATCTACTTGATGGACCTGCTCCATTCCGGGTTGGATGCCAAGATTTTGGGCGTCCTTTTCTTCTTCACCCCGCTTCTGCTGCTGCCTTTCTATAAAAAATTTCAGAGCTCGTTGCTCTGGCTGAGTTTTGGACTGCTTTTCATCACCCGTGGCATCTTGCCTTATCTTGATGTGATGCCCCGCATGGTGGTCTCGGGATTGGGCACTTTCGCTGTGATCAGCCTGTTCTTCTTGCTGCTGCAAGCTTTGCCCCACGCGGATGACCGCAAACGTATCGGGTTGTGGTCGGCTGCCGGTCTTGCCCTGGCCATCGGCCTGTCTGTCCTGCTGCGTACCGCCTACCATGGTGTTGAATACTCCCTGGCTCCTGCCGGCGGTTGGGTCGGTTGGTTGTTGGTCGTGTTGCTCGGCGTTAGCCTCGTTATTGTGAAACCGGCGGCGCCACAAGCGCCTGTTGAAAAGAAGACTGGCGGGGTGACCTCTGCCATCCTCGGCTTTATCCTCGTGCTCGTGCTTACCTGGTTTTCGTTTTCGGCGCCGTCTGTCATCGCCCGCTGGACTCAAGCCAATTACACTCTGATTGTAGCGGTGATCAGCCTGTTTTCCACCGGGTGGGTGCTGTTGACGCTGCTGGCCCCCAGCTGGCCTGGCAAAGTCAGTGCGCGTTTATTGCTGGTCTGGAACCTGGTGTTCACCTTGTGTTTGACCGCCACCCTGCTGACCCAGCAGGTGGGCTCCCCAGCCACCCCCGATGCAGCGCCTGTCATTGTTACAGCCCCCACCTGGGCGCAGCTCGTCCCCCTGTTTTTGACCCTCCTGCTCTTGCCGGTTCTCTTTTTAGATATGAAGGTCTTTGTTGATCAGATCAGCGACAAAGCACCCGCGCCGCGCGACATGGCACCCGGTTTGGCATTGGGAGCTTTGATATTAATCGTTTTGGTCTTTGCCAATATTTTTACCAACGTCTGGGGCTATGTAAAGCCGATCAGCCTTTTCTTCCGCGGAAAGTTCTGGCTGTCATACTTCTTGATCGCCGGCTTGATCACCTTTTTGGCTTGGGCTGCCGGTCGCAAGAAACTGACCGCTTTGGCTGGCTTTGAATTCAGGTTCAAAAGTGTTCCGGCTGTGGTATTGGGTATTCTCTTTGTCGCCACATTCGTTTTCGCGCTTCCGGTAAAACATGTAGAAATAATCCCTACTGAAGATCCCCGCACCTCCATCACGGTGATGACTTACAACATCCAGCAGGCCAACGATGCAGACGGCGAGAAATCATTTGAGCGGCAGCTGGCCCTGATCCAGAGCGTATCGCCTGATGTTCTTTCCATGCAGGAGACCGATTCAGCCCGCATCTCAATGAACAACAATGACTATGTCCGTTTTTATGCCGACAGTCTTGGTTATTATTCTTATTTCGGCCCCACGCCTGTGATGGGCACCTACGGCACTTCCATACTCTCGAAGTATCCGCTCGAAAATGTGCGTACTGCTTACATTTACAGCGATAAAGACGAAAATGCAAACGCCGAAGCCGAAGTCACCATAGGCGGAAAAACCTTCACGATCATCGATGTCCATCCTGATGGCTCTCCCACCGTGGATATGACCTTTGCCAAAACGTTGATCGAAAGATCAAAAGACAAACCTTTCGTCATTGCCCTGGGTGACTACAACTTGCGTGATTATGAAGAAGCCTACCAGCTGATCAACAGTGTTTACACCAATGTCTGGACGAGCATTTACCCGTCCAAGATCAGCGCGGATGGCACGGATATGTCGGGCGAAAACCGCATAGACCACATCTTCATTTCGTCTGACTTGCAGGTGCGCAACCCGGTATATGTCCTCATCCCGGATTCCGCGACCGATCACGCCGTCCATTATTCTGAGCTTTATTGGGCCAAATAAAGTGAGCGCCATCATTCAAAACGTCAGTTTAAGAGCCTTATACGAATCTGACCTGCCGGTCTTTTTTGAGCACCAAAACGATGAGGGTGCTGAAGCCATGGTGGGGCTGCCTTCGCGCGCCCGGGACGATTTTTTTGATCACTGGCAGAAGGTCATGGCCAACCCGGCCATTATTCTGCGCACCATCCTGGCTGATGACGAGATAGCCGGTTATTTGTGCTCTTTCGTAAAAGAAGCCGATGAACGCGAGGTGGGTTATCAGTTGGGCAGGGCCTTCTGGGGCAAGGGCATTGCCACCCGCGCACTGGAATTATTTCTACCGTTAATTCCCTACCGTCCGCTTTACGGCGTCACCCCAACTCATAACATTGGCTCGCAGAAGGTGCTTACCCGCTGCGGATTCGTGCTCGTGAGTGAACATGAAGGATTGTTAAAATACAAACTCATATAAAAGATTAATGCTTTTAACACAACATCCCATCACATTCTCCGTAAATATTGTTAAAGAGTTCAAAAGGAGAATACGATGGAAGAAAATCAAACAGTTGAAGTAAAGCAAGGCGTGAAACACGTGCATCATCATCACGGCGGAAGTGCCGCCGGCGGGTTGTGGTTTGCAGGTTGGCTGTTTTTCTTGGCCTACACCCAGCCCCTGTTTTGGAAAGCACTCCTTGGCCTGATCATCTGGCCTTACTATCTGGGCGTTGCACTCCGATAACCAACAAATAATCAAGGGCGGACGAGAATCAAATCCTCATCCGCCCTTGATTTAATCACAGGGGTGATGCACGCTGCCTGATTGTTCGTTATAATAAAGGGGATATGTCAAACAAAAAGCGTTCCATCAAGAACATTGTGATCACCGTCCACCCCAAGATGGCGGGTGTCAACGACCAGGCGCAGCAGGTATGCGACTTTTTGCAAAACCTGGGCGTCAAAGTGGAAATATGCAACACCGATAATTGTGATTTACCTCAGAAACTGGCAAACGGTGAAGTGGATCTTCTGATCGCCCTCGGCGGGGATGGCACCATGCTGCGTGCCGGACATCTCACCGCCCCTTACGGCATTCCACTCTTAGGCATCAACATGGGGCGCTTCGGTTTTCTCATGCAGCTTGGCCGTGACGAATGGCAGGAATGTCTTCCCCGGTTGGTTAACGGTGATTTCAAGATCGAAAATCGCATGATGCTGATAGCCGAGCACTGGCGCGGCGAAAAGCTTTTGGCCTCTTTTCAGGTGATGAATGAAGTCATCGTCTGCCGTGGACAGGTTGTACGGCCGATCCGCATCAGGGCCGAGGTGGACGGTTATACGCTGGCCTCGTACGTCGCGGATGGACTGATCGCTTCAACGCCTACCGGCTCCACGGCTTATGCCATGGCGGTTGGCGGGCCGATCATGCCGCCTGAACTGCGCAACATCCTCATCGTGCCGGTGGCCCCCCACCTTTCCATGGACCGGGCAGTCATCCTTCCGGCGGGGGCCTGTGTCAACTTCTATCCTTCCAGCGATCATCAGGCGGTCATGAGCATCGACGGCCACGCTCCAGTCATGCTTAAGAACGAAGACAGGGTTTCAATAAAAGCCAGCGACGACCAGGTTAAATTTGTCGTGTTTCAAGACCCGGGTTATTTTTACCGCAACCTGAGTCACTATATGGAACAAAATCCATCCATCGGCGGACTTAAATGAGTGACAATTTTCAGCAGCCCATGTTCTGCTACAACCATTCCAACCGCGAAACGCTGCTGCGCTGTAACCAGTGTGAGCGGCCTGTTTGCTTGTCTTGTGCAGTACGCACACCAACCGGCTATCGCTGCAAGGAATGCGTGCGCGGTCAGCAAAAGAAATTCGATACCGCCCAATGGTGGGATTATCCCGTGGCGGCCTTGTCTGCCGCAGTTTTGGCCTATTTCAGTACCTTCATTGCCAACCTGATTGGCTTTTTTATGTTCTTTTTGGCGCCGGCGGCTGGTTTTATCATTGCTGAGGCAGTCAGGCGAATACTCAAAAAAAGACGTTCAAAAAACCTGCCCATAATTACCGCAGGCGCTGCTTTTGTGGGTGCCATGCTGCCAACGCTTGGCAATATTGTGCTTATGATGATATTTTCTGGTCAGTCAAGCGCTGCAAACCTTTTCACCGGTTTTGTCTCGTTGTTGTGGCCGGCGCTTTTTGCAATATTGGTTTCAAGCTCCGTTTATTTTCGCCTTAAGGGCATCAGGGTCTAAGGATCGGGCACATGCTTGACGAATTGCGCATCGAAAATTTTGCCATCATTAATAAGCTCGAAATTCGGTTTAAAAGCGGCCTGGTCATCGTCACCGGCGAAACCGGTGCGGGCAAGTCCATTATTCTGGATGCCATCATGGCACTGGTCGGCGGACGTGTCGATGCCAACATGGTGCGCAGCGGTGCTGAGCGCGCCACCCTTGAGGCGGTCTTCAGCATACCAGCCGAAACCCGTAGTGACATCGAAGAAATTCTCAAGCGCGAAGAACTGGATGAAGGCGAACCTTTTGTCTCTCTGGGCCGTGAGATCCGCGGCGAGGGACGTTCGATTGCACGGGTGAACGGCCGCAGCGTCAATGTCAGCCTGCTCAAGGAATTGGGGCATTATCTGGTGGACATTCACGGCCAATCGGAACACCTCTCACTGCTGGACGAGCGTTCACACCTTGGATTGTTGGACCGCTACGCAGCCACCCAGGTCGAATTGGCTGATTACCAGACCGCCTATAAGAAACTAACCGGCATTCGCAGAGAGTTGAAGTCGCTGCGTGACCTCGAAAACGAATCCGCGCGCCGCATGGAACTGCTTTCCTTCCAGGTGCAGGAGATTGAAGCCGCTCACCTGAAAGAAGGCGAAGAGGAAGAACTGGATCAAGAGCGCAGTCGATTGGCCAATGCCGAAAACCTTTCTTCTTCTGCGCAGCAAGCCCTTGCGCTGCTGGATGAAGGGTCGCCAGACACCTCTTCTGCCGTGGACCTGATCGGTCAGGCTTCGCAGCTGCTTGCCTCCCTGGCTCGCATAGACGCCAGTCAGCAGGATCTTGCAGCACAGGTGGAAGCCGTTAGCGCGCAATTGACCGAAGTCAATCGTGACCTGCGCGGGTATCTGGATGAAATTGAGTTCAATCCCCGCCGGTTGGAACAGGTCGAAAACCGGCTTGAATTGATCCATCAGATGAAACGTAAATACGGCGGAAGTGTTGAAGCCGCCATTGAATATGGCAAGACCACCCGGGAGCAGCTTGAAAACATCGTCAACGCTGGCGAACGCATCGCTGAACTTGAAGTCGCCGAATCCGCTGCGCTGGGTGAAGCTAAAACACTTGGATTAAAACTTACCGAAAAACGGAAAGCCGCGGCCTTGTTGCTGGGTTCCGCTGTGGAACGTGAATTGGCCGATTTGAGCATGCCAGGCGCACGTTTTTCAGTTTCCTTTGACCAGGGAACTCGAACCGATCCGGTTGATGCGCACTTTACCGAATCTGGTCTTGACCAGGTGGAGTTCCTGATCGCACCCAACCCAGGCGAAGGTTTAAAACCCCTGGTAAAGATCGCCTCAGGCGGCGAGACTTCGCGTTTAATGCTGGCTTTAAAGAACGTGCTGGCTGGGGTGGATTTTGTTCCTACCCTGGTGTTTGACGAGATCGATCAGGGCATTGGCGGCCGGGTGGGTTTTATTGTGGGCGAGAAGTTATGGCACCTCGGCGTCAATCACCAGGTCATGTGTGTTACCCACCTTTCACAATTGGCAGCTTTTGGCGGTCAGCATTTCAGGGTCCGTAAACAGATCGTGGAAGACCGCACTCTCACTGAAGTGGAAGAGTTGGACGACACTGCCCGCATCGTTGAACTGGCCCAAATGACGGGCAGCATGAGCGAATCCAACCTGACCGCCGCCCAGGAAATGCTTTCCAAGGCTCACGAGAGACAGAAACAACTGGAAGGTTAACCCCCATGACCCCCACGGGGCAGATGGAAACACCCTCGCTTCAAATATTGCTTCTCGGCCCGCCATTGGTGACCCGTGATGGCAAAATTGTGCACATCAACCGGCGTGAACTGAGGGCTGGGTTGTATTATCTTGCCGGCCGTATCGAACCAGTCAGCCGGGCAGAAATTTGTTACACTTTTTGGCCTGATGAACCTGAAGAGTTGGCACGGAAGAAATTGCGCGAGGGTTTGAGCAGGCTGCGTACAGCCTTGAAGGACCCCGAATTAATTGTCACTAATAATGATTTTGTTTCTCTAAATTTTGATCGTGTTTACGTTGATACCTTCGAATACACAAACATCGTTACTCCTCTCTTGAACAGCTCTGAAATGAATGGCAACGGCATTCTGCCTGAATGGATGTATATCCAATTAAAGAAAGCCGTGGCCTTGTGCAGAGGGCATCAGTTTTTGCAGGAAGCCTCTTTACATAATTCCACGGGGTTTGATGCCTGGGTGTCGATAAATGATCAATCATTTGCGTTCTCACACGAGAAAATTCTTGAACGCCTGGCGGAACATTGCATCGCACTTGGAAACATAGACGAAGCCATGTTGTGGTTGGGAAAAATTCTAGCTTTTGATCAACTTAATACAGATATTAATTATTTGATGTTAAATTGTTTGCGTGAGCGCAGACGGTTCAAAGAAGCCCAAGATTACTTGGTTTTTTTGAACCAGTTATACCAAACCAATCAACCTGCGGGTCTCCCTGAAATATTGAAAGAAATGCAAAAAAGGGTGCAAAGGGAAGCGCTCGAAACCAAAGAAGAGCCACGGAATGATTGGCCCGGAGAATTGACTGACAACGTTCCGTTTGTCGGGCGCAGTGATTTGATTCTTCGTTTGAACCATGCTTATCATCGAAAAGGGTTGGTTCATATCAGCGGTGAATCCGGTTCAGGCAAGACCAGGCTGGTTCAAGAATTCTTTTCCAGGTTGGAATACTCTCCCAGGTTCTTGTTTTGCACCGGCAAGCCCATGATCAGCAGTACACCTTACGCCCCTCTTGTCGAAGGGTTGAACGACCTGGTCACAGAGAAAGAGTGGTTATCCCTTCCGGATGACATCAAGACCAATTTACACAGCCTTTACCCTGCCATAAAGTTCAGCGAAAGGCGTCTCTCTCCAATTATTATTGACAAACTGCCTGACAACCCATTATTGCGGATTCATAATGCACTTTATTCCCTTTTGAAAATACTGGCTGAGAAAAAGCTCCTGGTCATGGTGTTGGATATTGCACAGTGGTGTGACGATGCCACTCTGCAGTTTCTTTCCTTTCTAAATGAACGGCAGTTTTTCAAGAATTTTGGCTTGTTGATCATCATCTCGCGAACTGAAGAAAGTAATCCCTCGCTTGAAGCGTATCTCGACCATAGTGTGCTTACATCAAATCTGGAACGCATGAAGCTTGAACCTTTTAGTCTTGAAGAAACCTCCCAATTGATCTCAATGAATTTGGGCAAACCGGTCAGTGAAGAATTGTTAAAAAAGATACAATCTCAGACTGGTGGGAACCCTTATTTGTTGATTGAAACACTCAGGGTGCTTGATCTTTACAACATTGACTATTCGACCTATTCTGCCATGGATCATTTTCCAGTATCTGCTTCCATTCGGGCAGTAGTTAACGAAAAAACCCGGGTCTTGTCGGATTCTGCCCGGTCAGTCTTGTTATCGGCCTCGGTCTTGGGTCAGCGTTTTCAAGCACAAGTGCTGGAAAAAATGGTGAGGGTAAATTATGAAGGCCTTTTATCTGCGCTGGAGGAATTGGCACAAGCCGGAATTATTACCAACACCAGTGGGCCACAAAAAGCCTCTTTTTATGAATTTCCGCACGATCAGTTTCGCGAGGTGATCATGGAGGAGTTGTCGCCTGCCCGTAAAAGAGGGCTTCACCTTGCATCGGTGAAGGCCATCCTTGAGGTCAGGGGAAAAGCCGAAGATCTGGCATCCACATATGCCTGGCATTATGAACAGGCTGGCGAGTACGCCAGTGCTTTTTCGGAATGGTGTATTGCCGGTGGATACTCTCGCTCCTGTTTTTCAAAAGAAGACGCCTTCTCTGCTTATCAACGCGCATTAAATTTGCTCCCTGAACTGCCAGCCGATAAGGCGTCTGCCTTGCTTCGGCAGTTATTGTTGGAGTGGGGCAACTATGCATACGACCTGCAAGATCAGGTTACCTGTGAAAAATTGTATAAAATCGGTCTCGAATTTGGTGAGACCCGGCGGGACCCTTTATTGATCGGCATTTCGATCAGCGGATTGGGCCGGGTGGCAGAAATGAAGAATGAGATGGATGAGGGTATTGAACTGCATCAACGGGCTCTTTTCTTCCTTTCCAAAACGGCGGACAATGCCGAAAAAATCGAGACTTACGCCCGTTTGGGTTTGCTTTATGAATTAAAAAGTGAGTTTAAAAAAGCCCGGCAAATTTACCAGACGGGTATGGAAATAGAAGTAAATTACACTGACATGCGCCTTTTAGATGCCTCGGTGAATCTCAAGTCGCACTTTTCTATCCTTTCAAGTATGATGGGGTTTCCGGCTCAGGCCGAAGAGATCGCAGATCAAGCCATTAATGAAAGCAGGTTGATCAACCGGTTGTCTGGCAGAGTACATGCTTTTACCGCCCTGGCCATTGCCCAATACTATACGGGCAAGTACCAGAAATCACTGCAATGTGCTTTTGCTGTTTATAAACAAGCCGAACAACTTGACCTGGTTTGGTGGGCTTCCTTGTTGGATATTGTTATCGCCCGGGATTACTTGGTGATGGGGCAGTTGGACGAAAGTTGGCATCACCTTCACCACGCAGTTGAAAATCGAGATCCTGCCTATGTGCAAAAAACAAAACTGCACCATCATACAATCAAGGGCGATATATTTCGTTTGCTGGGGGATTTTCCCTCAGCCATTGAGCAATACCGTCTGGGAGCCGAACCTTCACTTTCAGAACTTCAGTCGCTGGAGAGTTATTTCGCTTTGGGACTTACCCTCTGTCAGGGAAATCAATACGAGCAGGGGTTGAGTATCCTAAAAGAGGGTATTGAAAAATCTGAACATCTGGGTCTCGAATCCATTTCGTTGACGGGTAGGGTCATGTGGATTGCCTTTGCAAACCCCAAACTGGATGAAAGAAATTTTTTTGACGCGGCGGCCCCCTATGTCGATGAAATTAAACGGCGTGGTTTTGGCACAGGCGGGTTAAGTTCAACCATCATAATGGCTGGTATTGCACTGAGACGGGGTGAAACAGGCAAGGCGAGAAGCTACTTCCTTGAGGTTGCTGAGATCGGCAAGAAGATTAACCATCGGTGGTATGAGTTGTGGGCAGTGAGTGCGCTGGCAAGTCTGGATATTGACGATAAAGCGGAGGTTCAGCAATATCAGGAGCGCAAGAAAAACATCTTAAATGAGTTGGCTGCTCATACTGTGAAGGTGCCATTATCGGTTCTAATGAAAAAGTTTATTAGAATGATATAAAGTTTTGTCAACGTTTTGTCAACGGCAAGGATGTATAAACGACAGTATAACATTGTCGCCTCTAGCGCAAGATTTAGGGAGCTTGCGCAAAGAAGGTTGAGAGAGATCAGGGCGTGGACTCTTTCGACCTTCTTTTTTATTTAAAACACCAGGAATCTGGTGTTTTTAGATTCCCGGTGTCTGGGGTTGTGTCGCCTGTCTGGATTTGAAGGTTTATTCCAAATGCACTACTGTGACGCCTTCTCCGCCTTCTTTGTCACCGCCTTCTTCAAAACTTTTCACTTCGCTGTTCATTTTGAGCGCTTCGCGGATCACTTGTCTCAGGCGGCCGGTACCCTTGCCGTGAATGATGCGCACGAAAGGCAGCCCGGCCATGCTGGCATTGGAAATATAGCGATCCAACGCATCCAGGGCATCTTCGGCACGTTGGCCGCGCAGGTCAATTTCCATTCCTGGAGAGGGTCTGAACGGACTTGCGGCCGGTGTCGAGCTGGGCTCTGTTACGCGTCCCCTGGTTTTCTTTGGTGCGGTTGTTTCTTCTTTCTCTTCCTCCGCGTTGGGGGCTGTCAGGTCATTCAACTTGGCGCGCATCCGCAGGCTACCGATTTGCACTTCCATGTCATTTTCGCCGATGGAGGTGATTACGCCTTCCATGTTCAATGATCGCAGCCTCACGCGGGCGCCCAGCTTGGGCACAAACTCGGTACGCGTTTGTTTGGGTGCGTTTCTGCGCACCACCGGTTTGGATGCCTTCTCTTCAGCAACGGTGATCTTCTCTTCCAGCGTCTTCAAAGCTTCGATCGGCTGGCGGGCGCGCTGCAGTTCACGGCGCACCTCGTCCATCTCCTGTCGCAGCCCGGCCAGTTCAGCTTCGGCTTCGCTGCGTGCTTTTTCAAGCTCCTTGCGGCGCTCGTCTTCGATTTCTTCCAGTCGGCGCGCCAGCTCCTCTTTTTGATTGAGGATCAACGACCGTTCCCGATCCGCTGCCGAACGCGCCTTGCGTGCTACTTCGCGTTGGTAGTGGATTTCCTTGAGCAGGTCTTCAGATTTCAGCTCATTCGGGTCGATCATGGTCTTGGCGGATTCGAGGATTTCATCCGGCAGGTTCAAACGCTTGGCGATCGAGAGCGCGTTGGAGCGTCCCGGAATGCCCAGGGTTAATCGGTAGGTCGGACGCAGTGTCTTGAGGTTGAATTCCATGCTGGCGTTGGTCACACCGGGGGTGGCGTGTGCCAGGGCTTTCAACTCGGGGTAGTGGGTCGCGATCAAACAGGGGATTCTCCGCTCCACCAGGTAGAGCATGATGGCGCGTGCCAGCGCCGAACCCTCTTGCGGATCGGTGCCGGCGCCCAGTTCATCCAGCAGCACCAGGGTCTTGGTGCGCGCCTGGGTGATGATGCGCACGATGTTGGTGATGTGGCCTGAGAAAGTCGAAAGCGACTGTTCAATGGATTGTTCATCACCGATGTCGGCGAAAATATCGTCAAAGAAACTTAACTCCGAACCCGATTGCGCCGGGATGTGCAGCCCGCATTGAGCCATCAACACCATCAGCCCGACCGTTTTGAGGGTCACGGTCTTGCCACCGGTGTTCGGACCGGTGATGATCACCGCGAAGGTGTGTGGGTCAAGATCCACATCGATCGGTACCACCGTGGCCTGGTCGAGCAGCGGATGCCGTGCATGAAACAATTTAATGCAGGTGCCCGGGTGATGCTCGTGGGCTGGCGGGCTGACCGGTTTTAGGATCGGTTCAGCGGCATGCAGTTCATCGCCGTATTTGGCGCACATCAGGGTGAAATCCAGCAAAGCCAGCGCATCCACGATGCCGCAGATGGCGGAAGCTTCGGCGCCCACCTTGGCTGAAAGATCGGTCAGAATCTTGCGCACTTCATCCCGCTCAAGCAGCTGCATCTCGTGCCAGCGGTTGTTGAGTTCCACCACCGCGATCGGTTCCACGAACAGCGTCGCCCCTGAGGACGATTGGTCGTGCACAATGGATTTTAGCTTGCTGCGGTATTCCGCGCGCAGCGGAATTACGTACCGCCCATTGCGTTGGGTAATGAGGGCTTCCTGCAGCATGGGGGTGGTGTGAGAATCCGAGATCATGTGTTCGAGCTTGCTCATCAGGCGCGCATGCGAAACCTTGATATCCGCACGGATTGCGCCGAGCTTGGGTGATGCGGAATCCAGCACCTCGCCGCGGTCAGAAATGCAGCGTGAAATGGATTCGATCACTCCGGGCGGGGGAGGCATAAGCTTGATGATCTCTGCCAAATGCGGAAAATCTTTGGCTTGTTTTTCAAATGCGCGGTGTAGGCTACGCGCAGATATTAATGTACCGGTCACCGACAGAAGATCTGCCTCGCTGAGTACCCCGCCCTTGCGGGCCATTTCGGCCAGCGGACGAATGTCGTGGGCTCCGCCTACGCTCACATCCGCTTTAAGGCTAAGCAGTCGGCGGGCTTCGGTGGTTTTGGCCTGGCGTTCGAGAGCTTCTGCCAGGTTGGCAGCCGGCCTCAGCGCGCGCGCCAGTTCCGCGGAGGCACTGAAGGCCGCGAACCCGGCCAGCTTATCGATCACCTTGTGAAATTCAAGCGTTTTTAATGTTTTCTCGTCCATAGGTGTCAGTTTATCATAAACTTACAATTATTAATCTCAAAACACGATTAAGATGAGTAGTAACAAATTAAAACCACGAAAGGACGAAATACAGAAATTACATTGTGTAATTATAAAAATTGTAGGGTTCATCTTTTCGTGGTTAAAGATCTTTTGGATTGGCTATAATAAATTCAATGGATAATCCCTCCGCGCTCGACCAATTTGCCCAACCCGGCAGCCTGTTCGAAAGCCCTGGCGACAAAAACGTTCGCTGTCAGGCCTGCGCCCACCGCTGCCTGATCCGCTCTTCCAAACGCGGACTGTGCGGCGTACGCTTCAACCTGGACGGCACCCTCATGGTCCCCGGTGGATACGTGGCCGGCGCCCAGATGGACCCCATCGAGAAAAAACCCTTCAGCCACTTTTTGCCCGGCAGCCAGGTGCTGACCTTCGGCATGCTGGGCTGCAACTTCCACTGCTCTTTCTGCCAGAACTGGCAGTCTTCGCAGGTGCTTCGCGACCCCTGCGCGGATGCCAGCATCGATTTCATCCACAAGGTCACGACCGAAAAGCTGGTCTCCCTTGCCGTGGATGGCGGCGCCTCTTCAATCGCCTCCTCCTACAACGAACCCCTCATCTCCCTTGAGTGGGCCGCAGAAGTCTTCAAACATGCCAAACAACGCGGACTCAAAACCGCCATGGTTTCGAACGGTTTTGCCACCCCCGAATCGCTCGCTTTCATCCGTCCGCACCTTGACTCGCTCAAGGTGGACCTCAAAAGCATGCAAGACGCGGAATACCGCAAAATGGGCGGCAGACTTCAGCCCGTGCTCGACACCATCAAACTGGCTCGCGAGTTGGGCCTGTGGATCGAGGTGGTCACCCTGGTCATCCCCGGCCTTAACGATTCCAATGAAGAGCTTTGGCAGGCCGGGCGCTTCCTGGCCTCCCTCTCCGCGGATATCCCCTGGCACGTCACCGGCTACCATCCCGACTACCGCATGAAGGATGCACCGCCCACCTCCGCCGAAACCCTGCAGCGCGCCGCGGAAATTGGCCAGGAGGCCGGGCTGCACTACGTCTACGCCGGCAACCTGCCCGGTCGGGTCGGTTCGCTCGAAGACACCCACTGCCCCAAATGTGCCCGGCTGCTCATCCAGCGCCGCGGATACCGCATCGCGCAAAACCATGTCACCCCCGAGGGCGCCTGTCCGTTTTGCGGCGAAAAAATCGCTGGGGTGTTTTAACAAAATGGAATTTAGTAAAAATTAATTTCAATTTCGTCGATTTAACGCGTTTTCAATTCAATTTCATCCCCATTTAACCGATAATCTAAGCATCAAGAAGAAAATTGCTCCTTAAAACGCGGAACTTTTTTGATGCCTTTTGCGTATATCTAATATCGTTACTAAATGTTAGAACGCGTGTTTTAACATTCAAATAGGTGCAACACAAAAGCACGGAAAGTAGAAGGCAAGAATGTCAATGGTCGTGTACCTGGTAGTTGGTTTTTTTGGCGTCATGTTCGCCGCGTTTAGCCTGGTTGGTTTGGAATCCAAAACCAAATGATTAGACGTATCACATCCTCCTTTAGTTAAAACGCGCCCCGCTCAACGAGAGGCGCGTTTTTGTTTAAACAAATGTAGGGGCACAGCGTCGTTGTGCCCCTACGATGATCATAGAAACATCATCAATTTCAATATATGCCCGATATGATCCATCTCGTGCCAGGCGGCGCGGCGTAAAAATTTGCGGCCCGACCATTTCTCCCCATCCACATCCCTGATCTCGGCATTCCCGACCAGTGAAGGCAGCACCTCAACCGTGCGCGTCCTCACCTGCAGGATACGCGCAAAGGCGTCTTTTTCCTGACGGTCTTTCAACCCCTCGGACAGCCCCAGCCGGTCAAGGTACCAGGTCTCAGCATCAGCGATATGTTTCACAATTCCGCGGATGGACCACCGTTCACCTTCAAAGGTCTGGTCCAGTTCCTGGTCTGAAAAAGAAGTGACAATATCCAGTAAGTCTGCCCGTGACCAGCCCAGCAGCCTGGTGCCTCGCTCCGCTTCAACCTGGCTGAGCGGCTGCCCGTCAAACTGGAACCAGTCCCGTGACGGACTGCCGTCCGCGGGTTTTTCAAGCGCTTCTGCCAGCCGGACGTCGAAATCGCCCAGGTCTGACAGCCATGATTCATCAGTGTGCTTGCTGATCCATTCCTGGTAGGCCACCAGTGCCTGCGGCACGCGTAAGATGGCTTCCTTGTCGTCGCTGCCGTAGGCAAAACAGCCGGGGTGGTCAAAAACCCAGGCGATCGATTTTTCGACAAATCCGTTTTCAGATCCGATTTTTATCAACACAATTTTCACCTCAAAAAGGAATGGTAAGATTATAGCATTAGCGTTATGGCCACCGGGGGCTTATTGGTTCTTGACAAATCTGCACAATTCGACAATTGGAACTTATAATCACTTTTTGGCGTCTATGATTAATACACGCCCAGATAGGGAGATTTATGGAAACCACTGTCACCGAAATCAAAGAAAAAAGCAAAAAGAATCCACTTCATTTTGAATGGATATTACCGGTAATCTTCCGACCGCGAAAGACTGTTGAAAAGATCACCTCGCAAGAGAAGTCCGTCTGGCTGACTCCGCTGCTGGTGGTCTCTGCGCTGATCATTATTGCCACCTTGGTCGCCGGACCGATCAAGCGCAACATCATCCAAATGGGATTGAACACACCTGAGAACTTCCAGTACTATTCTCAAGAGCAGCAAGCCCAGTTTATGAGCGCGCAAGCCAACCGCACCTCTCCGCTTTTCCTCTACGTATTTCCGATTGTCACGGGCCTGGCGGGATTGTGGGTCACATGGTTCCTGCTTAGCAGCCTGATGCACCTAAGCCTCACCCTGGCCGGCAGCCGCGCCCAAAACGTGCGCTCCTACAACCTGGCAGCCTGGTCTCTGCTGCCCATCGGCGTACGCCATCTGGTGCAGATTGTCGCCATGCTGGCCACCAAAACGGTCGTCAATAACCCAGGTCTTTCGGGTTTCATCACCGGAGATCTAAAGGGATTCACCGCTTTTGCTGCGGCGTTGTTGGGGCTCATTGATCTATACTTCATCTGGCAGATCATCCTGCTGCTGCTGGGTGTCGGCCCATTGAGTTCTCTCAAGCGCTCCAAAGCCTGGCCGGCCACCGCCGTCTCTCTGCTCATTTTGACGCTGCTGCTGTCCATCCCGGGCTTTCTCTCGCATGCCCTCAGCGGACTCACAACATCGACCCCCTTCTTTTTCTAGGGTATCATTCACGACAACAATTCTATGAAAAATCAACCTTTTGTTCGTGTGTCTGAACTGCACAAGGACTTCAAGATGGGCGAAACCACGGTCAAAGCCCTCAATGGCGTTTCCATCGGCATTGAGCGCGGATCGTTTACCGTCATCATGGGGCCTTCCGGTTCAGGCAAAAGCACCCTGCTTTATCTCATCGGCGGCCTCGATTGGCCGACCGGCGGCACCATCCACGTGGATGAAGAGGAAATCGAAACCATGGACGAGAACGCCCTGGCTGTTTTCCGCCGCAATAAAGTCGGGTTTATCTTTCAGTCTTTCAATTTGATCGCCTCCATGGCTGCGGAAGAGAACGTCTCCTTTCCGCTGCGCTTTGCCGGCATCAACCCGTCAGAACGCAAACTTCGTTCGCAGAAACTGCTGGAATTGGTGGGCTTGAGCGATCGTATGACCCATAAACCCACCGAGCTTTCAGGCGGTCAGCAGCAGCGCGTGGCCGTGGCCCGCGCTTTGATCAACGATCCGCCCCTCATTCTGGCAGACGAACCCACCGGCAACCTCGACAGCTTCAGCGGATTGGCCATCATGCAGCTCCTCTCGGATCTGCACAAGGCCGGCAAGACCATCATTGTGGTCACCCATGATCCACGCATGCGCCAGTTTGCCACCAATACCGTCTTTCTGCTGGACGGTAACATCGTCAGCGAGGCGGATTACAAGAACGCCACCGAACTGCTCACTCAACCTTTTGAAAAGGGGTAACCTTTGATGAAAAACCACTCCAAAAAAATCATTTCGATCATGCTCATGGCATCCTTGATCCTCGCGGCCGTCGCTCTGGCGCTGCCCAATGCCACTGGGAAGGCTCAGGCAACACCAATTACGGCAACAGCCACAACCAATTCACAAACAGGTTTGCCGGGGACGATATTGCATTTTCCTGTGACCATTGTTAATGGTGATGCGGATAATGCCGCCTCACTTGAGCTCACAACCTCATCAGTCAAAGGTTGGACAACCGCAATCGTAGGTGCAGCTAATCCCATCCCGGTGGGAGTGAGTTCAAGTGTTACTGTCATAGTGGATGTTACAATCCCAAGTACAGCATCACTGGATCAAAATGACGTCGTTACATTAGAAATCAAGGAAAGTGGAAGTTTTGCCACGTCGGTTTCGCTGGCGATTTATGTCGGTGCGGTCGCTGGTGCGGCTGACCGTCCGCAGTTGAACATCACCTCCTATAGTATTGATGCGAAATACGCCAAAGTTGGCACGGTGGTCACTCTCACCGGCGTGCTTGAAAACCGCGGCACAACCACAGCTTACAACAATAATATTTCCTTTGAGGGAGAAGGTTTCTTCCCTCAGGGCAACGGCGGGGTGCAGTATGTTCAGAACATATCGCCCAGCGGCGGCAAGTGGACCTTCACCCAGAAATTTATGGTGGGAGATGCGCTTGATTACGTCGAGACCGGCGTGATCAAAGCTACCGTCGCTTATCTTGATGTTGCCGGCAAAGCATTCACCGATACATTCAGCCTGTCCATCCCCGTTACCTCAGGGGTCAATTACGGTGCGACCGCCACCCCCAAGACCACCAGCCGTCCCAAGCTGGTCATCACCGAAAACCTGACCGATGTGGATCCGCTTCAGCCGGGCTCGATCTTTGAATTAAGTTTGAAGGTTAAAAATCTCGGAACCACCGATGCCAAAAATGTGACCATGGTGTTGGGCGGCGGTGCGTCCTCTGTCAACGATTTGGGTACACCCCAGCCTGGCGCCGGCGCGGACCTGACCAATTTTGCCCCTCTCGGCAGCTCCAACATTGTCGTCGTCGGGGATGTGGCCCAAGGCGCTGAAGTGACCATCAAGCTCAAACTGGTGGTCAATGTCACCACCGTACCCGGGGCTTACACCCTTAAAACCTCCTTTGTTTATTCCGATACCGCCGCCAAGAATTTTGTCGACGACCAGGTCATCACCCTGCTGGTTTACCAGCTGCCCCAGGTGGAAGTCAGTTTCTACCGCGACCCCGGCATGATGACTGCGGGCATGCCCAACATCCTGCCGCTGCAGGTCACCAACCTGGGCAAGAAATCCACTGTCTTGGGCAACATGACCGTCACAGCCAACGGCGTGGATGTCACCAACAACACTGCCCTGGTGGGCGCGCTGGACCCGGGCGGTTATTTCACCCTCGATTCCGAAATAATGCCTTTTACTGAAGGTCCGCTTGAGGTAAATGTCACCATCAATTACACGGATGATTTCAACCAGGCGCGTGAGATCAGCCAGACCCTCAATATCGAAGTCATGCCGGCGCCCGTTTTCACCCCTGATCCAAACATGGGTCCGGATGGCATGCCGATCGATCAGCCTGTAACCGAAACCTTCTGGAGCAAGGTGGGCCGCTTCTTCAAGGGTCTCTTCGGCCTGGATAGCGGTGTCACTGAACCTGCAGGCGGCGAATTTTCAACCGAAGAGAAACCGGTGGAGCCGGGCGGCGTCATCATTTCCGGCCCCAAAGGATAGGGATCGGATCCCATCATGCGATTTCTGGATCTTGTGAGTTTGATTTTTTACAACCTCAGCCGGCGCAAGGGCAGGGTGCTGCTCACCGCAGTGGGTGTGGTCATTGGTACCGCCGCGGTGGTGGTGCTGGTCTCTCTGGCCGTTGGCTTGCGTGAGAACGCCACCCAGCAGTTGTGGGGTATCAACGATCTCACCAGCATTGAGGTGTATCCCGGCTATAACGTGAATAGCAGCGGAGGGGGTGCGGTTATGATGGGCGGCGGTGGAGAAATTACAGACATTAAATATCTCACGCCCAAAGCCATCAAAGAGTTTGAAGCCATCCCCGGTGTTACCAGGGTTATTGTTGAAGATTACTTTCAGGGCAACCTGGATGTGGTTTACGGTAAACTGCACGCCTACGGCAGCCTTATGGGCATCAGCGTGGATGACCTGGCGGATATGGGGCTTGAAGCATCCGCAGGCACCACCGAACTGGCGAAAGGCACTGCCATTGTGGGGTCGTGGATCAATCGCAACTTCTATGATCCCAAGGCTAGGCCGGATGATCCTCCGCTTGAGCCGCCTGATTTGATGGGGCAGACCCTTAAATTCGTGGTCAGCAAATGGTCGCAAGACGGTGTGGAAATCAAGAAGACCTACTCGGTTAAGATCGTGGGTGTGCTCAAGGAATCCCGCGGTCAATCGGATGGCAGCATTTACATGCGCCTGGATGACGTTACCGCATGGAACGAATGGATGCGCGGCACACGCATCAACCGCAACAAAGAGGGTTATTCCAATGTCATCGTTAAAGCCGAAACTCCTGAAACAGTCGTGGAGATCACTGATCAGATCAACGAATTGGGCTACATGGCTTATACCCCCCAATCCACTGTGCAGGGCATCAACTCCTTCTTTACCATCCTGCAGGTCATCTTTGGCGGCGTGGGCGCCATCGCCCTGATCGTGGCCGCCATCGGCATTGCCAACACCATGGCCATGGCCATTTTGGAGCGCACCCGCGAGATCGGCCTGATGAAAGCCATCGGCGCCACCAATCGCGATGTCATGAGCATCTTTTTAGGGGAGGCCGCCGGCATCGGCTTCATCGGTGGCCTGGGAGGTGTCATCTTCGGCTGGGGCGCGAGCGCCATCCTGAACATCGTCGCCGTCTCGTACTACACCAGCCAGGCTTCTGCCAACGGCGGATCGCCGCTTTCGAGCGTCGCTTCCACCCCCTTCTGGCTGCCGGCGTTCGCCTTGATCTTTGCCACCGTCATCGGCTTGATCTCGGGGCTTTACCCCGCCCTCCGCGCCGCCACCCTGGTGCCTGTCACCGCTTTGAAATACGAATAAAAATATCGTAGGGGCGACCGGCTTTATCTTCTTTCGCATATGAAACATTTTTGTCACGGCTTTGAAATATGAATAAACAATCGTAGGGGTTCGTTGTAACGAACCCCTACCATCATGATCGGGAGAATCACATGGAACCTATTCGCGCTGACATCCAATCCGGGTACGACAAGGCCGCTGCAGCCTACGCTCAACAATTCATCAACGAGCAGGCTACCAAACCCATGGACCAGGAAATGCTCCAACGCTTCTCGGACGAAGTGTGCGGCAAGGGCATCGTCTGCGACATGGGCTGCGGACCCGGCCAGGTGGGCGCCTGGCTCAACGAACACTGCGGCGTCAAAGACGTCATCGGAATCGACCTATCCGAGCGGTTCATCGAAGAAGCCCGCAAACTGCATCCGCAGATGGGCTTCTTGCAGGGCGATATGCTTGACCTCGAACAGCCCGATAATTCCTGGGCGGGTGTGGTGGCTTTTTACTCCCTCATTCACATCCCCCACGACCAGATCGTGGATGCCCTCAAAGAGATCAAACGCGTGCTCAAACCTGGAGGTGTTCTGCTCCTCACCTTCCACATCGGTTCAGACATCGTCCACGTGGATGAATTCTTCGAGCAGCAGGTTTCCATGGACTTCGTCATGTTCCAGCCCGACGAAATGGAAGGCTACCTCAGGCAGGCAGGCTATGAGAACATCGAAACCACCGTCCGTGCGCCTTATGCGCCCGAGATCGAACACCAATCCCACCGCGCATACATCTTTGCAAGAAAAGAGAGATGATATTTTAAGTAGGGGCACAGCGCGTTACGAATCATGCACACCCGAGCGTAGCGAGAGGTGCTGTGCCCGCCTTATATCAATAGGTGCGTCCGCCTGCCCCGGGTTCATCGGGGCGATGCACCAAAAAGAGTGAACGCAAAAACGTTTATTCTGCCCAACCAGGTGTTTCACAAGAATTGATATCCCCCGATTGTAGGCCGTCAAGCAGTGCTGCCTGGCGCTGTTCGGAGGATCCATGTGTCCACGACTCGGGCGAAACATACCCCTGCGATTCGCGCTGGATACGGTCGTCTCCTACAGCTGAGGCAGCATCCAGGCTTTGAGCAATCTCATCTCTGGATGGAGCTGTCAGATATCCGGTCTCGGCAGCATGAAAAGCCCACACGCCGGCCAGACAATCAGCCTGCAGTTCGATCTGTACCGACATACTCTTCGGTCCGGTGGAATTGCCGTCTGCTTTGTCGAGTAAACCGAGCAGGTCCTGAACGTGATGCCCATATTCATGAGCCAGGATGTAAGCTTCTGCGAACGGTCCGCCCTGCGCTCCGAAACGCGAGGTAAGCTCTTCGAAGAACGTGAGATCCAGATAAACCATCTGGTCGCTCGGGCAATAAAATGGACCGGACGCACCGGAGGCATAGCCGCAGGCTCCCTCGGTTGAACCGCTGAAAAGCACGGTCTGTGCCGGGGTGTATTGGGCATTCTGGGCGGCAAATTCACCAGTCCAATAATCTTGAATACTGTTAACGTAGCCTACGATGCGGCAATCTGCCCTTGCGTTGGCGTCCGCGCCGGTCTGGCAGGCAGTCTGCAGATCGCTGGTTTCGCTGGAATTCTGAATGGCGCTTGATGTGTCATTGGAGATCATTCCCAACAGGTCGCCAGGATTGCCGCCTAAAAGCAGTGAAACCACTAGTATGATCAGGCCAATGCCGCCGCCTCCAACCGCCAATGTGCGGCCAGTGCTGCGGCCGCGGCGGTCTTGCACCTGCGATGGATCCAATCGGGAACGATCATTGAAGGGCATGGGTTATTTTCCTAATGAGAAAAGCTTATTGAGGGGGTTCGTTTTTTGATTTTCCGCGGGACGCCAGTGCAATCAACACCAGGATTAAGATGACAACCCCAATGATGATCAGAATGAGAGTGGTTTGGTTCATACCAGTGCCTTGAGCAGCCGGTTGTGAGCCAGCGCTGAGGTCAACACCGCCGCTCTCATTCGGGTTGGCTGAAGCCTGGAATGAAAAAGCGCCGCAGGCGGTCAATAACAACACGGCAATTACCAAGAACGAACTTAACGAGATCATCCGTTTAAGAAGTTGTTTTTTATTGTTCATTTTGTTTTCCTTTTTTATAAGTTAAATTCTTATCACAAGATTATGCTATTCGATTATCTGTATAGATGTCCCTAATAGAACCTGTAAAATATCCAAATAAAAACCTGCCATTTTTGGAAAAAATTGCACAAGTAGGGGGTGTCCAATATCAACACCGAATAGTAACCAACTCTTGACAAAATAGAATAATTGTTCTAAAATATGGAAATTACACCACAGCATCAATGCCTGGTCTTTTACAATTTAAAACTTCCTCTGTTGCAAATTCATCAATCATGACCGTTCCAACGAGTCGTTTTACCTGTGCCCGAGCGCCTGCACCCGAGCAAGGCGAAGGGCTAAGCGGAGGGTAGTCGAATTGTTTTCTATTGTTTTTTATAGTGGATTAAATATAAAAATAATGAGGTTTGTAAGGATTCGAATTATTCGTTTTCAAATTTTTTCTGAAACAAATACGAATCGCTTTTTTGGCAAATTCAACCCTTTTTGATCTCGACTTTTATTGTTTTGGTGAATTTTCTTGATTCGAATTCAAAGAACGAATAGTTCGTTTCCAACTAAATAATTCCTTTATTGTTATCAATAAATTTCGTGTGTTTAGAATATTTGGTGTTTTTCGTGGTTAAGCCTTAATGGTTTTCTCTGCGGCCTCTGCGACTCGCTCTGCGCACTAGCGCGCCTTTCGCGCTATGTGCTGCGTGAGATATTATTTCAGCGTATAATTACACAAAATTCTCCATCACTCGGAGGCTGAATGTCTGGTCCACGACCCGTACGCGCACCCCGCGGCACCCAACTCACCTGCAAGAACTGGCAGATCGAAGCCGCCTACCGTATGCTCCAAAACAACCTCGACCCCGAAGTGGCCGAACGCCCCGACGACCTGGTCGTCTACGGCGGCCGCGGACAAGCCGCCCGCAGTTGGGAGGCTTACGACGCCATCATCGACTGCCTCAAGAACCTCGAACCGGATGAAACCCTGCTCGTCCAATCGGGCAAACCTGTGGCCGTCTTTAAAAGCCATACCGACGCCCCGCGCGTCTTGATCGCCAATTCCAACCTGGTGCCTCACTGGGCCACCCAGGACCATTTCGACTCCCTCGCCCGCAAGGGCCTCATCATGTACGGACAAATGACCGCCGGCTCGTGGATCTACATCGGCACCCAGGGCATTCTGCAAGGAACCTACGAGACCCTGGCTGCATTGGCTGTTAAAAAAGGCTGGCCTTCCCTGCGCGGCAAGTTCGTGCTTACCGCCGGTCTGGGCGGCATGGGCGGAGCCCAACCCCTGGCCATCACCATGAACGAGGGTGTCGGCCTGGTGGTCGAGGTCGATCCCGAACGCGCCCGCCGCCGCCAGGAAATCGGCTACGTGGATATCGTGGTGGATACCCTCGAAGAAGCCATGACTCTGGTCGAAGAAGCCGTCAAGAACGAGACGCCCAAATCCATCGGGCTGGTCGGCAACGCCTCGGTCGTCTTCCGCGATTTGTATGCCCGCGGCGTGACCCCTGATGTGGTCACTGACCAAACCTCCGCCCATGATGTCATGAGCTACGTCCCTGCCGGGCTTACCCTTGAGATGGCCGAAATGATGCGCAGAAGAGACCCCCAGGCTTACGCCCAAATGGCCCTGGAATCCATGGCGATGCATGTCAAGGCTATGCTCGGTTTTCAGCAGCGCGGCGCGGAAGTCTTTGACTACGGCAACAACATTCGCCAGCGCGCCTTTGATCATGGCGTAGCCAATGCGTTTGATTTTCCGGGTTTCGTGCCCGCTTACATCCGTCCGCTCTTCTGTGAAGGGCTTGGACCCTTCCGCTGGGTGGCGCTCTCGGGCGACCCCGAGGATATTTACAAGACTGACGCCGCCGTGGCCGCCCTCTTTCCCGAGGATGAGCACCTGCAGCGCTGGCTCAAGATGGCTCGCGAACGCGTACCCTTCCAGGGGCTGCCCTCGCGCATCTGCTGGCTGGGCTACGGCGACCGAGCCAAAGCCGGACTGAAATTCAATGAAATGGTCGCCAGCGGCGAACTTTCGGCCCCCGTTGTCATTGGCCGTGACCATCTGGATGCCGGTTCGGTGGCATCTCCAAACCGCGAGACCGAAGCCATGAAAGACGGCACGGATGCGGTCAGCGACTGGCCGATCTTGAACGCCCTGATCAACACCGCAAACGGCGCGACCTGGGTGTCTTTCCATCACGGTGGAGGCGTCGGCATCGGCTTCAGCCAGCATGCCGGCATGGTTATCGTCGCGGATGGCACCCCCGAGGCTGCCCGCCGCATTGAGCGTGTCTTGACCTCCGACCCCGGTATGGGCGTTGTTCGCCACGTGGATGCAGGTTACCCCGAGGCCGTTAAGGCGGCCAAAGAACGCGGCGTCAAGATCCCCATGCTGCCCAAGGACTAATCCATGCAGAATAAGCGCCAAATCGGATTCATGATCGCCATCCTGGTCGGGCTTTTTGCCGGGCTTGTCATCGGTTGGCTGCTTATCAAAACGCCGATCAGAAACGCCTCGCTTGATTCGCTACGCGGCGACTACCAGGCGGATTATGTCTTGATGGTGGCTGAGAAATTTGCCGTCGATCAGGATGTGCTCACCGCCACTGCTTTATTACGCGATATTTCTCCCTCAGACCCGGCTGCAAGCATCAAACAGGCGCTCATCCTTGGCCAGCAGTTGGGTTATTCTGAGCGGGAGTTGCAGTTGATCACTTTGCTTGAAACCGCCATGGGCATTCCACCCTCAACAGCGGCTCCTGCTGCCGCCACGCCGGAGGTGACCCAATGACCGAAAAACGCGGTTCCTGGTATCTTCTCACCGGCTTGATTCTGGGGTTGATCGTGGGATTGATCCTCTCGATGACCGTTCTGCCTGTGCAGTACATCAATACCGACCCCTCAACCTTGTCCGAGGCGGGCAAAGAGGCTTACCGTATCATGGTTGCCCAGGCCTACCTCGCCGAAGGGGATGGCGGCCGTGCCAGGGCCAGATTGGCCCTTTTGAAGGATGTCAACCCGTCTGAGGTGGTCATTGCCCAGGCGCAAAGTATGCTGGCCGAAAGCGGTAATGATGCCCGTGCCAGGGCGCTGGCCTTGCTGGCCGCCGCCGTCAGTGAACCATCGCTTTCCATCACCCCGCTGCCCATGCTCACCCCCCTGGCTGTGGAGGTCATTCCGACCACCCCTGCCGTCACTGGTACACCGGCTGCAGGCACCTCTCAGGGCCCCACCAATACGCCTGGCGCCACCAACACTCCCCGGCCTACCATTACCCCCCAGCCCACCCTTGGATCGCCTTTTGTCATGTCGGGTGAACCTGAAACCGTTTGCGATCCCCTGCAAGCTGTATCACTTTTACAGGTCATTGTCGTCGACTCCAGCGGTCAGGCCGTGCCCGGTGTACGCGTTGAAGTTTCTCAAGCCGCGGGCGGCATCGAAACCTTCTACACCGGTCTTTACCCCGAGGTCAGCTTGGGCTACGCCGATTACCAGATGCTGCCTGAGGCTGTCTACACCCTCCGAATTGGAGAATCCGGCCAGCCGGTGCCCAGTCTTTCCGCACCGCTTTGCGGCAATGATGCCAGTAACAAACCTGCCTACGGCAGCCTGCGGGTCATTTTCACCCAACCGTAACAGTTTTTGTGATGATAAGAGATAAGGTGGAAATCTAACTGACATATAAAAAACCTCCCCAATCTTGTGAGATCGGGGAGGTTAAATGTTAATTGTTTCTACCGATAATTACCTAAACCCAGCCTCGTAATTGCATGGCTTTGACCACACGGTCGATGGCGACCATATAGGCGGCATCGCGCATGAACACCTTGCGGTTCAGGCTCATATCCAGCACGCCCTGGAAGGCGATGGTCATCTTGGTGTCGAGTTTCTCAAGCACTTCTTCTTTCGTCCAGTAATAGTTCATGTCATTCTGAACGCCCTCGAAGTAAGACACGGTCACGCCGCCGGCGTTGCACAAGAAGTCAGGGATGACGAAGATATTGCGGCTCTTGAGCACTTCATCCGCTTCGGGGGTGGTGGGGCCGTTGGCGCCTTCAGCCACGATCTTGACGCGCGGACCAATCAACGCGACAGTCTCGGTATTGATCTGGCCTTCCAACGCTGCGGGGATGAGCACATCCACGTCTTTCTTGATCCACTCGCCGCCGTCTTCAATGGCATAGCCGGCTGCTTTGGCTTTGGCTTTGTCGATTGAGCCGTATTGGTCGGTGATGGTCATCAAGAAATGCGGATCAATGCCGTCCGCTTTGCTGACGGTGTAAGAGACCTTGTCTTCACGATCATAGAATGATACGCAGATCACTTTGCCTTTGAGGATCTCGTTGAAGCCGATGGCCGCATATTGTGACACATTGCCGAAACCCTGGATGGCTGCCGTGCATTTGGCAGGGTCCATCTTGAGGTGCTTCATGGCTTCGCGCACAGTGTAGATCACGCCGTAGCCGGTGGCTTCGGTGCGTCCGAGGGAACCGCCGCCGCCAAGGGGTTTGCCGGTGATGGTGCCGGGCGTGTAAGCCCCGACCAACTTTGAGTATTCATCCATCATCCAGGCCATCATCTGCGGGGTGGTGCCTACGTCCGGGGCGGGTACATCCTGGCGCGGACCGATGTTCCGCCACATGACCTGCACCCATCCGCGCACCAGGCGCTCTTTTTCACTGTTCGAGAGGGTGGCCGGGTCAAGAATGATGCCGCCTTTGCCGCCTCCCAGCGGGATATCTGCCACGGCGCATTTCCAGGTCATCCAGGTGGCCAGGGCGCGTACCGTGTCGATGGTCTCAGCCGGGTGAAAGCGGATGCCGCCTTTGTTGGGGCCGCGGGCGTCGTTGTGCTGCACGCGGAATCCCTGGAAGACGCGCACACTGCCGTCATCCATGCGCACTGGAATGCGGAAGGAAAACTCACGCAGCGGCCAGCGCAAAATTTCTGATACTTGTGGATCAAGGTTCAATAATTCAGCAACATGATCGAATTGCCTTTGTGCCATTTCAAATGCATTAATCTGGTTTGCCATTCACATCTCTCCTTAATTATCTGAATTAAAGATGGATTTCAAAAAAGGTCGGCAGGAGGTTAAATCATAAGCGGACACACCGGTTCCGTGTCCGCCGCAAAAAGCAGTAATGTAACTCATAACCTGCAAAATTTCCCTCCGCCAATAAGTGATACAAGTTAAGAGTATCTTTTTTGACAGGGCAAGTCAATATGAGTTTTGTCGTAAACGGGGTAATGATTGTCAGAAAAGAGGCTTATTAATCATATTAAACCGATTAATAAGCCTCTTTAAGTCAAGGAGTGGTTCTATTTTTTGGTTTTACAGGCGGGTGAAAAATGCTTCAAAAAACCTTTTAAGATCAAGAGGGTAACTGTTACGAGGCTGGCACCTACAAACAGGATGCCGGTCAGAAACTGCAGTTTGAACAGAGACATGAAGTCGCCGGTGGAAATGATGGCGATTTTGGTCGTCGAAATGATCAGGAAGAGTAAAACGGTGATGGCGCCAACCAGAACTCTGCGTCTGTTAATGACCCGATTAGATTTGGCATCATTCAACCTGGATGAAGTGGATAGTGATTGAAGATTTTGATCGACATTGCCATCATCAAGAAGGGCAACCCACTCCTGTTTTGGTTCTTGGAAAAGCGGCATGGATTTTTGAAAATCCTTGCCGAGGGTGGTCTTGTAAGAAGGTTGATATGCTGCCAGTTCAGATGATACTCTTTGGAAGGAATATACAAATGAGTTGGATGAAATGAGATGCCAGCCTTCGGCTGCCATTTGTTCCAGCCATTTCTGTTTTTCTTCATCCTGGCCTGAAAAGAATACCCGGTTCACTTTTTTTATCTGTTGATTTCTCATGACTTTGCTCTTTTTCCAATACCGCAGTAAAAAAATGCAGCCTTATTCTTGATGGTTGGTTTTCAACTGTATCAGTTTAATACATACTCGCAAGAATGAATAGATAAAAAATAAGGCGGCCAGCAAAAAGAACATTCTTAATCCAATATCAAAACCGGATACAGCCGATTGGCTGCCAAAATCAAAGGCGTGGGCCAGCGGATTGACGAGTAAAAACATTAAGGGAGCAAAGCCGATTAGCAAGCGGCGATATTTAAGCGCTTTCGTTCGGTTTGAATTGTAGATCTCAGGTACCTCTTTGTTTTGCGGGTTGATGCTGAAATAATGCCAGTTGCCGAAGGTGGTTAGCATCCTCCAACCTGCATCGCGGAAAGTGGCCAGGTATTCCTGATAATCCTTATCCCAGGTACTCTTGTAATCCAGGCGGATGGCAAGCGGATTGGGTGTGTACTTACGAAAACCATAGAAGAATGGCAAAACTGACTCAACTATCCAACCTTTGGAGGCCATTTCTTCAAGCCATTTTTCTTCATTCTCGTCCTGCCAGGGAAGAAAAACTTTGAAAGAGGTCCTGGTTGATGCTGTATTTTGATTCATCATCCTATTCCTTGCTTTCTGATTCCAGTTTTTTGATCTTGGCAAGAATCCTAATGAATGCGTAAACCATGAGTAACATAAGCAGGGACATTACTACTTTTATGCCACCCAGTAATCCGTAAAAAAAGCCGCCTGTAGATTCTTCTGAAAAATGGAAAGCAGGATTGAGCAATACGATATAAATGGGTAAGAATGGAATCATGCCCAATAACAAGCGGCGGTATTTCTGGGCTTTGGCTTTACCAGAGTTGTAGATTTCTGGAATTTTTTCATTCTCAGGCTTGATTTTGAAATAATGCCAGTTGGCAAAGGTGGCAAACATTTCCCATCCCGCGTCTTTGAAGATCGACAAATATTCTTGATAGTCTTTGTCAAGCGTGTTTTTATAGTCCAGGCGAAACACCACTTTTTCAGGTTCACAGCGTTGGAACTCGTAAACATACGGTGCCACTGAGATCAGCTTCCAGCCTTCGGCGGCCATTTGCTCCAGCCATTTCTCTTCCTTTTCGTCTTCCCAGGCGAAAATGGCTTTGAATACAGTTTTGGTTTCAGGTTTACTTTTGTTTGTCATGTTCTCCTCACATTCCCATTAACAACCGCCCATGGCGGGCCAGTTCTTCGAATCGGTTGACTTCATGTTCTGCAATTGTTCGTCCAGATTCGGTCATACAGTAAAGTTTGCGCCGCTCGCTGCCGCTTTCACCCACCGCTTCGATCAGCCCCAGCGTTTGCAGATTGGAGAGCGCCCCATACAGGGTGCCGGGTCCCAATTGGACGCGTTTTTGACTGAGTTCATCCACCTTTTGCATCACGCCGTAGCCGTGCAACGGCTCTTTGAGTGAGATCAAAATGTAGTAAGAAGCTTCCGTCAGCGGAGTGGCTTTTTTGATCAGTTCCTGTAATTTCTTTTCATTTTCCATATTACGCCTTTCGTTGTATCGCTTTGTGTTGCATCGAAATTCGATGTATCGAGTAACGATATAATATCAAATCCTTTTTAGATTGTCAAGAGTTAATCAAGAAAAACAGTGCATTGGACAAGGTTGTCTTTTAATAATATTACGTTCTGAATCAATGAAGAAACTGTGAGCTAAATAGACGGTATAATCAATTTGTAAGTCTATTGAGGTAATTTAGATTAGTGATAGAAGAGAGGTGTTATGAAAATTTCAAAACCTAAAACGGTTACTTGGTGGGTTGCAGTCATTGCAGGAGCAGCCGGAATTATAGGAACCTTAACTCCCATTCCAGTAATTAGCGGAATTGCGTTTTGGCTCGTTGCTGGCGCCTTAATCCTTCTGGCTCTTGCTTGTATTGTTGACGGACTTTAATTCAGGCTTTATGAAAAAGCTGGATGATAACACATCCAGCTTTTTTTATTTAATTGTAACCACTTGAAGAGTAACACAAAGAAATTATGACTTGTGTTGCTGAAGCTGTTTTTCGAGTTCGCTCTTTAAAACGGCCGGGTTGGCTTTGCCGCTGGCGGCCTTCATCACCTGGCCGAAGAACCAGTTGGCCAGGGTTTCTTTGCCTGCTGTGTAGCTCGCCAGTTCATCAGGGTAAGCGGCAATCACTTCGCTGACCATGCGGGCAATGGCGCCGCCATCCGAGGTTTGGGCCAGCCCTTCGGCCTTGACGATCTCCCCCGCGGATTTTGCAGTTTCAAGCATTTTGACGAACACGGCTTTGGCGGTGTTCTGGTTGATCACACCCTCCTGCACCAGGTCGATCAATTCCGCCAAACCGGCTGGGGTCACTTTAATTTCATCGAAGGCCTTGCCAGTTGTGTTCAACCAGGCAAACAATTCGCCGGTCAGCCAGGCAGCCACGGATTTTGCGTTGGGTTTCTTTAAGCTCTTGACGCAGGTTTCAAAAAAGTCGCATATTTCGCGTTCGGCTGCGATCTTGAAGGCATCCACGCGATTAAGGCCGTATTCGCTTTGCAGGCGCAGGCTCTTGGCGCGCGGAAGTTCGGGCAAGGTGGCCCTGATCGCTTCGACCCATTCCTTCTCAACCACCAGCGGCGGCAAGTCAGGTTCGGGGAAGTAGCGGTAATCGTGTGCGTCTTCTTTGGAACGCTGTGAATACGTCTTTTGTTCAGCTTCGTTCCAGCCCAGCGTTTCCTGCGCCACTGGCAGGCCGCTGTCGAGCAGTTTGGCCTGGCGTTCGAGTTCGTAGAGAATGCCGCGTTCCATGGCGCGGAAAGAGTTCAAGTTTTTGATCTCGGTGCGCGTGCCCAGTTCCGTGCTGCCCACCGGGCGGATGGAGACATTGGCTTCAAAACGGATGACGCCTTTTTCCAT
>CAZQXI010000009.1:0-189095 GCA_964597505.1 uncultured Anaerolinea sp. | reverse complement strand
TGCCCAAGGGTTTCAAATTTAGCGCCATACTTGCCTCCTGAATAGGATTGTTTAGATTTTTTGAGATTTTAGCACTCACCTATAGCGAGTGCTAATTACGTCTCAATAATACCGTTGGAGCATTCGGGTGTCAAGAGATTGTTAATATCTCTTATAAAACTCTGATAAAAAAAGAGAGCCGAGAACAGACACCACTCGCCGCATTGCGGCTCTGGTGCGCACAAACCGTGGAGCAAAGAACCGTCAAAACTTGTAATGATTATAAGTTATAGATTTTTTGCAAAAAAAACGATGACGCATGTTAAAATTGCACGATTTCTATTTTCAATTACACTAACTAGGAGTTGAACATCAGAATGAAAACCCGCCTAATCTCACTCTCATTTTCCGTCATCATAATCTTCTCACTTGTTGCTTGTGCAGCCAAACCTGTGGTTGAAACTGCGGCGTTGGCCGAAAATCCGACAGCTACATCTGTACCAACCGTCACTCTTGAACCAACTCTGGAACCAACTCTGGAACCAACACTGATGCCTTCATATAAAGGGGATTTTCGCGACATGACAGCCCAGCAGTTGATCGCGGAATTAGGGCCGGGGTATTCAAACAGTTCTTTAGTTCATTATGATCCTTTCATTGGATACGACCCCTATCCCTCCATCCCTGTTTACCTGAACATTGGCATTGCCGTTCAGGACCAGGACGAATTCAGCTACAGCAAATTAACCAAGCTGGAATTTGGTAAACCTGTCGCCTTCGAGATGAGTCTAAAAGATTTGCCCAATACTCCCAATGGAATAAAATATAATAAGCTCAACATGGATGGCGGTGTCAGATCCTGGCAGGATGTGCCCATGACCATTAAGATCGAAAATGCGCGCATCGAGCTGCCAGATCAGACCATCGAAATCTCTGACCTGAACAATGCATATTCAAATGTCGCCCTTTCGGAAACTCGCTACAACCCCGTACAGGATTGGTTATTTGTGGGTCTGGTTGGAGGCGGAGTTCCTCTCACCGACTTACCAGCTACCTCAGTATTAAAACAGGGTACTCTTAAAGCTGATGCTACCCTCGTTGAAGCGACTGGTCCAACAAAAGCGGATTATTATTCAGATAAAGGACTGAGGGAGTATGAACCTGAATTAACTTCTGAATGGTTCCAGTTCCTCAAATCAGAAGGGTTTAATTCCATCCGTTTTCAGGTCACCTGGTTTAACCACACCAATGATGAAACGTATGAAATTGACCAGGCCTGGTTGAATAAAGTGGAAGATTACATCAATCTCGCACTGGAGAATGATCTTTATGTCTCAATTAATCTTAATTGGGATATGGCTTCCAACTACAATCCCGGTATGTCCGAAGAGGAGATAGCGAGATTGAATGGCCGTCACGGCTGGCTGACCCTGGATGGTGACCCAAAAACCGAAGCGCGTTTTGCCGCTGTTTGGAAACAAATTGCAGAATATTTCAAAGATTATGATGAACACTTGATCTTTGAAGCCATGAATGAGCCTATGGCCACGGATGATGTTATGTCATCACTCGGAGCGGTGAACGATCCAAATGGCAAAGGCTGGTCATCCATCGGTGGGGTGGCAGATAATCTCAATCGACTCAATCAAATCTTTGTGGATTCCGTCCGCTCAGCCGGCGGTAACAGTGCAAAACGCTTCTTGTTCATCCCGCCCTTCTTTGAAAAAGCTAACTATTTGCCCGCTTTCAAATTACCCGATGACCCGGAACAGCACCTGGTGGTCAGCATGAACTATTATTTGGGAGATGAAAAGATTGGCGGTGGAGATCCCTTCCCGAACATCCAAAAGTATCTTCTGGATAATAATATCTCTGCAGTGATTACTGAATTTGGATCCAGCTCAGAGGAATCATCCTACGAAGAACGGGTGACCTTTACACGAAACGCTGTAACCCAGGCAAAAGCGTTGGGTGTTCCCATCATCTGGTTTGGCGGGAATTGGGGCGACCATGCAGATGATTCACCAAATTTCAGTTTGTACAATCCATTTAATTTAGAAAAGCCATTTCCTGAGTTGATTGATATCTTGATGAATAAGGCGCAATAACACACAAGGTTGGAATCTAAACGGGTTCCAACCTTTTTTTGAGAGAGAGTATTAACAAGTTCCAATATTATGGAGAGAAAAAACGTGTCGTTTTTTCAACTCAAGCAGATCGTTCCATATAAAGATTTATTCTTTATTTTCTTTTTTTTTTGAGTCTTTAAAGTATTTAGTGATTAGGCAGGTTTTCTCCCAACATACAACAAATGCTGGGAAGCGGCATGCAGGGCGGGGTCTTGCGCGTAGGCATAATTCAAGTTGATCCAGTAGGTCCACGCATCGCCCTGGAGGGCATTGACCGCGTCTTCATGGCCGGATACGATACCCTCGAGCCCCAGCAGTTTGAGGGTGGAAAAGCCCTGACCTTCCATGAAAGGAACGACCTCAGCGGGCATGGCAAAGTAGGCATCGGTAAAGCTGTCGTGCGGGGGAGGGTTGACGCCGTCGCGCCAGATGCCTTCCCATAATTCGCGGCGATCATACACATCCTGTGGATACTTGGCGGCGGCATCCACAAACACGCCGTAGCGGTTGATGAAGGCGGCGAAGAGCAGACCCCCGGGCTTGAGCACCCGTTTGGCCTCTTCAATGCAGCGGATGCGGTCTTCGAGCCTCACAAGGTGATACAGCGGACCCATGAGCAGCACGGCATCAAACTTTTCGTTGGCAAAGGCGCCGATATCCAGCGCGTTGGCGTGGAGCGTACGATGCAGGCTGACGCCGGCCTCTGCAGCTTTGTGGGCGGCAAGGTCGAGGTTGGACTGGGCGAGGTCGAGCAGCGTCACCGAGTATCCTCGTCGGGAGAGTTCAATGGAGTCGCGCCCGGGTCCGCCGCCGATGTCGAGCACGTCCGCGGGGGCGGGGGGCAGGTACTCGTCAAGCGCCCTGAGCGTGAGCGCGAACTCCGTGCGGTGGCGATCGAGACGCTCCCATTCGCGTTGGGCGTTGTCGTCGTAGAATCCTTCGATGTGGGTTTTAGAAGACATAATGTGTTTCCCCTTAGTTTTAAATTGTATGGATATGAAGGTGACCTAAATTATTCGTGGGCGACCAGCCGGTCGCCCCTACAAAGAAATGACGTGGTGTTTCGTAGAGTTATTTGCTTTTCCCAAGTAAGGTTTTCTTTGCGGGTTTTGCGCCTTTGCGAGAGAGAAAGCTCTTAATTTAATCGATATTTGGTCACACCAGGGATGGATTTCAACCCGTCTCGAATATCTATCATGGGGTCTTTTTCCATGGTTTTAACCACCAGGGTGACGGTATGCGTATCCGTGGCGAGGTCGTTTTCCACGCTGACGGAGAGTACTTTCTTCTTCATTTGTTTAAACAGCGCAAGTAAATCTTCAACCAGGGCTGGGTTGCCGTGGGCAGAGACACATATGTTAACTGTTTCATAAGAATGGATCCATTTTTTCTCAAGCACGTTGAGCAAAACGAGGATGATGAGCAGCATGGCCGTGGTGGCCAGACCGGCAATGTAATGGCCTGCGCCAATTGCCAGACCGACCACTGCAATGGTCCATAGTGAGGTGGCAGTGGTGAGGCCTTTGACGCTCGTGCCGTAGCGCAGAATAGCACCCGCACCTAAAAAGCCGATGCCTGATATCACCTGGGCAGCCAGACGGCCAGGGTCCCCATTTGGCACATATTGGGTGAACTGCATGGCGATATTGATCGAAATGGTCATGGCCAGGCAGGAGCCAATGGCCAGGATGGTATGAGTTCGCAAGCCGGCAGGCTGATTCTGGCGTTCTCTTTCGAAACCAACCAGCATGCCCAGTACTGCGGCGATGCCCAACCTGACGATAATTTCCAAATCTGGAATCATAACGACCTCGATTCGTTTGTCTTTTTAATATTATAGTGCTAAAAGGTAACGATTAAAAAACTTAAGCAGGGTCTTCATTAAAACGGTCGCGGGTTTTCTGGATGTCTTTCTGAATTTGAGCTACCAGTTCTTTGGAGGACTCAAACTTGATCTCGGGCCGCAGGTAATCCAGAAACTCAAGTGAAAGTTCCTGACCGTACAGCTGCTCGTTAATATCAAGGATGTGTGGCTCGATCCTCGGTACCGGCAGCGGATTATCAAAAGTAGGGCGGACGCCGATGTTGGTGACAGAGGCGTAGCGCTTGCCGTTGACCAGCGCACGGGTTATGTAGACACCGTTTCCGGGGATGAGTCTTTCAGGCTGATGGTCGAGGTTGGCGGTGGGCACCCCCAGGCCTGTGCCGCGATGTTCGCCATGCACCACTTTACCGCTCAGATTATAGGGGCGTCCGAGCTTGTGGGCGGCTGGTTTGACACGGCCTTCAAGCAGGTCGGTGCGAATCTGGCTGGAAGAGATCATGCCTTCACCGTTGGTAACAGGCTGGGCGACCTCAAGTTTGAAATCAAGTTCTCGGGCCAAATCGGCCAGGCGGTGCACATTGCCTTCACGGCCTTTGCCTAGGGCAAAATTAGGTCCGATCATCAGACCTTTCAAACCCAACTTATCTTTCAATCCCTGCATGAACTCGAGAGCTGAAAGGTTGGCAAGGTCCTGGGTGAAGTTGAGAGTGAGAACATCATCCACGCCAAGGGTGCAAAGCAGTTCTTTTCGCTCTTCAGGAGAAGTTAATGCCCAGGCCAGCGGGGCGCGTTTGAAAAAGGTGGCTGGATGGGGCCAAAAGGTTAAGACAAGTGCCGGGCTGCCTGCCATGCGGGCGTGATCAATCAACCCCTTGATCAGGGATTGATGCCCCAAGTGCACACCATCAAAGGAGCCAATGGTGATCCATGCGTTTTGAGTGAGTGACAAATCAACGGGAGCGATAAAGTCCATCTGCTTATTATATGAGAAAAGTCGGAATATACAAAAAAAACCCCCGGAAAACCGGGGGGTAAGTGGTTTACGAGAAGAAAACCTTTTTCGGCTGCCATTCCTTTGTGCCGTCTTCCAATTCGTCCAGCACAAGCAGGGCCACCAGTTCGCCCTGTTCGCTGACGCCACAAGAGCGGGGGCCGGCGTCTGCGGCAGCGGGGATGCGGTGTCCGTGGCGGATGGCATCCATGGCGACCTGGTCCAGTTCAATGGCCGGCCAATCAGAGAGTGCTTCTGCCGCGGGGATGAGATATTGGTACCACGAGCCATCCATGAAGGCTTCGTTCAGCTTGCGCAGGGGAACTGCATCACGCAGGGTGAAACGGCCGTTCTTGGTGCGCCGCAGCCCGGTAAGGGTGGCGCCGCATCCCAGGCGTTCGCCCAGGTCGTTGGCAAGTGAACGTACGTAGGTTCCGGAGGAACAGTTGACATCAATGACCACTTCGGGCGGTGCCCATTCGAGCAGCTCGAGACTGTAAACATCAATAATACGTGGAGCCAGTTCAACTTCTTCACCGGCGCGGGCCATATCATAGGCTTTCTTGCCGCCGACCTTGATAGCAGAATAGGGCGGGGGCACCTGTTCGATGCGGCCAACGAACTTCTGCAGTTCGGTGTTGAACTGTTCTTCGGTGACATTCACCGGAGAGGAAGAAGTGGTTTTGCCGTCAGCATCAAAGGTATCGGTGGTGGTACCCAGCATGATGACAGCCTGGTAGCGTTTGTCTGAGGCGGAAACATATTCGCTCAAACGAACAGCTGGTCCAAGCAAGACGACCAAAACACCCGACGCGCGAGGATCAAGGGTGCCAGTGTGACCCGCACGGCGAATGTTACTGCCGCGGCGAATCGCCTGGACGACATCGTGGGAAGTCATGCCAGTAGGCTTGTCTACCACTAAAACCCCCGAAATCGCATTCTTCATATCGAACTTGTCATTTGTATCGCTACCCATATATTTACCCTCCATCTGGTGTACTTCTAACTACTCCAATGGTTTCTTCCTTTACTGATTTAAGATAATTGGCGGTAAGTTGTAAGACCTTTTCTGTTATTACCGGTAACGTTCCGACGCATTCGACGCCGGCTGCTGCAGGATGGCCGCCGCCACCCAGGGAATGTGCGATGCCTGAGATATCCAACCCGGGACGGGCACGCCAACTTACCTTGACCAGGTCGGATTTCTGCTCAACAAACAGAACCACAACGTCCAGTGGATCAATGCTTGAGAGGATGTTGGTCAAATCGGCGTCGTCATTGCCTGGATACCCCGCGTTTTTGCGGTCTTCCAGGGTCAGTGTCGTCCACACCAGTCCGTCGGAGCGTTCAAGTTTTTGCAGGGCATAACCCCAATACTTGGTGGCTTCAAATGGACGGCTGATGAGAGCTTTATTATAGAGTACGTTGATATTAGCGCCTTTGTCCATCAGATCCGCGGCGATGCGCAGGGAATCAGAAGTGGTATTGGAGGTTCTGAATCCGATGGAGTCGCTGAGAATGCCGGATAAGAGCGCATTGGCGACGGGCAGATCAATGATCAATCCCAACTGCGGGATCACATCTGCCAGAATGGCACACGTGGCAACCGCATCAGGCCTGACCAGGTTAATCTTGGCGTAATTTTCGTTGGTGATGTGGTGGTCAATACAGATATCAGGGGTGTGGTCACGCAGCACACCTCCAAGCCTAAGCAGGTCGGAGGAATCCAGTGCGATATACAAGTCGCAATCGGTTTCAAATTTTTGTTTGACCAGTTCGCTGCCCTGAAGGTGCTTGAAAGTGTTGGATACCCCATCGCGCAGCACCATCTGAACTTGTTTACCTGAGGCTTGCAGCGCCAGGCCGAGGGCTATAACAGACCCTACGGCATCACCATCCGGTCGGATGTGTGCGGTAACACCGATACGGTCTGCTTGCTGAATGGCCTGGCGAATTTGTTCCAAGATCATAAGACTCTTATTTTTGTTTCTTATCATCTGCGTGAATTGCAGCGATGATCTGCTCAATTCGATCGGCTTTTTCGGGGGTTACATCCCAATGAAAGCGCAGGCGTGGAAAGCTTCGAAGTTCAATCCGGTCACTCAAGTACTTTCGGATGAAGGGTGTGGCGCTTTCGAGCCCTTTCAAGATTTCATCGGAACGCGTAATACCTTCCACGGCAGAGACATAAATCTCGGCGTAGGAAAATTCACGGTCAACGCTAACTTCTGTCACGGTAACACCCGCGACACGCGGGTCTCTGACTTCGCTTCTCGCAAACATCATCGACAATTCCTGTTGGAATCGATCGTTAATGCGAGTCAGTCTTAATGGAGAGGGCATAAAATCATCCTTCCTGACTAGTCCATCAATTAACTTGTTTTTTCGATCACGTAGCTTTCGAGTATGTCGCCTTCGCTAAGGTCATTATACCCTTTTAACGAAATTCCGCATTCAAAACCTTGCCGTACTTCTTTAACATCGTCCTTTTCGTGCTTGAGTGAAGAGATTTCGCCGTCAAAAACTTTTTCGCCATTGCGCATCACGCGGATGCGGGTGTTACGTCTGACCTCACCCTGGGTGACACGGCAGCCGGCAATGGTGCCGACCTTGTTAATGGTAAAGATGGCGCGCACTTGAGCCTGACCCACATTGACTTCCTTGATCTCGGGTTCGAGCATGCCTTTGAGGGCTTTCTCGATGTCTTCGATCATACGGTAGATGATCTCATAGAGGCGGATCGAGACCCCTTGTTGTTCAGCAAGGTTGCGGGCAGCGTTATCCGCGCCGACATTGAAGCCGAGCACGATGGCTTTTGAAGCAGTAGCCAGCATGACATCGCTTTCGCTGATGCTGCCGGTTTCAGCATGGATGATGTTGATCTTGATGTCACCCTGGCTGAGTTCATTGAGAGAGTTGATGATCGGTTCGAGTGAACCCTGAACATCCGCTTTAAGAATGAGGGGCAGTTCACGTACTTCGCCGGCCTGGAATTTTTCAAACAATTGTTCAAGCGTGGCTTTTGAAGTCGTAACCTTGTTTCGGTTCTTTTCAGTCTGGCGTTCTGCTATGACAGCACGTGCTTCTTTTTCGCTTGGCACCACCTGGAAGAGATCACCGGCAGGGGGAACTTCACCAAACCCTAATACCTGCACAGGGGAGGCAGGACCGGCGCTTTTTACTTTTTTACCAGTGTAATCAAACATGGCGCGCACCTTGCCGTAGGTTTCTCCGGCCAGAACGGTGTCGCCAGCCTGCAGTGTGCCGTTTTGAACCAACAGTGTGGCTACCACACCCCTGGCCTTGTCGATCTGGGCTTCAATGACGGTGCCAGTGACTTTGCCTTCGGGGTTGGCGTGGATTTCGATGCTGTCGCTGACCAGCAGAATGGCTTCAAGCAGGTCTTCAAGACCCTTTTTCTGTTTGGCCGAAACGGGGATGATCATGGTGTTGCCGCCCCATTCATCGGGTACGAGGCCCAATTCAGAGAGCTGCTTTTTGACGAAGTCGGGGTTGGCATCGGGGCGGTCAATTTTATTGAGCGCGACGATGATCGGCACACGCGCGGCCTTGGCATGCGCGATGGCTTCTTTGGTTTGAGGCATGACGCCGTCTTCAGCCGCCACGACCAGGATGACGATATCCGCGCCCTGGGCGCCGCGGGCGCGCATGGAGGTAAAGGCCGCATGGCCGGGAGTATCCAAAAAGGTGATCAAACGTCCCTTTTGAACCACCTGGTAAGCACCGATGTGTTGGGTAATGCCGCCGGCTTCTCCGCTGGCCACGTTGGTCTGGCGGATGGCATCGAGCAGGGTGGTCTTGCCGTGATCCACATGACCGAGAATGGTTACCACGGCCGGGCGTTTGACCAGTTTCTTGGGGTCTTCATCCATGATCAGGCGGCGCCATAAGGGAATTTCACTGGTATCTTCGGCTACGGCATCCTCTTTCGAGGCTTCAAGTACAGCTTCAAAACCCAATTCAGAAGCCACAATGGCGGCAGTATCAAAATCAATCTGTTGATTGATATTGGCCATCACACCATTTGACATTAGTATTTTAATTACCTGGATGGGACTGGCTGATGTCTTCGCTGCCAGATCGCGAACGGTGAGATTCACCGGAAATTCAATGGTCTTACTGATATTGCTCTCGCCCATAATGCACCTCCAAAAAATGTGCCCCCTTGAATGCAGCCTGTCACTTTCTAAAGCTGATCATCCTTGTGGTACCTCTGAGCAAGTCATTTTCAGATCAACCGATCATGATGCCGTTCCCTCTGCTTCATCAGTTTTGGTTTGGCTGCCTTGAAGGGGGTTACCTTCTGGCAGAGTTGCCATAAATTCGGCCAGCCTGGCTTTATCTGAGGCTGTTAACTCTACCTTCAAGGCGTTATTGATCGGGCCTTTTATTGCTTGCTCCCAACATGACCGGATGTTGTGCAGATAAGCGCCGCGGCCATCAGCTCTTCCCGTCGGGTCGATGGTGATTCCCTGGGGAGTGCGAACAATGCGAATCATTTCTCTCTTTGAGAGAACGCTCCGGCACCCTATGCAGGTGCGCTGAGGCACGTGTTTAATACGTTTTTGCGCTTTTCTGGCCACCAGTCCTTCTCGCTTCTTATTCCTCGAAATCCCATTCACCGCCGCCACGTTTGTGTTTCTTGGTCACCATGGTCAGATCGCGGTCAGGATCATACGTCACAACGACGTGTTTGCTCTTCTTTTTCTTCTTCTTGCTTGGGTCACTAGATTCGCCTTCATCTTCGTCGGCGATTACAGCGGTATCCAACACCTCAGGACGCAAGGTGAAGATTTCTTCAAGTGAAATTTCTTCTTCGGGTTCAGCCTCTGTGCTCTTGGTTTCGACGGCTGGCACTGTTTCGGCAGCCTGAACTTCGATACCTTCGGCGACGGCTTCAACGGGTAATTTGTCAATTACCGGAGCTTCAACCACGGCAGCGGTTTCGACCACAGGTTCCTGAGCCTTGAGGGCTGCGGCTTCCTGTTCGGCAACCATCTGTTCATCCAGCGCAACCATCATCATTTCAATATTGACCATGGCGCGAGGACCGATGCCTTGCAGGCGCAGGATGTTATCGGGTTCAAGTTTCATCTGCACTGCCAGTTCGCCAAGAGTGGAGAAGCCGGCTTCCTGCAGGATATAAGCAACATGTTCAGGTAGATTGCTGTCAAGGATGCTGACAGAGAAGGTTGAGGCAGGAACCAGTTTCTTGAGTTTCTCGAACTGAGTCTCTTCAGCTTTCTTCTGTTCATCCGTCTTGGCAGTGGCTTTGCGTTCGACACGATCAACGAACTTGGACATGAAGTCCAGTTCTTCGGGCGCGAGCGGACGACCTTCAGCCTTGCGGCCAAGGAATTCTTCCATCTTTTCGACATTTTCTTTTTCGGCAACAAGCATGGCAGCAAATGAGCCGTCATTCTTGATCTTGAAGAGAGAATCAGAGGCTGCTTCTGGCAGGCTCTTGATGTCAATGCGCCAGCTGGTCAGTTTGGCGGCGAGGCGGGCGTTCTGTCCGTCACGGCCGATGGCCAGGCTGAGTTGATCTTCGGGGACGACGACGGTGGCAGTCTTGCCGCCGCCAACTTTTTGCTCGTTAAGGTAGACGCCACTGACACGGGCGGGGCTGATGGCTTTTGAGATGAAGATGGCCGGATCAGGATTCCATTCGATGACGTCAATCTTTTCGTCATGCAGTTCGCGCACAATGGCCTGGATGCGGACGCCGCGGATACCTACGCAGGCGCCCACCGGGTCAATGCCCTGTTGGGTGGCCGAGACGGCGACTTTGGCACGTTGGCCGGGTTCACGGGCGATTGAGCGAATTTCAACGATGCCGTGGAAGATTTCAGGAACTTCATTTTCGAGCAGGCGGCGCAGGAAGTTGCGATGAGTGCGTGAGAGGATGATCTGGGGTCCGCGCTGGTTGTCTTTAACTTCAGCCACCAGGGCGCGCACTCGGTCGTGAATGTGGAAGCGTTCGCCGGGGATCATTTCTTTACGCGGCATGCTGGCTTCGGTTTTCATTTCGAGGCCGACGGTCAAGCCGGTGGCGTTCACAGATTGAACCATGCCGTTGACGATCTCGCCGAGTTGTTTTTCGTAGAAGAGGATCTGCGCTGCGCGTTCAGCATCGCGGATACGCTGTTGAATGACCTGGCGGGCAGTTTGGGCTGCCACACGGCCAAAATCGGTGGGGGTGGTTTCTACGGTGATCAAGCCGCCAAGTTCGATCTCAGGGTTGACCTTGCGGGCATCCTCGAGTGAAACTTCGGTAATGTCGTTTTCAACCGACTCAACAACCTCTTTTTCGGCATAGATGGTCACTTTGCCGGTCTCGGTATCCACCACAGCTTCAACATTCTGTTGAGCTGAAGCGTTAACTGAGCGGCGGTAAGCGGATACCATGGCCGATTCGAGGGCTTTTAAAATGATCTCTTTGGGAAGGCCCTTGTCTTCAAGTACTTCGTTGAACGCGAGGGTAAATTCGTTCTTCATGCTTTTTTCTCCGCCTGTTATGGTTACTTATTTATGTGAAATAATAAGAAAAGTGGGGGCTACCCACTTTTCGGTGTTGAAATCTCCTTGACTTGCTTACCACTGATTATTCTATCACATTGTCAAGCGGCTGGCAAGGTAAAGTACACCGAAAACCATAGGATATCAAAAGCTTAAACCACGTCTTTTTCTTTCAATAACGCTTCAACAAATGGACCCATTTCTTCAGGATTGACGTTGGGTTCAAAGCGTTTGAAGATGCTGCCATCTTTGGCGATCAGGAACTTAGTGAAATTCCATTTGATCTGACTGCCCAGGCGGGTACCCTTTTGTGAACGCAGATATTTATAGAGAGGATGCGAGTCTTTTCCATTGACATTGATCTTTGCGTAAACAGGGAAGGTAAGTCCGTAATTCATCTGGCAGAAGGCTTGAATTTCATCATTGGACCCACTTTCCTGTCCGGCAAACTGGTTGCATGGAAACGCCAGAATTTCAAGACCCTTGTCATGCCATGCTTCGTACAGCGCCTGAAGTTCTTTATATTGGGGGGTGAACCCGCATTTGCTGGCGGTATTGACGATGATCATAACCTTATTCTTATACTGTGACAAAGAAATAGATTTACCTTGCGCGTCTTCTACTACGAAATCATAAATTGTTGTCATATTTGTGTTGTTCCTATATTCTATATATACACCTTTTTGATTAATAAAGTATAGGGTTTTGATGCGAAAAAACTAAAATGTACAACCTTGTTTCAATCTATTTTATGGATGAATACTCGGTGATTGAAAGCAATAATGCTTATAATTACATAAATAAATTTAAATGAGGTTGAAAATGTCTGATTTCTTGTGGTGGCGTGATGGTGTTATTTATCAAATATATCCGCGGTCGTTTGCTGACAGCAACGGCGACGGTATTGGCGATCTGCCGGGCATCACCGGCAAGTTGGACTACCTGGCTGACCTGGGGGTGGATGCCATCTGGCTGTCGCCGATCAACCCCTCGCCGGATAAAGATTTCGGCTATGACGTTTCCGATTACAAGGGGATCGACCCCAAGTTTGGCACAATGGCTGATTTTGAGGACCTGGTCAGGCAGGCGCATGAACGCAAGATCAGGGTGATCCTTGACCTGGTGATGAATCACACTTCAGACCAGCATCCCTGGTTCATTGAATCACGCAGCTCAAAAGACAATCCCAAACGGGATTGGTATTTGTGGCGATCAAGCCCCAAGGGTAAAAACGCGCCTCCGAACAATTGGCAATCCATTTTTGGCGGTAAAGCCTGGGATTATGACGATAAAACCGGCGAATGGTACTATCACATGTTCGTTAAGGAACAGCCTGACCTCAACTGGCGCAACACGGATGTACGCGCCGAGATGATCTCCGTTTTTCGCTTTTGGGCGGAGCGCGGCGTGGACGGTTTCAGGTTGGATGTTTTCAATGAGTTTTTCAAAGATGATCAATATCGAGAAAATCCGCGCAAATTTGGCATTCGCCCCTTTGATCAACAGGTGCACATCTATGATGCCGACCGGCCCGAAATGATGGGTGTGGTCGAAGAGATCAGAGCGACACTTGATGCCTACCCCGAACGTTACGCGGTGGGTGAGACATTTCTAGCGGACCCCAAGACTTCCGCCAAGTATTGTGGCGAGGGCAAATTGCATGCTGCATTTAATTTTGCCTTCATTCACTTTCCATGGAAGCCTGATAAGTTCTTAAAATTCGTGTTGGAATGGGAAGCCACCTTGGGTGAAACCTGGCCCAATTATGTGTTGAACAATCACGATACAGTTCGCAGCGCCACCCGCTTTCATGCCCCTGACAATGATGAACGAATGAAGGTGGCTGCAGCCATGCTCCTCACCCTCCGCGGCACGCCGTTTCTTTATTACGGCGAAGAGATCGGAATGCGCGACATTCCTTTAAAGAAGAGTGATCTTCAGGATCCTGTGGGTGTGACTTATTGGCCGTTCAATAAAGGCCGGGATGGCTGCCGTTCGCCGATGCAGTGGTCTTCTAAGACCAATGCGGGATTTGGCAGCGGCAAACCCTGGATGAAAGTGCATCAAAATTTCACCGTAAGAAATGTCGAAGCCCAAAAATCTGACCCGAACTCGATCTTAAACTTCTACCGCAAGCTATTAAAGGTGCGGAAAACCAACCCTGCCTTACAGCAAGGGATGTTTGTTCCGCTGACTTATGATCCGCAGCAGGTGATGGGCTATCTGCGACAGGTTGAAGGTCAAACGGTTCTTGTCGCGTTAAATTTTGGCAAACGCAAGATCAAACTGGCCTTGGGTCCTCGTTTGAATGATGCCAAATGGGAGCTGCTGTTATCGAATAAGCGCGAAGGACTGCCGAAGATCCAAAAGGGCTGGCTGCATTTGAGCGGTGATGAGGTTTGCATTTTGAAGTTAATTTAGTTCTTTTAACCACGAAAAACACGAACGACACTAAAAGTGAATCCCAAAAAAACAAACTGAAACAAAGACCCCCGCGGATTAAAATCCGCGGGGGCTATGTTAAAGAACCACGATGTAAAATAATGCATTATTTTTGGCTTGTTATCTTCGACTATTCCACTTTCAACGGATTAAGGTCAAATTCAACGCCGTCTTCAAGCCCGGTTTTCTTGAGGATGTTCACCGTGGTTTCAGAAAGCCTTACGCCTTCCACCGCGGAGCGGTCAGCATTCTCAAATTCCTTTTCGCCGTGGATGTAAATGCGCTCTTCGCCTTCAGCCTTGGGAGCGTTTTTAAGTTTGGTCAAAAGTTCATCCATGCTTTGTTTGAAGCTGTTGATCTCACGAAAGGCTTCAATTTTGACGGCTCCAAAAAAGTGACCAACGTTGGCAGGTTTGTCTGAAGAAGAACCGGTAACAGTATCGCTGAAACCTGCATCTGCCAGCACGCCGGCAAATATATCCACCAAAAGTGCGAGACCGTAACCTTTGTATCCACGCATAATGTCCGAGCCGCCCAGGGGCATCAAGGCGCCGCCATTAATGACTTGCGAGGCATCTTCTGTGATCACCCCTTGACTGTTCACGCCCCAACCGGAGGGAATAGGCTTGCCCTCTTTCTGATAGACCTGAACTCTTCCAATCGGCACAATGCTTGTGGCCATATCCAAAACGAACGGCCGCTGCGAATGAGCAGGCACAGCCACCGCGATGGGGTTTGTTCCAAGCATGGCAATTTTGGAATGGGTGGGTGCCACCAGTGGACCCGAGTTGGTAAAACTGATGCCGATCATGTCATGCGGCAGCGCCATCATGGCATAGTAACCTGCGATACCGTAGTGGTTGCTGCAGCGTACCGTGGCAAAGGCCAGGCCAATATCGGAGGCTTTTTCGATGCAGCGGCGCATGGTCTTGACGCCCAAGGGATGTCCAAGGCCGTTGTGGCCGTCAATGGCCAGGGTGGTGGGTGTTTCTTTCAGGATGGTCATGGGCGAAAGGGGATTGATCAGACCCTTCCGCAGCCGTGAGCCATAGTAGCTGTTGAGACGGATCATGCCGTGGGAATCCACTCCGCGGGCATCAGAGGAAACCAGTACATCCGCAGCGATCGAAGCGTCATCGGCAGGCACACCCCAGCGGATAAAATAGCGAATTGCATAATTCTTGAGATCATCCTGTTGGTAGTAATAGTGTGACATGGCATCCTCTCATCATTAATTCAAAAAATTATACAATATGAATGAAATATTTATGGAGTTCATCATGAATTTTTTGTATGCTAAAACAAAAAGGACAATTATGAGAAAAATACCGGTTATCACAATAGTTTTTGCCCTTCTTATGGTTATTGGTTTGACGGGCTGCGGCACCATCCGAGATCTGATCAAATCGGATCCCATCAAGGAAATGCTGTTGGCCACTCCGGCAGGCACATTGGAAAGGATGGAGGCTACTGAAGTCGTCTTATCCACACCCATGCCGGAATCTTCAGATTTTCAATTCTATCTTTCGGATGATTTCAGCGATCCTTCTTCGGGATGGTTTACAGTGACGGATGAGTATGGATCCATTGACTACGTAAATGGCACCTACCAGATCGAAGCAATCAAAGAAGGTTATTACAATTGGGGAACAGCCGGTTTATCCCTGGATAACGTCAAAATTGAGGTGGATGTTGATGTGCTGCAAACCACTTCGGATCTTGATGACGGTTTTGGGGTGGATTGCCGAATTCAGGAAAATGATGATGGTTACGGGTTCAGAATTGCCTCCGATGGTAATGTTGAAATTATGATGTTTAAAGATGGTGAATCTTCTGCACTTGTGGATTGGGAAGTAAACGATGCAGTTTACACCGATGGGCGCACCAACCACATTACGGCTATTTGCGATGGACCACAATTATCTTTATTGGTAAACGGGGTTGAAGTTGCCACAACTTATGATTCAAGTTTCACAAAGGGTGATATTGCGTTTTCGGCTCTATCATTCACCTCTGAGCCCATCGTTGTTGCTTTTGACAACCTAGAGGTCTGGACAAAAGAAGCATCAACTGTTTCTTCTTCAAGCGGAGATTATTCATTGGAGGTCAGCAATCCGACTGATTTTGAGATTTGCGGGCTGTTTATCGTACCTTCCACTGAGGAATTTTGGAACGATGATCTTTTGGGTGAGGGTGAAACCATTGCACCAGGTGAAAGTAGAACCTTTACGAACCTGGTTGATTCATATGTTGACCTGAGGGCAGAAACATGTGACTTTTTCACCGTTAATGAAGCCTATGAGCTCGATCTGCTAACCACGTCGTTTTATGAGTTGGGTGGCCCGCGTCAATTGCTGCACCAGACGTTTGACTCCATTGAAGGTTGGCCATCAGGTGTTGTGGATGGCGGAATGGTTTCAAATAATAACGGCGTTTATGGGGTAACCGTTTCAGAAGCTGATAAATTGGTAACCATCCCGAGCACTTTTTCGGGTCAAGATTTGATTTTATTCGCAAACGCATCCATGGTCAGGACAGGTGCTGACGATATGGGTATTTATGGAGTCACCTGCCGTATGCGGCCGGACGGCAGCGGTATTTTCTTCGCCATCCGCGGAGACGGCATGGCGAGCATTATCTCTGTTCAAAAAGGGGTTATGGAACAATTAACCGATTGGACAAGTTCAGAATATATCAATCCCGGCGCAGCATCCAATAATATTGAAGCGAACTGCCTCGGATCGTTCTACACCATGTATGTGAATGGTGATTATGTTGGGTCGGTCGAAGATACCAGCTTCCAGAGCGGCAAGGTCGGGGTGGCAGTTTTCTCTCCGGCAGGTTCATCCACTGAAGCGGATTTTGATTTTCTGGATGTGTATGCTGGAGAATAATCTCTCAAACCTAATAATATTTTAACCGCGAAAAACGCGAAAAATTCTAAACACACGAATTAAAAATTATGAAGAGGATAATCATCACTAGATGATTATCCACTTGACTTTATTATCCCAGTTTAGTACAATTTGACCAAAATTGAATAATTGGTCAAAAAATGAAAAATCCAAATGTGATGAAGAAAAGAAGTGAACGACCGGCTCGGATTCTCGAGGCGGCAGGCCGTTTAACGACCCGTTACGGGTTCGATAAAACCACAGTTGATGAAATCGCCAAAGAAGCAGGTGTCTCAAAAGGGGCGATCTACCTGGTATGGCCGGGCAAGGAAGAACTTATGGATGCCTTGATCGAGTTCGAGATGAAGAAGGTGATGCTCGATCTGCGCTCACGCATCCTTGCGGATGAAAACAGCGATTCGATCGCTGTGTTATACCGGCATTCACTTTTGGCTATCAAACAGAACCCATTGGTCAGTGCTTTGTATACGCGCGACGGCAAGCTGTTGGGAGACTTCGTCCACAGACAGGACCCCGAACGCTATACCAAACGTTTATTGATGAGCAGGGAAGGCGTTGAAGCCATGCAATCCGCGGGGCTGCTGCGGGGTGACCTCTCGGCTGAGGTGATCACCTATTTATTTAGCATCATGGCGTTGGGTTTTCTCAGTATCAGCAGTGTCATCCCGGTCGAAAACGCGCCGCCGATTGATTCAACGGTGGAAGCAATCGCTGCCATGGTTGAAAATGGTTTGACGCGGCCAGGCGGCAGCCGGCCTTTGATCAAGGAATCCACGCTGCAAATGCTGGATTTAATGTTGGCGCAGTACGAGAAAAGAGGAAGCTATGACGATTGAAATGCAGGAATTTATTTTAGACCGGGAGAATTACTCCATCCATTATTGGCTGGGCGGACCCGAAAACGCGCCGCTGGTGGTGTTTACTCACGGGGCCACCATAGATCATCACGAGTGGGATGCTACACTACCGATTGTTGCAGAACAATTTCAGGTTTTAACTTGGGACATGCCCGATCATGGACTATCGCGCCCGGCACCCTTTTCGATGGCTTCCGCAAAAGATGATCTTATCGCAATATTGGATGCTATCCATGTTGATCAAGCCGTGCTGGTTGGGCATTCTTTAGGCGGCAATTTGAGTCAGGAAGTGGTTTTTTATCACCCGGAGCGAGTAAAGGCCATGTTCTGCCTTGATTGCACCTGGAATTTTCAAAAACTCACCAAACTTGAAAAATGGATGCTGGAACATGCAGAGGGAATCCTCGGACTTTATTCTGAAAAATCTTTGATTGATCAATCGCTAAAAGCGACAGCCAGGTCAAAAGAGTCTCAAGAGATTCTGCGGCGTTCGATGGCTTCCCATAGTAAAGCTGAATTTATTCGTACTCTGATGGCCGGCTCAACCTGTCTGCATTATGAACCAGGATATAAAATTAATAAACCCTTATTGCTAATGGTAGGCGACAAGGATCGGACAGGCAACATCCGCAAGGCGATGCCTGCCTGGGCAAAAGTTGAACCCAAGTCTGAGCTGGTCATAGTGCCTGATGCCTTGCATGCGGTTAATTTTGATGCCCCGGAAGTGTTCCATAATAAATTGTTGGCGTTTTTGAAGGTGAATGGATAATTCATGTAGGGGTTCGTTGCAACGAACCCCTACGGGTAATTCAACACATATCGAGAATCAGAATTTAACTCAAACCAATAATACGGCCCGTTTCGGGTTCGATGTCGATCTCCATAAAGATGGGACGGGTGGGTAGCCCCGGCATGGTGGACATGGTTCCCAGCAGCGGATAAAGGAAGCCGGCGCCCACCGAGGCGCGCACGTCGCGGATGGGAATGGTAAAGCCGGTCGGCACACCTTTCAACGCGGCGTCATGCGAGAGACTCAAGTGAGTCTTGGCCATACAGATGGGCAGCTTGCCAAAACCGAGACGGGTGTAATCAGCAATACGTTCTTCCGCTTCGGGTGAGTACTCCACGCCGGCAGCGCCGTAAACCTCGCGGGCGATGGTTTCGATTTTTGTTTTGATGGAGTCTTCAAGTGGATAGAGGAACTTGAAATCGGATTTCATTTCAGAAGCCTTGATCACAGCATTAGCCAGGTCAATGGCGCCTTCGCCGCCTTTTTCCCAATGCTCACAGACAACTGCATCCACTGCGCCGCCTTCATCAATGGCAGCCTTGCGAACAAGTTCCAATTCGGCTGGCGTGTCATTGGAAAACTTGTTGACGGCCACCACGACCGGCACGCCGAATTTTTTGGTGGTCTTGATGTGATGCAGCATGTTGCCGAGACCGGCGCGCAGCAGGTCCAGATTTTCTGAGGTGTAAGCCAGGTCAAGTGGTTTACCTGCCACCACCTTGGGGCCGCCGCCGTGCATCTTGAGTGCGCGGATGGTGGCGACCAGCACCACCACTGAGGGTTTCAAGCCGGAGTAGCGGCATTTGATATTCATGAATTTCTCCATACCCATATCCGCGCCAAAGCCGGATTCGGTGATCACGTAATCGGCCAATTTGAGGGCAATCTTATCCGCGATGATGGAAGAGTTGCCATGAGCAATGTTGGCAAAGGGTCCGGCATGGACGAAGACCGGAGTGCCTTCGACGGTCTGCATAAGGGTGGGCTTGATGGCGTCGCGCATCAATACGGTCATGGCGCCGGCCACACCCAGGTCTTCAGCAGTAACAGCTTCGCCGGCCTTGCTGATGCCGATGACGATGCGTCCGAGCCGTTCGCGCATGTCTTTTAGGCTGGTGGTGAGGGCAAGAATGGCCATGATCTCTGAAGCCACGGTGATGTCATAGCCAGTGTTGCGGGTAAAACCTTTTTCTTCAGGACCGACACCGATGGTAATGCCGCGTAAAAAGCGGTCAGAGGTATCCACAACCCGGCGCCAGGTGATGGTTTCGGGGTCGATATCCAAGCGGCAGAGCTTGCGCCGTTCATCCGGGGTCAATTCATCAGGATCAGAGGCGGTAATCTTTAGTTTTTCAAGACGGACCACCATCCCCTTGGTGAAGTGGCGTTTGCCGCTTTTGTCCGCGGGAAGCAGACGATTGAAAAGCTGTTCGTCCGTGGCATCCGCTTCGTGGAACATGCGGGCGTCAATCGCAGCAGCACACAGGTTATTGGCGGCTGTGATGGCGTGTATATCTCCGGTGAGATGGAGGTTGAATTCTTCCATAGGGACGACCTGCGAATAACCGCCACCGGCGGCTCCGCCCTTGATGCCAAAGGTTGGTCCTTGCGAGGGCTGGCGGATGCAGGTGATGACGCGTTTTCCCAGGTACGCACCAAGCGCCTGGCTGAGCCCAACCGTGGTGGTGGTTTTTCCTTCACCAAGGGGGGTGGGCGTGATGGCGGTTACATCTATATATTTTCCGTCAGGGATGTGATGCAAACGCTGCAGCACTTCAAGCCTCACCTTGGCTTTGGTATCTCCGTATTGTTCAATTTCGGAAGGCAGAAGGCCAATTTCCTCGGCGATGAGAGTGATTGGCTTGAGGGTGGCTTCCTGGGCGATTTCGATGTCGCTGGGGACGGGTGAACGCCGTTTTAACGGCGTAGGGGTAAATTGTTTAATGGATTTAGTTTCCGGGGACATTAAAAACCTCCTGCTAATCGGTTATACATTCCATTAAAGACGATTAAACGAGATTATGCAAGGAAAAAATTGATTGTCCATTGCAAGCTAATTGAAAGCCAATTAGCAGTTGCAAGTTGAATTTTATATGCTATACTCACCTTGTAACCTTGGTAAGCTATCAAACCTGTACAAATATTGAATGGAGGAAAAATGGCTGAAGTTGCTTATTGTATGAAGTGTAAAAAGAAAACCGATATGAAAGAAACCCAAGAAGTGACCATGAAGAATGGTCGCAAAGCCCTTAAGGGCAAATGCACCGTCTGCGGCACCGGAATGTACAAGATCCTTGGAAAGTAAGCTGGTCCTTTGATCGTAAAAACCGCACCTGAAAAGGTGCGGTTTTTTTGTAACTCATCAACCTATTAAATCTCAAAATCATTCGGTAAGCTTGATTCAAGCTTTAATAAGAATTGCTTACGCCACAGACCACCGCCGTAACCCACCAATTCTCCATTCGAACCGATCACCCGGTGACAGGGGATGAGGATTGAGATGCGGTTATCGCCATTGGCGCGCGCTACGGCACGAATAGCGGCCGGGTCGCCCAGTGCTTCAGCTTGTTGCTTATAAGAACGGGTTTCACCGAAAGGGATGGATTGGAGCAGGTTCCAGACTTTTTGTTGAAAAGGTGTTCCAGCCAGCACAAGTGGAATGTCAAACTGTTGGCGTTTCGATGCAAAATATTCATCAAGTTGTTGCTTTAATATTTTGAAATACTGGTTTTCGCCAGGCAGCACTCTGGCTTGAAGGTGGTGTGAAACCCGTTTTATTTGGGTCTCCAACATTCTGCGGTCCACAAATTCCAGCAGACAAATACCTTGTTGTGTACCGCCTGCCAGCATTGGACCTAAGGGGGTCAGGATGCGGGTGGTGTAAACGATTCCTTCGTGGCGGCCCTCACTTGGTGTGAGATGGGTAGTCCGTTTAAATGAATCTGTAAATCCGCTCAACGAGTCATAACCTGAATCAAATGCGGTTCCGGTGATACTTTCACCCTGTTTGAGGCGGCCAAAAGCCTGCCCGATGCGCAGCGAACGCAGATAAGCCTGAAATGTCATACTGTGGTTCTTCTTAAACCAGCGGCTGACTCGGGCCGGGTCAAGTCCTCGCTCCCTTAAATTTTGATTGTGCAGCGGAAGATTTGGATTTTCGTTTATTTCAGCCAGTAAAGGCTTGATCCATTCAGGGGCTGAACCGTGATAAGCCATGGGGTTGCATACCTTGCAGGGTCGGTATCCGTGCAACAAAGCTTCATGCGGAGAGGCCATGAACTCCACATTTTCGCGCTTGGGTTTGCGGGCTGTGCAAGTGAAACGGCAGAATATGCCAGTGGTCTTAACACATACCACGGCAATCCCCTCAAAGCTGCTGTCTCGCTGCAACAAGGCTGCATAAAGAGTGTCGGTATTTGAAATCAATTGGTTCATGGTTGATCCTGGCTTTCTGAAGTGGCATTCGTCATTCTCTGAACGACATTTTGCCATTCTTCAACCGAATGAACAACCGAGAAATGGACAACCATATTTCTTGGAGGTTAGTTCAAATTAATTCAGTTTTGAATTTAGGCTCGCCGCCCAGGAATGGATGGCATTCCAATCGCGGTGATCGCCTTTTTTCCAGACGCCGAGCAGCACACTGATGCCAAATTTGATGCGGTCACTCACCGAGGGTATCTTTTTCAAATCTAAAACGCCTGCAAATTGAGCCTCGCTCACAGGTTTAACCATGCTGCGAATAGGATTGATGAAATCCGCGGTAAAAGGACGATATTTTTCACCATTACGCATGGCAAGGGTCATACACACCAAAAATGTGGCGAAGGGTTTCTGTGACAACGCTCTTTGATTGGTTCGGATGAAGTCCACGGCTTCGGGCAGCCAGGCAGAGGCCTGGATGGCGCTGCCGGCTACAATTGCAGTGTAGGGCGTGAGATCGGTAACCGCTTTCATCGGTTTTACATCCACGGTGGCGCCGTTATCAGCGAGAGTCTTTCCAATGGCTTCAGCCACACCCTGGGTTGAACCCGTGCAGGTGGCATAAGTGACCAAAATATTTTGACTCATGGAGACCTCTGTTTTGAAATTTTATATAATAATCATATCAAAGATTGAAATTTCTATCATAATTCTTATTACACATATCCATTCGTTACTTATATAATCAATGAATTGAAATTCATTCTATTTTTAAATTGAAGGTGTCTGTTTATGGAACAATTTCAGGAACCGATTGTCTTTTTCTTGGTCATCATGACAATCATTCTAGTGGCTCCAATCTTATCGGAAAAAGTTCGGTTGCCTGGCATTGTGGGGATCATTCTGGGTGGGATGCTGATCGGGCCAAATGGGCTAAACCTTCTGGCTGCCAACGACCGCATGGAATTTTTGTCTACCATCGGTCTGGTTTATTTAATGTTTAGTGCAGGTCTTGAGGTTGATTTTCATCAGTTTATGAAGGTCAGGGGAAGGGCAGTGGTCTTTGGGTTGCTGACCTTCATTATTCCCCAGGCATTTGGCATGTTGTTAGGCTGGATATTAAAAATGCCCTGGCTGGGAATGATCCTACTGGGAAGTGCATTTGCATCGCATACTTTAATCGCCTTTCCAATTCTGACCAGGTTGGGAGTAACGCGTAACGAAGCAGTGGCCGTAACAGCAGGCGCAACCATTCTGACCGATATCGGGGCATTTATCATCCTTGCCATCGTGCTGGGTGCAAAAGACGGCAGTCTGGCGGCGGGTTACTTTATTAAATTATTTGTTTTACTCATTCTTTTTGCCTTGGCCATATTTTTTATCATGCCCAAAATCGGCAAGTGGTTTTTCCATCGCTATTCCGGCAGGGCGGTTGAGTTTCAGTTTGTGATTGTGGTCCTGTTTGTGGCTGCCCTGGGGGCAAAACTGATCGGGGTTCATGAGGTTGTGGGCGCTTTCCTGGCAGGGTTGGCCATTAATGCCACATTACCTAGGCACAGTCCGGTCTCAGGACATGTACTTTTTATGGGTGAGTCATTTTTCATCCCACTTTTCTTGTTATATAGTGGAATGATCACAGATCCGCTTGCGCTGGTAAGAAATCCTGAAGCGATTCTTGTAGCCGTTGGAATCCTTTTTGTCGCTTATGTTTCCAAATTCATTGCAGCCTGGATCACCGGCAAAATTTATAAGTATTCAAAAGCTGAACTTTTCACTGCTTTTGGACTTTCTCATGCCCAAGCCGCCGTGACCATCCCTACCCTGGTGATTGGTCTGCAAATAGGTTTGTTTGATAATAATCTGTTTAATGCCGCGATCGTGATGATTCTTTTTACCTCCATCACCTCTCCATTGCTGGTTCAAAAGTTTGCACCCAAATTGCAAGAGCAGAAAGATAAAGATGAAGAGATCAAACCATTGTTCCATAGAATCCTGGTGCCAATTTCGAACCCAGCATCTGAACAGAATTTGATCACTCTTGCCAATCTTCTAAAATCTGAAAGTTCAGGTTCTGTTTTGGCTGTCAATGTTGCCAGGGAATCTGCCAGTTTTGCTTATGAGTTCAATAAACAAAAAGAATTACTCGATAAGATTCCAACCCTGGTCGATGATCCGGAATCGCAAATTGAATTAATCCCACGTTTGGCAAATTCTTATGCTGAAGGAATTCTGATGACCTCGAAAGAAAGGGATGCGTCCATCATCCTGATGGGGTGGAGAGGAAAACGAAATATTCAGCAGAATATTCTTGGAAGTATATTGGATGAAGTGATCTGGGGTTCAGATTTGCCGGTGATGGTGGGCAAATTGACTCAAAATGTTTTAGGCATGCAACGAGTGCTTTTGCTCATGCCTGAAAAAGTGGTGGCCAACGAAGTGCTGAGGCGAATCATCCTGGCGAATATTACCCTTGCCAAAGCCATCAACGTTCCACTCGAAATTTTGGCAGCTGAAAACTTCATACCAAGAATTAATGAAATTCTTAATGACACTGAAGTTGAAATTGATGTAAAGTTGAAAAAAATGGAAGGCAATTTGCGCATCTCCGATCTGCACAAACATGCAGAGAGCGATCTGTTGGTCATCCCTGGATATGGGAGCCGACAAAGGTTTTTGGCACATCTTGGCAATTTGCCAGAGCGTTTGGCTGCCGAATTTAATGGAAATATTATCTTGCTGCATTTTGACAGGTAACTCAAAAGTTGAAAAAGAGGGAACCATGAGCCAAAATCAAGGGAGTATTCACAAGGTGGCGATAGCTACCGGCGGCGGAGATGCACCAGGATTAAATGCGGTCATTCGAGCCGCTGTGTTGGCCGGCATCGCACGTGGATGGGAAATGTACGGCATCCGCGATGGGTACAACGGATTGATGATGCCTGAACAATACCCTGAAGGTGGTTTGATATCGCTGACCCGTGACAGGGTGCGCGGTATTACCCACCTGGGCGGCACGATCATCGGTACGACCAATCGTGGGAATCCTTTCCATTATCCTGTGAAGAACGCGGATGGAACATATACTGAAATTGACCGTTCAGATGAACTGGTTCGGTCCTTTGCAATGCATGAAATTGATGCGCTGATTTCGGTTGGCGGTGATGGATCCATGTCCATTGCGAATGAGTTGGCCGAAAAAGGGGTACGCGTGGTGGGGGTTCCGAAAACCATTGATAATGATCTGGATCAAACCGTTGTTACGTTTGGTTTTGACACCGCAGTGGGGTTCGCCGTGGAATGCCTGGACCGGCTGCATACCACCGCGGCCAGTCATCGGCGGGTATTGATCGTTGAGGTGATGGGCCGCTATGCCGGTTGGATCGCGCTTGAATCGGGGGTGGCCGGATCGGCTGACGTGGTGTTGGTCCCAGAAATCCCCTTTGATTTGAAGAAAGTCTCAGCCAAGATTCTTGAACGGCAGCGCGCAGGCAGCAATTTCTCGATCGTAGTGGTGGCTGAAGGCGCAAAACCCATCGGCGGAAACGTTTCAGTCATCTCAAAAGAAGTTGGCCGCGCCGAAAGGCTAGGCGGGATTGGGGAACGCATCACTGAAGAGCTTCAGGAATTGACAGGCAAGGAAACCCGCCTGGTAGTTTTAGGTCATTTATTGAGGGGCGGCTCACCGACAGCCAACGACCGTCTAATCGCTTTACGGTTCGGGGCTGCGGCCATCCGCGCACTGGATGAAGGACAGAGCGGTGTGATGGTGGCGCTGGATCCACCGGTCGTCAAGTATGTTCCACTGGCAGATGCCACGCGGCGTATGAAAAATGTGCCTCTTGATTGCGATACAATGCTCACGGCCCGCGACCTGGGCGTATGTTTTGGCGATTAATTATCGTGTTCGATACTGTTCAATGAAGTGGTGTTAAAACCGTATTCCTGCAAATGACCAAGAATAATCTTAAATGCCTCCTCCCGAGTGGGGGGAGGTGTTTTACATGTGCCGGCATAGCTTTGTACATTGGCGTCAGTAAAGGTTTGCTTTAAAAAGTTGATGGTGTAATAGCGGTTGCAAGAGATCAGAGTGGCTTTGCCGAATTGGTAGAAAGGTGCCACGAAGGGCGGATAAACAATGGCATTCGTCTTGGGATCGCGGCTTGAATCTGGTATGGCCACCAGGAAGATTGGTCGATTTGGATCAAGGGAGTCAAAGAGGGGCTGTCCCATCATCCATGCAGGCTGGGGGATGCCAAGGTAATTGAGCAGGGTAGGGGCAATATCCATGTTCTGGGTGTTTTCAGCGATCCTACCTGCATGTTCACCATTTGGAAAATGGATCAAGAGCGGAATTCTGGCGATTGACCAGCGCTGGGTGTGATCACTTCCCACCACCACAATGGATTTGTCCAACAATCCGCGGGATTGCAGCCCGTTGAAGACTTGATATACCGCCCCATCAAGATCGAGGATGCTGTCGAGGTAAAAACTGTCTACATATTTTCCCTGTGTTTCGGTGCTCAATCCTTCAGAAAACACCTGCCTGGTGGGATAGTACTTGGGTCCGTGTGTCCCCATCCAATGGATATGAACAAAAATTGGCTGTTTGCCTTCGTCGATCAGTTTGAAAAGGTAATCCAATTTATCCTGATCGTTGAATTTTTCAGGCGACTCAGTGACCTGCAGGAAGGGGTTAGTCATCTTTTTGATGTACAAAAGATGTTCCAAACGGTTAGATATGCGGGAATAGACTTCACGCATGAAATAATAGTTGTTGGTAGGTAGCAGCTTTGCCAGGCTGGATTGGATCTTGTTGCTTACAGGAGATTCGCCGTTGGCTTCGATAAAGGCATCCTGAAAGTTGATGCGGTAGGCATCGGCAAAGTAAGTGAAATTCAGTTGGACTGTGTAATAACCGTATGATTCCAAGATGCCTGGTAGGTGCTGAAAGGCATCTTCACCTTTTAGAATATCCGTCGAAGCCAAAATTCGTGTAGCTGCCGGGTACTTGCCGGTGAGGATGGAGGTGGTGGAACCGATGGTGCCCTGGGCGTTGGAAAAATTATTCTCCGCCACAAGGGAGGTGTTGGCGATCTCCTTTAAAAAGGGGGTGGTGTCTTTATCTGATCCGTAAAGTGAAAGTTTGGCAGCGTTCAGGCCGTCACCCGTTATCAGAACGATGTTGGGAAGTTGATCAGATTTGATTTCAGCTGCCGGATTGGCGAGGGGATTTTGAAAGTAGGGATTGAAAGCAATCGGTAAGGCTGCGCAGGCTAAAACAACCAGACCAAGGATGAGAGGGAATTGAAGTTTCTGTTTACGGGAAATCTTGCGGCGGGATTTCTCGATCGAACGGGACCATTTGAAGATCGGGTACATCAGGCCAATGGTGAGCAGAACAAAACCCACCAGATAAAGGGTACGGACAATACCTTTGGTTGAAACCACACCGTAGTTGAAGGCAGTATAGGTGATGTTATCCACCAGCAGTAGCACGGTTGAGGAGAGCAGCAGCGCAGGTAAAAAGCAAAGCAAAATGCGGATGACAGCGCGTCCGGTTTTGGCGTTAAGCACATTGTACAAAATGATCAAGGGAACTGAAAGCAGCAAGGCAGCCAACGCCAGTATGGCAGAACCGTTTATGAGAACTGAAGCTTTTTCAAATACTGAACCAACGCTGATAAAGGAGGTCTTGGTGATGATGAACAGCCATTCCATTAATATGTAGAGCAGCGAGGCGAAGGGAATGAGCAGAGAAACATCCACGGGGGTGAAGCGGGCATGTTTGATCAAATGAAGCAATGATTTCATAGAGGCTCTTTGATTTGAGGTGGTGATGCAAAATCAAGACTCTATTTTACTCTTTAATCAGATGGCTGAAGAGTGTAGGTTCCAATGAGGGCTGTATGAATCCTGAAATTTTGTTATCCAAAATAATCAAACGGGGCGGGGTGTTGATCTGCGCGTAGATAATCCACACCGTTGATCTCAAAGACGCCGATACAAATGCGATGGTAGGCGCCGTCCTGGGTAAACACGGTGTTGCCGGTTTTGATGAGATTCAGTATTTCTTCTCTTGTGAAGCGTTTAGGGGGCAGGAAAGAACTGTGAAAAACATTGGTGGCATATCCCGTCAGGGATTCCACAATCTTTTTGTTCTCGTTGAAGTTAAAACCGCTAATGTAATAGTATGCCATAAGAGTGTATCCTTATGGTTTATTATAGTACAAACGTTCTAATTAATCCATATTGAAATTCCTAAAAAAGAAATTTCTTTTTTGATAAACAGACAAACCATGTCAGGAATTCCCCCTTCAGAGGACTTCTTACTTCACCCGAGAAACACGGGCTCACCATGACGGATTAAACCAATAAAAAAACACCCCGATCAAGGAGTGTTTGTGTGGGGCGAGAGGGGGTCGAACCCTCACGATGTCACCATCGACGGATTTTAAGTCCGTTGCGTCTGCCGATTCCGCCACCGCCCCAACGCATCTTCAATTTTATCTCATTTGAATCCATCGTCAAGTGAAATGGGGCGTTTTGTACTTATTTGGCCGAGTTCTTTTTCATCCGCGCCCAAACAGAGTAGAAATGCACCAGGGGTGAAGAGATCCTGCCCATGGGCCGGGCGCTTTGCATGGCCACGCGCAGTGATTCCGCGTCGTGGAACTCGGGCAGTTCGGTGTAGCAGCGTCCGATCTCGTTTTGATGGTGGCCGTCCGAGCCGGCGTTGCCGGGCAGGTGATGGCTTTGGGCGAACTCAAGCGCCAGCTTGTTGTAATTGGCATCAATCACACGCGCGTTGCGAACTTCCACAGCGTCAATTTGGGGCGCCAGCCATTCCAGGGTTTCGAGCGGCCAACCCGAGCGCTGGGGATCGAAGGGGTGCGAGATGCTGATGAACGCGCCCTGGTCTTTGAGACGTTTCAGGGCTTCCTGTGGTTCAAGCCGTTTGGGCAGTGGAACGGTCACAAAGGCAGCCAGGAATTCTCCCTGGGTGGTTTGAACTTCCTCTCCCACGATGATAAGGTCAGGTGCCATACGATAGGCTTCGAGAGCTCCTTCGATGGAGTTGTGGTCAGTGACCACCAACCTGTCCAATCCGCGTTTGCGCGCAGCCTGGATCAATACGGGGATGGGGGTAAGACTGTCTGAAGAATGAACAGTGTGACTGTGAAAATCAACCTTCAATGATGCGGCCTTCCTGGCTGTTGATGCCTAGGGGTTTACCCGCCACTGACCATAAAGCAAGACCGAAGATGAAGGTGACCCAAAAAGTGGCTAATCTGAAAAGGATGGTGGCGGCCACGGCTTTTTCGGGTTGAAATCGCAGCAGCAGGGTGAGGAGCATGGCCATGGCGACTTCCATCACTCCTAATCCGCCGGGAAGGCGGCTGGCTAGGCTGACCGTGGTGGCAAAGGCAAAGACAAGGATGGACGTGGCGATCAGCGGCAGGGAGGGAGCAAAGCCCAGCCCTCTTAATATAATGAAAAGCGCGGCGCCTTCAGCCGCCCATGAGAGAATTCCAAGTAGAAATGAAATCGTCATGTTGCCAATTGTGAATAGCGCCGGGTTGGCATCAATGCATTCGCGGAGCTGCGGAATAATCTGTTTCAAGACCGGCACCTTGTTGCTAAGTACTGACGGTCCGCCCTGGGGTTGGGGAATCTTAAAGTAGATCAGCAAACCTAAAAATGCCAAAAATAGGCTGAGAAACAATGGCCACAGAGAGGGGTAGGCGATGGTACCGATCACCATCAGCACGAACACACTCAGTCCATCTGAAATTTGCTCGACCATGAAGACCGAAACGGCACGCTCAACCGGGATGCCTGATCTTTTAAACAACCAAATCCCCTTGAAAGATTCACCGACACGGGTGGGGGTGACCGATAAAGGTAGACAGATCAGAAATAAGACCATGGATTCAAGAAAGCTGACGTTTCGCACACCAGAGGTATGAAAGTTGATCGCACGTTTAAGAAAACGCAGGGCCTGGTTGAGAAAGCTCAAGGCAATCGCCAGCACGAAATTGAGCCATTGAAATGACACAAAAAGGTTGGAAACCTGTTTTACATTACCCAGTAGTGCCAGTCCGACCAGGACGATGAGCCCCAGAAAGAGACCGGGCAGGAGTTGTTTGTAGATGGAACGAGTATGCGCATGCATTCAGAAATCCTCAATACCCAAATTATAAGTCGAAAATTCCTGAATTGTCCATACAGGTTAGCAAGGCGGGATATTATGATAAGGCAAGCCGTTATTCTTCGTTTTCAGTTTGAATGACGCTCACATCATCAAAGGTATAGGTAACCGGTTGATTAGGATCCATGGACCAGATTATCATACCAATCACGGGTGAATAGCGCTGCGGTGTTTCGTATTTGAGTGTGTAAATAGATTTTCCATTGACTGCAAAGGTAAAGTGATTTGGACCGGCATCATTTGCGGATCCGACCCAAACCGACAATTTATTTGGTTGATTGTTGTTGACAATGGCATAAGGATTGGGTGTGGAACGGGTATTGTACAGCGTGTAATTTTCTCCATTGCGCCGGGATCCAATCACGATGGAGCCATCTGAAGAAAGCAGGAAAAAATCAAAATTATCATCATCTGAGAAATTGGTTATTAATCCTGCTGCACTGGACTCATTTTCTGAAACCAGATCAACAGACATTGAATAAACATAAGCTGGCGGCAGTTCATTTAATTCAATCTTGGAATAGATGTATCCACCATCAATTGCATTCAAATCCACCTGATACTTGCCATTAATTACCTCAAATTTGCCCTGTCCGAAACTATCATCGAAGGAGTCTTCGTACCAGGTGCCTTTTACACCTGAGAAATCATCAATAAAAATCTCGTTTTTACCAGCAGCTGCCGGTGTTCCTTCAACCGACTGTCCATGAATGGGACTGATCCATTGTTGATACAAATAGCCGGTAAGGTCCCCTTTGAAAGTTTGTATCTGGAACCAATCAGGTTGAGCAGTAGATTGTCCGAGATTGACGAGCAGCAAACCGTGAACGATCGGAGCTAATTCCGGGCTGTTGATGTCAGGTTCTGAACGCAGGTATGTTTTTTGTGCCACGACTTCGAATAATTCATTTTTCACAGCCAGATAACTTGATGCAATATTAGATTGGGTGGCAGCCGTATTGGTGCTCCTGGGATTGGTGCCCAATGAGCTCAATGGAGCGAAATTGTTTTTCTTCGCGCCAAGTATGGCAAAGAGAATAATAAGTACGATGACGGCTGAAAAGATGAGAAGCACGATATTGGTGACTTTGCGTTTCCTTTTCCACTTTTTCTCAGCCATAGCACGCTGCGATGGTAAATCCAAGGCTTGTAATTCTCTAAGTTGTTTGACTTTGGTTTCAATCTCATTCTTAATAATTAGTTTTTGGGGATTATCAGGAGATTGTCGTACTTTTTCAAGGTCACCTTCAGCCAGTTCTATCAGAGGGATCAACTTCCATGGGATTTCGGGGTAGGGCGGGTTGAGATCAAGCGATTCCAATGGTCCTGTTGCTGATTCAACTTTCTTGCGCGGATAAATGCTATTCAGTTTTGCTTGCAAGTTGTTCAATTCATTGCGAAACCGGGTTTTTAAAATTGATTGGGGATTGCTTACCAGGATGTTGAAATCCGATTGTAAATCTACGCTCAGTTTCTCCATGTCTTCAACAGAAAGTGAGGCGAGCGGTGCATATTTCAATGATTTTAATTGACGGGTGAGAAGTGTGGTTTCAAGCTCGATTAAATGATTTTCGCATTGAACCTTTTCTTGATTAAGCGCGTTGAGTCTGCTGGCAATTGAGGGGTCTGATGCATAAGGGGTGAGACTCTTAATGATCTCAATCAGCGCCTCCAGGTCGGCTTGAAATACTTCCATGGATTCTTCCCAACCTTCTTCAAGTTTGGATGAATCCATGTTCAGCTTGCGAATGCGCATCAAGGTGTTGCATTCATCCAAACGCAGGGTCGAAAGTTGTTGATTTTCAATCGGCAAAAGTTGTGATTTACGCGTCAGGCTTCTGATTTCCTGACGGAGAGTATTCAATTTCATTTCTTCGGTATTAACCGATTGGCTGATTTGAACGCGCTTCAACTCCACCTTGGTAACATAAGTGTTTTCTTTGATGGCTGAGTGTGACTTGTCGCCGGATTCTTGAATGGCTTGCGTCAGCTTTTCGATCAGTTTTAGGGTGACATAACCTTCACCCCGATCCACAGCTAGCTTGGATCCGCAGGAGGAGCAAAACAGGATATCAACATCTTCAGGGATGGAGATGGGAGCTCCACAGGCTGTACAGTCGAGTTTAACGATTTGCATGATTCATTCCCTCCAATGAGTGCCAATCGAAATTTCGCTTTGTATTTATTTAAGATTTTACATCTAAATAGTTTTTTCCACTTGCCATTTGTGAAGGAATCATAGAACTGTTTTCTTTATCGCGGTTAGAATTTCTTGCGTACTCGCTGGCGGATCATTGCAGATTTCAATCGCCCAATCATATTTTATTGCAGCGGCAATCCGGTTATAAGCTTCAACCTGATCATCAGAGACGGCGATATGTTCCGCATTATCACGCGATTTTACCCGCTGCAGACAGGTGGATAATTCGGCAACCACGTGTATCATTTTAATTTGATATTTTTCAGAGAGTGACGCATGGAATTTCTTAAAGCCGTCACCAGCGCCCAGACTTTCGACCATCACCTGATCGTGTTTTGCGAAAGTATCGTCAATAGATTGCTCCACTTTTAGCCAGCCGTCTTCACCGGGCTGGACGGTGAGCCAGATGGGTTCAACCCGCAAAAAATGGATGTCTGTGTTCTGGCCGACGACATCTCCGATATGGGTTTTTCCTGATCCTTTGGGGCCGATCAACATAAAAAGGGTCTTGTTTTGTTTTTTCATATGTCTACCCTGCCAATATAAGTCTTATTATAGTTAGTGTATTGATATCGTCAATCAGGAATGGTTGCAATAAAATGAGTGTTTTGTATAATTAGAGTGATTAAGTCTTATTCGTTGTTCACACGTTGAGGAGATAACCCATGAAACGTAATAGTCGATCCATTTTGGCTGGTTTACTCGTTCTTGCTCTGGTTAGTCTGGCATGCGGCATTTCCATTCCAAGCGGTACAACCATTGATAACGCAGCCACAGCCGTGGCCGGGACGGTTGCCGCGCTGGCTGGAACCGCTGAAAGTCTTATTACCGCAATTCCGCATGATTTAACATTGACCCCGGCTCCGGGTGAAGAATTACCCACCCTGCCCCCATTGATCGAAGCAGCCCCGCTGCGGGTCAGTTTTGCCGCACCGGATGGCAGTCTTTACACCTGGGCGGAGGGCATGGGAGCTGCAGTTCAATTGGTGCCCCCCAGCGGCATTTGCTGCAGCTATGTTTCACCTGATGGTTCGATGATCGCCTTTACCCGTTATACCGATTACCAATTTGTGGCTCTTGAGGTGATCAACTCGGATGGCAGCAACCGCCGAACCTTGATGGATGCAGCTGCCGTAAACGCACTTCCGCGGCCGGCCGAATCTATCGGTTCAGAGCCAGGGCAGATTCGTTGGGTGCCCAATAGCCGCGTACTTGCCATGAATACCCGCACATTGTATGAAGGCCCCGGTTTGGCATTTAGCGAGAATTTATATCTCATTAATACAGACACCAGTGCGGTATCCACTCTGCTGAATACCGGATCCTCTTCATGGAAGTTTACCTATTCTCCTGATGCGACAAAAATTGCCGTAAGTCTGCCCACCCAGGTGGATATGTATAATGCCGATGGAAGTGTTTTTAAACTTAATGAGGTTCATTACGATTTTGTGAATACGGCTTCCGAGTATGCCTGGGTGGCTTCTCCAGTCTGGTCAGCGGACAGTTCAACCCTCGTGGCAGGGGTTCCGCCATCGAACCCGTGGGATGAAGTACCTGGCGATTCAAGCATTTATCGCTTCGCTGCCGATGGTTTGTCTGGAGAAATCTTTTTACAGACGCAGATGCCAAACCTGGAAGGTGGAAATGTAGCCTTCTCACCTGATCAAAGTAAATTCCTTTACTTCACCCGGTTTGGAGTACCTGCAGATAACACCTATACCCTGAATATTGGATTCTTTGATGGGACGCCGAGTGTGGCTTATGCCAATGGAGGCTTCAATGAGAATCCCGTATGGTCGCCTGATAATACGCATTTCTTTTATGCTATCGGCAGCGGTATGACCAACACTCCCTATATCGGACAGGTAGGCGCAGCTCCGGTTGCCATAGCAGATTACACTAATGCCGGCCAAATCCAATGGCTGGATGCCAACCGCTACCTGGTGGTCTCTCAAAATGCAGGTGTATCCAGGCTGCTGTTGGGCACGATCGGCTCACCCACCGGGTTGATCTTTGACAGCGGGGCCTCGTCATCAAATTACTTGACCTTCTCAGTCAATCGCTGATAAGAAAACCAGCTTGAATAACCAGGGAGCCGCGACTCCCTGGTTTTTTATCCCTTGACGAATGGACCTTTTTTGAGTGTATAATCCTGAAAGCGTCGAATATTCGTGCGCTAAGGATATAGGAGCATATTAATGCGAAAACACTATACACAAAAAATCATCACTCTATTATTTTTACTAACCCTTGGGTTGAGCGCCTGCCAAACTGCAACGCCTGACCCTGTCGCTGCCGAAAAAACCATGCAGGCTGCTGTTGCATTGACCCTCACTGCGGCGCCAACATTGACGCCAATACCGACTTCGACCAGCACCCCAACCCCTACGGCATCTCCTACACCCATTACCGTTGTTTATGGTCCAACCAACTTCCCTGACAACGTGAACCCCTTGACCGGATTGGTCGTTGAAGACCCTGCAATTCTTGACCGCAGGCCGGTTATGATGAAGGTTGCCAATCAGGCGGCGGGACGTCCGCATGCCGGGTTGACCAATGCAGATATCGTCTTCGATTATTACATTGGTAATGGACTTGACCGCTTTGTCGCGCTTTATTATGGCAAAGATGACACCAAGGTTGGCACGATGCGTTCAGGGCGTTTGGTGGATATTCCTCTTACCCAAATGTACCAGGGCATCATTGGCATTATCTCCGCCTGGAAACCCGAGTTGGATGAAATCTTGGGTACACTGGGTGGCCGGGTCGTGAATACTGAACATTGCAACGATCAATTTAAAGCAATCTGCGATGACGGCACCGACACCGAGACCAGTGTTTTTGGTAATACGTCAGAGATGTCAGCTTATTATGCATCCAAAGACTACGCGACTAATGACAGGCCCAACCTGGACGGAATGGCTTTTGCCACGGTTCCTCCTGCTGGCGGCGTACCAGCAACACAATTCACCATGCATTTTGGCAAAAACATCAACCAGCAGTGGATCTACGATCCCGTTACCAAAAAATATATGCACTGGATCGATGAAGTGGACAGTAACGGCAATTCCAGGATGATTCCGCTGGTCGACCGCAACAATGGCGAACAGTTGGCCACTTCAAATGTGATCACGATCTTTGCCAAGTTGAATGTCTTGAATGGCGCCACTGACACCATCCATGAGTATGAAATTCAAAGCACCCAAGGCCGTGCATTGATCTGCCGCGATGGGATGCTGTATGACGTTACCTATAAATCAGGCTGGGATACACCGATTCAGTTCTTTGATGCTGAAGGAAATCCGTTCCCACTGCAGCCTGGCAATACCTGGATCCATCTGACCGGAGCGTTTTCAAAGGTGGCGGAAGAACCTGCCGGTGTATGGATGGTTCGGCTGGGAATTCCATGACCCAGAGGTAATACCAATTATTTAACTGTGTATGACTCCGAATCCCGTAACAAAAGGATTCGGAGTTTATTTTTTATATATTAACCTGAAACGTTTGAGGCAATTTGCAGCCGGTTGCCTTCAGGATCATAAAAAGTGCCGTAACACACCATGCCGGGGATGGTCACCGGATCTTCGCAGCGAATTCCGCGGGCGCGGAGCAAGCGGGTGGTTTCGATGGCATCTTCCACGGCGAAAACGGCGGTGGCCCCGCCAAGTTTGGGAGGAACCGGGTCTGAACCTTCCCAGCGGCTGATGGAAATGTGGGTTTCGTTCTCATTGCCAAATTCCATCCACCCCACTTCATCACTGATGAAAACGACCGGCCATTCAAGCAAGTCCTGGTAGAACTGTTTAGCTTTTTGCCAATCGGTCACGTAATACGAAACGACATTAACGTTCTTGAACAGTGACATTTTTGCTCCTTGAACCAGTAAATGATGACTGAGAAACTTATGGCAACGCACTGATAAAGGTCTTAAGGGCGCCAAGAGAGATCACTTCATGATTGTTTTCGACAAAGGCGATGGCTTCTTTGGACCCGCTGGCGATGGCGCCTGGGACAAGGAAGGCCTTGTAGTCGAGATCCCATGCGCCGCGGATGGTGGAAAGGATGCACCATTCGGCGCAGTAGCCGGTGATGATCAGCGTATCCACCCCCAGGGCTTTGAGTTTCTCATCCAGGCCGGTTTTGTTGAAGGAATTGTTGTAGGTTTTGGTAATACGCAAATCGCCTAGCTGAACGTCGAAAGCATCTGGCATTTCAAAGCCCTCAACACCTGGGAGGAGACCGTCGGCTTCTTCCATGTGCTGGACGAATACGACGGGTAACTTTTCCTCGTGAAAGAGAGCAATTGAAGGCACAATGTATTGGATGGCGTTGTTCAATGATTGCTCGGTTTCAGGGTCGCTCTTGAAAAACTCCTTTTGTACATCGATGACCAACAATGCTGGTTTCATGTTGTCTCCGTTTTTAAATCAGATTATGAATTTTCCGTTTTGGTAGATGAGTTTGCCATCTGCATACATTTCGGTGTCGTGACGGGCATCGCAGATGAAATCCCAGTGCAGGCTTGAAACATTTTTACCGCCGCATTCTTCAAAGCCGGCGCCGACTGCCAGGTGGAAGGAACCGCCGATCTTCTCGTCAAAGAGAATGTCTTTGGTGAAGCGGTCAATGCCGTAGTTGGTGCCGAGGCCGAGTTCGCCCAGGGTGCGTGAACCTTTATCCACGTCGAGCATTTTGACGAGGAAGTCTTCATTCTTGGCGGCAGCGGCTTTGACCACCTTGCCGTTCTTGAACTCCATGCGGACACCTTCAACTTCGCGGCCCAGGTGGACGGCGGGGAAGGTGAAATTGACCCAGCCGGTGGCTGAGTTTTCGACCGGGCTGGTGAAGACCTCCCCGCTGGGCATGTTCTGGTCGCCATCCGAGTTAATGAAGGTGCGGCCTTCGATGTTCATGACGATATCCGCGTTGGGGCCTTTGATGCGGAACTCCTTCTTGCCGACCAGATAATCCACCAGCTTCTGCTGATCGTCGTGGACCTTCTGCCAGGCTTTGACGGGATCGGGCTGATCCACAAAGGTGGCTTTATAGACGAAATTTTCATAATCCGCCAGGCTCATGTCGGCATCCTGGGCAAGTGAGGAGGTGGGGTAGTTGGCCATGGTCCAACGCAGGCTGCGGTCCGCTGAGCGTTTCATGTAAACTTCGTACCACTTGCGCCAACCTTTTTGACGTGCCTGCTGCAGGGCGGGATCCACGGCATTGAGGGCACGGGAGTTCTCAGGAGCGGCAATAAAGATGGCGGCATTGGCTTGCTTGATCATGAGCAAATCTGTAGGCGGGCACCATTCCAACTGTTCAGGGGTGGCGTTTTTAAACATTGCGTCCGCAATTACATCCGAGCTGAGAGAGTAGGTGGGATGGGCACCGGCTTTAACGACCTGATCCACGATCTCGCGGACGAGAGGCGTGCTGAGTCTGCCAGCCTGAATGTGGACCCAATCGCCCGGTTGGGTCTTGACCGAGTAGTTGACAAGTACATCCGCGTATTTGACGAGCCTTGGATCGGACATAAGGGGTCTCCTGTGGATAGTTTATATTATTATTTTAGTTCTTTTTCACCATGAATTCCACGAAAAACCTGGTGTGATAAGTTTGCAATCCACTAAAGGCACTATTTGATTAGGCAAAAACAAAAAACGAATAGGCTCAATCCTCTTAAAAACAGCTTCAAAATTTGTTTTTGTGATTCGTTTTTGTTTCAGAATAAAAACAGAAACGATTAAAACAAATACCATTCACTTCCTTCGGGCACCCGGAAAACAAATCAAAAAAACATAAGAAAACATGTTCTATAATTAATTATAAACCATGTGTCAAGCACTTTGCAAGATAGGGGAATAATGGGTCTACACCCTGCTAATTATCAATTATTCTGACATCGGGGAAAAAGACCGTAGGGAAAGAAAAATTCATCTGCGAAAATTTCCAACCATCCGGTTCGTGAACCACGACGGCAGTAAGCCGCAGCGCCCAGACAAATTTTTCACCGCGGCGCAGTTCATAAACGGTGTTGGTGCCGCCGCGTAATATGAAATGCAGTTTCTGTTCAGCGGGCAGAGGGGATTTTTCTATATAGTCTTTGATGAAGTTCAAAAAAGATTGGTAGTTCTCTTCACCGATGGTTTGAGAGACGGTAGCCGAGGCAGCGATCCAACCCACGTCGCCGCGCACCTTAATCGAGGCTGCATCGAGGTCGAGACTGAGATCACCCCAGCCTTCCCAATCGCTGGCAACAAGTTCTCGGGCTGAATTGCGGTCTGTATACCATTCATCCACGCCAGGGCGGACCCCGTTGGTGCCTATGATTTCGGCATCAGCAGTGAACAACGTCATGAACTGGTCCACCTGGGTGAGATCCCGTTTTGTGTAACCAGATTGAAAAAGGTTAAGCAATTGGCGGATTTCTAGGTCAGCCTTCATTCCTGCGCTCCTGATTGATAAATATAAAAAATAATTTTAATATGTATTTCGATCTAGGCGGTAATGAAAAGACACCGAAGCTGAGGCTTTGATGTAGAAAAAAAATATTTCAATAACAATTCTGTAATTATTTTTACAATACGGTGTAGGTTAAAAGCCGAAATAATTGCTATACTGAATCAGTACAGTGTTCTCTCAAGTTTATTAAAGGTGGAAACGATGAGTAGAAAGACTGTTGTTACCTTATTTTTGATCCTGTTAATGTCATTAACCGCTGCGGCATACCGTGAAGCTCCCCGGCAGGTACGGGTGGGAGCGTACGAGAATCCGCCCAAGGTGTATTCCAATCCAGACGGTACAATTGACGGTTTTTGGCCAGCCATTCTGGCTGATATTGCCAGCCGCGAGAATTGGCAGATCGTATGGGTTAAGGGTAGTTGGGAAGAATGTCTGGATCGGTTGGAAAAAAACGAGATCGATATGATGGTAGACGTGGGGGTAACGGATGCCAGAAAGGAAGTTTTCTCATTTTCACGAGAAACTGTACTCACAAGTTGGGCCAGAATTTACGTCGCCGAGGGTAACGGTGTTGAAACCATCCTTGATCTGGAAGGCAAAACGATCGCTGGCCTGGAAGGAGCTTTGAATTTTGACGGAGCCGAAGGCATCAAGGCATTGGTAGAAGAATTTGGGGTTAATGCCACTTTTGTCGGTTTCACCAGTTACGCAGATGTCTTTGAAGCTGTTCAAAGCGGCAAGGCGGATGCAGGGGTTACCAATAAGGATTTTGGCGATTCCAATGAACAACAATATCAACTGGTTAAAACCCCGATCATCATTCAACCTACTCAATTGGCTTTTGCGTTTCCTAAAGATGGTCCAATAACTGATTATTTGATCAGCCGAATTGATCTAAACCTTAAACTGATCAAAGCGGACGAGGAATCTGTCTATTATCAGGCATTGGACTCATTTTTTGGAATTAAGTCAACGGATTTGATCACCGAAAAAATCCCGACCTGGGTGCCCCAAGTTGCCTTGGTCACACTGGGGGTTATTGTATTTCTTTTTGCAGTAAGTTTCACTGCAAGGGTTCAAGTTGCCAGGCAAACCAGACGGCTGAAAGAAAGCGAATCTCACTTTCGGTCGCTATTTATTAATAATCCCGACCATGTTTTATGGCTAACGCCGCAAGGCGGGTTATTAGATTACCATCCTACCAACGGCGAGACGTTGATCCAGAATTGGGCGACTCCCATTGATCAACAGGTTTTTAATGATCTGCCTGATGATCTGCAGCAGCAATTTCTGGAAATCATAAATAAGACCATCAACAGCCAGGATGTTCAATTATTTGAGTTTGACTTGCCAGTAAACGGCGAAGTGAAAAATTTCGAGTCACGTTTCATTGCTTGTGAAAATGATAAGGTGATCGCATTTATAAGGAATATCACGGATCGAAAAACAGCCGAAAAAGAATTGAAAGAAAGTGAAAATAGATATGAGACACTCACCCGTGTAAGCCCGGTAGGCATCTTCCGCACGGATATAGAGGGAAAAACCACCTTCGTTAATAATACCTGGTGCAAGATTTCCGGGTTGGCCTACGACGAAGCGATGGGAGAAGGTTGGCTGAATGCAGTTCATCCTGCTGATAAAGAAATGTTGGCAAAAAATTGGGAAGTTGTTACGTCATTATCCAACGCTTCTACGGCGGATTACCGGTTTGTGCATAAAGATGGATCCGAGGTTTGGGTGATCGGACAGGCCGTACCTGAATACAATGCCAAAAACGAGGTGATCGGATACATCGGTACGATCACCGATATTACCGAACGGAAAAAGGTTGAGGAATTAAAAGTAGCAGTGGCCAAGGCGGAATCTGCAGATAAATTGAAATCCGCATTTTTAGCCACCATGTCGCATGAACTGAGAACTCCACTCAATTCCATCATTGGGTTTACGGGTATTCTGCTGCAGAAGTTGGTTGGTCCACTCAGTACCGAACAGGAAAAACAATTAAAGATGGTGCAATCCAGTGCGCTGCATCTCTTAAATCTGATCAATGATGTACTGGATATTTCGAAGATCGAAGCGGACCAGGTGACGATCGCCAATGAAGCCTTCGAGGTGACGCAGGTGTTCAATCAATGCATTGAGAAGATCCAGCCTCTGGCGCTGGCCAAGGGGTTGAACCTGACCAGGAATATCGAACATGGGCCGTTGACCCTGACGAGTGACAAACGCAGGGTGGAACAAATATTGATCAATTTGTTGAATAATGCGGTGAAATTCACAGAGTCTGGTGAAGTGACACTCAACAGTAAATTGGATGGAGAGAATCTCTGTGTTTCGGTCAAAGACACGGGAATTGGAATAACCCAGGAAAATATTCAGACCTTGTTCATGCCTTTCAAGCAGATAGACACTGGATTAACCCGTAAATATGAGGGGACCGGACTGGGGCTTTCGATCTGTAAACGCCTGGTGGAATTATTAGGCGGGAGCATCCGCGTGGAAAGCGAGTTGGGCATAGGGAGCGAATTCATCTTTACATTGCCATTACAACGGAGCGAAAATGAGTAAAACCATATTGGTAATTGAAGATAATGAACAAAATATGTATCTGGTTACATTTATTCTTGAGAAACATGATTACCGGGTGCTTCAGGCGCAAACTGGCAAAGAAGGGTTGGCTCTTGCCAAGGAAAACCAGGTGGATCTAATCCTGCTTGACATCCAATTACCTGAACTGGATGGATATGCCATTGCCAGTATGATTCGAGAGGTGGAAAAGTTGAAAACCATCCCGATGATCGCTGTGACATCTTATGCCATGAGCGGTGATCGCGAAAAAGCGTTGGCGTCAGGATGCACCGGCTACATTGAAAAGCCCATTAATCCAGACACCTTCATGAAAGAAGTACAGCAATTTTTAAACAAGACATAGAGGGATATAAAATGCCAAAAATTATGATCGTTGATGATAATCCGCAGAACTTGTACCTGCTGGAAGTACTGATGAGTACCAATGGATATGAGGTAAGCCAGGCATCCAATGGGGCTGATGCTTTTGACATGGCCAAGGCCAGCCCTCCTGATGTGATTGTCAGCGACATACTAATGCCAAAAATGGATGGATTTACCTTATGCAAAAATTGGCGAGCAGATGCGATATTGAAGAATATTCCGTTTGTTTTCTACACTGCAACTTACACCGAAGAAAAAGATAAAGAATTTGCATTAAGCCTCGGTGCTGACCGGTTCTTTATTAAACCAATGGAACCTGACGATATATTAAAGGCGGTTAAGGAACTGCTTGATTCTCATGATCGTCATGAGTTGCCCTCTCAACCTGTCGAACAGGCAGGCGAGGATCAATTTTTACGTGAGTACAACGAGGTGCTGGTTCGGAAGCTTGAGCACAAGATGCTTCAATTAAAAAAGACCAATTCGCGTCTTTTTGCCTTGTATTTTTCAAGCACTATTTTTAACCTGCATAAACCTTATGAAGAATCGGTTTACAAGGTGTTGAACTCATTAACTGAAAATGCCGGGTATGAAAAAGCGGCCTATTTCAGACTTGAGAACGCGGATATTGTCAGTGTTGAATCGGTTGGATTTGAAGACCAGGTGGTAAACAAATTTAGAAATGAAATGAAAAATCACCGCGGCACTGGATTTGGGTTATTGGGCCGCTGTATCAGGTCAAATGCACCTGTTATGAAAGATGCAGTTCAGGAGGACGCTGATTGGCAGGAAGGCTTGGAGGGAGTTCAGTCTTTACTCTATATGCCGGTTCAATATGACAATCAATTATTCGGGGTTTTAGGGTTATTCAGTTCTGAACAGGCATGCTTTTCTGAAGAAGATGAACAAATTCTGTTTACCTTGACACATAACCTGGCAATATCCATTTCAAACAGGATCAGTCAGAACCAGGTGCAAATTCAAATGAACCGCCTGGCTTCTTTGCATCAAATTGATATGTCGATCAACAGCAGTTCCGACCTGTCATTGACATTGAGTATCTTACTTTCCAATGTTATGGCGCAATTAAATGTTTTTGCCGCGGATATCGTCTTGGTTGAAAGGTATTCAAATGAAATGAAAGTGGCAGCAAAAACAGGTTTCAAGAGTGTTCTGCCGGATGATTCCATTTACACGAACAAAACAACCTTGCGGATCGTGAAAGAACAAAAGATGTTGCATGTTGTTCTATCCGAGATGGATGTGCCGAAAGAGTGGATAAAGGAAGGCTTCAAATCTTATTGGGGGGTTCCCATCATCTCCAAAGGGGTCGTGCGAGGTGTTTTGGAGGTGTTCAACAAGACCACCAGACAACCAGACCAGGATTGGTTGGATTTTCTCGAAACTTTGGGCGGACAGGCTGCGATCGCCATTGAAAACGCAGAAACTTTTGAAAGCTTGATCAACTCGAACCTGGAACTGCAAATGGCATACGATTCAACCATCGAAGGGTGGTCGAAGGCGCTGGACCTGCGCGATAAGGAAACTGAAGGGCATACGCTGCGGGTGACTGAGGTGACAGTTGAATTCGCCCAAAAATTGGGAATCAGCCAGGCTGACATCATCAATATTCGAAGAGGGGCGCTTTTACACGATATTGGCAAGATCGGCGTACCGGATCAAATTTTGTTAAAACCAGGTCCGCTTACCGAAGAGGAATGGGTTGTTATGAAACGGCATCCTGTGACTGCCATGCATTTGATTTCTGGTATTAAATATTTGAATAAGGCGGTTGATATTCCATATTGTCATCATGAGAAGTGGGATGGAAGTGGTTATCCGCGCGGACTGCGCGGCAATGATATTCCCATCGCCGCCAGGTTGTTTGCAATCGTTGATGTTTGGGATGCGCTTTCAAGCGACCGACCTTATCGCGCAGCGTGGCCGATGGCAAAAATATATCAACACATTATTCAAAGCAGCGGAACCCATTTTGATCCAGACCTGGTTCCTGTTTTTCTCAAGATTAAAACTGATCAAACCCAAAATTAGATCATAAATAGTTCGTAGCTTTTGGCGAGATAATAATTATCAATCATATAGAAACAAGAGGCTGCCCGAACTTCAGGCAGCCTCTTTATGCGAAATATTATTTAATAATTATCGGTGTATTGGTAGGGATAAAAATAATAAAGCGTTTGCATGAACAAGAATTTGTATCAAAGTATTGTAAAAATCCGCAAGTTTTGACGACACAGGTACCTGAAGGCGAAGTCGGCTCTGGTGTTGGAGTGGGTTCAGCTACTGCACACAGGTTAATCAACTGCTCCGGTTTTGGTTTTGTACCGAAGATCCATGAGCAGGAATTATCCACATTCCATGTTTGGGTCTCATCCGCACGGTCGACGAGTTCAAATTTGTCGGCTGTGAGGGCTTGCAGTCCCACCCATGGCCACCAACCGAATACTTTTTGATTGGGTAATACGCTGGCCTTAAATGCAAATTCAATAATATTGGCATTCTTGGGCGAGATCCGGCTCCATGCCAAATCAGCGTCGTCACCTTTGCCATTATCAAAGAGCAGGGTTTCGTATCCATCGCCAGTGTTCTGGTCGTAGTGGAAGGCGGTGACGCCGCCATTATCCTGGTTGGTATCTTGCCAGACCTGTACGCCATCGGTGCTCCAGGTCGTGGAAGAGGGAAGGTTGGTGGTGATCAAAAATTCACCACGACTATCGAGGTCAGGATCGAGTTCAAAACCTGCTTTTAAGTCTGTTGAAGCCTGGGCGAGGTTGCTGAGGTTCACCTTGAGGAAGATCCAGGGTTCATATTTACCAGCTTGCGACCAGATGATATCCAGTGCGGGAACATAGGTTCCGGTGGCACTGTCAGCCGGCCTTTCAACCATCTCACGGTTCCAGTAATCACAGCCCGAGATGATCACCTGGGTTGAACCGGCTGGCATTCTTACGCCAGTATTACAGTCCGTTGTAATTTGATCTGGATTCCAGACGGGGTCGCCAGGTGTCATGGTGTGGGTGATTGGAGCCTGGGTTTCAACGACTTCAGGGCTTTCGCTTGGTAAAACTGCTTCGGTTGTTGAGACAGTTTCTTGAGCCGGCACTTCTGTGGTTATTAGTGCTGCTGCAGTTTCTTGAACCTGCGGTGCTTCTGTAACCACAGCGGACTCGATCGAATTGGTTGATTCTGTTGGATTTGAAGAATTGGGGCGGGGTAAATTACAACTTGTCAGCAATAACGTAAGAATTATTGAAAATAAAAACAACGCTTTTAATGACCTTTTCATTTCACCTCCATAACAATAAGCGTTAATATGGTAAAACAGATAATTAATATCATTTTAATGATATTTGTCGGTTTTGCAATAGGCTGGCGATAAATTCGGCTATTTAGTTATTTAAATATGAAAGAGCCATAACTACGGTCCAACTTGTTGCTTTTACATGAAAATCAATGTAATCGATGTTATTATTGACCGATTAAAAAATTATGTTGACTGCAAGTTGAGAAAGTTATAAATGGAAAGTCAGAAAAGCAATTATCGCTGGTATTTATTATGTTTGACACTGTTAACCAATATCCTGTGTTCAGCCATGCCATCCATGGCAATGTCAGTCCTTTCTAAGGAAATATCCATAGACCTTCGGCTTAATGTGGTTCAGGTGGGTATCATCTGGGGTATCGGATCACTGCCGGCGATCATCACCAGTTTGTTAGGAGGTGCTGCCGGAGACAAGTTTGGTCCCCGAAAAATGTTGATCATCAGCAGTTTGTTGGTGGGATTTTTAGGTGCAGCACGCGGCTTGGCCAACAGTTACGGGCTGTTACTTGTGACTGTACTACTCGTTGGCGCAATTACCCCATTTATCACTCTTAATGGCATTAAAATAGTTGGGCAGTGGTTCCCATCTTCACAATTGGGTCTGGCAAACGGTTTTCTTTCGATGGGCATGGCGCTGGGTTTCTTTCTCGGCTCAATTTTAAGCGCATCGGTGTTTTCTCCACTATTGGGCGGATGGCGTAATGTGCTGATATTGTATGGAGCAGGCGGTGCCTTGCTCAGCGTCCTCTGGTTTTTCACTCGGTCAGCCCCGTCGGTGCTAGTAAATTCGGTTCAAAAGATCAGCATGATGCAGTCCATTGGCCACGTGATCCGCTTGAAAAATGTGTGGATGATCGGCCTGGTTTTGTTTTGTATGGCAGGTGCCATTCAGGGAACCTTGGGTTACCTTCCGCTTCATTTACGTGAGATCGGTTGGGCGGGCGTTAAAGCGGATGGAGCCCTTTCTGCTTTTCACCTAATCAGCATGATATTTGTATTACCCATCGCATTATGGTCTGACCGTTTGGGGTCCCGGAAAAAAGTGATGGTGGTGGCCTCTGTAATGATCCTCTCTGGTATCGGTATGATGAGTTTTGCGAAGGGCAACCTGGTTTATGCAGCCGTTCTACTGGCCGGTTTTATGCGCGATGGCTTCATGGCCATGGTATACACCTCGGTGATGGAATCCAAGGGAGTTGGTGCAGCTTATGCCGGTACTGCATCCGGTTTCATCAACGGCGTGAGTGGTATCGGTATGGCCGTGGAACCGGCTCTAGGAAACAGCCTTGCCGCTATTTGGTCTGGTGGACCGTTTCTCTTGTGGGCAGGTTCAGCTGCAGTGGCTTTGATATTGGTGTTTTCATTAAAAGGAAAGAACCGGATGTCTTCTTCAATTTCAATGGAAAACAATCCAGGTTAGAGATTATTTAAAATAAACAGTAAAATAAGAACAGCCAGGTCAAATGATCTTTGGGAACTTAACATAGAAAAAGGTTATATCTAGTAATAATTTATCCGGTTTCATTTAGAAGTTGTTATTCTGAGTTCCACACCTACATCACTATTATTCCCATACCGTCCAAACTTTATTGTTATCAGCACAAACGATGATACTTTAGGCCATTCAATCATGTTTTGATGAGTTTTAAGAAAGTAGAAGATGATAGAGAAAAAAGAAAATTACAGATGGTATTTGTTAGGGCTTATTTTGACCACAAATATCATAGTTTTGGCCATGCCATCCATGGCGATGTCAGTGCTTTCGAACGAACTCTCACATGAGTTAAATTTGAGTGTGGTGCAGGTCGGTATTGTTTGGGGGATCGGTTCTCTGCCAGCTGTTATTACCAGCATCCTGGGTGGGTCATTGGGAGATAAAATCGGGCCCAAAAAAGTGATCATTTTTAGTGTCATTCTGATTGGGGTTTTGGGAGCATTGCGGGGGCTCGTCCCCAATTATGGATGGTTGCTGGTGATTGTCATCCTCTTTGGCGCATTTTTACCCTTTGTGTTCATCAACGGGATCAAAATAATTGGTCAATGGTTCCCTGATTCACAATTGGGGGTGGCCAACGGGTTCATCACCATGGGAATGGCGCTTGGGTTCTTTTTGGGATCGATCATCAGCGCTTCGGTGCTTTCTCCGTGGCTCAACGGGTGGCGGAATGTTTTTATTTTTTATGGTGTGATCAGTGTTTTTCTGTGCATTCCATGGATTTTTACTCGCACCGTATCGGTTCCCTTGTCAGCAACAGGAAAAACACCCTCGATCGGAAAAAGCATCGGCCTTGTCATGCGGATAAAGAATGTTTGGGTGATCGGCATGGTCATGTTTTGCATGGCAGGGGCGATTCAGAGCGTAATGGGATATTTGCCGCTTTACCTGCGTGAAATCGGGTGGGAAGCGTTCAAGGCAGATGGAGCTCTTTCTGTATTAAACCTGGTGAGCATGGCATTTGTGCTGCCTATTGCATTTTGGTCTGATCGTTTAGGGTCAAGGAAAAAGATCATGGTGATCGGCGCCATCATGGCCATTTTTGGCATCGGACTCATAGGGCTCGTAAATGGAAATTGGATCTGGGCAGCGGTGGTTTTAGCTGGATTCATGAGAGATGGGTTCATGGCCATGTTGTTAACCTCGGTCATCGAAACCGACGGCGTTGGACATGTCTATGCCGGAACGGCCATGGGTATTATTAATGGGATTGGCGGTCTCGGAATGAGCCTGGAACCCGCTTTAGGCAACAGCCTGGCTGCTTATTGGGCGGGAGCCCCGTTCTTGTTATGGGCCGGATCCGCGATGATCGCCATGGTGCTTGTATTTTTCTTAAAGGGAAAACGAAACACAACAGGTGGACTTGCCGAATTGGAACATGTGATGGCTTAGTCTCATTGATTTAGATTTGTAAAAATGATCCGAATTCGTAAATTTGGAATTCGGATCATTTCTTTATTGCCATTTATGATGATTTGATAAACGTGCCATCGCGCAATTCCTTGATGGCTTCCATGATCTCTTGTTGGGTGTTCATGACAAACGGACCATAGCGTGCGATGGGTTCACCCAGGGGTTTGCCTGAAATCAATAGGAATTTGGCACCGGTTTTATCTGCTTCAACCTGGATGGTATCTCCTTCACCGAAGATCAACAAGCGGGTGGCTGATGCAAAGGTGCCGCCAAAATCGCCATCACCGAAGTAAAGATAGGCAAAAGCCGTGTGGTCAGAGGCGATCTGAATGGAAAATTTGGTGCCGGGATCAAGTGCCACATCCAAATAGGTGGGATCGGCAGCAATTTCGGTCACGGGTCCGTGCTGACCATCATATTCTCCGGCGATCACTTTTACGCGGATGCCAGGCTGCAGTGAAACTTCTGGAATCGTTTTGGCTAAAACCTCCTGGTAGCGGGGAGGGCTCATTTTTAATTTTGCTGGCAGGTTAACCCATAACTGGAAACCTTCCATGTGACCGTCGGCGCCCTGTTGGGGCATCTCTTCGTGCATGATGCCGCTGCCCGAAGTCATCCACTGAATATCACCGGCTGAAATGACGCCCGAGTTGCCCAGGCTGTCGGTGTGACGGACTGACCCGGCCTGCATGTAAGTGACTGTCTCGATTCCGCGGTGGGGATGCATGGGGAACCCGGGCATGTAGTCTGCGGGATCGTGCGATCCAAAATGGTCAAACAATAGAAAGGGATCCACGTAATCCAATTGACGGGTGGCGATCGAACGGCGCAGCCTGACACCTGCACCTTCCATGACATACATCGGTTCTACAGTATTTGTGACTCTACGAATTTGCAGATTTTCGGACATGGTAACTCCTATTTGTATGCACTTATCATACCGCAAAATAGCCCTGATGTTGATTACAGGACTCTTTTTTTTTGTTTTATTCAAAACAAAAAGGATTGGTTTTTATCTGTTGGCATTCTCATCAGGTGGATTGTTGCCAGCCTATTTGATCTCTGCCTGCAATCTTTGAGGGTCCAGGATGGCGTCAAAGGAGTATTGTTTGCCGTCATGTTCAACCTGGATGGACGCCCGGTTTTCAAGGCGGCAGCCTAGAATGTTTCAGGTGCGATGTCTGGATCCACCTGACAGGCTAAAGCATTTACACCGGCGATATAGTGCATGGACCTACTCATTCCACCTTCTCCGTAATGAACGCGTTCAATTTCACTGTTGGACAATCAAAAGCAACAAACGGAATCTGTAGCCTTCACATTCTGATAAGAGAAACGGTTTTCAAACGAAAAGGAAGTTTTTTCGATACAAACACTATTTTATGACCTCCAAATAAATAGCTGTTCTTAAAAAAATCACTTAGATAAATAGTAAAATCCCGCAAAATATATCCGCAGATATTTGAGCTACCACAGAGATAATAATGGAAGATTTGGGACATACTTGATGGTGAAGGTTAAGTCTCGTCATGTAAAGTAAAGTAAAAAGTTGCACCTTGACCAGGAACCGCTTCAGCCCAAATTCTACCCCCATGTTTGTTTAAAATACGAGAAACGATTGCCAGTCCTACCCCGGTACCTTCATAAGAATCTGCGGTGTGCAGGCGTTGAAACACGCCAAAAAGTTTATCGTAATACTTCATATCAAAACCGATACCATTATCTCGAACGAAATAGACCACATTTTTGGTTGAGTTGATGTTTGACTTGCTGCTTTTTTGGGGAGCTTGATATCCGATCTCGATCAATGCTTCATCCTTATCTTTGGAGAACTTCACTGCATTTGAGATAAGGTTGATATAAACTTGTTTCAAAAAGGTGGGGTCAGCCTGACATGCGGGTAGTTTGTCCACTGAGAATTTTATGTTTCTATCGACTAGATCAGGCTGCATACTTTCAATAATATTATTAACCATTGGAACTGGATCAACCTTTGTTTTTGAAAGTGCCAACCTGCCCAAACGTGAAAAATTGAGCAGATCATCCACCAATTGACCCATGACGATGGCATTTTTGCGGATCAAATCAAAGTAATTGACGGCAACCGGTGAGAGCCCTTGAGCATGATCCTCTTTGATCAGTTGGGCGTATCCGTTTATGGCGCGCAACGGAGCACGCAGATCGTGAGAAATGGAATAGGAAAAAGCTTCAAGTTCCTTGTTTGTGGACTCCAATTGAGCTGTGCGTTGTTCAACGCGAAGTTCAAGTTCTGCATTCAATTGTCGGATTTTGTCTTCAGCCTGTTTTCGCTCGGTAATATCTTCAGAAATCCCAAGGAGATACTTTGGTTTACCTTCTCCATTTAGAATCGGTATTTTTTTTGTATGAAAAACTCTTAATTCATTACCCTTGGCTTGAACCGGCTCTTCTGGAATATCCAGTAATTGTTTTGATTCCAGCACTTCAAGATCCTTTTTCCGGTAAAAATCAGCCATATGTTTTGGAAAGAAATCATAATCGCTTTTACCTCGGACGAATCCCGGTTCAAAACCAAGCATTTCTTCTCCGGTGCGATTAAACATTATGTAGCGTAATTCCGGCGCCTCTTTAACGAACACCATGTTGGGAATGTTTTCTACAATACTATTTAGGAATCCTTCACTTGCTTTCAAAGCGGTTTCAGATTTTTTCAATTGATCTGTTGCAATCATAATTTGTTGTGTATTTTTACCGATAGTCCCAGCCATGGTAAATCCAGTAAACAGACCAATTGCTCCAACTAAGATTGAAAGCCCAATAACGATCAACATTGTCTGATCTTTAACTTCCAATGCTTTTTGGAAAGCATCCTGGGCTTTAATTTCATAATTCGCGATCATATTCTGGATAAAGGGATCTATTTGCGAGATTAATTCGTCAGATTCATCTTTTATTTTTCTTAATGATTCAAGGTCATTCGATTCACGAGCACGAACAATTTGATCCGAAAAAAGTGCGATATATTGGTCGGTCTGGCTGTTGACGATATTGAAGTTAAGCCGGTCTTCTTCAGATTCGATTGACTGACTAATCTGTGACCGAAATTCAAGGAGTGGAGGAATTGAGCTTTTAAAAGCCTGGGCATCTACCGGTTCGCCATTATAAATGTAATTGGTCAGACTGTTATCCATGGTCTTGATCAATAACTGCATGGTACGAATGTCAGCCATTTCACGGCGGCGGTCCAGGGCAATGGCATTGCTGGTTGCGATCTGTTTAACCCCAGTAACACCAGTGATGGCGACAATTACCAATAATACCAACATAACGGCATAGCCAATAATAATTGGCGTGCTGTAATGTTGTCCTCTTAATATTTTTAACATGGCTTACCTTTAAAAGTCAAAATCATCGATGTTATTAATGTCAAAAATGACACGATCAGGCAGCAAGATAATTCCATTCCCGATGCTTTCGAATTCATAACCCTGAATTTTGTTGGATGAGACTTCCACGGTTCCAATACCTGGGACGTCAATTTTGTCGCCAACCGCGAACTTACGTCCGTTGACCAATTCGTTGGCGATAAAAATGGAGAGTTTACCTTGTTCAACGACATCCCACAGTCCAAATTTATTGACGGTGCCATTTTTGACATAGGGACGCATCACATTGGGGGTGGAAAAACCGGTGATGATCACCTTTCCGCCGATCCCGAGTTGTTCGGCTGCCTGGGCAGCCGCAGGAAGAGCATTGGCATCAGGGCAGATTATGGCATCCAGATCAGGGTAAGCGGAAAAAATATTGGTGGCGGTTTCAAGTGACTTCTCAGCATTCTGATAACCGTATTGGGTGGTCACGATCTTCCAGGAAGGATATTCAGTGGAGATGATGGCTTTGGCAACATTTACCCACTGATTCTGATCAGTGACGGTGGGGCTTGAATAAAAGAAAGCAACGTTTTGAGGTGCATCGTAATCTTTCATTTGACTGGCTGCCATGCTGACCAGAAGTCTTCCCAATTGGATGGGGGTGCCCTGGTCAATATAATATGAACGGCAATCCGGGTTCACATCTGAATCCCAGGTCAGGACCACGATGCCGTCGTCCATGGCTTTTTTTAATATTTCGCACAATCCGTCGGGGGATAGGGAAGATATCGTAATGGCGTCATAGCCTGCATCCATATATTTTTGAATGTATTCTATTTGCCCGTTAACACTGGGCGCATTTGGCCCGTCATAGGTAACTGTGATGCCTAGCTGCTCACCCATTTCGAGGGCGCCTCTAGCTCCCGAGTCAAAAAAACCAACTCCTGTTAATTTGGGAATGAAAACTATTTTGGTGTCAGCTGATATTGGGGTGGCAGCATTATTTGACTGACAGGCATTTAATAGCACAGCCAACAATAAAATAATTAACAGCTTAGAGTGCAGCAACTTCTTTGTCATAACTATAACCTTCCAATAAAAAAGAACGTTGCTCTATTGAGGACTGTAATGGTAATTATTTTTTGCCCAGCATCAAGAATATCGCTTGTGAAAATATAGCAGTAAGGTGATGAGCGAACAAAAGAGATATATAACCTAATTATTGATTAAAAATCAAACAGTCACTATAAACTTGCAGTAAATTTCTTTTGATAATTGAAATCCGTTTATCTGAATAAGCCCAATGCAAGAATGACAATTATTATCATTTTTATGATAAAATAGGACAAAATTAGTCGTATTTAGGAGTTGATCAAATATGCTACCAGGGTACTTGCTTGCTTTACGTGAAGGGCTTGAAGCCGCTCTTGTTATTGGAATTGTTTTTAGTGTACTAGCCAAAATAAACCAAAGACAGCTGGGACGAGCTGTATGGTTTGGCATAATTGGCGGAATTGTTGTGAGTCTTATCACAGCACTCATCTTGAACCGGATTGGAATGGAATTTGAAGGTAAGGGTGAAGAGATCTTCGAAGCGACTGCCATGCTGCTTGCTGCTTCAATCCTCACCTGGATGGTGTTTTGGATGCGCAAGCGATCCAATGAGCTGAAAAATCAAATAGAATTGAAGGTTAAGCAGTCGGTCGAGTACAAAAACGAACAAAAAGGGAAAGGCGCGATCTTTTTGCTGGCTTTTCTCGCCGTTGTGCGAGAGGGGATCGAACTGGCTCTATTTTTACTGGCTATCCGTCTTGAAACTGAGCCTTTGCAGGTTACGCTGGGTGTGGTTTTAGGCATCGCCTCGGCGGTCTTGATCGGGGTTGTTGTTTTTACATCATCAAAAAAACTAAGCTTAACGCGATTCTTTCAAGCTACCAATTTCTTGCTAGCTTTGTTTGCAGCTGGACTGGTAGGGCTTGGAATACACGAGTTGAATGAATTGGGTTGGATTCCGTCGGTCATCGAACATGTCTGGAATTTGAATGGATTTCTGCCAGACCAATCTACTTTAGGACAATTATTAAAAGCCATCGTAGGGTATAAAAGCAGCCCATCTTTGACCATGGTGATTGGATATTTCGGATATTTTCTAGTTCTAGCTTTTATTATTTGGTTAAGAGCAAAAGAACCGAAACCCATTATTGAAACGCCTTTGTCAAAGTAGCTGCGAAGCTTTTCTACAAGCAATTGAAGAGTATTGTTAAACAACAACAGGTCCATCGGTGGGACCTGTTGCCGTGTTTCTTGCTATAGGGAGGAGAAGATGTTAACTGGCTGGTTTTTCAGCCAAGGTAACTGGCACGGTATATTCCGAGCCATCACGGATGATGGTCACCTGGATCTGATCACCAGGATTCTTTGAATCAAGGGCTTGATGCAGTTCATCCACTGAAGTGATTGCCTGGTTTTCGATTGCGGTAATAACATCGCCACCGATCATGACACGTTTTGCATTGATGATGACCGGTTTGTAGCTTCCGATCAGGCCTGCCAGGTCAGCTGGTCCTCCTGCAACAACTTGCTGCAAGAGGAGGCCTTTTTGATCTGTGGGCAGCCCCATTTCTTTGGCGATGGCAGCAGTCATGGGGGTCACGGCCACACCCATCCATGTGGATGATGAGGCGTTGTTCTTTGAGGATGGATCAAGCTGGTTGGTGTTCTGATTAACGCTTTCTGGCCTCGCTAAGACGGTTGCTTCAAGAGTCTTTTCTGATCCATCACGGAGGATGGAGAGTTCTACCGTTTGGCCCACTTCGGTATGGCTTGCAAGATAAGAGATCAGGTCTTCAATGGAGTTCAGGGATTCACCATCAATGGCAGTAATGATGTCACCGCCAACCTGGGTTTCAAAACCATTTACAGTTACCGTTTTACTGCTGCCCATTAATCCGGCTTTATCAGCGGGGCCGCCGTTGGCAACGGCAATGACCAAAACGCCGCGTTGATTAGAGTCGAGTTTCATGGCATTGGCGAGGTCGGGGGTCAGGGTGGCGCCGGTCAATCCAAGGTAAGCGTGTTCGTATTTGCCATCTTTGATCAGTGCCGGGACGACTTTGTTAACAGTACTGGAGGGGATGGCAAAGCCGATGCCGGCATTTGACCCCGTGGAGGATTCTATGGCTGCAGTAACTCCGATCAATTGACCTTGATCGTTCACCAGCACTCCACCTGAATTACCAGGATTGATCGGCGCATCGGTTTGAATGATGTCTGGAATGGTGTAGGATGTTGCAGAAGATTGATCTGTTGGCAGTGACCTGCCCACGGCACTGACAATGCCGACTGTCATGGTGTTTTCGAGGCCGTACGGATTACCAATGGCAATGGCGACCTGTCCTACTTTGACATCTGTCGAATCAGAAGTTGTAATGGGATAGAGTGTGCCGGAGTAATCCTCGAGTTGGATCACCGCCAGGTCCGTGTTGACATCCGTGCCGATGACCTTGGCGTTGGCGATGGTGCCGTCTGAGAATTTCACCTGGATCTTTTCGGCATTGGCGACCACGTGGTTATTGGTCACGATGTACCCATCAGTGTTCCAGACGAAGCCGCTGCCAAGCGCCTGAGTGGGCTGGCTGGGTGTCTGTTGATTCGGTGTAGAGGGTGATCCAAAGTAAAAATCGAAACCGGGAATGTTGGCAAAGGGGTTTTCGATGGTGGTATTGTTGGCAACCTGCGCTTTTTCGATCACCTGAATATTTACCACAGACGGATTGACTTTGCTGTAGATCTCTTCAAGGGCAGCCTGGTAGGATGAAAGCGATCCGATCACCGGGTTGGAGCTAGTTTCGGAAGTTTTGCTTTGCTGCGGTTGTTCAGTTTCTACAGTTTGGGTCGGAACGGCTAAAGTGGCTTTGGCGGTGCTGGTGCCGCAGGCGGATAGTGAAATCGCCAGAATAAGAAAGATGGATAGTGCAGAAATTTTTCTTGTATTCATATTGTGCCTCCTATTATGTTACATGGAGGATATCACCAGGGCATGCTGGTTGTCTTTATAGAGAGATTATTGGAACCTTAAGGTGACATTAAGGTGGATAACAACACCCTCCGAATCCTGGAGGGTGTTGTTATCATTTTTTGATTCTTGAATTTGTAATCAGATTATTTTTCAGTTTTCTCGTTATCGAGATTTATCGGCAGCCATACCTCGAAGGTGCTGCCGCCGGGCTTCGAGGTTACTTCCAAAGTGCCGCCGTGGGCTTCGGTTAAATCTTTGGCAATGGATAGCCCAAGACCCATGCCCTGTTTGATGCGGCGTCCCTGTTCACCTCTGAAAAAGGGCAGGAAGACCTTTTTGATCTCGTCCTGTTGAATGCCGACGCCGGTATCCTGAATGGCGATATGGAAGTTTTCGTTGTCAACTTCAGCCAAAACACTAACGCTGCCGCCAGGTTTGGTGTATTTGACGGCATTGCTTAATAAATTACCCACCACCTGGGCCATACGATCCGGGTCCATTTTTACAGGTGAAATACCGGCATCAATTTTTTCTGACCAGGTGAGTCCCTTTTCTTCGGCGAGGAGCTGCCACGAGCGCAGCACTCCTGGCAGCCACTGCTGTACATCAACAGGGTGGAGGTTCAATTCCAACGCACCCACGGATTGATCATAGAGATGAGAGAGATCATCCAGCAGATGCTGCAAGCGCAGAGTCTCGGCATCCATGCCGGTGGTAAGGTCCTTGTATAGCGAGGGGTCCTTATCCGCGCCGGTTTCGAGTGCGTGGATGGCCGAGCGGATCGATCCTAACGGACGCCCTAACTCGTGCACCAGGTTGGCCAGCAGCTGGCGGCGTGATTTTTCGTGTGTATCCAACTCGGCGACCAAAAAATTAACTGCCTGCGCCTGCGACTGAAGTTCGTCTGGACCGGTTACTTCAAGCGGCACATGACTGCGGCCAACGGCCAGGTCATAAATGGCGTTGGTCACCCTGGTAATGGGTTTGTTGATCCGCATGGCCAGCCAGGTGCTGATCAATGCACTGATGACCAATCCCAGTAAAACGATGAAAACGATCTGCCAGCGCAGTTCATCAAAGATTTGGTAAAGAGATTCAACCCGATAAGTCAACCTGACAATGCCGATGACTGCATTACTTGAATCGAGGACGGGTTCATAAACATCCACCAGGGTGTCTTTCACCCGGATGATGGAGTAGGAGGTCAAGGCTATTTCGCGTCCATTTTGAGCGGTGAGAACCCCCTTGGAATTGACTGAGACCGCATTTGAATAATCTGCTGGATCTGTTGAATAGAGCGGTCTGCCGGTGGGGTCTAAAAACATGACCTTGATGGCAGAATCCAGTTGAACTCGAGAGATTAGTTTTTCAAACAAGATGGGGTTACCCCACAGCTCAAATTCCGCAGTAGTGATCTCTGAGAGCAGCCTGGCATCTCCCAATAGATTATTGGCGAACTTAGGAATCAGGAAGCGGCTTTCGATGCCAAAGATCAAAAGAATGCCCATCAACGGCATCACGATCAACAAAACGAGAAGTTGACCAAAGACCATTCTGCGTTGTATGGTGCGAAACATCATTCACCTCCCGAAAATTTGTAGCCCACTCCACGGACGGTGAGAATCAGGGAGGGATGATTGGGATCAACTTCGAGTTTCTGGCGCAGCCAGCGGATGTGTACATAGACTACTTGTGGCTCGCCGTAGTATTCCGCGCCCCAGACCTGTGACAGGATTTCGGAGGTGGATTTTACCTGGTTGCGGTCGCGGGCGAGCAGGTAGAGCAGATCAAATTCACGCGGACTCAGTTCAAGCGTTTTATCTGCCAGCCTGGCGGTATGAGTGGAAGGATCCATGAATAACGCGCCGGCTTGGATGGGGTTGGACGAAGCCTGTTCGGCTGCCGGTGTGGATCTGCGCAGGACAGCTTTGATGTGGGCAAGTAGTACGTCATGATCGAAGGGTTTGGTGATGTAATCGTCCGCGCCAAGTTCAAGGCCTACGACTTCATCCAACTCGCGGCGGCGCGCGGTAACGAAGATGACCGGGATGGGGGAGATGGATTTGATGTGTTTGATGGCGTCAAGACCGTCCATCTCGGGCAGGCTGATATCCAAGAGTACCAGATCGGGCGGAGAGTTGCGTATGATTTCCAGGCCGTCTTCCGCATTAGCAGCCGTAAAGGCCTTATACCCCGCCTGTTCGAGGTTATATGCCATGCTGCGGCGCATGAGGGTATCGTCGTCAATCACCAGTATCTTTTTCATTAGTCAGTATTATACGTCCATCGCAATCCATGGGCGAATCCTTTTTTCGAGAAGATAGTAATAATTGCAATAGTATAACGATAAAAATAGTACCTTGACAGACATAGTACTTTGATGTATAAATTATGCATACAGGAGGTAGCATGGTTGATAATAAAATTTCTTCCGATTTGCTCAGAGGTCATACCGATACGATGATCTTAAAGCTGCTCATGGATGGCGATAAATATGGATATGAAATATCCAAGCTGATCAGTTCAAATTCACTTGGTGAATATGAACTGAAAGAAGCCACCATGTATTCCAGCTTGAAACGGCTTGAAAGTGACGGAGGCATAACGTCTTATTGGGGGGATGAGACCCAGGGCGGCCGGCGCAGGTACTATCAGATCAGCGAAAAAGGGAAACTGATCTACGCTGAAAACAAAACCAATTGGGAATACGCCAAACGTATTCTGGACCAACTTTTATAAAATAAGGATAAAAGAACATGAACGATAGAATCGAAAACTACTTAAAAGGAATTTTCTCTCAGTATGAAGACGTCAAAACAGTCAGGGAATTAAAAGACGAAATTTCAGTCAATTTACAAGACCGTTTCGATGACCTGGTAAATGCCGGGCACGATGAAGAGTCGGCTTTTAAAATGACCGTAGATTCAATAGGCGACATCAGCGAAATCGTAGATAGCATTGCCAAAAAGACCAAATCACTTCAGCAATTGGTCCATAGAGATTATTCCAGCCTGGATATGAGCAATTCAGATCTACGCGGTGTGTTTGCTCAAAACGGCAAGTTTGATAACAGCTCCTTAAGAGATGCCGATCTGAGCGGAGCGGATCTGACCAACGGCTCTTTTAAAGCCATGGACCTCAGAAATGTCAAGTTTGACGGCGCCAACCTGACCGGTGCAGTGTTCAAACATTCCGATTTGCGCAATACAAGTTTCATCAATGCCAATGTTGAAAACACTGAGTATAACGGCTCGGACCTTACCGGAGCCAGTTTCGAGGGAGTCACTCTGGTTGGCACCAACTTTCACATGTCCGATTTGAGCGGAACTTCGTTTAAAAACGCGGTCATCCAAAATGTCAATTTCAAAAATTCGGATCCCCGGAAAGCCATTTTTGACGGGGCGACCATGGATAAACTGACTTACGCCTTGTTGAAAGGGTATAAAGCCAATATGACCAATGTAAACACGATTTAATCTACTTCTCCAGTTTTTACAATTTAATCCATATTCAGTGATGAATCCTCTCACTGAATACTCAAGCAACGTTTTCTCTCAAACAGCGAAAATGATGGATTCGAGCACCTACTTTCAAAGACGGATAAAAAAGGATAACCTAATGACCAATCAACAAAAAGTTGCAATTCACGTAAGCAGACTGCAAAAGTCATACAAGTCACTACACGTTCTCAAAGGGGTGGATTTTGAAGTGGATAAGGGCAGCATCTTTGCGCTGCTCGGTTCAAACGGTGCCGGCAAAACCACCATCGTAAAGATCCTGACCACGCTGCTCAAACAGGATGGCGGCAGCGCAACTGTCAACGGTTTTGACGTCTCTGATAAACCTGAAGGGGTGCGCCAATCCATCAGCCTGACCGGACAATTCGCCGCAGTGGACGAGATCTTAACCGGGCGTGAAAATGTGATCATGATCGCCAAACTGCGGCATCTCGCCAATCCGGAGCAGGTCGCGCAGGTTCTGCTGACCCGCTTCAGCCTGACCGATGCTGCTGACCGCAAGGTTGCCACTTATTCGGGCGGAATGCGGCGCAGGCTCGACATCGCCATGAGCCTGGTGGGTAATCCCAGTGTGATCTTTCTGGATGAACCCACCACCGGGCTTGATCCCGAAGGACGCAACGAGGTATGGAAGACGATCACGGAACTGGCTGCCAACGGCACAACGGTATTCCTGACCACACAGTATCTTGAAGAGGCCGAGCAGCTTGCCGACCGGATCGTCATTCTGCATGAGGGCAGAATCATTGCCAACGGCACTCTTGCCGATTTGAAAAAATTGTTCCCGCCTGCCAGAGTGGAATACGTCGAAAAACAGCCGAGCCTTGAGGATATCTTCCTCGCGATCGTCGGCAAGAAAGAGGAAAAATAAATGGAATCTGTAAATAAGCATATTATCAGTGATATGGGTGTCATGCTCGGACGGTCCATGCGTCATGTCTTTCGCAGTATGGATACCATCATTACAGTCACACTCATGCCGATAGCGTTCATGCTGTTGTTTGTCTATGTTTTTGGAGGTGCAATCCAGACCGGCACAGCCAACTACGTCAATTACCTGCTGCCCGGCATTCTGTTGATCGCGATCGCCAGCGGCATCTCTTACACTGCTTACCGTTTGTTTTTAGATATGCAGAGCGGCATCTTTGACCGCTTTCATTCCATGCCGATCGCGCGTTCAGCAGCGCTGTGGGGTCATGTGCTGACCTCGCTTGTGTCCAATGCGATTTCGGTTATGATGATCATAATTGTGGCACTCATAATGGGCTTCCGTTCATCGGCAGGAGTACTATCCTGGCTGGCTGTGGCAGGCATCCTTGCACTCTTTACGCTGGCTTTAACCTGGATTGCAGCGATCGCCGGACTCACTGCAAAGTCGGTGGATGGTTCTTATGCCTTTTCGTACCCAATTATCTTTTTACCTTTTATCAGCTCCGCTTTTGTGCCGACCGAATCGATGCCCAGGGTCGTCCGAGTTTTTGCTGAAAACCAGCCGGTAACCTCCATTGTGGATGCCATTCGTGCGCTGCTCTCCAATCAGTCGGTGGGCAATGATATTTGGATCGCTCTCGCGTGGTGTACGGGGATTTTGCTCGCGGCATGTTTCTTAGCGATTCGGATTTATAAAAAAAGGGCATAACCGTTTTTTAAGAACACCTCTATTCCTGATTTTTCAGTCCCCTGCAGGGTTTCTTGACCGCAGGGGATGCATTTATTAATTGCCCACATTGGGCATAATTATTTCAAAGTTGCCACTTGACTTGGAGCTAACTCCAGGTGTTATAGTATTAGTGGAGGACAATAACTTATGAAAATTGCAGAAGTGAGTGAAAAATACGGCTTATCTTTGGATACGCTTCGCTACTATGAACGGATCGGACTCATCCCTACCGTGACCCGCACCCCGAACGGAATTCGTGAATACGGCGAGCTGGATATAAAGCGAGTGGAATTTATTAAATGTATGCGCAGCGCCGGATTGCCCATTGAGGTATTAATTGATTATGTCGGGCTTGTTCAACAGGGGGATGCCACAGTAGAAGCTCGCAAAGAAATCTTGAAAGAACAGCGCGAACAACTGGCAGCCAAAATCGCCGAACTGCAAAAAACCCTGGACCTGCTGGATTACAAGATCAGTGTTTATGAGAATAAATTGCTCACCAAAGAACAAGGGATGATCTGATTTGGAAAGGTTGGAGGTAAAAATGGAAAAAAGAATGTTGGGTAAGAGCGGATTGGAAGTATCAGCCATGGGGCTGGGCTGCATGCGCATGACTTTTGGCGATGCCCCGATTGGTAACAAACAGGACATGATAACCTTCCTGCATAAAGCTGTTGAACGCGGAATCACCTTTTATGATACTGCAGAAGTTTACGGCCCATATACCAATGAAGACCTGTTAGGTGAGGCATTGCAGCCTTTCAAGGGCAAAGTGGTAATTGCCACCAAATTTGGGTGGAATCTTTTGCCGGGAAAAATGGGACGGGAAGCCATGAATGGGTTGGACAGCCGCCCCGAGCATATAAAGCAAGTGGCTGAAGCTTCTCTCAAGCGGCTGCGGGTGGAGACACTCGATCTGTTTTATCAACACCGCCCGGACCCCAATGTTCCTGTCGAGGATGTTGCTGGAGCGGTAAAGGACTTGATCCATGCAGGCAAGGTAAAACATTTTGGTCTGTCTGAATCTGGCGCCGACCTCATCCGCCGCGCTCACGCCGTGCAACCGGTAACGGCCATCCAAAGCGAGTATTCGATCTGGTTTCGAGAGATTGAAGCAGAAGTTTTGCCAACCTGTGAGGAACTTGGCATCGGATTTGTTCCTTTCAGTCCACTGGGTAGAGGCTTTTTGACCGGCAAGATCGATGAAACAACGGTTTTTGACAAGTCAGATATCCGCTACAATAATCCGCGTTTCACACAGGATGCCATCAAAGCCAATCAGGCAGTGGTTGACTTGCTCAATAAAATCGCAACACGACTGGAAGCGACTCCCGCCCAGATCGCCCTGGCCTGGCTTCTGGCACAGAAACCCTGGATCGTGCCCATCCCCGGGTCGCGCAAACTGGAACGATTGGATGAAAATAACGGTGCTTTGTCGCTCAAGTTAACAGCTGGAGATCTCAAAGAGATCAATGATACGATGGCGGTAATCAAAGTAGTGGGTGATCGGTATTAGGGGCCTGTGAAAAAAATCAATAAGAACCTTTTGGGTGTTGGCGCACTCGTATTGGGAATATTCATTTTCTCACTGCAGGATATTACCGTGAAACGGATGGGCGGCAGCTACCCGATCCTGGAAATTGTCATTTTGCGAACGTTGATCGCAATTCCCATCACGCTGATCTTTTATCGCATGGAGGGGCAGAGGGGGCTGCCCAAAACGCAGCAGCCAAAACTAGAAATTTTGAGGGGTGCTTTTCTTTTTCTCTCGTATACCACATACTTCATGGGCCTTGCATCCCTGCCGTTGGCGGAGATTTCGGCAATCAAGTTCTCGACGCCCTTGATGATCACGCTTTTATCGGTCATGCTGTTAGGAGAAAAGGTCACGCCAAAGAAGTGGATCGCACTGGTGGTTGGTTTCATTGGAGTGCTGATCATCATTCAGCCCAATTCGGCGCACTTCAATATCGGTTCCATTTTTATTCTGTTGAATGTGGTCTTATATGTACTCTCCGTCTTGGTTACCCGGCGGCTGCAAACTACAGAAAGCAGCGCCACCATGGGTTATTTCAGCACCTTCGTTTACCTGGGGTTCTCGGCAATTCTTGCCCCGATCGTGATCGCGATTGGACCCATGCCGAATGCGGATCCGAGCATCGCATTTCTTTTCCACGCCTGGAGCATGCCGAGCTGGTTGGATCTGCTGGTCATCTTTGGTTTGGCGCTAATCTGGGCAGGCGGTATGTTCTTCATCGCCAAAGCTTACAGCATGGCGAAGGCTTCGGTGGTGGCGCCTTTTGAATATATGTCGCTGCCCATTAATACTTTCTGGGGGCTGGTGCTTTGGCAGCAATTCCCCTCATGGGTGACCCTGGTGGGTGCCACCTTAACCATGGGCAGCAGCTTGTATTCGCTGGTATTAGGGCAGAAAGAGCGAAGAAAAGAACCTGTCACCGTGGAAGAAGAAATCGCCAATTTTGAACATGAATTGGATTAGTTATTCGTTAGAGGTGTTTTAATGGGTGATTGGACAAGTGATGAGTTATCCAAAATTGGCAGCGCGGAAGAACTTATGATCGCCTCACACCGTAAGGATGGCACACTGCGCAAAAAGGTGATCATTTGGGTGATCCGTCTCGGAGATGACCTATATGTGAGTTCTATCTAAGGATGTAGTGTTGGTGGTTCCATGAGGTTCATACCTGCCATGAAGGCAGAAAAAAATAGGTCCTCACGTAAAGCAATCTTGAGTGTTCCATTAATCAAAAATGAAGAAGTATCTCATCTTCGAAGGGATACTTCTTCATTTTAAAGATCCAAGGTAAACAATGTTCATCTGTTCCTTTTATACACTCTTCCTTCAGAATCTGAGTAAACCAGAGTCCATTCCTTCAGCCAGATCGGGCTGTCAATTTCTGTAGGATAACCTGACATGCCAATCCAATTGGTTTGAAGGAAAACATAATAATCGGCTGGTTTTTGGCGGCTGATCGAATTGGTCAGGTCTTTTCCATAAAGATAAAAGGGTTGGCCATTCTCAATCCAAATTATTGAATGGCTCACGTTTTTTTGTACGTAATCATAAGCACTGAAATAGCCATCCGTACCAACTGGGCTGGTGTATTGATCTCGAAGCACGAGGGTGTTGGCTTTGTCAGGCATTATGCGGCTGAAATTAATAGTGCATCCAAATATCGATAAACAAGCCATCGCACATACGACTACTGAATTGAAAAAGGTTTTCCATTTTTTACTTTTTGAGTTAAATACCCAATTGAAGAAGGGGTCCAACAAGTAGAAAAGTAGAGGAATTTCGAATGCTAATAGGTAAAAGCCTAGCCTCCAAAAGATGACGGCTGGCGCTTGGTTGGCACCAAAATACAAAACTGCCGGGTTGATTAAAAAGGTGGCCACCAGCACCAGGAACATTGTCGGGACGGTCCAGTTAACGTGCTTGAAAAGGAATATAGCAGCAATTGCTGCCAGCAGCAGAATTACGATCAGGTATGAATTGAATCCCAGGTGTTGATTGAAGAGGGGATTGCCCAAGTTGGATAGGATGCTCAGGCTTTGCAGGTGGCGGGATTCTGAACTGATCAGTGTACCTTGAACCACAAGGTTGCGGATGATCCATAATAAACCGGCGAAATTGACTGCGATGATGCCAACCCAGGCAAAAATGTCTTTCTTTTCGATCTTTTTATTCTTGATACACTTTTTGACTTCATAAAACAAGACGATCATCCAACCAAAAACCAACAATGGTAACCCGTTGGGTTTGGTACATACGATCAGCATGCTGGTAATAGCCAGTGCGGGCAGTGTATAGTTCTTTTTATCCGGACCAATAGGCGCAAAAAATATGAAAGCGATCATGGCTGATGCGAGGAAGAAATCATTCTTGCCTATAGTAAAAGCCATGATTCTGAAGATCATAAAAGGATTCAGGCTGGTCAGCCTGATGATGTCATAGCTGGCAGTGATAAATACTACGACGAAAAAAAGAAATGATGCTGGAATTCGTGAGTACCGGTTGGTTATAAAAAAAAGGGATAGGATAAAGAATACAAGGATGACTGCGTGAACCAACCCAATCAAATAACCTGCTTTACTTAGCAGCAGCGAAGCGGCGATTAAAGATTCAAAACCGTAAGGGTATTCACCATAGGCAACAGAAAGATCCCAACTTGAGTGACTGACGACCATTTCAGCCGCTTTGGGTAAATGATAAAGTCCGGCGTCCCAATTTAGTTCGTGGTTGATCCCTGAATAAGGCCATAATGCCAATGGTAATAATAATACAACCAGTAACAGAGATATACCAGACACCACTGCAACTGCAGACATCCATTTGGGGATATGGATTTTGTCAGGTTTTTCCAATGAAACTAAAATGAAACCAAACGAGAATTTGCCCAGAAGCACCGCGAATACACCAGAAAAAAGGACCGTCGCAATTAAAACCAACCAAGGTTCATAGAGTTTGGCGAATGCCAACAACTGGCCAGTGATGACCACACCGGCTATCAATGAAAGTAAAGCAATATAGACAATGACGGTGGCTTTTTTCATATGTATCTTTGTGGTTAAGGTCTTAAAAATTAAACTTTCCTGGTCAAATAGGTCTTAGTTCACACTGTTGAGCGGATGACGAAGGTCAAACAGGTAATAGCCATCCCCTTGTTGATAGGGGAAAGAACTGAAAAGGTGTTCTCTCAAGTCTGGTTGTGATTCTAATTCGCCCACCAGAGTCACAAGGAAATAGTCTTTATCTGCTGTAAATTCCTTGAACATTTGCAAAAATCCCGGGTCCGTGGCGCCAACCAGTGATTTAATCGTACGGTCTCCGGCAGTTGGCCACAATTTTGGATTCACAAATCCCCAATAGCTGATACGGTAACCGCTGTCATGGGTCAGGGCGATCACGGAGGAATTACCCCCAATTCTGGTGCCGAGGTCGGTCCAGTATTTCGATTCATTGCGATAGTCATTGGCAATTAACATGCCTCGGGAGACTTGAACGCAGATCGCAAGAGATGCCAGTAAAACCAGCATGAGAGGAACACGCCAGAAAAATTTTGGATTAACGATTTCAAATGTTTCAAATATGACCGAGAAAAAGAAACCGATGCCCAAGGTAAGAATCGGAATCAAGGGTAGATGATAATAATTATGCGTATAGATGTGGTAAGCGAAAGTAAACCCATACAATGCATATCCCATCCAGAGGCAAAAGTAGAAGACGCGGTCTTGTTTAACTTTGATCAGAAAGAGTGCCAAGACACCCAAAATGAGCGGAAAGTAACCAACTACCGACTTGGCCATTTTCAACCAGTTGGAATACCACTTGGGGTCTGTGAAGTACTCGGGAAAAAAGCGTGTTCCAAAAATGGGACCGGCATTTCCGCCAACAGTCGCACTGAGCGCATTAAAAAGGATGGCAGGCAGCAAAGCCAGTGCAGCCATAATATAGATTTGTGGATTCTTGATCCAGTTTTTGAACCCTTTAGAAAGGACTAGCCCTACAAAAGAGAAACCGACAAAAAAGACAGCGGGAGCTTTTACAAAGACAGCAATTCCGGTAAATACCCCCGCCAGGATCGCATTCTTGAAAATCTGGTTGTCAGACCAACGCTTTTGAAAATAGAGTGCCCAAATGATGCACATCACCATTAGTGGATCAGGTTGAAAGCTTCGGCTGGCGTAGACCCCAAATGGAATGAAAAGATAAGCGGCCAGTGCGGCAAACGCTCCGTTGATGTTCATCAGCTTTCTCGCCAAAAGAAACAACGGTATTCCGCCAATAACCCAGAACAGCATTGAATATAACCGAGGCACCAATGTGTTTTCCTGGCCGATCAGGCGGTAGGTGTAGGCAGTCAAATACTCCATGATGGGTGGTTCAATTCTGGATTCGGCATTGCCAGTGTTGATGCCAAATCCGCGTTTATCTTGCGGCATTGACAATGTATCAGGGGTATCCATTTCATAATACAGACCTCTGGCCATGATCAAGGAATGGAGCTGCCGGGTTGTGGCGAAATCCAGGGGCAGGTCAGTAAAATCTATGAAGCGAACGGCCATGCCCAACAAGAGAAGAATCACCACCAATACAGGCACAAGACCTTTGGCGGGTTTTAGAAAAAGAACCGTTTTTGTTGATTCCGTTTGTAACGGGGTGGAGGTTGACATGATCATGTCCTAAAATCGGTATGGATTAGCAGGCTTATTATAACGGTCAAAAGAAGAAATTAAATCTCAAACACTTATTTTAAACTGCTTCTTAATCAATCATGGACAAACAAGCAAACCCGGGTTGCGGATTGATCTTCGGTAAACCACAAGCAATCAGAACCGATAAGATGCAATTTTAGCCAAACAGCATCGGCGTCATAATTTTGGGTGTCTTTAGTCTCGTCGCCGATCAACCATACCCTTCTTCCATCAGGAAGCTGGTTTTTAAATACCCATAAGGTGATCTTATCCATCATGAACTCTGGGTCCCCGGTTATTTCAGGGTTTGGACCTTGTGGAATGTATGGCGGAACGACGGGCAAAGCCGTCCATGGAATGGATGCATCGCCCCAATTCATCCAAAAGTTCCAGAGATCTTCGGAGTAGGATTTTACCAGGACCAGGTCACCTGTCTGGAACTGACCGCGAATGTGTTCTTGCGCCATTCTGAAATCCGCGCGAGTGTAAGCATAAGAGGGATCATTGCGATAAAAGGCAATCATACTGAAATTGAGGATCACAGTGACTACCAGTGCTGCGACAGCCATCCACTTGGTTTTGATTGATCTCAAGCCAGTTATAGCCAAAAGGATGATCAATATTGCGGATGGAATCATGACCCAGAGAACAAACGGGTTCCTGTAAATGGCCAGATCAAGAGGTTTGGCAGCAAGGATCCATTTCAAACTCCATGGCAGGATGGATGCCTTGGCGTTCCAAACGGTGGTGCTTTCTGTAACAGGATTGGCGCCGTAAAGTGAGTCCACAAAAAACAGGCGCACCGGCACCACGGACCCCAGAATCTGGATTAAGCACGCCAAGGTCAGCAATCCAAGCAGGACGGCAGGGCCAGCTCGTTTTTTCAAGAGTACTTCAATTGTCGGTGCGGAGGCAAGCACCAGCAGAGGAATTGCCGGCAAGATGTAACGAAGCCCCCAATTGACATGGCCAGCCCACTCGGCATCATAAAATAGCGCTTGAAAAATGACCAGCAGCACCAGGTAGATCCAGGCGGACCAGGAAGTGCGAAAACGAGTTATCAAGCTCCACATGGAAAGCAGCAGCACAGGCGAAAAAACAAAAATACTCTTGCCCGGGCTGACAAAGGGGCCAATCAGCGCCTGCAGAAAACCGGTCCGTGGGGTGGTTAAAAATTTTTGCAAGACTGATAAGTAATAATCAGGGCTGAAACGGGTCAACATGGGGATGGACGGTACGATCAGAAACCAGCATAAGACCAATCCCGCGAATATCAACAATGGAACCAACCAATCCTTGAAATTCTTATTCGCTTTTGCCCCACTTCCTCGCCGTGGATGATTGAGGACCAATTCAAGCAGCATAATGGGCAGCGCCAGAACCACACTGTTTTTGGAGAGAACTCCGGCCAGGAAACATGCGATAAATGCGACCCAAGCCGCAATTATTTTTAATGTGTCTTTTTGTTCAACCCGGTTGGCTTGCTTGATGACAAGCATTAAATACCATGCAGCAGCCAAGAACAGCATCGCCAGCGGATCGCGAAAGAAAGTGCGGGCATAGGGCATGGCGATGGTCCCCAGCCCGAAGAGGGCTGCAACAAAAAAACTCACCTTCCTGGAAAATCCCATTTTCGCTGCGGATAGATAAAGCAGGGCGGCTGTGGCAGCCGTTACCCAGATATTTAGTAGGAACATGACTTGAATATGCCCTAAGTTCAAGACTGTTGAGATCAACGCCAATACGCCGCCAGCCACCGCCTGAACGGGTTCAATTTTCAAAGCCTGGTTTGCCCAGGGTTCAGGTACGATCGAGTATTCAAATACACGGTTGTTCCCCAAGACACGCGAATTATTGAAATCACCATCGAAGGCGAAACTTAATGCTCTTGAAGCCAGGATGTGTTCATCATCAGTGAGGAAGGTTCCGGAATAGAAAAAGGAATAGACTAACGTCAAAAAAGCAAAAACAAAGACGGCGTCAAAAAACCTGGAACGTGATTTCATGCACTATACCCTTCCATTACAAATACTTTTTTAAAAGAGGATATAGAAATTTGAAGCGTGCACATTCGCTCAAGAAGTGTTTACGCAGCAGTTGGCGTTTTGCAGAGAGGATGAATGCCGTTTCCATCATTCGGGCATGGCTGGTTGGATCACCTTTGTCTGCCTTGTGATTTGACCGAGTTATCAGTTTCTTTATCCACAGGGCAGGGTTGATGGGCAGACTCAGGTCAGGCGGCAAGTATTGATCCAGTTCGGATTGATAACGCACCAATTGACCCGCCATAATGGTGTGTTTCAAGTGTTCCAGGGTAAACCGGGCAGGGTCAACCTGGTGAATAACCCTGGCTTGTGGCAGCACGCCAACAGAATATCCCAGTTTCTGGATCAAACTGGCGGCAATGATCTCCTCTCCGCCGCTGTAATCTTTTCCGCGGCGGCCGTAAGCTCCGCGAAAGCCGCCGATCTGGAATAGGGCCTGACGACGGGCGCACCAATTCGCCCCCCATGGGAAATCTGCCCAATTACTAACCGATTTATAGTCTTGGAGGTCTGTTTCAAAATGGCTCCAATACCTTTCCCAACCAGGCAACCAGGGGATCTCAAGTTTTTCAGGGCGTTGGAGCAAGATGTGACCGCCGATGAGACCGGCATCGGGATGGTTGTTGATAGCGTCAAGGTATTTCTCTAAAAGATCGGATTCAGCCAGGGCATCATCATCCAGAAATAGCACCCATTCCCCTTTGGCTTCAGATAAGCCGGCATTACGAGCGTATGAGAGCCCCCTGATTGGGCACTGCACCAGGCGTAAACATTCCGGGTTGCGATAAAATTCCCATTCACGGTATTTTTCAACCAACGGAATGAGTTCGGAATAATCGGGGTTGTTATCTACAACAATGACTTCATAGTCAGGTTGGGGAATGGTTTGACGGGCGATAGCTCGCAGTGCCAACTCTAAAAGTTCATTACGGTTGTAGGTACAAATGACCACCGAGATTTTATGGCTGTAAGGTTGCGGCAGCCAGGTCTGGGTTTCAATTTGCCGCAAGGCCAGTGTGCGGCATTTTATGTCAACAGCTTTTATCCATTCTTCGTGTCCAGCTGTTGATTCTGCCAGAACCTGTAAATGTTGATCCATGGCAAGGGTTACTTCGTTAACTGTGCTGAAATTCTGGGTCACTTTAGCCGTCACCGCTACCTGGTAAATGAAATCCTGAGGGGTGGCCAAAAAGGCATCTTTCTCTTCAAGAGTTGAACAAACTTTTAAATGGATGCATGGGATCCATTTGATCGGTAAAATCTGGCGCAGGAAGTCAGATACGGTGATGGTGATTTGCCCGCGTTTTTTCAAACATGTCTTAATTTGATTCACTGCCGCTGTTTCAAATTGATCGTCATCTAAAATCCACACAAGGGGCATTAGATTGAAATCCCGTCTGAAATCTTCATAAGCCATCAGGTATTTACGATCTTCTGTGATCTTCAAGTCAGCATCCTGGCTGGTCAGTGAGGCGGAATGCAATCGATATTTATAGACCGGTTCTTTGAAATCGGTGTGTTTGAGCGTGAAGAACGCATTGACCTGCATCCAATAATCATAATCTTCGCGAGTGTATTGATACGGGCTGTAACCGGCAAGCAGATCTGCCACCTGTCGGCGGTACATGAACGCACCACCGATATAGTTATTGGCGATGACATTAAGCTCTGAAGGATCTGTGGGTAGGAAAATATGTTCGCTGTGGTGTGGAAATTGATAGCCTTCGTACCATGAGGTGTTCTTAAGAGGCGCACCCGTTTCGTCAATCAGATCCATGTTTGCATAGACCATATCCCATGATGGATGCCGGTGTAAACAGGCAAGCATTTTCTCCAGGAAGTCAGGCATTAACAGATTGTCATCGCTCGTCCAGGTGAAGAATTCGCCGCTCGCAACCGAGAAGCCTGCATTTAAGGCCCCCGGCAGTTTTAAGTTGGATTGGTGCAGCACCTGGATGCGACCATCTTTTTGAGCGAATGCTTTCACGATCGAAGGTGTGGAATCCGTGGAACCATCGTCCACAATGATCAACTCAAAATGAGGGTAGGTCTGATCCAAGATACTCTGGATAGCCGTGCTGACGTAACGTTCACCATTGTGTACTGGAAGAATGATTGAAACAAGCCCTGGTGTCGCAATTTTGGTTAAGTGGTCGAATTTTTGAGGCCAAAGATTCTGTCTCTTAAATTTAAAGTTACGAAAGGCGAAAGCAGGCCATGATAACTTCGGATTCATTTTCCGCTTTATTGTTCTGATCACCTTTGAAAAGAATTGCCGGTCATGTTTTGGATGAGGATGAAAGATTTTGTTGAAAAGGGCTTCCCTTTTGGATCCCTTGGGAACAAAGATCAGGCGAAGCTGCCAAAGGCTAAAGAGCAGTTTCCATCCCTTGCTGGTTTTGATGTTCTCGAGTTCTTTTAACTGATGTGCAAGTTCAGCTTGGGTTTGACCTAATTCAGCCATTTTTTGATCGAGTGCGGCTTTGTTCAGACTTAGTTCAGCATAGGTTTGCTGGGATTTTGTAATTGTTCGATTGAGTTCACCCTGAAGAGCTTCACTTTGTAAATTAATCTCACGATTTTGTTTTATCAGGGATTCAACTCTTTGTGTCAGTTGTAGTTTATCTGTTTCAAGTGCGATGTTGTGCTTGTGGTAATCATCCAGGGTAGAGGAGAGGGTTAGAACCGCACTCGATAAAATCTCATTGTAATCGGATTGGTCAGGCGTAACGGTTTCATCGGATTCCAGCAGTTGCAAAATCTTTTCAAAGTTGTGATGGGAGAGTTTTGTTATCTGAAAAAGATGTTTTGTTATAAGCTTAGAAAGCTGCTTGTTATTCTGCCAGGTCTCCACAAGTAATCCATAGAGGTCTTCAGCTTCCAACTCACTAACTGATAACAGGTATTTCTCTAATCCAAATTGTTGAAACAGTAACTTAACTTTAGGATCGTAGTTGATGCCAACGACTGGAATCTGGTTCATCAGTGCCAAAATGACGGAATGAAGGCGCATGCCGAGAATGAGGTTGCACCGTGAAATGACGGCCAGTTGATCAACAATGCTCGAATTGCGGGGGAGGATGCTTGTTCTGGCCTTGTTACTCATTGAGGTTTGAATGCTTTTCGCCAGTGCATGATCATCCAAGAATTTATCTTTAGAATTTTGAAAAGGGATGAAAAGCACCCGTCCGGAGGGGTGAGTGTCTAAAAACTGGTCCAGGGCAAGGGCTACCTCATGCTGCCACAGAGCGGGTTCAACCCCAACGTCCCAATGGCGCAAAGACACACCCAAGACCGGGTTCTCATTTAATTCGCTTGGTTTGGATGAACCGATAGTGGGCAGCGAGAAAACGGCATCAGTGGTGAGTGAGATTTTGGCAGCTGGAATCCCCAGGGCGATCAATTGCTGCTGCGAGTCGAGATCCCTCACGGTGATCACCTCTGCCTGATTGGCGATGGTTTTCATCAATCTTCTGGCTTCATCAGTGAAAAGCGGACCCACTCCGACAGCGGAAAGCATCAGCTTCTTTTTGTGGATCGAAGCCAGGAGGGCAACTGTAGTATAAAACGAAAAGCCCGAATGACCTGATGTGAATAGTGTGCTTGAATCAACCCCCCAATAATCATGGAACAATCCGCCGCCACCCAGGACGACCAGGTCGCAGGCGCTGATAGCCTTGACGATGCCGGGGTAATCTTCCCAGGCGATGGATTCGACTTGATGGGTTTTCTTTGTAGATTGGAGGTTTCCTGAAAGGACTGTAATCACGAGATCAGGGTTTTGCGCGCGAAGTCCATTGACCATTGCTGAGAGGATCAATTCATCTCCCAGGTTGCCAAACCCAAAATATCCGGCGAGGACTATCGTTCTAGGGTTATCCAAGGTTGTTCAAAGCCTCAATCATTTGATGAAGGTTTTGTGGCTCTCACGCGCAGCCAGGTTTTAGATCTTGTTGATAATAATATACCATTAGTCCACATGAGTATAAACCCGGGCAGGTAAAACAAGGCTTTTAGAAAGCGGCCGGGGTGAGGCAGCAAAGCCATTCCGATCATTATTGGAACCAGATCAAGGGCTAATAAACCAAAGAAAATCCAAGCGATGATAGGCTGCCATATGAAAACCAATCCAAACAGGGTAAGCAGAAGATTTTTCAGCCAGCGGGGCTTTAAAAAGATCGCTCCAAGCATGGACCATCCATCAGGACCACGTAAAAAGAGACTCATTACTGTCTGCTTGAAATTCCACAATGAACTCCACTGACCTCGGAACCAGCGGGCACGCTGGCGGGTGGCCGCGTTTTGATCTGCCGGCTTCGGGTCGTAGATCACTGGAGAAGTCAAAGACCTGATGTGGATTTTTCCTTCAACCAGTAAAAGGCTGAGGGCGATGTCTTCAACGTTTGTTTGCAATCTGGGCACAAATTGAATCAATGTTCCAGGTTTGAAGACCATCCCGGTGCCGCGCAGGCGTACGGATAATCCAAGCAGAGAACGAAGGCGTTGAAAAACGGTCTGCTCAATGAGTTCAGAGAGTGCAATCAAGGTGGAAATGGGGGAGGCTTCAAATTCAGAGGGAATGAGCTGACATTGGAGCACGCAGTCCGTTTTGGTGATATTTTTCTTCAATATTGAAGAGAAATCTTTGGAGAGGATGCTATCCGCATCGAGGATGACCATATAATCATAGGTTAGCAGCAATTTTTTGTGCTGTTCAACCAGCCAAACCAATACGGCACTCTTACCTGGAGCATCACGATTTTCTCTTAGCAGTACTTTTACACCAGCGTCTTCAGCAATTTTGGCGGTCTGATCATCGCAGTTATCCGCGACAACGATCAAGGAATCCGAAGTCTGCAGTGATATTTGAACACTCTGGATGGTTTTTTGGATGACAGATTCTTCATTGCAAGCCAGGATCAAATATACAATTTTGATGGAATCCCCCTGGGTTGCAATTTCCTTTGAGGTTGGTTTGTCGGTCATGATGCCATCAAACCTTGCAGGGATGGTTGGTAATGGCCGCAATCGGCACAGTGAAAACCATCTGTCAGCGGGAGTACGTTGCCGCTGCATTTTGAACATCTCGCAGCAATATTATTCCTGAGTAAGAAATTCTTGTCTTTAGAGAGCGCCCAATCCCAATGTCCCTGCCAGGCTTTGGCGATAGTCTGCCATGAAAAAGGGGTGCGTTTGGCATTGCTGCGGATAAAATCCAGATAATCGGGGGATTTCAATAGGTCGAGGATCAGTGATGCTGCTTTTTCGCGGGTTTGGCTGTCGGTATGAATGCCGTCAACCAGGAATCCGTTATACCCCTGGCGGATGACTTCGGGGTAGGCGCCCACCCGGCTGGCTAGCACCACGCAGCTGGCTTTCATTGATTCGCAGACCGCCAAACCAAAGCCTTCTTCGATGGCTTGCAGGTTCAAACTGAAGCTCATCTTTTGCAGCAAAGGGATCAATTTTTTTTGTCCGATCAACCCGTGGTCTATTAACCCAGGTTCATGCGGGATGGATGATTGGGTATCACCCCACAACCCATATCCGCCGAATACATGCAAACTGAATCGCGGATCAGCCATACGAAGCATTCGCAGGATGGATAAGGCATCTTCCAATCCTTTTTCAGGGTGACCTAGATAGACCAGCGCGAAGGGGTCACGGGGCAAATTGTTCTTGAAGTATGATTCTTCAACCCCTCTATAACTGGTTAATATCCGTTTTTGGTCCAAGGGGACCTGGGTGCAGAAACGCTCTTTGACGAAGTTACTGGGAAAGTATACAAAGTCGAAATCCTGATATTCCACGTTATGAGGCAGTGGAACCCCGTGCAGCATCAATATCTTTAAACTTGCCTTGATCTCGATGTTCTTCAGTCCACCCAGGTCGAAAGCCCCGCCGCTGGTGGAGGCAATAAATATATCCGCATCAATAGACTTGCATTTTGAGTGGTGGATGTAGCGCACCCCCTGGATGATTTTGGAGTGAGGACAATTTATATATAAAGTGACTTCGTGGCCCAATTTAGCCAGGGCATGAGCCAGGCGCACCCGAGCAGTGATGCCTCCACCCACACCTTTCTGATCAAGCATCTGAATATCATACAAGATATGAGAATCGGGGCAATACAATGAAATCTTGTATTTCATTTGTTGAGGCATCCAATTTTGGTTGACTTTATCATCCGACAAAAAGATTAAGGGTTCATCGGCGGACAGGGTGTTAACACAAATTGGCGGTGGAAAGCGTCACAAAAAGCCGTGGCAGTAGCGCCAAAAGCATCAGGTGTAGTGATCAGGGTCTCAGTGGCTGTGAGTTCGAGCGTCGGGGTCTCGGCTGCCGGGGAGCCAACATTCTGCGGAATGACGCACTGTGGCACGAGCCAGTTGCCGTATAGCGCCATAAAGGCGGGATCCACCGGCATCTGGCTGACGGGATTTCCGTTAATATCCAAGGACACGCCAACACCGCATTCGACGGTTGCCATGGTGGTAGTATCCCGTCCTAATGCGCAGTTCATATTCGCGCATTCCAGTGAGAATGAATGAGCCGTTGCATCGTAAATGACCAGTCCGCTTGCGCCAATGGTGGCGATGTGGCCTTCAGGGCTGGTAACCACAATGGTTGCCCACAACGGCGCGGATGAATGAACGGCGACCTGGCCTTTTTTAAGCGTCACATTGTGGGTGGTATTTCCGCCGCAGTAACCAGCAGGGACCACGCCAATTTCGGTGTCACTGCCCAGGAATAGCTGTGATCCATCGGGCATGGTGAGGATGGCCAACCCGGAATCATTGGAGGCGACAAAGGGGTCGCAGCGTGATGGCGGGGGCGTTTCCATTAGTTTTGGCAGCTCGACCAATTCATTTGAAGCTGTGGGAACAACTTCAGTGGCAAGGGTGACTCCATTGATGTTTTGTAAAATTCCGCAACCAGATAAAAGGGAAAAAGTCAGAATTATAGGAATAATGATTACGGCTTTCTTGATCAGTTTGGTTTGCATAGAATTCTCCATTTCGTTTTCTGTGTCGGTGTTTTTTATCAGTGAGATCGTGAAGAGAGAAAATTTACCGAAATCATTCAAAAACTCAACCTTTTAAGGCAAAGCAAGAGCTTTTGCTTTGACGATCATGTATGCCGCCCAGGCACGATCCACCGGGTCAAGCGGACAGAAAAGTGGCTTTCCGCCGGATGTGCCGCAGCTTGGTAATAAGCCGTCTGCATAGGCTTTCTCAGCCCACTTGGTTCCCCAATAAGAGGTATCGGTCAGATCGGCGAAGACTGTGCCGGTGGCTGCCGGCGGAACGTAGGATACGAGGTTGCCACCATCAAAGTAATCATATTTCATGTGTAAGGCAAAAACAACGCCTTCAACCCTGGCAAGTGTATTATCAGGGCAGTACTTAAGCGGCGAAGCTTGACAGCCTGCAGTTAAATGAGCCTGGTACAAACCCTCTGCCCATTTTTGAGCATAAGCGTTGTTCGCCCAACTCTCGTTGGTGAAGGTGTTCCACGGAGCAGAAGGTGGTACATAGCTTGTGCCGTAATTCGCCCTGAGGATGAAGACGGCAGCCATGGAGCGGTCGAGATTCAAGGTCGGGCTGTACAAGGGAGGACTGGCGCTGGTTCCAGCCGTCAAACCGGCATTGTAGAGCGCCTGAACATAATCGTGGAGCCGGTAAGTGACACCGCCAAGCGTTTCGGAGTAGCTGTATGGCACATCCCCGAAAGTGGGAGTCTGTTCGGTGCCGTAGACGTAGATATCGTCAAGCTGGCCGACGATGCTGTTCGAGCCGCCGCCGTTGTCGTACATCAAAGTCAGATAATCGTAATAATCTTGCTGAGATGATAGCGAGCCGGATAATGTGCCGATCACACTACCGTTGTCATCCTTGATGGAGATCGACCAATTCAATCCATTGACGATCAGCGTGGCGTTACGCCAGACCTGTGTGCCGCCGTAAGACAGGGTTGAGCTGGCACTGTTCACCTGGGAGGATGTGCCATTGGGGTAAAGATTAAGAAATTGGATCTTGTCGCTGGAATCAATGCCGATAAATGTACCTGCAAGATCTGCTGCGCTTACAGCAGGTGTGATTTCGGTCAAATCGCGGGCCAACCCAACCCAAAGCATGGAACTGCCGCTGGTACTGCTAATCTTGAAACGGAAATTCAACTCGATAGGAGAATTGGTGGCATGGATGGGGATTGAATAATGCAGCGCCGTATTTTCACTGGAGGTGAAGTTGAGCAGCGCGTTGGTGGAATCGCGCGTAACGCTGCCAGAAGTGGCATCCGTCCATTGGTAATCGGTCGACAGATTGTCAGAAAGTATGAGGCTGCCAGTAACATCAGATACACATTGATAGATGCGTACGTCATCGATCAGCCAGCCCAAATCACCCACCGTACTATCGGTTCCTACACGCCATCGGAAATTGACGGTATGACCTTTTATTGCGGCCGTGCTGAGATTATATCTGGAAGAAACATAGCCATGACTGTCACCAACGAAGCCGCTTCTGCCTGCTAATGGATTTGGTCCGGTTGAAGGAGTTCGAATGGTGCCATTATAATTTTGTCCGCTGTCAAACAGGGCAGCTGCATCCTGCCAGGAACCGCTGTCAATTTTGTATTCCAGTACTGCACCGTCGTAGGCATAACCATTCGAAATATCTTTTTCAAAGCCAAAGGTATGGTCGAAATATAGATATGTTGTACCCGAAGCTGGTACGGTCACGCCGGTTGCCATGGATAATCGAGCATCTGATACACTGGTTGCATCTGGAGCATACATACTGATGGTCCCATTTGAGGCATAACCGCTCGTTCTACCCCAATAGGCTGTTACATAGTCAGACAAGGTCCAGTTTGAATTGGAAGCTTCAAAATCATCAAAGAACAAATTGGAAGGCTGAGTGTTGGCCGGGCATACCTGGGCCTGCGGTATGAAATTGGTCAAGGCATCTTTATTCATCTCGACCGCCTCCACCGCTTTTTGAACTTCAGCACAATCCTGAAGGGTAACGCCAGCACTGCCGCCAATCACATTAACACAAGCCTGGTGCAGAGCATAGTACAGGTCTTTGTAATTGGAACCGGAGGTCAATAGGTGGGTTTGAACTTCATAATAAATGGCAGCGACCTTGGTGATTCCCAACCCGGTGATGGTGTAGCCATTAAATGTACCGCCGTCAGTCATCAGGTAGGCGGCTTTGTTATTGATGCCGCTGTTGGTGTGAACGCCGCCGTTGTCAAAACTGACCGAGCTTAAGTTTTCTAGATCACCATGGTGATAAAGACTGCTGGTCATTTTGTCTGGGTCACTATAAGTTGGAGGGTTGGACATGCTTCTGAATGCGCCGTAATCTTCACCTATCAGCCATTTCACCCCAGCTGTATCCGTGCCTTTGCCGTTGGTCTGGTCAACAAATTCTCCCCAAATGTCTGAAAGAGATTCATTGATCGCGCCAGATTGATAATAATAGAAAAGGTTTGAGGTATATTGAGTAACACCGTGCGTCAATTCATGGGCCACGATATCATCCGTGGTGAAATTGTCACCAAAAACTGCTCTGGTGCCATCCCAGTAAGCGTTGGCATAATTCAGATCGTAGTGAACGCTTAGATTAATATCCAGTGCGGCGTTATCAAGGCTGTTTCGGCCATGATTGTTGTAAAAGAAGTTATAGGTATCAATGGCATAAGACAAAGCTTCATCGGCGTCAGGATCTGCACCATTGGTGCAAAGCGGTGTTGTATCGTCACACACTGGTGTGCCCGGTAAGGTTGCGCCGTCCTCTTCTGTTAAATGGTTCATGGTAAAAACCGCGATACTGGCACCATTAATAGCGTTCGGCATGATCGAGGGCACAGCGGCCAAGGTTTCGGTTGGAACCAATGTCGGCGTCTCGGTTGGAACAGGGGTTTCGGTGGGCGTTTCTGTTGCCATTTCGGTCACTGTTTCAGTCGAGGTAACTGTTTCAGTAGGGGTTTCAGTGGGAGGTTCAGTTGTTTCTGTCACTGGCACCTCGGTGGTCGGTCCCTCCTGGGCGAGGCTATTTTTCTGCTGATCTTCATAATTGAAGCTTGTATCAATTTGGTTGAAATGCAAGCTGATGCCGCCGTGAATGGCGTTCACCAGAATCAACACATCCAGTGATTGATCAAACGCCGACCTGGCTTCGATCCGCCAGACGAGTTCTGCCGGCATGGAGGACGATTCAAGCAGACGCGGATCGTAGATCCACAGGGCCGGGGTGGAGAGGGAGACATCACCTGTGGCGACGCCGTAACGGGATGTCATCAATTGGGCAGCCTGGTTCGAAGCTTCAGCCGCATCAACCTGCGGTGTGGTCTCCACGGATAAATCGGGAGAGGCTTCACCCATCATGGAATAAAGTCCGCCTGACGAAGAGGTGTTGACCGTGATTTCGCCGGCCATGACCGGAATCCCCTGGTAAAGCTGCTGATAGCGTGAAGTGGTACGGTCTAGATCTGCCTGCACGCTGGATTGAATGGCCAGTTCAGAATTGAAATCATTAATACCGAACATGGGCGCGTATTGATCAAGTGCCGCGCTGTTGGGGTCGTTTCCACCGACAAAAGGCATGAATGACATCACACCAGAGGAGATGGGGGTGCCGTCATTGGAACCGATAAAGGTAACTTTTCCGGTTTCGCTGCTCTCGCCAATCACCACTGAACTATCATCGCGTAAAATATCCAATTGCCGGGCAGCACGAGAAGGAATGGATGTGGGGGTCGCAAACACTTTTTGAAGGGGAATAAGTTGACCGATCAAAGCCATAATTACAACAGCATGCAGCACTGTTCTTTTCATTAAAATCCTTCCCTGTGATGTACCCATCAATCAGAGTCACTAATACAGGTAATGTTCACGATAATCTGTATGTATATACTAAAGATTGCAGACAGGTTCTTTCAACTGGTTAACGAACAAAACGTTGCAAATAGTATTCCATATTGTTGATAACATATCTTCAATTAAGAAACAATAAAAATCACCTATAAAAGAGCATAACATTTTTCTGCCTGCAATTGCCTTTCAAGACGCAATTTGTTAAGAAACACTAATTAATCGATGGACAGGTGAGTCAAAAACCATGAGACCTCACCCCAAAAAAGCTATCAAGGCAGCGTAAGGTTCTTGGCTTTAACGATCATATAGGCTGCCCAGGCGCGGTTTACCGGGTCATTGGCACAAAAGGCCGGTTTACCATTCACCGTTCCGCAGGCAGGCAGAATTCCGTCAAGATAGGCTTTTTCAGCCCATTTGGTAGCCCAATAATTTGTATCCGTCAGGTCGCCGAAGATGGTGCCGCTGGCTGCGGGTGGGGTATAGGATGAAACCAGGTTGCCGTTACCGTCAAAGGTGTCATATTTAAGATGCAGCGCAAAAACGACGGCTTCCTCGCGGGTGAGCGTCCGGTCCGGGCAGTACTTAAGCGGAGAGGTCTGACAGCCCGCGGTAAGATGCACTTGATACATACCCTCCGCCCATTTTTGGGCGTAGGCGTTGTTAGCCCAACTCTCGTTGGTGAAGGTGTTCCACGGCGCGGCAGGCGGGGTATAGGCGGTGCCGAAATGTCCGCGCAGCATGAAGACCGCCGCCATGGAGCGGTCGAGGTTTAATTTTGGGCTAAACTTTGGAGGATTTGAACTGGTTCCAACGGTTAATCCAGCATCATAGAGTGCTTCGATGTATCGATACAAATAATAATTAGTCCCATTAAGAACTTCTTTATAAATATAATGAACGTCAGCAAAAGTGGTGGATAATCCCCATGAAGAAGTTTGGTTTCCATATTGATCAAACTGTGAAATGGTTAAACTCATGTCGCCTTCGACTTCAACTCCATCATCTGGATCTGAATAATCAAAACACCAATCACCATAATCGTCCGCTATAATAATTCTTTGGTCTAAATAATTGTTAGGAAACGTACCCAACACGACCGTTGACAACAAAGCAGTTCCGGCCGAGGCTGTTCCGCAAACCAAATCTGTGTCAGGATCCATTATTCTGATATATTGTTTGGGTACAGTCATGGATAATGAACTTGTGCCATCACTCACACTTATGATTTGTCCTTCTGCCAAGGGGAAGTCAGCAAGGTCTAAAAAGTAACCCCTTGTATTATCATCATTGATAATTGTGTCCGTGTAGTCAATCCCACTTCCATTGGATGGGTCGTCTATCGTTAATGTTAGTGATGTGTTTTCAGGCCAATTGAAGGAACCAATATAATTTGTGGGATTTGAAAATTTGGTATATATATATTTATAACAATCAGGGATTTCTATCTTGATTTGATTGTCATTTGATTCAATACTTTGCACCCATCCACTTGGACAAGTTGTGAAATTAACTTTAGGGCTATACTCTGAAAAATGAGCTATCCAAATACCTTTTTCATCGATGGTAAGATGACGGTCATATACATCGCCAACAATTATTGATACAGTTAAGTTAGCGCCAGCAGGACCTCTGCCTCCTATTTCATCACTATAAATATTAATATCCTCAACTTCCAGACTGTTAACCAATTGAACCGAATCGCCATCGCCGCTGACGATGAGAGTGGCGCCAGTTTCAATTTCAATATTTGGCCAGCTAAACGTTGCCACTGGTGTGCTGTCTGTGCTCATGGTAACGGTTTCTGTATAGTCTTCACCTGTTCCTGAAGACGGATTGTCAATACTCAAGGTAACCGGTGTGGAGGCTGTCCATCCATAAGCCAATATTTGTTCAGCCACAAAATCCAAAATGATATGTCCATTGGTAAGATCAGCATGAACAGGGTGTGGTGAAAAATATAATGTTCCGAAAAACAATAAGAATAAAATAACAATTTTTGAGATGCGATTCCCAATGAAAAGACTCCCATTGTTCATTGTCCCTCCCTGAACGGCTTAATCAAATCTAAGTGTGAAACAAACGTGCCAGTATTGACAGTTCTATAGGTGATTAAAAATACAGATAATTTTTGAAAGATTGAAACGGCACGTTTAGTTTTCCCCAACAATAAGATTGTGCCTATCAATGATTATATTAGGATACTAAGCAAAGTCAAGCATTCAACAATAAACAAAAAAAGGTTGTTCAATTTCAAACAACCCTTTCTTGTTCTGTAATAGTCAATTAATCGTAAAAATTACTTGTTTTTTTCTGTTCGATCAGCCTGGACAATTTCGGTAGGATCTCAAGCGCATCGCCCACCACGCCCAGGTCGGCCAACTTGAAGATGGCGGCTTCGGGGTCTTTGTTGATGGCGATGATGGTCTTTGAAGAACTCATGCCCACCTGGTGCTGGATGGCGCCGCTGATGCCGGCGGCAATATAGAGTTCAGGGCCGACGGTGGTGCCCGATTGGCCCACCTGCTGGGTATGCGGAATCCAGCCCTGTTCAACGATGGCGCGTGAGCCTGCCAGACCGCCGCCCAACTGTGAGGCCAGGGTGCGCAGCAGATCCAGGTTGGAGGCTTTCTGACAGCCCCTGCCTGCAGCCACCAGCACCCTGGCATTTTCGATGCTTTCTTCGCAGCCTTCCTCAAGATAATTCTTCTCGACCACCTTTGTGCGGATGGCGGCTTTGGTCAATGTGACGTTAAATTCTTCCACCACGGCTTCGCGCTGGTCATCCCGGGCGGGAATGGGGAAGACATTGGGGCGCACGGTGGAGGTTTGCGGACGGTTGTAGGGAGTAATAATGGAGGCCATAATATTGCCACCGAAAGCCGGGCGGGTTTGCACCAGTTGACGCTGTTCGTCGATCTCCAGCGCTGTACAATCCGCGGTCAGGCCAAGTTTCAGGCGGGCGGCCACGCGGGGTGCGAGGTCGCGTCCGTGGGGAGTGGCGCCGTAAAGCACCACTGCCGGTTTGTTGGAGGAGATAACCGCACACAAGACGCTGGTGAATCCGTCCGTCGAATAGGTTTTAAGGAGGTCATGACGGCACAAGATCACGCGGTCCGCGCCGTAATGCCCGGGCAAGTGCAGATCAAGTTCTTCTGAATCCGTCAGAACCACGGCGATCAATTCTTCACCGAGGTCGTCTGCAAGCTGGCGGCCTTTGCCGAGCAATTCAAGCGATACTTTTTTGGGTTTGGGCGGCGCGGCGGCTTCATCCAGTTCGATCCAAACCATGACACCCTTGTACTTTGCCAGTTCTTCACTGGATGCCAGTTTTCGTTCGATGTGCAGGGCGTTGAAGCGGCAGACATTGGTGCAGGTTCCGCACAGGGTGCAGCTCTCATTGACCTTAAGCAGGTCCTCTTCAACGAAAAACGCGCCGAATGGGCAACTTCGGATGCAAAGTTTACACAGGGTGCAGCGTTCATGATCAATGATTAACATGTGTCATCTCTTCCTTGTCGGCCATCATTCCAGAAAGCGTTTTTCTTTTAGAAATTCAAAAATCTCGCTGGCAGCCTGGTCGGTTTCAATGTTTTGCAGCAAGCGTCCGCCTTTCTTTTCAGCAGGCGGAAAGACCTTGACCACCTGGGTGAAGGAGCCCTTGAGTCCCAATTCTTCGACCGGGATGCCCAGGTCGTCTGCGCTGACGCTGCGGATGGGTTTCTTGCGGGAATTGAGCACATCCAAAAATGAGGGCGCCCGCCGCACCACTTCACCCTTGCTGCAGGTGACCAGGGCGGGCAGGGCGGCTTCAACCACCTCGTAACCGCGCTCAACTTCCTGTTTGACGCGCACCTGTTTTCGGGTGCTGCTTAAGCCGACCTCGATGCCGTAGGTGATCTGCGGCAGTGAAAGGATCTCGGCAATTTCAGGCCCCACCTGGGCGGTATCACCGTCAATAGCCTGCTTGCCCACCAAAATCAGGTCATAATCAGGCACAGTTAATCGGATGGCTTCAGCCAGAGTCAGCGCCGTGACCCATGAATCCGCACCGGCAAATTTGCGGTCGGTCACCAAAATGCCTTCTTCCGCGCCAAGTTCGAGGCAGCGCAGCAGGGCGTCTTTGGCCTGCGGTGGCCCCATGGTGATGACCGAAATGGAAACATCTTCATTGGCTTGTTTGATACGCACGGCATGATCCAGCGCGTATTCGCAGAACGGGTTGAGGATGGATTTGACGCCTTCGCGGATCAGGGTGCCCGTCACGGGGTCCACCTGCACATTGGTCACTTCAGGAACCTGTTTGATGCAGACCACAATTCTCATCAATGCACCTCCAGCGGGAAGATGTCGTTGGGGTTTAATAATCTTTTGGGATCCAGCGCCTCTTTCACCCGGCGCATCTGCTGAATTTGAGCGGCAGAAAACATGAGAGGCAGGAAATGACTCTTGATCTTGCCGATACCGTGTTCTGCAGAAACCGCGCCGCCAAACTCGACTGCCTTTTTCGCAAACAGCTCATATAGATGCATGCCTTTCTCAAGCTCCTCCATGTTGCGGGGAAGGATATTGACATGTATGTGGTTGTTGCCGATATGTCCAAAGGCGACCCATTCCAACCCGAGTGAATCACACTGGGTTTTATAGAGTGCCCACATTTCTTCAAGGTGTTCATCTGGTACGGCCATATCAGTGCCGAGCTTGTGGATACCGGGATACTGCTTCTTGCGTTCGGCCAGGATGCTGTTGATGGTTTCAGGCACCATGTGTCTGAAAACCTTGAACCTGTCGAGTTCGCGGCTTTCGTATCCAGCCCAAGAGCGCGCCAGATCCGCGCCGCAGGAGGCCACGACCTTTTCAAGGATTGAGAAATCCAGAACTCCGGCTTGTGAATTGAAGCTCATTTCTATGAAGATGGCGGATTTTGCCTCTTCGGGGATGGACGGCATGCCCACCGTGGAGGGTTCCACCTTTTGCAAATTGCGCAGCAACGCCAGGGCGCTGCCAGAATAGAATTCGAGAAAATCAAGCTGCAAGCTTTTTTCGGCCCTCAGTGCCATGGTCAGTTTGACGGCCTGTTCATCCGAATCAAGGAACTGGATGATCGATACTTTTTCTTCCTTCTTGAGCAGCGCCACTTCAACCGAGGTGACAATTCCCAAAATACCTTCAGAGCCGATGAACAGGTCCACCAGATCCATCTTCGGCGCTGCGAACAGGCCTGCAGTACTCTTGGTTTTCGGCTGGGCATAATCCGGGACGGAGATGTTTACAGCTTCTCCGTTTGAATTCCACACAACAAACTGACCGGCGGGTGAGGCGAAGTACTTGCCCCGTGGAATGTCGAGGAATTCACCATTGGCGAGAAAGACGCGCAATCCGCGCACCCAGGCGCGGGTTGGACCGTAGCGGTAGGTGCGCGCGCCGGAGGCATTGGTGACGACCGATCCACCCAGCGAGGCGCTCATTTCAGTAGGGTCAGGCGGGTAAAAATAATGCTCGGGGTCATCTCTGAATTCCGTGAGATGCTGTTTGACGGTTTCATCCGTGCTTTGATCCAGGCTTGGGAACTGTTTAAAGCGCAGCATGGTATCCAAACTTTTCAGACTGACGCTGGTTTGGGCGCGCACCCGCCATTCGCTGCATTCGGTGTGGAAGTAAACTTCTTCCACCTGATCAAGAAGTTCCAGAGAGATCAGCGCGCCTTCAGCGGGCACACTTCCGCCTACCAGGCCGGTGCGGGCGCCTGCAACTGTGATGCGGACGTTCCGGCGCTGCATCTCACGGATGACAGCCGCGAGTTCCACTTCATTTTTCGGGAAGAAAATGTAATCAAAGGGTTTGGAAGTCAGTTTGGATTCATCGCACAAGTAAGCGGAATACTCGGATTTAATCCGATCATATCCTTCAATACACTTCACTTTGGTGAAATCAAAAGATTCTGCAGCCTGGCTGTGGATCTCATGCATCGATTTGCTACTCCTGACCGTTTTAGAGTATTTAGAAGGGAACTATTTATCATTATAAAAAAAATATTGATTATTAAAAAGGGGATGCAGCCCATTTTTAATTAATTATTGATAAAGAGCTAATTCTTTAGGAAAAATATTGTGTAATAATACCCTCAGATTAATAAATAAGCAATTGGTCTAGACAACAATTATTGCGTATAATAGAGCAATTATTGTCCGTATCAAATTTAGAAAAAACGAATTCACTAGAGTCAAGCCCTTTATCCAATTGACCAGCGGTAAATGATTTTTTGTTACCGTAGTGCATTTTTTAAGTTTTTGGTTCCAGGAATGAGTTCTTGATCAAAATCATCATTGAAACGGAGTGCTGAATCATGGCAAATGGAAAAGGTAAAATCTTACTGCTTGAAAACATCCACAACGACGCCTGCCGTGCGTTCGAAGCCCATGGTTACGAGGTTGAATGCCTGGCCAAGAGCCTGCCCAAAGAAGAACTTCAAGCTACTTTGAAAGACGTCGTGGCATTGGGGGTCCGTTCCAAGACCGAAATTACGGCCGAGATGATCAAAGCCGCCAAGAACCTGAGTGTCATAGGCGCCTTTTGCATCGGCACGGATAAGATTGACCTGGCAGCCAGCGCGGATGCAGGCATCCCCGTTTTCAATGCACCCTTCTCAAATACGCGCAGTGTGGCTGAACTGGCCCTCGGACACATGCTGGCGCTGCTGCGTTTTATCCCTGATCGGAACAATGAAATGCACCAGGGCATCTGGAAGAAAACGGCTTCCGGGTCGGTTGAACTGCGCGGCAAGACGCTGGGCATCATCGGCTACGGCAACATCGGCTCGCAATTGAGCGTGCTTGCCGAAAGCCTGGGGATGAACGTGGTCTATTATGATACCTGTGAGAAACTCAGCCTGGGCAACGCCGTACGCATGAACACCATGGAAGAGGCGCTGCGGGTGGCGGATGTGGTCAGTGTGCATGTCAGCGGACTGCCTGAAAATGCCGGACTGATTGGTGCGCCCCAGTTCCAGATGATGAAACCTGACGCCATTTTTATCAACCTGAGCCGCGGCTTCGTGGTGGATATTGAAGCCCTGGCGGCACGCATGCAAAGCGGAAAATTGAAGGGTATCGCCGTGGATGTCTTCCCGGTGGAACCTGACAGCGGTGAAAAATTCATCTCGCCGCTGCAAGGGTTACCCAATACACTGCTCACCCCGCATGTGGCCGGCAGCACGCAAGAAGCACAGCGCGAGATCTCGGAATTCGTTTCGAGCAAGATGCTAAACTTTCTCTCAAGAGGCGACACACGCTTGAGCGTCAATTTTCCGCAAATCGAGCTGCAGCAGCAATCTGAAAGCCACCGTATCTTGCACATTCATAAGAACATCGCGGGCGTTATCGCCGGCGTCAGCAAGGTTTTTGCCGCCAGCGACTTCAACATCACGGGGCAATCACTGCGCACCACGCAGGATATCGGCTACGCCATCTTCGATGTCAGCAGCACCGTCACAAAAGAAATCCTTGATGCGCTGTGGGCCGTCCCTGGCACGATCAAGGTGCGGGTATTGTCGTGATGCAGGATGGGTGCTGCATTTTTCAGCATTAATAATGATCTCACGTTTATTGTTTAGAACAAAAACAATAGAAAATTAATATTATTCAATGAAGTATCGTGGTACGGGTGACCTGCAGATCGCCCGTACCCTTAGATACATTTGATTTATGGCCATCAAAAAAAACAAGTTTGACGAAATGAAGGGATTAAGCCAAATTTTGAGAACTATAAATGGAATAAAATGAGCGGCTCCCGGGTTATCCCAGGGAGCCGCTTTTTCTCGACCACTACCAATAAATTTAACAGTAAACTACCATTAATTATGTTCTTGATTAATAAGAGTACAAAAAAAATGTTTTAGTACATCGAGTTTTGCTTATTTACAAGCATTCTCAGAATTGCTGGCGTTTTCAGAATTTCCATTATCGCTTGAATTGCCGGGACTGCAATCAATATTAGTATTACTGGAATTGCTCGAACTGTTAGTCGGGACATAGCCTTCAGGGGTGTTTGGTGCCAACCCAGTCGGAGTCGGGGTGCGGGTCGGTCTGCTGTTATCATTTGGCGTCTTTGTGGGTTCCATGGTCGGAGTCGTGGTCATGGACGGATCAGGAGACGGATTTGGTGAAGGATCAATGGAATTCTCATCTGTTGGTTCAATGGAGGTATCCGATTGCAAGATGGATGATTCGCCTGCATGAATGACAGCCTTCTCGGAATGTGAATTGGTTTCCACTTCACCTTCCAGAACACTTGCAACAACAGAACCATCCGGTCCAATTTGCATGGTAAAGTGACCATTACTGCTGTTTGCGACCCCGGCAGCTGTGCGGATGGTGAACGAATTCGTCTTTTGAGCGGTCAGGTTTTCAGTTTGTCCGCTGATCTGTTCAATCGAGATTTCCCAGGTTCCTTGCGATTTATTTAAAGCCACCAAATGAACTTCAGATTCCGAGCCCAGTATGGTCTGCTCTCCGCCAGGGAATGAAATGACTGCTTGAGAACCAGTCATTGAGCGAACCGATGCATCAATCGGAACGGATTGCCCAGGTTTAACTTCATTCCAGGTACCAGTCACGGGGTCCAGCATTTCAACCTGGCCGGTTACTTCTTCTACATAACCCGCGTATACCACGCTTGGGTTCAGATTAAAGAGAAATGCAAAAGCGATCAGCATGAGAGCAGCAAAGCCAATCATCACAGGTCTTAATAAGGGCAGCCACCTTTTAGCCGGCTTGGCTGAGTATTTATCGGAATATGCCCGGAGCACTTTTTTGTGGGCATTTTGCGAAGGGGCCTTCCAATGAAGAGTCTGGATGGCAGAAAACATTCGTCTGTATAAAATGATGGACTCATTACAGGTTTGGCATCCGCTTTCGAGATGCTCTGACAACTCAAGGCTGGATAGAGCGTCGAGGCGCCCTTCCAGATAGTCCACGAGTTGTTCAGTTGAGTAATGCGTCATGTTATCCATAATCTTTTTAAAATTTCTTGCTGACCAGAATTGTTTTTAGTTTTTCAAGACAGCGCGAGCGGGTCGGGCCGATGCTGTTGGGCGGGATGTTCAGATCCCGGGCTACTTCGGCATAAGAGGAATTCTCTTCATTGAAATACAAACGCCAAAGCAGTTGATGACAGGGTTCTCCCAATTGTTTGAAGGCAGATTGGACCATCCGGGCATCTTCGACATGTTGAGCCAGGTTTTCTGGCGATTCATCAGATGCAAGTTGTTCATCCAATTCTTCAAGTTTTACTTTTTCGTGGCGCCAAAGTGCCCAGCATTCTCTGCGGGTCGTAACCACCAGCCAGGCGCCCAAACTATTGGCTTTCCTTAAGTTCTTAAGCTCTTTAAGCCAGATCATGCATACATTTTGAAATATTTCATCAGCCTCGTATGAACCCAATCCGGTTCGCAGGGCAGTGGAATAGATCAACTTTTCATAACGCAAAATTAATTCTTCCCAAGCAGATTGTTTCCCTGCAAGGCATTGAGAAATTAACTCGTTGTCTGGATAGTCAGATATCTTCAAGCTTTGATCCCGCTAATAAGATCAACCGGTATTAAATTAAACCATAACTGGTTGAAAAATCAACTATCCTTTTAAATAGAGTAATTTTGGATAGTTCTAGTACATCCATTATAAGGCTTGTATATATAATCGGAATAATTTTGGAATGGTTGATTGTTAATAAAAACGCGGACCGGTCTGCATTGATCAATGCAGACCGGTCTCAACTTTCAGATTGGCTTGGTCAAAAAGTTATTTTGTTTTATCCACTTCAAATTGAAGTTTTGTTTTAATATCACTAAACGCAAGGCCATTCGAAGTGACATAATCTTTAATGATCAACCCATTATCTGCGATGGAGCTTCCCAGGATTGTTTGTATTGATTCCATCGACACGCCCCAGTCGAGCAGTTCTTGAAAAGTGGTTTTACCTGTGATTGTTCGCTCTGGTCCAACATGTTCTGTCGCTGACGGAGTGACTTGCACATTGGGTTCGGTTGCTGCCTGAATTGGAGCAGGAGTTGAGAGATTTACTTCAGTTGGCGTAGTGGAAATAATTTCGGTGGTGGTTCGTTTTTGCAACCAGGCAATCAAGGCGCTGGTTTCAAAAGTATCACTTTCCAGTTCTTTGATCGGAGTGGAAATAAGAGTGGTTTCAGGCAAATCAAATTCTGTCAAAATGTCTGACAGGGGAATATTATATATTGTCACAATTTGTTCGAGTGTCATCCAGCCTTTGATGGTGGTGGGGTCAGAAGCGGAGGGTTGTATGGCTTCTCCATTTGCATTGAATTTGCCGGAAGTGGACCACAAACCGGTAGCCTGAAAGCCCAGGATGATGCCAAAAAACACTGATAACACGAGGATGCCGTAGACAATGGGTTTGATTTTCATGAGGTGGACTCCTTATTTACCTACAACGAGAAGGCCGATTTTTACTTCTAATGCACCGTTTACCGGGCATGCATCGACACATTCAAGACATGTAACGCAATCCACACTTTTTACCGTGTTGACATCGTGGATTTTCAATCCCATTGGGCAGGTTTTGGTGCAGAGATTACATGAGGTGCAAACATTTGCGTCTCTCTTGAGGTAGGTTGGGCTTATCTTTCCCAAAAGTCCGCTGGCTGCGCCAAGAGGGCAGGCATATCGACACCAGGGTCGTTCGATAAAGAAAGATGCTGCCAGGGTGATGATAAGAATGATAAATCCGGGGGTGAAACTGAATTCGGCTATGCTGATCAACGCAGACCACGGATCAAAATCGCGGAACACCATATATCCAAACACTGCTGCACCGCCTACCGCCCACACCAAAACAAGGTACTTGATGTAACGCAGGTAGCGATCCAATACGGCGAAACGTGCTCCTTTTTTCTTTAGTGAAGAGATTCCTCGCCGCAGACCGGGGATTCGTTTCTGCAAAAATCCGCTAAACTTGCTGACCAGATCCTGGAGAAAGCCCAACGGGCAAAGCCATCCGCAAAAAGCTGAACGGAATAATAACGCCACAACCAGAACAGCAATCAACATCACCACATTTGAAAGGTGAGTATGCGAGACGAAACTTGTTCCAGTGGTGATGTATTTATAAAAAGTTTCCAATCCGCCGAAGGGACAATAGGCTTCCGGGGAGGTTGTGGCAATTCCACTGGCTTCACCAACAATTGCATTTCTGACGATCAAATAGGTGATAAATAACGCAACTCCTATCTGCGAAATCCTTCTTAATGTTTGGTGAGTTAGAAAAGATCGTATTCCTCTCACTTTCGGCTTAAGGCTGCCTGGTGTAACCTGACTCGAGTTAGGCTCAATGGTCATTCAAATTCTCCTCAATAATGGATTTTGATTATCTTATCGAGAAGATGTGAATAAATAGTGAAGGCAAGTGGAAGATTGTGTGAATTTTATAGGTTTGATCATCTCGTATATGACACTGAAAAAAACAACAATAACTTCTTCTGAAATTCATGAAATATTCACAGGTGTTGTTTATGCTATTTTCAACTTAACAATAAAACAGGAGTAATAAAAATGAAAATGCGAAGCAATAGAGTAATTACCGGTGTTTCAGTAATGGTCGTCTTAATTATGGGGTTGCTTCTTGCAACTCCTTTTGGGACAGTATCAGCTTATACTGAAGGAAAGGGCGGCCCCGGCGGACGGAATGGTTCTGGCGGCGGCACTGGTACTTCTGTCACCGGAACTGGCGTTACACTAACCCCTTTATCCGACGCCGAAAAAGACGCGCTCACTAAGGCAATTCTTGAAGAGTACGGTGCTCTAAATCTTTACACCAGCGTAATTGCCGATTTTGGAAATATTACGCCTTTTTATCGTATCGTTCGGGCTGAACAGCAGCATGTGAATGCCCTTGTCAAACAGGCTACGAAATACGGGATCACAATTCCTGAGAATCCGGGGATGGCTGAAGATATTACTTTCGATTCGATCAACGCGGCATGTGCCGCAGGGACGGCGGCTGAGATTGCAGATGCAGCTTTATATGACGAATTGAAATTGGTCACAACCCACTCCGACATATTACAGGTTTATTCTTTCCTGCAAAATGCGTCTTTGAACAGTCATTTGCCTGCATTTCAAGCTTGCGAGTAATTTGAGAAGCAATACAAAAAGAAACTCCGTTGGTTACGGAGTTTCTTTTTGTTAATTACACTAATGAAGGTTCAAGAACTTCGACTACGAGAAAATGAGTTGAGGTGTTAATCTTCTTTTATTGAAAACATTTTTGACCGCTCTGCAATTTGTTCAGAAAGTACTTACCGCATCAAATTGCACACTTCAACCATTTTTGGATTGGTTCTCAGGCAAAGTATCAATTAGTTTCTTTTACTCGTGTAGAAAAAATGGCTTTTATACGCGGAGCAATTGCTCTGAAAATGGGGCAGCGATCATAATATCCGCTGAAAAGGATGATGCCGCCTGCAATCATGATCAAGATTGAATGATTGAAAACAAACCACCCTAAAGCGGCTACTCCCAATGCAAGAATGGTACGAAAGAATCTTGCTGCCGGTGCAGGCGGCATAATGGCTGGTTTCTTCTGACTCAGGGTCGTTTCAAAAAAGAACTCGAGCATCCCCTGAGTTTGCATTCCTGTTCGACGCAAGATCTCTTCTCCTTTGGCAAACCCAATGGTTGTTGGAATGCTCATCACCCCTAATTCTTTCATCACATCAGGGGAATCATCTGCATTGATTTTCAGTACATCCACTTGTCCACTGTACTTTTGGCTTACTTCCTTGAATGCGGGGGCCATTGCTTTACACGGGGAGCACCAGGGCGCCCAAAGATCGACAACAATTGGCCGCGAGTTGGTTTTAATTTTTCTTTGAAATTCAAGCTTTTTCATGAGGGTCCTTGTAATAATTCAGGGGCGCTTGGCTGCGTCCCTGAATTAACTGGGTTTAAAAATAGATTATTTATGCTTTTTTATTGGTTTGAATTTTGAGCAACCCATAAAGTGGGCAAAAACCGACTGCACCAGTGATGACGAGTATTGCTCCAACAATTACTGCTGCAATTCCAAGGCCACCAGTTACAACATTTGTAAAGTATAGAGCTAATAAGGCTATACCAACAATAACTCGAATGATGCGGTCTAAACCAGATTCATTTGTTTTCATATTTGTATCCTCCTTCAGGATTATGTTTCATATTCATTGTTTCAACTAATCTACTAGATGCATGGTGGTCTTTAAAGTTACAGTTAGAGTTTATGAATCCGATGTAATCAACTTTTTTGTTGAAAAGAAAGTACCTATTAAGTTGTAATCATTGCTGCTGAAAATGAGTGATTTTGTTGGCAAAGCACCAAAAAAATAGTGATGACAAACTCAATTTAGCCTTGTAAGATTGTTCTAAATAGAATGTTTATTGGGGTTCATTGCAATCTTATAGTAGCGGTTATCATTATTACGAAATTATTACCGGTATAAAAAAATTGCATATTTATCTTTCTGTTATTTATTTGGCAATATTTGTAAAAATCAATTTGCCAAAAAAATTTATTACTGATGCTGCCATTAAATATAAAAATCTAACGAAAAGTGATTATTGTTTTGACGTTTTGATGAGGAGATAAAATGAAAGCATTAAATAATCTGAAAACAGGTACTAAGTTAATTGGTGCATTTGTCATTGTGGCATTGATAACTGGGGTTGTTGCGGTCATCGGCTTTTTCAATATGAGGACGATCGATAATGGCATGAATTCTTTGTACACAGATCGTACCGTTCCTATTGGGATACTTGGGAAAGTGGATTCCGGGATGATGCAAATCCGCGGAAATGTCTACAAAGTTTTATTAATTCCTTCTGAAGCCGAGGCGACAAAAGCAGATATTACAAAACTGATTGCAGATATTGATTCCAAAATTTCACAATATGAAACTTCTTCAGGTCTATTGGAATCGGAGATTGAGGAATTAAAAGTTTTTGATGCTGCCTGGGCGGAATACCAATCTGCTTTTAATGAAACCATAAAAATGGCGGATGAAGGAAGGTATGATGAGGCTCTAGCTACTATAACCGGAACCGGTCGTACCGCCAATGCCCGAAAAGGTGTTGGTGCCTCGATTCAGAAACTCAATGAAATAAACGTGACTGAAGCTGAAAACCTGAAGATTCAAGGCGAGAAAACTTTTAATGCATCTGTGAGAACTACACTAATTATTTCAATAGCTGCGATCCTTCTGGCAATTTTCATTGGCGTGGTCATAAGCGGCTCCATTAGTAAGCCATTAGGAACATTAGTTAAAATTGCGAATTCAGTGGCTGTAGGTGATCTTGTGCGTGATCTGGATCAGAAAGTAAAAGAATCGCTCGTCGCTCGAAAAGACGAAGTCGGAGACATAGCAAAATCATTTGATGGTGTGATTGAATACATGCAAGAAGGTGCAAATGTAGCTAATACCATCGCTAACAATGATCTAAGTAAAGTTGTCAAGCCGCTTTCTGATAAAGATGAAATGGGTGTAGCCTTTTTCAAGATGACCCAAAATTTACGAGCAACCATTCTTAAAGTGAGAGAAAACATCACAAATCTTGGTGCTGCATCCATTCAATTGGCGTCAGCAGCCACTCAGGCCGGGCAAGCCACCAGTCAAATTGCCATGACCGTTCAACAAGTTGCCAAGGGGACTGCCGATCAGGCAGGGGCTGTCACCAAAACAGCATCAGCTGTGGAGCAAATGTCATTAGCAATTGAAGGCGTTGCCAAGGGTGCTCAAGAGCAGAGTTCTTCTGTGTCGAAAGTCTCCAATGCAACTGAAGATATTAATAATGCAATTAAACAGGTTTCAGGTAATGCAGCATCTGTTATCGCCGATTCTGCAATAGCTGCTGAGGCAGCAAGAAAAGGTTCAATAACAGTTGAACAAACGTTGGATGGAATGCAAAGTATTAAAACAAAAGTGGGCGTCTCAGCGGACAAGGTCATTGAAATGGGAAGACGTTCTGAAGAGATCGGCAAGATAGTCGAGACCATTGAAGATATTGCCTCCCAAACAAATCTTCTTGCACTCAACGCTGCCATCGAAGCAGCCCGTGCGGGAGAACATGGTAAGGGATTTGCCGTGGTTGCTGATGAAGTGAGAAAATTGGCCGAACGTTCCTCTCTTGCGACAAAAGAAATCGGTGGTCTGATCAGCGGTATCCTTACCACAGTAAATGATGCCGTAAAGGCGATGGAAGAAGGCTCCAAGGAAGTTGAATTGGGCGTTGAAACGGCAAACCAGGCCGGGTCTGCGTTATCTGACATCCTTGCAGCTGCAGAGGCTGTAAACAAGCAAGCCGTGATGGCCGGCGAAGCAACCAATAAAATGAAATTAGCTTCGGAAGAATTGGTTAGTGCAGTGGATTCAGTCTCGGCTATCGTTGAAGAAAATACCGCATCCACTGAACAGATGGCCGCCAATTCCAGCGAGGTATCTCAGGCAATTGAAAGTATTGCGAGTGTCAGTGAAGAGAACAGCGCTGCTATTGAAGAAGTAAGTGCCAGTACGGAAGAAATGAGTGCCCAGGTTGAGGAGGTAAATGCATCTGCACAATCTCTTGCAGAGATGGCACAGATTCTGAAGGAAGTTTGCAGCATATTCAAAGTCAATGAAACAACTCATGATGATCTTATCAATGAAATTGATACCTTCAAGGCAGCCCATGCAAATTGGGTAAGTAAGGTGAATGCGATGCAAAAGGGAAGTTCAATGATCATGCAAAATGAACTTCCTACTCATGAAAATTGCTCCTTAGGCCGTTGGTATTACGGAATTGGGAAAAAAGAATTTGGCCAATACAAAGAATTTCAGGATGTTGAAGCTCAACACATTAAATTCCATGAGTTATTGAACCTGTTTGTGCAAACGTACAACAGCCAGGGACCAAGTAAATCGCAAAACGTGGTGGATCAATTGGCTTTTGTCTCATCAAATGTTGAAAGTTTACTAAACCAATTGAAGGCCGTCGTATAAATCGATTCGGATAAAAGGTACAAGTTTGTAATAAGTTTTTTGAGACTTAAGAAACGATCTCACAAGCAAGTAAGGTCGTTTCTTTTATTACATGGTGTATTTCATGTCTAGTATCTTCTGAATGATTTTTGCATCCAATAAGGAACAACATTTTTCTTTTGAATAAGGATTATCATGGATGCATTTATTCTACCGCCACGTAAAATACCGCTCTTCTTGCGTTTTGGAATTTGGATTTCAAAAAAAATAACCGGGAAGGACATGCTTCCAGCCAGAATACTGGGGTGGTATCCCAAATCAGCCATAGGGTCAGGCATATTGGAATCTTTGGTCGCCCATAAGGATGGCAACCTGGATGAAAGGATATTAAAGATCGTTAGAATTCAAGCTTCTTATGCAGCGGCTTGTCCTTTTTGTATCGATATGAACAGTTATCAATATTCAGAAAAGCACATCTCAGAAGAGGAGTATGCGGTTTTACAGGGCCGGCGGATGCTGGAAGAGGTAAACACTTTTAGTGAACGCGAAAAGATGGCGATGCAATATGCCAGATTGATCTCCCAAACCCCATTAAAATTTCAACCTGAATTTATTGAGAAATTGAAGGAGCAGTTTGATGAACGTGAAATCGTTATCTTGGCGAGTACAGCTGCCCAGGTGAATTATTGGGCAAGGTTGATCCAGGCGCTTGGGATTCCGCCTGCCGGATTCTTGACTAAGTAAAGACCTTGCAGTTCAACCTGAAAAGAGAGGTATCATGCACGAAAAAAGATTCAATCGAGAAATTGAAAGACTTCGTGATCCAGACCGCATAGCCCGCCTGGAAGTGAACCGGGTGGTGGATCAGGTATTGACAGGGTTGGATGAAACAAAAACCCTGCTTGATATTGGCACGGGATCAGGTTTGTTTGCCGAGCAATTTGCGGCCAGGGGATTGAAAGTCGCCGGCCTGGATGCCAATCCTGAGATGATCCCGGCCGCTCAATTGTTTGTACCTTCCGCGGAATTTCGCATAGGCCTCGCAGAGAACCTGCCTTTTGAAGACCACTCTTTTGATATTGTTTTCATGGGGCTTTTGCTGCATGAAGTGGATGATCTCGAAAAAGCACTGAGTGAAGCCGGCCGGGTGGGTAAACAACGAATTGCGGTGCTTGAATGGCCTTACGAAATCGGGGAATTCGGTCCGCCTCTGGAGTACCGGTTATCCTCCGAAGACATTGAAGCAGCTGCCAAAAGGGCGGGGGCAAAGCGTATCAGGCACGAAAAGCTTAATCATTTGATACTCTATATCCTTGATAAATAAGCGAGAAATAAAAAAGGATCAATTCTCAAAATTGATCCTTTTTTTTCCTGGGTGATATGAAATTATTCAGGCAAAATTTCAAAATCCGTGGTGATTTGGGCTGTCGCACGAATGGTGGCTGCCACCGAGCAATATTTTTCTTCAGAAAGTTGGATGGCTTGAGATACTGCTTTTTCAGACAGATTTTTGCCGCCCACCCGATAGTGGATATGCACCTTCCGAAAGGTCCAAGGTGGATCCTGATCCTGCTCGCCTGCGGCACTTATTTCAAGGTAGGTGAGCGGCATGCGTTTTTTCTCCAATATCTCCACGACATCCACGGCCGTGCAAGACGCCACTGCGATCAGCAGCAGCTCGGAGGGTTTGATGCCCACCCCTTCATCCGGCGTGGATAGGACCACCGAATGTTTGGTCGAGTCAATGCCTACGAATTGTTTTCCACCAATCCATTTTACTGTTGCAGTACCCATTTCTTGCCTCATCTTTCAGAAGAACGGTGTTTACCGTTTTTGGATATTAAATTCTTATCTTTTTTGAATGATATTCAGCGCTGCAATGGTTCCGTCACCGATGGCCGTGGTGATTTGTCTGTATTTCTTGACTCGCACATCTCCGGTGGCGTAGACGCCATCAATATTTGTTTCCATGTTTTCGTTGGCGAGAATGTAACCTTGTTCTGATAAATTCAATTTTGAGTTTTTGACCAGTCTGGTGTTTGGAACCATGCCGGCAAAAATGAATATGCCGTCCGATTCAAGCGTAACGATTTCTTTTGTTTTTAGATTTTCCGCCCTGGTGAACATTCGGTCATCGGACTTTTTAAACTCGCGAGGTTCATGCGACCATAATATTTTGGTTTTTGGATTGCTCAGCACTTTTGCAGCGGTTATTTTTTCTGCTTGCAATTCATCAAATTGATGGATGACCGTCAGAGATTTGACCATTTGCAACAGCAACAAAGACTCTTCTATGGCGCTGTTGCCGCCGCCTATGACGGTCACCTCTTTATCCTTGTAGAACTCTCCGTCACAGGTGGCACAGTATGAAACCCCTGAACCCTTGTACTCGATCTCACCAGGCACATTCAATAAACGCGGAGATGACCCGGTTGCGATGATGATATTCCTGGCTGAATATTCGGTTTCATCTACGGTCACAATTTTTTCCGGTCCATCAAGTTGAACATTGGTTATTTCAGCGGCCAACTCAAATCGGGTGCCAAACCTGGCGGCTTGATCGCGCATGTTGCGCGCGAGTTCGTGACCCGCGATTGGATCAACAAAACCGGGATAATTTGCCACTTGATGGGTTGTTTTTACCTGCCCACCCGCCATGGATTCATCAATGATTAATGTCGAGAGCGAAGCCCTTGCGGTGTAGATTGCTGCTGCCAGACCTGCCGGCCCTGCACCAATGATGATGAGATCGAATGATTGTTTCTTGTTTTCCATGACATTGCTTTCTTTATAATGACAAGATTGTGTTTATTGATAAATTTCACGAATTACGCGAAAACCTCATCAATAATGTCTTTAATCTGTTTGGCCGATTGAATGCTGGTGGTGGCTTTTACGACCTTGCCATTGCGATAATAAACCGTGAAAGGAAGGCCGTTAAATCCGCGGCATTCAGGCAGAAGTTTAATGGCGTCGGCATCGGGGGTATCGAAATCCATGTTTCGGAATTGAATATCAGGATATTTCTCTTCGTAAACCTCAAAAATTCCGTAAACAGGAATGCACATCGGTCCCATTCGTCCGCAGCACACGGCTACTTTTTCATTCTTTGAAATGAGCTCATTTAATTCATCTTTGCTTTGCAGGGTGGTAAGTTTGGTTTGAAGCATTTTAATCTCCTTGAATTATTTTCTTTTGGCACGATTTTTTCATCAATGGATCAGACTGGCGATCTTGATTCAAGTGTATTCGTAAGTTTTCGAAAATACTGCAGATTAGTAATTCAATCTGAATCGACCCTCTACATTAAATATAGATGTTTCAATCCCAAAAAAGTGACAGGCAGGTGGGAAATTCACGATTTTTGTGTGGGGCTAACTGATCTTTCAGCGAATTGTAAAAATCTGATGTTTCCATGGCATAATAGCCTTCGCGATTTTTACCAAAAAAGTGGAATGTACAAAATTCACAACACCACAAAAGGATGACCATGTTCTTCGTTGACGAACCCTATATTTCTGAGTTATTCAAACAAACCATTCAAGCAAATCACATTCCTGTGGTGAACACAGCCTCAGCCAAAAAAATGAATCTTTTAGCTGGAACGACTCTTGTGAGTGAAGAGGAAGCAGTCCGGATGGTGCGTGAATCAGACTCACACTTGTTTTATTCGACCTCAGAGAACGCCATCGGATGGATTGCCAAGAACCTGCCTTTTAGTGCCCTGCCTAAAAAGATAGAGCAGTTCAAAAACAAAGCCTTGTTCAGGCAATTGACGCAATCCATGTTTCCCGATTTTTACTTTAAAGAATTGACGCTTGAAGCGTTAAGCTCTTTTCAGATTGAAGGGCTGCCGCTGCCGTTTATCATTAAACCGAATGTCGGTTTCTTCAGCATGGGTGTTCATAAAGTGACAAGCAGTGCTGACTGGAAGCAGACCATCAAAGCCATCCATGCAGAAATTGATCTAATGAAAGGGTTGTATCCTGAAGAGGTGCTTGGCATGGGCTCTTTTATCATTGAACAATGCATTGAAGGGGATGAATTTGCGGTTGACGCTTACTTTGATTCCGCGGGAGAACCGGTTATTTTAAACATACTTCATCATACCTTTTCATCAGAAAATGACGTGAGCGACCGGGTTTATACAACCTCCAAAGAAATCATTGAGCAAAACCTGGAGGAGTTCACCAGATTTGTCGGAAAGATTGGGCAATTGACCAAAACTGCAAATTTTCCGGTGCATATAGAACTGCGACGGGATCGAAACGGGGAAATCCTGCCAATTGAGGTAAACCCCATGCGTTTTGGAGGGTGGTGCTCCACACCGGACCTGGCCTTCGCAGCGTATGGCTTAAATCCATACCTCTATTATTTCAAGCAGCAAAAACCCAACTGGCCTGAATTGCTGCGCGGAAAAGAGGGAAAACTTTTCAGCGTCGTGGTATTGGATAATTCAACCGGCAAAAAAGCAGATGAGATTATTTCATTTGACTATGAGAAGATGCTGGCTTGTTTTGAGAAAACCCTCGAACTCAGAAAAATAGATTATCACAAATATCCGGTGTTTGCGTTTGTATTTACCGAAACAAGACAAGAAAGCTTCGACGAATTGACCTATATCCTCAAGTCGGATCTTAATGAGTTTGTTTCTCTACGAAATTAGGATTGGCTTGTGGACTGCCGGTATTTGTGTTCAACGTTGAAAAGAATAACATCCGAACCAAAAGCGTGTTTTGTTTCTTATGGATGAGGTGATTCGACACGGATAGTAAAGTAAAATTGTTTCAACTTGGAAAATGGATAAAAACGACTGATGATTACTCAAATTTATTCGATTCAAACGGCTGAAGAAGCGCTTGAGTGTGTTAATGCGGGTGCCGATAGAATCGGTGTAGCAATTGACACCGGCGTGAGTCTGCCGGCTCAAGTCAGCGAAGATACCTGTCAACAGATCTTCGAGGCGGTAGGAAACAAGGCTGTCAAGGTGCTGATCGCGGTTACCAGAAGCGGCGATGAGGTCTACGGTCCGCTCACCCGTCTTCAGCCAGAGATCATTCACATCTGCGGAAACGAATATTTTGCCACACCTGAGTTTGTGCAAAAAGCCAAGGAATTATGCCCCGGCGTGAAGGTGCTTCAGGCGATTGCCGTGACCGGACCTGAAGCAGTGGATCAGGCGGTTTATTTCGCAGGTTTCTGCGACATGCTCATTTTGGATTCCGTGGATCCCAAAATAGCCGGCATCGGTGCGGCAGGTATCACGCATGATTGGGCGCTTGATGCCGAGATCGTAAAAAAGGTGGCATGCCCGGTGATCCTTGCAGGTGGGTTGGGACCTGAGAATGTGGCTGAAGCGATCAGGGTGGTCAGACCCCATGGGGTGGACTCTTTCACAAAAACCAGCGACAAACTGCCGGATGGAAGTTCGCGGAAAAACCCTGAAAAAGTCAGGCTGTTCGTTCAAAACGCAAAAGCCGCCGCCGCCGAGCTTGGGTTATGAAGCAGATTCTCTGCCTGGGTGACGCCTGCGCTGATATTGTCATTCCGTATGGCGCGGCAAAAAACGGCAGGCGTGTTTTTCCGGAATTCACCTGCGGCGGCACTTCGGCTAACACGGCATCCGGTCTTGGCAGACTTGGCGCGGATTGTGTTTTTCTGGGCAAAGCAGGGGATGATTATTTTGGGCGAGCCATGAAAACTGCGCTCCAAAACGATGGAGTCAACACAGAGCATTTCATCCTGGATGAAAACTTGTCTTCTGTCTTGATCATGGTAGTAATCGATGAAAAGAATGACCGTTTTCCATTTTTGATGCCGCGAGAGAACCCAAGTCATCTTCAACTCTTTGATGAAGAAATTCCAGATCGGTTATTGCAGCAGGTTTCTTTCGTTCACACCACCGGATTGATGCTGTTTGAAGAACCCGCCGCTGGATCCGTTGGTCGCTTTCTTGAAAAGTGTGCTGCAATCGGCATTAAGGTCTCTTTGGATATCAACCTGCGGATAGAAACGCTGCAACAAAATCGTGGGCCTTTACTTAAAGCTATTGAAACAGTTGATTACTTGTTTGGATCAGGGTACGATGATTTCGTTCCGCTAACCGGCATCAATGATCCTCTTGAGGCAGCCAGGTCACTCGTGACCGAAAAACGCGCTGTCATTTGCCGCATGGGTGAGCGTGGGTCTGTCGTGATTGACCGAAATGGAGAATCCAGTTGTGAGGCATACAAGGTGAGTGTTGCTGACACGCTTGGCGCGGGAGACGCCTTCAATAGTGGTTTTCTTTGGGCGCTTGCCAGGGGTGAGAGTATACAATATGCCAATCGGGCAGGCTGCGCCGCGGCCGCCATCAATATTTCGAAACCCGGGGCAAGAAACTGCCCAAACGAGCAGGAATTGCTTTTGTTTTTAGCGCGATAATTAGCTTACCCTATACGGAATAACAAAACGCCAGATTATTCTTCTGGCGTTTGTGTTTTGAATATCTTCATCCATATTGCGGATAGCGTGGGGTGGAGTGTTGGAAATTGTATGTAGAGGCTCGGGCTCACTCTGCTTCGTATCGATGGGCCGAGAGCGCAATCTGAATTGGTCACCAAGGACTTAGTACAACGACTCATTGAATTTCAGGTATGAGTTTTCCAATATAGACTAATTATCAACCTTTCTGCTGCCCGGTTATTTAGGACTTTAATAGATTATATTGGGGACATATCCAGCTTTAAAACCATAAAATATTATTGTGGTTACCACACCCAGAAAAGTTGACAATTCCTGATACGATCTTGTTCTTCACTCTTGAGGAGTATTTTTTGCCTGCCGAAAAAGTGAGCGTACGGAATGGACATATTTCAACCAGGTAGAATTTATGAAGGTTCTGCCTTTTCCCCATTATTCGTAGGAGAGAACATGAGAACCATTGTTTCACCTAATAAAATAGTCTTATAGGTTGTTATTGTTTTTGCAATGAGTATTCTTGCGGCATGTAATGTCACTCTGCCGGTCAACATTTGTCACACCACTGGAGACTTATCCTCTCCTTATCAAGAAATCACCATCAATACTCTTGATGAATTAAAGACTCATCGAGCTGATTTGAATGACATTTATCCGGTGCCCGAGGGCGGATGTCCTTCCACACTTGTGGAAAACGACAATGGCAAGATCGCCATTTGTCATGCCACTGACAGTGAAGCCAATCCTTATTCATCTGAAACCGTGAGCCTGGCAGGTTTAAATGGTCACGGAACGCATGCCGGCGATATTATCCCTGCTCCGGCAGGTGGTTGCCCTACCAGCCCATTGGTGATCATCGAAGAATCAATCATTATTTGCCATGCCACAGAGATTGAAACTGCACCCTATGAGGAAATCACTGTGAAATTAAATGGTTTGGATGGGCATGTTGCCCACGTGGATGACATCATCCCCGCTCCGATTGACGGATGCCCAACCTCACCTCTGGTGATCGTCAACGGTAAGGTCTCGATCTGTCATGTTACCAGTAGTGAGAAGAATCCTTACAACGAGATAAATGTTAGTATTAATGGCGTAAATGGACACGTCAACCACATGGGCGACCTCATCCCTGCGCCTGTTGCCGGCTGCCCCTCCACTTTATTGGTGGCCAAAGAAGGCAAAATTACCATTTGTCATGCAACTGGTAGTGATAAGAACCCTTATAACGAGATTACCATCAGTGTCAATGGCTTGGAAGGCCACGGCAACCACGAAGGGGATATCATCCCCATGAACGGCAGCTGCCCCGCTACAAAACAATAATTGCTTTTGGGAATTAGATCAGGTGTATGCGCGACCGCACGAAAAAAAAAGTAGCCGTTCAAAAGAACGGCTACTGTACTTAATCTAAATCTATATAGTTCCTTTATAGAGATATTGCTGCCAACAGTTTTTGTCTATTCTTACACGTCGAGGTTTCTGACAGCGTGGGCGTGCGTAGTGATGAATTTGGTGCGCGGCGGCACGGCGGCCCCCATCAGCATATCGAAAGTGTGATCCGCGGTGGCGGCGTCTTCAATTTCAACACGCAGCAGGGTGCGGGTTTCGGGGTTCATGGTGGTTTCCCAAAGCTGCTCGGGGTTCATTTCACCCAAACCTTTGTAACGCTGCATGGTGGCCTTATCAGCAACAGGACCCAATTCTTTCAGGTAGGCGTCCTTGCTGGCATCGTCATATAAATATTTGACGGTTTGGCGGTGGGCAATGCGATACAAGGGCGGCTGCGCGATATAAATGTGGCCTTGTTCGATGAGCTGCTTCATATAGCGGAAGAAGAGGGTCAGCAGCAGGGTGCGGATGTGCGAGCCGTCGACGTCAGCATCGGTCATGATGATGATGCGTCCGTAGCGCAGGTTCTTGAGGTCGAAGTTGTCGCCAATGCCGGTGCCGAAGGCCGAGATCATCGACTTGATTTCTTCGTTGCCGAGCATCTTATCCAGACGGGCGCGTTCGGTATTGAGGATCTTGCCGCGCAGCGGCAGGATGGCCTGGAAGTGGCGGTCGCGGCCCATCTTGGCCGAGCCGCCTGCCGAGTTACCTTCCACGATGTAGATCTCGGTTTTGTTGCTGTCACGCTCAGAGCAATCTGCCAGTTTACCGGGCAGAGTGAGGCTTTCAAGGGCTGACTTGCGGATGACGAGATCGCGGGCCTTGCGGGCTGCATCGCGGGCGCGGGCTGAAGTTAAGCATTTGGTAATGATGGCTTTCGCCGCCGCCGGATTTTCATCCAAAAAGGCGCTGAAGGCTTCACCGACCACCTGCTGCACGTAAGTCGCAACCTCGGGGTTCATCAATTTGACCTTGGTCTGGCTTTCAAACTGGGGATCCGGGTGTTTGATGCTGACGATGGCGGTCATGCCTTCGCGGGTATCGTCGCCGCTGAAGTTGGGATCAACATCCTTGAGCAATTTGGTACGCTTGGCGTAATCATTCACCACACGGGTGACCGCAGTCCGCAGACCGGTCATATGGGTGCCGCCGTCAATGGTATTGATGGTGTTGGCGAAAGAGTAAACCGCTTCGCTGTAAGCATCAGTATATTGAAGGGCAATTTCAATGCCGATGTTGTCAATTTCTTTTTCAACATAGAAAACGGGATGCAGCACTTCGCGGTTCTTGTTCATGTAACGCACGAATGAAGTGATGCCGCCTTCGAAGAGGAAGGTGATCTCGCGTTCAGGGGGACGGTTATCCACCAGTTTGATGGTGACGTTGCGGGTGACAAACGCCATTTCTCTGAAACGAGCGACCAGGGTATCAAACTTGTAATCAATGCCTTCTTCTTTGAAAATCTCGCGGTCAAATTTGAAGGTGATATTGGTTCCGGTTTGTTTGGGATCGCATTTTCCGATGACTTTAACGGGTTCGATGGGGATCCCGCGTTCGTAACGTTGGAAATGGATCTGTCCGTTCAAATAAATGCGGGCTTCGCACCATTCTGAAAGTGCGTTAACTGCTGAAACGCCCACGCCGTGCAAACCGCCCGAAACCTTGTAGGCGGAGTGTCCGAACTTGCCGCCGGCATGCAGAATGGTCATGACGACTTCGAGGGCAGATTTTTTCTTTTCAGGGTGGATATCCACGGGGATGCCACGGCCGTTGTCAATGACGCTGACACTGCTGTCGGCGTTGATCACCACTTCGATGCGGTTGCAGACGCCTGCCAGCGCTTCATCGATGGCGTTATCAACAACTTCATAGACCAGATGGTGAAGTGCTTTGAGGTCCGTGCCACCCACGTACATGCCGGGACGGCGGCGGACTGCTTCGAGCCCTTCAAGTACCTGAATATCTTTAGCGCCGTAAGAGGATGCGTTATCGTTGCTCAAGGGTGGTGCCTCCGTTTTCTTGTTGCATTTTAGTGGCTTCAGCCATTTTCTGCAGGTTATCCTGCATCCATTTTAAACCTTCACGGTAATAAATGAAACTGGCTGCAAGTAATCCGGTAATGATAAAAGCGTGTCCGCCGATGCCGATCATGGTCATCCACGAATTGGAATCAGGCAGGGTCCACAACATGTTTAAACCTTCACTGATCAATATACTGGTCATCACAAACAAACCGGTGCCTGGCAGGAATAATCTCACCAAACGGACCGAGATCAGCATTGAGGGCAGTGCTTTTTGTTTCAACACGAACACCCCATGCGGCGCAAAGACCAGCGGCATCAGCAGCCAGAGCAGCATGAATGCCGCCACCAGCATGAAGAACTGTCCAATCCCCAGGCTGATCAGCGAAAGGATCGAAAGCAGCATCAGCAGTGGAACGGAGATCAAGACCAGCAGGATGATCACCAGGCAAAACATCACCAGGCTTTGTAAATAAGCCGAGAAGACATCTTTTAAACTGGTTTTATTGGGTTCTGATGCAGTAACCTGTGAAACGAGGATAAAGTAAATGCTGCCCAACAGGAATCCGACGAGCAGGAGGATGCCGAGGGAAATAAATACCCAATTAACAGAAGGTAATTCATATGAAAGTCCGGGTCCGAGCGGAGAAGTGACGGGGGACTGGCGGGCAATAATGCTCGGAACGCCGACTGGGAAGGTGCGAATCAAAGAAGTCAGGGTAAATTGATTAACCAGTTGATCCCACAGGGTTTGGTAAGTTTTTGCTGTCGGCAGCATTTCAGGTGTGCTGATTTTGAGCACATTCTGGGTCATGGTTTCGATAAAGGGCATCAGTAATGTCTTGACCTTGAGCTTGGGTCCAAGCCAAAGCCCGACATCCATGATGATAGGAAAGAGGATCAGATACCAATGGTTGGCAATGGTATTAAATCCCTTCAGCAATGTGGGGAACAATTTGGGAGGTGTTCCAGTGAGTGAATAGATCGGTTTTTTCATACAAACGGTAATTTTACCATAAATGACCTTGAGGGCAGCCTGTTTTGGATGATATGTTCTAATTTTAACCTTCCTCAGGTAAAATAAGAGGGTGAAAGAAAACGAGAGACTTCCCAGTATTGATCATTTAAGTGTTGTGACGGCAACGATCTTGTTGGCGTATGCTTTAACCGCCTTCATTAACTTTCCGACCCGCACTTATGATTTGCAATTGCCGGGCTTTTTGCTCACCATCAACATCAACTTCATGACCATCATATCGGTTGTAGTGGGGCTGCTGGCCGCGGCCGGCGCGGATTGGCTGATCGGCGCGCATCCAGGGTTGGGCGACGGCAGACGGTTTCACCACTGGCTCATCCCCGCGTTTACGGCGCTGGTGATCAGTGTGCCGCTCAATAATCTGCAGATCAGCGCTTCATGGTGGGCAGTGCTCTCTCTGGGCGGATTGCTGCTCACGGCGGTCATGATCGCCGAATATATTTCAGTGGACCCGGGCGACCTGCGCTTTCCAATTGCCAGGATGAGCTTGAGCGCCATGTCTTACGCGCTCTTTCTGGTGCTGTTGATCGCGGTGCGCGGTTCAGGTCTCAGGCTTTATATCGTGTTACTTGCCATCCTGCCGGCAGCCGCCGTGGTGACGGCCAAGACGCTGCATCTCAGGCTTGGCGGCTGGAACCTGGCCTGGACGGCCGGCATCAGTCTTTTTGTAACCCAGCTTGCCACAGGCTTGTTTTATCTTCCGCTGCGCCCGATCCAGTTTGGGTTGGTACTGATCGGCGTGACCTATGGGTTGATCAACCTGGCCGGCGGAATTGAGGAGAAACGTCCCTCAAACGTCATCTGGATCGAACCAACACTTTTGATAATCATTTTTATCGCTTTGGCGATACTTATATAAAGATTTAGAGCATCCGTTTTGCGAACATGGGGTTAGTATTAGTGATGCTTAACGGAGAGTAAAAAATGGTATTAAAGGTCCTGCTAATTTTAGTTTTAGCCTACCTGATAGGCTCCATCCCCATTGGATGGCTGATCGTCAAGATATTTAAAGGTACGGATGTGCGCACCCTTGGAAGCGGCAGGGTGGGCGGCACCAATGTGATGCGGGCAGCCGGTTTTCTGGCCGGTTTATTTACCGCCGCAGGGGATGCCGGCAAGGGCATCCTGGCCGGTTTTATCGCGGCCTCCATTATGCCTGAAAGTTTGTGGGTAAAGATCTTTGCGGTCATCCTGGCCGTGGTGGGTCAAATCTTCTCCGTTTTCTTGATGGAAAAAACTGCCGACGGTAAGTGGGCTTTACGCGGCGGGGCAGGTGGATCCACGACATTGGGCGGCGCGATTGCGCTGGTGCCTTACAGTTGGATGATCATCTTGCCTTTGATCGTGCTGGTTTACATCGGCATTGGCTATGCCTCCGTCACCACCATCAGTATCGCCTTTTTCTCGCTCATTTTATTCGGATATGAAGCGGCCGCTGGTCTGGGACCGTGGGAGTTCGTTTTTTACGGCGCGGCCACCCTGGTGATCGTGCTTTACGCGCTGCGTCCGAACCTCAAACGTCTGGCAGAAGGCACCGAACGTGCCGTTGGACTGCGAGCCTTATTTGAGAAAAAATTCAAACAAAAACAATCTCAATAGAAAACAAAACCGGCCGAAAGGCCGGTTTTCATTTAGTTGGTTTCGACTTCTTCTGCGAGATGATTGTAAACGTGCATCACGTTGCGTTTGTGCAGTTCAATCCCCAGGCCGGTCAGCACGACCCGGCTCTTGCCGCAGGATTCAATATCGATCTCGGCCAGGGCTTCCATGGGTTCGCGTTTCTTGGCGGCGGCTTTGACGGCTTTACGCAAGGCGGTCATATAGGCAACATTCTCACGGGTGGCTTCTTCGATCTCGCCGCGCAGGATGATATCTCCGTGGCCCTGGATGATGTTTTCAAGTCCCATTTTGCCAATACGCTTGATCGTCCCGAGTAATTCTTCTTCGTTGCCATCCACCATATAGGGGATGGGCATGAAGGCGTCACCTGCGAAAAGCACGCGGTCTTCTTCCACCAATACTGAGATTGAATCAGAAGAGTGACCCGGAGTGAGCGACATGATGAGGTTCTTCTTGCCCACCCGTAATGAAAGCGATCCTTCGGTGAAGGTCATCTGCGGATCGATCAATTTTACCGGTTTGAAGATCGGGTTCTGCTTTTTGGCGGATTCAAGCGAAGCCAATCCTTTTTGCAGCATCATTGTGTGACCCAGTGAATGGGCTATCACCGTTGCGCCGGGGAAGAAGCAGTTGCCCCAGGAATGGTCCGCGTGATAGTGAGTATTAATCACATATTTAACCGGCACACCTAGTTGTTCTTCAATGAAGCTGCGCATTTCAAGAGATTCGTCAGGCAGGGCCAGGGTATCGATCACCACCGCCCAATTGGGACCGGTGATCGCTCCGGCGGTTACCTGTGCGTAAATTTCGCTTTGGAACCAGTAAACATTATCCGATACACGTTCGTGATGCATCCGCAGAATCCTTCGACATTTAGTTTTCTTAGAGTTACAAAAGAGTAGAATAGCACAAATTGGAGCAAAAGTCAAAAAACAGGCACAACCCTGCACATTTATGTCTATTATTGGTGATTTAGCCGCTAATTACCAGTAATTTTACATAAAAACTTTTGCAATTTGTGAAAAGCGAATTACGGTTTATGAAAATGTTTCCATGGTCATTATTGCCATAACATCTGAGCGAGATAAAAAACCTGGCCGTTGATCAGGGTCCAGGCGATCATCGGACCTGCGATATTCCGGCTGAAGTTTCGGATCAGTCCAAGAATGAAGAAGATAACACTGACGGTCAACGCGTTGGCGATACTTTGAGTGGATATTATATGCATTAACCCAAAGGCAAAGGAAGTAATAAGTAACCCCCATAAATTGGCGTTTTTCTTTGTTTTTATGAGTTGGCTGGTATTGTCAACCAACCACATAAAGAAGAATACCTCCAAAGGCCCGTATGCGAATATCCCCAGCAGGCCATACCAAATATTGGCCGGGAAATCCAACCCAAACGCATGGCTTTCAAAATTGATCCATACACCTGAAGTAAAGTAAGAATAAACGGCGTGAAGGATGACGAATAAAACGGATAACAAAATACTCTTCAGCAGCCCCTTTCGCATAAATCCATAACGGGCTGGGTCGTCTTTTCCAATTAGAGAGAACAAGACGGGGATTAGTCCAACCCCGGCAATCTCAAAATAGGTTGTGAGATAACTGTGATCTGCAAAGATCTGCCGCGCTGTGCTGAAATTGGCTTTAAAAATCACAAGAACGATTAATGCCGAGAGGATTGGCAGAACAATCGCCCCCACCCAGGTGGTGACCACCCGAAACAACGGGTTGTAAATCAACTTTCTGTTTTGAATTTGATCCATGAAAAGACCCTGATACAATCTAGAATGAATTTGTGCAAAAGGTTTGTATTGTATACGGCAGATCTTTCATTGTGTTGTACAAAAACAGGGATCCGACTTAAATCCCTGCGAGTGGATGGTCTTGATTGAGCTGAAGCAGATCCCACAGGTTGCCGTAGAGGTCTTCGAAGACGGCCACCGTACCGTAGGACTCCACCTTGGGTGGACGGATGAACTTGATTCCTCGTTCAACCATTTCATTGTAGTCACGCCAAAAATCATCGCTGTTGAGAAAGAGGAAGACCCTTCCGCCGGCCTGGTTGCCGATGAAGGGTTCCTGCTCCGGCTTGGAGGCGCGCGCCAGCAGCAGGGTGGTGCCGCTTGAATTGGGCGGCGACACCACCACCCAGCGTTTATCCTGCTCAGGCTGGTAGGTGTCTTCTATTAAAGTGAAGTGGAGCTTTTCGGTGTAGAAGGTTATGGCTTCGTCGTAATCCCTTACGACCAGGGCGATGTGGATGATGGATTGTTTCATGCGATTCTCCGTGATGTTCCTCAAGTAGGGGTTCGTTGCGCGATCTTTGCGCCTCCGAGATGGGTCCGTGAGAGGGGCAACGAACCCCTACCTAAAAATATTACATTCTCTCCAGCCACTCTTTGACCAGGGCGTGGAAGACGACATCCTGTTCGATCTGCATATTGTGGCCGGACTTGTCGAGCACAACAAAGGTGGCCCGCGGGAAGTTCTCGATCAGGTCCCACTGGTCGCGGTAGCCCACCACGTGATCTTGCCTACCCATCACCATCAACGATGGCTTCATAAATGGCGCATCCAGTTGATCCACATCGAACGAGTAGGGCACATGCTGGCTAAGCGTTTTCTCGAGAAAAGTGTTATCAGCCAGTTTGAGCCCGGGGATGACATCCGTCTTGAAGGAGTCCCACACGCGTTGGGTCTGCACCACGTTGATGCCGGTGAAGTACTGCCGCTCTTCATCAGTCAGGCTGTTGACGAAGGCTTCATCTTTTTCGATCACCTGAAAGGCCGGGGCATGTTCAAGGCGGGTGGCTTGATCGGCCACCGGGCAGATCAGCAGCATGCCGTCCACCAGTTCGGGGCGCTTCTTAATCACCCCCCGGGTGAGGTAACCGCCATAGGATTCGCCCGCGATGGCAAAATGCTGGCCGGGGATCACGCCGTCGATGAAGGCCAGCACCACTTCGAGCATGGCGTCGCTGCCATTGATCCACTGCGCACCGGGGGTCTGGCCCATGCCAGGCAGGTCAAAATAGATGCGCTGCCACTGTGATTCAAGGGAGCTGAAGACGGGTTCAAGGCAGCCTTTCATCAAACGGTGGTCCGGGCTCCATCCGTGGATGCTGATCAGCGGACGGCCGCTGCCGACCACTTCATAGTAAATGGGGATGTCGCGATAAGTAAAGATCATAATGGCCTTCTTTCTGGATGTTTTGAGTATTATAGAACGAATATTCCAGAAAGGCAATAACATAAAACCCGGAATCTTCAAGATTTCGGGGTTGTGAGGTTTGACAGACTACCGGGGATCTTTCAAGATCCCCGGTTTCTAGGGTTTTTACGTCGCGGCAGCCGCCGCGGCAGAATCGCGGAATTGCAGCATGACCAGGTACCAGGCAAAAGGCACCAGCCAGGGCAGCTCTGGCAGGTTCTTCGCCAGGTTGTGGATTTCGACCAGCCCTGAATAATGGAACACGCCTCCGATTTTGGTGATGCTGATCAGCGGCTGTTCATCTTCGGTGGTGAGTGAAAACTGTGTCATCCAGAAATTGAACTTGACCACATATCTTCTGCCATTGGATAGCTCGAGTGTGCCGCCCTGCCGCCAGGTGTTGGCATTATAGAGAGCCAGGTCTCCAGTGCCCCCCGTCTCCCGGATGATGGATTGGCGCTGCCAAAATCCTTTGCGGTCAAAACTCCAGCTGCCTTCGGCATTGAAGCCGGTGGCTCTGGAGTTAAATGAACTGTCGAGGTGCAGCGTACACACTGCCAGATCCCCGGCGTACAATTCGTAAAGCTGTTTCATGCCCGAGGGTTGTTCCCATTTGAGTTCGCGCCCCACCAATTCACTCATTTTAGCCATTTCATATCTCCTGATTGGATTCTCATTTAATATACGCGATTTTGAGATTTTTGGATGGTCGAAAGGTATTAGAAATTTGTCAAAACCGGCAGGAAAACCTGGAAAGGAATGAAAAAACCGGGAATAGAATGAAAAACCGGGAATCTTTTGATATCCCCGGTTTCTGGGGTTAAATGAACTCTGAAAACTTCTTTTATCATAGGCATAGTGAAAACCCCAGATTCCGGGAGTCTTTAAGACTCCCGGAATATTAATCAAAACTGGAAACCTTCAAGATTCCGGTGTCAGGGGATGATCGAGACTATTGGCCGCCTTGAGACCGTCTTCAGTGAGGCTCACGCTGGGTCTTAAAACGGACGGTCGGACATGCCTTATTTCTTTTTGCGGTGTGAAGAGAGCTTGTCATCCTCTTCATCATCAAAAAGTCTCAAGGTGCGGTGATGGATCTTGTCGTAATCAGGTACGAGGCGTTCGTAGGTGCTGTCCATCAGCGGGGACGAGATAATGAAATCTGCAGTGGCGCGGTCGCACGCCATGGGGATGTTCCATACTACGGCCATGCGCAGCAGCGCCTTGACATCCGGGTCGTGGGGCTGCGGCTCCAGTGGATCCCAGAAGAAGATCAGAAAGTCGATCTCGTTGTTGACGATCTTGGCGCCGATCTGCTGATCGCCGCCGAGCGGTCCGCTTTGCAGCTTCTTGATGGGGAACCCCAGTTCCTTCTCGAGGATCTTGCCGGTCGTGCCGGTGGCATACACATCGTGATGCGCCAGCAGGTCGCGGTTGTAAAGCGCCCATTCGAGCAGGTCGCGTTTCTTGTTGTCATGTGCCACTAGCGCGATCTTCTTGTCTTTTTCCATTTCAATGATGCAGTTTGGCATGGGAAGGGCCTTTCGTTTAGTGTTTTTATTATTGTAATGCTTTTAGGGTGGGGAGGGAAATCGTTGATTATTAACCCCATAAACCGGGAATCTAGAAGATTCCCGGTTTGCACTGAAAAATCAACCGAGGGAGTCTGTCAGACTCCCTCGGTATGGTGTTAAATTTTGTGTTTTTCGTGTCGTTCGTGGTTAATGAAGCCTTACCTTATCAACAACCCGATTCCCATCAGCACGGGGGTGATGAGGTTGAGGAGCACGTTCTGGCCCATGGAAGGCGCCAGTTTGGGTAAATCATTGGCATTCTTGAGCGCGCCCAGCGCAGCGGGGACGGCGAAGACGAGGGTGATCAAGCCGAGCAGGGTCCAAGCGGGGATGAGGCCGAAAGCGACGCCGGCCACCAGGGTGACGTAAGTGAGGGCTTCAAAGACCACAAAGATGATGGCGCTGGCCTGTCTGCCGATCAGGATGGGGAAGTGCCTGCGTCCAAACTGCTTGTCGGTATCCGCGTCGGGGAATTCGTTGAGCAGCAGCAGATTGCTCACCAAGAAGAAGGGGATGAACGAGATCAGCAGGGCTGCCCAGGAGAATGTGCCGGTCAGGCAGAAGAAGGTGCCGTTGACCATCAGGGTGCCGAAGCCGAGGCCGGGCGAGATGAGGCACAGGATGGGCTGCTTGTTGAACCAGGGCGTGTAGGCGATGATCACAAAGAGTCCCAGCGCGCCGAGGGCCAGGATCTGCCAGCCATGGACGACGGCAAAGTAAACGCCGATGGCCACGCAGATGGCGCTGCTGATGATGGCAGTCCACAGCGCGTAGGGCAGTTTTTCAGGGTTGGGCACAATGGTTCCGCTGCCGCCGCTGAAAGGGGTGCGGGTGGTCTTGAAATCCAGGCCGCTTTTAACGTCTTCATATTCATTGAAGGCATTGACCGCGCCGTGGGCCAGAATGCCGCCCACGAAACACAGAACCGCCTGCCAGACGTTGATGGTATAGCCGCCCCAGATGGCCGCGGTCAGTCCGAGGAAAACACAGGCAACCGCCAGGGGTAAGAACGGGGGACGCATGACGCCAATGACATACTTCATCTAAATTTCTCCAAAGAGTTAATGTGTTATCGGGTTTAACCCGCGGAACGAAAAATGGTTATGCATCTTTGGTTCTTTAAGCACGAAGCACACGAACGAAATGAACAACAAATAAAACCTAAAACCTAAAACCTAAAACCTAAAACCTAAAACCTAAAACCTAAAACTTTAAAACCTATTAACCACGGAAAACACTAAATACACGAAAATTAACTACAAAGGAACAAAAAAACCTTTTATTTTAGCAATATTACAAGTTTTGTTTCTTGATTTTCCTTTTAGTGTTTTTCGTGTTATCGCGATCTGTGCGCCCTGGTTTTTGAGGGTTCGTGGTGAAAAGATCTACTCAAGCCACTTGGCAGCGGCGCGCGGAAGATCCACCACGGTGCCAACCTTGGTGGTGCAGACGGGCAGGCTCTCGATGAACTGGCGGCCGTACTTCTTGGTAAGCACGCGTTTGTCAAGGATGACCACCACACCGCGGTCCGACTGAGTGCGGATGAGACGTCCGAAGCCTTGCCTGAATTTGAGGATGGCCTCGGGCAGGTTGTATTCATTGAAGGCGTCGTCGAAGGTCTCGGCGCGCGCGGCGATGATCGGGTCGGAGGGCACATCGAAGGGCAGCTTGACGATCACCAGCACCGAAAGCGCCTCGCCGGGGATGTCGACACCTTCCCAGAAGGCGCGGGTACCGAGCAGCACAGCGCGCGGTGAGTCTCTGAAGGTCTCGAGCAGGGTATTGGTGGAAGCCCCTTCGCCCTGTTCAAACACTTGTATATCCGCTTCGGCCAGCGCGCCCGAGATGGTTTGCGAGGTGCGTTTGAGTTGCGCATAGCTGGTAAAGAGCGCCAGCATGCGTCCGCCGGTGGCTTTGGCCAGGCGGATGATGGCGGCATCCACTTCACGCTGATAGGCATTGGCGTCGCCGGGTTCGGCGATGTCGTTGACCATGTAAAGCAGGGTGGAGGTTTCGAAATCAAAGGGTGAACCGAGCACCAGTTCATCCGCTTCGTCGGCGTTCAACCGGCTGCGGATGTAGTTGAACTCGCCGTGGGTGGTGAGGGTGGCGGAGGTCAGAATGACCGAGGCTTTTTCATGCCACAGGTACTGCTCCATCATCGGCCCGATGTGCAGCGGAGCGGCTTGCAGCACCAGGCGGTAGTTGTTAGGCTGGATCTCGGCCCAATAGACGTAATGCTGATCGGGTTTCATCACCAGTGCGTTGAGGTAGACTTCGGCTTCGGTCAGACGGCGGTTGACGCTGGCAAGTGAGCTGAGAGTATCTTCAATATCCAAGCCGGGTTTATCGACAGCGTCGCTGACAGCCTTGTGAAAGTCCGCGACGAGAGATAGCGCGCCGCGGGCGCTGTTGTCGGTGTTATCCCAGGCGATCTCGACCTCCGACCAGGAGGGCAGGGTGCGGGTGGCGGGCTGGATGCGGGTTTGCTGGCCGTAATTGCTGACCGGTCCGCCTTCACGCATTTCCTCCATGAAGAGCGACATGGTCTTCACGAAATCGTTGAAGTCATTTTCGAGCCTGAAGAGCAGATCCGCGATCTTGTGGCCGGCCATGTTGAGGGCGGCCAGATCGGAGGGCTGCAGGGTGTGTGAGAGCAAGCCTAGAAGACGGCCCACGAGTCCGCTTGAGGTGGAGCCGATTTCGCGCAGCAGGCGCACAAAATCCATCTGCGTGATCCTGAAGGAGAGCGCATTGGTCGAAGCGGATTCAAGGTGGTGGGCTTCATCCACGATCAGGTAGTTGTACTCGGGCAGCACACGGCTGCCGGTGATGATATCGGCCAACAGGAGGGCGTGGTTGACGACCAGTATGTGGGCAGATTGGGAGGCGACATGCGTCTTATGGAAGGGGCAGGCGCCGCCGGTGCGGCTCATACATACCTCGGCTTTACAGCCTTCGTCCTCGGCAGACAGGCGGCTCCAGACTTCACGTTCGGTGGGGCCGTTGAGGTTGATCTCGCCGCGGTCTCCACTGCCGCCCTGCTGCAGCCAGACCATGATCTTGGCAAGCACGCGCAGCTCGTCCACGGTTTCGGGGCCGTTCTTGCGCAGCCCATCCAGCCGGCGCGGACAGAGATAGTTGCCGCGTCCTTTGACGACCACGGCGCGCACTTCAGAGTTCAAGGCTTTGGCCAGGTCGGGGATGTCTTTTTTAATCAACTGGTCTTGCAGGGTGATGGTATTGGTCGAAATGACCACACGCATCGAATTCTTGAGTGCCCATTCCACGGCGGGGATGAGGTAGGCAAAGGATTTACCCGTACCGGTGCCGGCCTCTACCATTATATGTTTGCTTTCAGAGAGTGCGTCGCTGACCGCGCGCAGCATCTCGATCTGCTGGGGGCGGCTTTCGAAGCTCTCGAAGTAATGGGCGAAGGGTCCGCCGTGTTCGATCATGGCGGCAATTTCATCCGGGTCGAGGGGGGTGGGGGTTTCAACCGGGATGAGCGGGGGCAGCGAAACGGCGCCGCCAAAGAGCAGACCGTAATCATCCTGGTAGACTTTTTTGGCTTCAATTGGCATGCGGCCTTTTTCGCGCATGGCCTGCTGGAACATGAGAGCGCCATCCCAGTCAATGTTCTCGCCCAGGCGTACAGTCTCGGCGAGGAATTCGATGGGCAGCTCAAGCAGTTTCTGATAGAGGGCGTGCAGCACGGCGTGGGTCAGGCGGGCATCATCCAATGCACGGTGCGAGTTGGGGATCATGCTGCCAAGGGTCGACCCCAGGGTTCCGAGGTTGTAGCGGCTGTTACAGGGCAGCACGATGGAGGCCAGTTCGTAGGTGTCCACCACCTTGTTGTACTGCAAGATGCGGTGTTTTTGCAGAAAGCCGAGATCAAAACGGACGTTATGCCCTACGACGGGGTCGTCCCCGACGAAGTCGGCCAACTCCTGAATGACGGCCTGCACGGGCGGCGCATTGCGCACCATCTCGTTGGTGATGCCGGTCAATTGGGTGATCATGGGGGGGATGGGACGGCCAGGGTTGACCAATTTGGTCCACTCGGCTTCGACACGATGACCCGAAAAGCGCACTGCGGCGATCTCGGTGATGGCGTCTTTGTTTGGGTCAAGACCGGTGGTCTCTATATCTATGGCAACCATGGAGGACATGCAGCGATTATATCATGCGGGGGGAAAATCTATTTTAACCACGAAACACACTAAAGACACTAAAACGAAAATCAAAAAATCCAAAAAAACATGCTTTTATTAAAGGCAATTTCTAAGAAGCATAATTTTAATTCCATAAGAGTTGAACAAGTTTTGTTTTTTGCACTTCCTTTTTGTGTTTCTCGTGTTTTTAGTGGTTAATAAAAGGTTTTATTCTTTCAAATGATCAAAGCGGTGGGCTTCATCCTGCTGGGCCAAAAAGCGCGGAACGGCGAAGGCGAAGAATTCGTTGTAAGCTTTGGCGAGGGCGGCGGCATCCACGGGCAGTGCGCCGATGAACTGCTGCAGATCAATACCATCCAGGGCGGCAACCATGATGATGCCCAGGTATAAGTCCATGGGTGTGGCATCCATTTTGAAGACGTAATTAAAAAGTTGGGCGGTGCGTTCAGCCTGACCGGCGTAGTCGCTGGCGAATTTTTGCCGCAGGGTTTCATCCCCAAGAGCGGCCTGGTAGGCCAGGTTGTAACGCAGACGGCGGTTGGCATTGTGGGTCAGACGGTGAGAGACCTGACGGGCGATCTCGTCCAGCACCTGTTCAGGGGTAGCCTGGGCGCCGTTGCGCATCTGGATAATGTTGGCGGTGATGGCGGTGGCGTAATCCATCACGTCGTAGAGCAGTTCTTCCTTGCTTTTGTAATAGTAGTAGATCGCGCCGGTGGTGATGCCGGCTTCGATGGCAATATCACGCATGGAGGTTTTTTCAACGCCCTGGTTGGTGATCAGGCGTTGGGCTGCTTCAATGATTTTTTGTTTGCCTTGTTTGCTCATGATTTTCCCTATTTCCTAATTTTACACCAGAGAGGGTGATTAAAAACAGGATTGACAATTATTCTTGTTCTGATACAATAAAAATACCTAACAGTTGGTATGTATTTTACTCCAATATTTACAAGATCTTTAAGTCGAGGAATCGACATTATTTCATCACAATCTTGAAAAAGGAGTCAACATGTTCTTGTTTGAAGCAATCCCCTGGTATTCAGTTTTGATGTGGTTCGCTGTTTTGGCTGGTCTCATGCTGGTCAACGAACTGGCCCGGATAAACAAATGGTTCGCGCTTGTACTTTTCGTCGCCGTGCCTGCCGTTTTAACCTTCACTGTTTGGCCGAAAACAGCCGCTCCCGGTTCCAGTGTGGGAACCTGGTTCCATTGGGCCAAGGTTTATTCCGCTCTGGCGGGCAGCCTGGGCTTTTTGGCCATCCGCAACCTGAAAGGCTGGAGCACCAATAAATGGGCGCTCATGTTCCCGCCCTTCATTCTGGCGGTTAACATCCTCGAGGCCGTGGTACGTGACTTCCAAAGCGTCAGTGTCAATGGGCTGGTGGATGGTGTAGTCACCATCGGCGGACCCTGGAACATCATGAACGGCATAGCCGGTTTGATCAACATCATCACCATCACCGGTTGGATGGGAATCATCATCAGCAAAGACAAGAAGAAAGACATGGTCTGGCCTGACATGCTCTGGTTCTGGATTATTGCTTATGACATTTGGAACTTCGCTTATGTTTACAACTGCGTTTCAGATCATGCATTCTATGCCGGCGCAGCCTTGTTGATCTCCTGCACCATCCCGGCCTTTTTCATCAAAAAGGGTGCCTGGCTGCAACATCGCGCCCAGACCCTGGCCATCTGGATGATGTTTGTGATGACCGTTCCTTCCTTCGTGGATACCTCGATGTTCGCGGTGAAATCTTCCCACAATCCGACCGCCTTGTGGGTCGTGAGCGGACTTTCACTGGCCGCCAATGTGGGTGTTTTGGTGTACGAGATCATCCGCATCGCCAAGACCAAACGCAATCCCCTCAAGGAAGAAATGTATTCCGACCTGGCCGCTTACAAGCAGATCAAAGCTGCCAACCAGTAAGCCTCCTATAATTTATATAGTGAAAAGGATCATCCCCTTGAAGCGGATGATCCTTTTCGTTATCAAAAACAGTCTCCTTTACAAGATAATGCTAAAATCAATTCATACCATTTCGACTCTTTGGAGTTCAGCATGACCTTTCAACTTGCCAATGCAATTTTTAAAGTAACCCTTCATCCAGATAAGGGAACCTTCAGCATTCTGACTGAGGATCCAAACCTTCCAGGTATTCAGAATGCCCAATTGATGCTGGATTACAAGCTCAAAGGCATCAGTTACGTAAATCCCCTCAAAAATTGGATGCTGACCGAGCCGCAGCCAGAGAAGTTGGCATGGCACGAGCAGGGAGAAGTGGAAGTCTTGACCTTTGATGTGCCCACTGATGAACACGGCGTTGTCTGCCGGGTGCAATTCGGCATCCTCCAGGAGTATCCGCTGGTGGTGTGGAAGGTGGATGTGACCAACCAGGGGAAGCATCCGATCGAGATGCAGGCCATCGGCCTGCTGGAACTGAACCCTGAGATGGGCGGCAAGATCGTCTGGGCGGAAGATCGCGCCCAAAAAGACCTGGGATTCTTCTCAAACGGCTGGCAGTCGTGGTCCCCCTCACAGTGGTACGCAGCAGACAGCCGCATGAACGTCAGCAAATTGGGCGGGCTGCAGCTCCCCATGATCAACAACGTTGGCACGCCGCTGCCTGACCAGGAAGGTGTGTTCACCAGCGATTTCTTTGCCGTGATTGGCGATCGGGTCGGACGGTCTGGGTTCCTGATCGGCAGTCTATCGCAGAAGAACCAGTTCACCTCCATACTGGCAAATTTCAATTATGAACCTGATCTGCACATGTGGGTCAACGGGGATAACGCGCGGCTAGACCCCGGCAGTACCATGACCACGGATTGGGCGGTCTTTAATCCGGTGCTGCTGGATCACCGCGATCCGCTTGAAAAGTACCTCGAAGCCGTGGCGCGCGAGCATCACATCCGTGTGCCGGAGGAATCTCCGACGGGCTGGTGCTCGTGGTATTACTTCTATACCAAAATATCTGAACCGATCATCCGCGACAACCTTAAAACCATTGTTGATCAACAAGAAACCCTGCCTCTTCAGCTGGTGCAGGTGGATGACGGCTTTGAAAGCCAGATCGGCGACTGGTTCACCTTTAAACCTGAGTTCCCCAACGGGGTCGCACCCTTGGCAGCTGAGATCAAGCAGGAGGGACTGCTGCCCGGGTTGTGGCTGGCGCCTTTCATTCTGCATCCCAAGGCAGAGATCGTCAAACAGCACCCCGATTGGCTGCTGCGCAAGGCCAACGGCAAGCCGGTCAACTGCGGTTTCGTGTGGAATGCACTGACTACCGCGCTTGACCTGACCGTGCCCGAAGCGCTGGCATATGCCTGCCAGGTGGTGAAAACCGCCTCCGCTGAATGGGGCTACCCTTATCTCAAACTCGATTTTCTCTACGCGGCTGCCGTGGATTGCCAGTACCGCGACCGAACGTTGACGCGCGCGCAGGTGCTACGCCGCGGCATGGAAGCCATCCGTGCAGCGGTCGGTCCTGATGTGACCCTGTTGGGCTGCGGCGCGCCGCTGGGCAGCATCCTTGGTTTGGTCGAAGCAAATCGCATCGGTGCAGATGTCAGCGGCGATTGGCAGCCGACTTTTAACGGCATCAAACTCTTTATCAAGAATGAACCCGCCATGCCGTGTGCACGCAACTCCATTCGCAATATCATCACGCGGGCGAACTTGCACGGACACTGGTGGATCAACGACCCCGATTGCCTGCTCATCCGTCCTGATTCCCATCTGAGCCTGGCTGAAGTGCAGTCCCTGGCGAGCGCCATCACACTGACCGGCGGTTCGCTGTTGGTTTCGGATGACCTGCCCAAATTGCCCAAAGAACGCTTGAAGATTGCCGAGTGCCTGCTGCCGATCATGGGCGAACGGGCGCGGGTGGTGGATTGGTTTGATTCTGGTATGCCAACCATGCTGCGGCTGGATCAGGTGAACGACAGCGGCGAATGGCACATCCTGACTAGATTCAATTGGCTGGATAAAAAACAGGATCTGACACTTTCAGCAGAAGAATATCAGCTTGAGGCTGGGGATTATTGGGTTAGCGATTTCTGGTCTGGGAAAACCATTCTGGTGAACGCTGAAGAACGGTTGTGGCTTGAGGGGGTTGGCGCGCACGGCTGCGCAGTCACCGCCTGGCGTAAGGCGCTGCCGAGTGAAGCGGTTTACCTGGGCAGCGACCTGCACATCTCTCAAGGGGTTGAGGTGGCGGATTGGAAGATTGATCACAAAGAGATCAAAGTTACCATCAGGCTGCCACGCAAGACTGAAGGCCGCATCAAACTGTGGGTACCGGGCGTGGTGCATACCGTGAAAATGAATGGGCAGCCGGTGAACGCGCAGACCAACGCAGACGGCATTCTCTCCATCCCCGCTGTAGTGGATGGGTTCGCGCATGTGGTGGTGGAGTTGAAGTGATTAATTAATGGGGCGATTTCGAATCGCTGTAAGGCAACCTTGTCAAGGTTAGCCCTCCAAAAAAAAAGTAGGGGAGGTTCACGCGAAGCGTCCAATGGACGGATGAACCTCCCCTACTTTGGTGATTGGTCGTAATTTCGTTACTTCATTTCAGGCGGTGTTTGTGAAGCCATGGCTTCGCGCAGAGCCTGTTGGCGGGCGGCTGCTTTGCGTTTGCTGCGTTTGACCAGCCAGCGGACGAAGAAGAAGATCGGGGCACCGATGACGATAATGATCGGCAGCACCAGAATGACGAGCCAGATCAGAAATTCGACAAAACCTTTACCGAAGTTGATCAATGACTGGACGGCGTCACGGGCGACACCCTTGGGTTCCCAGCCGGCGATGGTAACGGGGGCGATGGTCTCTTTGGCAACCAGTCTGACACTGATGGCTGACATGGCTGCGGATTGTTCGTAGTACTGCATCTGACCTTTGATCACTTCGATCTGTTCGGTGATGATTATTTTCTGATTGTAGACAGCCAGGGCGTCTTCAGTCTTTTCAGCTTTGTCATAAAGTTCAGATAATTTCTTATCAGCTTCTTCAAGATTGCGCAGACGGGAACCGAGGTCGGTGTATTCCTGGGTGACGTCTTGTCCGCTGATGCTTTCATTAATGGTGTACTTGCTGGCGTCGCCAGACATATTCTTGATCTGCTCAAGCGCCGCCTCAAGTTTATCGGCAGGAACGCGCACGGTGATGGTGGCTTCGGGCACTTCCTGGCCGGAATTGGTGTACGCTTTGTAAATATAAGAGGTGACGATATGTCCGCCGAGCCCTGTGGCCATCTCATTGATGGCGTTCATAGAAGCCCCGGGATCATCCACGGCGACGGTGAGATCAGCATTCTTTATGATCATTTGTTTAATGGGAGCGGCAGCACTTGTTGAGGTGTAATCCGCTGTTGATTTAGCAGAATCAAAGGCAGCGGCAGGCGCTTCAGGCATTGCCATTTCTTCAGATACTCCACCCGTGGCATAGTTGTCAGAATCTCTTAAATAGCTGGGAGATTCAGTCGCAGCGGCCTTGGCGCAGGCGCTCAACGCAAAACACATAATCACAATAACGGCGATAATTGATTTTTTGTTCATGTTCTCCTCCTTGACTTTACCCTAATTTGATTATACACAGTTCTCTGCTCTAATGACGCACCAGGGAGGAAAAAGGTTCCGGGCTTACCAACCGTCCGCGAGGCGGAGGCCTTCCTTCTCGGGCAAACCCGCGGCGTAGATACGCTGCTGAACGGAGGCGATATCATATTCCACACGGGTGATGCGCCATATGGAGGTTTCAGGATCGAAAAGACCGTATGAAGCGCGTGGGTCGCGGTCCCGGGGCTGTCCGACTGAACCTGGGTTGAGGATGGCGCGGCCGGTGATATGCAGTTCCTGGTTACCCTCATGAATGGTGCGGATGATCTTATCCCCGTTGGCATCCATGGTAAATGAGATTGGCAGATGGGAGTGTCCCACAAACGCCATGGGGGTGCTGAACTGTGAAAAATTCATCATGGCTACGAATGGTTCCACCAGGTATTCCCACATGGGGTGCCTGGGGCTGCCGTGGGTGAGGGTTTCGGTCAAAGTGACGTGTTTCTCGCGTAGACGAGTCAGAAACTTCATGTTTTCCGGTTTTAAAATATCGCGCGTGTATCGGACGGAGGTCTCGGCATCATCATTAAATTTTTCAATATTGCGGCTGGTGATCACGGCATCGTCGTGATTACCCTTGATACAGGTGAGGTGCGGCAAAGCACGGATGCGTTCGACACACTCATTGGGGTCAGGCCCGTATCCGACCAGGTCACCCAGGCACCAAACAGCATCTACAGACCCTGCTGAAGCCAAAACGGCTTCGAGGGCGGTTGAATTTCCATGTACATCTGAGATTACCAATATTTTCATAAGTGCCTGTAATAGGAGCGCATTTTAATTGCGAATATGTAGCTTGAGTATGTTAGTGGTTTTATTTTAGTCCCAATTAAGCGGATTGTCAGGAATTCCCTCTGATTTGTTCGATGATCTCAGCGGCATGGTCAAAGCGCGAGAAGGCGGGCATCAGGTAAACCCCCTGCACCTTGTCTTTGATCTGATTCACCAGTTCCACGGTCAGACGGATGCCGGTTTTGGCGCCCTGGGTGCCGCTTTCGGCCATCTGCTTGTGCACATTCTCGGGGATGTCGATGCCGGGAACCTCCTGTTGGAGGAAGGCGGCATGCCTGGCGCTGGCCAGGGGCAGCAGGCCAACGATCAGCGGTATGGGCAGTTTGCCGTCTTCTCGTTCGTACGCTTCATAGAATTTGGTCACCAGATCCGCGTTGTAGATGGGCTGGGTGAGGATGAAATCAGCGCCTGCCTTGATCTTGCGGCGCAGATTTTTGAGTTCGCTTTCCATATCCGCCGGGTTGAGGTTAAGAGCACAGCCGGCGAAGAAGTTGGTGGGCTGTCCAATCTCCGTACCGGCATGGTCGAGACCGGCATTGAAGCCCTGTTTGACGAGTTTGATCAATCCTGACGGCACCAGGTCGTAATTGTCGTTGGCGCCAGGGTAATCACCAATTGAGGTGGGGTCGCCCATTACTACGAAGAGGTTGCGCACTTCAAGCGCATGTGCGGCCAGCAGGTCGCCCTGCACGCGCAGCAGGTTGCGTCCGCGGGTGGGGAAGTGCAGTACGGTCTCAATGCCAACTTTGCGCTGGATGAGGCTGCAGACTGCCCAGGGGCTCATGCGCATGCGTGCCATCGGGCTGTCAGCCACGTCGATCACATCCGCGCCGGATTGGCTTAAAAGGCTTGCGCCGGCGATCAGTTTACCGGTTGAAAGTCCGCGGGGGGGATCCATCTCGACCGCGATGATAAACTTGCTGTCACGCAGCTTCTGCGCCATTTGGGTGGGCGGAAAGACTTCGGCGGATTCTTTTTCGGACTGGCTTTTTTCGGTCTCGCGTTTGGCGATCACTTCCACTGAGGTGGTGGCCGATATTTTATCCGCCATGGCCCTGATGTGGGCGGGAGTGGTGCCGCAGCAGCCGCCGATCAGACAGGCGCCTGCCTGCCAGAACGAAACGGCGTACTCGCCGAAATAATCCGGGCCGGCGGAATACATGATGCGCCCTTCGACCTGTTCGGGCCAGCCCGCGTTGGGCATGACCGAGAAAAGACCTTCAGGCAAAGCGGATTTCATCTGCCTGAGAATATTTAACAGTTGATTGGGACCGCCCGAGCAGTTGATGCCGATGACATCCGCGCTGGCTTCATGCAGGCCTTTTGCCACTTTGGCGGGGGCGTCTCCGAGCAGGGTACGGTTGTCGCGGGTGAAGGTCATCGAAGCCACCACAGGCAGACTGGGGGCGACGGCTTTGGCGGCTTTCACAGCCTCAACGATCTCGTGCAGGTCGGTCATGGTCTCGATGATGATCAGGTCCACCCCGGCAGTGAATAGTGCGGAGATTTGCTCTTCAAAGGCAGCGCGGGCTTCTTCAGCCTGGACGCGGCCAAAGGGAGCCAGCGGTACGCCCAGCGGACCCACATCCCCGGCGATCAAAATATCCTTGAATGAAGCCATCACAGCGCGCCGGGCGAGTTCCACACCGGCGGCGTTGATCTTGACCAGGTTTTCGGCCAATCCGTGGCGGCCTAGTTTATAGCGGTTCGCTCCAAACGTGTTGGTCTGAATGATCTGGGCGCCGGCTTCAATGTATTCGCGGTGCAGGTCGGCCACCAATCCGGGCTGGCTGAGGTTGAGGCAGTCGAAGCAACCTTCGTAGGTGATGCCGCGTGTGTGCAGCATGGTGCCCATGGCGCCGTCAGAAAGCAGCGGCTTGCCGGTTTTCAGTCTTTCAATCAGTGATTCTTTGGTGATCATGAATCTTTCGCTCTCATTAATTGGTCCACGCGGGATTCGCCGATGTTGTAATAAGTGGCTTCGGGGTGATGCACGATGATGGCGCAGGTGGATTCTTCAGGCACCATCTGGAAGGCACTGGTCAACTTCATGGCCAGTTCCTTTTCGGCGGGCAGCAGGTCAAACACCTTGCGATGATCCGAGGTTTCGGGGATGGCCGGGTAGCCCCAGGAATAGCGCTTGCCCTGGTCTTTGGGTAGCCCAAGTTCATTGATGATGTGGGCGTGCAAATAGTCTGCGGTGGCTTCGGCCGTTTGCACAGCCAGGCCGTGGACGAAGTAGGCTTCGGTGTAATCCGCAGCGGATTGAAGTTTTTCAAAGCGGTCGGTGGCAGCCTGGCCGACGGTGACCACCTGGAAGGCGACTACGTCCATTTTGCCGGATTCGACCGGGGCGAAGTAATCCGCCAGGCATAAAGACTCACCGCCCAACTGGCGCGGGAAGTGGAAACGTTCCAGAGGTTTGGGGGATCCGGCTTGCACCGAGGCGGGATCGTAAATGATGAGGTCATCGCCATCCGCCTGGGCAGGCCAGTAACCGTAAACCGCCTGGGGCACGAGCCATTTCTCGGTCAACGCATCGCGGGTCATTCGATCCAGGCGCGCCTCAAATTCCTTTTCGAGCGCCACCCACTCTTCACCGTGGGTATTTCGGGCGCCCCATGACAGGCGGAAGAGTTCGTTTTTCGGCAGGTGCTTGAAGACGATCTCCAGCGGCATGCTGTTCACCACCTTGGCGCCCCACCAGGGGGCAGTGGGGATGACTGCGGCCGGTTTGACTGCTGAGCGGGCTGCAGTAACTTCTTTTTTAACTTCGGAGGCAGCGCGTTCGTATTCCATGTTGGATTCGCGTTTGATTTTTTCGAGAATGACCTGTTTGCTTTCGGGCTCGCTGAGCGCATCCATGGTGGCAAGGCCTTCAAAGGCGTCTTTACAGTAGAAGACACCCGGTTCGTAGATCTTTTGATCATCGGTCATCAGAATGCGGCGTCCGAAACGTTCGTTAATGGCCGCGCCGCCGATGAGCACCGGGAAGTTGAGTCCGCGGCGCTGAAGCTCGTTGATGATCAGCGGCATCTGCTTGGACGTGCTGACCAGTAGTGCGCTCAGGCCGATGGCATCCGCGTTGAGTTCCACAGCCTTTGATATGATGGTTTCGGCGGGCACCTGCTTGCCGAGATCCACCACGGTGTAGCCGTTGTTGGAGAGGATGGTCTTGACCAGATTCTTGCCGATATCGTGCACATCGCCGTAAACGGTAGCCAACACCAGTGTTCCCTTGGTGGAGCCTTCAATCCGTTCGAGGTAGTTTTCGAGATGCGAGACGGTCTTTTTCATCACTTCCGCGGATTGCAGCACGAAGGGTAGGATCAATTCACCTGCACCAAACTTGTCACCAACCTCTTTCATGGCCGGTAACAGGATGGTGTTCAAAATCACCACCGCACGTTCACTGCGGGTCTGTCCGGCTTCGGTCTGGGCAACCAGTTCATCCACGTCGGCTTCGACATCGTCCTTAACCCGGTGGACGATCTTCCAGGCCAGGCGCTCGGCAGTGCTCATCTTGCTTAATTCTTCCTGCTGGGCATCCACTTTAACAGCGGCTGGACCGGCAGCAGTGAAATGTTCAATTAATGTCGAAAGTGCATCCGGCTTGCGGTTGAAGATCAGGTCTTCGGTCAGCTGGCGTTCTTCCCTTGAGATTTCGGAGTAGGGCGTGATACTGGCGGGGTTGACGATGGCCATATCCAACCCGGCCTGGACGGCGTGGTAAAGCATCACGCTGTTTATGATGGCACGCGCATTGGGCTGCAAGCCGAAGGAAACATTACTGACACCCAGCGAGGTGAGTACGCCGGGCATTGCTTCTTTGATCAAGGTGATACCTTTGAGCGTCTCGATGGCTGAATTGACAAATTCATCCGAGCCGGTGGCCAGGGTGAAGGTGAGGTCGTCAAAGGCCAGGTCTTCAGCGCGTAGGCCGTGTTCGTTGACGGCGATATCGTAAATGCGTTTGGCAACTTCCAGTTTGCGTTCGGCAGTTTTGGCCATGCCCTGTTCATCAATGGTCAGCACGATCACGGCGGCGTTATATTTCTTGGCCAGCGCGAAGATCTTATCCGCTTTTTCGCGGCCGCCTTCGAGGTGGGTTGAGTTGATCAGACAGCGGCCAGGGGTGTTCTTGAGCGCCATCTCGAGTACATCCAGTTCGGTGGTGTCGATCACCAACGGCAGACGGATGATGGGCGCCAGGCTCTTGATCAGTTTATACATGGTGCCGGCTTCGTCACCCTGTTCGGTCAACGCCACACACAAGTCGAGGGCGTGTCCACCGCTCTTCATCTGCGAGCGGGCCAGGCTGAGCATGCTGTCGTAATCGCCATCCAGCACCATCTTCTTGAAATTGCGGCTGCCCTGGGTATTGAGGCGCTCCGCAATAAAGAAGGGGCGCGGTTCCTGCAGCATGGGTTGAGCCTGGATGGAGGAGGACAGCATCGGTGCTGTTTCCACCGGGCGGGGGGCGGGTTTAAGCGTGCTGACTCGCTCCACCAGTTGTTTGAGGTGTTCAGGGGTGGTGCCGCAGCATCCGCCGACCACGTTGATGCCGTGTTTTTCGGCGAATTCGTAGAGGGTCTGGGCGAAGGGTTCCGGTTCAAGCGGATAGACAGCCTGGCCATCCACATTTAAAGGAAGGCCGGCGTTGGGGATACAGGATACGGGCAAATGGGAGTTCTCACCCAAATAGGTAATGGGTTCGCGCATGAAATCGGGGCCGGTTGAACAGTTCAGGCCGATGACATCAATGTTCATGTTCTCGAGGATGGCCAGCACTGCGGAGATATCCGTGCCGAGCAGCATGCGTCCGGTGGTATCGAGGGTCACCTGGGCTTGAATGGGCAGTGATTTGCCGGTCTTTTCAAAGGCTTCATAGATGGCGAGGATGGTGGTCTTGACCTCGAGAATATCTTGCGAGGTTTCGATGATCAATAGATCCACACCGCCTTCAATGAGGGCAGTAGCTTGTTCACAAAAAAGGGAGCGCAATTCGTCCACGCTGATGTCTGAAAGTTCAGGGTCGTTCATGGAGGGCAGCTTGCCGGAGGGGCCGATCGAACCAGCCACGAAGCGCGGATGTTCGGGGGAGGAAAAATCATCAGCACACTTGCGTGCCAGACGGGCGGCAGCCATGTTGATCTCACGCACGCGGTCGCCTAATCCGTACTCGCCCAACGTGAGGCGGTTCGAGCGGAAGGTGCAGGTCTCGACCACATCCACACCGGCTTCAAGGAAGGAGCGGTGTACGTTTTCCACGGCTTGCGGATAGGAGATCACCAGGTAGTCGTTGCAGCCCGCGGTTTTCTCGCCGCCAAAGTGTTCGGCGGTCAGGTTCTGGCGCTGCAGGTTGGTACCCATCGCTCCGTCAAAGACCATGATCTTTTTCTGGATGGCGTCGAGGTAGGAACGATTGGTGTAAGTGCGTTTCATGGCAGTCTCCCTGGTGGTGAATTAAAAAAATACCTCTCATATCATGAGAGAGGCAGTGGTTGTAACTTTTTCTCTCTCATCTCTCAGAACTTTTGCTTTTGGCATCCGTTCTGCCGGAATTGGCACCTGCTCTATTGAGTGGTTGTCGAGGTTTCAAAGGGCCGGTCCCTCCACCTCTCTGAATGAGTGGGTCGCTTATCGCTCCCCGTATTGTATTGAAAAAATTCTACCACAAATATAAATTGAATTCAAACTGGGTGGACAAAAAAAACCGGAGCGAATCAGCCTCCGGATTTTTTTCGTATTGTGATTGTTGTTACGCAGACAGCAGTTGTGACCGTTTAAAACTGGAGAGGCAAATAAAGCATAAAACCACATCCGCGGCGAACATGAGCAAGGCAGCAGCCAGGCCGCCAACTCCCAACCTCGGTTGAGCGATCACCTGCATCAGGTGTGTGCGGATATCCGGAGAAAGCAGGCCGATTCCCAGTGAAGGGGTGAGGGCAAGCACGAGAATGATCACGGCAATCTTTTGGTAAGCCGATTTGACCGAATTGGATTTCATCGAAACCAGCATGCCGATGCCCGCGATCAGGATCAGACTCAAGTAATGTAATCCTAAGACTTGCAGCAGCATGCCCGGCGCGTAAAATTGGATGCCGGTGCTGGAAGGGTGTACCAGGTTCACGGTGACCGCTCCGACCAGCAGCGATGCCGGGAATAAGCTGCCTGCGTAGATCAATCCGGTCAGCATTTTTCCACTCACGATGCTCAAGTCAGGCAGGCGTGAAGCCAGTAAGGTTTCAAGGGTGTGGCGTTCTCTTTCTCCGGCAAATGAGTCGGCCACCATGCCCGAGACCAGTTGCAGGGGCGGCCATGACCATAACAGCAGCATGATCGGTGATTTGAACCATTCTCTTTCCACCTGGATTGGCATATAGACACCGATCAAAAGAACCATGATCATCCAATTGAAGAGATAACCTCTAATGCCGCGATTGTGAAATGCTTCTTTCCATTCTTTTTGAAAAACAGTGATTGTATCGGTTAACATATTTTCCTCCACCGTCAAAGCGGTGTGATTACTTGGTAAATTCTCCCTGAACAAGACTCAGGTAGGCTTCTTCAAGTTCATCCTTGCCGGTAAGCGCTTTAACCTTTGCGGGGGTACCGCTCGACAAAAGCCGCCCGTTGTGCAGAACGGCCACCTGGCTGCACAATTTTTCAGCTTCGGCCAGGTTGTGAGTAGTCAAGAATACAGTGACTTTTTCGGTCTGCACGAGTTTGTGCAAGTCTTCGCGCAGTGAAACAGCCGCCAGCGGATCAAGACCGGCGCTGGGTTCATCCAAAAAAACCAGTTCAGGTTTGTGGACCAGTGTGCGGGCAACGGCCAGTTTCTGTTTCATGCCGCGCGACCATTCGCGGATGATTTCATTCCGTCTGTCCCATAATTCGATGGATTCCAACAGTTCCTGAACCCGGTGTGCCCGCTGAGGTGCTGAAAGGTGCCAGATGCGGCCGTAAAAATCCAGGTTTTCGTAGGCGTTCAGGCGCTCGTAAAGACCGGTGTGTTCCAGCAATGCGCCGCTGCGGGCACGGATTTCGGCGCCGTGAGTCTGCGGATCGAGGCCAAACACCTGTACATCACCTGAAGTGGGCATTAACAAGCCCAGCAAAATGCGGATGGTAGTGGTTTTACCGGCGCCGTTCGAACCCAGAAAACCGAAGATTTCGCCGGGTTGAATAGCCAATGAAATATCATTGAGTGCCTTACGGTCGCCAAATTGGCGGGTGAGATGTGAAATGGTAATGATTTCCTTGTTCATTATTTCTCCTTCGGAGTGATTTGCTCCATGATTTCCTTTAGTTTGTTGCGGTAATCCATGAATGCGGTTCGACCTGAGGGGGTCAATTTGATCAATGTCATGGGTACTTTTCCGCGGAAAGTTTTTTCAATTTCAATGTAAGCTGCTTCTTCAAGTTTGATCAGGTGGGCAGACAGGTTGCCCTTGGTTAAGCCGGTTTCGCGCAGCAGGTAGAGAAAATCCGATTGCTCAAGCGGGTAAAGGATGGTAACGATCATCAAACGCGCCGGTTCGTGCAGCAGACGATCCACGCCGCTCATACTGGCCTGCAGGTTGGTGGTCATTCCATATCCTCCATGGATGCAGGCTGTGTGTTATTAAGGTAATGTATCAGCGCACCAAGACCCGCCAGCATCATGCTGACCCCTGTAACGATGAAGACCCAGGCGGAACTGAGTGCATCAGACAGGTTGAGCAGGCAGAGCAAGATACCGTCCGCCAGCGTCAGCAGGCCCACCAGATAGAAGCGTTTGACTCCATAGTAGAAAGCGAAGACGACCATTGCGAGTGCCAGCAGGGCAGACATGAACAGCGGTATATAGCGATCATCAAGGGTGCCGCTGATCAGAGTTGAAGCGATGGAAACGCCCGCGGCGACCGACCCGGCCAATACGCCTCGTTTGATGCGCTGGTTGACCATGGGGCGTATGTAAGAGACAAATCCGGTTCTCGGAAAGGTCACCCGATCTTTAAACAGCTTGACCAATTTTGAAACCCCAAAGAAAGCCGCCACAATGATCACCGGCTGGCCATAGGCGATCACCCAATTCCACTTTGAACCGGTGGGCAGAATGTAAAGGATTAAGAAGAGGCAGCCCATCAGCGAGATCACCAGACCTGTGCCGATCTCTGAAATGCCATCCACGAACCAATAGCTGATTGAGCGCATCTTTGATTTCTGTAAGTCGTCCATGTTGTAATTCTCCTCTTTTTCTGTAAACTGGTTTGTAACGCAAACCAGTATGTAAGTATTTTATGCCAATTAACGGGTTTGTCAAGAGGTCAATTTTGCCCAATCCATATAGGGGAACTTGATATAATCAAGTGAGTAATTATTCTTACATAAAAGCACAAGGCATAGAGGTGTTTATGGATGATCAAGCCAATCAATTACGCAGACAGCTTCCGCCCTGGCACGGGGTGTGGATCACAGGCCTGGTGTTGGGCGGCATTGGCGTGGTCGGTCTAGTGCTGTTGTTCATCCTCACCGTGCCCACCCTCGGACCGCGCTGGCTGATGTTCTTTTTGGTCACCCTGACTTTTTGCGGTATAGCTCTGCCTGCGGTCCATTACCTGCACCGGCGTTTCCCCTCCAAACCCGCTGCAACGGGTGGGGTGCTGGTGCGCGAGGCCATTTTGGTTGGCGCCTATGCGGATGTGATGCTGTGGCTGCAGTTCGGCAAGGCGCTCAACTTCGCCCTGGCCGCCTTTATCGCCGTCGGCTTGATCGCCATCGAGCTTTTGATCCGGCTGCGAGAGCGCAGCACGTGGACACCCCCGGCGGAGTAGATTTAATGTGGTTGTAAAACCTTTTAATCACGAAATACACGAAACACACGAAAAAAAAATTTATACAAACCAAGACCTTAAGTCTTGGTTTTTTGTTATTAGACCATATTTGAATTGTTTTTGAGTTTTGTGCAATAATTATCAAAAGGAGAGGAATATGATCAGTGAAAATGAGAGGCTTGAGATCACCCGGGTCATTCATGATGCCATTGGATGGGCGTTAAGCAAAGATTTCGACCGCCTTTATTCCATCTTTGCCAATGATGATAGTTTTTTTATCTTTCACCCTGATTCCCGCAGCACCATCCATGGATTCGAAGCATTCAGGCAGATGGCTGAGCGGGTGTTCAGAAATGAGTCCTTTAAGGCCACGGATTACGCCGTAAAGGAACTTCAGCTCAATGTTTCAGCTTCAGAGAGTTGCGCCTGGTGGTCCTGCATGCTTGACGACCATTACGAGTGGGACGGCGTGCCCGGCGGCTGGGATAACGTCCGTTGGACGGGGACGCTGGAAAAGCGCGATGATCGGTGGGTTATCGTGCAGATGCATTTTTCGTTTCCCAAAGATGAATGAGCTCGTAGCGTATTGTTCTGAAGTGTAGAGGGTTGTCTGTTGCTGAGGTTGCCCTCTAGAGAAACCCACAAATTGGATTAGAACGATTCGGGCACGATAAGGCTCGTGCATGGGTTCAATTAATGAAAGGTTATTCAAATGAAAAAAGTCATCCTGAACGTTTTAGGCATTTTGCTCATCCTAGGGGGTGGGGTCTGGATCCTACAGGGCATCAATGTGTTGCCGGGCAGCTTCATGACCGGTCAGATCCGCTGGGCCTATTATGGCGGCATTGCTGTCGTGGTCGGCGTAGGGCTTTTGGTGTTGGCCAATTGGAGAAAGTCTAAATAAGAAAAGTATCAAGGATGAATTACAGTCGCTGGAGAATTGCGGGGATAACATCACCGCATATATTATAATTGTGGATGGTGGGTACATAATAAATTGGTAAGTGCAATTATCCACTAAAATCACGAAAATCATGAAAATATAATTCTTTAACCCCCCATAACAAGGAGCTAATTCACTCATGGACTTCAAACTCGACGGTTATTGCGGATTGTACTGCGGCGCATGTTCGATGGTGCTGGAAACCAAAGCCGGTAAGGCTGAAAAGACCTGTTACGGCTGTAAGAGCGAAGGGCCGGCCGGGCACTGCGCCGACTGCGCGATCAAGGCCTGCGCACGGGGCAAGGGCTACGAGTTCTGCATCGAGTGCCCTGAGATCAGCACCTGCGAAAAGATGATCCATTTCATCAATGACCCCGAGTACCCCAACGGGTTGGCGGTGATGAACAATATGAAACGCATCCAGGTGGTGGGGGTTGAAAATTGGTTGGTCGAGCAGGATCAGCGTTGGCGCTGCACGAATTGCAGCACATCCTATTTCTGGTACGACCAGGCTTGTCCGCAGTGCGGGCAGGCGGTGGCCGATTACAAAGCCGATATCTAAGTTCAATAGCTTTTCTCGCAGAGCGCGCAAGGAAGACCAAAGAGACGCAAAGAAAATCATAAAAATATTAATAAAACCTGCATTCGGTTGCAGGTTTTTTGCTTTTCATTATAATCAGGTGAAATATCAAAAAGGAGTTTCTCGTGAAAATCGCCTTGATCGGCGCGACCGGTTTTATCGGCTCAAAAATTCTGGCAGAGGCACTCAACCGCGGTCATCACGTGACCGCCATTGCCCGCCATATTGAGGCTCTTCTCCAGCACCCCAACCTGACTGCCATAGCCGGTGACGTCACCGACGAAGCGCAGGCTGCAGCGCTTTTTGCCGGGCAGGATGCCGTGATCAGTTCCTTCGCCCCACGCGGTGAATCGGACCAATACAACGGGTTCCTTGATTCCTATAGCAAGATCATCAGCGCAGTAAAAAAAGTCGGCGTCAAGCGTCTGCTGGTGGTGGGCGGGGCGGGCAGCCTTGAGGTTAACGGCGTGCAGGTGGTGGATGGCGGCGGCATCCCGGAGGAGTGGAAGGCAGACGTCCTCGGATTGCGTGAAGTGCTTTACACCCTGCGCAAGGAGCAAGACCTTGACTGGACCTTTTTGAGTCCGTCTGCCGTCATCGAACCCGGTGAACGTACAGGCAATTTCCGCCTGGGGCATGATGATCTTCTGGTGGCTGCCGATGGCAAGAGCCATATCTCGGTGGATGATTACGCTGTGGCCATGGTCGATGAATTGGAAAACCCCGCCCACAACCGTCAGCGTTTCACCGTCGGCTACTAAAAAGGATGGATGTATGTTCTTTCAAAATGACCCTCAAAATTACCAAGAGATCCTGCCCGGCATAAAAGTCAAGACGCTAGTTTACGGCGATAAAACCCTTCTATCAGAATTTGTAATGGCCAGGGGTGCTGTTTTGCCCTTACACTCTCATCCCGAAGAACAGACAGGCTACCTGATTTCAGGCTGCATCGTTTTACATTCAGAGGGAGTGGCGCACGAGATGCATCCTGGCGACAGCTGGACCTTTGCCGGCAACCTGGAGCATCGCGCAGATATCCTTGAAGACTCTGTGGCGATCGAGGTGTTTGCACCGGTGAGACAGTCTTACCTGCCTTACCATCCGCAAAAAGCATAATTTTTTGCCCGTTACAAAACAGGGGATGCTCCATGAACATCACGATTCGGGAACTGACGGAAGCAGACGACGAACAGGCTAATGACCTGCTCAACCTGGCGTTTGAATCGCACACCAACCGGATGAACGACCTGAGGCTTTACCACCGCTTGCAGCCGGACGGCTGGTTTAAAGCGTGTCTCGATGGTCGCATGATCGGCACAGTTGGGGCGATAACCTATGGGGATTTTGCACACGTCGGTTTCATGACCGTGCATCCCGACCAGCAGGGGCAGGGCATCGGACGGCTGCTGATGGAACACATTCTTGCATGGCTTGAGGGTCAAAAGGTTCCTTTGGTGACGCTGGATGCCAGCAGGAAGGGTTTTCCGCTATACGAGAAACTGGGTTTTTTCTGCGTGGATGAAACCATGACCTATGTAAAGCAGATTGATCCAGTCATTTGTGTATTGCCAGAAGGGGTTCAGCTTATCACGCCCGCCGATTTGGATGAACTGGTTGAATTGGACCGACCCATCTTCGGCGCGGACAGGCGCAAAGTGTTTCAAACTTTGATCGAGTTTTACCCATCCCGCGGATTTATGTATAAAGATGAACATGGGAAAATGACAGGCTACCTCTTTGCCTATATGAACCGCATCGGTCCGTGGGTGATGACAGATCCGATTGGGGCCGAGGACCTTTTAAAAGCAGCCCTGATGCTTGAGTATGAAAATCCTGTGGTGGTTTGTGTACCTGCTGTAAACCAGGGAGCAGTTGATTTGTTGCAGGCTGTTGGTTTTGAAAAGCTGCGCGGCGGCCGGCATATGATCAAGGGGAGTACAGATGTCCCCGGCCTGAGAACGAGAATCTTCGCCCAAACCAGCATGGGCGCGGGGTAAGCAAAAAAGGATAAATCATGAATGAAGAGAATCGTATCACCCCTCGCTACATCGGACCGGATACCTCCAAACGCACGGAGAAGATGAGCCGTGCGGAGATCCAGGGTCGTTTTGACAAGGAAGTTGCCGCGCTTTACAGCCAGCGCGACCCCATCTGGCTGCCTGAATTCAGGCAGATGTTTGCCCTGGTGCCTGAACTGCTAAAGCCGCATGTCAAACCTGGCAGCTTGATATTGGATGTGGGCGCAGGCACGGGCAACCTCTCACGTACGGTGCTCGAGGCGGTCCCTGGCGTGAGCTGTGTACTTATGGATTTCTCGGCCAACATGCTTTCGGCGGTGCCGCTGGTGCTGGCCTCTTTTGCCGGGCGTTATGATACGCTGGTGGCGGATTTCATGGATGCAGAGTATGGCGAGGCGAAATACGAGGCTATCATTTCCAGTTTTGCCATCCACCACTGCCGAGGCATGGAGGAGTACGTTGAGCTTTATCGAAAGTTCACTGGTGCACTCAAGCCGGGCGGCATTTTTGTGTGCTGTGACGTGGTGGCTGGCGCGGATGACACCCTCAGCCAACTTAACGAAGAGGGTTGGCGGGCTTTCTTAAAGGAACAGAGCCTGGAGGATGCTGAAGTCGAGCGCATCTTATCGAATTATCATGTCGAGGATTCGCCGTTGGACTGTCCGTCTCACCTGACGCTGCTGAAAGAAGCCGGTTTTTCGACAGTGGATGTAGTCTGGAAGCGCAGCAATTTTGCTGTTTATATTGGCATCAAGTAAAACTGTTTTCAACCTCATTCAAAATGGATCGTAAATAACCTGATTGAAAAAAAAGGTATTTGATTTTAATAAGTGATAACATTGGCTTCAAGATTCACAATTGGCGCCGATTATTTTTTTTATTTTTTATAGTTGAGGGATACATGTTAAAAACGATCATTCATGCACTTTGCCTTGGGATTTTTGTATTCGTCGCTGTTGGATGCAGTAATGACGGCGGATCATCAGCCTCTGGTGATGTGTACACCGTGAGTGATGTGCAAAAAGTCAGCCTTGCCCAGCAAGATGCCGGGTTTGATATCAAGCTTCCGAATTCACTGCCAAAAGATTACAAATTTCAAAGTGTGCAATACATACCGGAACAGCAGGCCATCACCATCCAATATGTATGGAACAATTCAGATTTCACCGGAGAGATGATCTTTTTAACCCAGCAGAAAGTCAACCCAATGGTCAGGTACGCCAAAGATGCCATTGTCGAAGATGTCTTGTTGGGTAACCTGTGGGCGAAATTCGTGCAGGGAAGTGATAACAACGGCGTCTGGCAGAACGACGCACCGGTTTTCTGGCTGCGGTGGGAAGCACACGGCTACTTTTTTACTCTTGTGTTCACTGGCAACGAAACCACCAGCAAGGGATGGATGACCAAAGATCAGTTCATTAAACTGGCGGAACAATTGTTGTGGTAGTTTTTTATAGGGAGGAATCTTGATCGAGACAGATCGTTTGGTTATTCGCAAATTCATGCCGTCGGATGCGGTTGATCTTTTTGAGTATCTCAGCCTGCCTGAAATATACCGCTTTGAGCCGGGTGATCCCATCAGCATGGATGAAGCGGTTGAACTGGCAGCCGAAAGAGCCCAAACGGATAATTTTCTGGCGGTTGAGGTAAAAGCGACCGGCAAGCTGATCGGCCATCTCTACTTTGAGCAGCGGCAGCCGCCAGAGTTCCGCACCTGGGAAATTGGCTATATTTTTAACCCGGCATATCAGCGCATGGGATATGGGTCCGAAGCTGCGGCGGCATTGGTGGAGTATGCTTTTGCCCACCTGCATCCGCACCGCATCATGGCAAGGTGCGACCAGAAGAACCCCGCCTCATGGAAGCTGCTTGAGAAGATCGGGTTTACCAGAGAGGGCGCGTTTAAGCAGTTTGCTTATTTCCGCATGGACGAAGTCGGCAACCCGATCTGGATTGATGCCTTTGAATATTCTAAGTTGGAGCAAGAGAATTAGTCCTTTTTCAGTTCTTTAAAAGTGGCATATGCTGCAGCGAAAGGGAGAAATTATGACCAACCCTCTAAATGGTGATCCACTTGCATGGCTGCTGGAGCCTGAAAACCCATCTGTCCGTTATTGGACCCTGGTGGACATACTTAATAGACCCGAAAATGCGGATGATGTAATAGAAACCAGAAAGGTGATTGTTCAACAGCCTCTGGTGAAAGAGCTGTTTGCCCTTCAACATCCTGAAGGTTACTGGGGCGAAGATGAAACCAAACCCTACACGGCGGAAGGTGCCGTGGGGGTTCTTAGTTTGCTTCATATGCTGGGGGTACCTCCAGACAACCGTACAGATTCAGGATGTAACTCTTTTCTCACGTTTAGTCAAAACGAGAGCGGGGGGTTCTCAATGGTCAAGAAAAACCGCAGCGGCATTTTTCCTTGTACCACCGGACAGCACCTCGGTTTTCTCACTTTTTTTGGTTTCGGCGATGATCCGCGGGTAAAAAAAGCCATGGCTTTTCTTATCGAAAATGCATCAACTGAAAAATCATTTTTCTGCGCACGATTTCAACATCGTGAATGTATGTGGGGTGTTATTGCTGCTCTTAATGGATTGTCTGTTATTTCAACCCATTTGAAATCGCCTGAAGTCGGGCAACTCGTAGTTCATCTTGGTGAAAAAATATTGAACGCTGCGTACGATTTCGAGGGCGAGCACAAACGCTGGCTCACATTTGGGGTTCCGCGTGCGTGGGATTTATTGAGCGCACTCAAGATTCTGTCGTTTCATGGGTTCAGCAGAGATCCGCGTTTTGATGCGCTTTTGAAGCGATTTCTAGGCCTTCAAGACGACCAGGGAAGGTGGCTGTGCGGATCTGTTTCGCGCACCTGGCCTTTAGAAAAAAGGAACCAGCCAAGTAAATGGGTGACACTTGATGCACTTCGAATGCTCAAATCTGCTCATCTGATTTGACATAATGCTTTATATATGAATAAGACACTTTTTGAAGGAAAGTAAAATGATCATCATCATTAATGGATCCGTCGGGGTTGGCAAGACCAGCGTCGCGGACCAAATTCATTACAAATTTGAAAAATCTGTGCATCTTGATGGCGATGCAATTGGGGATGTGCATCCTTTTATTATCTATGACGATGCGCGGATCACCTATCTTTACCGCACCCTGGCGCATTTGGTTGATTATCATCAGCAGAACGGCTATAGCTGCTTTGTGATCAATTATGTTTTTGAAAGCGCGGAGTCATTGCAGGAACTGCTTGACCTGTTAACGCCGCTCGACCCTGATATCCACACTTACTGGCTGACCTGCAGTGAAGAGGAACAAGCCAGGCGCATCCGCGGAAGGGGACGGGACGAGATCAAGTGGGAATTGGAACGGTTTGTTGAACTGCACAAGATCCAGGTCGCAGCAGCACAACGCGGGTTCATCGGCAAGCTGATTGACACCAGTGGCTTGAGCGTCGCTGAGGTGGCTGGCGAGATCTGGGAAGATATTTTTTCATAAAACGAATTGAGGATCTATGGATACTTTAAAAATTTTTCAAGCCAATCGTGCCTCCACGGCCAGGATGAAATCAACGGTGGGGGAGTTGTCTGATCTGCAGTTGAACAATGTGCTGCCAAACGGTTGGACCATCTCGGTGACGCTGGCCCACCTGGCTTTTTGGGATAAGCGAGTCAGCCGCGTGATCGAGGTGGCGCAAAAAGAAGGCAAAGTCATCCGCACCGAGCTGGATATTCAACTCAACGATATCATCGAACCTTTTTTGCGCGCCATCCCGCCAGCAGAGGCAGTAAGATTGGCGCTAGAAAGTGCTGAAAAGCTTGATCAGCAGCTTGAAGCCTGTTCCACTGAAATGATTGCTCAACTTGAGGCCGAAAGTTCGCGCTGGGTGGATCGGTCGCTGCATCGCAACGATCATCTGGATGAGATCGAGAAATTCCTGCAGCAATAAGAACACTTACATCTGTTCAGAGCAAGAAGAAGCTTACGGGAGACTTCATAAATCATGAATGGTGAATGGGCTCAAGTCATCGCGCTGGTGGCACACGGGAATTATTTTTTGACTCATCCCGAGATCTCCACAATCGAACTATCTGGCAATTCCACTTTTCAATTTGTGAATGAAGTCACATTTGCCCACTATAAAAGTACTCTGGACCCCAAAGGTACAAAAGTGGCTGGTAATGTTTCAGATTGGTTTGATATTTTACGCGGAAGAAAAGTCAAAAGACTTTGGAATATCGGTTTTTCCTGGGATAGAGCGGATATGGCTGAACATATCGCCATCGGGTTCGCGAGCGGCGTACCCATCGCAATTCAGACGGATCTGCCAGAAGGGTATGAGCTCTGGTATCCTCTTTGGAAAACCGGCGGTGCACCTCAAAAACCATGGTTTATCGAATATCGCGGCTTATCTTTTGGATATTCTCATGCTGCGGCTCAGATGGGTATGGAAGATGTAAAAGTTCGGTTGTACAATGCCATCTCATCGGTCGAACAATTTGCCAGAAAACCCGGTGTCAACCTCGACTTCTGGGCGGATCACTTCACGAAGGCTTTGCGCTTGCTGGAATCTGAGGAACCCGTTTTGCCTTACCATTCTGACTTGCTGCCCGCCACTGGGTTCAGCAATGAGGCAAAACAGATCCTGGCCGCGGCTTCGCAAGCCTACGTCTTCGGCGGTATGGGCTCCTGGAATGATCTGGGATTTGAAAAGCCTGAAGAGAATAATGAGTACGAAGAAGTCACTCAAACGCTTTACCAGGCTGTAAAAATGTCCGCATTAATGGCGTCCAATTCTTATATGCAGTAATTTTCACGAAATTCAAGATGCCGACACATGAAGGTCAAGCCTTCAGAGTGTATAATTGCATTACTTCTAATTTCCATTTCTATGCTGGCGGTTGGAAGAAACCATTACGGCGGAGCGCTTGAATGAGATCCGATATTGACCAATTGATGCAAAACCAGGGCATGGACGTACTGCTTATCACCGGCCCGGCCCAACATAATGCCATGATGACCTATTTCACCGGGGCGGTGCATGTCTCGGATGGTGACCTGATCAAGAAACGCGGATGCGATGCTGTACTCTTCTGCAACGCCATGGAAAGAGAAGAAGGCGCGCTCAGCGGACTCAAGGTAATTCCTTACTCAAAGTATCCCATGTCAGAACTGGCGGCAGAAGCGCACGGTGATTTTGTCGAGGCTTATGCCATACGTTATGAAAAAATGTTCAAGGAGCTGGGGATCGAGTCGGGCAGCGTTGCTGTCTATGGAAAAAGCGATGTTGGTATTATGCACTCCGTCTTTCTTCGGCTCGAGAAACGCATGCCCCGTTTGACTTTTTCAGGCTTCATGCGCGATGAGATCCTGCTGCAAGCCATGATGACCAAGGAAGCCGACGAATTGGCACACATTCGCCGCATGGGAAAGATCACCACGGATGTGGTGGGCAGAACGGCAGATTTTCTGATCGGACACAAAGTCAAAAATGACATGCTTGTGCATGCAGACGGTAATCCGCTCTTGATCGGCGAGGTCAAGCAGAAGATCAATTTATGGCTGGCCGAAGCCGGCGCAGAAAACCCCGAAGGCACCATTTTTGCCATCGGCCGTGATGCCGGCGTGCCGCATAACATGGGCAAGGATGGCGACATAATGCGCCTGGGGCAGACCATTGTTTATGACATCTATCCATGTGAACCCGGCGGCGGATATTTTTATGATTTCACCCGCACCTGGTGTCTTGGATATGCCACTGACGAAATCTTGAAATTATATGAAGACGTGAAATCCACTTATGATGTTTTGATTTCTGAACTCAAAGTGGGACAGAACTTTTGCGACTCACAAAAACGCACCTGCGAGTTATTTGAAGCCAAAGGTCACGTAACCATCCTGACCAACGAGGCCACTCAATCGGGTTACGTCCACTCAGTGGGACACGGCATCGGCCTTCAGGTACACGAAAAACCATGGTCAACCATGATCCACCCGTCACCCACGGATGTGCTGGCCCCCGGATCGGTTTTCACCATGGAGCCCGGCTTGTACTATCCAGAAAAGGGCATGGGTGTTCGCATCGAAGATTCTTATACCGCGCATGCTAATGGTAAGATCGAATTACTGGCAGAATATCCTTATGATCTGATTCTGCCCCTAAAATAACTGTGTAACCTAAAGATTGAGGATTTACCGTGCAAACTGTCAGAGTATTGGGAATTGAATCTTCCTGTGATGAAACCGCAGCAGCCGTGGTTGAAAATGGACGCTGCATGCGTTCAAGTGTGATTGCCACACAGATCGATCTGCACAAGCAGTACGGCGGGGTCTTTCCCGAAGTAGCTTCGCGCCAGCATATCCTTTCGATTTATCCTGTGGTCGACGAAGCGTTGCAGCGGGCTCACATGAGTCTCGAAAATATTGACGTGATCGCAGTCACCCGCGGACCCGGCCTGGCCGGATCGCTGGTGGTCGGCATGAACACCGCCAAGGGGCTGGCTTTTGGCAGCGGGTTGCCGCTGGTGGGTGTGAATCACCTTGAGGGTCATATCTATTCGTCATGGGTTTATCCAGCTGAAACTCCCCAACCACCTGCCGAACCGGAATTTCCACTGCTGGCGCTGCTGGTCTCGGGCGGACATACCGAACTGAACCTGATCACGGATCATCTGCATTATCAACGCCTGGGTGCCACCCTGGATGATGCTGCGGGTGAAGCTTTTGACAAGGTGGCACGCCTGATCGGGCTGCCTTACCCAGGCGGACCTTCCGTACAGAAGGCGGCAGCCGAGGGCAACCCCACCGCATTCGATTTTCCCCGGTCGCGCCTGGATGGCACCTGGAACTTCTCGTTTAGCGGCATCAAAACCGCGGTGCTGCGGGTCGTGCGCAAACTACAGGAAGAGAACAAGGTGCTGCCGGTTAACAACCTGGCGGCCAGCTTCCAGGCTTGCGCGGTGGATGTATTGTTTACAAAGACCATGAAGGCGGCGCGTGAATTCAACGTTAAAGCCATCGTCGTAGCGGGCGGCGTTTCAGCCAACCGCGCTCTGCGGGATGCCTTTACCAATCAAACCGAATTCCCGGTTCACATTCCGCCGCTTTCGCTGTGCACCGACAACGCGGCCATGATCGCGGCTGCAGGCTATTATCACTACATCAACGGGCATGTGGATCCGCTAGACCTGGATGTGATGCCTACCTGGCCCTTAAGTTGATCCAATAGGAGTAGATGATGGATGCAAAAGTCACCTGGAAGAGCGGACTGAATTTTACAGGCAAGGCAGCTTCTGGTTTTGATGTTCCGATGGACGCCAGTATCGATCATGGCGGTTCAGGGCAGGGCACCAGCCCAATGGAATTGATCTTGATCGGTCTGGGCGGATGCACCGCCATGGATGTGATCTCGATCCTCCAAAAGAAACGCCAGGAGGTCACCTCGTTTGTGGTGGTGCTGCACGGCGACCGCGCAACTGAACACCCCAAAGTTTATACCGATATCACCATGGAATATATCGTTACCGGTCATGGGGTCGAATTGGATGCCCTGGAACGGGCGGTTGAATTGAGCGAGGGGAAGTATTGCTCTGTGAACGGCATGCTCAAGCAGAGTGTGAACATCATTACCAAGTGTACGGTAAAAGAAGCATAGTGAAAATGGCGTATAGCCACATAATTGTTTAATAGACACAACCATGAAAAATAAGATCCCCTCGATTTATGAACCGAGGGGATTTCACATATTTGTGGCAAACACAGATTCGATATTTTATTGTGCGCTGACGGTGCTCAAAATGGAATGCATGGTTTGAAGGGCAGTCAGGTTGCGCCACGTCCATCCGTATTGCATTTTTTCGGGATCATCGAACATGGCATGTGGCTGCGGTTTGTCATCATCGTTAGGCGTAAGATGAAATCCGTCTTCGCGCAAACCGGCGTTGGGGAGTGATGCAGCTGCAGCACCGAAATTCCATAAAGGCAGATCATAATCTTCGGCAATTTTGACGACCATGTCGTTGATCTGACGTTCTTGGGTGAGGATTTCAGAGCGTGTAGCCAAAACCGGAACAATATCCAGCGAGAGAACGTAATCAATGATCTGACGCATGTATTTATCATACATGTCGAGGCTGCCATCCCACGATTCTTCCATGCTGATGATGGCAAAGGATGGATTATTATCCCGCAGTTCGCAGACCAGGGGTGTTTCACCGTCTTTGCAAACCCCATCTTTTTTGGCGTATTGTTCCACGACTGGCGTCCACATGGTATTTTGCACAGCGATAATATTCAGTCCACCTTTAACCGCCAGACTTTTGCGTCCCCATGAACCCGCAAAATAATCGATCGTGGGTTGAAGGTAGGCATAATCGTCGCCAAGGCTGTAGGTTCCGCCGTCAAACATGGCCAGAAAATAGGTCGGGATGTTCTGGCAGTCGCCGATCTTTGAAAAAAGATGGGGATCGCGTCCTGAGGCCAATCCGCGTTGATAGACTTCTAGCATGGCAGGTGATAATTCAGGGATGATGGGGAGCTCGAGCCATGCAGCCGGGGAATCAGTTGCGACGGTTGTCTCTGCAATCGTGGCTGTATCAACGGCGGCAGTAGCGCTGTCTGTTGGGACGACCTCGGTGGCGGTCACAACAATTGCGGTTTCACTCGGTAAGGGGGTGGCTTCACTTGCAGGGCTGCCGGCATTCGTGCATGAGGTCATTAAAACCAGTAAACATGCCAGCGCGAAGATTCTTTTCAAATGCATTCAAAACTCCTTAAAAAATAATGATTACTTGAGGCCAGCCGTGATGGCTGATCGGCCTGAAGCCGATTCACTGGCGGTGATAACGTTGCCTTTACGGGTGAGAGTACCCAGGTAGGGTCGGGCGCCATTCTTTGCGATCCAACCTTCAATGTTGAAAGGCACCGCGCTGTCTGCTTCCATCCATTCGCCGTTGTATTTACGGGCAACATGCACATGCGTACCGGTTGCGGAACCGCCTTCGCAAGAAGGATGTCCGATTGCATCACCAGTTTTAACCACGCGGCCTTGTGCGACCAAATCGTTTAATCCAAGATGTAAATAGTAGATCACCCAGCCGGTGCGTTCATTACCGTCCATGTCGAGATCCAATACCGCAATGGCAGGTTCGGTGCGGACGATCAATCCAGGAGCCATCGCAACCGCGAATTCCTCCGTCGAGCCGCAGCCGCCGGCAGAGGTTGCCGGAGCGAAGTCCAGCGCACCATAAGGCTCTCCGGATCCCCACCACGACTCATGCGGACCGCCGGTGAACGCCCATGTTTTTCCAACAGCAAACGGAAACACCAGGTCGGCTTGCTGCAGATTGCCGGGAATGTGAGGCCGTACATTCAACCACGGATCGCCGAAGAGGGATTTATAAGTTTGTGCAAATCCATTCTCATGAATGGCGTGGGTGTAATCGAGAATGGGTAGTTTTTGTGAAAAATAATATTGAAAGGCAATGGAGGCCGCGTTCTGCCACGGATCTGGTATTTCAAGCGTGCCGTCGGTGCGGTTGATCACATCCAGGCTGCCGTTGCGCCATTTGTAGTAACCATTATTGAGCAGGCTCGCGGCCCAGACCAATTGCAGATAAAAACCCTTGTGGTATTGATCCACGTAACCCAATGGATACTCGGCAAGGTTTTCAGAAAGCACAGGTTGAGAGAGCGCACCGGTTTGATACTCGGCCAGTGCCAGAAGCACCCGCGGACTGATGGAGAAATTGGTCGCCACCAGATCAATAAGGTCGCCGCCAGTGCGCATGAGATCATCCGCAAAAACCGTGTAGTTTTTCAGCCAGCCTGGTTGGGAATCTACATAGGCTTTGGTGTCAAATCCGGTTTGGGCCGGCCCGTTGACATACAACGCGTCTGGGATGATCTGATACTGGCTGCCCCACAGCGCTTCATAATAGATGGGGATCTTTAGTTGAAAACCTTCCTGCAGGGTGGTGATGGTTTTGGGCAGCAGGGGATTGGCTTCAAGAATCTCGGCAACATTGGTGTTGAAATGACTGGCGATGGCGACCAGGTTGTCGCCGTTTTGTGCGGTGTAATCCACCAGGGTTCCTGGCGGGTAAATTGGCCTTGTGGGATAGGGAGTTAAAGATTCCACTTCAAGAGTGGATTGGGCCGGGTTTTGAATGGGCGGCACCACCATGGTGGTTTGTACTTCGGTGCAGGCAGAAAGCAGCCCTGCAACCAAAATAATATTGAGTGCAAAAAGGATGTTTTTTTTCACACTGTTCAACTTCAAACCCATCAAAAAGCCAACCTTTAAACTATTTCGGTTTCGGAATCGAAATATGAGAGTCAATGCCGCCGTTTTCATCGCGGGTAATAATAGTATCACCATTTACCAGCGTACCATCGTATATTTTAAATCCATTGCGGGCGATATAGCCGTCCAGGTTGAAAGACATGGGGCCATCAGCCAGGATCCACTCTCCATTATACTTGCGAGCCACGTGAGTGTGGGTTCCGCTTGAAACGCCGCCCTCGCACGAGGGATGGCCGATATTATCACCGGCTTCAACCCGGGTTCCCACGGCCACCCGGTCTTTGGTGGCGATGTGCATGTAGAAAATATTCCAGCCGGTGTTCTCGCGGTTGTCATTATCAAGGTCTTCGATTACCGCGCCGTTTTCGGCACGGACGATCACACCGGGCGCCATGGCTACCACCCATTCGAGTGAATCCACACAGCCAGATTCAGATGAGGGCGGAGCAAAATCAAGTGCCGCCAGCGCACCGTCCGGTCCCCAGGCGGAATGAGGTCCGCCGGTGAAAGCCCATACCCGGCCGGGCACAAAAGGCAGTTGCAGTTTGGGCTGGGTGAGTTCAGGTGAGTAGAGTGGTTCGATTGAGGCAGCCCGCACAAAGGGGTTGCCGTACATTTTTTCCATCAAAATGGGGAAGCTTTCGTTGCCATAAAGTGCGCTCACCCAATCTGCTTTGTTATAGAGTTGGGCGAACAGGTATTGTAAACCGGCTGAACCAGCATTCAATCCCGGGCTGATGCGCTGCACCGTGCCGTCACTGAAAGGTAGGGTCGAGAGAATACCTGCGCGCCAGCCATAATAGCCGATGGAAAGCTGTGAAACTGCCCATGAAAGCTGCCGGTAAAGTCCTTTTTGTTCAAGTTTAACGTGCCCCATGGGGTATTCGGTCTCCGCCAGATTGGCAGGTTGGCCGTACACCCAATGGCTTTTATATTCGAGCAGCGCCAGTATCAGGCGCGGATTGATCGAGTTCTCTTGACACACCTGTTTGATAATATCAGCGCCTGATTTGGGGCCGCTAGAAAGTTCTTCTTTATAAGTGCTTAGAAATCCGCCGGCCTGGTTGGCAAACGCATTAATGTCAAAATCAATGGCTGTGGGTGAAAACACAACTTCACTGTCGGGGATGACGGCAATGGAATCGAAGACGTCATTGAGTACATTGGGGATGATCAACAGAATGCCCGGGTTGATCAATCCGGTGGCAGGTATGGTCTGGCTGTAGGTTATTTGATCGGCGGAGACGCCGAAACGTCCGAGGATGGACGGCAGGGTGTCACCCGATTGTGTGTAATATTGGATTGGCGGTTTGGGTGTGGCCAGCGGATCGAGCGTGGCGGTCGGGCCTGGGGTGGGCGAGTTGAGTGGCACATCTGTGAAAGTGGGGATGGTGGTTTGTGTGGCAGTATCGGCAGGTGTGGAGGTAAGTTGGGTGGCAGTGGGTGCTGCGGTGGTCACAAGCGGCGCCAGCGGAGTGGTGACTTTGCCTTGAGCCTGGGCGGTGGCCGTCAGTTCAATCGGGCTGACATAGCCCTGCGAACAGGCCAGAGTAGCCAGCACAAAGCAGGCTGTCACGCAAATCATTTGAAGCTTCTTAGCGCTGGATCTGATTTTCTGCAATGCGACCATCCCAGGCGGTGACACTCAGACCGTCACGAGAGAGGGTACCATCGTACTCTGCTCCGTCGCCTGAAGAGATCCAGCCTTCCAAATTAAATGGCAGATAAGTATCTGCTGAAATCCATTCACCATTATACCTTCGAGCGAGGTGCAAGTGTGTGCCATTCGAAACGCCACCTTCGCAGGAGGGGTGACCGATGCGGTCGCCGGCCTTAAGATAGGTGCCGGCGCTGACCCGGTCGCGCGCTTCCACGTGCATATAGAGCAAAACCCAGCCGGTTTGTTCGAGTCCATCGCCATCCAGGTCGAGCACCACGGCGCCATCCTTGGCGCGGACGACCAATCCGTCTGTCGCGGCGACTTCCCAGGCGTCAGAGGTGACGCAGCCAAAAGCCTCGCCGGGTGGGGCGAAATCAAGCGCCGCCCAGGCCGAGCCGCTGCCCCATCCGCCGTGCGGACCGCCTGTAAATGACCAGGTCTCTCCCTTTTCAAAGGGCAGGGTCAGCACCGGTTGGGTTAGGTCGGCCGGAACCAGGTTTTCAACCGCCCGGTCAAAGGGGATGCCAAAGAAGTTGGAGTAAATGGCATAAACACCGGTTTCAGAGATTGCCCGTTCGTAACCGGTCTGATCATGAAGCTGCGCCATCAGGTACTGCACAGCGGCGGTTCCAGGGTTGATCGCAGTGGAAAGCGACACCAGGTTGCCATCGGTGAGAATCACATAAGGAAGGGCGTCGATCTTGAAGCGGTAGTAGGCTCTGTTGAGGATGTCAGCCGTCCAGGCCAGCTGGCGGTAAAGACCTTCGCGATTGGTCTCATAACGCCCCATTGAATAGTTAATATATGAAGGATCCAGCTGCGCGCGGGTAATCGAACCGGTTTGATATTCAAGCAGTGCCAGCAGAAGGCGCGGATTGACCGAATATTCGTAGCAGATGCGCTGTACGATCTGGGCGCCGCTGAGGGTGACGCCATCCACTTCTTCTGAATAGGATTTCAAATATCCATTGGATTGGGTGATGAAAGCGCTGATATCGAGTGTGGCGCTGGCCGGGCCGTAAACCAGCTCGCTGTCGGGGATGATCTTGAAATCGGAGACGGCAGGCGCGGGCTGCGGTGCCGGGATGGTGAGCACCATGCCGGGTTCAAGCGTATTGGGGTCAATGGCCGGGTTGGCGTTGATCATGGCGACCAGCGGAAGATTGTAACGGGCGGCGATCAAGGCGAGGTAGTCGCCGTATTGCACGGTGTATGAGATTACTTCCGTCCGCAGCGCGGGCAGCGTGTGAGATGAATCGGGGGTCGGGGTGAAGTAGGGCGAGCCATCCGGCCGCGGAGTGGGCAATAGGGCTGAGAGTGAGGCAGGCAGGTTTTGAACCTGCGCATTGACTGCGGTTGGCGTGTTCAGCAGCCAGGGGCGCGTGTCGGGTGCGGCGACGACACATCCGCTGAGCAGGGCAAGTGAAAGACAACCAATAAAAACTTGCGAGACTTGTTTCATCATCCCAATCTTTCGGTCATCAAGCCTGCCCCCATCGGGCGGCCGCCAAGCACATGCAAATGCAGATGAAAGATCGTTTGTCCGGCGCCTTTGCCGATATTAATGGCAACCCGGTAACCGGATTCTGATATGCCCATCCGCGAGGCAATCTGTTTGGCCACTAATAACAGGTGACCTGCCAGTTCAGACTCGGCTTCTGTAAAATCATTTAATGAACTGTAATGCTTGCGCGGCAGAATGAGCAAGTGAACTGGGGTGAGCGGTTGAATGGTTTTAATGACCACGCACTGGTCATCCTCGAAGAGGATCTCCGCAGGGGCGGTCTTGGCAATGATGTCGCAGAAAATACAGTTTGTCATAACCAATTCTGGTTGCAAGTTCCTTGCCTGCGAATTTGAAACTATTCTACACCATTCGCCGTTTCACGGCTCAGGGGCGCAGAGATCGCGCCACGAAATTACGAAATACACGAAATAGTTCTTTTAATAAATACTTTTCGTGCCTTTCGTTTTTTCGTGGTTTTAAAAGGTCTTAACCGCATACTCCCTGACTTCGCATGAGACTAAAAAAAAAACACCACAAATTCGTTTGTGGTGTTTTTACTTTCTAATTAATTCAGACTAACCCTTGTATTCTTCGCCTTTGATGTAGGCTTCGGTCATTTCACGGCAGATCTCATCCTTGTACTGCTTCGGAGGAGTCTTCATGAAGTAGGAGGCAGGGGCATACAGCGGACCGGCGATGCCGCGGTCGCGGGCCAATTTCACACAGCGGACGGCGTCAATGATGACACCCGCGCTGTTGGGGCTGTCCCAGACCTCAAGCTTGGCTTCGAGGTTGAGGGGTACATTGCCGAAGGTGGTGCCTTCCATGCGGATGTAGCACCATTTGCGGTCGGTCAGCCAGGGCACGTAATCGCTGGGGCCGACATGCACGTTGTCAGGATCCAGTTTGTAGGGCAGCATGGAGGTGACGGCGCCGGTCTTGGAGATCTTCTTGGATTCGAGGCGGTCGCGTTCGAGCATGTTCATAAAATCGGTGTTGCCGCCGAAATTGAGCTGGTAAGTGTGATCCACGAGCACGCCGCGGTCCACGAAGAGGCTGGTGATGACCCGGTGCAGAATGGTGGCGCCGAGCTGGCTCTTGATGTCGTCGCCGATGATGGGCAGACCGGCATCTAAGAAGCGTTTGCCCCAGTATTCTGAAGAGGCGATGAAGACGGGGATGGCATTGACCATGCCGACACCAGCTTCGAGGATCTGTTCGACATACCACTTGGTGGCCATTTCAGAACCGACGGGCAGATAGTTGACGACCACGTCTGTTTCGGTGTCTTTGAGGATCTTGACGATGTCAGCGGTGGGGCCGGGGGCCTTGGTGAGGATCTGGGAAAGATACTTGCCCAAACCATCGTGGGTCATGCCGCGCACGACAGGGACGTTCAACTTGGGAACATCACTGAATTTGTAAGTGTTATTGGGATAAGAGAAAATGGCCTCTGAAAGGTCTTTGCCGACCTTGGTGTCGACCACGTCAATGGCAGCGGAGAACTCGATGTCGTTGATATGATATCCGCCGAGGTTGACATGCATCAAACCGGGAACGCGATCCGTATCTTTGGCGTGTCGGTAAAATTCCACCCCCTGGACGAGGGATGATGCGCAGTTGCCCACGCCGATGATAGCCACACGAACTTTTTTACCTTTGCTCATCTGGTACTTCCTCCTTAAAGAGAAACAATTTTCTTAGATAATATGAATAAAAAAACATTGGTCATAACTATTCCAACGCGACGATTATAACAGAGGACGGCACAAATTGCGCGAATGTGCGTAAGTTTGTGCGTAAAAATGCGCAACCGTGTGCGTAAACTTGCGGAGTGCGGGTAAGAGAGGCAAATGTCTTGTCGAAAGGGGGAGGGACAGGTATAATCGCTGTTGTTCGGGGCGTGGCTCAGCCCGGCTAGAGCACCCGGTTCGGGACCGGGAGGTCGGCGGTTCAAATCCGCCCGCCCCGACAAAAACAATCCAAAAACCCTTGGATTGTTTTTTTTATAAATCAATACATATGTTACTAATCTACATCAAACTGTCAAAATAGTTGACGCATCCAAATAAAGCAAATGCCGTAGTGTTATTCGATAATGAGTTTTATTCGAAGGATGCTGTTTATTAAAGTAACTTGTCTTAACAAAAATGTTTATTATTTTTGCGCTTTTTGAAGGTCAGGGTTATTGAATTGTAAGAATTATTCGTTATACTGTAGTTAACTTTAGAGGTAGGTTGATATGAAAATCAAAAAAATTTTAGCGGTTTTATGTTTTGTGCTTGCGGCCTTCATGGTGGTCTCTACATTGAATATTACTTCTGCGGCTCCCGGTGCCGAAAAGAAAACGCCTGTCGGTCTGTTGAAAACACCTGGTGCCATGGCAACCCAGAACGCCATAAATCACGAGGCAGGAATTACCGGTAATCCACATGGCAAGCCAGCCAATTTTCAAGGGACGATCAGCAGCATTGATGATTCAAGCATCACTCTTGTATTAAAAGATGGTTCGACTGTAACGATTGCTATTACTACCGATACAAAGATCCGAATTCCAAAGGGAAAACTCACTGAAATTCCAGAGCTAGTTCCCGGTTTAAAGGTTATGGTTCATGCAATTCGAAATGCTGATGATTCATTGACTGCCAGATCCATCAATCTGATTCCTAAAGGTGTCAGCGGTTCTGAACCAAGCGAAGATTAGCGATATCGCCTTAACCAAAATGATCCGAGCTTCATTGAATATTTCCATCCCTTCAGATGGTTTTTATAACAATCCACGTCATTGTGGATTGTTTTTTATAAACAAAAATAGTAATCATTTCCAAATTCAGTTGCGAAAAAAATATTACTTGACAAAAAGAACAAAAGTTCTATAGTAGTCTTGCTAAATAAGACCTTGTTCTCATATGGAAAGGCGAGTTGATTCGTACATAAAAACAAAGGACAAAGCGCCGATGAAATCGACTTTTTTGACTTCAAAATATTCGTTTTCCATATGCCCGAGTGAAACGAAGGGTATTTGTTTTTGATTTCGCGTACTTGGCGCCCCCGAGCGTTCTTTGCGAGTGGGGTTTCTGAAACAAAAACGAATAATAGCCAACTCAAAATATTCGTTTTCCATGTGCCCGAGTGAAACGAAGGGTATTTGTTTTTGATTTCGTGTACTTGGTGCCCCCGACCGTTCTTTGCGAGTGGGGATTCTAAAAAAAAACGAATATTACTAGAACTGGGGTAGGCATAGCTGATCGTTACCGATTATATAATTCTCAATCATCCCGCTAATAAAAAAATAACACATTAGTGTAAAAATAATAACTGTATCAAACTCGAATTGAGGTCTTATGTTAAATCGGATTCTGCGCACTGCTCTTATTATCTTGGTGATATCGCTCGTAACGGCCGCCATTGTCGTGGTCATCGGCTTGGTCCGCAAATGGCAAACCGATATCCAGTTCAGCAACGGGTTCTTCTACGGCGGCGGGGTGCTGATGGTGGTGGGTCTGGTTAATGCCATGGGCGCCCGCACGGATGACCGTACGCCTGGCATGGCTGACGGCCGCATCAGCACGCAAGAAAGAGAATCCAGTTATCAACTTTTGCGTGAAGATATCTCGAAAAACAATTACCGCATGGTTTACCTGGGCGTCTCCGGTTTGCTGTTATGGGGAGTGGCAGCGCTGATTCCGCTGTTTTAGTAATTACAAAAGCCGCTGAGCATAATTCAGCGGCTTTTGGGTGATCTTATTGTTATCAGGCTTAGTTTAATTTGGCGGTCAGTTTCATTTCAACGGCCGAGAGCGCCTGAGACACCGGGCAGCCCTGCTTGGCCTGCTCGGCAAATTCGATGAAGGTCTTTTCATCGATGCCGGGCACCGTCCCGACCGTGGAGAGTTCGAGCAGCGTGATCTTGGGTCCGTCACCCAGGTGAACTTTCACCGACGTGGCGATGGAAGTGGGTTCATGACCTGCCTTTGACAGGATCGCAGAAAGAAACATGGAAAAGCAGCCTGCATGGGCTGCACCGATCAACTCTTCAGGGTTGGTGCCGGGGCCGTCTTCAAAACGCGAGGCGCGCGTGTACACGCCTTCAAAAGCACCAGAACCCAATTTCATGGTCCCTTTTCCATCAACCAGATTGCCTTGCCAGATTGCAGATGATTCACGAATCGCCATAATTTTCCTCCATTATTAACGAATGAACATAAAACATTATTTATATGGTGAACCTAAAAAGAAAAATATTTGCTGTTTAGATTAACCTAATAATAAGATGCTAAATGTTCATCAGAAGTTACAACTTGGAACAAAATTTGCGTATGTGGTGGTTCTAACTAATCAGACAACTATTTCTTTTTTACCGGCATGGGGATGGCTTCGTTGCGGGCAGCTTCTTTCATGCGGCGAATGTGTTTGCTTTCACTTTTTGAGATCTTCTTCATTTTTAATTTTTCGAATTTGCTCAGGGGTGCTTTTACTAAATCGCTCATTATTAAACTCCATCATTTGACACTAGACAAGAACCTTAATTCGACAGGGAATAAAATCCCAAGAAGCCCGATTCAAATTGAATTGGGGTTCAAAACAGCCAAGCCTTACATTGATGAATTTAGGGCGTGTGTGGGAAACTCCATGAACCGTTAAGGTCGGGGAGCAAACTCTAAATCGGTGATCGGCGATATCTCTGCCAATCTAAGTGACCATGCAGGGAAAGGGTAAAGCAATTCTATGGAATGGTTATATCATGCTTCTGAGCATCCTGCCGAGTTACTTATGCTCAATTAAAAATGAAGAGCGCAACTCTTTTTGAATTGCGCTCATTTTTGTTATTATTTACAGGGTTTGGCTGGTTAGGGAGTTACTGGAATAACTCTGGACTGCATGGTGCCGGTTTGGCCTGGTTCTGAATACACACTGACAGTGACCATCAAGGAATGACCGGTGGGGTCGTAGGTGAACTCGCCGGGAAGATAACTCGAAACCAATCCGGGCTCACCGGTGGTCAAATCTTCTTGCTGCTGCGAAATGCTGCAGCCTGAATACCCTGTGAAATTATTGGAGGTGTGCGTAACGGTTACACCCTGGGTGCTGTCCACGATCACAATTTTGACGGATTGCCAGGTCATATTACCAGTGTTGGTAATCGTGAATGTGGGGAAGTATGCAGCGGAACAATTCTGGAGCGAGTTATATGAAACTTTAAAACTGGCAGCAGAAGTGGGGGTGATGCTTGGGGCTGTGGTTGGCTGTGCGGTGAAGACCGGAAGAATATTTGGATTGCCAGTCTTATATGAAGTGCCCTGCCATACCCAGCAATAATGGTTGGAGGTGTCGAAATATCTCACGTAAAAGAATTCGCCATCCTGGCTGCGGGCAAGCGCTTGTAGCATCACGCCGGCATCAACAGTGGCGGCAATGCCGTAAGTCGTGGCAGGTCCAAGGCGGCAGTTGGTGGCGCTGTCAAAATTAAGCCAGACTCCTTCAAGCGGGGTGGCAGTCTGGGTGGGGGTGGATGTGTTTTTCGGGGTGGCCGTGACGGCCGGCGTATTGGTCGGCTCAGGAGTGGTGGATTTCTCGGCTATGATCGCATTAAGGGTGCTGGCAATCTGTGTCACCTGAAGATTCAAAGCTTCAATCGTGCTTGCGGCAGCGGCATCCATGGTAGGGGCGGCCGGGGTGCTTGAGCAGGCGCTTAGAATCAGCGCAAATATAATACTTATCGTGATTAGTTTCCATGTCTTTTTCATAATTTACTCTTCGTTCTTGTTTTCCTTGAAAACAAATTAGATTAATACAGTGGACTAATCATAATCCATTTTTTATTTGGGTTGAAGTTTCGCTAGTATAATTTAGCCACCGAAACGAGTAATTATTGAAAAATATTAAGGAATTTTATATGCCGCTAAATTCATTCCGCAGTTTCTTTCAAAAATATTGGAAAGCGCTGTTTATTTTGTTTTTTGTTTCAGCATTGGCTTATTTGCCCAATATTTCAAAATTCACCTTATACAAGGATGATTGGTATTACATCGTTGACGGGTTCTTTGGTGGGCCAAAAATTTTTCGCGAAATGTTTTATATTGACCGACCCCTGCGCGGATATTTGTGGCAATATTTGTTCAGTTTGTTGAAAACTGATCCGTTGCCCTATCAAATTCTGGCTTATGTATGGCGGTTGATCAGCGGCATGATGTATTTTTGGCTGCTCAATCTGGTATGGCCAAAGCACGAGAAAACCAACTTATGGATCTCTATTCTCTTTCTTTTATATCCAGGTTACTTGTGGTGGGTCTCGGGGGTTGAATATCAACCCTACATCATGACCCAGCTCTTACAGGTGTTTTCATTTGTCACCATGCTATTGTTCTTAAAGACCAACAACATTTTTAAGAAGTTATTCTTGTTGGGATGTTCAACCCTGGCAGGGTGGATCGGGTTGATGTTTGTTGATTACACGATTGGCATGGAACTTTTCCGCCTCGTGATTGTATTCTTATATGTAAGTCACGAATTTCCGCTGGCGAAGATCGCCGCCAGGATAAAAAAGACCATTATTAACTGGCTGCCATTCTTGATCATCCCGGCCGGATTTATGATCTGGAGGACATTCTTCTTTACCAATGCTCGAAGTGAAACAGATATCAGTCTGCAGATCGGACAGTTTTTTACCGCCCCCGCTCAAGTTGGATTATTGTGGCTGGAAAGGCTTATAAAAAGTTTCTTTAATATCAATCTCTTTGGTTGGATAAAACCTTTTGCCGATAATTTCTTCTCGCTTGGTTTGGCTGAATTTCTGATTGCTGCAGCTTTGTGTGTCTTGGCGGTCTTTGTTGTCAAAAAAATGTTAAACAATGATTATCTAGCCAAAGCAGACGCAAGTGAGACTACCCAATCCGCACGGCAATGGGAAAAAGAAGCACTTCTGGGCGGAGTGATCGGGGTGGTTGGCGGCATTATTCCGATTGTGTTGATGAATCGCGAAGTTTCCATCGTGAGCTACTCACATTATCTGTTGAATCCTCTCATGGCTGCTGCCCCGATTTTGTTTGCAATCATCAATTGGGTGAGATCCAAAAACTTGCGCCAGGGTGTTTTGTTGGCAATGGTGGGCTTTCTGGTGATCTCCAACTACAGCTATTCAGTCAATATCGTTAAAGAAGAAACCACCATCGCCAAATTCTGGCAGCAAGTGACTATCCGCGCACCGCGTTTGGCGCCGGACAGCACATTGCTGGTGAATCTGCCAAACGGATATGCTATCGACAACTGGGATGCGATCTGGGCGCCGGTGAACTATCTGTATGCTCAGCCCGGACACATTGACGTTTCAGAAGGTGCGGTGCATTATCCGTATGCCGGGTTAAAACCCGAGATTGAAACTTCCAAAAACATATTAATGAACAGTGAATTGGGCATCGGATACCGTACGCATTTGTTCTACACCCGCTATGATCACCTGCTGGTCGTCAGCCTGCCAACCCTCAGTTCATGTGTGCACATCATGGACTCGCGTTGGCCGCGGCTGTCTCTCTTTGACAGCGACCAGGTCTTATTGTTTGCCTCAAAATCGGACATTTCTAACATTCTTTCTACTAAGGATTACCTTAATTACGACGAAAAGATTTTTGGAAAGTTGGATGAGAACAACTGGTGCGCGGTTTACCAGAAGGCAGAGTTGGCGCTGCAGCTTGACCAATGGGATCAGATTGCCGGGTTGAAATCTGAAGCTGAAGCAAAAGGTTATAAGCCAGGCGATGAAATCGAATGGATGCCTTTTTTGCAGGGCGCCATCTATTATGGCGATACCGACCAGGTCAAGGACATCATGGCGCAGATCAGCCAACCCTTTGTGGCGTCGCAGGCTTGCACAACTTTTAATGCCATGCAGCAGGGTGGATACTATTCAAGTCAGGCTTCAATGGATGGTGTCAAAGAATTGGTTTGTCCGCAGAGCGAATAGATTAATATATCCCTTATTTCGTTGTAAAAGAGCCAAATTAATTATGCAATTTGGCTCTTTTTATTAATGCGACAAAAATCATCTAATTACTATTGTAACTTTATTATAAAGTTGTAAAATGAATTTATTATTGGTATAGAGAAGGAGCAACCGGTGAATGAGAGTCAGGGTACTTTTAGAGGTGTCGGTGGGGTTGAACTGTTTTTCAAAAGTTGGCAGCCAGAAGAAAAACCAGAAAAAGTGATTGTGATCGTGCACGGTATGGATGAGAACTGCCGGCATTACCATCATCTGGTGGATTATTTTGTTGCCAAAGGGGTGGGGGTGTTTGGATACGATCTGCGGGGTTATGGCAAATCAGGCGGGCAGGAAGGGCATATTGATCATTTTTCGGATTATCGTGAAGATCTGGAGTTATTTCTTGACCAGGTGCACCTGATGGCCAATCATGAACATATCTACCTGTTCTGTCACAGTCTTGGCGCCTTGATCGGTTTGGATTATCTCGAACATCATTCAAAATATATACATGGGGCAGTGATCAGCAGTGCACCGCTTGAACCGGTTGGGGTGGGAAGTCCTATTATGGTTTTCTTGGCGAAAATAATGTCAGGGGTTTTTCCACGTTTTTCGATGGACCTTGGGGTTGATTATGAGGTTGGCACTCGTGATGAGGTCGAACGACAAGCCATAAAAAACGATCCGCTTTATAGAAGCCGGGTCACGGCCCGTTGGGGGACCGAATGCCTGAGGACCGTAAAAGAAGTCAAGAAAAATGTAAAGAATATTCGAACTCCGTTGTTGTTGGTCCACGGACAAGCTGATAAGGTTAATCATCCCAATGGCACTAAAGTATTATTCGAATCACTCGTTTGCCCTGATAAAGTAATTAAAACTTATCCCGGCGCGTACCATAATATTCATGCTGATTTGGATTGGGAGCTTGAGATGAAAGATGTGGAAGCATGGATCAATAACCATCCTTAATCCTGGCATATTGATATTCTTTTTGGTTGATAAGTATTGAGACACAATAGATGCATCATTCTATGGTGTCTTTTCATTTCTGTACGGCAGAAACCCGTTATTAAGAGAGTACAATGCAGTTGGACTTCATGATTTAGGAGGGTCCATTATGAATACAGACTTTGCATTTGTACGTGAGTTTTTGCTGGCCGTGGAGCGTGAGGCAACAGATCCTGTGACGCCGCTTTCCAAAGACCAGTTGGGGTTTTCCAGGATACCAGATGGTATTTTCAGCCGCCAGGTGACATTATTTGGTCGATCCGAATTGCTGGAAACAATCAACCAAAAAACAGAAGAGGGCAACCGATATTTCCCGGCAAGATTAACCAAAGAGGGCCTCGAATTTCTCAACCAAATTCGAGATGAAGAAATATGGAGGCAAATACTCAGCATCCATACCGAGGATGTTCAAACATTTTCACTTTCCGTTTTGATAGCTCTGGCTCAAAGGGTTGTGGAATTGAATCATAAGAAAACCGATCAACAAAAATAATTTATCATCGGGCTTTGAGGATAAACACAATATCATTAAATAGACACACCCTGCGAAGCGCAGGGTGTGTTTGACTCTAAAACCAAAAAACCTAGAGACCTTTGATCATATTGCCCAGGGCTAAAATCACGAAGCCCAGCACCATAATGGCGGTTGAAAAGGTGCTGATGACACCCAAAGACAGAACGGAAGCAGCAGCGCCCAAGACAACCAACAGGATCGAAATCCAAAATGTAACAGCTTTTGGCGGGGTTAATTTCATGTCATTCTCCTTTATCTAATTCCCATTTCCCAATTGGTGCAAACATCTTTGCACACTATAAATATTATACAACCCGCACCAATAGGTTTGATTACTCAAACCAAAGTCCGCTTTGCACCGAAGTGTCGGTTTTATCAACAACGATGCGGAATATCATGACCTTCTTGGCATAGGTGACCTGATAGCGCACTGCATAATAATTGCCTGCATCTTGAACGTTAATCAGCTCAACTGATTCCGATTTTCCAAGCGGCTCGAACGTGGAATATATTTTTTCCATGTCGGTGGTTTTGATGGAATTCAACATGACGTCAGAGAAGTGACTCGAAAAAGTGTCATAATCTTTGGCTTCAATTCCAGAGATCAAATCCTTGACAATGACATCCGTGTTGGCGATGATGGCTTCGCGTTCCGGCCCTTCAGGAACATACACTGGAGTAGCCTGCACGCCACAGGCAGATAAAACAATTGCAGATAATAAACAAACAATGACGACCAATCGTATTTTCATAAATAACCTTTCTGATATGGAATGACGAAAATAGTATACACCCAACCTTTTTTATGGAGATTCTTTCTCACGGGGGAATTAATATGATTCTTATACAAGAGACTGCCGATAAGGGGTGAGAATTATCTGTAAGTTGAAATTGATAATATTAATATATTTGAATAAAAGTTTTAGAAAACACAAAAGCTATTGACAAAAAGCAAAACTATTGCTAAACTATTTTAGAAATATTGAGTATTTCATAAAGAAAATTGTGAGGTTGTTATGAAGCAAACCATTATCCCGATTAAACCGGACGCACGTGTGATGATTAAGTGCAGTGCCGACCTTTCAGTTGAAGGCACTGAAGAATCAACTCTTGTAGTCATAGTTGACCAGGGCGACAGTCTGAGAATGCGCGAAGAGAACGGCGTTTACAGGATCCAGTCTGATACCGATTGTCGTTTACTCTTGCCCAGCACGGCCATGGTTACTGTGGAAAAAACTGGCGGCGATGGTCAATTGAAGAACCTTAAAAGCCGGGTAGTGATCGGCAAGATCGGTGGAGACTTGAAGCTGGATTCCATCAGCGGCGCCTCAGTGGAGTCAATCGGCGGGGATTGCCATATTTATGCCGCCATCGGAGCCATTGAGCTTGCGCGTGTTGGAGGCTCGCTCACGGCTGATGGTGGTGAATCCCTACTGGCTGGGGGCGTTGGTGGAGATGCAAAAATTTACAATTTCACTGGAAAACTTGAGGTTATTGCTGGTGATGAAGTCAGCATTCAACTTTCGCAAGCCAATGTTCCCGAGATTCGGATTAAATCTGGATCAGATATTGATCTCTACCTGCCTGAAAACGCAAATTGTCAGTTGGATTTGAAAAGCGGCGGTGAAAGCATTAAAGTTCACGCAGGCGGACAGGAAGTTGAGCTCGAGGACCGTGAATTTTCCGTCCCTTTGGGAATCGGTGGCGCAATGGTGTCGCTTACCGCTGGCGACAGCATCCAGGTTACCGATCGCGAAAAGGCTGTCTTTGGCGATCATGATTCGATTTGGGATGATGATCACTGGAAGAATTTTGGTTTTGATATTGGCCGTAAAGTGCGAGAAGGATTGAGGATCGCCGGCGATTCAATGGATATGGCGATCAAGCAGGCTGAAAAAGCAAGCAAGCTGGCTGGTCGAGAAGTGGAACGCGTCTTCCGCGATCTGGATGAAACCCGTTACCGCCCTGGTCCACGCAATAATGTCGTCGGTTTTTCGATGAACGAGAATCCAACGCCTGTTTCTTCTGCCAAAGCGGGACCGAGTGATGAGGAACGGATGCTGGTGTTAAAGATGCTACAAGAAAAGAAGATCACGGTTGAAGAAGCCGAAAAACTATTAAATGCTTTGGATCGCTAAGGTGGAATTATGACAACAGACGAAAACAAACTTGAAATATTAAGAAAAGTTGAAGATGGTACGCTTTCGATTGAAGAAGGTGCTGATTTGATTGGCATGCTTGAAAGAGGAAATTCTGAACCTGAGCCAAACCGACAACAATCAGAGCCAGTGCCGCCTATGGACCCCGTAGTTAAACATGAAACATCTGGTTGTTGGAAAGCCGCCTGGAGCATGTTCCTGGTTGGTGGAGCGATTCTCGCGGGATTCTCGGCTTATTGGATTTACCAGGGATATATGACTAAAGGGTTAGGCTGGGGCTTTTGGCTCTCGTGGATTCCCATGTTAATCGGAGTTGGATTAATGATCTTTGGCTGGGCGCTGATGGATTCTCCATGGATGCATGTGAAAGTTCACTCAGAGAAATCAGGCAATCAGGGACTTTTTGTTTTCAGTATGCCGGTTCCTTTTAATATTGCGCGTTGGGTCATGCAAAACTTTGGCCAATACATGCCCGAGGAAGTCAAAAGCCAGGGAATACTCAATGTTCTGGATGAGGCTGAAGCGTCCATCAAAAAAGGTGAACCTTTCCAGGTTCAGGTGGATGATGACAAAGATGGCTCGAAAGTAGAAATATATATTAATTAATATATATTGGGCTAAATAAAGAGATTATTCTGATTTGAGTGAGTTTTTTGTTTTGGTGTGGAAGATTACAATTGTCGGCATTCGCTGATTGAATACATGATTCAATAGACAAATTGGAGATAAACCAATCCTGGGTGTTGGTCTAATTTTTAGAGAACTGGGTAACGAATTTCTTCAAACGATATCCTATCAGCGATGTAATAGATTGCTTGAGAATCACAGACTATCTATAACGAAAAAAAGAATGTTGCTCCTTTATCTAGTTCACCTTCTGCCCATATTCGTCCACCATGGCGTTCGATAATTCTCTGGACAATAGATAAACCGATACCAGTTCCGGGAAATTCGGAGGTTGAATGCAACCTGCGAAATGGTTTGAAAATCAATTCTGCATTTTTCATATCAAAACCGGCGCCATTATCACGAACATAATAGAGTGTTTTACCTTCAACAGTTTTAGAGGCAAAAACAATTTCTGGGTCTTGTTTTTTTGACGAGTATTTCAAGGCATTTGTTAAAAGGTTTTCAAGCGCAACTTTCAACAAGCCTTTGCTTCCTTCAACAATCATTTTTTCTTGGATTGAAATGCTAAATTTTTTATTTGACATCTCTTTTTTGTGATCATCAATTATTGATTGTGCCAAATCACTTAAGTTGACAGACTCGATCTGCAATTCTGTATGACTGATATGAGATAGTTCCAAAAGATCATCAATCAGGTTATTCATTTGTTGACTGGCAAGTACGATATTTTCAAGGTATTTCTTATTTGCATCATCAAGTTGATCTCCTGAATCATCAAGCATGATCTTACTATATCCACTCATTGCTCGTAAATGAGAACGAAGATCGTGAGAAACAGAGTAGCTGAATGTTTCCAATTCTTGATTTGCATTTTGAAGTTCTGCAGTACGACTATTTACCTCATCTTCCAGATGTTCGCTATAATGCCTCAGTTGCATTTCAGCGCGGATTCTTTCCAACAACCCCCACATTCCTTCCAAAAGAAGGGTAATCTGCTGAATATCATTTTCATCATAGTTTTCTTCTTTGTTGCCAACACCAGCCATCAGAACTATCTTGTTGCCTGCAAAAATTGGAATAGTTATATAGCGAATGATTTTAATATGATCTGAAGGCGTACCTTTTTTCAAAGGATTCGGAACATCATAATCATTAATGATTATTGGTTTACGTTGTCTGATTGATTCACCCAACAGCCCTGTTTTACTAATAATAAATTTTAGAGGATTTTCTTGTAAGGTTTCAACATTTTGAGTCTGAGATGACCATGATGCCATTGATAAAATTGATTCTTCTTCATCTAAAAATGCCAAAAAACCAACTTTACTCTGAGATAACAAAACTGCCTTTTCAAGAGCAAAGTCAATAATTTGTTGCTGAGTTGTCTGCGTCATTTGGTTCAAATGTAATAGTGCTTCAACACGTTCTGAGTTTTGTCGCAAAGTGTCTTCAGCTTTTTTATTTTCTGCAATAAATCGAGCTTGTTGAACATTTTGATATGCTATAGAAGAGAGCTGGCTAGCCAAAGTAAATAGCGCCTGAGAAATTTGATTAAACTTTTCTTTAGACATAGAAGGAACTTCTAAGAACGCCTCAACAACCTTTTTTTCGTCAACATCGATTTCTTTCGCATATTCATTCATTCTTTCTATTGTTTGGGTTTCATCGCGAACTTGTCCAATTAACCAGTTTGCTATGTGTTTTCCTCCAACAGAAATGGCTGCTCCTGCGTCCCACAATCCTCCACTCAGGCATGGTTGAATTGTAGGACCGCTGAGATTAAGATTCCCAATTTTGGCATCAGATCTATAACAATTTATCAATCCTTTTTCGGATTTGCGAATAATATCCTGGCATAATCGACAGAACTGGCTTGGTTGGGTAATTGGAGTCCCGTCAATATGAGTAATAATCGAAGCAACCCCGGTGGCTTTTGCAAAATCGTCTTGCAATTTCTGAATTTCATCAAGATTAAATAGTTCCTCAAAAACAATGTCACCAAAATCTTCCAGTGGTTTGGTTAACGCAATGATCCGTTTTTCTAATGCTTCCTCGGTCTGTTTTAGTTTAGTAATGTCTGTAATATAACCTTCAAGAAAGAATTGAGAGTCTCGGTTGGAATAAACTCCAATTCCTTGTTCCCAAACCCACTTTAATTCCTTTTGTTTTGTATGTATGCGATAGTTGAGGGTATAAGGTTCGTTTTTATCAATAGCTTCTTTAACCGAATTCCGAATTCGATCTATATCGTCAGGATAAATAAGTTCGGAAAATGAAATTATCTTATTGTTGATCAATTCAAAGGGATGATAGCCAGTTAATGAGTAACATCCATTACTCATATATTCCATAGTATAGTCTTGATCATTTTTACAACGATATGCGAGCCCTGGAAGATTCCTTAATAATGTTTCATGTTCACGTTGACGTTCTCTTATTTCATTTTCCGCAATTATTCGCTCGGTAATATCTCTAAAACTCCATACACGTCCATTGACTTTTCCTTCAAGATTCATGGGCAGCGAAGATCGTTCGAACGTACGTCCATCTTTTAGTGTCAATAAGTCAAATAATTCGGCTCTGGGGTCATGATAGATTTGTTCAATAATCTTAACAAAGCCTTTTGGATCAACCATTAACTCTTTTACATATTCAAGTAATTTTTTATCATCACGGCTAATGAGAATTTCTTCAGGAACATGAAACATTTGAACAAAGCGATTATTGGTGAGAATTATTCTCGAATCATGACTAACAACCAGAATTCCATTATCGGTTGCTTCAAGCGTACCTTCTAAAGTAGCTACTAATTCAAGATTTTTTTGTTCAACAATTTTCTGTGCACTTACATCTTGGGTTGTACCAACTTTTCTGGTGGCTTTTCCATCAGTATCAAAAATTGTCTCACTGCGTTCATGAATATATTTAATACGATTCTTGGAAAACCTTAAACGATAATCAAATTCAATAATTGAACCATGATTTCGTGAATAGTCACGAACATTTTTAGTCAGTTCTACATCCTCAGGATGAATCAGATTAAAGATAATTTTCTCTGAAATACTTTTTCCTAGTGGATTGATTTCAAAAATTCGATACATTTCGTCAGACCAAGTGATTTTATTCGTGACAAAATCTATCTCCCAGTTGCCTATTAATGCGATCTCTTGAGCTTTGTTAAGGCTTTCTTCACTGGATTGATATGCGTTAAGAGTGTTGCGCAATTGTAGTGTCATTTGATTAAATGACTTGGCAAGAACTCCAATTTCATCTTCTAAATTAATATCAATTTCTTGATTGAGATCACCTTGTGCAATTGTTTCAACCACTTTGGTCATTCGGCGAATTGGATTTGTGATGGAATTGGCGATAACTAACCCAAAGACTCCCATTAAAATGGAAATTAATATTCCAGTTAAACTTAATACAGTAATCATTCTATTTTTACCGTCTTCGAGAACGGAAGAATAGATATTCATTTCATCTTCATAAGAACTTATTCCTATTACCCAATCCCAGGGTTGGTAATAGGATATCCTGGCAATCTTCCACCGTGGATTTGGGTCACCGGGATTTTGCCATAAGTAACGAAGGGTATCTAGTTGTCCGGGTCCTAACTTTAAGGCTTTATCTATTAACGTTTTTATGAAATAATTACCAGAAACATCAACTGAATTCAATATATTTTCTCCATCACGAATCCCGTCTTTGGAAATAATATATTGGCCTTTATCAATACCAGTTCCTTGAAGCACAAATACATAGCCTGATTCACCAACCTTGGTATTCAATATCGCAGTACGAACACGTTCTTCAAGAGGTTCAAGCTTCATTCCAACAAATAACATTCCAATAATATTTTGTGCGTCATCAAAAATAGGTTGGTAAGCAGTAAGATACCAATCATTTACTACATAGGCTCTTCCTAAATAAGTATTCCCATTTAGAACTGTGGCGATTACCTGGTTTAATGAACCGTCTGGATTTATTGCTGGTATATAAGTGCCAATTGCTCTCATACCATCATCATTTTTTACCGTGGTGGCAACACGTAGCATATCCCCATTTTCATTCATGCGTTGAAAAATAGTTGTTTTACTTCCTACCAGGTTCTCAACTTCATCAACAACGATTGATTTCACAAATGGATTTGAATTGACTTCAATCCATTGATTTCCTATGAGCAATTTTGGCAATTTAATAATGATTTGATCATTTGTAAATTGGTTGGTGGCATTCCAAGAAATCAGTTCTTGCGATTGACTGATTTTGCCATTGGAATCAAGTATGTGTTCTGCAACACGCAAATTATCCTGAATTTGTTGCTGTACAGCTTGATCTTCAGTGAGCACCAGGTTGTAAACACCCCGTGCAATATTATCAATATCAGAATTTATTAAATTATTTACATTTTTTTGGGCGACTAAATAATATTGGTTACTTTGATATATCGTTAAGAATAACAGGATGATTGCAGTAAAAATTACACTCCCCACTCCAAGAATTGCAATTTTGAAGCTCATTTTTAGATTCTTAAAATTATTGGTCATTAATTGACCTTCAGCAACAATAAAACAGCCAGTAAACGGTAAGTAATATAAATATATCTCATTGTCTTAGAAAAAAAAATAAAAGACAAATAAATAATTTATCTAAAATCATTTTTATGCCATCAATGATATGGATAAATCATATCCTGTATAATTCAGGTATGAGATGGAATCGTACCGTTGGAATTATTCTTGTGGTATTCGCAGCCCTGGGATTAGTTCTTTCATTTTGGTCTATATCTGTGCAAACCACTCAAATACCTTTTGTGACTCCCGGTGGTTTAGCCGGAACTTTGACTTTAGGTCAAGCATCACACCTCCGTGTTGGTGAAAGCACCGAGATAAGGTTAAACATTGTTGTTGATCATGAGATAATGGCTAATCAACCAATGGTCTTCATCAGTAAACTTGAGTTTAACAATCTGGTGGTGACCCCTAGGGGCGAGGGCAGGGTAATGGTTGATCCGAAAAAACCTGTCATGCTGATATGGAATGTCATTTCTCATGAAACGGGAATTTATTCAGGAACGTTATGGCTCTTTGCTGAATCAACACAAGGTGAAAAAGAATTGATACTCGCAAAACCAATGGAATTGAAAGCCAACACCTTTCTTGGCTTTTCTTACCAGTCGGCCAGGTTGATTTGCATTATTGGTTTGATCGTAGGAGTGATCCTCATTTTCTTTCCATTGATTAATATTAAGAAACCAAGATAGTCGTACAATCATATCTGGATGCATATTGCATTCATATATGATAAAATAAGTCAAGTTAGTAATATTATTCGTGTTTGAGGAGCGGGCAAATGCTAAATGAGTGGTTATACCTGGGGATATTTCTGACCATCGCTCTCGCCATTCCAGCAGCTGCTTTGTTTATTGCGGGAATACTTTCTCCAAAAAAGCCAAATCCAATTAAAGACTCAACTTACGAATGTGGTATGGAAACTGTCGGCGTTTCGTGGATCCAATTCAAGGTGCAATACTATATTTATGGATTGGTTTTTCTGGTCTTTGATGTTGAGACTGTGCTGCTCTATCCGTGGGCGGTGGCTTATAACAAGGTTGCCCTTTTTGGAGTACTCGAGGTCATTCTTTTCGTCGTCATTTTAGCCAGCGGATTATTATATGTCTGGCGCAAGGGCGCATTGGAATGGGTTTAAAGCAAACATTGGAGTAAATGAATGGACTTTATTTATGATCCTGTTCCGTGGGTGATCAACTGGCTGACCCAACTGCTTTTGAGTTGGGGGTTATCAGAAAATTTGGTGAACACCCTTTTATATCTTGTCGGCGCCGTATTGATTTGTCTGGGCGCGATGCTTTTTACGACCATGTTGATCTGGGCCGAACGCAAAATCGGCGGTCGTTTTCAAGACCGTCTTGGACCCAACCGCGTAGGACCCTGGGGCATCTTCCAATCCATCGCAGATATGCTAAAGATCTTCACCAAGGAATATATCAATCCGGTTGGAATTGACAAGATACCGTTCAATCTTGCGCCCATTTTGGCAGTGGCGGCTGTACTGGCTATTTGGGCGGTGATACCTTTCTCACAAACTGTATTTGGCGCAAATATAAATGTAGCGCTTTTGTTCATAATTGCCATTGGCGGGTTGGGTGAGATGGCCATCATCCTGGCCGGGTTTGGTTCCAATAACAAATATGCACTGCTGGGCGCTTTCCGCGCTGTGGCGCAGCTCATCAGTTACGAAGTGCCGATGGTCATCGTGCTGCTCATCCCTGTGATGTTCAGTGGATCGATGGGGTTGAATGAAATTGTCCAGGCGCAGAAAATCCCCTTCATAATATATGCACCGGTAGCCTGCGTGATCTTCTTTATCTGTTCTATAGCAGAAAATGGGCGTGCGCCGTTTGACCTGATCGAAGCGGATTCAGAATTGGTGGCTGGCTACAATATTGAATACTCAGGGCTGAAATTTGGCATGTTTTTCGTAGCCGACTTTTTACACGCCTTTACCTCAGCCATCGTTTTTACCACCATCTTCCTGGGCGGCTGGCAAGGACCAGGTGTCGAGCAGATCCCCGTGCTTGGGGGAGCTTACATGCTGGTCAAGACGTTGGTGGTTTACTTCTTGATGCTGGCCATCCGTTTTACCGTCCCGCGCTTCAGAATTGATCAAATGATGGCGCTCAACTGGAAGATCCTGACCCCGTTGGCCCTTGTAACCTTGTTGTTGACCGCCCTTGTGGATAAATCCATACCGCATGAAATGACAGCCATCCGCATCGGTGCGCTGGTTATTACAAATGTACTGTTGTGGCTGTTGGCTGATCGCATGATCACAGCATATCGCAAGCGAAATCCCATTCAAGTGGTTACAGGCAAGACGCGTCCATTGGCGAGACCTGAGATTGCGCCCATTAAAGAGGAGGCAGCCCAATGACAGGCATGCAGATCCTGTTTTTGATCACTGCTGCGGTAGCCTTGTTCTCTTCGATTATGAGTGTTACGACGAGACGGATGATCCATTCAGCCTTGTGGTTTGTGTTGGCGTTGTTGGGTGTGGCTGTGGTTTTTGCCATGCTTGAAGCCAGTTTCTTTGCAGTTGTACAGGTTCTAGTTTACGTGGGGGCGATCGCCATTTTGATCATATTTGCCACCATGCTCACCAGGCGAGCACTTGAAGACCAGGGTAAACAAATCAACCGTGCACCTTTGGTAACGCTGGTGATTATCAGTGTTATTTTTGCCGGATTGGTCATATCGCTTAAATCATGGGCGCCGCTTCAATCCATGACGACACCGCTCACTGTTGATCAGCTTGATGTAGGCGTCCTTGGATTGGCATTGACTGCAACAGACGGATTTGCGTTGCCCTTTGAAGTCACATCAATTTTGCTATTGGCAGCCTTGATCGGCGCCATCTACGTCGCCTATGAGCGAAAGGAGAAAAAGAAATGATTCCATTGTATTGGTATCTTCTCCTTGCCGCTTTGATGTTTTGTGTCGGCTTGTTTGGGGTGATTTCCCGTAGAAACGCGGTAGGGATTCTTATTTCAATTGAATTGATGCTTAATGCAGCAAATATCAACTTGCTGGCATTCTGGCGCTATCTCTATGCTCAAACCGGTGACTTACGCGGACAGGTTTTCGTCATCATCATCTTTGTGGTGGCTGCAGCTGAAGCCGCTGTGGGTCTGGCGATGATCATCTCTGCTTACCGGCAGAAACAGACTGTTGTCGCCAATGAAATAGATTCGATGAAAGGCTAATCCATTGAATTCTATCCTTTCACTCAATACTCTTATTTGGTTGATCCCGCTGCCGCCACTCGTGGCTTTTGCGGTGATTCTCTTGTTGGTAAAAAAGTCCAATCGCACCAGCCATTGGACTGCCATCTTGGCTGCCGGACTTTCTTTCGTCGGCAGCATGATCGTCTTTATCAAGGCGATTTCTGCTGCAGAACTTGTAAAAGCCCCATTTGGCAGTGAGATCAACTGGCTGCCCACCGGTGATACATGGTTGAAGATCGGTGTCATGGTAGATCCGCTGACTGCAGTGATGCTCTTCTTCGTCGCCTGGACGGTGCTGATGATCTTCATTTACAGTGTGGGTTACCACAACTTCGGTCAACCCAAAGGGAATCACGACCGCCCCGGTCTGCCACCACATGGCGCGGATGTTTCGGAGCACGGCAAGGTACACCGCGTGCTATCGATCGAACCGATGTATGCCCGCTTTTTTGCATTGATCAGTCTCTTTGCCTTTGCCATGTACCTGCTGGTGGTAAGTGACAACCTGCTGACCCTTTACATCGGTTGGGAGATCATGGGCTTGTGTTCCTACCTGCTGATCGGATTCTGGTACGGCAAGGAATCCGCACGAAAGGCGGCCATTAAGGCATTTATTACCACCCGCATCGGCGATGTTTTTATGCTGTTGGGGTTGGCTTCTCTTTATACGCTGACCGGCAGTCTGAGTTTCAAAGAGATCCTTTCCAATCCTGCGGTTCTTCAAACCCTTTCCACGAGCATATCGCCTGTCTTTGGGCTGCCGTGGGCCGGGCTGGTCGGGCTGCTCTTGTTCATCGGAACGGTCGGCAAATCTGCTCAGTTCCCACTGCACGTATGGCTGCCGGATGCCATGGAAGGGCCCACACCGGTCTCAGCCATGATCCATGCGGCCACCATGGTGTCGGCTGGCGTGTACATGGTGATCCGTTTCTTCCCGCTGATCTCGGCGGGCTGGGTTCCGCATGAAGCTTTGACCCCGACCATGACCATCATGGCAGGCATCGGAGCGTTCACGGCACTCTTTGCTGCTACCATCGCCATGGCGCAAAACGATGTCAAACGGGTGCTGGCTTATTCAACCATCTCGCAGTTGGGATACATGATCGCGGCCTTGGGCATCGGCGCCTACACTGCGGCGGCTTTCCACCTGGTGACACATGCCTTTTTCAAGGCGCTGTTGTTCCTGGGGTCCGGTTCGGTAATCCACGGTATGGAACACGGCGTGCTACACAGCGGGGAGCACATTGATCCGCAAGACATGCGCCAGATGGGCGGCCTGCGGACGAAAATGCCGCGCACCTTCTGGTCATTTCTGGCCGGCGGACTTGCGCTCTCTGGCTTTCCACTGATCACCGCGGGTTTCTGGTCCAAGGATGAGATTCTCTCAGGTGCGTTCCTGGGGTCACATATGATCGTTTTCATCGTACTGGCCCTGGCGGCGCTGTTGACGGCTTTTTATACTGCCCGGCAGATCACCATGGTCTTCTTTGGTGAACCGCGCAGTGAAGCCGCCAAACACGCTTCAGAAACAAAACCTGTTATGACCACACCGCTGCTGATCCTGGCCTTTTTTGCTCTCACAATAGGATGGGTGGGGATTCCAGAAGGATTTCCGCTCCTAGGAAGCATTTCTCCTGCCTGGTTCCAGCACTTCTTGGGGCAGATGGTTGAGGGTGCGGAGGCTGAAGGGCATTCGCTGGTTCCCTTGCTGACCTCGCTAATTGTCTCACTTGGCGGTTTGACTTTGGGCTGGCTGGTCTATCGCGGATATAGGTCCGCGGTACAGCAGGACCCAATGGAAAAAGGTCTTGGATTCATATTCAAGATTTTCAAAAACAAGTATTGGGTAGACGAATTCTACGAAGTGGCTTTCATCCGCCCTGCAGGTTGGTTTGCCGAGAAATTCTCGTATAAGTTTGTGGATGTTATGTTAATTGACGGAGCTCTGCACGGGATTGGCCGCTTGGGCAACAGCCTGGGCAGACTCTTCCGCTTTGGCTTTGATCTGCCCGTAGTCAACGGCGCCGGGGATGGGGTGGCCGGCGGCACCAAAGGTCTGGGTAGTCTGCTTAGACGCATGCAGAACGGCAAGATCCAGCATTATATGGGGCTGGCGGTCTTGTTCATTGTACTGATCACCATCGTCGTGATCTATTTCGTTCAAATCTGAGAGTAGGAAAATACCATGAGCTTTCTGACACTTCCGATTCTCGCCTGGCTGATCTTAATCCCCGTTTTGGGTGGGTTGTTGCTGCTGCTGATCCCTGGTAAAAAAGTGACACTGCTGCGGTGGTGTGCACTGGGCATCAGCCTGATCCCGTTAATTCTGGCTTTAGTCTTGTGGATAAATTACCAACCCAAGTCTGAGGCACTCTTCCAGTTTGAGATGAACATCCCCTGGTTTGCGGCTATTCATTCCAACCTGCACCTGGGCATTGACGGCATTTCGCTCGTAATGGTCCTGTTGACAGCGCTGTTAACACCGCTGGCGATTTTGACCTCATTCAATATCAAAGAGAACGTCAAAGCTTTCATGATCTTGTTCCTGCTGCTTGAAACCGGCATTTTGGGTGTTTTTGTTTCACTGGATCTGCTGCTGTTCTTCCTGTTCTGGGAAATCGGTTTGGTACCGATGTATTTCTTGATCAACCAGTGGGGCGGAGAAAAACGCAATTATGCTTCGTTAAAATTCATCCTCTTCACCATGGGCGGCTCGCTGGGATTACTGCTGGCCATCCAGATGATCGGGGTAGTGACCGGGACTTTTGATTTTGTAGAAATTCTCAAAGCATGGCCGGCGCTGCAAAGTGGTACGCTGTTTGGCATGCCGCTTGAGACAGTCAAGGCGATTGCCTTCTGGGCATTCGTGATCGCCTTTGCCATCAAGGTGCCGGTGTGGCCCTTCCATACCTGGCTGCCCGATGCGCATACTGAGGCACCCACCGGCGGATCCATGATCCTGGCGGGAGTGCTGTTGAAGTTGGGCGCCTATGGGTTCTTACGCCTGGTGCTTCCGCTCTTCCCGGTGGAATCGGCGAAATACGCAGGCTGGCTGGCTGTATTGGCCGTGGCGGCCATTGTATTTGGTGCACTCTCTGCTGCGAGCCAAACTGATTTTAAAAAACTGGTAGCCTATTCATCCATCAACCACATGGGATTTGTGATCCTGGCTGTGGCGGCTGCAGCCTGGGCGGGGGGGAGCACGGACGAAGCAGTTCGGCAAAGTAGTGTCATCGCCGTCAATGGCGCCGTACTGCAGATGTTCAATCACGGATTGAGTGCCGCGGGCATGTTCTTTCTTGTTGGTGTTTTGTACGACCGGGCACACACCCGCATGCTCGACAAGTTTGGCGGGCTTTTCGCCATAGTTCCAGCGTACGGTGCCATTTTAATCTTCCTGTCGATGGCTTCGCTCGGACTACCCGGTTTGAACGGTTTTGTTTCGGAATTCATGATCGTGCGGGGTGTCTGGCCGATTTACATGGTCCTGACCGCCGTCAGCATGATCGGATTGTTGTTTACCGGTGTGTATGTGCTCAAGGCGCTTAAACTGGTGCTGCAGGGGCCTTTCAACGAAACCTGGGCCGGCAGGATCTCTGAGATCAACCTGCGCGAACTTTTTGTCATCGTGCCTTTGATGGCCTTGATACTTTCAATCGGGATCTGGCCAAGCTGGATATTAAATGTAATCAACCAGACCGTTATGCGCTGGTTTTAGAGGAGCATCATGACGTTTCCGTTTCTTAGTGTTCTGATTCTTCTTCCACTTCTCGCAGGGGTGGTATTGCTGCTGCTGCCCGCTGGCAAACGCGGATTGATCCGCGGTATCGCCCTGGGGGTCTCTTTAATCACCTTAGTGATTTCGGTTTACCTTTTTGTGGCTTACGACAAAGCTGCTGCCGGATACCAGTTTGTAGAGCAAATGCAGTGGGTTCCAGCGCTGGGTATCTCTTACCATTTGGGCGTTGACGGCTTTAGTCTGCCGCTGGAATTATTGGCTGGCATCGTGGTGCTGTGCGGTGTGATGGTCTCATGGAAAGTGGAAGACCGTCCGCGTGAATTCTTTGCATTCATCATGTTCCTGGCATCCAGTGTATTTGGCGTCTTTGCCTCGCTCGATCTATTTGTGCTGTTCTTCTTCTTTGAACTGGCGGTCTTCCCCAAGTATTTAATGATCGTGATGTGGGGTTCCCCCAAAACGAAGGAATATGGAGGCATGAAGCTGACGCTCTACCTGTTCCTCGGATCGGTAGTAGCGCTGGTGGGTGTTTTGGCCATCTATTTCGCCTCCGGATTGCATACTTTTGATCTGCTTGCGCTGGAAAAAGCCGGTTTCGGTCTGGCGGTGCAGAAGCTCTGGTTCCCCTTTATCTTTATTGGGTTTGGCGTGTTGGGCGGCCTCTTTCCATTTCACAGTTGGGCACCAGACGGCCATGTGGCCGCACCGACCGCTGTTTCAATGCTCTTAGCCGGTGTGGAAATGAAGGTAGGCGCTTTCGCCGCCCTGCGCGCCGGGTTGATGCTGCTGCCTGACGGCATGCACTTCTGGGCGCCGCTGGTGTTGATTCTGGCAACCATCAATGTGGTTTATGGCGCGTTCATCGCCATGATCCAGACGGATTTCAAGTACGTTATCGGTTTCTCGTCTGTTTCACATATGGGGTTGGTTTTCATCGGTTTTGCCACGCTGACGCCCGAAGGTCTCACCGGGGCAGGGCTGCAGATGTTTTCGCACGGCATCATGACGGCTCTCTTCTTTTCCGTGGTCGGGATGGTTTACGACCGGGCGCATACCCGCAACCTGGGTGAACTAGGAGGGTTGGCAAAACACATGCCGCTGGCCATGCTGGGCTTTGTGGTGGGCGGCCTGGTCTCCATGGGCATGCCCGGTTTTTCAGGCTTCGTGGCCGAAATTCCCATTTACCTGGGAGCATGGAAAACCATGCCTCTGGTGGCCATCATTTCTGCCATTTCAATTGTAGTCACCGCGGCATATATTTTGCTTGTCGTTCGAAGAGTGTTCTTTGGTGAAACTCCAGAACCCATCCGCGCGGGACTGAGCGATATCTCGGTCATGGATAAGATCGTGGTGGTCGGATTATCGCTGCTTATGATATTAATCGGATTGATTCCCTCCCTGCTGGTGCCGATGATCCAAGGCGGCGTCAGCCACATTCTATCGCTGGTGGGAGGTGCATAGATGACACTCACAGTTGCTCAAATGACTCTGGCCATTTTGCCAGAAATTCTGCTTGTGGTTTTATCAGGTGTGCTGATCGTGATCAGTATCATCAAACGTGAAAAGTTCAACCAGGTCTTGGGTTGCATCACCGCGGGCGGAATTATTCTGGCAATTATTTCAGCTTTCCTGTTCGCGATGCCCAAGGCGGAACCCGCCTTGATCTGGGGCGGCATGCTGCGTCTCGATTCAGCGACTTTTATCTTCAGAATGATCTTCCTTTTTGGTGCAGCATTAACAGCCATCTTTTCATGTACCGAAGACACCATCCGTTGCCGACCCGAGTTTTACATGATGCTTGTCTTTTCAACTCTTGGGATGAGTTTGATGGCGTCAGCCAGCGATCTGATCATGCTCTTTTTGGCCATCGAAACGGCTTCCATTCCGCTCTATGTGATGGCCGGTATCAAAGTTAAAGAAGAGAAATCCGTTGAAGCCGGGCTAAAATATTTCCTCTTCGGTGGAATGTCCTCAGCCATTATGGTTTACGGCTTTAGTTTGATCTATGGTTTCAGCGGTACAACCCATTTATATGATATTGCGCAGGGCATCATCGCCCAGCAAGTTCCGCTGGCCGGGGTGGTGGTGGCAATCGTGCTGGTACTGGCAGGTTTTGCTTTCAAGATCAGTGCTGCGCCGTTCCACTTCTGGGCACCGGATGTGTACGAAGGTGCACCAACTTCAGTCACCGGGTTCCTTTCAACAGTTTCAAAGGCGGCTGGGTTTGCAGCCTTGATTCGCATCTTGATGATCCTGTTCCATGCCAACAATGGAGACGTCTGGCAGGCTCTCATCGCCGCGCTGGCGGTTGCCAGCATGTTTACGGGCAATCTGGTCGCCATTCCTCAAAAGAACATCAAGAGGCTGCTGGCGTATTCATCCATCGCGCAGGCGGGGTACATCCTGGTCGGACTGGCAAGCCATTCCAACCTTGGATTCAGCGGTGCCATTTATTACTTGATGGCTTACCTGGTCACCAACCTGGCACTTTTTGCCATTGTCGGCTGGATATCCCGGAAGACGGGTTCCGACAGCCTGGCTGCTTTTGCTGGGTTGAGCAAACGTTCCCCCGGGTTGGCTTTGGCCATGCTGATCGGCCTGCTCTCATTGGGCGGCATTCCACCATTTGGCGGATTCTTTGCCAAACTGCTGGTCTTTGGCGCGGCGATTGAATCTGGCTGGGTCTGGCTTGCGATCGTGGGTGTGATTAATTCGGTGATCGGACTTTACTACTACCTGCGCGTACTCAAAGTCATGTATGTCGATGAACCAGCTGATAACACCCCGTTAACGGTAAAAGAACCCTTATGGCTGATCGCTTTGATCGTCTGTCTGGTTTTGGTCACGATTATGGGTGTGGTACTGACACCGTGGTTTGGTATTTCCAACTGGGCGGCGATTGGGTTCTAATTGTAATGGCAGACTCGTGCGGTTTTATAAACCGCGGGAGTCAAGAGAAAGATAAAGCAATCCCCCGCGGAGTTGAAATCGCGGGGGATTTATTTTATAAATTATGCAGCTTCAGCGTTTTCTGCTTCATGCTTCTTTTTTGTACGATTCTTCAGCATTTTCAACATGAAGGTGTCTTCACGTTCGCGTTCTTCAAGTGAACTGACAATGAAATTTACTGTTTCTTCGTATTCAGGGATGAAGATGTACTGAAGGGCATTAACACGACGCTGAGTCTTGCGTAATTCGGTCGCCAGACGCCAAACAGTGGTCATCACCATCGACAGTTCAGGGATGAGTTTGGTGACTTTGGCAAAGCCGGAACTGGCTTCATCCAGCGAGGCGTTGGTATCGCCAAGACTGTAAAGCATCTCGGCCGGCGCACCCTTGGATTCGATCACGGGGATTGAAACGCCCATGATGCCGCGGAATTTGAGCTGTACTTCCACAGTTTTGTTGGCAGCCAGGGCGGCCCATTCGACACGTTCGCGGCCCATATTGAGCTGGGCTTTTTCCATGGCGGCGTAAGCTTCAGCCAGCAAACGCCATACTTCGGTTTGCAATTCTTCAGCTTTATGAGCCATCTGAATCAACTCAGTGGTCAAGACCTCACGCTTTCGATTAAGGATCTCATAACCCTCTTTCGAGAACTGAAGTTCTTTTCTGATGCGAATCAGATTACTGCGCGTGGGCGCGACATTGATCTTAGCCATTAAACGCCTTTGTAGTACTTTTCAATCTCAGCCAGGCTGACACGGGTGAGTTCTTCCTTGGGCAGCAGGCCGAGCAGTTCCCAACCGATATTGAGGGTTTGATCAATATTACGGTTTTCAGTGAACGATTGGCTGATATATTGACTTTCAAATGCTTTACCGAAGGCAATATATTTTTGATCCACTTCACCAAGTTCTTCTTCACCGATAACGGAAGCCAGCGAGCGGACGTCCTGGACGTGGGCGTAAGCTGCGTATAGCTGAGCCATCAAATGAGGATGGTCGGCGCGGGTTTGACCTTCACCGATGCCGTCTTTCATCAAACGTGAAAGGCTTGGCAGAATCGAAATAGGAGGATAGATGCCGTGCTGATAGAGCGTACGACCCAACACGATCTGGCCTTCAGTAATGTATCCGGTCAGGTCAGGCACGGGGTGGGTGATGTCATCATTCGGCATCGTCAAGATCGGAATTTGCGTGATGGAACCCTTGCTGGTTTTAATACGGCCGGTGCGTTCGTACATGGATGCCAGGTCGCTATAAAGATAGCCAGGGTAGCCTTTACGACTGGGCACTTCACCGCGGATGTTGGAAATCTGGCGAAGGGCTTCGCAGTAGTTGGTCATATCCGTCAGCACCACCAGCACATGCATGTCTTTTTCAAAGGCCAGGTATTCAGCCAATGTAAGTGCAGCACGGGGAGTGATCAAACGTTCCACGGGGGGATCATCTGCCAGGTTGAGGAACATTGCCACGCGGGCGAGGGCTCCACTTTCGGCAAATGAGTTTTTGAAGTAGTTTGCCACGTCATGTTTGACGCCCATGGCGGCGAACACGATGGCGAAATCTTCAGCATGCTTGGCGGTCTCTCCGGCCGGGGCACCCAGGGTAGCCTGGCGGACGATTTGCGCAGCCAATTGGTCGTGAGGTAGACCTGCACCTGAGAAAAGGGGCAGTTTCTGACCCATAACCAGTGAGTTCATACCGTCGATCACCGAAATACCGGTCTGGATGTAATCACGAGGATACACACGAGAGGTCGGGTTGATGGGCTGACCGTTGATATCGGCAAAGCGATTGGTCAAAGGAACCGGACCGCCGTCGATGGGGGTGCCGAGACCGTCAAAAACACGGCCCAGCATTTCTTCAGCCACAGGAATCTTTAGTGTGGTGCCAGTGATGCGAACTTTGGTGCCGTCAATTGAGAGACCGGTTGTGCCTGAAAAGATTTGGATGACAGCCATTTTTTCACTGACTTCCAAAACACGTCCGCGGCGCATGTGACCGGTTGAATCAGTAACCTCGACGACTTCATCATACCCAAGGTTACCGGCGTTCTCAATAACGAGGATGGGACCTTCAATTCGGCTTACGCCGACAACTTCTTGACCACCGCGATCAACTAATTCGCTCATTTGTAATCTGCCTCCAATTGAGTCATTTGCGCGTCAATCGCTTCATGGATTTCATCAATCATGCTCAATTTGTCATTTGGAATTTGAGTCTTCATACGGATCAGCGTATCGACTACTGGCAATTTGTGAATGACACTGATGGTGGCACCCATTTTGATGATGTCGTGTGCGCGGTCATGGAAGTAAAGCATCAATGCCAGCATACCGATCTGTTTTTGCACAGTGGAGTAAGCATCAATGGTATCCATGGCGTTCTGCTGCAAGAAACCTTCGCGTAATAGACGTGAAGTTTCGAGCACCAGGCGCTGCTCATCTGGCAGGGCATCCGGACCAACCAATTTTACGATCTGAGAAAGACGGCTTTCCTCGCTGAGGAGCCCCATGGCTTTATTGCGCATGCCCAACCAGTCGCGGTCGGTTGCTTTGTGCCACCAGGGTGCAACATCTTCGAGATATTCGCTGTAGCTATCCAACCAGTTGATGGAAGGGAAGTGCCTTGCGGACGCGAGGGATTTATCCAGCGCCCAGAAGCAGCGAATGAAACGTTTGGTATGTTGGGTGACCGGTTCAGAGAAGTCACCACCCGGAGGTGAAACCGCGCCGATGATACTGACTGAACCATCTTCTCCAGAAAGAGTATGGACATAACCGGCTCTTTCATAGAATTCGGCCAAACGGGCAGCCAGGTAAGCGGGGTAACCTTCTTCTGCGGGCATTTCTTCGAGACGACCAGAAACTTCACGCAAGGCTTCAGCCCAGCGGGAGGTGGAATCGGCCATCAACGCGACATGGTAGCCCATATCGCGATAATATTCTGCAATGGTAATGCCGGTGTATACGCTGGCTTCACGAGCCGCCACAGGCATATTGGAGGTGTTGGCGATCAACACGGTACGTTCCATCAAAGGATGGCCGGAACGGGGATCGATCAACTCGGGAAATTCCTGCAATACCTCGGTCATTTCGTTGCCGCGCTCTCCGCAGCCGATGTAGATCACCACCTGGGCGTCTGCATACTTGGCGATGGAGTGCTGGGTCACGGTCTTACCGGCACCGAATCCACCGGGGATGGCGGCAGCGCCACCTTTACCCAGGGGGAAGAAGGTATCGAGCACGCGTTGACCGGTGATCAACGGAATGGATTGATCCAAACGGGTTTTGTAGGGGCGCAGCCGGCGGATAGGCCAGCGCTGCAGCATGGTTAATTCTTTTTCACCGTCCGCGGTTTTGACACGGGCGATGGGTTCAATAATGGTATACGCCTTGGCAGGAGCCACCCAGGTGACTGTGCCTGAAATATCGGGCGGGATCATGACACGATGTTCGATGGAAGGCGTCTCGGGAACTGTTCCAATGACTTCACCGCCTGTAACCACGGTGCCTTCCTTCATGATCGGGGTGAATTCCCAACGGTCCTTGCGGTACAGCGGGGTCAAATGCACACCGCGGCTGATAAAGGAGCCGGTGCGCATTTCAATGACGGGCAGGGGACGTTGAATGCCGTCAAAAATACTGCGCAAAAGGCCGGGACCTAATTCAACCGAAAGGGGCAAACCGGTGCCAAAGACAGGGGCGCCAGGGTGCATACCGGAGGTTTCTTCATAAACCTGAATGGTGATCATGTCACCATTTAAGCCAATGACTTCACCGATCAAGTGTTCTTCGCCAACTTCCACCAGTTCCATCATACCCACGTGGCGCGAACCTTCTGCGCGGATGACGGGGCCGTTAATCCATTTGACGGTTCCTACGCGTTCACTCATAGAGTCTCTCCCATAAGCAGGTGATACACAGGAGAACGCAATTCACCTTCAAGACGGCGTAAACGGGTTTCAAGTGTGTTGTCATAATTGAGGTGCCCGTCTGCTGTTTCTGCAATAATTCCTGTTCCTTTTTTCAAGGGTTCACCTAATTCAATTGTGCCATCAAATTTTGTACTGATTTTCTTCAGGACCGAGTCTTTTAATAAGTCATTGGTAACTTTATCTGCATGGAGAATTACTTTCTTGACATTCAACTGCGTGATCGCTTCAAGTGCCATGTTTTCAACAATGGCAGGGTAATCACTGTAGTTTTGAACGGAAGGTATTTTTTCCATGGAAGATTCAAATACACTAACCAATAATTTCTCGCGAGATTCCAATATCAAAGTACGAGCGTTCAATTGGGCGGTTGCAATGGCCTGACCGCGAATTCGGTCAGCATCGTTCTTGGCTTGTTCCAGAATTCGCTTTTTATCAGCAGCAATCACTTCTTGAGCGTGATTTCTGATCTGTTCAGCCTTGACTTTCGCTTCTGCCAGAATTTTTTCGGCATCCGCTTCGGCTTGTTGGATGATCTCTCGAGAGAGTCTTTGAATATTGTCATCTTGTGTCATACGTTATACCTATCTGATCTGTTGAGGGTCTTTGGCCTGGATTACGCTAGATCTTGACTCCGATGGCACGCAGCAACACGTCACCGATCGAAGGCTGATCTGCACTTGTTCCGTTAACACCTGGAATTTCAACGACCAAGGGAACAGTACTATTTTGTCTGAGTTGGTCCATGCGCGTTTCGATGAGGCTTGAAACATCTTGAGTGATCAAGATGATGCCAACTTCACTCGAAGCCATCGCTTCGTCAAGCGCTTTGTTGGTTTCGGCGGCAGTCGATACTGCAATACCCTGAACACCAGCCAGAGAGAAACCCAATACTGCTTGAGGATGACCAATTACAAGGACTTTCATGACCGATTAACCGTTTAGGATCATGAAGGAGATGATCAAACCGTAGATGGCGACACCTTCTGCCATACCTACGAAGATCAAAGAACGGCCGAAAGATTCAGGTTTTTCAGCAATAACGCCGATGGCTGCAGCACCAGTGCTGGCAACAGCGATGCCTGCTCCGATACAAGCCAAACCGGTGGAAAGACCGGCAGCCAGTGACACAAATGCATCAGGGGCAGCAGCAGCGGCTTCTTCCAATCCGGCAGCCATTACTGTTGAAGGGGAGGCTAACCAGACGAGGCCGAAACCGGCAACCATTAAGCCAACAATGGCATTGAAGCCGTTCAAACCAAACATCAGTTTGCGAGTGGCTTTGACGGGTTCATTTTTGCGATCGCGCAAAAAGAAAATAACGGCAGGAATCAAGGGAACCAAACCAACGAGAATTGCAACAATCAGAATCATTATGTTTCTCCTTTATAGATTAATCGTTTTCTGCTGGATGGAGAGACAACGGTTCGAACCGCTTGCCTCCACCGTTAAAGAATTTACCAAAGATTTCGTAGTATGTAAGTCTCATTGTCTGAATGCCGACAATCAAACCTTCAAAGCCTACGATGAATACCAAACCAATGAGGAAGACGATCCAATAGCCGACCCCTTGATTGGGGCTGACCATACCACCCAGAATGAAGAAGACACCGCTCAGGTTGCTGTGTGCGACTGCAAAAGCACCCACACGAACAAATGAGAGGCTGTTGCTCAAATAGCTGATGAACACTTCTAGTAATTCAAAGAAGACCTGCACCGCAAACATGCCGACACCACCGTGAATCAACGGCCGATGGCCTTCCATGAGCCTAATGAAGACTTCTGCACCACCGATGGCAACGACCCCGATACCGGCTGCAACTATAAATGGAATTTTTGGCAATCCATAGGCGGGTAGAGCAAGTGCAACGCCGGTTCCAAGCAGGGCCCAATATAACCAAAGGCCGGCAATGCCATTCTTTGAGAATATCAGGTTAGGCCAATCTTTCATCTTGATCAAGTTAAATATATTGAGTACATATCCGATTGAAAGTACAACCACACCCGCAATAATGGTAATGATCAGGATGGTCATAATATCTTCGCCAGGGTGCAGCCATAAAGCCGGGATGACATGCTCGAAACCCAGGATACTTCCGTAGAGGAAGCCAAAAATGGTTGACATGATACCGCAGGCGAAAATGATTGGATTTAATCCACCAAGTCCTTTCATGAACTTGGCTTTTTTGGTCATTCCCAAGAAACCAAACAAAGTGATGATCAAGCCGTGGCCTACATCTCCGAACATGGCACCAAACAAGAGCGGGAACAAGATCGCAACCAGAGGGGTGGGGTCAAGTTCACCATATTTCGGTTCGGCGTAATTTGAGACCAACATCTGGAAAGGACGCAGCAATTTTGGATTGTTCAACGCGATCGGAACTTCGTTGGTGTCTTTATCGCGCTTAACGGTGCGAGTTTCTATCAAAACATCTTGAGTGATGGCTTTGAGTTTGTTTTTTAAGTTGTTGATTTGAGAAGAGAAAATCCAACCAACAATGATATAGGTGTATTTTAAGCGGCCGTATTTCAAAATTGCATTGGTGGTCAAATGGCTGCACTTGATATCCCAAAGCAAATCGGTGAGTTCGGCTTCTTTCGCTTTGCGAATGTCAGCTAATGGAGCATTGAGTTTTTCAATGGCTGCTTCAGATTCCTGGATCGATTTCTTAATGGATTCCACAATCTGGGCAGGAGTACCTTGAAAATCCTGGGGAAGGTTGATTGGGTCCAGGTAGGCACTTCTGGCGGCTCGGTCAAGCATGTCAGAATTTTCACGGCTGGCTGCCAACCAGACCACGGATTTTTGTTGTTTCTGGCTGAGCGTAAATAATTCATGCGGAATACGTGAAAGGCTGGTGCTCAAGCGTTCGACATTTTCGTTCGGAATAATGCCAATGATTGAAGCGATATATTTGGCATTCTGAAGTTGAGAAAAATCAGCATCGATCCCGGATAATGGTTCAATTTGCATGAGAACCGTCTTCAGGTGATCAATTTTTTTGGATTCACGGTTAATTTGATCAACCAGATCCTTGACCTGTTTTTCTACTTCATCCACAACAGCCTTGGCAGCGTCGATATCGATCAAAGTTTCATAATCGCGTTGTTTTGGGCTGGATTTTTGTACACTCAAGGATAGAAGGATTGAATGAAGCCTGCGTTCAAGAATTGAATAAGCAGCAGCTTTTTCTTGCCACAGGTTTGCCTGAGGATGGTTTTTATCAGTACCCAAGTAATTAACATCGGTCTGACTAAAAATCCCTTGACCGCTCAAGACCTTGGTAATGGCGATCAAGTCTTTGGCGGGTGCAATAATTTCGATCTCGGTCATTTCTTGCGGATAGAACATATTCTCTCCGTTGGGACGTTAATAATTATTTCATTAAGTCAAAGGTTAAGAATTCGTTGTATTTATCAACAGGAACCTGGGTGGATTTGGCTTCAAGTAAAACAGTTAAGTCGCGAATTTCATAATCCAAGAGCACCAGATATCCCAGAGGAATACCGATTTGGAAGGGATTGCCTTCAAATGCGCCGTGGCATTTCTGAGCAATCTGCTTTTCAAGCATCATCTCTAGTCTTGGCAGCCCGGTATGAAGGTCTAAAAGAACGTCATCCACATTACGCAGCTCGGGATAAACATGTTTCACGATGTGGGTGATTTCTGCACCGGCAGCGATACTGCGGATGCTGTCGTCGTGAACACGATATCCAAAGGGCAGGGTATAGTTGATGACTTCTTCTTCTGAAAGTTTGTGATAAACACTGTAGCGGATGGCCCACATCAAATTATTCATGTCGAGCATGGAGCCTATAATACGGGAGGCATAGTCCTGGTCATCACGCGGCAGTTTCTTGACATCATTCCACAGCTCACGCCAGTATGCGAGATCCAGTGCCACCTCGATCGGAAACAGACTTTGTTCCGCGTTGTAGCGATTCATGGCAAAAGCGAGCGTATCATAATAGGGGGTGCCGCGCAACAATTCGACTGCCTGAGAGACATTGCCTGTCTCAACCATGGCCTGGGCAGGTAAAACGCCTTCTGTTCTGAACGGGAAAAGGACGAAACGTATTTTATCCCAGCTGGAATTGATCACAATGCCACGAAGGACAGCTTTCAGGTTGTTGACTTCATGCATCCGATAAAGCTGTAACAAAACGGTTTTTGCCGAATCGGGTGAAGCGTTTATGATGGTATGAAACTCATCACTCAGCCGTTGCCTGATCAGAAATGCAGCACGCCTTGCGGTTACTTCTTTATCTTTGGCAAGATCAAGGTAAGCGCCGTAGGGTGTGGTTTTTAACTGAGTAAGTAGTGAATCAAGGTCAGTTGCTTCACTTAGGGCTACAAAGTCTTTTCTTGTAAGCAGGGTAGAGTATTTAACACGTACCCGCGCATTGCCTGCAGCATAATCTGAGGTTGCGTTAAAGGACATTCGATTATCCTCGACCCACTACTCTCGATATGACATAAGTCGTGGAACGCTCAAAGTTATGTTTTGCAAGGGTGGCGTTTTTATGGGTTGTTTCCTCAGCCTGGTTCAGGATTTTTTCAGTTTCATCCTTGGTCTGGGCATTGGCCAATAAAGCTTGGGCTTCTTTCTCGGCTTGCAGACGGGCGCTTTCGATCAGGGCTTTTGCTTCCTGTTCGGCTTGTTGAGGCAAACGCTCTGCTTCTGCAACAGCTTTGTTGAAGATCTCATCAGCTTTTTTTTCAATTTCAATTACTTCTTGAATTCGTTTTTCGTTCAAAGTGAAATTCTCCTCTTCGTGCCGAACTGAATTTCAATCTTTGTATTATACCTTCTCGCACGAAAAAATAAATAAAGAAGATATAAAAAGTCTATACAAACTGGATTGTAACAAAAAATGTGAAAAATTGCCTCTTTTTACTTGTTATAATTTGGATTGGAAAAATGACCAAACCCATCCAATGAGAATTCATTAAATAACCGACGAAAAGTTGACCAATGACACAATTTAAAAACATGAACCTCAGAAAACTGATTGATGATCTACCATTTGGCGCGGAATATTCCAGCAAACTCGACAATATCGATATTACTGACATCCAATTCGATTCTCGCAAGATTACTGATGGAAATTTGTTTGTTGCAATGGCCGGCGACAACGCAGATGGTCATGACTATATCCCGACCGCAATTGCCAATGGAGCGGTTGCTGTCGTGGGGACCAAAGACCTGACGTTGAGCGTACCATACATCAAATTGGAGGATTCGCGCGAAGCGCTGGCCTATCTGGCGGCGTCCTTTTTCGACCATCCAGGACGTAAGTTGACCGTGATCGGCGTTACAGGCACGGATGGCAAAACCACCACCTCGAACCTCCTCTTTCAAATATTAAAGTCCGCCGGAATCAAAGCCGGCCTCGTGTCAACTGTGAATGCCGTTATTGGTGATGAAGTCATCGATACCGGCTTTCATGTAACCACGCCTGAAGCCACCGAAGTGCAGCAGCTGCTCGCAAAAATGGTGGAAGCCGGTCTGACCCATGTGGTGCTTGAAACCACTTCGCACGGGCTGGCGCAGCACCGGGTAACTGGCTGCGAATATGACATCGCGGTGGTGACCAATATCACCCATGAACATCTCGATTACCACGGCTCTTATGAGGGGTATCGTGATGCCAAAGCTCGATTATTCACATTGCTGAATGACACAAAAGAAAAACCATTCGGAAATCCACGCCTGGCAGTTTTGAACGCTGATGACGGCGTTTATGATTATTTGAATGGATTTGTCAAAGGAAACAAATGCAGCTACAGTACAAAAGGCAATGGCAATATTAACGCTTCCAGCATCCGATATTTTCCCAGCGGCACTGATTTTGTGGTTGAGATTAATAAAGCCATTGTTTCCATCCATTGTAATTTGCCAGGTGCGTTTAACGTGTCTAACTGTCTGGCTGCCTTCACGGCAGCGGTTGAAGGCCTTGGGATCAAGGCCGAAGTAGCTGCTAAAGGAATTGCTGAACTGCCAGGTGTGTCTGGTCGGATGGAATGGATCGATCTCGGTCAACCGTTTACCGCGATTGTGGATTTTGCGCACACTCCAAATGCACTGCTGCGGGCAATCGAAACCGCCAGGCAGATGACTCGCGGACGGGTGATCACAGTGTTTGGTTCGGCCGGTCTGCGCGACCGTCAGAAGCGGCGCATGATGGCAGAAACTTCGGTCAAAATGGCCGACATTACCATCCTCACCGCTGAAGACCCCCGCATCGAGTCTTTGGATGATATTCTGGCGGAAATGGCTGACGAAGCCGTCAAGGCCGGTGGTGTGGAAGGGCAGACTTTTTTCAGAGTGCCTGACCGCGGCGACGCCATCCGGCTTGGGGTGCAACTGGCGCAGCCGGGCGACCTGGTGATGCCCTGCGGCAAGGGGCATGAACAATCCATGTGTTTTGGCACGGTCGAGTACCCTTGGGATGACCGTACCGCGCTGCGGGCGGCCCTGGCGGAATACATGCACGTCAATGGTCCGCGCATGCCTGAACTTCCAACATCAAATAAATAAACTGTGTAATCAATTGGATTTTTAGTCTCCGATTTTTAAGAAAAAATCGGAGACTTGTTTAAATTTAGTGCACTTGGATTTCTATTTTCTTACAGGTAAATACAGATCAAGATTAAGTTTACCATGTGCATTCATTTCAGTCAGGGTAAAACCGCCTGATGGCACTTGTTCCTCAAGCCACTGGTGTTTCCCCATTTGATAAGGGCTGTTCTCCATCCATTCGACAAGCTTTTTCCAGGTGGAAGGAATAAAAGAACCCGCCTTCTCTACATTGCCATGGCAATTTGCTACTGCATACAAACCACCTTCATACTCCTTCACGGGTTGATCTTCAATGGTCATATCTTCAGGAATGGTGAGCCAGACTTCGTAGCCATAATTACTGCTGCCAGGGGTTGGGTCAGGGTTGTTGAATCCAAAACATCTGGGGTTTTTCAGTTGAAAGTAATCGTGCTTCTCCGCCCACTTGTACATGGCTGACAGGGCAATACCTTCAGGCTCTGGGCCGAACCCGTGAAAACTCACGATACGCATTGAGGGTAATTCTTTAAGACTTACTTCGATTGATGACATTATTTTCTCCATACTTCTTGATTCCGCGCGGTTAATAGTATTATCTCAACAATAGATGACATCTATTGTCAGCTATTTCAAGTAAAATATAGGGCATGAGAGCAGACAGGTTAATTTCGATCGTGTTGTTGCTGCAGCAGCGTAAAAAGATCAGCGCAGACAAACTGGCCGAAGAGTTGGGAGTCAGTGTTCGAACCATTTACCGTGACCTGGTGGTGTTGAGCGCCAATGGTTTTCCTATCTATGCCGAACACGGACCTGGTGGCGGAGTTTGCATTATTGATGATTACAAGGGCGGAGTTAAAACATTAACAGTGGAAGAAGTGGACGCACTCCAAATGATGCGCATTCCTGATCCGCTGACCTCGCTGGAAACCGGCAAGACCATGCAGCGCGCATTGCTCAAAATGTTTGCCTCACTTCCAGATCAACCTGAAAGATCACCCAATCTGTATATTGACTGGAATTGGTGGGGACACAGTAAAAGTAAAGATGGAAGCAATTTAGAGTATATCTACAATGCGGTTTGCAACCGTCAAGCGCTACGGGTGAGTTTTCCATTGTGGAACCGCATGGAGTTCGAGCAGGAGATTGATCCATATGGCGTGGTGGCCAAAGCGGGGGAATGGTACCTGGTTTATGCGAATGCCGGGCGTTGTCGAATGCGGAGAATATCTGATTTACGAAATATCACCTTTACAGGCCGAACTTTTATCAGGCCAGAAGATTTTGACCTTGAATCCACCTGGAAAAGATTGTGTCTTGAAGAGGAAGACAATTACTTTCTATACACTGTTGAAGTACGGTTTTCACCTGAATTGATTCCCTATTTACACGAGCCAACATGGGGAATCCCTTTTAGGATCAAGGAAATTTCTCCTAACGAAGATTTGCAAGGTTGGGGGCGTTGTACTCTGTTTTATGAAAACCTGTTTTCAGCGCGCTCACATTTATTGGGATGGGGGAATGCGGTAGAGGTGATCGAGCCTGAAGCGCTGCGTGCAAGCATACAGGATTTTGCAAAGCAGATCAATTCGGTTTATAAAAAGTAAAAAAAATCGGGAGTCAAAAGACTCCCGATTCAAAATCAACTATCTTCTTGGGCCGCCGCTGCCGCGGTTGCCGCCGCCTGAGGGACGTCCGCCGCGGTCGCCACCTGGGCGTCCGCCGCGATCTCCACCGGGACGGGGACGACTGCTGCCGCCACTGCGTCCACCCTTATCATGTTCGAGGGCTTCTTCAGGGGTCCAACCTTCAAGAACGGCCTGGCGTGAGAGACGGATCTTGCCATTCTCATCCACAGCGGTGACCATGACAGTGAGTTCATCACCCATCTTGACCACGTCTTCCACCTTCTCAACACGTTCAGTGTCGAGTTGGCTGATGTGAACCATGCCATCAATGCCGGGCAGGATCTGAACGAAGGCGCCGAAATCTGCAACACGCACAACCTTGCCGGTATAGATGCGTCCGATCTGGGCGCTCTCTGTCAGGGCAGCGATACGTTCGCGGACTTCGTTTTCGCTCTTGCCGTCGGTGGCTGCGATAAAGACAGTACCGTCGTCAGAGATATCGATCTTGGTGCCGGTTTCTTCCTGCAAAGCACGGATCATCTTGCCGCCAGGTCCGATGATGGCGCCGATCTTGTCGACGGGAACCTTCATGGTGGTGATGCGGGGGACGAAGGAGCGCAATTCAGGACGGGGAGCGGGGAGCACATCCAACATTTGATCGAGGATGAAGAGACGGGCAACTTTTGCCTGGGCTAAAGCCTGGCGCATGATCTCGGCGGTGATGCCCTTGATCTTGATGTCCATCTGCAGGGCAGTGATGCCTGCGGTGGTGCCGGC
>CAZQXI010000008.1:0-213332 GCA_964597505.1 uncultured Anaerolinea sp. | reverse complement strand
TGCTGGCGCGGCGGATGATGCCGTGGACTTCATATCCTTTTGAGAGTAACAACTCTGCAAGGTAAGAACCATCCTGACCGGTGATGCCTGTGATTAATGCTTTTTTCATCTACTCTCCGAGAGAAGTGGATTTTTTTTAAGATAGGATTAACTAAAAAATTCTACCACGTTAAACCTGATGTTTTTTCTTGGAAAAAAAGTTAATAAATATCTTCAATGAATAATTTGCTCAATAATTGTTTCCCCCAAAAAATGTAATTGATTAACACTATTATAGTTCAACAAATTGCTTTAAGGCTAAATTAAATTGAGGAACATCAAATTTTCTAACCCAATTTCTAATATTCTTAGGTGAGAAATCTTGACTGAAAAAAGCAGTCATTGTTTTTTCCAAGGAGTCAGTTGTCTGGTCAGAAAAAAACAATCCCGTTTCACCATCTTTGATGGTTTCAAGTGCTCCACCTTTGCCATAAGCAATTACCGGTACACCGCATGCCTGGGCTTCGATTGGGGCTATACCAAAATCTTCATGGCTCGGAAAAATCAAGCCTTTTGAATTTACATATAATTGTTTCAACTCTTCATCGGTAACTTTGCCAGCGAAATGAATTGAATCTCCAGATATTTGTTTCAATTTTTCTAATTCCGGTCCATCACCAACAACGATCAACTTTTCTTTGAGACGGTTGCATGCGGCAATCGCAACATCAACACGTTTGTGAGAAATTAGCCTTGAAACGGTAAGGAAGTAATCACCTTTTGAATTTGATAATGGAAACTTTTCAACAGGAACTGGCGGATAAATCACGGTTGCAGGTTTATGGTAAACCTTTTCAATTTCGGCTTCCATATTTTTGCAGGAGGTGGCAATTGAAGAGATCTTGGAAGTGGTTTGAAGATCCCATTTACGCAATAAAGGTAAAAATAATTTTATAAAATTTGTGGACAATGAAGAAGTGGGAACACTGTCTTGCGTATAGGATTCTGGTTTCCATAAGAACCGAAAAGGAGCATAGATATAAGCCTTATGGTTTACGCCTTTTGCGGGACGGATATATTTTGCCAAATAAGTCGAGGAGGTTAACACAGTGTCATAATCTTGAAATTTCTCTTGGAATTGTTCCATAATCCAAAGCGGATACAGAAGTTTAAATTGTTTTTCATTTTTAACAAACCGTGAAAATGGCAGTGTGTGTATTTCTTTTTGCTTAAACTCCGGAAAGGTTTGATCAGGAAGATAGACGGAGGTAAAAATTGGCGCATCAGGGAACACTTCAGACATCCATAGGGCAACCCTCTCGGCGCCACCTGAAACACATAATGCATCGTGAACGATTGCTATTTTTCTGGAAGTAGATTTCCCTGGGCTTTTCAGTTCCATTAACCAAATCCTGCATATATAATAAGGTAGTTTAATTGTCTGGGTAGTAAAAAGTAGTTGATTGAGACTTACAATAAGGAAATAAGATTACGCCCCTCTGCCAAATATGACCACGCCAAAGGTCTTTAAATAGATATAAACATCCATCCAGATTGACCAGTTGCTGATGTAATACTCGTCCATCTGAAGTCGTTTTTCGAAGGATGTGCTGTGTCTGCCCAACACCTGCCACCATCCTGTCATGCCTGGTGTTACCCGTAATATTGTGGAGGCATAAGCCCCCATCTCATCCAGTTCTGATAGAAGGTAAGCCCGTGGACCGGATAGACTCATTTCGCCTTTAAGTACGTTTATTAATTGTGGAAACTCATCAATGCTAAAACGCCTGATAAATCGGCCCACTTTTGTCACACGCGGATCTTTCACCAACTTGTGATATGATTTATACGTTTTTCTGGCTTCAGCATCACTATCCAATAAGGCTTGCAAGCGTTCATCCGCATCCAAGACCATCGAGCGGAATTTATAAATATTGATCGTCTTGAAATTTCTGCCGAGCCTTGTTTGCCGAAAAAAGATCGGTCCTTTTGAATCCATTTTGATCAACAGGGCAACCACCAGCATTAATGGACTTAACAGGATTAATAGTATTAAAGCAGCCAGGATGTCAGTAATTCGCTTCACCAAATGATTGGCTTTTGAAAGAAGGTGATACTGATATTCCAAACCCATGAAGGAATCCAGGTCGCGGATCTCGACCCATAGCGAACCATAATTGTTGGTGGATTCGATCAGAACCACTTTACGAAATATTTGACTCAGATCACGGATTTTATTGGCAATTGGAACTTCCTGTTCGTAAGCCAAGATCGCAATGGTCGAAGAATGTTTGTTCTTTGCCAGGTCAATTTCTTTAATCGGTTTTTTTGAAACCGGACGCCATCCCAGACGCTTAACCCGCAGCAGTGATTGAATTACTTCTTCTGCCCAATGGCCATCACCAAACACAATGACCGGTAATCCGTAAAGCGTTGTACGTGAAAGAATGTTTCTTATTATGAAACGAGTGACAGGTAACAGAACCAAACATATAAGCCAGGTGATAACAATTACTGAACGGGGAAAAATTATAAAAGATTTGTTTAGATATGATAACGTGGTGAGCAAAATAAACGCCAGCGTTGAAGCCTTGCACATCTGTTCCAACTCTTTTACTGCGGTCAGTCCATAACCTGGATACAGTCCCTGGAAGAAAAAGATACCTAAAACAAAAAGAATTCCAAGTTGCGCCATATTAAAAACAGTATCCCAGGCCACAGGACCCAAGTTCAATATATTGACAAATAATGATCTAAAAAGGGTGGATAAATAAAAGGAAGAACCTACTAAAACGGCATCCACAAGTAAGAAAATGATACTTACCAACCAAAACTTGCTACGGGTCATAACCCCCACCGTCTCAGTAGAAAGATTTTAGAATTATGCATTTATCTATTCTCGATTGAAAGACAGTTTTTTTTTAATTCCTCTTTGATTCTATCATAATTGAATTTCAATTGAGCAGGAACACGATATATTATGGTAAATCCCCCAAAAATGAGGTGGGTATTTCAGTGTTACAATTCACCTTGGGTGAGTTAATATACATTGGCGATCTAAAAAATGATAATTATTTCCTTTTTGATTTATTTTGTTCTAGCCTTTTTTATTTCCATATCTGTTTATGGTCGTTTAATTATCCCCAAGTTTATTCAGATTTTGTTTTTAACCCTCTTTGGAATTAATATTCTGATCTATTTTGGGTTAAATTTGTTCAAAGCCATAGACCATACTTTTCTATTTTTAGTTTTACAGATCCTGATTTGTTCCTTTATCTTCCTTGGATTAAGGTGGCGAAAGCCAATTAGGTTCAGAGAATTTCTTAATAAATCAAGGTTCTCTACAAAAGATTTTAGATGGTTTGATTACACACTCCTTGGTCTGATAGGTTTAATTTTATCGGCTTTTTTTGTTGTAGGAATTTCGACTCCTCCCAATAACTTAGACAGCCTTGATCCTACTCATTTGACCAAACTCTTCTATTGGATCCAACAGGGGACATTTAGCACAGTTGCCACAACAAGTTTGGGCGAATTATTTGATCCTATTTTTATTCATATTCAGGGGCTGTGGTTGTTCTCATTAGGAAGATCGGAAACCCTGTTCTTTCTTGTGCAATGGTTTTCTCTATTGGCAGCCGCTTTCACCGTATTTGGAATATCTCGGTCATTAAAGTTTTCAATAACAAATTCATTAATAAGCACTCTTGTTTCGCTTTCTTTGCCGGTTGTTTTACTGCAAACCTATTCGTTTCAAGGGGATCTGACTGTTGCAGTATTTGTTCTTGTTTGCATTTCTTTTGGACTTGAATGGTTAGTTACAAAATCTAAATTTGATCTTTTCGCAGTCGTGATTGCAATTATTTTTGCATTAGGAAGCAAACGAGCTGCTTATTTGGCGATTCCAGTTTTTGGTTTGTTTTTCCTCTTTTGGCTGATTTCTGGAATTAAGAAAAAGAAAATCATTCCCTGGTTGACAGTATCAGTTGTGGTTGTTCTGGCTGCAGCCATCGGTCTTATTGGTCAGATTGTTTTCCGGCAGGGTGGAGTGGTGGCAGGCGTCCAACTAATTAATGGCAGTCAGTTGTCAACTGACGAAATCATTGGAAAAGTAAAATACAACACGCCTCGTTTCCTTTACCAATTTATCGGAGTGGATGGTTTACCCCGGGTAATTCAAAATTCTTTTTATCCAATTAAAGCGGACCTATTTAAACGAGTGTTTATTCCTTCTTCTTTAGATCTCCAAAAAGAAGTGTTCCTGCAGCCTGGTTATGATGATGTTGAAAAATTTTCATATACTACACCTTTAATTCTAAGTGAAGAGGGTGCATGGTTTGGTCCGATCGGATTCATGCTCATACCGCTTGCGTTATTACTCGCATTATTCAGCCGGCAGAAACAGCGTCGTCTATATGCGATCTTTACTTTTGTTTTATTCCTTTCATTCTTCATCATGGTCGTCATCCAACGGCCTGGTTGGGATCCTTACCAAGGACGGTATTTCATCCTCCCGGTTCTGCCTTTGATTCCACTGGTGTCGATGGTAATTCCGTCACAAAAAATCTGGCGGGCGTTTCTGATCGTTCTTATCCTTCCTATTTGTCTGGTTCTTTCATTTAATACATTCTTCGCCAATAATTCAAGACCTGTCATTACGGCAGGCTCCATTTGGGGATTCCAGTATCAGCGCATATTAACCATGCCTGAAAGCAATAAAATTGAGCGATACTTGAAGAATAAATTAGCCACCAGCTTTGATAAAATCGCTTCGGCTGCACTGGATCGACCCACCATTTATCAAGTTTCTTATTGGAATCAGGTCTATTATTCCGGTTTTCGCCTGCTTGGCAATATTGAGTTCATCGATCCCCTGGTTCCAGATGGGGCAACCCTTTATTTGGATTTACCCAGTACAGCACTTGATTACGGACTCTTTGGAAAAGAAAAAGATAGAACCCTGATCAGGGTGGTTGATGTCAATCAGGTACCCTCTGGATACTATCTTACAAAATCGACATCCCAGATTGTGCTTACAAAAGAAATGAAGCTGCTGGGAGATAACGGGACTTACAAGGTTTATTTAATCAATCCAAAATAGAAAGAGAAAGCCCAGGAAACAATCCGGGGCTTTCTTGTAATTACCGATATCGAACCACGCAATCACGCGTTTCAATGCGGAAAAACTGATTTTATTACCCGCCGATACTGACCCCAATCAAGCGGCCGATGCCAAAAGTAACTGCTGCGGCGATCAATCCGAAGATGACCATGCGGAAGCCGGAAAACAGAACAGTTCGGCCGGTGAAGAGAGTGATCACGGCACCAAGTATAAACAAGCCGATCGTGCTGAGGCCAATACTGATAAAAACAGCCGGCATGCCGCTGGTGAATAAGAACGGCGCAACGGGGATGATAGCTCCGACTGCGAACAGAATAAATGAAGTAATGGCTGCTTCCCAGGCGGAACCGCCAAGGTCTTCAGGATTGATGCCGAGTTCTTCGCGAGCCAAAGTATCGAGGGCTGTTTCCTGATTCGATAACACCTTTTCTGCCAGCTCTCGAGCAGTTGTTTTATCAAATCCGCGGGCTTCATAAATGAGCGCAAGTTCTTCTGTTTCTTCCTCGGGTGAGGTTTGAATTTCTTCGGCCTCTGTAGCGATTTGGTGGGCATATAGCTCCCGGGAGGATTGAACTGAAAGCCATTCTCCCAATGCCATAGAAATCGCACCCGCCAGTAGCCCCGCCATGCCTGCAATGAGGACGCCTTTACCTGCCAGTGTGGCACCAGCCACCCCCATCACCAGGCTTAGATTTGAAACCAACCCATCATTTGCACCCAATACGGCGGCACGCAGAGCGTTTCCACCCGTTGAGCGGTGGCGGCCTTCGAGCTGCATCAAGACGCCTCCAGACATACCTCCGGTAATCGTGCCAGTGATTTGATCCAACAAACGACCGTGAGATTGTTCCTGTGCCTGCATCGAGGTGGCGCCAGGCACCTTTCCATAACCTACTGATCCGGTTTGTTCCATGCCTTGCAAAACCGGCAGTATCATACCCGTGCCAAAGCGTTTGCCGAGCCTTACCAGGGTGCGAGTACGCCAATCGGGTTTGTAATCTTCAAATGGAAAACCTTTTTCAGCGGCTTGTTTTTTCCAATATTCGGCGTGTTCAATTTCAGTCTTTGAAATCCGGCTGTAAACCTCGGCAATGCGCGGATCTTTTTCTACTTCAGCCATGGTTTGATAGAGCAGGGCGCTGCTGCATTCTTCCATGTAGGCCTTTACCATTGAGTTGTTTTTATCCATTTATTTCCTCTCCCGTTTATTACAAATAATTCCCCTTTCATTATAACTGAGTTAAAAATAGAGAGCTTCATTGTTGAAGCTCTCTAGACATTTTTTAAGCGATCATTCTTATGCTTTTAGGTTTTGTCTCTCAGCCAATTTTTGTTTGACTTCCTTCAGCTTCTTGCCTTGCAGCGGATAGAATGCCAATGCCAAAATGGCCAATCCGCAGCCGATCACAGAAGGAACGGACATAAAGAGTCTGAATCCGGCATCCACGGTGGCGGGTTGAACTGCGAGAGCGCTGTCGTAACCAAAACGGGGCATCAGCCAGCCAAACACCTGGGCGACTAGTGCACTGCTCAGGGTGATGATCAATCCGCTCATACCGAAGAACATACCAGCGCGGCGCTGTCCGGTTCTCACATCGTCTTCATCCACGACATCGGCCATGATCACATCTCCCATGAGAATCAAGCCTGCCAGCCCAACACCGACAAAACAGGCTGCCAGAATGGCTTGTACGGTACCGTGTGCCAGCGCAAGCGTGATGGATGATAATCCGGTGACCGCATAGGCGATCATGGTGGTGGTGCGCGCTTCAAATTTATTGGCGATAAAGTGACGCCACGGCCATAATGCCAACCCGGCTGCAATAAAGGCGGCTGCCAGGCTGATGGTCGTCCAACTGGGGTCGGCGCCGACGCTGTACTTCATGTAAAACATCATGCCGGTGGTGAGAATGCCGGTGGCGAAGAAGCGCAGGGTTTGGGCGATGACCACGGTGACAAAACTTCGGTTGATCAGTGTTTCTTTCAATGCCTTGCCTAATGGGATGGGGGTTTCTTCCTGATAACCCTTGCGTTCAAACATCCCGGGGATGCCGATGTATACGGCCGCACCCGCCAGGGCGGCAAAGATGATGCCCATCAGCGGATAGCCCAACGCGGTGGAAAGCACGGCAGGTAATGCTGCTCCGATTAACAAGCCAACAGTCTGAACAACATTCATACGTACTGAGACATCCGTACGTTCCTTGTAATCCATGAACATTTCGGGCAGCAGGGAATAGTAGGCTGTTGAGGTCATGGTGGCAAGACCTTCCCATATAAACAATACAATATAGAAATAAGCCAACAGCTTGCCGGGTTCCTTAATGCCGTCAAAAGGAGCCATCCAGATGAAAGCAAATGCCACCATGCATGGCAGCGTTAAGAACAGCAGCCATGGAATGCGCCTTCCCCAGCGTGACCGCGTGCGGTCAGAAAAATACCCCATGATGGGATTATTAATGGCGTTATATATTGCGTAAATAGTCATGGCCAAGGCTGCCCATTTGACCGGCAGGTGTTTGAAATCTGTGTAGTAAAAAAGAAGAATTGCGCCCACCGCCTGGTAGGGGATTACATTTCCGAGGTTGGCGATCGAATAAAGCCAGCGCTGTTTGCTGGTGGTTTGGATGGGGGCTGCATCAGTCGTTGTGTTGAGGGTTGCCATTATTATTCTCCTTGGGTGAATTATGAAGGCATCAGGTTTTGCAGGTCGCGATAACCAATAATGTGCAATCCAATTTCTTTAATATACGTGCGCAGACGTTCATCCTGGAAGGTCTGGTAATCTGCCACCCGGCTGGGCCAATCATGGCAAATGGAGCGCAGTTCAGGTGTGTCGGCAGAGGGATGGATGATAAAGTGGGTCAGACCGGGTTTCAAAGATTTCAAGGCATGTTTAACCTGTTCCAGGCGGTCTTCCGGTTTCTCCAGATTCATTTGGTACATCCCGTCCAGCAGGGGCAAGCCTGCGTTTTCGGCATCCGTGACCATCCTGGCAGCCACTTTGGCGGTCGCTCCATCCAAACCAGCCAGCCGCCAGCCCAGTTCGTTCAAGCGAAACATCATGATAGGTGAGCGGTAGGTCATGCCGAATTCCACATAAGAAGGGATGAATTTGCTGTGCGCCAAAGTGCCCATGTGAGTATCCATGTGGGTTGATTTGATTCCCTGGGCGAGTGCGTGGTCAATCTGAGTTTTTAACTCGATACGGGCAGCGCCGGCATCAGCATGTTCCTGGGCTTTTTCACTGGTATTGTAGAAATAGCCCTGGTCATCCATCAAACCGGAGCTTGAGTCGCGGGTCGAAACTGGTCCCCAGCGGTAAGTCAGCCATTCACTGGTGAGGGTTAAGTGAACGCCCATGTCATACTCGGGATGTTCGCGGCAAAGCTTGGCGGCCTCCAGAAACCATGGACAAGGCACCATTGTGGCGCCGGAAGAGACGATTCCGAATTCGATTAAATCTTTATAAGCGGTAACGCTTGCCTGACACATGCCGATGTCATCGGAATGGATGATGACGGCGCGGTCTTTGTCAGTCAGGCCAAGTTTTTTCATTACGGGATTGGGGTGCATGCAGCCTCCTAGAAATGAGTTTGAGTTCAGGAATATAAAAACGGACAACCGCAGGATTGCCGCAGGACTAATTGTGTGGGTAATACCAGGTGTGGATAGATTTCTTCGCCGCTCATCATTTTTAGCAAGAGTTGGACTGCCTGCGCACCGACTTCCTGGATGGGGGCGCGCACAGTGGTCAACGGCGGTACCAATGTGGTTGAGAAGGATTGATCGTCAAAACCAACAACCGCAATATCTTCTGGCACACGCAGGCCGGCTTCTCGTAAGGCCAGCAGCACACCCATGGCGGCATCATCATCCCCGGCAAAAACGGCGTCAAAGGTAGTGCCGCACTGAATGATCTGCTGCATGGAATGACGCGCCATTCGGTGATTAAATGAGCCCAAACTTATCAGGTTTAGATCCAGTGGAATGTTGTGAGCAAGGAGCGATTCGATGTAACCTTTTTCGCGTAGCCGGGAGTCTTCATGGCGTTCAGGTCCGCGCAGAAAGACGATGCGGCGGCGGTGATGAACGTCGATCAAGTGATCAATAAGCTGGCGGGTACCGGTGATATTTTCAATCGCCACCGAGGGCAGTTTGATCCCTTTGGGTGGTGATTGGAATAACAGCACGACCGGGAAGTTCTTGCGGCTCAGGCGGGCTAGTTCTTCAGCATCCAGGCTGCCGGCAAACACCAGCAAACCATCCGTGTTGTGTTCAGCCAGTTTTCTACGCTGTTTATCTTTGATGTGTGGATTCTGTGTGGTTTGGACAATTAGATCGTATCCGGCGTTGCTGGCGCCTGTTTCAATGCCGCTCAGCATGGGTTGAATGAACATGCCGCTGATCTCGGGTACCAACAGACCGATGGTGTGAGTGGATTGTTTGGCCAAATCTTGGGCAGCGGCATTGGGGGTGTAATGCAGTGCAGCGATGGCTTCTTCGACCTGTTTAACCGTTTTCTCACTGACGTTATGGAGGTTATTCATTACCCGGCTGACCGTCGCGGTACTGACACCAGCCGTGCGGGCAACATCCATAATAGTGGGGAGGGGAGTCGATTTTTTCATTATCAATGTAAGCGCTTACATTATCATACTGCAAAAAATCACCAAGTCAATAGGCAAAAAAACTGTCCTATTGAAAGGACAGTTTTTTTTAATCGTAAAACAATCAGCTCTAGCTTGCTTTTGCATCTTCCAATGCACGGGCTTTTAATTCCTCGTGCAAGGCATTGATATCTTTGGGGATGAAGAAAATTGCAATCAGCAAAAACACCACACATAACGACCAGGCTGCTGTGCAGATCAATTTAATTGAAAAGCCGACCGAGGTGGCATCAGCCAGTACACCGGCCAGGATGGGGGCTGTCCAGGCGCCAGCGGTTTCGATCAGACTCTCAACTGATTGAGCAGACGAGCGCACTTCAGGCAGGGTCACGTCGTACATGGTGGAGATAATGTTGGGGGAGGCAAAGGGCATGAAGAATGCGGTGAGGCACAAGAGGATGCCGAATACCAGAACATTTTCGTTGGGAGTATTCATGGCCAAAAAGAGACCGACCATCCCCAACACGACGCCTATTTCACTGGCGACCAAACGACCACCTTTGAACTTCTTGAAAATTTTGTCTCCCAGCCAACCGCCCGCGGGGTAACCGGCAGCCATCAATAAAATTGCGGGCGCCATGATCATCAAGGTTGTCGTTTCATCATATCCGCGTTCGGTTCCCAAATAACCAAAAATGTAATAGGTGATCACATTCCAGGGGAAAACTCCCGTAAATCCCTGGGCATAGACCATCCACAAGCTTTTCTTCTTAAAGATTTGGCTGAGGGATTTCCAGTTAAATTTGTGTTGTTTAACTTCGACACCCTGTAATTCGGTTTCACTGCTGCCGCGGGGAACATCTTTGACGGTGAAAAAGATCACTACTGCCAGAACGATACCAAGTGAGCCTGTGATGATGAAGATGTTTTTCCATCCGCCAACGGCTTCAGTAAGCATTAAAGCCACCACCATGCCGATCAAATATCCGATGGGCTGTGTAAGTTGTAAGATGCCATAAACTTTGCCGCGGACTTTGGGAGAATAAAGGTCCGAGATCAAGCTGTACATACCGGGATAACTGGAATCGTCAATACCGGTTGAAGAACGGGTTACCAAAAAAGTCTTAAAATTGGGCGCCAGGGCACTTAACCATGTGGTGGATCCCCAAATAAACGAAGCAATGGCTAACAGTTTTCCGCGATTGTATTTGTCACTTAGCCATCCCCAGAGTGGATAAAAGAGCGTGCCAACAATCAGCGCGCCAGAGTTGATCAAACCCCACTGGGTGTAGGTCATTTTGAAAGTATCCATAATGGGGGTTTGCAAAGGGCCAATCAAAAGCTTGTCAGTCTGGTGCAGGAGCATAAATATGAAAAAAACGGCAACAGTTGTTTTGGCCCCCCGGTTCATCCTGGGCTTAATATCTTTGGCTTCGGTTACGTCCATGAAACGCTCCTAAGTAAGGTTTTGGGGTGTTTTGAGAATGACTTATTTTAGACCCGATTAGTGGATGCGTCAAATAGTTGCAAAATAATAATAATTATCATTCAAAAGAGTCGAGGATAAATAAGGTACAATTAGCTTAAATTAGGAAGATTATTAAAGGTTTATCTTTACTGCATATGGAAAAAGAATCTGCCATTCGATTACTTATTGTTGACGATTACCCGGTGGTATTAAGCGGGCTTGTTTCGATGTTAAAGAACCACGAAGATATTGAGTTGGTGGGAGTGGCCAATAACGGCCGCAAGGCCATTGATTTGGCATTATCTCAAACGCCTAATGTTGTGCTCATGAATTTGAACATGCCTGAAATGGATGGCATCGAAGCCACTCGTGAAATTCGCAGAGCCAACCCGACCATTAACGTACTTATTTTTTCAGGCATCAATACCAGCGACCGGGTCATGCCCGCATTGAATGCCGGCGCAATCGGGTTCATCTTAAAAGATGCCCCCGAACCGGATATTCTACAGGCCATTCGTTCCGTTGCCAAAGGCGAAGCCTGGCTTCATCCTTCCGTGATTGGGCATGTCCTGAAACAGATCAATAATAATGAAGAACAGACCGGTCTGATCGAAAAACTCACCGAGCGTGAACTGGATGTATTACGCCTGATGGCAAAGGGACACTCCAACCAGGAAATTGCCAAGATCATGGTTCTCAGCGCCGCCACCGTGCACACCCATGTCAGCCGGGTTTTGGCAAAACTAGAAGTCTCAAGCCGCACCCAGGCAGTGGTTTACGCCATGCGGGCCGGTGTGATCACCCAGCTTCAAGATGAAGACGGCGCAGCTCTCTAAGTTCCATAATTTTCTGGCACACCTCATCCAAAATATTGAAAGGCATCATCATTAATGATGATGCCTTTCTCATCTATTTGAGTCAATAGGTTCACCCTTTATTCCGATGTATGGATCAGGAGTGGGAATTATACTTTGAATGTAAAAATCGGCAACCACTCTTGGAGGTAGTAAATGGAAAATCGACTCGTCAAAGCCTGGATGACTTCTCCAGTGATCACTGTAACACCTGACACAAACTTGAAGGATGCACGCAGCCTTATTTCTGAAAACAAGATCCGTGTTCTGCCAGTCATGAAAGACAACAAACTGGTGGGTATTATCACCAAACGTGGATTGCTGCGCCTCGATCTTTCTGTGCTTGGCATTGAAACCTGGAACAGTCATGCCGACCTCGAAGATGGCAAAGTTGGCGATGTGATGACCTTGAAACCATTGACCGTCATTCCTGATTCAACTGTCCCCAAAGCCGCCAGGGTGATGCTTGAAAACAAGATCACCGCACTGCCTGTGGTCTTAAAAGGCAGCCTGGTTGGAATTTTGACCAATTCTGATGTACTTCGATTTCTGATCACCGGTTATCCTGAATTGTCAAAACCGGTGTTGGTGCAAAACTGCATGACCGATGAAGTTGTGACGGTAACCCGTTATACAAGTCTTCTTGAAGCACACAGCCTGATGGGAACGAAACGAATCCGCAGTCTGCCGGTGGTGGAAAATGACCAACTGGTTGGCCTCGTGACCCGTACAGACCTGATGAGCAGCGATCCTTCTCGTTTGGCTTCAAGGAACAACCAGGAACTCTCACTTAAGATTCTCACCCAGGATGTTGAAAAGGTAATGACACAATCAGTGACCACCATCGGACAAAACGTGGAAGTCATTGAAGCCGCCAAAATCATGGTTGAAAACAAGATCCATGTTTTACCCGTGCTTGATGAAAATAAAAAACTGATCGGCATTCTTACTGAAAGCGATCTGTTCTTAATGGTGATCCAAAAGTTTTATTAGGATTTCCCTTCTGATCGGATTCATTAGAATCCAGCGGTAAAAACAATAATTTCTCAGTCCTCCTCTCACACAACATGTGATGGGCTGATGAATGCTGTCATAAAAAGGAAATGAAGGTATGAAAAACAAATTACTGGTTTTGCTGATTCTAGGTTTATTGATAGGTGCGCTGAGTGGATGCAGTGTTTCTCCTGCAACTGAAACTGCAACTTCAACACCTGCTCCTATCGTTGAAACTCAACCCACCGCGACACAGGCCAATGTTGAACAAATAACCATCTACGCTCCCATGTCAACTTCCTCCATTCCGGTGATCCTGGCTGCCCGTCAATTCTCCAATGTGAAGTTGGTGTTATTTGGCGACCAATCCCAGGCCAATACTGAGTTCATCCGCGGGGATGTGTCCATCCTGGTAAGCGGTTTATCCGTTGGGGTTGACCTTTACAAGAATGGTGTTCCGGTTCAGGCGGCCAATTCATTTGTATCGGGGCTCTCCTATCTGGTGACTTACGGTAATCCTGTTACCAGCCTGAAAGAATTGGTCGGCAAATCCATCTACGTACCGTTTGAGGGTTCACCAATTGATCAAATGGTCGGGTTTCTCGCAGCTTCAGATGGATTGACCTGGAAGCAGGACATATCCGCAGTCTACTCTCCGTTTGACTCTTCCATCGAACTGCTCAAACAAGGCAAGGTGGATGCGGTGGTGCTTCCTGAACCTATGGTCACACTGGTAGAAGGTCAACCCAAAATTTTTATCTCTCTCGATCTCGCTGAAGAATGGAACCGTGTCAACGGTGGCCAGGATGGTTATCCGCAAGTGGCATCCTTTGTGAACCCTGATTGGGCTGCCGCCAACGAAGCCTTCCTTACTGATTTCAACCTGGCCCTGGCTGATGCCATCCAATCTGTTCAAGCAGATCCACAGGCTGCAGTAGAACAGGTCAAGGACCAGTACAAATTGACTCCTGAAAAACTATTGAAGTCAGTTTCGCGCACCCGTTATCTGCTGCTGGTTGGTTCAGAATTACAGTCTTCCATTGAAAGCTACTATCAAACGATAGGCAAACCACTTGATGAAAACTTCTCGGATTTTTATTTCGGCACTGCTCACTGAAGCAGTTGGGGTCCTGGTGATCCTGGCGATATGGGGAGGGGTGTCCGTTTTCTACCCTCCCTATATCATCCCTTCACCGGTTGAAACGCTCTCAGGCATTTCTGTCGCCTTGCCGGCGAATCTGACAGGTCATTTGATGATCACTCTCTACAGAATTCTGGTAGGTTTCTTGATCGCCTTCATTTTTGGCACTGCAGGCGGAATTCTCGCATCATTGGCCAGGGCAGATAAACCAGTGAATTCTCTGATGGTTGCACTGCAAGTAATCCCCGGCACGATTCTGGGTGTGATTTTCTTGCTGATGTTCGGCATTGGCAGCGCCACACCGATTTTGCTGGTCGCTTTTCTGACACTGCCAACCCTCGCGATCAACACGGTCAACGGACTTTCCAAACGAAGTGCCACTGCTGAAGGTTACCTGCGTTCAATCCATGCTACAAAATGGCAGATTGTTCGCTATAACTACTTGCCAGCGCTTGTACCCGTATTACAAAGCAATCTCAGCCTCGGTATCAGTATGGCGGTCAAGGTGGTTGTACTTGGAGAATTTATCGGTTCACAAGACGGTTTGGGTTATCTGCTCAACCACGCCCGACTCATTTTCAACATGCAGGAAGTTTTCTTCTATTTATTGCTGCTAATGGCTTTTTCATTGGCTTTTCAGGCGGTTCAATCATTGATATTTTCAGTCTCTTTGAAAAAATTTGTTTATCCGGAGGCTGTATGAACTCCGACTCCATGATTAAAACCAACAAATTATGTAAGTCATTTCAAAGCCATCAGGTGATTCACAATCTTTCGTTTGAACTCAAACAAGGTGAACGGATTGCCTTCTTCGCACCCTCAGGCGCTGGAAAAACCACCCTCATCCGCATTCTGGCAAAGTTGGAATCTGTCACAAATGGAAGCCTGTTGGTCAATGACCCGGCACCGGCGGTCTTGTTTCAGGAACCACGGCTCTTTCCATATATGACTATTGAAGAAAACATTAAATTGCCATGGAAGATCAATAAGACGGCCTGGACGATTCAAACACAAAAAGATTACCAAAAGTGGCTTGATATCTGTGAGTTGAGAGCCTGGCGGGATAACTATCCCTACCAGCTTTCTGGTGGAATGCGCCAAAAAGCGGCGTTGATCCGCGGATTATTGGGCGATCCGAAACTTGCATTGATGGACGAACCATTTCAATCCATTGGGCAGGCAGCCAAGGCATCCATCATTGATTTCATAAAAACACGTTATCCGAACATGACCATTTTGATGGCCACTCACAGTCTGGAAGAAATTCCTCTGCTTACCGATTCGGTTTATTACTTTAATTCAAACAATCTTGAGACACCATCAAAGTTGATTTCATCCGATTTTCAAAGCCTGTTTTCAGGGCTATTAAATCCGGCGCGAGAACTGGCGCCGAGCCATTAAAGGCACAAAGGAGTGTATATGACTTCACAAACCTGTACGATAGAAAAAAATCATCCTCAATTCAAGGAACTGCAGCAATACATCGATGGGTTGCACATCAATCCAGAGGATCCCAGGCGTAAAGACACGTTGATCATGACCCTGCATCGGGCGCAGAAAATCTTTGGCTATTTGCCAGAGATTGTCCAAACCTACATTGCCAACCAATATTCCATTCCACATGCGGATGTTTCTGGCGTGATCAGTTTCTATAACTTTTTTACCGTTACACCCAAAGGCAAGATCCAGGTCAATGTGTGCCTTGGAACAGCCTGTTATGTCAACGGCGCGGATAAGGTGCTGCAGGAATTTGAGCAGGTTATCGGTGTCCGGTCCGGCCAGGTGACACCGGATGGAAAGTTCTCAATTGAAAGTCTGCGCTGCGTAGGCGCCTGCGGTCTGGCTCCGGTGGTAACGATCAATGAAAAAGTTTACGGCAAGGTCAAAGCCGGTGATGTCAGAGATATTCTTGAGAAATTCTTTATCGAAGAAGAAGTAGCAGAGAAAGAGGCAGCCAATGTCTGAGATCCGTTCAAGTGAACAATTAGCCAGCGCATACGAACAATACAAGGGGCTGCTTGCCACCAGACTTGGCACAGTCATTGATGATGATACACGCATGATCCTCATTTGCGGCGGCACAGGCTGCCACGCTTCTGAAAGTGAAAAGATCGTCAAGAATTTTGAAGCACAGATCAAGAAAAACAATCTTGAAGGCAAGGTGTTTGCTTCCATTTCAGGCTGTTTCGGTTTTTGTGAAAAAGGACCGATCGTCAAGATTTTCCCTGAGAACGTCTTTTACGTGCAGGTAAAACCCGAAGATGTGGATGATATTTTTAACCAGCATATCCTTCATGGACAAAAAGTTACCAGGCTCTTGTACGAAGATCCCATATTAAAGGAAAAGAAAGAGACCTCTGAAGACATCTCTTTCTATAAACTTCAACAGCGGGTGGCGCTGCGCAACTGCGGTTTGATCAACCCCGAAAAGATAGAAGAATATATTGCTGCAGGCGGCTACCAGGCGATCGCCAAGGTACTCACCGGTATGACCTCTCAAGAAGTGATTGCAGAAATGATCGCCTCAGGTTTACGCGGACGCGGCGGTGCAGGTTTTTCGACCGGCAAGAAATGGGAATTTGCCAGCAAATACCAAAGTGATGAGAAATTCATCATCTGCAACGCGGATGAAGGCGACCCCGGTGCGTTCATGGATCGTTCCATCATGGAAGGCGATTCTCACAGCGTGATCGAAGGCATGTGTATTGCCGGCTACGCCATCGGAGCACATCAAGGGTTTGTCTATATTCGGGCGGAATATCCGCTGGCGGTCAGACGTTTGGAGATCGCGATTGAACAGGCTCACGAGATGGGGCTGCTGGGCAAAGATATTCTTGGCAGCGGATTTGACTTTGATATCTCCATTCGTTTGGGGGCAGGGGCTTTTGTTTGCGGTGAAGAAACCGCCCTGATCCATTCATTACAGGGCTTGCGCGGCGAACCGGCTACCAAGCCGCCTTTCCCGGCTGAAAGCGGATTGTGGGATAAACCCACCATTGTGAATAATGTCGAAACCCTGGCCAACGTGCCGGTGGTGCTGACCCGTGGCGCTGAATGGTTCAATTCTATTGGCACCAAGACCTCCAAGGGCACCAAGGTTTTTGCACTGGCTGGCAAGGTTAATAATGTAGGCCTCGTCGAAGTGCCCATGGGAACCACTTTACGCGAGATCATCTACGGAATCGGTGGCGGCATCAAGGGCGGCGCGGAGTTCAAATCTGCCCAGACAGGCGGTCCTTCGGGCGGCTGCATCCCCAAGCAGTATCTGGATACACCTATTGATTATGAATCTCTGGCGTCGATTGGCTCCATGATGGGCTCTGGCGGCATGATCATCATGAGTGAGCATGACTGCATGGTCAACATTGCCCGCTTTTACTTGGAGTTCATTGTCGAAGAATCTTGCGGACGCTGCGTACCGTGCCGCATTGGCAACAAACGCATGTTCGAGATTCTGACCGGCATCACCGAAGGACGAGGTACGCTTGAGGATCTGCATGAACTGAGGGCGCTTTCTGAAACAATTATTGATACCTCCCTTTGCGGACTTGGACAGACTGCTCCAAACCCAGTGTTGAGCACGATGAAGTATTTCATGGACGAATATGAAGCTCATGTCATTGACAAGCGCTGCCCGGCGGGTGTTTGCCAGAAGCTTATGAAGTATGACATTCTGCCCGAAAAATGCATCGGCTGTACCTCTTGTGCGCGCAACTGTCCGGTGAACTGCATTTCAGGTGCGGTGAAACAACTTCACACTATTGATCAATCCAAGTGCATCAAATGCGGTGCTTGTATGACCCGCTGTAAATTTGGCGCTGTGGTACGGAATTAAGGAGCAAAAATGATAAACCTGACCATTGATGGAGAACAAGTAAGTGTTCCTGAAGGAACCAGCGTTTTGGATGCTGCACGCAAGCTGAACCTGGATATTCCCACGCTTTGCTACTTGAACCTTGAAAAAATCAAATACCTGAATAAAGTAGCCTCTTGCCGGGTGTGCGTGGTTGAGGTTGAAGGGCGCCGCAATCTTGCGCCTGCCTGCGCCACACCGGTCTTTGAAGGCATGAAAGTCACGACCAATTCAAAGCGTGTACTCTCTTCTCGCCGTAAGAACCTGGAACTGATCATTTCCAATCATCCTTTTGAATGTTTGGTGTGCGCCAAATCCACGGATTGTGAATTGCAAAAAATGGTGTGGGAGTTCGGCATCAACACCCAGCGTTATACGGGCGAACGTTCAGAGCATCCCATTGATAAATCCAGCGGAGCGCTCAAGCGCGATCCAAACAAATGCATCATGTGCCGGCGCTGCGAAACCATGTGCAACGAAGTACAGACGGTTGGCGCCTTGACGGCGTTTGGACGCGGCTTTCACACGGTCGTGGCACCTGCCGAGATGAATCCCATCGTCACTTCTGCGTGTACCTACTGCGGACAGTGCGTCAGCGTGTGTCCCACGGCGGCATTGACCGGCATTGGTTACATTCAAGAAGCCTGGGCTGCTTTATTCAACCCGAAAAAGCACGTAGTGGTGCAGGTGGCACCCGCTGTGCGCGTAGCCATTGGCGAAGAATTTGGCATCCCTGCCGGACAAGCTGTTACGGGTAAACTGGTCGCCGGTTTGCGTAAACTTGGTTTCAATGCAGTGTTTGATACCAATTTCGGGGCGGACTTGACCATCATCGAAGAATCCAAGGAGATCGTTGAGCGCCTCAATAAGAATCCTGACGGGCTGCCAATTCTTACATCCTGCTGCCCGGGTTGGATCAACTTCCTCGAACACCAGTTCCCCGAGTTGAAATACATCGCTTCCACCTGCAAATCACCCCAGCAGATGACTGGCGCCATTGCCAAGACTTATTATGCCCAAAAGGTGGGTGTCGATCCAAAAGATGTGGTGGTGGTTTCGATCATGCCTTGTATCGCCAAGAAATATGAAGCAGCCTTGCCCTCTGAAGAAACTTACGGTTTACGTGATGTAGATATTGTGCTCACCACCCGTGAGCTTGCGAAAATGCTTAAAGAAGGTTCGATCAATCTGAATCACATTCAGGACGAAGAATTTGATAATCCGCTGGGGATCTCATCCGGAGCCGGGGCTATCTTTGGCGGTTCGGGCGGCGTACTTGAAGCTGCGCTGCGGACGGTTTATTACAAGATGACCGGCTGCGAGCTGGAAGATGTGAACTTCACCGCAGTGCGCGGTATGGCCGGCATTCGAGTGGCTGAAGTGGCCATTGGCGATAAACAAGTCAGGGTCGCGGCTGTCTCAGGCCTTGGCAATGCCCGCCAGGTGTTGGAAAAGATCAAGAAACATGAAGAACACTTTGACGTAATTGAGATCATGGCTTGCCCGGGCGGTTGTGTCAACGGCGGCGGACAGCCTTACGCGGAAGAGCGTGAAGAAATTATCGAAAAACGCTTGCAGGGGCTATACCAGATCGACCGCAATTCAAAAGTGCGTAAATCGCATTTGAATCCCGCCATTCAGGCGCTCTATCAAGAGTACCTCGGTGAAGCCGGCAGCCATCTTGCCCACGAAATTCTGCACGTGGAAGTATTATCACCAATGGACGCGCGAATGAAGTAGTAGCGCATAGGCTTACTGGTTTTTACTGGTAGTCATAGGTTGTTAGAGTCTCCGGGTTTCGACCCCGGAGACTCTAGGTTTATAATAACTGGTTTGTTGCGTGTGTGGAAAGAATCCGGGCGAGATGATCAACCAGGTAATCGAGTTGATTCTTGCTGGTGTATTGATCGACAGGCAGGGTGAGAATTCGTTCAGCCATAGAGTGGACTTTAGGGGTACTTTGGGTACGAGGGTCGGTGAGCAGGGCATCCCAGTGCACGGTCAGGCTGATGCTTTCCTCTGCAAGAAGTTCGAGCAAATGATCCCGTAAAATTCCTTTAACGTACACTGGCATCCCCATGGGCATGATCTCATCCTGCAGGGCGGGGAAGACAGGAATTATCCCTGGCATGTCAAGGATCTGGCCAAGTAAATAGCTATAGTTACTGCGACGAACAGCCTTGATGGCAGGCCAGTCAAGCCGTTCGACATTTCTTTGTTCTTCTGCATCTCCCAGGATCACACCATCTTTTTCATAATTATATTCAGCCTGGTAAAACAGCTCATCAAGCGCTTCACGATCGCCGTTCCCTTCAAAGAGATAAGAACGCAACTGCCTCCGATAACGGCGGATAATGGGTAAGCGATTATTCAAACGGTAATTATGATCGATAAATGGGGTCACATCAATATTGCGCGTAGCCATATAACCACCATCAAATCCACAGACCTTACGCATACTATTAAAACAAATATCTCCAAGATTATTAGATCTGAACCCCGCCTGGGCATTATCTTCGATCAGAAGTTTCCCCTCGGCTTGAAGGGCACAAAAAACATCTACAATCTCTTGCTTTTGACGAAAGCCAAAGTAATTAATAAAATAAATGACCTGATAGTCTATCGCTCTTGCCTTCAGATCATCCAGGTCAATCGAAAAATCTTCATTAATTTGGTAGAACGTGTAATTGATTAAGTATTGATCCAGCACATCCAAAATGGAAGGGCAGAGGTAGGAGGGTAATAAAATCCGCTTGATGTTATTGGCACGCAAATACCGGGAAATCACACTCAGACAAGCCCGTCCGCCATTAAGAAACACAGCATTGGCAATTGGAGGAGCAGGGGTGGCTGTTACCCAGGCTGAATCTTCATAAAACTCTCCACCCACAAACATGATTTTTGTTGCCTTTGTTTTAAAATTGGGATTCAAAAGATCGAAAAAGTTATAAAATTTCTTTTTTAGTGACGAAGACATCCTACTCTAAGATAAAGAATAAACTTCCTGCTTTTCAAGATTATCCACAAGGAAATAACTAGCAACGTAGGTAGATATAATTACCAAAAGAATAGTTCTTTCCACAGACGATTCTACATGCCAAATAACATCCCACGGTGTTGTCATATAAATAAAAATTATTCCCAAGCAATATGTGGCTCCAATAAAAAATATGGGAACAATTTCTCGTGGAATATTCTTTCGCAAAGCTATTGAAGCGATTAGCAGAAATACAAGGAGAAATAATCCATCTTTCAAAACAAAATATACTTCATTAATAATATAGAAAAATGATCCGTTTTCAATCCGCTTCACCAATTGGATCATAGAATTCTGAGATCCAATTTCAAGATCATTTGATAATCCCCATTGATGTTTGTATAAACTCCATAAAGCAAAGGGGATGAGAAAAATAATTAGTGCCAATAAAATAGGCCATTGTTTTTGAATATTTTTACGAATATCTTTGACTTTTTTCAAGATTAAAGTAAAAGTGATACCAAAAACTCCAAGAATCAATGCTAATTCACCTTCATTTTTTATATACACAAGCAATATTAAGCAAATCATACTTGATATTAGATCGATTGGTTTTAAATTACGATAAAACCTGCCAAGAAGGAGCATACTTAATGCCATATATAATGCTAGGTAACCATCCATATAACCAGTCCACAATTGCATTGAAAAGCTTAAAGGTATCAAGAGTACTAAAACCAAAAAGCTAAACGACCGTTGATAAAAAGAAAACAATAGAATTATGGCCGGAACCAATAGGAATAATAACGACAGTTTAGGTAGATATTCGTTCCAGAACCCCATGATATGCGTTATCTGCCCAGCGATGGTCGGAATTAGTTTTGGGTAATCAGTGTGAGAAAATGTAACTGTTGGATGCAACCAGCCAGTTTCCAAACCAAAGGAACCTGATGCGTAGATCATCTTTGCATGGAAAAACCAAATTGATCTTGCATCCCACTCAGAGAGGGGAAGAAAAAGTATCGGCCCAAGAATGAGACCATTAATTATTAATGTTCCAAAAACTTTAATATAAGAGTTGGTAGAAATTTCCTTTATTTTGCATGACTTTACAATCTTGATGGAATAGCACCTTAAACCTAATATTGCCAAAATAATGCCAATAATGAGACTTGTATTTAATGACTGAAAGAACAAGACCAATCCAAAATTGATGATTAATCCACCAATTAGTACCAAAGGGATTTCTTGGAATAACGAAATCTCTCTTTGATTTTTAATGAGACTCCCATGCAATACCGGACCAAACACTAACCATCCAAGGCCTATAAAATAACCAAAACCGAGGATAATTAACAAAATAATCTTAAATAAATTAAGGGCAGTAAACAAGGATGATATCCTCTAATTGTTTGATGTTCGTGCAACCAGCATATTCCATCTTTTCTTTATCAATAATGAAATTATAGGAAGAAGATTTTTCAAGTTTTACCGGCCATGCGGATTCCACAATACGCTGCACAACTTCACCGTTTAGTGAAATTTCTGCAGATAATTTATAATCCTCAATGTCTACTTCTTGAATAAGTGATAACATGTTTTGAACTTGCTTTGGTAAAACTTCTCGCCCTGTATTGGGAGTGAAGAGGGTATTTATTATTACCTTTGGATGTTGAAAATTTGGAAAATCAGCCCTTTTTATTAATAATAAATAATCAAGTGTTGAGCTATTAAAAGCAAAGAAAATTAGTATTGCGGTAATAATGAAAACAAAATAACGCTTATTATAAAAAAACTGGGCTACTAGAGAAAAAAGGACAATGAATAAAGCGAAAATCCTATTATTTAACTTCCATTCGATGAGAACGACAATTCCAATCAGAATAATTCTTGCAACCAAAATTAATTTTTTCTGATTGAAGATTATTAACTGTTTTAACCGTGAAATGAATTTATTTACCGTCATGAGAATTACTTCTTGACGTGAGTAGATTATATTTCAATATACAATAGAGGGTTCTAAATCCATCTTTCCAACCAATTTTCTTACCATCTTCATATTTTCGTCCATTATATGAAATTCCGACTTCGAAGATACGGCAATTTAGTTTAGCTATTTTTGCGGTAATTTCCGGTTCAAAACCAAACCGATTTTCTTCGATGGTTATCGATTGAATAATCTCTTTCCTGAAGACCTTATAACAGGTTTCCATATCGGTCAGGTTTAAATTTGTGAACATATTTGAAACCAAAGTTAGAAATTTGTTCCCGACACTATGCCAATAGTACAAGACCCTATGAGGTCTGCCGCCCATAAAGCGGGAACCAAAAACTACATCCGCTTTATTTTCAATGATCGGGTTGACTAAAATGGGATATTCCTGGGGATCATACTCAAGATCAGCATCCTGGATAACAATAATATCACCTGTTGCATGAGAAATACCTGTTCTGAGAGCCGCACCTTTTCCCTGGTTTTTTTCATGATAAAGGATTAGATCAACTATTTGTGCAATTTCATTACGTAATATGTCTTGAGTTCCATCTTTTGAACAATCATCCACAATGATGATTTCTTTTTCATAAAAACAAGATTCACGTACAGCGTTAACAATATTCAAAATCGTATTTTTTTCGTTGTAGCAAGGGATGATCACTGAAAGTTTCATTGGTTGTTTTCTTTTTAAGATTTAATTTTAGAATGTCAGCATATTGCCTGGTATTAATGGTCAAAAATAATCAGTTGCGAATATCCCACCTGATAAATTTTTGCAGCAGAATATCCTGTTTATTACAATTATGGTTAATTTCTAAATTATACCTTACATCCATATTGAAACTGAATGGCTTAGTCAACCAAGAATACCAATTGCGTATAGCATAATAAATTAATAATCTCTTCAATACGATTTACTTACATACACCATGGCAAGTGGTTACAAAATAGAAGGTACCATTTTGGCTTGGAGTAGGGTAGGTGAAGATCAATTGGATTTTCTTCTCATCCACAAGAGACATAACATAATCACGCACCTCTGCTGACCACCAATGATCATTGAATAAAGCGTAACCGGTGTCAGGGTCATTGAAAATATCAAAGAACTCGGGGTTATTTGTTGGGCTGTAAATATAGTATGGGCCAAGCTCAGGAAGGAAGCCCAAATAGGGGTAGGAAGTAACAATTTTTCCATTCAACCCGTTACTAGCTTTGTAATCGTATAACAACTGATTTACCTCAACATCTCCAATCGATCTTTGTTTAATGAGAGAATTTGTCACCAGACGATTATCAGAAACCCAAAAAGGAAGAATAAAAATAATAGGAATTAACAATAAGAAAAGCCATATTCTTATCGAAAGGACAATTTTTACTAATCCATGCATGATTTTTGAAAGGTAATGATTTACTGCAAGCGGAATCCCTTTATGGAAAAATTTACTTATTTGATCAGTATCAATGTCCAGAATTATTTGTATGCCGATCCCTAATGCGATTCCAATTAACGGAATAACCATTGCGAGGTTGCGGCTCTCGTATGAGAAAAAGAATACCCATCCTAAAGTAAATGGAATAATGACCAGAATATTGATCCACCTCCATGATCTTTCCTTATATGAAAATATATGAAATACTAAAAGGAAAACAAACGTTATAGCTTTAGGAAGATAATTGTTTTGTAAACCATTTACAAATAGACTACCAGCTGAACCAATTATTGAGGAAACATTATTTTTATTTAGTACCAAAGATGTTACACGACCAACTTCTGAAGTTTCTATTCCCGTTAGTATTTGAATTTCCTTAAATATATACCAAGGGGTTACCATTAAAAGCATTATTAGTACGGTTTTAAATATCAATGTTAGGGATTTCTTTTGTTCGTAACTCTTCAGTAAAGCAACCAAAACAGGATAAGTCAATACCAGCCATAAACCTGCCTGTTTTGTTAAGGCAGCTCCTGCCACAAAAAATGCACCCAAAAGAATGAGCCGATCCTGATCCTCCCTGTTGTTTGCTAATAAAATACAAACAATCGCTGATAACGCCCAATAAGCAACTGGAGAATCTGCATATCCGCTTCCTTGCGAACCAAATATCAACAATAACCAGGAAGTGAAAAAGACACCCAGAAAATATCCTATTTCTCTTTTCTTTATTCCTAGTATGAAAACATATAAAATAATGAAAAATTCTAGAAGGTTGGCAAAATACTTTGAAAAATATTTAACATCAACAGTTCCGATAAATTGATAAGGAAGTGAAAGGTTAGTAGGCCACAATTGTGGATAATGCTCTGTATTTAGTGGGATTACACCACAGAACCACTGGGTTGCCCAATTATCCCAGGATACAACAGCATCCCAGCGAGTAAATATTTGTGTCGGTTGGGCAATATATAAAATAAAATAACGTATCAAACAAATAATAGATACAACAAACACAAAATAATAAAAGAACTGAGTAAATTTCCTTTTCCATTCAATTTTGGAAGTAAAAGTATTTGAATAAGTACGGAAAAAATCATTGATGCCTTCAGGAACAATAACTTTTACAAGACGCCAATTTAAATTCGGAAAATAAAGTACGAACAAAACAAATACTTCGATCCCAAATAAAATCAATGTGGTGGTTTGTGTATAAACATTTAATAAAGTAGCAATAATAACAAATAAGTAATTGAAGAGTTGACTTAGTCCAATCGCCGCAATTAGGTTTTCCCAAAAACCTCGGATTCTAAACAACTTGGCAATAATCAATCCCGGAACCAGGGTTAATTGAAGAATGGATAGTATCCCAAAAGAAATGATCATAATGTCTCCGAGTCGTTATTTAAACCACGATTGCTTGGCGTAAACGCATCATTATTTTATATGAGTTGTTTTTGCAAAAACGACCTTTTTTTGCAAGGTGAAACTTACCATAAATAATGATAATTCAGCAATCATCTTGGAAATTATTGTGTTAATTCCAAGTTTATTGACCATTAGTGTTATGAATAAATAAGAGACAAGCATTAATATGCCAACCAGTAAAATGTATTTAATCAGCTCAATAAATGCTCGGTTTTTGGATTTAAACACCCAGTTCTTGCCGCAAAAAAATTGAAAACTTCCTGCCGCAATGCGGGCGATTATCATACTTAAAAGGATAGAATTCGAAAAATAAACGAGTAACGAAAAAATGGTGTAATCAATCCCAGCTGTGACCAGTGAAATAAAAGAGAATCTTAAAAAGATGTAGATTACTTTTGAAGAGTTCAGAATAAAACTCAACAGGGCAGGGGATTTGGAAGAATGTTCTGCTTGAACGGTCACTTCAATTACTGGAATTTTCATTTGTTCTGCGAGAACATACAATTCAAGCCAGACATCAAGTGTTTTTGATTTTCGTTTGAAAAGCTCAATTACTAATGAACCAGGGACCCCCCGCAATCCAGAGTTAAAATCTTCCACTCTGGATCCGATAAGTCTGGAAAGTTGCGATACCAATAATGTCGAAGAGCCTGGTTTTATTGTGTTTGATCGTCTTCCACCAATAATTAATGCATCAGGGATATTATCCATTGCATCAGCAACCGTCTGGATATCTACCAGACTAAATTTTTGATCTAGATCAACAAGAATTACTCCTGAATATTTTTCTTCAAAATGTTTGATTAAATAATTCAATCCGGTAAATGGCGCGTTTTTTTTGATTGCGTGTAGTATTATTACTGAATCTCTATTGACAAGAAAATCAAGAGGTATGGATTCTTGATCCATTTTTCTCCGGGTGTCCAGGATTATTAATGGAACCTCAAGTTCGCTAACGACACTGCGAAGCGCAGCAATAGAGTTTTCGTCAGATTTATTTATTTGAATAAGCAGCGCGGGTTTGTTCATTAATATTATTGGCCAATTTCTATAAAAAGTCTGATTCTGCGATCATGATGCCAATATAGCCAAAATTATTATAAACGATATCCTTTTATTGACTTCACGTAACTATTGGTTGGAAGGTATTTATAACTTCTGATTAGTTTAAATAATCAGAAGTTATAAATATTCTTCATTATAATATTTTTAAAGTGATGAGATAAACCATTAAAAACAAACACTCCGTACAATATGTACAGAGTGTTTGTTATATTCAAAGCACTTATTTCTCAGTTGTTGAACTATAAACTATTTACCAATAGAGTCTTACTTGCAGGTATATTGAAAATAGATATCTGCGTCTTGCTCTACTTTATTGAAATACAATGCTCCGTTGGGGTATTTCTCTCCAGTTATTCTGCCAAGAACACCAAGATTTGATTCTTCAGAATTGTCTGGACTCATTGAAATTGAGATCCACAAGACTGTTTTGTCAGGATCCACTGTTATTTCAGTTGGTATTTCAAGAAAATCCCTGCTCTTCAAACCCGAAATCCCAAGATCTTGTGTCGCTAACAATTGATGTTGATCATCAGAAATCTTAAGTGTGATTTTATCTTCGGGTTTTGCATCGACTGTTTCAACCAGAACTCTGATGGATTCCACTGATTGACATTTTGGCGAGAAACTTTGTTCAACGTCATTTTGTTTGGTAACATTCGCGATATAAGGATTAATGACTTCCAAATTCTTATAGACTGGTAATCTGCAAGGATTATTCTTTGTGACAGCATACACACAATTTGTGTAATAGGTTCGATAGATTCCATACCCGTAAAATCCAGCACAGGCAATAATTGAAGTAATACACAAGATGAGTACCGGTTTTCTTGCTTTTTCGTTTAATTCGATCTTTGCAGCAAATGGGATAAAGAGCAACGGGATAAAAGGCAAAAAATACCTTCCAACCACATCAACATTTGATGTCCCCGGAACATAAAAAGCAATAAAATGAAATGCTGCTATCTCTGCCAGGCAAATTAATCCGACCAAAACGATGAGTAAAATTTGCCGCTTCTTCAATAAACTGCTTTTCTTTTCTATCAATAAAGCAGAGATCAATGAAACAGGAAAGAGTATATAAACAAGGATGGGAACCTGTCCAACCCAATAACCGTAGATACCCACTGCGCCGGTGTAATAATTTTTTAATGAATAGAAAATCCCGGTAAAGTAATATCGCAGAAAATCCGGAAGATTCATCATGATCGTCTGAAATTGACCGGAGACAGAACCGCCTGGAATCCAAAGGCTAAAATTTGATTCATCGGCACTAAATGTCATCCATCGGATGGAGATAGCCATTGACAGGGTTGCAGCCAGGGTGATTATTACAGCGCTTTTCTTTGACCGCACGTTTCGACGCACCAAAATGAGCAGCAAGAATAACACTAAAAATGTACCTGGTTTTGTACAACCAACCATTAGAATAAACAACCCTAACTTCCAGGGAATGTAGGTTTCTTTGGTATGATCACGATTTGCATAATATTCTAGGGTTGCGCCAATAAAAAGATAACTGCTGGCCAGTGTAAAAACATCTGCATTGAGAGTTCCCGTCAGAAATAGAACCATTGGTGCAAATGCCACAACCAGGAACACCCATTTCCCTATTGGCAACATCCGAAAAGATAAATAGCACGCGGCAAGGTAAAACAGAAATTCAACGATCTTCATCAGAATAACCGCTGGGAGAATTGGAAAATCAAATACTCTCCATGAAATGCCTGCGATCAACCCATGTAGAAAATAATTCGCTGGAAAATAATGTGAACGAGTGGTCCCCTCACTCATGCTTTGCCAATTTGGTTTAATCTGGAATTTTGAGGGCGAAAATTGATCAAATGCCGGCGTTTGAAAATCTCTTCGCTGGTAAGAAAGACTAAAGAATTCAGAAAGCGTATAATCGCCATTTTCAATTCCACGGTTTGGAATCATATTCAAACCGGATATATCGAAAATCCTGACGATATGCGCTTCTTCATCAAAACCCGCCCCATACGGAATAAAGATACAAAACAATGTTCCAATGATTATTATGGCAACAAAAAGGATATTTACCGGTTTATCATGTTGATTGGTTTTTGTTTTTGCAACCATGAAAGTTTTTATTCCTTCCTAAATTTCTCTTACTTGATTATTTGAATTTTATTGTATATACATCAAAGATCGAGTATTAATCCAACCCCGCCGGGTTAACTCCTCGTCTTCAAAAGGTACTGCACAAAGTGAATAAATCCCTGGTAAATCCGGTACATCTTGATCGTTAATTACCACCAACGGATACTGCATCGAAATAAGATCCAGCGGACGGGCCAAAACAGTACCCTCCCCCACTGTGTTAACCAATGCTTCGTGCATTTCAATATATCCTTCAATTAACATTGTAAAACGATCAAAGGGTACAACAAGTCTTTGAGAGGATTGTTCTTCACCCACTTGCACCTGGCTGCCTGCGGAAAATCGCACCATTATCTGCGTTTCTCCAACCGGACATTCTGCGAGCGGCAACGGGTAAGGTTTTGTAAGAGACTTCACCAACAAAACTCCACCGATGGTGATCAACGCAACAGATATCCCAAAAATCATTGGTGCAACGGGTTGTGATTCTTGCTCAGTCGATACTCTCTTTTGTTGTTTGAACACCAACCCCATGATGGATTTCAGCCCGATCATGCTGAAAGCGATCAAGAAGGTAACCGTCGCAGCATACACTCGCATTTGGTTTGAATCATTAGGTGGTACGAATGGCACTGAAAGGAATATTCCAACAGCTGCCCATAGAAGTAAAGCGAAAGGTTCCTGTTTGCGCTGCTTCCAGGCAGAGATCAATCCCCAACCTGCAAAAACGGAAAGCAAAACGCGATAAGCATAATTTGCCAGACTCAAGGCTTCGTTGCCCCGGATGAAGCCAAATGCGCCGGCCCCACGCGGCATAAGGTAATCAAACCAATTCTTTGCAGCCCCCACCACAATATTAAATGGATGAGCCTTCCATGCTTCGAATACGAGTGCGTAGGTTTGAGCAGAGCGAGAAACATCATCCAATTGGCCAAGCTCGGGGTGATCAATGAGGATCTGCATCCAGCCTTTTCCACCTGCAACCACGCCATATAGGGTGTACGAGAAATTGGAAAAGACCATTCCGCCCGGGTCTGCCACCAGTTTAAACACCAACATATTGAGGCCAAACCCCATAGCTACAGCCAGCGTACAGAGGCCAAAAGCGGAAAATGAAAATCTTCGTTTACCTCTTAATGCAAAACCACACCATAACAAGAGTGCTGGTAAGATGAAAAATGTTCCTGCCCTTGCATTGAGCGCGAGAGTCAGCAGCAGTAATCCGATGGCGATCTGCCAAAGGTTTTTCTTTTGGGCAACACCCCAAAGAATAGTGAAGGCTGCCACACCTAAAGGCAGACCCAGGTTTTCAGTCATGGTGGTACCGGCGATGCGCCTATAAAACAGGAATAAGACGAAGAGAAAAACTACCGCAGGGATCGTACCCAATGAACGCTGAATTTCTCTGGCAGCCAGGTAACAGATAATGGCAATCAACGCCCCCAGGATGGCGATGGATATCACCAGGTTTTGCCCCGTTATCGCCAGCAGAACCGTCAGTAAAGCCGGAAAGAGAGGCCTTCTGGCAGAAAAAGCGGAAAATCGAAACCCTTCCACCACACGCAGTGCATCACTGTAATAACTGGCTGCGTCGCTGAAAGGCAGTAAGCCGCCGATAATGAAGGGTTCGCTGGCGCCGCTGCGCCACAGCCCGCTTAGTGGAAGACCGAAAAGCAATAAAGTTAAACCTAATCCCGCGAAAATTCCCCAAAAGCCTTTGAGTCGGAATGTGAAAAATAGCAATGGTAGTGCTATCAGAGTAAGCAGCACCAGGTTGTAACGGACAAACAGTCCGATCTCAGCCGGGATGGGAAGCCATAACATCAATCCATAAATGATAATTGCCAAAATCCACGCCGGCACAGTTCGTGTCATTTTTGAAACAAAGTGCGATTGATTTGTAATGGAAGACATGTGGTTCATCTAATCCGTTATATGAACTTGATACGTCTGGCGGCAAAAGCCACCATTCTCAACAGCAGCCAACCGTGCTTCCAGCGCTCAATATTGGTGCTGCCGTAAGTTCGCGCCCTATAGCGGATGGGCAGATCGATGATCTTATAATTCAGGCGAGCTGCACCGAAAAGCAGATCAAAATCACCAAACGGATCAAAATCTCCAAATACATGCCGGTTGTTGGCGATACGTTCGTAGTCTCGTTTCCACATGACCTTGGTGCCGCACAGGGTATCTTTTATGGGTTGACCAAGCAGCCACGAGAATGCCAGGCTGAAGAATTTATTGCCGATCAGGTTGAAGAAGCGCATGGCCTCTTCTTCCATCGGATATACCAAGCGTACGCCGTTGATAAAATCACCCTTGCCTGAAACAAGTGCGTCATAGAATCTGGGTAAATCTTCAGGAGGAACGGTCAGATCCGCATCTAGGATCATGAGAATGTCACCGGTGGCCTTGGCAAATCCAAGCCGATCGGCATCCCCTTTCCCCTTTCCGGTTTGCTGCAGGCTCTGGCATGTTTTCTCAGGATGCTGTTCAATTTTTTGCAGGATAGTTTCCCAGGTATTATCAGTGGAATTGCCTTCCACAAAAACGATTTCAGTTCCCCCACCCATCTCGGGTACACGGGCCAAAATATTTTCGATATTGCCTGCTTCATTCCTTGCCGGAACTATAACACTCACCCTTGGTTTGTTGTTTTGGCTATGCGCAATTTGTTGGGGTCTGGCAACCATAAAATTGGTTAATCCCAGGTGGTTAAATGGCCAAAACCGAACCAGGAATTTATTAAAGAATGGCGCCAATAGTGGAATGCCAAATGGAAAGAGAATTTCATGAGATGCTTTGATGGAATCAAAACCTGACAAATTCAACAAATTATCAATATCCGAGACAGTCAGCCAGTTATCCCCCAACCCTGGCTTGGATAACCCCAACTTCACCGCCAAAGTCAATGGTAGTTCCCATAAACGGCTGTGAACATTGATCAACAAACGCCCATTCGGATTAAGGAGTTTTTTTACATTTTCCAACAGCTCCTGCACGTCCCATACTTCATTCAGGATATCCGAAAGAATGACAATATCAAATTTCTCTTCACTTGTAAATTCTTCAGCATTAGCCTGAATAAAACTCAAACCAGGCAGTCTTTCACTGGCCAGTGAGATCATCTCTGCCGAGAAATCGACCCCCACTCCAACTTTTGGATTCAAAGCGGCCAACAGTTCACCGTTGCCGCATCCAAGTTCCAAAACTTTTAACCCTGCCGGAACCACGGTTGAATAGATCTCTTTTAGCCGCTTATGATAATATCCCCCCCAGCCATGCCAGTGATGCATTTTTAGCGCGACCTTGTTCCAATGTTCGCTGCGGTTTTTTCTATGTAGTTCTGATGTTAGTGGTGTTTTATTTGAGTCCAAGAGATGGGTTCCTTGATTTATAAAGTCCAGGATTAAATGATTGAGGTTTTGTGACTCAATTTTCCCTTACAAGCCAACGTCCTATATTATCAGGAAATTGATAATTCGCCAGTTTTTCAAACAAACCCGCCGGATTCGGATCACTAATGAACAATTGCAGGTGTTCATCGTAAATAAATCCATCAGAAAAAGCCCGGTTGATCCATTCAAGCAGCGAGTCAAAATATCCATTTGTGTTTAATATCGCCAATGGTTTACGCTGCAACCCGATTTGTGACCAGGTTAATACTTCAAAAAGTTCATCCGCTGTTCCATACCCCCCCGGCATAACGATGAAGGCATCCGCAAGATCGATCATTCTGGCTTTGCGTATCTGAATATCGTCAACGATTTCAAGGCTCGTCAACCCGGAGGTGTGGATCAACTGCGGACTTTCAAGACCTTTTGGGGCAATTCCAGTGACTTCTCCCCCATTCTCCAATACACTTTGCGCAAGCACACCCATCAACCCTGTGCGCCCGGCGCCATAAACCAAACGAATTCCTTTGCTGGCTAAATGCCGGCCCATGTCATTGGCTGCATCATAATAGACTTGGTTAAGCCCATCGGCAGACCCACAAAAAACACAAATTGAACGATAAGGATAGCCCATTGATCCTCAGCCAAATAAATAATTAAGATTTTTTCCTTCGTACAGCGAACCTTCTTCATTATAATTCGGTTTAAACAACTTAATTCGATAACACACGTAGATTAGATATTCATTATTTATCAGGAGATCTGTATGCCCCCCATCCTAGAAGTCCAAAAATTGGTAAAGAATTATGGTTCCTTTAATGCAGTTAAAGGTATTTCGTTTGAGATTCAGGAAGGGGAAATTTTCAGTCTCCTTGGCCCAAATGGGGCCGGCAAGACCACCACAATTTCAATGCTTTCCACCCTTTATGTTCCCACCAGCGGGGATGCCACGATATGCGGTTATTCGGTCACCAAAGACACCATGGCAGTCAAAAAGTGTATTGGCGTTGTTCCACAAGATCTGGCGCTGTATGAAGATCTTAGCGCCCGTGAAAACCTCAACTTTTGGGGACAAATGTACGGCCTTTCAGGCAAAACACTCAAAATCCGTGTGGATGAAGTGTTGGAACAGATCGGACTTCTCGATAAAGCCAAATTGAAGATTAAAACATATTCAGGTGGCATGAAACGCCGTGTCAACATTGGTGTAGGATTGCTTCATCAACCTCGCCTGCTCTTCATGGATGAACCTACCGTGGGTATCGATCCCCAATCGAGACGGGCTATTTTGGATTCAGTGAAGGAACTCAACAAAAACGGCATGACCGTGCTCTACACCACCCATTATATGGAAGAAGCCGAAGAACTCTCTAGTCGGGTCGGAATCATCGATCATGGCGATTTGATTGCCGTGGGAACGCAAAATGAACTAACCAAATCCGTTGGCGAAACAGACACTTTGGTATTGCACGTTGGTGAAGAAGTAAATCCTGAAATCCTGGCCGAAGAAGTCCGGAAGCTAAAAGGCGTGCTCAAAGCCGAAGTAACCGACCATGAAGTCTCTATCATCACCCCTTCAGCAGAAGAATTACTGGCGCCTGTTGTCACCCACGCCAATGCCCTGGGAATCAAAATAAAATCCATCGATATTCGAGAACCCAACCTTGAGGCAGTATTTCTGAATCTCACTGGTCGGGCTTTACGCGACTAGAGTTTGACTATGCGCAAATTACTGTTGATCGCTTTCAAAGATGTTTTGCTTATTTTTCGCGACCGGACCGCGCTCATTTTTATGCTGCTGGCTCCTTTTGCACTAACGGTTGGTCTTGGTCTCGCAACTGGTAGTTTTTCTGGCAATTCCGATTCTGGTGTACTCGACCTGCCTTTGGTTGTCGTAAATGATGACGGCGGCAGCCTTGGCAACGCCTTTATAGAGATGGTCCAATCTGATGAACTCGCCGACCTTCTGGAACCGCAAGTCATTACAGACCTGGCTGCTGCGCGGACCCTCGTGGACGAGAACAAAACTGTAGCGGTTGTGTATCTTCCAGCAGGGTTTACCAGTTCCATCATCCCTGCTGACAATACCACCCTTCCAACCCAGACTGTTCAAATCGAACTTTATGGTAATCCCACTTCTCCAACTGGCGTCGGCATTATCAAGAATCTGGTTGAACAATTCATCAGCCAGGTCGAAGTGGGACGAGTCGGCGGTACTGTTGCCGTAACCCAATTGCTTGAGAGCGGTGCTATTGATCCCTCTCAAGCGATGGCGATTGGTCAGGCCGCAGGAGAATCACAATCGGCTGCCCAAGACAACACTTCTTCCATTAAATTGAATAATCTGACAGAATCAGGTGCAGAAGTGAAATTCAATATGTTGGCTCTGCTGGCTCCTGGAATGGCATTGATGTTTCTAATGTACACCGTCAGCAATGGCGGCAGAACCCTGCTGGTTGAAAAAGCTGGTGGTACTCTGCCCCGCATGTTGATTTCACCCACAACTTCTTTTCAAATTTTGGGTGGTAAAGTCTTCGGCATCTTTCTTTCTGGGTTGGCACAGTTGCTGATCCTCATAATTGGTACGACCCTTCTCTTTAAATTGAATTGGGGTGACCCGTTGGCTGTGTTGGTGTTGGTGGTTGCTGCAGCCCTGGCTGCCACCGGTTGGGGCATTTTATTGGCAGCCTTGCTTAAAACGTCAGGCCAGGTTTCTGCAGTAGGCTCAGCCATCATGTTGATTTTTGGCATCCTCGGCGGAAGTTTCACCAATATCGCAGTGATGCCTGATTGGGTGCAATGGTTTAGCCGCATTTCTCCAAACCGTTGGGGCCTGGACGGGTTTACCACCCTGGCCATGGGAGGTAACCTGGCCAACATTATGACACCTGTTACAGCCTTGCTGATCATGGCAGCTGTACTCTTCCTGGTTTCCGTTGTGCTCTTTAGCCGCCGCGGAATTGGAAAGGAATAGCCATGAAAAAAATACTTGCAATTTTTATCAAAGACACCCTTGTCCGCTTCACCAGCCCGATGGAATGGTTATTCTTTTTAGTCCTGCCAATTGTTTTTACTTTGGTCATTGGCGCCAGTTCCGGCCCCTCTGGTGATGGACGGGTGAAGATGCTCGTTGTAGATCAAGCTAATAATTCACTTTCTGAAACGCTCATCTCCACTTTGAACACTTCTTCATCGGTCAAAATAGAACTGAAAACACTTGAAGACGCTTCAGCAGCCTTTGATCAAAAAAAGATATCAACGATATTGATCATTCCAGAAACCTTCACCCAACAAAATCTGCAAAACCAGAAGGCGGAACTTGATCTGCGCCAACTGCCCAACAACACTGATTCGCTCATCGCGCAACAAGCCGTACAGGCCGTGCTTTCAAGAGTCAGCAGTGTTGTGGATATTGCCAATTCCAGCGTTGAACGGGCTGAAAGTCTGCCCGGTTTCAAGTTTGAATCAGAAACTGACCGCCAGGCTTTCTTTGACGCCTCCCTAAAAAAAGCGCAAACACTGTTGGCCAAATCTCCCAGCCGGATCAATGAAGTCAAAGGAAACACCAAGGATTCCATCGAATTTGATCCTCGTTCAAACGCCAGTGCCGGTCAGTTGATCACCTGGGTGTTTATTCCGTTGATCGGACTTTCAGGGTCCTTCGCGTATGAACGCCAGAAAGGTACGCTGCGCCGCCTGCTGACCACCCCCACCAGCAAGGGGCTCTTCCTGACGGGGACGATTATTGGCCAGGTCCTTACCGCGCTGGTGCAAATGATCTTGCTTGTTCTTTTTGGCATCTTAGTGATGAAACTCAACTGGGCTCATGCTCCCCTGGCATTGGCGGTCATCTTAATTTCATCCGCTTTGGCGGCCGCCGCACTCGGCACCATGCTTGGAACTTTCGTAAAAACCGAAGGTCAGGCCAGTGGGTTGAGTATCATGTTTGGCATGGTCATGGCGCTTATGGGCGGCTGCTGGTATCCGCTTGAACTCTTCCCCCAAACGGTTCAGCAAGTGGTGAAAATTCTGCCAACAACCTGGGCCATGCAAGGCTTGTTGGATATCGTGCTCCGCGGCCAGGGATTAATGGCCATCCTGCCGGAAGCCGGCATCCTTCTGGGTTTTACCCTGGTCTTCTTGGTGATCGGTATTCTAAGATTCAAATACGAGTAAATCCAAGCCCCGCCTGATAAGCGGGGCTTTTCAATAATGCCGTTGAATTATTCAATGGTAGAATTCTTTTACTCAACCGCACGCCCATTTTTTGACTCCACTTTGGGGAACAATGTTATTCGCATCCCTTCTTATTTATCTTGTAATTTCATTTTTTGTCTATCCGCGATTCTTTGAAAAGATTGGCATTTCAAGATTTCTCTTGATTTTTTATTTATGCATTTTTTCGATCAACATCCTGACCGCTGAAATTCTCAGTTTAATAAATTTACTCAACCAGCCTCTTCTATTTCTCACTATTCAAACATTGATCGGTGGAATACTCTTTTTTACCCTTCAGCACTGGCTGCCAATATCAAAAGAAAAAGTGATCTCAGTCTATCCTTTTTCAGATATGAAATTCAGCAAATTTGAAATAATTGTGCTTGTTGTTATTTCAGCTACGTTCATCGGATTTTTTATGGTTGGAGCCACGACTCCCATCAACAACAATGACAGCCTGGCCACTCATCTGCCACGCATTTTCTATTGGCTCCAGCACGGTAATTTTAACTATTGGACTGCTTCAAACTTGTGGCAGCTCATCTACCCCATAAATGCCCACGTCCAGGGACTTTGGCTCTTTCTATTGGGAAAGTCAGAATACCTCTTCTTCCTGGTTCAGTGGTTCTCATTGGTCATCATTACGGCCTCAATATTTGATATATGCAAATCACTTGGTTTTTCAACCACCCAAGGGTTAATCAGCGGATTGGTCGGGCTTTCATTACCGGTGGTTTTACTTCAAATATTCTCATTCCAGGGTGACCTCACCGTTACAGCCTTGGTAATGGTGTGTATCAGCTTCCTGCTCCATTTCTCACAATCCAAAAAATGGAGATATGTTTGGCCGGCTTTCACTTGCATCATTTTAGCCCTCGGTACAAAACAAACTGCTTTTTTGGTCTTTCCCGTTTTTTGTTTGACCATTGTTTATCTACTGATTATTACCAAAAATTTCAAAAAGTTCTTGCGATCATCCTGGTTGTTGCTCATTTTGTTTATTTCCCTTGCCAGCTTCCAATTTATTCAAAACCTGGCTAAAACAGACTCGCTCTTTGGTGTGGATTCATTGCTAACGGAAGAAAACACTTCATTATCACAATCTGGAGAAAAAGCCCTTTATGTGATTCCGCGCTACATTTATCAATTCGTTGGGCTCGACGGCTTACCAAGATCCATTCAACCTTCGTTGATCCAGGCCAAGGAAAACATATTTAAAAGCATTCTTAACCCTGCCGGGCTTGACCTCGAAAAAGAAGTATTTCTTCAACCAGGATTCGATCAGAATGAAAGTTTTCATTACACCACACCGCTGAAAAGATCAGAAGACACTGCCTGGTTTGGGCCTTATGCAATTCTGCTTATTCCACTCGCCACGTTGATAACACTTTTTAGCAAAAACAAGCTCCGCAGAAAATATGCTCTTCTTTGCCTCATAAATTCAATTATTTTTTTGGTGTTACTGATCGTTCAAAGAGCCGGTTGGGATCCATACCAGGGCCGATATTTCATCCTGGCGATTATTCCATTTATTCCCCTGGTTTCGATTTTACTGCCAAAAAACAATTCGGTTAGAAGTGTAATCCTCGGAATCCTTCTGCCAGCCAGTATGATGCTCATTGTAAATACCCTTTTTTACAATGATTCCAAACCGATCATCACCGCCAAAACACAAAATGATATTATCAATAACGTAATATCCCCCCTACCAGAACAAAATGGTTTACAGCGATTTTTCAAAAAATCCCTTCTCAAGATTGCATATCCTACAGAGTATTCCATCCCTCTTGGAAATATTTATGAAGCCACTTATTATGACCGGCTTTATTATTCCAATAATTCAACAGCCGAAGATATTGAGTTTATCAACCAAAACATACCAGAAGAAGCCCCCATATCATTAATGACTTTCAATGACCCTGTCGAGTTTGCCCTCTTTGGAAGGAATCGCAGCCGCATAGTTAATCCCATTACGAGTATAGATGATATCGATCAAGGTTATTTGCTGATCAGTAATTCCGTCATCATTCCCCCGAATTTGGATAAAAAGTTGGTGAATAAGAATATTGATTATTCAATTTTCTATTTAGGTAGCAAATAGCCAAACAATTAGAATTTAGTTTAAATAAAACGATCCGGAATTGATAGTTCCGGATCGTTGATTTTTAATCCAATTATTGCGGTAAACCCGCAAAAGCCTCTTCAGGCGCAAACGCCACACCCACCATGCTTTTACCCACGTGTGCTCCCAATACCAGTGAAAGCAGCCCAGTCGGCAGCCATTGACATTTAAACAGGCTGTTCATCTCATCGATGAGCTGTTGTGCCCCCTCAGGGTTATAAGAGTGCAGCACCTGCACACGCAAAGCACTGCCTTTCTTGAACTTCTTTGCTACATACTCCCCAATGCCGTGGATCGCTCCATTGAAAGTTCTTGCCATGCCGTATTGCACATAGGTGCCCTTCACTTTTTCAACACCGATCATGGGCTTGATATTGAGAAGTGACGCCAGCAGCCCTTTCATATGGCTGATCCGTCCGCCATGGATGAGATATTTCAGTTCTTTTAGTGTGTAAACGACATCTGTGGCATCACCGATCTTTTTCATGGCTTCCAGAATGCGGTCCTTTTTCCAACCCGCTTTGGCGGCACGTGCTGCGACTTCTACCTGCCAGCCTGCCGGAGCAGAGAGGGTTTTAGTATCAATAACGGTTACATTTGCCTGTGGAACCATGGCTGCTCCGGCTGTCGCCGAAGCGGATGTACCGCTCAAACCTGATGATATATGGATCGAGAGAATATCAGGATCAGTTTTGGCAAGGTCAGCGTACATTTTGGCAAAATCACCGGCTGAAGGTTGAGACGTAATAGGTAATTCGTCCGTTGCTTCGAGCATCGGATAAAATTTATCCGGTTGAATATCAATCCCCTCTTTGTACGAATTTCCACCAAGTGTCACCACAAGGGGAACCACGTGAATATTATATTTCTTCAATTCTTCCCCTGATAAATAAACATCCGTACCACTATCGGTGACAATTTGCATTTCGATCAGCTCCTGAAACGAATTGATCCCTTTTGGGATATTTTTACAAATATAGAATATTACATCATGGTCAATCTATGAAGTGTCCACAGAGCTAAATCGAACCATGACTATATATAGATTCCGCTTTAAATAAATTGTTATAATTTCAAGATGGAAGTTGACAATAAGGTAATTCAATTATGTATCGCCGGCACTCAAGCTGAATTTCAACAAAAGATCAGTGAAGCCGTGGCGCTTTTTGAACAAGCCTGGCAGATTCAAAGCAATGAATATGAAGCCTGTATTGCAGCACATTATAAGGCACGCCACCAAAAGGATCCTAAAATTGAGTTTGATTGGAATCAAAAAGCACTCGAATACGCCGGCGCTTGTAACGATGATCGCGTAACACCCTTCCTCCCTTCTCTTTACTTAAACATGGGTAAATCTCATGAAAGACTCGGAGATCTCAACACCGCGCAAAAGTATTATGAAAAAGCGGAGCAACTGGGTCTTTCACATCAAAGGGATCTGGAGTAAATAACAAGATGGAACATCGCCCAATTAACAATGATCTCGATATTGAATCCATGCGCCAATTGATCGCATCGTTCAAAAACAATTTGAGCATCGTTGACTTTGAAGAATTCATACAACTTAAAAGCGTGCGCCAAAACACTCGTTTATGGTTTGAGGGACCCTTATTAATTGCTTTTGCTTATGTGGATGATTTTAACAATCTGTGCTTTGAAGTTGTTCCAGACAGATCCAATCCAAAAGTGGAAGATGAGATCATTGGTTGGGGATTGGAATGCATGCGCAACAGAAATATGCAATCTGGCGAAACCGATTCGTTGGATAGCTCCTGTTCTGCTCAGAACCTTGCCAGGATTGAATCACTCGAAAGGATGGGACTCATTCAGCAAGAAATACGTTCATTGAAATTTGCTCGCTGCCTTAACGAACCAATACAAGAACTCCCCCTCCCATCCGGGTATTCGATCAGATGCGTTAATGGCGAAAGTGAAGTTGCTCATCTTGTTAGTCTGCATCGAGCTGCTTTTGGCACCAACCATATGACAGAAGAATACAGGCTGGCCATGATGCATGCTCCCGATTATGACAAATGCCTGGATTGGGTGGCTGTCGCCCCTGAAGGCACTCTGGCCGGCTTTTGTATTGGGAGTATTGATGAAGAAGATTCCACACTTGGGTATCTTGATCCCATTGGTGTGCATCCAGACCACCGGCGCATCGGGCTTTCTGCTGCCATGATCGCCTATGGTTTATCGTATTTTCGAAGTAGAGGTATTAAAACCATCCAATTAGGAACCAGCAGCGAGAACCTCCCCATGATTGCACTTGCCATCCGGTCAGGTTTTACTCTCCAATCAGAATCGGTATGGTTCAGCATGGATGTTGCTTGATAAAAATGTTATAATAGAATTTGTGTTCTGTTATTACAAAACACAATGGGAGATTTTAATAATGGCCGCTCAAGTTGATCTAGAAAATAAACTTGTTCCCCCTGATCGTATCGCAGAATTGGCATTGGACAATCCGGATTTACTTCAAGACCTTCTCTTTGGCGTTGCACCACAATCTCAAAAATCAGCCAGGCGAGAGAACTGTTCTCAGGCCCTGATGGCCATGGCTGAAACCTGGCCCGAGATACTTTTGCCCCATTGGGATTATTTCATAAACCTATTCAAAAGCAGCAATGGATTCTCCAAATATGTGGCGATTTATGTGATCACCTCACTTACGAAAGCAGCCCCTGAACGTTTTGCCAATAATTTTGAAGATTACTTTGCATTGTTGGATGACGAGAGTGTCATGGTGGCGTCACATGCTGCTCTAAATGCCGCCAAAATTGCCCTGGCATGCTCTTCACTGAGAACTGAAATCATCAACCGCCTGGTTCAAGTGGATAAGACACACCACGATCCAAACCATCTGGGTCTGGTTAAGGCTTATGTGATAGAAGCACTGGATGCGCTTTACCCGTTGGCTTCAAATCAATCTGATATTTTGGATTTTGTGATCGCACAAAAACTAAGTTCAAGTGCAAAAACCGTAAAACTGGTTAAAGCTTTTGTAAAAAAATATAATCCTTAACGCTAATCATTTATTTAACTCAACAAATTCTCTATTTAGTGCTTATAAGTTTTTTACCATTACTTATGGGTTTTTTTATTGTTTTATTAAGTTTTTCCGTTGAAAATAATATCAACGCTAATTCCTTATTTATGAACAGAAAAACAAGGTTATTACGTTTTTAATGGCAGAAAATAAACCAACCAAAGTTCCTATATTTAATTTCATTACCTCATGGCCAAGTGGTTTTTCCATTTTGGAAATCTTTATATTATTGGTTGGCGCTGGTGTCGGCGTTTTCATGTACCTGAAAATGAATCAGCTTCGGACTGACTCAATTAACGCCAGGGCATTTGACCGCCAGACAAGCAAAATATTACTTTCTGTGAACCTGGCTTATATTCATTTTGATGAACTCATGAATCAAACCACCGGCGTAGACCTTCAAAAAGATGTTTATGCTGAATTGGATAATGCAGAAAGCTTATGTCAGACTCTTGATCAAGGTGGACCAGGCGGAAAATTTGTGCCGGTTTCTTTTAATATGAAATTTCCAAATTCTCGTGCACCATCCATATGTGCAGAAATAGACGATTTTCGCAATATTCTCGATCGACGATGGCAGGATCATTTGGCAGGAAAACTTGACTCTAAAAAAACTGCCTATATCTCAACCTTCTCTCAATTACTTCAAGACCTGCAGCGGTTTGATTCTGTCGCAGATCCACACATACAGGAAGCAGATCTTCAAATCAAACAAGCAAACCTGGTTCTTAGCATCAGCTTGTCTTTCATTTTTTGGATTATTGTGATCATTTTATGGCGTACTCGAAAAACATTGACTAAAAAAACAGTTCAGCTCGAAAAAGAAATCGCAGTAAGTGCCCGATTAAACATCGATCTCGATTCCGAGAGGAATCTTCTCAACACTTTATTGGATACCTTGCCAGACGCCGTATTCGCAAAAAACACAGATAACCTGTTCATCATATCCAATCCAGCGACAGCAGCTGTAATGGGTGTGACAAATAAAGAAGAATTGATTGGAAAATCTGAAATTGATTTTCAGCCGGCCGAAATTGGCACTCAAATGCTGGCACGCGATGCCATGATTTTTACGACCGGTGAACCAACAATCAATCAAGAAGAAATTCTAATTGATCTAAAAAATGGCATGCCCCATTGGCGGCAAACCACAAAAGTACCTCTGCGCGACCGAACCGGAAAAATAACCGGTCTGGTCGGCATCAGCAGAGACATCACCAAACAAAAAGCCACTGAAGATGAATTACAAAAGGCAAACGCCAAACTTCTGAAGGGCATTGAGGCTCTGGAACAAAGTACACGCGAAACCGAGCGACTTAGTGAGATGGTGGATCTGTTACAGGCCAGCCCTGATACCGAAGAAGCATGTGAAGTCATTGCAGATCAGATGGGAAAATTTTTCCCTGAAGATTCAGGTGTTTTGTATTTATATCACTCCTCACGGAATATTCTTGACCGGGCCACATCTTGGGGATCATCATTACCAGACACACTGGTTTTTAAACCTGAGGAATGTTGGGGGCTCCGCCGTGGAAAAATGCATATCGTCGAAGCGAATAATGCCAACCCGGATAAACCTGAGATCAACACATCGTTGATCTGTCCTCATATCAGTCCTGACGGGTTAGCAGATTACTTATGCGTTCCCTTGGTAGCTCAAGGTGAAGCATTGGGGCTTCTCCATCTGCGTCACAAAGAAGGAGAAGCGGTATTTGATGAACTTGGGAACGTGGTTGAATGGTACGGACAAGCGAAAAGACAGCGCATCCAATCCATTATAGACAGTCTTTCATTATCCCTGGCAAATCTGAAACTCCGCTCCACCCTGCGGCAGCAATCCATCCGCGATCCCCTCACCGGCATGTACAATCGCCGTTACATGGAAGAAACGCTAGAACGCGAGGTGCTGCGTGCTGCCCGAAATGATGAAACTGTCGGCGTGATCATGCTCGATATTGATCACTTTAAAGAGTTCAATGATACCTTCGGCCATCAGGCTGGTGATATTCTGCTTCAGTCGCTTGGACAATTCTTCCTGTCGCATGTCAGGGGTGAAGATGTGGCCTGCCGTTATGGCGGTGAGGAATTCATTCTTCTGTTACCGGGTTCCAGTCTTGATGAAACCTGCCAACGCGCTGAAGAGATGCGTGAAACGGTGCATCATATGAGTGTGGATTTCAAGGGACAAGCCCTGGGCAAAATTACACTCTCGTTTGGTATATCGGTTTATCCAAATCACGGCGTCACACCAGATGTCTTGATCCAGTCTGCCGATCAGGCTTTGTACCGGGCAAAATCAGAAGGGCGCGATCGCGTGGTAGTAGCCGGCTCCTGATTCTAGAGTTTTAATTTCCATAATTCCACAGAGGCATCGCCTACCAATCGAACCCGCAAAGCTTGTGGTTTTGAAACATAAAAGCGGGCTGAAATGGGTAGTTGATCTTCGACAAAAACCTCAATGACTGATCCATCAACAAACACATGCAGTAATTGATCTTGAAAACCTGAAATCTTAATTGGCATGGCGCTAATCAAACCACCGGCATGACGGCAATCCACCACTACTGCGCTGTTGATGCAATCATATCCGATCAAAACACCTTCCACCTCATCGGAGCTGCCTGGTAGTGCCAGATGTACACCACTCCATTTTTCAGTGTCCGGCGGAATGCGGATCATGAGTTCCATGGCCGCTCCCCTTACCGTATCTGAAAGCTGATTCGGACGTGAAAGCGTCTCATATTGGTCACGCAGTGACTGCGTCTCGACCATTGGAGTGCTGCACAATTCTCCGTTTTTCGATAAAAAGAGCAAACGCGGCAGCGACATCATGCCGCTCCAACCCGCATAAACCTGTTCGGCAACACTGCGCGCTTCACGCATCCAGCCGATCAAAACCCGTCTTCCTTTTCTATCCACAAAAGTTTGGGGCGCATATAGACAGCCTCCCTCGCCGTAATCCAATAAACGCGGCGGGCCGTCAGGAATAAATCGATCAATCTCGTACTGTCCAGTGAAATAAATGGTATACAAAGAACCTTCGCTTGCCAAAGCAGAGACGATCAAGACCCATTTATCACCCAGTGGGAAGAAACTTGGGCATTCCCACATCGTTCCTGTATAAAATGGATTATTCTGATATTTATTTCCGTTGAAGAGGATGCCCATGTACTGCCATTCCAATAAGTCCTTGGAGCGGTAAAGCAGCACGGCTCCGCCTACATCAGTCAAGCCGGTGCCCAGCACCATACTCCATCCGCCTCCAGCTTCCTGCCAGACACAGGGATCACGAAAACCTTCAAGAAGCATATCAGGTGGTGGAGCGGCGATGACCGGCTGCGGATTTTTTTGCCAATACAATAAATCATCTGCCGGGCTGGTGGCCAAACATTGGGTTTCAGGAAAGACTCCTGTATAGATTATTGTAGGTGTACCGTTGTTATTCACTGTGCACCCAGAGTAACAGCCACCGGCATCCGGTCCATTGGCATCCGGCCACAAAGCAATCGGCAGGTGCTTCCAATGCAGCATGTCTTTTGATACCGCATGCCCCCAATGGATGTTCCCCCATTCTGCTTCAAAGGGATTGTATTGGTAGAAGAGGTGGACATTGCCCTTCCAATAGATCAACCCATTGGGATCGTTCATCCAGTTGGCGGGAGGAGCATAATGATAAAGCGGATGCTGAGGATCTTGTTGAACATGAAAAACCTGGTTCACATATTGAAGCCTGCGGTTGAGACGTGTAAAGAGGCTGGCTTTTTTCGGTTTTTTGTCGGTGGAAGGTGATTCTCCGGGTTTTAGTGGGATGGCAAACTGGAGGGCTCCTACCTCGTTCGTATCCACACGGATTACCATCAACCTTTGCGGCGCCGGACCAGCCACTTTGACTTTTACCACCACGTTGACAGCCAGGTTAAACGGATGATCCTCGCTGATGCCGCCTATCGGGATATCTGACTGACCAGGGATGGAAATGCTGATCAATGCTGTATTACAAAGAATCTCATCCAGGGTCAAAGAGAGCCCGGTAAGTGTAACCGGAGCGAAGGTGTTGTTCAATTCAAAAGTAAATCCACCATCGATACTGGTCAAACTATCCGGTACATAGAGTTTACGCAAAACAAATTCAGGGATCGCAGGCATGCACTTACCTCACTGAGTTTTCTTGGTGCGTATGGTCAACACCGGAATGATCGCCAGCAGCACCATCAAACCGGCCACCTGAAAGAGGAGCGGCGGGGGTACAAAACCTGCCTTGCCATCCAGCATAATGGGGTTTCCAAAAGTGGATGCCAGCCAGCCGCCAAGCAGCGGACCTGGTATCATGGTAAAAGCCACGTTGAATAAGACATAGTAGCCGGCGAACTGTCCGCGTTTTTCTTCAGGGAAGAGGTCGCGCGCCCAGGTGGATGTGGCAATGGTCCAGGCCGCGAATGGCGCCAGCCATAGTATGCCACCAAGGATCAGCATGGGCACAGTTTGTGAGATTGAAAACACGGTCAAGCCAATCGCTTCAAGCACTACTGAAAGCAGCGCCACGGGTTTTCTGCCCCAGCGGTCCACCAGCAAGCCAATCGGGTAAGCCGCACCGATGCCTCCCACCAAAATGCAGATACCCACGACCAGGGAAGAATCCATAATTGAGAGTTTTACATGATGCTGAAGATAGATCATCAAGTAAGGAAAGAATACATTAATCCCTACCATGAAGAGGGTTAACGAGATCATTAATTTAAAGAAATCTTTGTTTTGTCGCAGACTCGAAAGCTGAAAGGTATCCGCAATTTTCTGCCAGTAACGACCTTCGGGCTTGTCTGTCTCTATCCTTTCCTTCAGCATGGGAGTGCAGATCAATCCAATAACGGTAGCAAGGCCTCCAATGATATAAAAGAACCAGTAATATCCCACCGCCTGGATGATCATGCCGGCGCCGCCGTAGATCACCAGAAACGCCGCCCATTTCATGATTTCAAGTGCGCCCACCACCCTGCCACGGTTGGATTCAGTAGTCACATCCGTGATGTAGGCGCTCAAAGCTCCATCTGAAGCGCTGGCTGCGAAAAAAGAAAGAATACTGTCAAATAAAATGGCAATAAATACACCCACTGCGATGGGTTGAAATTTTGCGGCCAGTGGAAAGGCCATGGTTAGGAGGCCCCAAACCAGGTAACCAACAAAAATATAGGGTCGGCGCTTGCCCCAGCGTGTGCGAGTGCGGTCGCTTAAAGTGCCCATGGTAATGGTCGCCACGGTTGAAACCACAGCGGTAATGGCTACCATCCACGATACTGCCTGTGGATTTGGCGTAATATTGTCATACATGAAGGTGTTGAAATATTGATTCTCGACTGCCCAGGCTAATTGTCCGGCCAGCCCTAACAGGAGTAAACTCACCCAAACTGAACGTGTTAGCAATGATTTGTTGGATTGAAGATCAGGGGTTGTCAAATTGAACTCCTCAAGACAGGATAATAGGTTAAGTATATCGTAAATGAAGTATCCTTATATAAGAGCTGACCTATAATTAAATGGAAATCAATCCAAAGGAGGATAAATGGTAAATACGGTAAATGGAGTTCAACTTACCTACTTTGGAAATTCGTGCATCATGATCACCAGCCCGGGTGGAACATGCATTGTCAATGACCCCTACGGCATCAACCGCCCCCCCGGGCTGGCTGATTTACCCTTGAATCTTACCGCAGACGCAGTAACGGTTAGCCATATCCATGACGACCATAGTAACATCAGTGCCGTATGTGGAAAACCGCAAGTGCTTACTGAACCTGGAAATTATGAGATCAATGACATAAAGATTACTGGCCTGATGGGCTGGGAAGGATCCCCTGAAGGTCCATCAAAAACAATGCGAAATATAGTTTTCGTGTTTGAAATCGAGGGAATCAAAATTGTCCAACTAGGCGATTCGGGCGTCATTACCGATTCGAAAACGTTAAAATCCATCTCAAATGCTGATCTGGTTGTGGTAAATATTGACGGATATGTCATTCCACATGATCAAGTAATTCCCTTTATGCGGCAGATCAATGCACGGACGATATTACTGGCTCACTATACACTTGACGGCCAAGAAAATTGGTGCGCCGCACCAACGGCTGATGAGTTTGTCAAAGTTTTTTCACCGGAATTCAAGGTCTTGCGATCACCCAGTCAAATGGTTGTGCACAAAGAGATGCCTGAACAAATCGCCATTCTGCAACCACATATGCTGATTCATTCGTAGTCTTTACACAAAATGGGATTCATATTCTGGAAAAGCCTGTGACAAAAACAAGTTTGGTTATCCTTAGTGAAGCTCTCCGCGGAAGCCGCGAAAAAGTAAGCATCCTGCTGGGATTATTAGCCGTCGGTTTTCTCGGGCTTTCCATCTATATTTTCGGCACACAGGCCATTTTCTCATGGGTAACTTTTCCAGCTTTTATTCTTTTTACAGCTCTTTACTTGTATTATGGAAGAAAAACGTCTGAAAATAACGCATGGTTTTTACGACTCTTCATGATCTTGAATGGCATGCAGGTAATACTATCCTTGGCAGGGTGGATCTGGGTACTCTATCTCGCCCAGGAAAACCCGGGCGGAAGGTATTTCGCACTTGTCAATCTGCCCTTCTATTACTTCATTCTCTTCTTTTTAATCACTTTTCTCTCCACCTTTGCAAGCCTGATGTTGAGTCTGGTTGGATCGAGGAGAAAAACGAAATTACCATGAAAGGCTATTTATGACTAATCAGAATCCCCAAATCAGCAATGCTTTTATGACCTTTAAAAATGAAGCCCCTGAGCACGCTCAAGCCTGGGGCAGCTTGGTACAGGCACTCAGCTCCGCCAGCTCCCTGGATGCCAAGACCTCTGCCTTGGCGTATCTGGCTGTCTTGGCTGCCCTGCGCATGGAAAGCGGCATTCCCTTCCATGTAAAAACAGCCAAAAGTGCCGGTGCCACGCGTGAAGAAGTCATTAGTGCCGTACTTTTAGGTTTACCCGCCGCCGGTCATGTCGTTACCCAGGTCTTGCCTGCAGCACTTGCGGCTTACGACGAATAAATGTCCTCATTTAATAATGTACTTTTTCGAATCATCATCCTTTTAATCCTGTTGATGAATACCGCCTGTTCAATAATTTCTGTTGAACCGACACTAGTTATTGATTCACAAATTGCTCCTTCAGAAGGTGTTCCTGCATGGATCCCCGCGCCGGGGATGAGTTTCCAGATCCAATTCAGCGGTGACCCTGATCTTTCAATCGCTGCGGATATCTTCGATCTGGATGCATTTGATACCGCCCCATCAACCATCGAAAAACTTCACCAAAACGGGAAATTTGTGATCTGCTATATCAATGCCGGCGCCGTGGAAGATTGGCGTCCGGATGCTTCACAATATCCTCCGCAGTTGGTCGGCAAGGATTACCTGGGCTGGCCTAGTGAAAACTGGCTTGACATTCGTGACCTTGATACCCTTGCTCCAATTCTTGAAGCACGACTGGACTTGTGTAAATCAAAAGGCTTTGACGGGGTGGAATACGACAATGTGGATGGCTATCAAAATGAAACTGGGTTTGATCTAACAGCTTCTGATCAATTGACCTTTAATCGTTGGCTGGCTGAGGCAGCTCATCAGCGCGGTTTGTCCGTGGGTCTCAAAAATGATCCCGATCAAATTAAAGACCTTGAACCCTGGTTTGATTTTTTGATCCTTGAAAGCTGCTTCGAGCAGGGATGGTGCGATCAAGCTCAACCCTTTGTGAAAGCTCAAAAACCGGTTTTCGCGATTGAATACTCAACAATAGATGATTATTGTCCGATGGCAAGAGAGTCTTCCTTGACGGTGCTTCAAAAGAATCTCGCACTGGATACATGGTATAGAACCTGCCCATAATATCGAAAACCAGACCATAGTTGGTCTGGTTTTCGATTAATCATGAAAGATTAGAACAAGACTTCTTCCACCGGTCTGCGTAATGAATAAGGAAGGGCATCTGCAACCCCATATCTCATCAGCAGCTGTGGTAAATGCTGCCCCAATCCCATGGCAGTCTGAAATTCACTTCGCAGCTCTGGCACTTCAATGGGTTGATTGAGCAGTGCGGATTTTAGATCAAGGCTCGTCAATTGAAGCGAGATTCGCTCAAATACCTGACCGCACCGAACCCAATCTTCAGGTGTATCGTTTTCAGTTGCAAGAATAATTGAACCCGAAGAGCTGCGAAGCTTTTTGGCGTCTGTATCTGCCTGTTGTTGCGGCTTTGTGCCAGACACAAACATCTCCCCGAAAAATCTTGGTACAGTCGGATTACCGGAACATTTGGAATACAAGCCATCCATGGTTGAAAGAGCTTCTTTCTTATTGAAGCGCAACCAGAAAATTAATTCTTCGAGAAATGCTTTATCACCATACTGTTGTAAATTTCCTGCATTCACATATTCCAACACTTTTTCAATCTCAGAATTGGTTTCGAAAAACTGAAGGAATACACCGGGTTCGGTTGTTACCTGATGGATCTGAGACATTATGCTGGTGGATAACTCCACTTTTTGATACTCTGATCGAGTGCTTTGACGTACTGGAATGAAATCAAACAGATTTGAAACATTTGGAGTATCAGATTTCAATTTTACCGTTATGAAATCCTGTTGTTCTTTGGGATAAATGATTTCATTTGAAAATCCTGACGCTCCTGCTGCAATGACTAGGTTTTCCAATGCACAGCCCAGGCTGATCCACTGTTCCCTATCCTGAGGGTCCACCACTGCCAACCTTCTTGAGGCATCAGGATGAATTTCTATCGTTTCACCGGTGACTCTAAATTTCCAGGGTTGGGTGTTGTGGCCATTGGCCGCAAGTGTGGCGTATCGAACCAGTTCGATCATTTTTGAGTTGGATGGATCGGGGTTGCGAAGTTGTGAAGCACTCAAATCTAGTCCAACTGCTTTTTCACAACCAGAGAGTAAAACCGCGCCACTTGCAATCAAGCCAAATTTTAATATGTCTCTCCGAGTAAAGTCTTTATGTAGCATTTTTCTCCTGTAATTAAATCTTGTAAATGGATATCAGCCCAAAAAATATTGATCAATAATTAGTTTTAACTCGATCTCATATAACGTATTGAGGTTAAGAGGACTGGGTGGGAGGTTATTTGTAATCTCCACGGAAACAAAACCGTGGACGCGCATCCAGATCAAGGTGGCGATTGCTTGACTATCAAGATCAATGCCCTTTATTCGCCCGGCAAGTTGGTAATTCTCTATCAAGTTGATCAAAACGCTGAGAGAGCCGGCAGCGATAGGTGAAATGATTTCCAATGGAGCGACGTAGCCAGGGATGGGGGTACCAAAGATCAACAAATAACGCTGCGGATATTTGACCGCCCAATCTCGATAGGCTTTACCAATTGAAATTAAACGAGCATGCAGATCATCACTCGGAGCAGCATCGTTTGCTGTTTTCTGAAAAAGCGCAAGCGATTCATAGGCTTCAAGGATCAAAGCCGTTACCAGCCCATCCCGATCGGCAAAATAGTTATATATGGAGGGTGCTGCAATACCGAGGTCTCTGGCAATTGCACGCAAAGAAAGTGCCGGCGCCCCCTCGCGGGAGATTTGATTCCAAGCAGCTTCAATTATTTTTTCACGCAGATCTGACTTGCTGGTACGTCCTTTTGGTCGTGGAGACATATTTCCTCTTTACTATCAGTGTTAGCTTACAGTGTAAGTATAAATCAAAAAGTCCTCCTGTCAAGGGGATATAAATTCTTCCACCTCATGATGTATAATTGTCCAATTCGTTACCTCGGAGGACGCACATGCCCGGTTTTACCCCCGCCAGAAGATGGCAGCAGGCGTATTACCCATTCAAGAATCGCACCGCCGGCCAAAAGATCGAGGAAGCGCTCGAACGGACCATTAAAGGTGCCCTCTTTGGCTGCCGCATGTGTGGAAACTGCCTCCTGCAGGAAACCTCGCTGATCTGCCCCATGGAATGCCCCAAAGGCCTGCGCAACGGACCCTGCGGCGGCTCAACCCCCGAACACTGTTACGTGGATGAAACCCGCCCCTGTGTGTGGTATAAAATCTACGAGCGCGCTGAGAAGTACGGCCGCCTCGATGTTTTGATGGAAGTGCTGCCGCCCCTTGATTGGGATAAGGTCGGCACCTCCCCGCAACCCGACGGCTGGAATAATCTGCGCAAGCACGGCGGCATCAAGGCCGTCAGCCGCTTCCTGCACAGCTCCCCCGATATCCGCAAACAAAAATGGGATGATTTCTTCAAAGAAATCCGCCAACCTGAATGGTGGCAGGGCGACTCGTTGCCCCATCCGCCTCCCCTGCATGTTCCAGTATCGCATCTTGAACAACGCTTAAGTGAGAACAAATTTGCCATCACCGCTGAGATTGCTCCCCCACTCTCTGCCAGCCCTGATGATCTGGTCAAGAAAATCCTAATGCTTAAAGACTGTGTGGACGCTGTCAATTTCACCGACAACCCCTCCTCCACCCCGCGCATGTCTTCATTGGCTTGCTCGCTGATCGCACTGCAAAACGGTGTTGAACCGGTGCTGCAGATCGCCGCCCGCGACCGCACCCGCATGGGATTGCAAGGTGAGGTGCTGGGCGCCAGCGCTTTGGGCATCCGCAACATCCTGTGCCTGACCGGCGACCATCCCCGCCTTGGCCCGCCCCCCAACGGACGCATGGATATCTGGGATATTGATGCCATCCAATCTATGTGGATCATTCGCCGCATGCGTGACGAAGCACAATTTCTGGACTGCCGCGAGATCAAGTGTGCCCCGCAGGTGTTCATCGGTGCAGCAGGCAGCCCATATGCCTCCACCCCGCTCATCCAGGCCATGCGCGAAGAGAAAAAAGTCAACGCCGGTGCACAGTTCATGCAAACCAACCTGATCTTTGATTATGACGGTTTTAAGCAATACATTGAAGCGCTTGAACGGCGTGATGTAACTCAGCGAGTCCCCATCCTGGCAGGAATTTCGCCTATACGCAGTGTCAAGGCGGCCTATGCCATGCGCCAGGTACCCGGCGTCAAGATCCCAGATGCAGTCATCCAACGCATGGAAGCCTCTGCCGACCCCAAGGAAGAATCCGTGCAGATCACGCTTGAATTGATTGATAAAGTCAAAACCCTGCCCGGCGTGCGCGGAATCCACTTTATGGCTGTTGGCTGGGAGTCCATCGTTCCGCGTCTAATCAAAGACAGCGGATTAAGGTAACAACATACAAACTCCCGCGGATTTTATTCGCGGGAGTTATTTTCTAATCAAACAAACCCTTCACTTGTTCCAATGTCAAACAGGATAGATCCTTGACGATCAAATCGGCTTTGCCCAGGTCGCTGGCCTGGTTGGTGGTCAGCACCGCCACACATTTGCAGCCGGCGCTTTTGGCAGCCTGCACCCCGGCAATGGAATCTTCTATCACCAGGCAGTTGCGTGGGTCCACGCTCAATAGGTCCGCTGCCAGCAGAAAAACAGCCGGATCAGGTTTACCTTTGAGGGTAGCCCCCGCGGCTTCCGCCAGAAAATAATCCCTGATATTCAGTTCTGTCAAAAGCGCATCGATATTCGCCTGCGGTGCGGAAGAGGCAACCGCCTGTTTGAGCCCCATGCCTTTAAACCTTTCCAGCCAGTCAAGCACACCTGGCAGTGTTTGGACTATGCCTTTGATATCCCGTCTGAAAATCTCCTCTTTTCGGTCGCTCACCTTTTGAATAAACTCTTCTTCGAGTTCCCGTTCAAATACAGTCGCCATGATCAGGCGATTATTCATACCAAAGGTACGCCGAAAAATGTCTTCATCATAATCCTGGCCCACTTCATCCAGGGCTTGTTTCCATGAAACAAAGTGCCCCTCGTAGGTGTCGACAATTACTCCATCCATATCCCATAAAACAGCCTGCAATGCTCGCTTTTCTGTCATCAATCAAACCCATCTTTCATAAGATAGAACTTACATCAAAGCATGAATTATAGCGGAAAATCTGCAAACAACTCCCAGAAGGCTCGTTCTTGCATTCAATTATGAAGAACTATGCAGAATTATGGAGATGATTTCAGTATGCAACTTCTCAGGCGATAAGGTTAAGTAGAAATCAAAAACCATCAAGAGTGACAAAAAGGAAAGGAGTCCAAAATGTCCATGGGAGTATCATCAATCAGCAGCAACATGAGTTTTGACCCCGCCGCGATGTTCAAGAAATTGGATACAAACAGCGATGGCGGTGTTGACAAGGAAGAATTCCTGGCCAACATCAAAAAACAAGACGGCGATACAGATGAAAAGCTTTTGAAAATGTTTGAAGAAACCGACACCGATGGAGACGGTAAGATCAGCCAGGCAGAAAATGAAGCCGTCATGAAGAAAATGCAGCAGGGCGGAAAACCCAAAGGTCCGCCACCCGCCCAGGGTGCCGGTGCTTCATCTAAGAGTTCTTCATCGAGCAGCACAAGCAGCACCTATGATGTACGCGATACCGACAAAGACGGTGAAGTCTCGATCCAGGAAAAACTGGCTTATATTCTGAAACAACTCGAAGAAAATGCCAACACTGAATCCACCCAAAGCGAATATGACAGCACAGGTCAGACGACCGAATCCAGCAGCCTGGTCGCCAACACCTTTAGCATCAAAGCCTAATCACAAAGAAAGGAATAATATAAAAAATCCTCCTGCCACTGACACAGGAGGATTTTTTGATTAATCGTCTGAAACTGAAACCAAGACTGCTCTTACCAATTTTCGTCTGTCATACTGTCCTGTTTTTTCATTGAAACCCTGACAAGTGACTAGCGTAATCCAAGCTCTATCCTCATGAATAAAGGCAGCTTGACTGCTCGGAAGTACGCTTTTAAGTTCCCGAACCTCATAGACATAGTTTTTCGCCCCTTCGTGGATGATAATATTATCACCCCATTTTAAATTACCAATATTCACAAAAGGACCAGGTTTTCCATTAGCCAAATAGACATGTGCAGTTAAGACTGAATTACCAGGACCGGTTGGGAATTCAGTCCCAGTCAACCAACCCACTTGGTTTGAAAGCCAGCTTACATCCCATTCACCAGTAGTTGAATTTTTGGGGATGCCAAGAATGGATGCTTTCACATTCACTGCAGGTATTTCGAGTACTAACCCCCCCGTACTACTATATTCCAATGAAGAGGGTTGAGGCTTTAATACAGTCGTTACAAAAGGTGCAAAACCTGTTCCTGGTAATTTATCTGTACCAGCTTGTGTTGAAACTTGGCCCGAGCTCAAATTGCCCCATACCTTTGTGGCTGAAGCTGCCGTTACTTCTCCAAGATCTTCGACATCGCCATCTCCGTTCAGATCAGCGTTAACAGTTGCATTGTTTTCAACTCCGCCAACTCCTCCGGCGACCGTGACCAAAAATTGGATCTGAAGATCATTCAACGCGTCAATAGGGTCAGATTTGCCAAGGTCAGGACCTAACACACCCTTCCAAACAATTCGTCCTCTCGGATATGATTCAGTTGGTCCTTCAAAATAACACCATACTGTCGTTGTTATCAAAGATGAATCTGTACACGAAACCCCCACATCGGTTGACCCATCTGGTGAACCATCTGGATATCCTGTTCCACTTGGTAAACCTAGAGCTATATAGGTTGTTCCTGCTGAAAGAGGATCATAAACTTCAGCATTGATGGCAGTGATATTGGTGTCATTAATCCATTCCATTGTCCATTGTAGTGCAGGCAAACCTGTATCATCGAATACTTTAATTCCATGCGGCGGATCAAAAATATTGGCTGAAAAATTTGTACCGGTAGTTGTTGAGTTATCCGTAGGATCCCCGTTTTTATCGGGATCAGGATCAATCCCCACGGTAGAAAGATCTTCTACATCTTGACCATTTCCCTTGGCTGTAACCTTGGCTGTATTAGGGAATGGACCCTGAGAAGCAGGCGTAAGCTCCAACGTCACATTGAGGGTACCTTGGTCGCCGACCGCCAAAGAAGCAAGATCTTTTAAAAGATTAGAATGGGCATCATCAACACCTGTGTATCCCGGCCAATTGACCACAAAATCATCGCTTTCCACTCCTGTGACCAAAAAGCTGGTCGCCGGCTCCACAGAAGGGTTGTCCACAAATGCATTAGTGAGATTATCCGTGATTTGGATATCTGTCAAAGGAATATTTCCGTAGTTTTTTATCAGAATCTGGTAAGTTACAAGCCAAACGCCAGGCTTACCTTCAACTTTGGTGGGAGTCTCGGCAAGTTTGGCAATTCCGATCAAAGGCGCTTTCGAAATGGAGATATCCAAAGTACGCTCTACAGGCTCAATTTCTTTGGCATCAACCGTCGCTTTATTCGTGAGTGTTTCAGAATTGCTGATCTCATCACCGGTAACTGTGTGGTTACATTTATAGACCCACGACTCATTGAGATCGAGAATATTCTTCGGATTATTATCACCAGAATAATAAACTGGTGCTTCATCACACTCAGGTGTGGGATCAGCAACCGATATCTCCGAAAGCGCCATATTCCCATTATTTGTGATCGTAATTGTATAGGGTACTACCTGACCAGGAGTGGTGATCAATGAAGTCGTTGAAGTTTTTAAAACTGCAAGTGACGGAGATTGAATAATTGGAATATCCAGCGTATGGGTAGCAGGGTCAGATTCTGAAGAAGTGACCCTTACAGTATTAGAAATATTACCACCAGCATCCATCTCTGATTGAGTGACAGTTCTTTGACAACTGTACGACCAGGTTTCAGAAGTCTGTAAAATCGAATCACCATTTCCATCACCTTCAGGACCAGTGATAACACCCTCATCACACATTTCATCGCTCACCAATATATTTGTGAGGGGTATTGTCCCTGAATTATTCACAGTTATTCTATAAGTGATAACATCACCAGCACTTGTGACTGAGGAGGTAATTGAAGCTTTATCTACCGTCAGTGATGCTACATCAATACTCAATGTATCAGTAACGCTTGATGTTTGATCAGAATCTACTGTGACTGTATTTGATAGCTTGCTTCCGGCAAGAAGTTCTGTTCCTGTCACTGCATGAGTACATGTATATATCCATGTTTCACTTGTTCCTAATGTCCCCAACGGGTTTTCATCACCGGAAGAATACGTTGGTGTAGTTGAACACAATTCATCAATTACAGTGATGCCTGTCAATGGTTCACTGCCTTCATTAGTAATAGTGAAGGTATAGGTAACTGTTTGGTCTATAGATTTAATTAAAGTTGTATCTGAGCTTTTCACAACCCTAATTGCTGCAATGGGGATTGTTAATGTGTCTGTTACCGCGCGAGATTCATCTGAATCAACGGTAACCGTATTCGATAAATCCACTCCGGCGGTATATTCGCCCTCTGTCACCTCGTGGTGACAAGCATAGAGCCAAGTTTCATCAGTATCAAGAATACCAGTATTGCTTGTGTCTCCAGAAACATAAGTCGGAAAACTATCACATTGTAAATCACCGACTGTAATATTTGAAAGAGGTTCAGATCCGACATTGGTGACAGAGAAATCATACTTCACATCTTGCCCTGAAGCTGTAATAGCCGATGTTGTTGACGTTTTGTCAACATGAATTATTGCCAGAGGAATAGAGAGTGTGTCGGTTGAAGAATCGGATTGGGTCGAATCTACCGTAACCGTATTGGATAAGGGTGATTTTGATGAGAATTCACTCCCCGTTACTGTGTGCTCACATGTATATATCCATGTTTCAGTGAGTTGAAGCTGAAGATCAATATTCGCGTCTCCAGAAACATAAATTGGACCAGAATCGCATTTAAGATCAACCACCGTCACGCCAGATAACACAACACTACCAGTATTGGATACCGCAAATTGGTAGGGTATGACCTGCCCAGATGCAGTGATTACTTCTGTTGATGACGTCTTCTCAACGCTGATCGAAGGAGCATTCAGTGCTATTAATAACGAGTCCTCTGCAGAGTTATTAGTCTCACTGCTTTCTTCAAGAACATCGGCTGGGTCTACAATCGCAGTATTGGTAAGAGTACCACCTGCCGTAGGGGTCACTGTCATCACCACAGAAAAACTTCCTGTGGTGGCTGCAATCGAAACCCCACCTGTATCAGCCTTACAATTCAATACTTTTTTCGAAACTAAATCAATAATTTCATCATCAATCGTACATACAACATTATCGGCAACCCCATCTAGAGAAGACGCCGAAGCAGACACAGGTGGCGTGACACCTGCATCAAATACATCACGAAGCAGTGTCTGACCGGCAGAAAAAGTTGCAGCTACAGGACCGATGTTATCAACCTTAATCGTCCATACAAAACTGGTTCCCTGCATTCCTTTTCCATCTGAATTATTTGTTTTTGAAACCGTCAAATCCGAAGATTCTACGGTAACAGAGTCGCTATCCGTATTATTGGCAGTATTACTATCCACGATTTTATGTACTGGATCAATCGTTGCAGTATTGGTTATTGTTCCAGCCTGGATCGGGGTCGCAGGAAGGGTTACCGTGAAATTACCTTCAGCAGCGATGTTGACAATATCATTCGTTGAACAATCAAGCGTTTTAGAGCTTGTCCCATTGACTTGGCAAGAGATTGTACTAATTGAAGGTGATGGCGTTCCATAATTTACTCCACCAGGAAGTGAATCAGCGATAATCTGTATACCTGAATCGAAAATCGCTGCACTTCCACCAATGTTCGATACCGTCAGTATCCAGTTAAAAGAAGAATTGATGGCGATTTTTCCATCAGTTGTATCGTTAGTTTTGTCAATTTTTAAATCAGGTAACGGCTGTTGAATCATTACAGTATCGCTACCGTTGTTATTTCCTTCGTTACTTTCATCAATTAATTTGTCTGGATCCACTGCAACCATGTTGACTAAAGTGGAATAGGAATTGGGTGTACCTGCTATTGAAACATTAAAACTTTGCCCGCCTGCAATGCTTACATCGCCATTTGCTGAACAATCTAGCGTTTGTCCAGTGACCAAACATGTAACGTTTCCAGAAATGCCAGTCACCACAGCGGTTGGGTTACCATAATTTGGACCGCTTGGGAGGGAATCAGTAAAAATCCTGTCACCATTTGAAAAAGAGGCAGTGACCGGCCCAATATTTGAGACAGTAACAATCCAATGGAACGGCTCAAGATACGTAGCATACCCACCATTAGTATCGTTTGATTTTTCAACCACCAGGTCAGGTTTGTTTTCATAAACCACGGCTCGATCAGTGTTGGAGGTTGCTGAACTGGCAGTTGCAAAAGCTGAATTTGTAATCGATCCGGTTGCCATATCCGTCGCTGTAACAAGATATGATCCCGTACACAAGAGATACTCATCCTTATCCAGATTGGAATCTCCATCTCCAACTGTTGTTGCGGATGGGCAGGTAACAATTGTGTTGGTATCAAACACCTTTACCGGATCAGGCAGCGAAGCTGCACCTGTATTGGTGACTTTATATGAATAACTTATTGTGTCGCCAATATTTGAATAATGTAAAGTATTGCTTGTTTTTTCGAGGGATAATGCAGTAGTGACATATGTGGCAGTGCTGTCTGTGGATGTAGTAGTTGAACCATTATATGTTCCTGATGCATTGGCCGTATTGTCATTTGTTCCTGAAATTGCCTTAACCGGACCGACCACGCAACTGGCAGTAGGATCAGCTGTTTGAGAACCTACTGGTAAAATGGAAGGCCATGCACATGAACTGGTGCTAATTTCAGGATCTGTCACCCAAACGGGGCTTAAATCTACATCCCCTATGTTTTCAATTGTAAAACGATAATAGATATTATCACCAACGGCTACATTAATTTTTGTTGACCACGGACCATTAGAGCTGGTAGATACTTGTTTTAGTAATGATAGTTTTGGGGTTGTGGGGTTAACAAGCAATGTATCACTGGCAGTGTTTCCATTTCCAATAGTATCAGCGTAAACATTTCCACTTGTATTCGGGTAACTGGCTGCGATTGCCGAAGAGGTTGGAACGGATACCAAACATGCTCCTCCCGCCGGTATGGTTGCCCCGCTCAATATTATTGTACTTGAGGTAGAAGCTGTGAGGACCCCGCTTGTGCAAGTGGTTGTTGGCGTTCCAGCCACCAAATCATCGGGCATATTATCAGTAAACCCTACTCCTGTAAGGGTCGTTGCACTATTGGGATTTGTAATAGTAAAAGTCAATGTGCTGATGCTGTCCACTTTAACAGGGTTTGGAGAAAATGCTTTTGAAATCACCGGAGGAAGCATGTTGACCGTTAAAGTATCTGTTGCCGTTCCAGTTGTCGTGTTTATTCCGGTTTCACTACTTGATACGTAACCACTCAAGTTCGTGTATGTTTTCGCGTTATCTGAAGTGACAAATACTGTGGCAGTACATGTTCCTGAAGCTGGAATTGTGCCCCCTGAAAAATTCAATGTAGTATCTCCAATCGCCGGAGAAAATGTTGCGTTTGCACAAGTTGTGCTGGAGGTGCTGTAAGGCTCTATAAGATCTGAAGGATCAGAAGTAACCTTCATGCCTGTTGGTAAGACATCTGAAAAGGCAGCTAATGTTAATGGGTTGGAATTGGTATTATGAAGAGTAAATGTTAAGGCAGTTTTTCCACCCGCTGAAATTGGATCAGTTATGAACGCTTTATCGATCGTGGGTGGATCATATGATATGCAACTCTCACCAGTGAACGCTACATCATCAAGATATAAGTTGGCTCCTGACTGTGCATTATTGGCATTAAAACCATAAATTCGAAAATATGTGACACCAGTTGTACTAATTGCGTCACTGGTGAAATCCAGATCCTTGGTTGACCAAATGGTTGAAATCGCACCGGCGGTCTGGATTTTTGAAGTTTGAGTTGCAGGGCTGCTGTTTGTACCGAAAAAAACATACAGGTCAGTCGGTCCGCCAGAATTATTCATCACACTAAAACTCAGCTTAACCTTTGTATATTTGCTGGTATCAATGGCAAATTGATAATATTGACTGGTGGTGGCATTAAATGTATTTTTTTGGTATCCATAAGATTCCCAAGCATTGCCACCACTGCTTGGAGACTGTGTACCAGGCGTAACAAATTGACCATTTGCAGGAATACCTAATGTTGCCGTACGTGTTGTGACATCGGTCTGCCAACTCGTGGCAGTGGCGTTCAACATATTCCAAGACGCCATTGTTTTGGTGGAACAACTTGTTCCCGGATTGGAGATTGATCTTGTAAGACTCGCGCTGGCAGTGATTCCTGTATCAGCACCATTAATAAGTAATGGTTGGGTGGTGTTAAGGTAAGTTCCATCCGTCGCAACAGAAACATTTACTGAAACTGTACAGGTGCTGTTAGCTTTTACTCCACCTGTATAAGTTATTGATGTATCACCACTTATTGCAGAAAATGCAGGGGAGGGTAAGCATCCTGATGATGTTGAATAGTCTGGTGTACCGGCAACAATCATAGCACCAGGAGAAGTGGGAAAGACATCCGTCATCGTGACGCCTGTAACATCAACACCAGAAGAATTTGCTATGGAAATTGAGAGCGTCGAAGGTGTGCCTGCTGAGGTGATGGTTGCGGGCGAAAATGATTTGGTCATCGTTAATGGTGAACTTATTGACACATAACGTGCTTCAACGCCAAAATCGCTGTTATAGTGATAACTGCTGCCTGAAAAGTCGTAGATTAAAGTATTCAATGCCGATGTTGTTCCAGCTCCACCTATAATCTTTACTGTATAGGTATTGACGATCGTTCCGCCGGCTTTTCCGTCGCTGCCTACACAAGAACGATAAGTCACACTGTCAGGATTTGAATCCCATAGGCAGGCATCTGCATATATCTTATCGTTTGCATTCGCAACATATGTGGATGAATTTGCGGTATAGGTTGTTTGAACATCAAGAATTTGAAAAATCGTATTTGGGAAATTAATAAAGTCTTCTAGTTGATTGTACCCCTGAGTGGCTGTAGATGCCTCAAGCTTAATTTCATAAATTTGTCCTATTTGCAAATTCATGGTGCTGCCAGATGGTTTCTGTACATCATCCAAATACACCATGTCAGTACTGTTTCGATTCTGGGAAATAAGGTATTCAACAAAAATCTCTCTAGGTTTCGTAGTCGAAACAGTCCCCAATGAATCTGCGGTGACTGTGACATAATAATCCCGAGTATGGTTATATGCTAATGAACTGCGAGTAATTTCTACTTCATAATAAAAATCAGTGCATTCACCTGCAGCAAGTGCGTCATATTTAAGTGAATTTATCTCGTTCACGGTTCCAGCGTTACGAAGGTTAATATATTGATCAGACGAATCCCAGTAGAAATTTGAAATTAGATTATTTGCCGTTGATGATCCAACATTACATACCCTTGCTCCAACCGGGAAAATATTCGGTCCAACTGCAACGTTGTTACTATCCAATCCCATAATGTTCCATGTAATCGGCGTAATTATTAAATTAGGTTCAGCATTAGTGATTTGAGGCGGTGTAATAAAAAACCCAAAAACAATGATTATCACAGTTAAAAGTCGTACTGAATCAAATAGAAAATTCTTTGTTGAGACTTTCTTCAACATAAAGCAACCTCGACTCAATCTAAAGATAATGAAACCAATAATATGAAACTTGATAATTATCGCCGAATTTAGTCTCAAAATCAATAAAAAATACCTAAGGGTTTAAACTTAGGTATTTTTAATAAGGCGAACCATTTTACTATTGAATCTCGATTAATTCCGCCTTGACCACCTGGCGGTAGAGATAGCTGTCACTGCTTTCATCATATCCCTGGCAAGTCACCAGCGTGATCCAACTTGAAGACTCGGCCTTAAGCGTTGAAACTTCATCAGGCTGAACTTTCATCACCTGGCGAACGCGATAAATATATTGCTTATTACCAACATGGATGATCAATTTGTCATTCCAACCCAATTTCTTGAGGTCAACAAAAGGTCCTGGTTTACCATTGGGAAGGTACACATGACCGGTGATGACAGAGTTGCCAGCGGTTGTTGGGTACGCTGTTTCATTCAACCAACCCGCCTGATTTCCAAGCCATGAGACATCCCAATTATTATTTTCCATGGGCACACCCACAATTGGCAACTTAATTTCAATTTTCGGAATTTCTAGCCAGAGATCACCCAGCTCACTATAGGTTGTGGTCTGTTTTGGTAAAAGACTTATCTGGTTTGGTGCAAATCCGGTTTTAGGAAGGTTTTCAGGCGTGACATCCCAGATAAAATCAGCCGTGGCATCGATCTTTTCACCTTCATCAAGTGCGTCTCCATCACCGTTTAGATCACTGTCTATGAAGGCATTGTTCTTCACTACGGTACTGTTTTCCACCCTGACACCGAAAGTGATCGAGATGGCGTTTTTGGCGTCTTTGGGCTCTTTCACACCCAAATCCGGACCAAGCGTTCCTTCCCAAATAATTTGTCCGCGCGGATAGGTTGGAGTTGGCCCTTCATAATAACAAAGCGTAGTGGTGGTCGCAGTGGAACCTTCGGCGGCTGTGCATGATACTCCCAATGATGTCGAGCCCTCCGGTGCAGAACCGGGTACTCCATATCCGCTGTCAATTAAGTCAGATACAAATTCTGTGTATTGAGGGATGGGATCATGGACAACTGCATGCACACCCACAATATTGGTTTCATTGATCCAAACCATGGTCCATTTTAAATAAGGTTGTTCATTGGCATCGAGCGTCTTTATCCCGGAGGGGGGATCAAATATACGTGCGCCAAATTCCATGGGGGTTCCCCCCTGATCATTGGTGGGGTTGTGATCTTTTGTAGGATCAGGGTCCAAATTCACATCAAAAACCGATTCATCATTAACCAATTTACCATTATCAACTTTAGGATCCAGATCGGGGTTGGGTTCAGGTCCGATACCCGAAGCCCAGGCTGTATTCAAGAATGGTCCGTAGGATGTAGGTATAACCCTAACCACCACCCGGATGGTTTTACTTTGGCCGACCTCCAATGTGTTGCCCGCTTTAAGCAAGTTGATATCGGTATCCCCGTTGAAGATCGGTGTTCCATCTGGATTATTATTCAGGATCAGGGACGGATCTGAACTTGTCACCGACTGAACCGTGAAGGTTGTCGGTAGCGGGAAAGTATCAGTTAATTTGTCTGTCACCAGAACATTGTGAAGGGTGACATTGCCAAAATTCTTGATCAAGATATCCATGGTGACGTCGTGCGTCCCCGCACTGACGGTCACTTTTTCCACCATCTTTTTGGCCACACCAATGATGGGCTGGTCTGTCAAAAACACCGAAGAGACGCCCTCACTGGTTATCGGATCTCCGCTGGGAGGGGTGCCGGTTACCGTGGCTGTGTTATTAAACGTACCCAGGTCTACATCTTCTTGCTTAATGGTATAGGTACCTGAAAAGGTGGTTTCATCCTTCGCCCCTGGGGCCAGGCTTGCAATCGGGGATCCATTCACTGTCATGAGCGGATCGGTAACCACCACATTGGTTAGCGTGACATTGCCGGTGTTTTGCACCGTAAATTTATAAGTGATGGTGTCTCCAGCATTAACCTCAGTGCTTAGCGGCACTACAGTCTTGTCTAGGGTGCCTTCCTTAATAAGGGTTAACGTTTTTGCCTGGGCCAGGTCTCGTTTGTCAGACCCAGTGCTGGTCACATCTGAACTTGTTGGAGGGGTTCCCGTTACGGTGACCGTATTGGTAAACGAACCGGCATTAATATCTTCCTGTTTCAATACATAAGACGCGGTGTAAGACCCATCATCGGTAGCGCCGATCGCCAAAGAGGCAATGGGAGATCCGTTAAGAGTGACATCAGCGGTGTCTTCTGTAAGGGTCACATTGGTGAGAACCACGTTTCCGGTGTTCTTGATCTTGAAGGTGTAATTTACAATATCTCCTGCCCCCAAACTGCCATCCAGACCAAGGTCGATCACGCCTGACTTTTCAACCGTGAGGGTCGGTGAAGCAATGCCGCTCTTGGTGTCGGTAGATGTGGCAGTGATCGGAGCACCAACTGGCGGAGTTCCGCTGACGCTGGCAGTATTTGAAAACACACCTGCATCAAGGTCAGTCTGTTTGATGGTGTAGGTACCCGTGAATTGGGTGGCATTGCTTTCACCCGGAGCCAGGGTGATAGCGCTGCCAGAAACAGTGATCTTTGGATCAGACACGGTTACATTGGTCAGTGTAACGTTGCCCGGATTGGTCACGGTAAACTTGTAACTGATCTTGTCACCCACATTGACCTGGTCGGCAGGGGGAACCACCGTCCAATCTGCGGTACCTTCTTTTAATAAGGTAATTTGTTTTTCAGCAACAAGCGTCTTTGTCACCGAAGATTGGTCTGTAACGTTGCTGCCTGTAGGCGGTTTACCGGTGACTGTTGCCGTATTTGCCAGAGAGCCGCTGTTGATCTCGGTTTGTGACAGAGTATAAGTGCCAGAAAAAGTAGTTGAGTCACTTGCACCAATGCCCAGACTGATCGGACCTCCGTTCACTGTAATCAGTGGATCAATGACGCTGATATTTGTTAAAGCCACGTTGCCGGTGTTGGTCACCGTAAAATGATACGTGATGGTTTCATTGGCATCCACGCGAGAGTTGGCGCCCACGTTGATGGTGCCAGTTTTGACCAGGCTGATGGATGGGGTGGACAATCCACTTTGGGTATCGTTGTCACTGCCGCTGACAGGTGAGCCCGTCGGCGGATTGCCCGTGGTGGTGGCCGTGTTGGTAAATGTGCCGGCATCAATATCAGATTGGGTTAACGCGTATGTACCGGTAAATACCGTGCTTGAAATGTTGGGAGCCAGCGAAGCGATGGTTGGCCCGCCTGAGAGTGTGGCTTTGTCATCACTTAAGGTAATGCCCGACAAGGTGACATTACCGGTATTGGTAATGGTAAATGCATAATTGATCACATCACCCGGAGTTGTCACGCCATCCGCACCCTTGTTGAGGGTTCCTGTTTTGGTCAAAGAAATCGAGGGTGCAGTATCAAAGGTTTGAGAATCGCCATCAGTACTTGTTACGGCATCACCTGTAGGCGGGTTACCACTGGCGATCGCGGAATTGTTGTAACCACCCGAATCCACATCATCCTGAGTCAGTGTATGGCTGCCTGTCAATGTCGTCGTTGCCCCCGGTGCTATGGAAGTGATCGGGCTTCCAGAAATGGTTCCTATTTTGGGGTCGGTAACTGTTACCGCGCTCAGGGTTACATTCCCAGTATTTGTCACTGCAAAAGTATAGGTGACCCTATCTCCAGCATTAGCGTCTGCATTAGGAGCAACAACCGTTTTTACCAGTGTGCCGGTCTTCACCAGAGAAATCGATGGAGAAGCAGCCAGAGTCTTGGTATCTGAACTCGTAGTCGTGATCGCTCCCCCGCTGGGAGGCAAGCCTGATACGGTGGCTGTATTGGTAAATGTTCCCGCATCCACTTCGGCTTGCGTTAGGGTGTGAGAACCGGTGAAGGTGGCACTGTTGCTGGCACCCGGCGCCAGCGTGATCGGGCCTCCGATGATGGTTGCCTTGGGGTCAGTAATCGTTACACTGGTGAGCGTCACATTGCCCGGATTCGTCACCGTGAAGGTATAGTTGATCTTATCGCCGGCATTGGCAATGCCATTCGGCGCCACTACATTCATGTCTAAAGTGCCCGTTTTAACCAGGGTGATCTGTTTATCAGGTGTCAACGTTTGTGTATCAGGGTCGGTATTTGTTGCAGTACCCCCGTTCGGCGCAGTACCTGTCACGGTGGCGGTATTGGTAAAAGTACCCGCATCCACATCCGCCTGCGTCAAAGTACGGGTTCCGGTAAATGTGGATGAATCACTGGCGCCCATGGCGAGCGAAATTGGCCCACCTAGGATGGTGGCTTTTGGATCTGTAATTCTCACGTTGGTCAGATCCACGTTTCCAGTGTTGGTCACAGTAAAAACATATGTGATGGTATCGCCTGCATCCACACGACTGTTACCGCCAATGTTTAATGTGCCTGTTTTGGTAATCGTTAATGAAGGTGAAGAAAGCCCTGATTTGGTGGTTGATCCGGTATTTGTCACTGATGCGGAACTTGGATCGTAACCTGTTACGCGGGCAGTATTAAGAAATGAACCGGTGTTAATGTTTGCCTGGGTCAAGGTATAACTTCCGGTATAAGCACTGTTATTGGTAACGCCCGGGGCCAGACTGGCAATCGGGCTGCCCGTGATGGAGACGCCGCCAACTGTATCAACCACACTCAAATTAGTGAGCGTGACATTGCCTGTGTTTCTTACTGCGAAGGTATACGCGATCGTATCCCCCGGGTTGGCGACCCCGTTTGGAGCAACGATGGTCATGTTCACCACTCCGGTTTTTGTCAAAGTAACCGCAGCAACTTTTGTTAAAGTTTGAACATCCCCTTCTGTTGAAGTCACCGGATCGCCCGTGGGTGGGTTGCCCGTGGCAGTCGCAGAATTGCTGTAAGAACCTGAATCTATTTCTGCCTGTGTCAGGGTGTGACTGCCGGTCAAGGTCGTGGTTGCACCTGGTGCGATCGAGCTGATCGGACTTCCCGAAACAGTTCCTAATTTATCATCCGTAACTGAAACCGTGCTGAGCGTTACATTGCCAGTATTGGTTACGGCAAAGGTGTAATTAATCTTGTCGCCTGCATTGATATCCGCTGAAGGGGCAACGATGGTTTTATTCTGAGTGCCGGTTTTCACCAGTGAAATGGAAGGTGAGGCAACAAAGGTTTTGTTATCTGAACTATCCTTCGTGATTGTTCCGCTCGTCTGGGTTGAGGCAGTAACTGTGGCAGTATTGGTGAAAGTCCCTGCATCCACTTCAACCTGGGTCAAGGTATGAACGCCTGTGAAGGTTGAGCTGTCGCTTGCTCCTGGAGCCAGGGTGATCGGACCGCCGCTGATGGTTGCATCGGAATCAGTGATCGTCACATTGGTAAGGGTCACATTGCCGGGATTCGATATTGTGAAGGTATAGTTGATCTTATCCCCTGCGTTGGCGAGCGTGCCAGGTGCCACTACCGTCATATCCGTTGTGCCGGTTTTGGTAAACGTGATCCGTTTATCGGCATCCAATGTTTGGGTATCGTCGTCTGTGTCGGTTACAGCATTATTATCAGGGTCAGTGCTGGTTACCGTGGCAGTGTTGGTAAACGTTCCAGCATCCACATCAGACTGGGTCAGGGTATAAGTGCCAGTATAAGTGGTCGTGTCACTTGCACCCGGAGCTAAAGTGGCGATGGTGCTGCCGCTGAGAGTGATTAGTGGATCAGAGATCGAAATATTCTTTAAAGTAACATTGCCGCTATTAGTAATGGTAAACACATATATAATCGTGTCGCCAGCATCCACGCGGGAATCGCCCTTGTTTAATGTACCCGTTTTTTGAAGCGTGATGCTTGGGTTTTGTGTCAGGTTCTGAGAGAAGCTATCCGTATCGCTGACGTTTGACCCCACCGGCGGTACGCCGGTGACAGAGGCCGTATTATCAAATACGCCTGCATCAATATCCGCCTGGGTAAGGATATGTGTTCCGCTGAAGGTTGTACTATCGACCGCCAAAGGTGCAAGGCTGGCAATGGGGTCACCAGTAAGGGTCACTCCGCCAACTATATCAATCAGCTTAACATCTGTGAGTGTCACCTCACCGGTATTGGTCACAGTAAAGGTGTAATTTATCGGATCCCCGGCCATCGGGTATGTATGGCTGCCCAGGTCGAGAACACCAACTTTGTCCAATAAAATGGTTGGAATTTTGGTGATCACCTCTGCGCTGCCGCTGACCTCTTCGGTTTGATCGCTGTTGGCTATTGCCGTGTTTTGAAAACCGCCGGCCGTCAGATCATCAGCCGTTATCGTGTGTGTAGCCGAACATGACAGAATCTCGCCAGGAGCCAGTGTCGCCGGTTGGGTTGGCGTACACGTTCCCAATGTAACTCCAACGGTCGGGTCATTGATAATAACATTCGTAAGCGTGACTGTTCCGGTATTGATTGCTGAAATATCATAGGTAACTGTTTTGCCCACTGTATTGTATGGTCCCTGCGAAGTAATCTGTTTGAACACTTCCAGTTTGGCATTATTCTCGATGGGGACTGTCACCGTATCCGTCACTGGAGTGGTGATTTCATCCCCGCTTGCGGTTGCAGTATTGATATACTCCCCTGCTTTTACATCTGCCTTGGTCACTACATGACTGAATGAACAAGTCATGACTTCAGCGGGATTTAGGTTGCTGGATTGTGCAGGAGAACAGGATACCGGGCTCGTTCCTGTATCAGTAATCGTTACGTGATTAACGAGTATGGAGCCAATGTTGGTAACTGTTACTTCATAATCAAGAGTATCTCCGACTTGATAGGGTCCCTGGTTTTTGACAATCTTGTCGATACTTAGCATGCCGGCTTGATTCATTGGTACGACCACCGTATCCGTGATCGGATCTGTCTGGTCGCTGTCTGCCGTCGCGGTATTTGAATAAGATACCTCGGCTGCATCAATGCTATCAAGTGTGTGCGTAGCCGAACAGGTCAGTGATTCTCCGGGGGCCAAACTTGCAGGTTTTGAAGGCGTACATGTTCCCAATGTGACACCAGGGTCCGCGATGGTCACATTCGTAAGGGGTACATCACTCATGTTTTTGGCAACAAGTGAATAAACCAATTGGTTATGACCTGCTGCCTCAGAATAAGGCGCCGGGTCGGAATTTTCTGTATCCAGCGTTTTTGAGAACTGCAGGTTCGGCTGCGGATTAATGGTCAGTATGTCACTGACGGCTTCATCATTGGTGGCCCCTTCCCCGGTGGATAGCGCATTTTTGGCGATGGTGTTAGTGTAGATGCCTGCCGTTGTGCTGGTAACCGGAACAACAATCGAACAAGTCGTATTTGGGCCGGCAATGATCTCGCCATCAATTAATTTGATAACACCCGTCCCGCTATTTGCGGTAACAGTTCCATTGCAACTATTTGTATAAACTGGCGACGCTGCTATGGTCAATCCCGCAGGCAATGTATCCGTCAGAGCCATGTTATGCAGCGGAATATTGGATGTGTTCTTAATTTGGATGGTTAATAAGGATTGTTCACCCAGTGTGATCGTATTGGGTGTGAAGAACTTGGTCACACTGACGCCCGGTAAATTAGTTAATGAGGCTTGTGCTGCCTGGGTGTTGCTGGCACCATTAAATGAAGTAACCCCGCCAATCGCAATCGTGTTAGTTCGATTTCCATGCACATTCATGGTGGTGCTCACAGTGATTGTGCACCTTTTTCCGGCGGTTAAGACACCATCTGTAAATGTGATGGTATTTGAATTGGGTACCGCCGTCAACGTACCGCCACATGTTCCCTTTGATGCATCAGAAGGATTGGCAATATACATCCCTGCCGGCATCGTGTCAGTAAATTTGATCCCCGATAATGTGGCATTATTCGGATTGATCAATTGGATACTCATGGTGGATGAAGAGCCGCCAAAAACGGTGAGCGGAGAGAAGCCTTTTACCACACTCAATGTCAAACCCGAAACTGTCAGGCTGCCTTGAGCATTATCAACCGGACGAATTGTTCCACTTCCAGAGAGGGTACCGCTTACGTCTGTGCGATAGGTCGTGTTCGTGCGTGTGGTTGGCAGACTGGCGATCGCGCCTGCCTGGATATCGATATTAACTGTACAAATTCCAGATACTCCCCCAACCTTTGGAGGTACTGTACCATTACTTAAAGTAAATATCTGTCCGCTTCCATTAACAGTTCCCCCTGAACAAGTCGTGGATGCTTTTAACGGTGAAGCGATTGTAAAATCCGTCCCGCCCATGGTATTAAGATTATCTGAAAGCGACACCCCAGTTATGGGAGATGGGCTGTTATTGGTCAAAGTGATCGTTAATGTCGATTGTCCGTTTGGTGCAACCGTGTTTGGATAAAAAGCCTTGCTCATGGTCAGGTTGCTGACGGTTAGTTGCGCTGAAAAGTCACTGGGTGGTTTTTCATTTTGGGTATTGCTTATGTCAGCAGCATTAATCGTGTTTGTGTAAGTTCCAGAAATACTCGCCGTGACATAAACATTTATGTAACATGTCTCTCCCTTGGTTATACTTCCACCTGACAGACTAATGGTGGATTCACCAGTATTTGCTGTTAATAAGCCACCGCAAGAATTGGTGGCAGCCGTGGAATTGCTGATGGTTACATTGGCTGGCAGAGAATCTAAAAGCGAAAGACCAGATATATCCTGATCATCAGGCGCACGAACCGAAATCCGCAAACGCGAATTTCCGCCGGAAATGATTGAATCATTTGTAAATGTTTTACTGGCTGTTAAACCGAAACCTTTTGGATAGACAGTCGTTGACCTCGAAGCGCTATCCAGGTTGGTCAATCCTTCCAAGGTTGTGATCGAATCAGCTGCGATCGTATTGGTGTAAGTTTTGGCGGTTGCCGCGGTAACCTCAACCCAAAAACGGCATGTCCCGGGTGTACCAATCGTTCCGGCAGGAATTTCCGCGCCAGAACCATCCAAACCTGACAGCGTGAGAGTTGATGGATTGCCGCTGACGGCCACAGTCTGTGCATTTATACAATTTGAACCTGCAGTCGCAGGATTTGGGATCAAACCGGTCGGCAAGGTGTCTACCAAATTGGTGAGATGTAGAACAGCACTTGTTGGGTTCTGCAATGTTACAGTTAGCAGTGTTTTTCCATCTTCTTCAAAACTTGCCGGTGAAAAGGATTTTACGATCGTAATCTTAAGTGCATTTATTCTTAAATTTGCACTGGCAGGATCCGGATTGGTGATTCCGCCGTCAGCAGTCAAAGCATTTTTGATGATTGTGTTGGTATGCGTTTTGGTTAATGCTGTGTTTGCGGTGGTTACATCTACAATGATCGTACACGTTCCAGGAGTGGAAACCGTGCCCGCGGGCACCTGCCCGGCAGATAAAGTCACAGTATCGTCAACTCGATTGGTTGTCCCAATTTCAACAACGCCAGTTCCGCAGGTTGTAGTGGGTGTTCCTGTTAAATAGAGATCACTGCCTGGCATCACATCTGAAACGGATACTCCGGTGTATGGTGAACCGGTAGGGTTCTTTAAAGTTATCGTCAACGTGCTGATATCACCCGCTAAAATGGTGTTCGGTGAGAACGATTTTGAAATACCAACAGCCTGAACATTTAAGTCAGCTTCTGCTTTTGCAATATTCGAAACGCCCTGCTGATCTGTAATTGCGCCGACCGGAATGGTATTTTTAAAAACACCTTGAATGTTTGACGTGACATTGACTTGAACCGTGCAGGTTGCTCCGGGTTCGATGGCTGCGTTGGTCAGTGATAGATTCGTCGATCCCGAATTAGCCGTCAGTGCTGCAGAAGGTCCGCAGGATGTAGAAAGAGAAGGCGAGACTGTACTCGCCAGGATCACATTATAAGGAGCAGGATCATTGAAATAATCATTTAATGCCAGGTTTGTAAGAGTGTGAGTTGGGTCTGCATTATGAATTGAAATGGTTAACTGGCTGGTTTGACCCACCCAGATCGTGTTCGGGTTGAATTGTTTTGTGACTGTTGGTGAGGTTAGGCTATCTACATTTAATGTAGCGCTGGCAGGATCAGTATTACTGATGGTGTCCGATCCATCCAGTGTGGTCGAAGATAAAGCTTCACCAGGAATTGTATTGATTAGGTTTCCGGATGTTATAGAACTGACATTCACCGAGACTGTACAAACACCATTGGTTTGACCAACCTTGGCCGGTACTGTGGCACCACTGAGTGATAAGGTTGTGGTTCCTGGTTCGGCAGTGACAACCGGCGACACACCACAATCCGTGGTTGAAACATTGGCAGGATCAGCAATATAAAGACCAAGTTGTTGGCCGACAAGATTATCCGTCCAAGACGCATTATGTAATTCAAACGCATTTGGATTGTAGATAGAGACCGTAAGACGGGAGATATCTCCGGGTGTAATATTTATCGGATTGAAACTCTTATTGATTTCGGCATTGAAATCAAAATTCGCCACTGAAAGTTGGACACTACTGGTGTTTGAGTTGCTGACAAAATTACTGTTTAGAGTTCCCGTCAAATCACCGGGATTGATGGCATCTTCCAATGAACCTGAATGTGATGAAACAACATTTACAGCAATAGTACAGCTGCCATTTGCAGGCACGATACCATTCGTTAATGCAATACCGGTATCTCCAGCCTCAACCTCGAGTGTACCTTGACAGGTTGATGAGTGTGTTTCAACGTCAGCAATTGATAAACCTACGGGAAATAGATTTGAAAAGGATACAGCGGTTAGTTCTGCCGCATTGGAATTGGAAATGGTGAATGTAAGCCTTGAAGTCCCCTTTAAAGTGATTGACTCGGGAGAAAACGCCTGTACAGCACTTATATCTCCAGTTGGAGTTTGCGCTTGTACAACAATTTCTTTTGAAAAACTGATCAACCCCACTACAAACAACAAACTAATAATCGGCAGAAACCAATAGTGACGGCGCAATGGGGCGTTCCTCCGGTAATCAGTGTGACCAGTAATCAAATGCTCAATTCGTAAAAAATTATCACCTTTTAAGACAAACAAATAGGTGACAATTAATCGACATCCCTGCTAGGGCATTTGGTTAATAGTTTTTTTATTTCAGATCAATGAATTACTCTAAACTGGTTTATTATAATAAAAAAACTAAAAATGTTCCATAAAATATAGATATAACCTTATACACTCATTGTCCAAGATATTGGTATATAAAAAGATCATGGAGAAGTCAAATTTTCTTAGTCTCCATGATCTTTTTGAATACTTACTGATCTGATTCAGATTTCGTGTGGTGTCTTACCCTTCCACCATAAATTTGCCATTTTCATAAAACAACACATCATCCACCCAGATTTGACCATCGCGCATGTCGCAGATCATATCCCAGTGAATGGCTGAGTTGGCCTTGCTGCCCGATTCAGGATACCCCTTGCCGAGTGCCATGTGGAAGGAACCACCGATTTTTTCATCAAAGAGGATCTGACGGGTAAATTTCTGGATGCCCTCATTTGTACCTATGGCAAACTCGCCTACATAACGGCTGCCTTCATCTGTATCCAGCGTTTTGAGCAGGAACTCTTCATTTTTCGATGCTGATGCTTTTACCACTTTACCTTTTTTAAAATCAAGCTGCACACCGTTTACTTCGCGAGTGGTGTAAATGGTTGGGTAAGAGAAACTGACATGGCCTTCCATGCTGTCTTCCACCGGGCCGGTGAAGATCTCGCCATCCGGTACATTCACTCTGGCATCACAATTAATGAAGGTGCGTCCCTCGATGCTTAATCGCAAATCTGTATCTTTGCTGATCAGATGAACATTCTTCTTGCCCTTCAACCAGTTGACCAACCGGGCTTGTTTCTCAGAAAACCGTTTCCAATATCCCACAGGATCGTTTTGGTCTGGCATACAAGCGCCGTAAACAAAATTCTCATACTCTTCAAGGCTCATATCTGCATCTTGGGCAAAAGCATTGGTCGGGAAAGCCGTCAACACCCAACGCAAGTCACCCCGTGCTGCCCGATCCATATAAGTTTTCATAATAGAACCGCGTGCTTTGGAGTAACGGGTCATCTTGTCAGAATCCACGTTGGCAAGGGCGCGTGTATTATCATCGGCAAGAATGCGGACCAAACAGTCGTAAGTATTAAAAATTACATTAATAGGTTCAGCGATGAATTCAATCTGATCGTTATTGCCATACCTGACCAGTTCACCTTCGATGCCCGGAAACTCCAGCCACAAAAAAGGGTGTCCGCCGGCTTCAAGAATCTTCTTGTTGATCGCCTTGATCAGTGGTTCGGCAACAGTGTGCGCCCTAACAACTACCTTATCATTCGGTTTTACACCTAATGAGTAATTGACCATCAATTCTGCCAGCTTTTCAATGCGGTGATCCACCATAAAATAGCATCTCCCATTAAGAAGTATTGTTCCTCATTAATTATAAGAGCAACCTTAACGTCGTGCAAATAATAAAGAAAAGACTGCTTCATAATTGCAGTCTTTTGAATATCACATATTCTTGTGATTCTTTTCGCCTCAGAGTTTTCCTGAGTATTTCATATCAATGATCAAAATATGATTAGTTAACCAATCTTTAAGAAAACTCAGTACATCAATGCTGACGGATAATTTTCCTGAATTGATATCCTTTTGGAACTCTTGCGCCTTTTTTACAAAAGCGGCATGTTCACCTTTTTGTGAAGCCAATCCGATATAATTCTTGTCAGCCATCAATTTTTCTTCAGCACCAAAATGGAATTTAGTGTAATCGACCATTTCATCAACAATAAGACCAATTTCTTTCGCCGCTTTGCCGGCTTTCATCGCATCATGCAGATGATTGAGAATGGCAATCAATTTCTTATGTTGCTCGTCCATTTCTTTTTCACCCACAGAATAACTATCCTGCCACTCATAAAATGCCATATCAATATCCTTTTTCTATATCTCTATCTTAACACCCTAAAAATGAATTTCAATAAGTCTGCTTTTAATTATCTCTTTATTGTTTCTTGATTACTTTGGCGTATGCCATATCGTTGACCAGAATGTGATTGGTCAACCAATTTTTGAGAAAACTGGCTATTTCCATGCTTAATGTAAATGAGCCAGAATTGATCTGTTTTTGGAATTCATTTGCTTTTGTCATGAAAGCTTTATGTTCTACCGTGTGTTGATTCAATTCTTTAAAATCTTATTGTGCCATCAATTTTTCTTCAGCAGCAAAATGCATGGCTGAATATTCGATCATTTCGCTGACAATTTTTTCCGCTTCAGAGCCACCCTTACCCATCTTCATGGCATCGTGCATCTTGTTGATCATTTCCACCAATACTTGATGTTGCTTATCCATTTGTTCATTTGCCACAGAGTATTCAGTTTTCCATTGTAAGAATGCCATATACCACTCCTTATCGTTCTACATGTAATGTTGTTCAATCCAATTGCACTTGCTTTCTACGGCTTTTGGTAAGGTATAACTCTTTATCAGCCCGTGCAATTACATCATCAATATCATGATCTCCATCGAACTCATACTCAGCCACTCCGGCAGAAAAAGCCACCGGAATTTCGAAATCTTTAAAGGTGTAAAGGGTTGCATCACCAGCCGCCATGATTCGATCAGCTACTTTTTGTCCACCGACCAAACCGGTTTCAGGTAGTAAGACGATGAACTCATCACCCCCGTAACGTGCAAAGGTATCAATCTCGCGTAAATTGGCTTTGATAATTTTTACCGCCTCTTTAAGAACCGCGTCTCCTGCGGGATGCCCATAAGTATCATTGACCTGTTTAAGCCGGTCAAGATCTATCATAATTACGGAAAAGGGATTGTGATAACGAATGGAACGGACGATTTCCCGATTGGCAACATCAAAAAATATTCTACGGTTATAAATTTCGGTCAACGGATCCATGATGGCCAATTTTTGAACTTGTTCCAGAAGTCTGGCATTCTCTTTTTCAAGAGATATATCTTGAACGGCAAAAATGACAAACTTTTCTTCGCTTAATTCGACTGGCGTTGTCCATACTCTTAGATTTAAAGGTAAGTTCCCATTTCCCCGTTCAATATGACATTCCTGAACATCTTTTTTTCCGTTGATACTTGAAAGCATGGCATTTACTGCACCACAAGTTGCACAAAATCGAGTTGTTCCGCAGCCTGCATCTGATTCAAATGCATGGCCGCATTTCACCAGTTCGCCAGGACGCAATCCCAAATAATCTTCAAAAGATGTGTAGTTACCCAACTGAGTAAATTGATCATTGGAATATACGATTTGTCGATACTCATTTAGTATTAATATCAGGCCAGGAATGGAGTTGCTGATAAGCAATGTGGGTAACTGTTCAGCCCATAGATGATACTGATGGAGTAAACCTTCTCGGTCCATTCTCTCTGCAGAAGCGAATTCAGTTTTTGCTTCTTTACTATTTTTATCGATCATATGTTACGGCAGCCTAATCAAGGTCATGTTAACCATTCAAAAAGTCTTGGTTATTTGTGATTTTTCCGAACAATTTCTGAATGCTATTCAATTATAGATGGCTTTGAATATTTAGTTATAAAGGTATCGTAAATAATTACCTTTATACAGTATAGAAAATATTAATTTTTCTTAAAAAGGTTTTAATATCAAGGGAGTAAATAATTAAGTGGGTGTTCATATTTCCATAGAAAAGGCCATGGGACTTGACATGTATTGTCTGTTCCCCAAAGGTATTCTCCATTTTGCCAACAAGACATGGCAAAACAACCTTTTTCCAATTGATGGGCAGAAGTGAAACCATTCCATTGAGGTTCACCCTCACAAATTACCCCTGTAGGAGATGGAATAACCTCACCATGAAGTACAAAGTTGTAATTGATCAATTTGCTGAAAACAAGTTCATTGGTTTCTTTTTGATAAAGTTGAAGATTGATTTGTTTGTTAAATGGAAGCGGTCCACTTGAACAGATCAGATGAGTTGGTTTTTCTTTTCGAAACTCGCAACTAAAGGCAATTAAGCCGCCATCCTGGATCCGCCCTGATGCATAGTATTCACCTACAGCGGGCGAAATTTCAACTACAAAACTGGAACTCGCTTGAAAAACTGCATCCATAGTAACGAATGTAATTGAAGTGGAAAAAGGGGTTGGAGATACCGTCGGTGTTTCAGTCACTATTGGCAATGAGGTTGGGGTTTGCGAAAAAATTTGCCTTGTTAAAGTCTGGGTTGGATTACTATTTTCCAAGTCATTGTTTTCTGTCTGTTTTTCAGACATTTTATTGTTTGATACCTGGTTCTTAATGACAAAAAGAAGGACTAGACACAACAATAATCCCAAGATAACTGCTATAAGCTTTTTCAATGATTCTTCCTTATTAATAGCAAGTTTAGATTCGATAGATCCAAGGATATATTGCTTACCACGGGATTAGCAGGATAAATAAAAGAATAGGAGTAAAGGGTATTCCCGCAACAGGAAGATTGTACTCCTATTCTTATATAGATACTACTGTTTTTTGCCGCAATACGGGCAGTTCTTCCAATCGGATTGCAGCACTTGTGAACACTTGATGCAAGTTCTTTGTGGGTCGATATTGACTGGAGCGGTTTGACCTTCAGAAGCGGCAGGGCTTGCCGGATTCTCATGTATATTCTGTTGATTTTTAAAGAGCGAAATCAAACCAAATACAGCCAACCCCAAGACTGTACCACCCAACAAGACTCTGAATAACAGGTAAAAGCCCATGCCAAACATCATGCCGCCCATGGGATGAAAAAAGCCAAGGTCCCAACCGCCCATCATGAAGGATGGTCTTAAGGCAAAACCTCGAAATGCAACCAAAGCGATGAAGGATGCCACCAGGGCAATTCCCAAACCTATGAGAATCCACTTTAATACTTTATTCATTTTGAAACCTCCGATTCACCGATAAACTAGTCTGCCCATGTTCCTTTTGGCAACTTACCAACACGTTCTACTTCTAATCTCTAATTTATCAGGAGGTTGTGAAGAAGTTGTGAAGATTATGTCGAGCTAATATTAGAATGTGGACAATATCGAAAGGTAAGACTAGGAGACAGAGGTCTCTTTCAAGTATTTTTCTTTATTAGCAGTCCGCGCGTTCTTGCCACTGCTGGTCTTGATCAACCATTTAGCCCCAACCAGATAGACATGGCGCAGCGCCACCGCGGATCCACGGGTCACAGTTTGCCGGATGGCATCGCCAATTGCATCACGTTCATTCTGGTCTTCGGTATCCACTTCGGCCACGAGCACCACATCTTCAGTCCCTGCGGTTTCATTATAGACGCCAAAGGCCACCACCCTGCCAGCATGCACTCCCGGTACTTCCATGGCCAATTCTTCCAGGTCCATTGGATAGACATTCTTGCCCGCCACGATGATCATTTCTTTCTTGCGGCCGGCGACGAACACTTCTTCCCCCACCTTGTAACCGTAATCACCGGTGAAATACCAGCCGCCTTTGAGTGCTTTTTCGGTGGCATCCTCGCGGTGATAATACTCGGTCAACATGCTATCAGACTGCAAGGTCAACTCGCCAATGTGACGGTCGGGTAACTCGCGGCCGTGGTCATCCACCACTTTGACCTTGACATTTCGAATGGGTCTGCCCGTCGACATCATTTTAATGGAAGGAGCATCCACGCTGGATGGCTCGGCCAACTTGCGACTCTGCATGGCATCACGATCGATTTCATCAATGAGCACTTCATCATCAATGCCTCCCTGGGTGACGGCAAAGACATTTTCGGCCATGGCGTAACAAGTGCACAAAGCGGACTCTTTCAGTCCATAAGGTTTGAAGCGTTCAAGAAATACCCGGTGGCTTTCATAGCGCATCGGTTCTGAACAGTTGGAAATCGCCCGCCAGGAGGAAAGATCGATCCCCACAAGGTCGCGGTCGCGGGTTTTCAAGGCGCAGAAATTATAGGCAAAATTGGGCAGCCATGACAATGTGCCTTTGTATTTACTGACCGCCTGCATCAATTTCGCCGGGGACCGCACCCATTCGAATGGTGAAAGCAGCACCAGTGGAATTCGCTTGAGGATGGGCATCAGGAAGCCGGCGATCAGGCCCATGTCATGATAAAGAGGCAGCCAGCTTACGATCACGTCTTCTTCATTTATATGCAAAGCCTGAGAGTAGCTTTCAAGCTGGTTTATCACCGCGCCGTGCGCCAGGGCTACGCCCTTTTGCAGACCAGTCGTACCCGATGAATGCTGCAATAAAACAATATCCGTTTCGGTTCGCTGCAGTCCTTTGAAGGATTGAACCTCCAGGCTTGCGGGCTGGACGAGTTCATCTGAGACGATCAACCTGCGTACGGATGAATTCTCTGGCAAGGCGGCGTGCACTTCAACTTCAAACTCGCGGTAAGTGACAATGCACTCCGGCCGGGTGATGCCCACCAATGCCGAAAGATCCGCACGGTAGCGGTCTGGCTGCAGTTTTTCGGTCAGGAATGGCATGATGGAGGGGATGGCGCCGTGCAGAATGGCACCCCAGTAAGCATAGACCAATTCCAGTCCGTGTTGAAGAATGAGTACTACCACTTCTCCGGGTTGAATGCCTTTCTGCTCATAGGTGTTAGCCCAAACTGCGGCACCCTCCACCAATTGGCGGTAAGTTACTTGTTGGTCTTCGTGACCGGCCAACAGCATGGTCAGCGAGACCTTATCAGGGCACTCTTGATAAGAAGTGAGTAGCAGTTTTGTAAAAGTGGTCATTTAGTTACGCGCGAGAAGCGACCAGGTCGGCCAGTTGATCGAGTGTATCGAATACATCCTTGTTCAATTCGGAATCATCCAAATGGACATTAAAGGTATCTTCCACGAAGAGCGCCAGATCCACCAGGCTGAAAGAGTCAATCAATCCGCCCGAGATGAGAGGCTGGTCTGTTTTGATCACACGGTTGGGTTGTTTGAGAATGGTTGAGGCGATATAAGCGCCGGTTTTTTGAATGATTTCGTCTTTCATGAGGTCTCCTGGTTGAAAATGATAGCGAATTATACCAAACGTGAAAGCACATCTGGTAATGGCTGCCCGCTTAGCCAATTGCGGATGGTGTCTGCAAAAGCCTGCGGCGCGGTCATCGCCCAGTTGTGTTCGCTGGCCAGACTGGAACCCTGCCCCAGGTTGATCTGGTAAACCAGGCTGCCGCTTAATAATGAAGCGAGCTTATTGGCGCTGTCTTTCATTGCCTTATATTCGTGGCTGCCGCAGAGGATCAACGCAGGTACCCTGGCGTTCTCAATCCCTTCAGGCATGCGGAAGGTCTGGTTGGCAACCATCAAATTGACAAACTGGCTTTCAGTCATGGCCTGGAAATCCGCTTTGAACTGCGGATAGAACGCGTCGGGGATGCCGGCGGCATGTTTCATGTTCAGTTTGATCCACCAATCGCTGTTGCGGAAAGGCGGCACCGACATTTTGAAAAGCGCTGAGATCAATCCGCGCGAAGAATACATGCCAGCACCAGGCATGGGTAAGAGCAGCGCCGAAGAGATCAAAGCCTTTTCCATCACTTCCGGGCAGGTCGCCAGCATCTGTACTGCCACCTGGGCGCCCTCAGACAAGCCGACCACTACCGCCCTGCCGCCGTGCGCCTGCTCGCGGATCAACTCGGCCGCTTTTTCAGCCGCAAAACTCATTGAAAACGGTTTGACCTGTTTGCTTCCGCCGTGTTCGGGCAGGTCCGCCACCAGGCAGTGGAATTCGGGCAGCCGATCCACGACTGGCTGCCACATCCAGCCCGCGCCGCCGCCGCCGTGCAGGAACAACAGCGTGGTTTTACTTTCTTCATGGAAAGACTTGAAAAACAAACCATCATTTTCATTCATCGGCAGCTTCCTCGGTTAAAAATAATTGTGGGAATCTCTTTTTGGATCATCCCACAAATTATTATAAATCCACTTTATTGGCGTATTACCCCAATGCCACATCCAGAAAGGTCATCAAGGCAAAACCCAACATAACGCCAATGGTGGCAATATCAGTGCTTTCGCCGCGTTGCGCCTCCGGGATGAGTTCTTCAACCACCACATAGATCATGGCGCCAGCTGCAAAACTCAAGGCATAAGGCAGAATCGGGCGCATGGCAAGAACGGCCAGGGCGCCTAAAACACCCGCAATGGGTTCCACAATGCCAGAAAGCTGTCCCATGAAGAAGGCTTTGCCTTTGGATAATCCTTCACCTCGCAACGGCATTGAAACCGCCATCCCTTCAGGGAAGTTTTGAAGCCCGATTCCCAGGGCTAGAGCGATGGCGCTGGTTAATGAAGCGGATGGCACCCCGGCTGCCACGGCGCCAAAAGCAACACCCACTGCCAACCCCTCAGGGATGTTATGCAGTGTAATCGCGAGGACCAATAACACTGAACGCTGCCAATGGGTCTTGATCCCTTCCGCCTGGGCGGTGGCCAAACCCTGGTGCAGGTGAGGTAACAATTTATCAACCAACCATAAAAAAGCGCCGCCGACTAAAAACCCGACCACCGCAGGCAGCCAACCGGGCACCCCTGAACTCTCAGCCATATCAATAGCCGGAAGCAGCAACGAGAAAAAGCTGGCGGCGATCATCACACCGGCAGCAAAACCTAACATGGCGACCAATAATTTGCGAGTGACGGTTTTACCGATAAACACAAAAGCCGCTCCCAGGGCAGTCACTGCCCAAGTAAAAAGAGTGGCAAACAAAGCCTGTAAAACAGGAGAAAACTGTTGAAAGAATGCAACCATAATAAACTTCCTTTATAATTTTTAGCACATGCTAATTAGCACATGCTAATTAGCATTATACCCATTAATTACAATCCGTGTTGACGAGATTCTGCACGATAAGCACAAAAACCGCAAGTCTCTGGCGCTGGGGGTGGTTCCGGTTGCGATAACAGTGTCAAAACTCCGCGCATGAAGGCTAGAAAACCAGCTTCGTCTTTTTGAATCTCCTGCCAGGTGACCTCGCCGCCGTAAGTGATGCGCTTGTGGTCTGCGCCATGTTCAATATCCACCGGGTCGAGGTAAAGCAAGCCCATTTTGGTGATGGGGCTGATGCGCAGCCCTTTCTCGCTGGGATGCTCCAGTGCGTAAGCGTATGCGCTCAACTGTCGTCCGTAGAAAGCCACGTGCGCAGGGCTGGGCGAGGACGTTTTAAAATCGATCACCGCAAATGTGCCATCGTCAAATTCAAGCACGGAATCGAAGGCGCCTTTGAGATAACAGGAGGCGTCAAGTCCATCAAAGGAGATCGGGGCGGAATTGATCCACTTGCCCTGTGCCCCCACCCTGCCGGGCGGCAAGTCAGGCGACAGCGCGGAGGTTGGCTTGTCGGCAAAGAGATGCTTCATCAGGCTGTCGATGCGGCTGAACACCTTGGGAAAGGCCGTGGCCGGGCGCTTGATGCCGAGCACCACATCCAAATAGAAGCAGCGCGGACATTCGTCCCAGGCGAAGGTGAGTTGTGACGGGCTGAGTTTGTATAAGGGCATACACTATTTCCTTCAATATACGTTAATCATACACAACTTTTGGTAAATTAATTTTGGCTATATAATGAGAAAGGACAGATTAGTAAAATATTTGATAGGTAGATCATTTTTTTGAGGCAGGTCATGGCAGAAAACATAACATCAAGCTCAGTAACAATTTTGATTGTCGAAGACGATCCCGTTATCCAAAAAACAGTTGCCATTTTAATGGCGCGCGCTGGATTTGTTACCACTTTCGCTTCCAATGGCGTTGAAGCGCTGGAGAAAGTGGTTAATAATCCACCCGGCTTGATCATCTCAGACGTAATGATGCCCGAAATGGATGGATTTACCTTACTGTACGCGTTACGCAGCAATCCACAGACTGCCAATATTCCCATCATCCTGCTTACCGCGAGAGGTTCTAATGACGACATCAAAGATGGAATCAACATGGGTGCAAACGATTATATCCCCAAGCCGTTTGATCCTAACACATTGCTTGCCAGCGTAAAAGCAAGGCTTAAGCTCTCGTAGAAACCAGTAAATAAAACGTGGTTTTACTTTTACTATCTCCGCAGAAAGCTGGCGGAGGTATGCTCAAAAACAAGTATTTGGAAATCAAACCTTGTTAGGATGTAGCCCTAACAAGGAAAATAGATTCAACTTTTTTATCTTAGTCGTGGTTAACGAATTAAGAACTCAGGCACCCAGAACTTGCCAAAGCCTAGCCGCAAAAATGTCACAGATTTGACCAGTGGACTTGACATGGATGGTAAAATTAAAATATCTTCATAATCTCATCAAAAATAAAAATACTGTTCTCAAAACCAAAAAGTCTTTGAGCTTTTAGTGGTTTTTTAAGTCCTTATTAACCATAAGTGATTCTCTTTACATTGGTTGAGATCCTCTAATGGAGGAAATATGTTATGTCCTTCGTGTCGGAATGAGAACAGACTTGGAAGTAAGTTTTGTGAACTCTGCGGTACCCCTCTCCCCACCGAAATTCCATCACAACCCAATACAGGTCAGCCCGTCCACTGTTTGAATTGCGGCCAGATTAACAAAATCGGCGCCCGGTTTTGCGAGAACTGCGGGGTAAACCTTGATCCTCCTAAACCGGTGGAATCAAAAATGTTTTGCCCCTCCTGCGGCAACGAGACAAGAACCGGGGTGAATTTTTGCGACAGTTGCGGCGTAAAACTGGAGAAGCCAAAACCGATAATCACGAGACAGGTATGCTCATCTTGCGGAGTCGAGAACGATGCCGGGGTCAAATACTGCGGAAATTGCGGAAATTCTCTGCTCCCCAAGAGCAGTGAGGTAAAAGGCATTCTTTGCAGCGAGTGTGGATTCACCAACCGCCCAGGGATACAATTTTGTGAACAATGCGGTGCTGTAATCAATAAGCTGCAAAAAGCAAGTCCGCAAAAAGAACCTGCACCCACCCCAGCCAAAAAGGATCATCGATCTTTGAAGAAATGGGGAATTGGTCTTGCCGCCATCTTCTTGGTCTTACTAATTGTTGGCCTGCTGAACAACAAAAAACAACCCATACCGTTATTTGACAGCGATACCGGCCCGCTGGTGATGACCAGTGGATATGAAGATTTTTCAACCTCAGCTTCTTACAAACCCGGAGATTTTTCGATCTCCACTTATGACGATGCCGGCATTGACCGCATCGAAGTATACTCCGACGGCATTCTGGTGGCTGCTGAGAACATTGAGGGAACTGGAAACACAACCGTTAAATATTCCCCCCCGCTTGAAAGGTTACCGATCGGTGAACATGAGGTGATCATCAACACCATCAATTCTGACGGCGTCTCTTCACAATCACAGGTCATCCCCATCATCATTACTTCCGAATCGCAGGAGGCCATCGCTAATTCTGACCCACTCAAGATCGACCCCTCAGATGGCACTCTCCCGGCTCCGGCATCCGTATCCGGTTCAGCGGACTCCAATAATAAAAATGTTGATATCTCGTGGGAGCCTGTTGAAAATGCTGTGGAATATGAGATCCATGTCAAACCGCCTGATTCATCAGATTTGATTCATATTGAAACGGTGGATGGCAATGTTTCCAGTTATCGTTTGCCTGTCAACAATCCGGGGAATTGGCAAGTAATCATTATTCCGGTTGATCAAGACGGCGGTTCAGGCGGCATGGGTTCCACTTCGATCTTCATCCCAGATATAAATAACCAGGGCAATTTACCAAAGAGTGCAGATGAAACCATCTCTTACGCGCTGATCAATTTCACGCCGCCAAGTAATGGTACAAACTCAGTTTATGCCTATGTTCTTCTGGGTGGATATGACAATCGTTTTCAAAGAGTACCAGAGCAGCCCGGGACGTTTTTGGAAAGTAAGAACGGAAGTTTCAGCGCAACAGTTCCCGGTTACGATTGGCCTGTCAACCGACAATTACAACTAAATGTATTTCTTTGGGGGTGGGAAGGAAAAAACCTGAGACACTTCGGCAGTTTTGAAAAGATGATCACTCCCAAGGAGCTTCAAAGCGGTTCAATCAAGATCAGTAATGAAGTTCTGACAGGCAGCATTTCACTTGAAACCCATTTCGTTGGAGGATCACAATCTTCCGACAGCAACAATAGTATACGCATGTTTGATCGACCTGCAACACTTCCTCCGCCCTATAATCTTCGTTCAGCTTTATATGCATCAGACTGTGCCCATACAGCAAGTCAACTTGGGCAGCTCAGGGATGCATTAAGTGAAGCATGCAAAATAAGTTTGATGTGGAATATGCGAAATTTCTTGATGTGGGAATGGCCCGTAAAAGGAGATTCGTATAAGGGCTACTCAGAAAAAGATCTCACTGGCTTTGAAATCCGCTATCGCATCATTGCTCCAAGCGGAAACACAGCCAGTGAAAAAACCAGTTCTCTGCCTTACCCTGAAGCGAGAAGTTACTTTGTCAATCCCGATGAACTTAAGCAGGTTGTTCCCTGCGGCAGCGTCAAAAAATGGGAAATAAGGGCAGTCGGCAAAAAAGAAGTCTCGGATTGGGTTTACATTGGCAGCACCAACGCAGAAACATGTCCACCTCCAACTCCGCCCCCGCCGCCGGTCATAGATCCAAACAGTCCTCCGGGCCTACTGAAAGGCATACCAGAACCCATACCAAACGGATGTGGTGGATCCAACTGGACAGGTGAGGCAGTTTATGACGGGATTTTCCACTCCGCGTGCGATAAACATGATATCTGTTATGTCTCAGATTGGTCAGGAAAAAGCAAAGTCACCTGTGATAATGAATTTTATGATGATATGGTGGAAATATGTGATCGTGAATATTCAGGCGGCATGTACGCGGCCTGTGTTTCAAGAGCGGCAACTTATTATGAAGGGGTAAATATCGCCGGAGGTTTCTTTTATAAAGGGGACATAGATTTTCTGGATTGCTGGCGGGATAACGCAAACGAACCGTTTGTTTGTTCAATAGGCGCGCTGCCGCAGGGCGTTGCAGCAGTATATGACGGAATTGCCTATGGTATTAATGAAACAGGTGAACTGATTGAATTGGGAGCCATCGAAATTAAAGATGGAGTTGTCTGGATCGGGAAGGGTGTTGGCAAAGGCACATGCAGTATCTGGGATATCTTCCCATGGTGTGATTAAGTCTGGAGTAAATTATGAAAACGACATATATTCCGGTCAAGGTTGCTTTACCATTTATCGTTTGTTTATCATTCCTTTTCACCTCCTGTTCAGGGTTTGCTGGTGAACCGGTCATGAAGGTGTGGCTTGACCAACCCCTGAATGGCAGCACTTATTCAGAGGGTGAGACCATTCCCATTGTGTCCAACGCCCGCGATGCCAATGGTGCTGGTATCAAGGAAATCCAGTATTCGATCAACGGAAACCTGCTCACCACCATCTCAACTGACGTCAACTACCCGATAGTGATGACATCAACTGATTGGCGCCCAGAGCCCGGTGAATATGTGGTTAAAGTAACTGCTGTGAATGTTGATGGTCAAACCGTCAACGCAATTGCGACGGTGCACGTTATTGGATCACCTACTGAAGAGAAATCAACCGACCTGTGCAGCACTTTAAGGAAGAAATCCATCGACCTGGTTACCCTTGGATGGCAGCCGAACGGCAATTATCTGCTTTATTTTAAATTCCCAGGCGGCGTGCCGGGCTTGAAAGTAGATGTGCCTGGTGAAAACGGTCCGTGGAACTATCAGGCTCAGGCCGGCGATGGTGCTGTTTCAGTTTGTCATGTGGAAGGTTATTCTGAACGGCTATTCTGCAGCTTCACATCTCTTAGTGATTTTCAGGGGTTCTCTCTTGATCTACTTTTGACTCTGGATGATTGCGAGTTATTTGCCAGCAATCTCATAGTTCCAATAATCCAAACCGAAGAACCCATAGTTGAACCTCCTCCTTCGAATGATAATCCAAGCAATGTGGTGGTCTGCAACTATTCAGACACGTTGCTGCAGTGCCAGTGTTTGAATCCGGATATCTACTCTTGGTGTCCTTGTGCAGGCGGATCGATCATTTATGAACCTCCAATGAGTGGAGAACCTGATCCAGGACCCTCCTGTTTGATTCCTTAGCCTTACCGTTAGGAGTAACTAATGAAATGCTCAAGTTGTGGCAATGAAGTCACTGAATCAGCAGTTTATTGCGGGTATTGCGGGCATCAATTAATAAGTGGAACAACCATCAAACCAAATGAAATCATTGCAACCCTTCCCCCAAAAAAGAAGAAGCCTCTCATCGGCCTGTGGATAGGTCTTGGAATCCTATTCGTGTTGATTCTATTTTTCGTCATTGGATCAATACGCCGAAGTACACCTATTAATGAGATTCCACCTGAGTACCTCTCGCAAAACACGGAAGAATCAACGACAGTGATCGAGACTGCTGCTCCACTATCGAATGACACTTTACCTTCGCCTGAGATTGATCCATTGCTCCTTCCATCCATTTTTACTCAATACACAGGAACACCCCAAATCGAGATCGCTGAACATTTTAATAATATGACGGATAACGAATGGTATTACTCTGAAAACGTAAACATCGTCAATGATCAAGACGAGAATATTCTGGAGATCCCAGGGTTACAAGGTATGAAAGGATATTTTTGTTCACCAGAATTTCAACTTGATCAAGGGATACTGACAAAAATAAGATTATCAGGCTCTGAATATTTAATGGAGTTTTTCATTCAACAGAATAAATGGGATACCCCTGAGTACAAACGTTTTGGTGGATCAATCTATCAAACCGATCAAATGATCACAAATATCTGGGAGGGGACTGATAATTCATTATCAAATCAAGTAATGATGGGCAATTTAAAATTGAAACCAGACAAATGGTATGGTTTGTTTCTGGGGGGAACAAAAAATGGAAATTTTACCTTTCTGACCTGGGATCTTGAGGATCCAAACACATTTGTGGTCCAGCTCCTTGAAAAGAATGATGCGTGGTCAACAGGATCGTGGATCTCGTGTTTCCAGGTGGGCATCGGGAATCTCTATTTGGACGATTACAGCATTGTTTCATTTGAGTGACATAACTTATTTGTCAAAGTCTTTCAAAGTATAAAAAAAATAAGGGCGAGCCGCGGCTTGCCCTTACAAGTAAGTTACACCCTAATTGATAAAGTTTTACTTTTTATATAGATTTTTCGTGTATTTTGTGTGGTTCGTGGTTTAAAAAGAATTTACCCGATCAAAAATGCAGGCACCCAGAACTTGCCATACCCCAGCAGCGAGAGCGCCATTGAGGCCAGCAAGATCACCACACCAATGGCGATCAGTACATAATCGCGTTTGCGATAGTTTAGCTTTTCAAGCCAGGTGCGCGGACCGACGCCAAAGGCACGCAGGTCCATGGCGTCGATGATGTCTTCGCTGCCCGCGATGGCATGGATGGTCACCGGCACGATCAACGGAGCCAGTTTTTTCACCTGTGCGAACAAGCCGCCGCTTAGTTTTTCGATCTCATAGCCACGCGCTTTTTGGGCATCCATGGTCAGGCTGAAGTCACGGCCAAAGGTGGGGATAAAGCGCATGGTCAGGTCCATACCGTAAGCTACCTTATCTGGCAATCCGAGTCCGCGGAAGATGATGCCGTAATGGGCCGGGTTGAAAGAATAAGGGATCAGGATGGTCATGCTGGCAATGCTGAACACGCGGATCAGCATGCTGATGGCGTACATGGTTTTTTCGGCGGTGATGTTAAGGGTTGGCGTCCAGCCAAAGATTTTAAAATCAGCCACAAGCTTGGTGAGGGTATGTTCACCCTGGTATAGTTCCACGCCGCCGCGGCCGGTGAGAAAGGTCAGAACTGAAAAAAATAGAATAAAACCGATGATGAAGATCCAGGCGCGCGACATATCCTTCCACGGAATGCGGGAAGTAAACACGAAAAGCAGCGCGATGGAAAAGAAAAAGAGCAAAAAGCGAAAATCCCAAAAGATCACCGTTCCAGCCAGGAAACAGCTAAAGAAAATTACCCAGGCTCGCGGATCAAAGCTCTGAAGCAAGGAATTACGTTGTACATAGCGCCAGGCAACCAGCATTTTTTCTCACTTCGGAAGGTCTGAAAGACTCTCATCCTTCAGACCTTCCTTAATTTGTATTAGATCTAGCGTCCGGTTTGTTTCTGAACTGCGGCGTAGGCAGCCACGAGGATGGGAACCAGCACGGCGGCGAAGATCAGGTTCGGGCCGGCGGAGGGCAGGAACTCACCCACCAGTGCGACCGCAGGGGGATAGCCGTTGATCCAGATATCTGAAACAGCGGCAAAGCCAATGCCCAGCAGGTTGCCAAGCATGGAGAAGGTAACGGCGGCCGCCACATCAATGTTTTTGCCAAACACAAAGCGCACGATCAAGACGATCGCGAGACCGATCAGCACTGAAACGCCGGCGAACATTGAAATTTGAGCATCGCCGAAGATGCCATTATCTACATCATAAAACATGGCATTGGAAGTGGTGGGGTTCAAGAAATAGTAGACTGTGACTGCAGCAGCCAAAACGGCGCTGATCAGCAGCACAACATTGATGCTTTTCTTCTTGTCAGCAAACAGCCAAACCATACCGCTGATGAGACCCACGAGACCGTTGCCAACACTCCACTGCGGAGAAAGGCCGAAACCGGTGAGGGCATCGCCGAACATATTGCCGACTGCACCGGTGAAGAAGCCGACCACAGGTCCGAAGGCATAACCGAAGAACATGGGGATGGCGATGGCGGGGCGCAGGGCAACCTGGCTGACGGAGGGCACCACGAAAACGGTTCCGTTAAACAGGTAGGAGAAAACGGCAAAGAGGGCGGCGCCGATGGCCATATAAACGACCTGGCGGGTGCCAACTTCCCACATCTTATTCTTGCTGGTCAGCAGGTAGACCACCAGCACGAGCAGCAGACCAATTCCGACAAACACAAAGCGCAGCAGTGCGGTCTCATCCAGGTTGAGGTTGGGGTTGATCATACGTCCGATCAGCCAGACACCCAAGAAGAAGGCCAATACGGCCAGCAACGATAGTACAACTTTTAACCACTTTTGCATTCTATCCTCCTTATATAAATATGACGGTTTGATTCAAAATTAAACCCGAATAAAGGTGTGTTGCCAACTCTTAATGTACCACATGCGCCAATTCTTCGGCGCTGTAAAACCGACCGGTTTTTTGTAATAGATCCAGATTGGTCTTGAGCAGCGACGTAGGCACCAGCCGGTTCTTGCGGAGAAAATCAAAATCTTTAAGGGCTTCGGTGGGAGTGGCGTCGCAGACCAGGGTGCCGTTATTAACCATGATCACCCGGTTGGCGTAGATCACAGCCATATCAATATCGTGGGTGATAAAAAGGATGGCGTCAAACCCGGGCATTTGCAGAATGGAATCCATAAAGCTCAGGTAATTCTTGTAATCCTGACCGGCGGTGGGTTCATCCATCACCAGAATCTTCGACTCCATCGCCAATATGGCAGCGATACTGACGCGTTTTTGCTGTCCAAACGAGAGTGCCAGGGGCGGATATTTTTCGTGTCCGCTCAAGTTGACGATCTCAAGCGCGTTGGCCACTTCCTCTTTAATTTTGGCTTCAGGATGTTTAAGGTTGGTCGGTCCAAAAGCCAGTTCCTCTTCAACAGTGGGTGCAAAGAGCATGTGGCTGGGACTTTGAAAAACGTATCCCAGCGTCTGGGCGATCTGTGCCACGCTGGTCTGGCTGCTGTCTTTACCGTCAATGGTCATGCGTCCTGATTTAGGCTTGAGCAGACCGATGGCGTGTTTTACTAGTGTGGTCTTGCCTGCCCCGTTAGGGCCGAGGACGGCGATCACGTCGCCGCGGTTGATGGTGAAATTCACATCATGCAGCACAGGATGTTCTTCTGCGTACCAGAAAGAGATGTCTTCAAACTTCACCAAAGGCTCACCGATGGTCTTGCCCCTGCCAACCACGGATTCTTTGCGAAGGGTGGTCAGACGTTCCGGCGCGGGATCCTCTTTTGCACGTTCCATGATCATCTCAGCCGGCAGCTTGACTTCGTGATAATTGACCGTCTTGTCAAATCCACTGGTGGGACCGTAATACTTGATCTCTCCATCCATCATAAAGATGGCGTTTTCAGGGTGGATTCTAAGCACGTCTTCGACACGGTGCTCAACCATCAGCACGGTCATGCCCTCGTCTGCCAGCGTGCGGATAATATCCAACGCATCCTGTGCGGAGGCCGGATCAAGCGAAGCGAGTGGTTCATCAAGCAGCAAGATGGAAGGGTGCATGGCCAACACGCCAGCCAGGGCTACCTTCTGTTTTTCGCCGCCCGAGAGATGAAAGGTTTCGCGGTTGATGAGTTGAGGTATTTTTAGGTGTTCCAGCGCTTCAGCCACCCGCTCAATGATCTCTTCACGCGGCAGGCTGAGATTTTCAAGCCCAAAGGCAACCTCATTGGCCACCTTGGTTCCCAATATTTGGCGTTCGGGGTCCTGCAGCACGGTGCCAACAATTTGTGAAACCTGTGCCAGGCTGAGTTTTGAGACTTCCTTGCCATTTAAGAGAATCTGCCCCGTCAGCTCACCTTTATAGCTGCGTGGAACGAGGCCATTGATACAGCGGGCCAGGGTGGTCTTGCCGCATCCGCTAGCGCCTGCAATCAGAAGCACCTGACCGGCATCCACGCTGAGCGAAATATTCTTAATCGCCAGCGTCTCACGACTGTGATAGCGGAAGTTGAGGTTTTCGATGACCAGTGGTTTTTCGCCGCTCATGAAGCTTGCTCCGATGTAAAAGTGATGGTTACCGGCTCGTCAGCTGCTGCGCCAAGGCGGTCCGCGGCGCTGCCGTTGACCACCGATATGGCCAGGTGACCGCTTGAATCGAACATGGCGATCAGTTCACCGGCAGGTTTGCTGCCAAAGGTGGCCACCACCTCATTTAATGTAGTATTCTTCACAGAAATATTAACCCCCAAAGCGGGGTTGAGTTGTTCGCGGGTGAAATTGGTGACCAGGTTGCCGAAATGATCCACCTGCATCACCTGACCGAGCCAGCCGGTTGTGGTTCTTTGCGGCACGGGGATGTTGATCAGCATTGGTTTTTCAAAAGGGTCACCCAGCTCTTCAAGTCTAACCCCGCTGGCCAGGTGGGCAGCCACTGGGGCGAAAATATCGCGTCCGTGGAAGCTATTGGAAACTTGTGGCAGCCAGTAATGGGTCTTGTTGAGGGCAATATAAATCGGGGGGGTGGTCAGGTCTTCGGCTTTTTTAATTAGCAGACTGAAAAGGCCGTTATCTGGGCCGATGAAGTATTGGTCCCCTATGGCCGCCAGCATGGGGCGTCGTGCGGTGCCGACACCGGGATCCACCACGCAAACATGGATCGTGCCGGCCGGAAAGTATGGCGCGGCACCGGCAATAGCCAGGGCGCCATCCACCACAAGCTGCGGAGGGATCTCGTGAGTCAGATCTGCTATTTGAGTGTTGGGGGCAATTGACCAGATGACACCCTTCATCACACCGATGAAGGTATCGCGCAAACCAAAATCAGTTAACAGGGTAATGATGGGCATTGCTTACCTTTAATGCGAAATGGTGAAAAATGAATTATAGAACAGCCGAAGGGATGCGTCAAGAACGGGTTGTGCAGACAAGTTAATGTAGAAAAAATCTGTGGAAATTTCTAAATTAATCCTTCCATTATTGAACTCCTCCTAAAAAGTCAAAAGAAATTCTCTTCTGAAGAATAGAAATGAGAGCCAGAGTTTCACGCAGCCGGGTTTGATGAAGTTCAGCCATTTTGCCAAGCTGGATTATATTATCAGGTTGCTGTCCTGTTTCTATTTGTGAGATCTGATTTTTTATCCTCATGAGCATGATATCCTCATAAGTAGTTGACAATTCCTCACATGTATTTGTTGAGATAATTCCACGATCTGCAAGAATGTTCAACCGTTCAAGCGTGTTGGTTTGTTGGATATTATTCTTTAATGCATAAAGGCGGGCAAAATTTACGATCGGCATGACCAAGTCTTTCAAGTTAATTTCGCGTTCACCCGATTCACCCGACCCCAAGCCAAGGAGACTCGTCCCGATTCCGCGAGCTGGCGCTTTGAATTTCTGGGCTTGCTTGGCAAATAAATGGAAGAAATCATTGCGATCTTGCAGCGAAAGATTCACATGGGTTCGCAGTTCTTGAACCAGCTGCGAATCTCCATAAACCCATCTGAAATCGAAAAATATTGATAGATCAAGCAATTCTTGTGATTCAGGATTATTAATCCGATGGTTAAAATCTTTTTTCCAGGCTTCGAGCGGTTTGCACCAGACTGGGTTGCTGGCCATTACCTTGCCATCACAATAACTGGCACCAATCGCGTTTAACCCTTGAGAAATTCTTTCACCCAAGGTTAAAAAGTATTGTTGATTCTCAGTATTGGCTAAATAGATGATCCCGTTATCTTGATCGGTCACTAAAGTAGGTTCCTGCCTGCCCTGGCTGCCCATGCCGATAAATGCAAAAGGTGCGGGGGGTGGACCGAATTCCTGCAGGGCAAAACTCATGACGCGCTCGGTAGAAGCATCATAAATGGATGAAAGCATGCTGGTTGCATGCCTGACGTTGTGACTGCTTTCGATGAGCACTTTCATTACTTTGTTTTTTCTCTGGTTGGTGCTGACCAATTCATCAATGGTTGTGGTTTTCGTGATTTCCTGTGTCAGAAGGTAAGCCCCGTAGCGTGGAAATTGAGCGAGCATCTTGGAATCTACAAGATTTACAATCTGACCGCTGTTATTCTCAACCGCCAGATGGCGCACCCCGTTTTCTTCCATCTTAATGATCGCTTCATAGATCATGGCGTTCTCGTTGATCCTGACAATAGGCGACGTCATGACTGAAAAAGCAGGTCTATTAGAATCCATTTTTTGGGCAATTACCCGATCACGCAGATCATGGTCAGTAATGATGCCCAAAGCATCACCATTATCAGATGTGATTAAGGCCGCTGACACGTTTTTGTCACTCATCCGTCTGGAAACTTGTTGAATGGTGGCATTAGTTTCGCAGGTGACCAACGTTCTTTCAAGTTTTGATAAAGGTTCATGGAAAAACAGAAGGGATGCCTGCAGCTTATTGATTTGTGCTTCTCGATCAGTCAGCAGTTTCTGTGTGTGTGTCACATCTTTAAGCAACCCGGTAATCAAATAAGGCTGACCCGCTTCATTCAATTCAAGAGTAGCAGAGAGAGAGACGGTCAAGCTTTCTACATTGCCTGTGTTTAGCTTTAATAACAGTTCTTTAATTTCGCCTTTTTTATTAAGGTCATTAATGAAACGTTCAAAATCCGCCGCATCATAAAAAAGGTCAGCCAAGGCAGGCTGCGCGCCTTCCGCTTTGCATTCATCAGGCAACAGCAAATAACCCGCAGGGTTAATCTCTAAAAAGACACCCCGCCTGATAGCCCTCGCCCTGAACACTCCCACATCAATGATCTTTACGGCTTTTGATAACCCATCGCTCGTTACAAAATTGGATTGGTGGGCAATGTCTCTGGCAAGAAGGATGAAACCTTCTTGATTTGCGTATTGGATGGGATTAAGCATCAAGATGCAATCCACGAATTGCCCTTCTTTATTCCTTAATATTCCATCCACCGCTTTATCAAGTGTGTTCTTTTTTACATCTATTTGAGCGACATTTTCCCAAATATCTTGATTCTCTGGTGACCTGGGCAAAATATCTTCTAAATCCAAAAATGGAAGTTGAGAGTCAGAATAACCGATCATATTAATGAAAGTTGAATTCGCATAACGGCATCGGTTATCGATCACCAACAAGGTTCCTTCGGTCATGGTTTCGATCACCGTGTGGTAACGCTCCGTTGCTTCTTTTAATTCGTCCAACACCTCTTGCCGACCTTTTTCAATCTTTAATGATTGTTGTAGGACATAAAGTAACAATAAGATAACAATGACAGAAACAATGATAGAAGTTGTGGTGATATCTTTTTCAATTTTGGCAATTTCCTGGTTTACATCATCAATATAGATACCAGTGCCGATGATCCATCCCCAGGGTTCAAAGAGTTTTACAAAAGATTCTTTTGGCTCCAGTCGGTCAGGATCATCTTTCCACTGCCAAACATAATCTATATAGCCTTCCCCCTCCCGTTGAACCAAGTTGGAAAACTCAACAAATATTCTTACCCCGCGTGCATCTTTGAAATCAAGCAAATCTTCACCATTCAAATCTGACCGGTAAGGATGCATGATCATGGTGGGCGTCTGATCCTGAATCCAAAAATAATCCTTATCCTCGGCACCATACCTTAAAGACTGAATACGATCTATGGCTAAAGCTTGAGCCTCAGGTCGCGTGAGTGTACCCTCTAGTTCCTCCTTATGATAAGAAGAAAGAATACTGATGGCTGAATTCGTTAATTCGCGAATGAGTTCTCGCTTGCGATCCAATAACGTATTCTCAAATGAGGGAATAACAAATATCCAAATTGCAGTGAGAAATAATGCAATTGCCAGGAATGTGGGTAAAAATATTCTTAATATATAAGCGCGTTTTCGAAAATGGTGATGCCTCTCAAGCCGAATGAAGGGAGCTGGTTGCTGTCTGGATTGATGAGGTGAATTTGATTTAACACCTCCCAAAAAACCCTGCCGCACAAAAATCTTTGTGCGCAGTTTAACCCATCTATCACGGTCCATTTCAATTGATGGATTATGCAATCTATTATGAAAGTCGGTGCCTGCACTCACCAATAGCTCTTCAGCATCAGCACAATCCAGCAGCATTTTCTGATCAGCGGGTGCGTATTCAGCATAAATGGCTTCAATGCCATCCAACCCTAATGCTTTCAGTTTTTTGATTACCTGTGATAATTTTTCGGGGTTTTTATCTATCGTCAACGGATGGGCCAAAAAAACACAGCCCCCTGCCTGTTGAATAAGGTTAATTGCATCCCGGGTTTCAATCTTCCCTGCCTGAACGTTGGTTCGGTAGTGAAGCTTATCAGAATCAATATGATTTGCGCTTCTTTTGCGCATCGACCCCGCGATACTTACGTTATCAAGCGCCTTGGACTGCCTCAGCGAAAGCATGGTACTGTTTAAGTCAGGATCATCCATATTGAAACTGTAACCCAAAAGATGAACTTCCTGACCTTCATGAAAAGTGGTCAGTTCAACTCCCGGAATAAATTCAACCCCCACCTTTTTTAAAGCAGCTTGAAATCTAAGCTGGCCTTCAATGGTGTCATGATCTGTTAGCGCGGCATAACGCACATTTTGAGCAGCCAACAATTCAGCCAAAGCTTCAGGCGTTAATTCACCATCGCTGAACATTGAGTGACAATGCAAGTTAACCAGTATGTTTTTCGGCATATGTTTAGTTTACAACTCTTTTTTGAGATAAATTACTAATCGTTATTCACCCAACAAAAATGCGCTTGATTGAAAAGAGACTGAATATTCCGTGGAATATCCAGTCTCTTAATGAATTTATGCAAGTTCCTTTTTCTTTTGGGTAAGCAGTGAAACAACCACCAGCGTGATGAAACTCAAAGGTATGGAGATTATTCCCGGATTGTTGAGTGGTATCGGTGCATCCAATGGATTCCGCCCATAGAGTGTGTAAAGTTCCGGTGATAAAGCGATTAGAATCAGAGATGACAAGATGCCAACAGCGATCGAAGCGGCAATACCTTTTGCAGTGGTTTTCTTCCAAAACAGGAGCATGATGATGGCTGGCAAATTAGCAGAAGCTGCAACCGCAAAAGCCAACCCCACCAGAAAGGAAACATTGATACCCTTAAACAAAATGCCCAGCAGAATGGCAATTCCACCGATCACAAAAGCGGTGATTTTTCCGGCGCGCACTTTTTGCTGATCGGTCATTTTTATCTTGAGGTAGCGGTCGAAAAGATCATGCGCAACAGCACCTGAAGCCGCCACGATCAATCCACTGACGGTTCCGAGAACGGTGGCAAAAGCAATCGCAGAAATTATCGCGAACAAGATCTCACTGAAAGATCTGGCCAACAGCGGAGCCGACATGTTGCTATCTGCCGGATTAATACTTCCATTAATTGCCGCACCAAGACCCATAAACAAGGTCAGGATGTAGAAAAATCCGATGGCTGCAATGGCAATGATGGTTGATTTTCGGGCACTGGCCGGGTTTGGCACCGTATAGTAACGAATCAGAATATGCGGCAATGCTGCAGTTCCAAGGAAAAGGGCGAGCATTAACGAAAGGAAATCCAACTTTTCAAGAGGAGTTCCCTCAACCTTGAATTTGAGTCCTGGGCGCATAAACTGGTCGCCGGTGACGAGTTTGGGATAGTAGACAGTCACTTTCTGGTTTGAGCTGTCAACAAAATTGGCTGTTTTCCAGGTTCTGAATACCGTATCTTTATCACTTAACTTGGCCAGAAAACTGAAGACATTAAGCTTCCCAGTTTCCACGTTCCCTTCACCATCAATTCTTTCCAGGTTTCCAACCATCCTAAGCTTATTCGTTTCCGATTCGAGTGAACCATTGATCCACTTACCATCGGCCTTCATGACAGTTGATTGGGTTTCGTGAAGCACGAGACCTGATTCAGTTTCTGATATGTACCACCATGTTTCCATGCCATCAGCAGACAGTTTTACAAATTTATAGCCGCCTTTGATCTCTTTCTGGTCTAAAACAGTATATTTAGGATCATCAACAATGAACTGATCACCGCTGACTTGAGCGGTAAGATCAGTGTAGCGATAGTATTCCACTGTTCCACCCTGGTCTGGTTGTGTGGATAAACCCCGGATGATGACAGCACCAACCAGGATGGTGGAGAAAATGATTAGAAGCGTGCCTTTGATGAATTGCACGTAAGTTGTTGAAGCCATACCGGCAGTGGCAACGATGGTGATAACAATCGCTCCCACCATGATCACTCCCCAGGCATGCGGCAATCCCAACAAAGGCTGCACCAAAACACCAGCCCCAACCATTTGAGGGATGAGGTAGCAAATCGAGACAACCAGGGTACTGATCGCTGCTGTAAGCTTGATCCCGCGGGAGTTGTAATTGGCATCCACGGCATCAGTGAAGGTGTATTTTCCAAGTCTTTTGAGCGGTTCTGCCACCACAAACAAAGCCACGATCCAGCCTGCCAGGTAACCAATAGAATATAAAAAGCCATCAAAACCAAGCGTTGCGATCATGCCGCAAATACCCAAAAATGATGCGGCAGATAAATAATCACCGGCGAAGGCAATGCCATTCACTCCCCAATGGATGTTGCCACCAGCGGCATAATATGCCTTTGATGTTTTAGTCTTGTTGCCCAGGAACAGGGAAAGACCGATCACAAAAAACACAAAAACAAGAAAAATCGTGATTGCCATGAGTTATACCTTTCCTGTGGATTCTTCTTGCTTTTTATAGAACGCTTCTTTTTTTCGACATAATGAATCGTAAATTAAGGCCTCGATCAGAGCAACGATAATGAGGGCAAACCCATAAACAGTTACCAGGTTCAAACCTGCAAAAATAATCATCCCCATGGATTTCGGAAATAATAAGTTTATTGCAACAAATATTGCATAAAAGAGCATGTAAACTATGAACATCCGCACGCCTAATTTAATCTTGTAGGGGCCGGAAGGATCTTTTGCTGCGGGTGTGGCTGGTTCATGTAGCATTGGGCATCTCCTTAATTGTTAAATGATTGAGCTATATGTCCAAAATGCAAATTCAGTCAACTACCCCATGAACCTCCTTGTGTTAACCTAATGCAAACCTTATCAATACTTTATATAACACCAAAAATTTTGCAAGTATCGTTTACTGAAATAGTATACATAATTTAGATTCAATTTGTTTCTCCCAGATTCCTTTTCCTTTACCAATCGAATTGATAAAAGATAATGGATCATCAATAATTGATAATTCAGCAGGCGAAGATAACAAAAGTATTTGGAAAGTGGATAAACTATTCATTACTTTTATACAGTCTAAGATTTCATCTGGCTGCTATCGCAACAAAAAATACCCGATCTCGTTAACAAAACAATACCGGGTATTATCTGAATAAAGTTCTTTTTTGTGTAACTTTATAATACTTTGCTTAAAAATGCCTTTGTTCGTTCTTCCTTGGGTTGTGAGAAAAGGATATCAGGGGATGCCTCTTCAACAATTAGCCCGCCATCCATGAGGATGACTCGATCGGCGGCGGCTTTGGCGAAACCGATCTCATGCGAGACAACCACCATGGTCATACCCTCTTTGGCCAGGTTCATCATGACGTCCAAAACTTCCTGGATCATTTCGGGGTCCAGGGCGGAAGTGGGTTCATCAAACAACATGATCTTGGGGTTCATGGCCAGTGCACGGGCAATGGCTACACGCTGCTGCTGGCCGCCCGATAATTGTCCGGGAAAATAATCCGCTTTCTCAGGAATACCCACCTTGACTAGTAACTCGCGCGCCACCTTCTCGGCTTCAGGAATACTTCGTTTGCGGACGATCTTCTGAGCGAGGGTGATGTTATCCACCACCGACAAATGCGGAAACAAGTTGAATTGTTGGAACACCATGCCGACTTCAGTTCGCACGGTGTTGATATTCTCCGCGCTGTCGAGCGGAATTTCATCCACCACGATCTGCCCGCTGCTGAATTCTTCAAGGCGATTGATGCAGCGTAATAAAGTGGATTTCCCTGACCCTGAAGGACCAATGATCACCACCACCTCACCGCGATTAATATCCAAACTGACGCCTTTGAGGGCATGCACGGCGCCAAAATGTTTGTGCACATCTTTAATATGGATGATCGGCGTCATGATGATTTCTCCATTTTCATTTTACGTTCGAGCCAGGTGACAGCCCTTGCTGCAAGTAAAGTCAGTACCAAATAAAGCAAGGCTATCATCACCCAGGTCTGGATGGGAATGAAATTAGCCGCCATGAATTCGCGTCCGCGCCGGGTCATATCCGCTACCGCAACCACGGAAACCAGCGAAGAATCTTTGAGCAGTGTGATGAACTCGTTCCCAACCGGAGGTAAGATCACCCTGATCGCCTGAGGCAAAATCACATACCGCATGGCCTGAAAATAGGTCATTCCGAGGCTGCGGGCGGCTTCCATCTGACCTTTGGATATGCTCTGAATGCCGGCGCGGTAGACTTCACTCATGTACGCGCTGTAACCAACCGTCAGTCCCAAGATCGCCATGGAAACTGCGTCAGCCCGGTAATTGATCATGGATTGAATGTTAAACAAATGTCCCAATTGCTGCATCACGGATGGGAAGGCAAAGTACCAGAAGATGAGTTGAACCAGCATGGGTATGCCGCGGATCACTTCAACATATACAGTGGAAATTCCCCTGACAAATGTTGCTTTGGATAATCTACCCAGGGCGACGAATAATCCAAAAAACATGACCAGAACAAAAGAGACACAGGTGATATAGACTGTAGTCCAAATGCCTTCACGGACAAAGAGAAAAATGCGTTTGTAGGGATCTGGTTGCGTAAAAATAAGAAGGAGAATAAGGCCAACCACGGCGACCACCATGATCCACCAACGGTCAAAATACTTGCCTCCAAAGACTTTGTTTCTTTTATCCTCTACCTTGTCCATTTGCGATCCTTGTATGAATAAAGTGGATTTAAAAGGTCTGCGGGGGAATCCCCCGCAGACCTTAATGGTTTTTATTACTTTATGTATTTTCCTGCCAACTCGGTAACATATCCGGAATCAATTAATTCTTTTAGTGCTGCGTCAATTTTTGCTTGTAGATCAGTATTGCTCTTGCAGATGGCGATACCATATTGCTCATTATTCAAAATATCACCCACAGCTTTGATCTTCTCAGGGTTGGCTGCAATGTATCCCATCGCGAGGGGATTGTCAGCGATCACGGCATCCACACCCTTGTTGGCCAATTCAAGGAAAGCCAGCTCATAAGAATCATAGGGCTTGTAAGTGACGCCTTCGATCTCCTGGGCAGTCATTTCACCTGTTGTACCAAGTTGCGCGGCTACGACTTTGCCTTTCAGGTCGTCAATACCAGCGATATCAGCGGTTTCTTTGTTGACTACCACAACCAGGCCGGCATCCAGGTAGGGAGCTGAGAACAACATGGCCTGTTTTCTTTCTTCACTGATGCTGATCGCAGCAATAGCGGCATCATATTGGCATTCTGAAAGACCAGCCAAAACAGAATCGAAGGGCACATTGACCCATTCAAATTCGAAATCAGCTTTTTCAGCAATGGCATTCATCAGATCAACATCGAACCCCACCAACTCACCGCTATCATTGGTGAATTCAAACGGTGCAAAGGTGGCGTCGGTGGCGATCTTGATGACAGCAGGTTTCGCACAGGCAGAAAGACTAATAACCAACACAAGCAATAGAGCAATTACTACGAGGGTACTTTTTTTCACTTCTTTTCTCCTTTGAATGTTGATTAATTAAAATTTAATTAAGATCTGAATTCTTATTATGGATATTATTCAACAAAAAGTCAAATCGCCGTAAAGTTGTCGCAATGTGAAAACCAACTTGAGGTTAATACAGAAATCAAACTGAATTAAGCCGATTCAGATAACTATATTTCTATGGTTTTTGGTTGTTGATAACACCCGATGCAATGATCTTATCCACCAGCATCCCCTCACCCTGCGGATCAAGATGGATGGCGCTGTTGGTAAAATGCTCCTGCGGTATGGCATCCCACAAGTCAAGGCAGGTCCAGGCGTTGGTCGAACATTGTTCCTGAAATGCCTGGCGGTACTGGTCATACGCCCAGCGTGGATAGTAGAAGTTATAACGAATGTCGCTGTTCTCACCCGTGCTGACCAGCATGGGTTCGTTGATCAATACCACCGGCACATTCCCGGCGGCTTTGATGCCGGCCTGGATCACATCGAAAGCCAGCCCATCCGTGGGGATGATCGGCCCAAGCCAATTGTGGAAAGTCTCATCCGCTTCGAGGTCGCGGGCAGCCCGTTCGTAGTCGGTTGGGTAGGTTTGATCCACCCCTGTCGCGGACCACATGACGCCATAAAATTGCAGACGCAGCAGATCAGCCAGGGCGCGGCGCTGCCCGATGAGAGTTCTATCCCAAAAGATGGTCTTATCCACCGATAGGGCAAGATCAAGTTCGTATTGGTCTAATAATTTGGCTACACGCTGAGCGTTATTGGCCACAATGGGTGACAATAACTGCCGTTCTCGCGGAAAGCTTTCGAGCGTCACCGGCCACAAGATCAGGTCAGGTTGGTACTGCATGGCATAATCCAGGATCATCAAGTCCTTGGTCAGCGAAAGCGTTGGGTAGCCAAGATTGTAGACGCGCACCACTTTTCCGCTTGCGGTCTTCAGAGCAGCAGCATCCAGCATCCCGGCCAGAGTTTCTTCGGGTTTAAGTAGGGTGCCCCAGGTGGATGAGTCGCCGATCACGAACACTCTGAACTCATTGGAGTCTTTAAGGGTGCCATCCAATTCGTGTGAGGCGAACATGGCGTCCAAATCATACAGGCTGAGGTTGTATGAACGTGCAGAATCCTCGCCAAAAGGCAACCGCTCGCGTCCGTTAAACAAAATATTATATGAAGAGAGCCTGCCCAGCGAGGGATTGAAGGCCGCCCATACTAGGTTGAAGACTGCAAAGAGCAGCAGTCCCTTGATCAGCACGTTGCGCAAGAAACGGGGAGTGATCATTTACGCTCCCATCCCAAAAAGACGGCCGAAAACACGCAGTGATAGATCCATTGAAGGCAGCGCAAACCAGACCCAGCCCAGCGCCACGAACTGGAAAGTTAACAGGGTGGTAAAAACGGTCACCGCCTTGTTAAGCGCCGGCTTCTGCTGGATGCGCGCCGAAAGCGGTTTGGTCCAATCAGACCACCGATTCTGGATAAACATCCCAAGGCCGTGCCAGAGTCCCCATAATACAAAGTTGAGGGTGATACCGTGCCATAATCCGATCAGGGTCATGGTTGCCAACTGCGTGACCAAGATCACCATCCAAACAGGCACAGGTTTTTTGGTCGAACGCAGCGCGCGGGTAAGCGGATTGAAGAAGTAGGCTCTGAACCACTGGGTCAAGGTCATATGCCAGTTGTTCCAGAATTGGGTCAGGTTGGGTTTGAGATAGGGGGCATTGAAGTTCTCGGGCAGTTTGAACCCCATTAATTGCCCCATGCCGATGGCAATATCGGTGTAACCGCTAAAATCAAAGAAAATTTGAAAAGCATAAGCATAAACCAGCACCCAGGCCCATCCGCTGGAACTCACCTGCGCGGCATTGACAGCGTTGAGTGCGATCATGGCCAATACATCGGCTGCAACAAACTTTTTCAACAAGCCGATGACCAACCGTTTGGAGGCGCCGCCAAATTCATCCTCAGATGGGATGAACGGCTGGCGAAGGTCTTTAATGAAGCGTTCACTGCGGTCGATCGGTCCGGCACTGATGGCCGGGAAAAACAGCATATAGATGAAGTATTCATCCAGCGCCATGGCTGGCAGGCGTCCGTTCTGACGGTCGCGCAGGGTGTGGATCAGACGAAAAGCGATGTAGCTGAAGCCCAGCCAACGCAAGTCCAGGGCTGAAGCCAGATCGCGAGATTGTCCATTCCACAGGCGCAGCAATCCGCTCAGCCAGGTAGTCAGAACCGGCAGTTTGAGCGCAATAAAAACACCTAACAATACAATAATTGCGATAACATAAGGAAAAGATTCAGAAATAATGGTCTTGTAGGGGCGGGTTCGTAACCCGCCCATTTTTGTAACCGCGTATCCCATGAACACCAGGCATATAATAACGGTTAAAACGATCACCACGACCGCGGTCTGTGGAGGCCGCGAAGGGGTGATCACTCCGGTCATACCCAAATAGCGAGTCAGGGCAATAACCAACACCGTTCCCACCACTATCGCGCCTGTAATGAGACTCGCGTGTGATTTTCGCTCTTCCGGTTTGGAGGTCAGCACCCAGCCCAGCGCAACCAGGGTAAGCGTGGCGATGGGCAGCCAGAAATCCAATCCGCGGATGGGCAGCGCCGGCTGCAGCCAAAAGATCACCCCTGTGCTGAAGATCACCAGCAAGGGGTTTCGCAAGATGCGTGAGCGTTTGAAATTGGAAAGAATGAATATGCCGAGCGATAACCCGACCAGAATAAGAATATTGGTCAGCGACATCTAGAACCCCTGATAGATCCACAAAGGTGAACTGTCAGCCGTGACAATTACAAGCAGCACCAGGGTAATGGCCAACACCAGCGCCCACAGGTTCTCTTTGGAGAAGATGCGGCGCAGCAACTTATTTCTCTCCGCACATCAGCCAGTCACCGGCGGGGTTGACGGCCAAAAAAGTTTTATTCGAAAGTTCAAAATCAAATTTTTCAGAACCATATGACGCAGACAAAGAACCTTTACAGGTTACATCAGCTTTGTCACCAGTGTTGTTCACCGTGGAACATGAAAGGTCAGTCAAGACCAGGTCTACCGCAAGAAATGAATCCATGGTGGATAAGGCGGTGGCTTCATAATCCGCGCAGGATAGGCTGCTCAAAGCAGCGCTATCCTTGGCGGCCATGGCTTTCCAATAAGCTTCCACGGCGGATGCAGGCAGGTCTGCTTTTGTGGCACAAGCGCTCAATAACAGCACAAATAACATCACAATGCTAAAAATGATTCTAATGGATTTCACCATCTTATACTCCACGTTTTTATTTGAACAAATGATTATACTGCGATTTAAGGGGTCTCCCCTTCGAGCACAATGGATACAGCAGCTGTGATTTGAGCAACATGATTATCAGGCAGTTCGCCTAAACGTTTGATCAATCTGATGGTTGAAACTGAACGCACTTGAAGTGCATCCGCAGCCATCACAGAATCCAATCCGCTGTGCAGCACAGGAGGCACACGAACCATCCAAGGTGCAGCGGAATATTCTTCCTTCCAGATGGTGAGCGGCACGACTACTTTTAGAGGCAGCACTCCCATCGCATCACTTGAAAGGATTACCACTTTACGTGATTCACCATCGCGAGAAGCCCGCGGTTTTTCGATAGACATTTGCCAAATTTCACCGCGAAACATCAATCCTGCCTTGGGGTCATGAAATCTTCGCCATCCAACGTGGAATACCCAACCAGATCACCATCTGAATAATAAGCTTCGGAGAGACGAAGCGCAGCCTGAGCCAGTTGTTTTTGCTTTTGAGTATGCAACCCCTCTGACACCCACTCGCGCAGCACGGCAGACACGCTTTTACCTTGTTCCTCGGCAAGTCGCGTCAGCGCTTTGAGCTGATCAGGCTCTAAAAGTACTTGTGTACGGACTAATAATTCCTTTTTCATACATCATTATTATACATCTTATTATGATTTAATTTGTATACTACTTTTATTACACCTTTTTTACCGAATTAAGCCAATAAATCCAGTAGAATTGTTAATTGCGTTTTGCAATTATTTTTGCTACAATAAACATATCCGCACTTTATTTTTAATCTCAAGGAGCCTCATATGGACGACCGTAACAGGTATATGCTCAAGGGCAAGCTTGCACGCCGTGGTTATGATTGGTGGTGGCATTCATTGGTTGGTATCAACGCTAAAACCGGTCAGAAACAACCGTTCTTTATTGAGTACTATGTCATCAATCCAGCTCTGGGCGGAGATAAAGTCATCGCAGGCCAACTGCCAGAGAATAAGGCCAAAGGAATCAAACCCTCTTACGCCATGCTCAAAGCCGGCCGCTGGGGCACCGCGGATGGCCAGCCTGCCACCCAGATCCACAATCTTTATCCCATCAACGCCTTCAAAGCGGATTTCACCAAAATGGAAGTCAGCATCGGCAGCCACACCGCCAATGAAACCCACCTCAAGGGGTCGGTCAAGTTGAGCAAGGAAGAAGCCGTCGCCCATCCAGAATATATGTCTGACGCCGGCGAGATGAGCTGGGATTTGAAAGCCGAAAAGGTGCTGCCCTACTGTGTGGGTTTCGGCACTTCACCTTTCTTTGTTAATATCAACGCTTTCCAGATGTACTGGCATGCCGCAGGCATGTACACCCGTTACAGCGGAACCATCACCTTCAACGGCGAACTTTACAACGTTGAACCTGAAACGAGCTGCGGTTATCAAGACAAGAACTGGGGCGGCGATTACACCAGCCCGTGGGTGTGGTTAAACTGCAACAATTTCACCAGCCGCTCGACCGGCAAGAAACTGTTCAATACCGCCATGGATTGCGGCGGCGCACAACCCGTGGTCTTTGGCGTCAGCCTGCCCCGCCGCATGCTGATCGCTTTCTACTACGAAGGCGAACTGTTCGAGTTCAACTTCTCCAAAGTGTGGACCAACCCGCACCAGGTCTTTGACTGCCCGATCACCAAGGAGTACGTGGGCTGGAACCTGACCGCCTGGAACAACAAGGGCAAGATCGAGATCCACTTCAAGTGTCCGCGCGAGACGATGCTCAATGTCAATTATGAGAACCCTGACGGCCTCAAGCGCCACAATGCCTTGTGGAACGGCGGCTATGCCTCCGGTTCAGTCACCCTCTGGCGCAAGGTCGGCGGCGAATACGTCAAAGTGGATGATTTTGACGGCGATCTGGGCGGCTGCGAATACGGCGAGTATGATCAATAATTAGAAACTAAAACCACGAAAATAACGAAGCCACGAAAAAGACCTTGAGAATAATACTCAAGGTCCTTTTATAGGTTCACTTCTTAATAATCCCTTGCTTGAGCGGCACCCACCAGGTGAAGCCAAAAAGCAGGTTCTTCACCACCACCCGCAGCGTGGATAGACCCTTCGCGCGGCCGATTTTCAGCGCGGTCTTCAGCTCAAAGACGTGCAGCACGAAAAGTGCCCCATACAACCCCCACCCCAACAGGGGTTTATTGATGGCGTATCCGCCGCCGATCAGCAGGATGAACAACAAGATCGTGGAGGCCTGCACGAGCAGCCAGAAGGCAAGTTTTTTGTTCATCGGCTCCCCTAGGGTAAAAATGTAGCCAGGATGCTGCGGTTCTCGTCCACGCAGAGGGTGCGGATCTCGGCTTTGGTCAGCTCGGGATACGGTTCATGGATGTAATCGAGCTCTTTCTCGGCCGCGGATAGTTCGCGGGTCTCGTAAAGCCGGTCGGCGTGCGCCAGCGGGATGTCGATGCGCAGCCCTTTGCGCAGGTTCTTCTTGCGCCCTTCGCAGACCGCAAAAGTGGCCAGCAGCGCCGGGATGAGGTAATGGTTCTTGGGGGTCATGACCTTGCAGAAGGTATTGGTCATTTGATGGACGAGCATGTGAGGCGAGTTCGGGAAAGGCATGCATCCGTCGATATGGCGGGTGACGATTTTTTTGAGTTTTTCGGTGCAGGTGCCCACCGCCAGCTTCTTACCCTTGAGTTTGGCAATATCTTCCAATGTGTAGGGTTTACCGTCGCCGTCGTAATAGAGCACCTTGCCGTCATGCTGCAGCCCGGCCCCGATGATCAGGGTAAAGGCGCTGCTGCGCGGCTGGCCTTCATAATACATGTAGTCGAAAGCCACACGTGTGGTCGCCAGGCATCCGCCGCGGCAAACATTTTCAAGATCGCACATCTGGTTCGGATTCAGCGACCCGTCTGCAGCCGGCTGGGGTTCGCGCCCTTTGTTGTGCCCCACCAGCACGCGAACGTTGGGGAAGTTCCTGCGCATCCAAGCGCCGGTCAGTGAGGGGTCGGCCGGCTTGTAAGGCAAGATCACCTGCTCCCCCACCACTTCCACCCTGGGATCATTGAATCCGTTCTCGTCAGCTATACGCATCAAAGCGATGCTCTTGGGGTCGAAACCCATCATGCGGGTCGCCACCCGGTCCGTTTCAACCGCGTGGTTGCCGCTGACGATCACGCGGCTCTGCACCGGTTCCACCGGCGCCGGGCAGTTGCCCTCGCCACCCACCAGGCCGTCGATCACCACCAGGTCCGGCTTGAAGAGGTGCAGCATATCTACCAGTTTCTGGTCAATGGCATGGTTGTGATTGCGCAGCCGCAGGTTATAGGGGATGGTGCCCATGGCGTTCTTGAAACCGAGGGTCACCCCGGTATAGAGGTTGGTTTTCATTTTGGGGATGGAGATGTAAAAAGCTTCATGGTGCGCCACTTCGCTGAAGATCTGCGGCACAACGATCTCGCGCATCACTTTGGCCTTGGGCAGCAAGTAGCGATCCACCGGCTGCATCTCAAGCACCATCAACTCCACGCCGCGGACCTTCGCCAGCCGGTCCAACCCGGTGGCCTTGAAAGCGGTCGGGGTCGGAAAACCCTTGCCCGAAGACTCGACGATCACTATTTTGTCGGTGTACTGCTTGAGAAAGACCACCACCGCATCGATCACGCGCGGATCGGTGGACTCGGGATAGTCGCTGCCCACCATGCCCAGCTCGTGGAAGACCGTCACGAGATTGGGTTTAATGACCACTTTCTTGCCGCGCAGCTTCTCGGTGAAGTGCACGCGTGCATCCAATTCGGTGAGATTCTGGCTGACCGCCTCGTTGACAGCCTGGATGTCTTCCCGTGCGTCATAGGCGGGGGTGCCGTAGTCTTTCGCCAGGCAGACAAAATCTCTGGTGTAATCCAGGGGTTTGGCATGGGTGATCATCACAACGCTGGGGACAATGTTCATGGGTCATCCTCGTGGTGCTAAGTCTTTGCCATTGCTGGAACATTCATTTCAATGGCGTGTGTCGGACAGGCGGCTTCACAAAACGAGCAGCCGATGCAATTTTTCTCATCAAACAAGGTCGGTATTACGTGTTCGCCGCTTGTTTCATCAAACTCAAGCACACTGGTCGGACATACCTGGATACACGCACCGCAAGCCACACATTTGGATTGCAGCAATACCGGTTTTAACCACATCGACTTTTTGAGACTCTGGCAAAGTTCACCCTCTTCATTAAAGATTGAAGCACTCGGACATATCCTGCCGCAGGCGCCGCAGTCAATACAGATGGCGGCATCAATCACATGCAGCAGCTTGCGTTCGCCGCTGATGGCCGCTACCGGACAGATCTTGACGCAGGCAGTGCAGCCGGTGCATGCTTCAATAATGGTATGAGTCATAGAACACCCCCCACCTTCACCAGGTCAGTCAGGTCCAGCTCAGCCACCGTTTCAGGAGTGGGGATGCCCGTCTCGGCATCCCAGCCAATCTCTTTCCAGTAACCTTTTTTGAGTTTTTTAAGATCAAAACTAACGCCCTTGTTCGGACCCGCTGTTTGCGGCGGATCACCAAGCAGCCGTTTGCTAACGTTGATCTTGCGCGGATCAATGCCCTCGCGAATGTTAAACATCTGGCGCAGGGTTTGAATGCGGCGACCAATTTCCATATATTCTTCTGGTTTCAGATTCCAGCCGGTGACGGAGTTGGCCCACTCGAACACGGGCACCCGGTCCACGCCGATCAGCATGCCAAAGTAGCACATGCCCATGGCATTGTAGAACTGGGTAAAGTTACTGACTGCCACAGCTCCCTTCATGCGATACTCGTCTGCTTCAAACTTGGTGTCTTTAGGGTAAAAGAGCGCGGCGGGTTTGAGCCCGGGCACGCGCGTCCACAATTTGTAAAGGTCATAATAGAGCTGTGCGCCGGTGGTATGCCGGCCGGGGGTGGGATCCACACTGGCGTGCAGCCCCATGCCGGGGTCGAGGCGCGGATCGTGGTAGGCGATTTCCTGCCCGCCCGAGTGGATGGCAGAGTCAGCCGCTTCAGGGGCAAGCTTTTCAGCCGCCCGTTTGACGCCGTCAGTCAGCAGCGCGCCGAAGCCTTCGCGCACCACCATCTGGCTCAGAACGAAGCGGATGGCCTCGCTGCTTCCCCAGGTCAGTTCCACGCCGCCGGTGTCTTCCTTGGTGATCCAGCCTTTTTCGTAGCATTCCATGGCAAAAGCCACGCAACCGCCGGCCGAGATGGTATCCATGCCTTCACGGTTGAGCAGATCGTTCATCTCATAAGCCAGCTCAAGATCGGTGCTCATCAGCATGGTCAAGAAGGAAGCCGACGTCTCGTACTCAAGTTTGTGGCTTTCAGCCTGCTTGCCTTCCAACTCCACGATCCCACCGCAGCCCAGCGGGCATTCGCGGCAGTGATACTTGCGTTTTTCAGTCGTGAGGATAAAATCGGTATCCACCTTCTGGTTGAAGCCGGGCATGTCATATTTGGTACCCGCCCAGTTCTTAAAGGGCGTGTCACCCATACCCACGGAAGCCGGCAACGTACCTACCGATCCCCATTTGCGCATGATCCCCGCCACCAGGATTCCGTTTTGAGACACACCCATGGGCAAATGTCCAATGATCGAGCCGAACATCGATACCAGTCTGGAGGGCAACAGTTGAAGCGGCAGCATTACCTCCCTGCTGCACTTCAAAGAAAGCCATTTGGTCTTAATGGGATCGTGCGCTCTCACCCGCTTCGAACCGGCAAGCACAATCGCTTTTAGCTTTTTGGAACCCATTACCGCGCCCAGTCCGGAGCGTCCGGCGATGCGTCCGCGGTCGTTGACAATGCCCGAGATCAGCGAGAGCTTCTCGCCCGACCTGCCGATGGCCGCGACGGCCGGTTTCTTCTTGCCCTTGTGCACTTCGGTGAGCAGGTCTTCCGTCTCAACCGCGTCCTTGCCCCAGTAGGGCGAGGCATCCAGCAGCTGCGGACCCTTGGCATCGATGAAGAGGTAAACAGGATGGTCGCTGGCGCCCTTGAAGAGGATGCCGTCATAGCCGCACTGCTTGATGGCCAGCGCCAGGGTGCCGCCGCAATTCGAGTCGCCCCAGGTTCCCGTGAGCGGACTCTTGGCCACCGCCATCCAGCGCCCGGTGAAGAAGCTGCCGGCGCCGGTGAGCAGGCCGGTCATGAATCCGAGGATGTTGTCAGGCCCGAGCGGATCGGCCTTGGCCGGCATGTCGCGATAGAGTAAAGCGGCACCTAATCCGATGCCGCCAAGGTATTTCTTGTATAGATCATCTGAAAGCGTTTCTTCATGCCAGGTGCCGTGGGTTAAATCCACCCATAATACTTTTCCAGTGTAAGATTTCATGTGCCTTGTCCGCTACAATGGTATATTTTACGAGCTATTTAATGAACAACCTCTTTTGTAACACCCAATACCACGTGCAGCTGACTAGCCAGGTTGAGCAGTTCATTGATCTGGGCCTCAGTCATACCGCTGATGTTGCCCGAAATGCGGTTGTAGGTGCTGCCTTCAATATCCTGCAGGTTCTTCTCACCTTTTTCAGACAGGTGCAGGAAGTAATTGCGGCGGTCTTCAGAATCTTGCTCCTTGGTCAGATATCCGCCTTCAGCCAGGCGGTAAACCAGACGGCTGATGGTGAACATGGGCAGCTGCAATTCCTTGGATATATCCGTCACTCTCACCACCTTGTTACGGCGCAAGTGCTGCAGGATGTAGATCTCTTCGAATTTCAGTCCAAATTGTTCGATGAAAATGCGTTCATAATGAAAGATGGTCTTCAAGACGATAAAGAGATCTTCGTTAAGTTTATTTTGTGGGATTTTCATTTTGTGACCTCGTAGACTAAACGGATAAATAGTTACAGTTCGATAATAACATATCCCACGACTTAATTATACTTGCAAAATGCGATTTATTGTCATGAGTTTTTGAACCCAATTTACCCCTCTCGCCGCATAGCGGCTCGGGGGCGCACAGACCGCGCCACGAAGAACACGAAATACACGAAATATTTTCTTGTACGGGCGACCTGCGGTCGCCCTCTCCCAGTTCGAAAAACCCTCTCATCTATCCGCTTTATCAATAAAGGCTCTTCTTTGCGAACTTTGCGCTCTAACTATAAGCACATAGCGCGCGAAGCGCGCTATGTGTTGCGTGAGAAACAAATTTATAATAATAAATTACAAATGTCATCTCACCCTGGAATGAAAAAGTTGATATAGTTAATAAGGTACACATTTTCGGTCAAAATAATTGTCAGGCAAGATTATCCGATCAAACCATGGAGAATTATGGATCAAATGACGGTCACCCAACTCAAAGAATCTCATCTGCTGCTTAAACAATTTGAGTACGAGTTAAAACCGGTGGTGCACGGTTACGCCAACCGCACCCTCTACATCAACCTGGATACCAATACCATCGCCATCAAACCGGTCGATCAAAAGATGAAAGACACCTTCACCGGCGGCAAGGGCTTCTGTCTCTGGCTGCTGTGGAATGCGATCACCGGCGACACCCAATGGGATGATGCCCGAAATGAGTTGGTGGTGGCCGGCGGACCGATCGGCGGCATCACGGCTTACCCAGGCAGCGGCAAGTGCACCGTGGTGACGCTTTCCCCCTTGACCAAATCCATCATCGACAGCAACAGCGGCGCCTACTTCGGCCCCTATTTGAAATTCAGCGGATTCGACGCCCTCGAAGTGCAGGGCAAAGCCAAAGAGGATGTGGTCATCTTCATAGACGGCGATAACGGCACCGTCAGCATTGAGGCCGCCCCCCTGGATGAGGTGAACACCCATCTTTTGAGCAAACAGCTCACCGATCTTTACGGCGGTGAAACGGATAAAGGCAAACGTGCGATCTCGGTCATGTCCGCCGGGCGGGCCGCCGAGCATGTGCCCATGTGCGGCGTCAACGTCAGTTATTGGGATTCGCGCCGCCAGGAGATCCGCATCAAGCAGGCCGCACGCGGCGGATCTGGAACCGTGCTGCGCAACAAGCACATCAAGGCCATCGTGGTCAAGTATTCCGAGACCGGCGGAGACAGCAACGGCGCCGCCAACATGGAGCTCATCCGCGCCGCGGGCAAACGCATCAACAAAGAGATCGCGGATTTCGACGCCTCGCAGAATGACATGCGCCACTTCGGCACGCCCTACCTGGTCGAGATCATGAACAAGTTCGACATCCTGCCGGTGCAGAACTTCCGCTACGGCTCTGACCCTCAAGCCAGCAAGATCAACGGCGAAGTCTGGAAGGCACAGTTCGACTTCCGCGGGCCTGACGGCTGCTGGTACGGCTGCTCGCTGCAGTGCGCCCACGCCGTGCCCCATTACCATCTGCAATCCGGGCCGTACAAAGGCGAGGCGGTTTTTGTGGATGGGCCTGAATACGAATCACTGGGTGCGCTGGGGTCCAACCTCGGCATCTTCGATCCGCCTGCCATGCTCGAACTCTGTTTTTACTGCGACACCTACGGCATTGACACCATCTCGGCCGGCAATTCCATGGCCTTCGCTTATGAATGTTACGAAAAGGGCATCCTCGACAAACAGAAAACCGGCGGGCTTGAATTGACCTGGGGCAACGCCGAAGCCGCTTTTGAACTGCTGCACCAGATGGCCAGGGGTGAAGGATTTGGCGTCACCGTCGGCCAGGGCGTGAGAGCCATGAAGGAAATGTTTACCACCGCCTACGGCGCAGATCCGCAGCAGCTTCAGGATATGGGCATGGAGATCAAGGGTATGGAGATCTCTGAATACATCTCGCGCGAATCGCTGGCCCAGCAGGGCGGCTACGCCATGGCGTCCAAGGGTCCGCAGCACGATGAAGCCTGGTTGATCTTTATGGATATGGTCCACAAGCAGCTGCCCACTTTTGAAGCCAAAGCCGAAGCTTTGCATTACTTCCCGGTGTGGCGCACCTGGTTCAGCCTGCACGGTTTGTGCAAGCTGCCCTGGAACGACATCATCCCCGTATCAAACAAAACCGCCAAGGAACCAGCCAAGGTTCCCGAACATGTTGAGAATTACTGCTGGCTGTATGAAGGCATCTCCGGCAAAAAGACCACGCCCGAAGACCTGATGGCCCAATCTGAAAAAGTCTACAACTTCCAACGGCTGTTCAACGCCAGGATGGGATTCGGCACGCGTAAATACGACTATCCGCCCTACCGTTTGATCGGCCCGGCCACCATTGAGGAATACGAGAACCGCCCCGAGCGCTACGACAAACAGCTGCGCGAGGTGATCGGGGTCGAACCCGAGGGCAAGAGCGTGGAAGAGAAGATCCGCCTGGTCAGACAGTACCGTGAGAACCAGTACGAGCAGCTGATGGACGCAGTCTACCTGCGCCGCGGCTGGACCAATGACGGCATCCCCACCCAGGCAACCTTGAAACGCCTGGGCATTGACTTCCCCGAAGCCATGGCCATTTCAGCCGCACACGGCGGGTAAAGACCTTATCCGTCTCGATGAGGAAGGATTCAACACACTGAACATTACCGTCAACTTGATCGCCACTTTTAAGGCGCTGGCCGGCAAGAGCAGTCTGGTTTTACAGCCAGAAAACGGGCAGTCCATCACTGATGCCTTCTTTCAGGTGCTGCAAGCCGTGCCGGCGCTCAAACCGCACTGGCTCGATCAAGACGGTCAGCCGCACATTTATGTGCACGTATTCTTGAACGGTGATGACGTCTCCACCCTGCCGGATGGCATGTCCACACGGTTGAGAGACGGAGACGTCCTCGATTTCATCCCCCCCGTCGCGGGGGGATAAGATAACAACAACACTCCCCGCGAAAGCCGTGGGGAGTGTTTATCTATAAATAATCAAACAGGATGCAAGGACGAAAAACAGCGAGTTAGTTCGACTTTGTCAGCACCAGCGTACTGCCCGCGGGCAGCGGATCGAAGCAGAGGCGTCCGTCCTTCGCGTTTAGCGGTTGGCCGCTGGCATAATCGATCCACTTTTCGTGCTGCGAACCGGTCGCAATTTCGAGTTTCGAAATGCTCTCGCGGGGGTTGACGATCACGATCACTTCATCATCCGCAAGCTGCTGCTTGTAAGCATAGACGCCGTTAAAGAAGGCCAGTTGGGTCAGCGTTCCGCTGCGCAGGGCAGGGTGTTCATGCCGCAGGCGGGCCAACGCACGGATGAACTGCATAACCTGTTGGTTCCATTGGGAATCCTCCCAGGGCATGCAGCGCCGGCAATCAGGGTCGGTCTCTCCCAGCATGCCTACTTCATCACCATAGTAGATCATGGGCGCACCGGGCAGAGTCATCTGCAGGGTCAGGGCAATACGCAGTTTATCCACGCTGCCGTTGAAGGTGGTCAGCACCCGGGGTGTATCGTGGCTGTCGAGCAAGTTTAGCATCGACCTGGCGGAAGCTCCGTGGGATGCCAGCAGGGTACGCAGTTCATAGCCAAAATCCTCGGCATCCAGCACGGTGGTGTTGACGTAATCAAAGATCAGGTCGCGCAGGCGGTAATTGGTGACGCCATCAAAGGTGTCTCCCTTGATCCATGGAGCGGCCTCGCGCCACACCTCACCCACCAGGTAGGCCTGAGGATTAACTGCTTTGGCCGTCTTTCTGAACTGCCGCCAGAAGGCCGGAGCGATCTTGAAGGGCACATCCAGTCGCCAGCCATCCATGCCGGTGACCTCCAACCAGTAGCGGCCCACATGCAGAAGAAACTGCTGCACCTGCTTGTTGGCGTGGTTGATCTTGGGCAGGTAGGTGCATCCGCCGCAAGAGAGAAAGTTGAGCGGCTCGGTGCTCAGCGGATAAGAACGGGCTAAAAACCAATCTGCATATTGCGAATCCGCGCCGTGGCGCACCACATCTTGAAAAGGCAGAAATCCATCACCGCAGTGGTTGAAGACGCCGTCAAATATGATATGCATGCCGCGCGAGTGCACCTGACTTACCAGTTCCCTAAGCAGGGCTTTATCCCCGAGCAGGGGGTCCACCTTGAAGTAATCGCTGGTATCGTAGCGGTGATTGGTGCGCGCCATGAAGATCGGGTTGAGGTAGATGGCGTTCACGCCCAGGTCTTGCAGGTAATCCAGTTTGGAGATCACCCCCTGCAGGTCCCCGCCGAAGAAATTTTCGCGCGTGGGCGGCTGCCCCCAGGCAGTTACGCCAGGGGGGTCATTGCCGGTATCACCGTTGCAAAACCTCTCCGGGAAGATCTGGTAAAAGACCGCGTCGGCCACCCATTGAGGGGCAGCCCATTTTTGCTTCTCGATCATTAATGCTTTTCGCCTTCTTCAATGGCTTTTACCAGAACGATGTGCATGGCATGAGACCATAAAAGCGGAGTGGCGATCGGCCCCCACTCTTTGACCCAGGGTTCAATATTCTTGGGAGACAAGACATGTTCGCTGACCTGTTCGGGCAGATCACCTTTTTGATCGGCAACACTTTCGATCCATTGCAGCAGTTCGAGGGCCTTGTCAGTGCTGCCAACCTGGGCGTAATACCATCCCAGCCAGGCAGTCAGCAAGATCCATTCTCCGCCGCCATAGTAAACATCCTCTTTGTAGCGATAGACGCCGCCGCCAGGCAGGTGCAAGTCTTTTTCAATGGCAGCCACGGTTTGCAAGACCAGCGGGTCCTTCAAGTCGAAGGCGCCGTAGGGGATGACCAGACCAAGCAAGCTGGAATCGACGCCGCTTTCGGTCAGGGGTGAAAAGGGTTTTGCGCCTTTTGCGGGCGTGATGTGCTTGACGAATTTCCCCTCATGGATGGCGTGTGCCAGCAGGAACTGCCTGACTTCCTGTGCAAAACCATCCACATCCTGATCGACGAAATCGAGCAGGCCGGCCTGCTTCAGTTCTGACATGGCCTTCAAACCGCCGTAGGTGGTGGCCAGCGAATAAGGGTGCAGATATTCGGGATGTTCTTCCCAGCAGTCGTAGTTGGGCAGCTGCCAGACCAGTTTCAAGTAGCGCAGCGTCGTGAGGATGGGCTGCTTAAGTTCCGCGAGCAAGGCATGGTTGCCGGTCATGCGCACATGTTCTGCCAGACCCCATAACCAGCTTCCATAACCATCCACCTGAAAGTTGCCCCACTGGCTCTCTGAATTCTCTTCGAAACCATCGAGGGTAAAGCGGGTATTCAAGATGCCGTCATTATCGGGGGTCTTGCCCGCCCTGATTTGTTCGGCCAACACATCCACTTTGCTGCTGTAACGCTCAATGGTGATTCCCACCCAGCGGTAGAATCTTTCTGCGCTATCATGGTGGTTCGCCTGGTCCATGGCATATGCGATGAAACTTCCATCTCGCAGCCAGCAGAAATGGTAAGTCGGAAAATTCGGACAGGCCACGTAAGCGCCGCTTTGGTGCTGATTTTGAAGAATTACTTCGATGCTGTGATTAATAAAGCCCATTATTCATCCTATATAAAATAAATTCTGTAGAGCACTAATACTCAAAAACGACCAAGTCCCAAATCTTCAGGGAGGATATTTCAAAGCTCACTTGATCTCCAGTTTGGACGAACTTGATCGGTACAAGCGCAAAATCTTCTTCATCCGCTGAAGCCAGGGCTACGCTTTTGATGGCGTGCTCCATGCCGCTGAGGGTGACGGTCAGATTACTGGCCGGTCTTGGAAAATTAGCCGGCTCATTCCATTTTGTGGTACCAACGTTGGTCATGTTAACCAGGTTCAGTGCGAGTTTGCCCTCTGATTCGCGCAGGATGGCAAAGATATCAGCAGACTGGTTGAGGCCGACTTGCAGTCCATCAATTTTGATAGTGCTAATCCACTGCCGACTGGCATCGGTGGTTGATGGACCGATCAAATTTTGATAACGCACTGCAAAATCGTAGTATTTCCTGAGCAACGCAGCCTGTTCTTGATTAAGAGTGTCATAACTGGGGAAGTAAGGATCTGCCAGGTAGCCATTTTTCTCACCCAGTTCGATGTGACCGCCACCGCTCGAAAATATAATGGCGTCCATCAAGAAGGGGTTGGCCGAACTGCCGGGGTGAACGTAGGCAGCCAGCACAACCGGTTTTCCAGTTCCCTGCATTTGGGCATAAACGATCAGGGTGTGTAATTCGCTAAACCAGGAATAAGGGTCCCAGACCTCGATGTAAATAACATCCTCATCAGCCTGCGACGCCATCTCGACTGGCCAGTTGGTCACACAATTAAAAATTACCGCACCATCTTCGCGATAGCGATCCACCAGGGCATGTGTGGCCGTGATAGTTTGGGCGATGGGTTCATCCAGCTGAATATGGGTGCCAAGGCTGTCGAAGGCATCTTTCGGGTCGCCGTATTGGTCGAGATGAATACCGTCAAACTTGGTTTGCATGAGCACTTTTTCAAACTCAGAAAACAAATGGTTGGTCCATTGGCTACCCACCCGGGGATCCATATACACCAGGAAATCGGTGCCCAACCTGACGGGTTCCCCATTGGCAGCATATAAAGCCCAGTCTTTATGCTGGTTATAAAATTCATCAGAGGCCGCATAAATTGCCGTGTATGGCATGGCGCTGATATTTTTGACGTGCCCGGCATCAATCAGAGATTCAACGGTTTTTAATGAAAGAGACCTGCCCAACACATCAATATAAGGTTCCTGGTCGGTCAGAAGATATTCATGGCGGTACATCCAATCGTAATATTGCAGACCATTCACGTGCAAATCGGCCAGATTCTGCATGGTCTCAACAGCATCGGTGCGGCCCTGCTCAAAATCAGATAGGAATCCGTAGCGCGGCATCTGGGTCCAAGTATTCAATACATCCAGGCCATAACTCTTTTTTGTTACCTGGCTATTGTTAATCACAAGGCTTATATCGAGACCGTATCCGCGGGGTGTTTCATTTGGCGGCTGCCATTCAAAAGCAACCTCATAATCACCGCTTGATACTTTAATCTTTTCTTCAATTGTCTTGATCGGCTGATCAAGATAGCTTAATTGTGAAACCACGGTTAATAAAGTCTCAACTTGAGCGTCGCTGTGAACCACAACAACCCAGCGGGCAGTTTCAAGTGGACGGGTATAGGCTTTATCAAAATGAACATCTTTAATTGATACATTAGGCATATCGGTCACCAGGTCCTTCGATCTCTTCGACGATAAAATTATTTCAATCCCAACAAACAACAGAATTCCAATTACAAGTATCCAGACCAGACGATTTCGCAAAATTTATCCTTTCACAGAACCGCTGGTTAAGCCTTTGACAAAATATTTTTGTAAAGAAAGGAAAACGAGCAGGGTCGGGATAATGGCAATGATCATGGCAGCAAAAACCAGGCCCCATTCCGTACCGTGTTGACCCTGGAAGGAATAGATGGCAATAGGAAGGGTCCTCTTTAATGGATCATCAATGGCTGTCAGCGCCCAGGTGAATTCATCCCAGTTGCCCATGAACGAGAAGATGGTAACGGTGGCCAGCGCCGGCGCAGACAAGGGGATAACCATGCGGAAAAAGATGGTCAGGTAGTTGGCGCCATCAATGAGCATGGCTTCTTCAATCTCATGGGGCAGCTGTTCAAAGAATCCGCGCAGCAAGAAGGTATTAAGCGCGGTTGAACTTGCCACGTAAACCAGGATCAATCCCCACAGGCTGTTACGCAGCCCAAGTGTTTTGATCAAAAGAAAGCGGGGAATGATGGTGACCATATCCGGAACCATGAGCACCAGCAGGATGAAAAAGAAAAGGAATTCTTTTCCACGGAACTTGAAGCGTGCAAAAGCATAGGCTGTGGTGGAAGAAACCAGAACACAAAGAAAGGTGGAAACAATGGTTACAAAGGTACTATTGGCAAAATAGAGTTGAAAATTGTTAGATTCCCAGGCTCTGATGAAATTCTCAAAAGAAGGGTTATCAGGGATCAATTTGGGAGGGTACTCGATCACAAAAACATTCGGTTTGAGCGAATTGGTGACCATCCACAAGAAAGGAAAGATCATGATCACTGCACCAATAATGGCAACGATGTAAAGAAACACATTTCTTGAAATTCTACGTGATTTTCTCATTGAGGCATCCTATCAAGATATTTCGACTGGTTTACGGAGAAAGCGCATTTGCAAATAACTCATAACGATCAAGACAAATGCCATGATCATTGAGATGGCAGCCCCATACCCAAAATCAAGAAAATCAAAAGCCTGATGATAAGCAAAACTAAGCATCACCTCGGTTTGTTGGGCAGGTCCGCCGCCGGTAATCAAATAAACTGACAGGAAGACATTAAAGGAGCCGATCAGGAGCATGACCAGAGTAAATACGACTGTCGGACTGATAAGGGGCAGGGTTAAATTCCAGAAACGGTCCCAGGCGGTAGCACCATCAATGGCAGCAACTTCTTCAAGTTCCTGGGGGATGCTTTGCAGCGCCGCCAGGTAGATCACCATGGTCCAGCCGATGCCTTTCCAAATGCCCAACACCCAAATGGGGATAAATGCATAACGAACATCAGAAAGCCAAAAAATGGGTTCTTTTATGAGGTGAAAGACATCCATCAGGAAATAATTAATCACACCATCAGGGCTCTGGAACAGATATCGGATGATCAACGATACGATCACCCAGGAAGTAATCACAGGAATGTAGAAAATCGTGCGAAAGATACCTTTACCTTTTGGAATTGCATTCAACAGCAAAGCCGCCAACATGGCCAAAATCATCTGGCCGGGTACAGTGATGAGAGCATATAAAACGGTGTTCTTAGCAGCAATTTTGAGAATGGGATCATTGAAAGCACGAATGTAATTATCTAGCCCAAGAAATTCACTTACTTTACCAGGCATGATCTGCCAGTCGTAAAAGCTCATCTGCAAACCCCGCACAAGCGGATAAAGCTGAAAAATACAGAATAATAGCAATCCGGGTAACAGGAATAATATTGGAATAACCTTGCGCTGGGTTTTGAGTGACATGTGCATTGGTGAACCTCCTGGAGCTTTTTTGACCATTTGGGGAGGGCTTCTTGCGAAGCCCTCCTTTTCAATCTTAAGGGAGAGAGAAGATTACTGGGCAGGAGCTAACAATGCATCAAGCTTGGCCGCCGCTTCATCCAATGCAGCTTTGGTATCAACCGTACCATTCAAGATGGCATTGCCAACATTGGTGGTAATCTCTTCCATCTTGCTCCAGGCAGGATGGGGAGTGCGGGCTTTGGCGGTCTTCAGTTGTTCGAGGAAAATGCCAAAGAAGGGATGGGTCTTGATATAGTCTGAATCGATGGCGCTCTTCAAGACAGGAACCTGTCCCTGGCTGGCCCATTGCAACTGAACTTCTTCTGAAAGCATATAGCGCATGAATTCTGCTGCGGCTTCTTTTTTGGTGCTTTGTTGGAACATGACGATGTCTTCACCACCCACAACTGAGATGGAACCACCATCACCAGCAGGGATCAATGCCATGCCGTATTTCTTGTCGGGGAACTGTTTTTCAAAGGAAGGCGGGAACCAGGGGCCTTCAAAGATCATGGCCAGTTTATCCTGAGAGAATGCACCCCATGAATCAAGGCTGCCACCGCGCATGGCTGGGTTGATGTAACCTTTATCGATGCCGTCTTTCAAGAAGTTGTAGGCAGCGACGGTTGCATCACTGTTGAAGGCACCGGTTGCTTTGGTAATCTCAGCATCGGTGACATCTCCACCAAAGCTCCAAATCCAGGGATTGGTTGCCCAGGCATAGGTACCACCATCTGCGAAGCAGTAGGTGTCATCACCAAGCGCCTTGATCTTTTCACAAGCTGCAAGGAATTCGTCAATGGTGGTGGGAGCTGATTCGATGCCAGCTTTGGCGAAAACATCAGTGTTGTAGACCATGACACGGGTGTTGGTATCCAAAGGCAGACCGTAGTAATCACCCTTATAGAAATTTGTGGATAAGGGGCCGGGCAGCATTTGATCAGAAACAGCAGCAAAATCAGAGAAAACTTCATTCAATTTTGCCAATGCGCCTTGATCAGCCAATTCGGGAACCCAGATGATATCAATACGGGCCAGATCAGGGGCTTCTCCACCTGAGAGGGCGATCAAGAGTTTGCGGCGGAATTGGTCATAAGGAACCACGACTGCTTCAACATTGATGTTTGGATATTTAGCTTCGAATGCTGGAATGATGGTGTCGGTGAGGAACACAGCTTCGACATCAGCATTATACCCATGCCAAAAAGTAATGGTAACAGGTTCGGTTGATTCAGCAGCTTCAGTGACTTCCGTTTGCGTATCAGCAGCGGCAGTAGCGGCGGCATCCTGGGTGGGCTGGGCTTTGGGGGCGCAGGCTCCGAGGAAAATGCTGATCACGATCAAGACAGACAAGATAACAAATGGGAAACGTTGCTTCATCTTCTACTCCTTATTGTTGGTTGGTTTGATTATATTCTTTACGCTTCGGCGATGATTCAAACTACTATTGATGATCAATTTTTTTTGACTCTCTCCTCCGTTTTCTCTTGAACATTCAAGCAAGATAGAATTGAAACGTTTCAATTTGAACGAAATTTTTTATGGTTTAGAAAGCAAACCGGAAGACTGCCTGACAATTAATTTAGGTTCCACCAGGGTTTGGGGTAAAGTGTTTTCACCCGAGATCACTTTAAACAAAGATTCCATCAACTTAAACCCAATTTTTCGAAAAGGTTGAGCAATGGTGGTTAATGAAGGCTGCCAGTGGTCTGACAAGCTAATGTCATCAAATCCGATAACCGATACCTCTTTTCCAACTTGAAGTCCACGAATCTGCAGGGTACGCATAGCACCAAAAGCACAAACATCGTTGGCAGTGATGATGGCAGTGGGAGGTTCAGGCAAGTCCAAAAGAAGATGTGTGGAAATTTGCCCGTCTTTTTGGTTGAATCCACCTTCGATCACGTAATCCTGATTAATCTGCAGACTGCATTTTTCCATTCCGCTGACAAAACCTTCCCAGCGTTGGTAAGTACACATGAGTCCCTTGGGTGGTGTGATGTAAGCAATACGAGTGTGGCCAAGTTCAGCCAGATATTTAATGGCAATTTCCATCCCGGCAGCGCCATCCACATCCACAAAAGGATATTCAAGATCGACATCAGATCGACCAAATGCAACAAATGGGAATTTCTTTTTAGTCAACAAATGCAGGCGTTCATCCTGTGAACGGATACCCATCAGGACGAGGCCATCCACCTGCCCCTCACCGATCAACCTGGAATAGGTCTTCAATTCCTTTTCTTCGTTAGGCGCCCCCGAGATCAGCATATCGTAACCATTTTCGGTGGCGGTGGTGTTCAATCCAGCCAACAACTCGAGAAATGCATTATCACCCGGATCAGAATTGTTATAGTTTTCAGGGGAGATAATTGGCACCAGACCGATGCGTAAGGTTTGACGGGATTTCAAGCTTCGAGCCGCGGCGCGAGGGTGGTAATCCAACTCGACGATCTTTTCGCTGATCTTCTCGCGAGTTTCATCGGCTACCAGTTGGGGATCGTTTAAATAATTGGAGACCGTCCCAATGGAGACGCCGGCAGCAGTGGCGATGTCACGAATAGTTGTCATAGGAGTTGAACCGTTTCAATTGGTATTATAGGGATTTCGAAAAAGATTGTCAATAGGCAATTTTTCTCACGCCTGCACACTTGGACTGGCAGAGAGTGCCAGGGAAGTCACTTAGGCCGTGAAGAAAATAATTATCAATGAAAACCAATCCTGTGCCCCCCAAAAAAAGTCAGGATGATTAAAACAGGAACCCTTGCGTTACAAAAATGCGGGGCGGGTCGCCCCACTCGAAAAAATCACTCGAGGGCGCTAAGCTCGCGCGGACCCGCCTCTAACATCAACGTAACGATTATTCTCAATTCTCTATATTTTAACTCGAAGCACTGGCATACTTTCTCAACCCAACCCTGAAGAGGATTGAAGCCACCGCGAGCAGAACAGCCGCCAGCAGCAGGCTGACCACCAGCTCCAGCGGGGTGATCGAATCGGTTAGAGCACGAGCCGGAAAGGTCGTGATTACCCCCACCGGAACGATCCAAGTGAGCACCATGCGCAGCCAGCCCGGATAGATATTGGCCGGGTAGCGTGCCATTTGAAAGAGCCCGTCAAACACCCAGGTGAATAACACCCCCGGGCTCCAGAAGATCAGAGCAGCGAAAATCAAGAGAATGGCATAAAGGATGCTCATGCCAAGCGCCAGCATGAAAAGGAAGAACAATATCTTCCATAAGGAGAGCGCCACCCCCAGTTTGATCACTGCGGCGACCAGCACCCCGATGCCCAAAACAAGATCAAGCAAAGCAAAGAGGCGCCATTTGCGAAAGCTGGCGAAAAACTGGGTGTTCACCGGACGCAGGATGGTGAAATCAAATGCACCCGACCAGATCTCGCCATCCATGCCGGAGAGAGAATCAAAACTCGGTCCAATAAAGAGCCCGCGCACCGCGCTGACCGTCAGGTAGACACCCAGCACCGCCAGTGTGGATGCGAGAGTCCAACCCTGTACAGATTCGATCTGTCCAAAAAGCACCACGATACCCACAACGCCGGTCACAAGGTTCAAAACGGAAGTGAGCAAACTAATAAAAAAGTTGGTGCGGTAGGCAGCATCCTCTTGGAAAGAAGCCCGCATAAAACTGGCAATTAGTCTAAACGGTTTCATCTTAACCTCCCACCGCGGCGTAACGCTTTAATCCAAATCGCCAGAGAACAGCATATATGATAACGGCAGCAATGGTCCACCCGGCTTGAATGGCAAAACCTGTGATGATTTCAGGCTTTGTAAGCTGTGCGGTGATCACCTCGACCGGAAAAGCGACCATATAGCGAAACGGCAGAATGATCGCCAAGGTTTTTAGAGCACCCGGCAGCAGTGCCACCGGAGCAACCTGCCCGGCCAGTAAAAACACGAGCGAATCCTGCAAGGCTAAAAGCGCATCTGCCCTAGTAGCCCAAAATGCCAGCAACGCCAGCCAGTATCCCCAAAAGAAACGCAGCGCCCAGGCCAGTACGAGTGCCGGCAGAAAAGCAAGCGCGTTGGAAAGCGTCAGATCTATCTCCGGTTTAAGAATGAAACTCAAAACGACCAGGATTGGCACCACAAACACAAGATAAACCACCTTCCCCGCGAATTCGGAGGCCAGAGCATCGAATATGGGCGGAATAGGCCGCAGTAATACCTTGTTGATCTGCCCGTAACGGATAAGGTCACCCACCGTCCAGTTGGTTTGGGCATATGTGATCTGATTGACCAAAATCAAGATCAAATAATAAGCGACAAAAGCGCCGCGGGTCATGCCCGAAATGCTGCCCTGCCCGGCTGCTGTGGACCAAACCAGCAGGTAGATCAGAGGTGGAATCATCCAGCCGAAAGCTAAAATGAAGAAGAAGCTGCGATACTGCATCCATGACAGCCAGGTGGAGCGGATCAATGCCCAGCCTCCTCGAGAGCTCGCCCTGTTAATTGTCATTGGGCACCTTCCTTGTAGACCTGGTCAATCACTGCTTCAATGGAGGGGTCCTCCACCGTCAGGTCCACGACATTCAACGTCTCGAGCAATTTGGCCGTTATGGCAGCCGCCTCGTCGCGCGGAACACGTAAACTGAAGATATTGGATTCCATCTCCATTACTTCAACGCCAAGAGGTAGAGCAGGCAGTCCATTTTCTGCAATGGATTCCTGCGCAAGTGTGATACGCAAGATCTTAAAGGGCATCATCCGTCTGGCGAGAGTGCCCAATTCGCCATCGTGCAGAATTTTGCCGTGATGGATGAGGATCACCCGCGAACATAAAGCCATCACATCTGCCATATAGTGACTGGTGAGGATCACGGTAGTACCGCTGCTGCGGTTGAAATCCGCCAAAAAACGGCGCAAACGCAACTGCATGGAAACATCCAGGCCAAGCGTAGGTTCATCCAGAAACAACACGGCCGGGCGATGCAGCAGGCTGGCGGTCAATTCACACTTCATTCGCTCACCCAGCGAGAGATTACGCACCGGCTTGGTAAGCAGCTCTTTCATCTCAAGCAGCTGCACCAATTCTTCAAGGTTACGCTCAAACTCTTTTTTAGGCACGGAGTAGATTTCTGCGAGCACCCTGAACGAATCCAGGGGCGGAATATCCCACAGCATCTGGCTTTTGTTTCCCATTACCATGCTGATGCGCCTTAGGTACTCCGGCTGGCGTTTCCAAGGTTCATACCCGGCAACGCTTACCTGCCCGTTGGTGGGATGCAGCAGCCCGGCGAGCATTTTTAGGGTGGTGGTCTTGCCGGCACCATTGGGGCCGATCAATCCCACCATCTCACCTGGTTGAATTTCAAAACTGACAGCCTGCACCGCGGTAACCTCACTATAAGTCGGTTTAAACAAACTTTTTAGTGATGCCCCCAAGCCTTCTGCCCTGACGGGCACGCGATAGGTTTTGGTCAAATCCTTGACCTTGATAATATTGTTTTCCATGATGTAATGTCCTGAAAATATAGTTACGAATGAGATAACATTTGCTTGAGATACTTTCCGGTATATGACTCGGCCACTTGCGCCACCTGAACCGGAGTACCCACTGCCATTACTTTGCCGCCGGCCATGCCGCCCTCGGGGCCGAGGTCAATCACCCAATCCGCGGCACGGATGAGATCCAGATTATGCTCGACAACCACCACACTGTTGCCGGCTTCAACCAGTTGTTGAAGCAAACCCAAAAGCAATGCCGTATCCGCCGGATGCAACCCCGTGGTAGGTTCATCCAACAAATAAAGCGTGTTTCCTGTTGCCTTGCGGCCAAGCTCTTTGGCCAATTTTACGCGCTGCGCTTCACCGCCTGAAAGGGTGGTGGCGGGCTGTCCCATTTGCAGGTAGCCAAGCCCAACTTCCTTCATTACTTCGAGTCGGGCACGTGCCGCTGGAAGCTCGTAGAAGAGATCAAGCGCTTCAGATATGGTCATGTCAAGGACTTCAGAAATGTCTTTTCCATGATATTTCACCGCCAGAGTATCGCGCTTGAAGCGCCTGCCGTGGCAGGCAGGGCAGCGGACTTCAACATCAGGCAAAAAGTGCATTTTTACAGTGAGGGTGCCGGTGCCTTCACAACGTTCGCAGCGTCCACCGGGTACATTGAAAGAGAAATGGCGGGGTGTGAATCCGCGGACTTTCGCTTCAGTGGTCGCCGCGAAGGCTTCACGGATTGGGGTGAAGGTATCAGAATAAGTCGCTGCATTTGAGCGGGGGATGCGGCCGATATGATCCTGGTCGATGGTAATGACCTTGTCAATGTACTGCCAACCGGTGATACTGTCATGCTCTCCAACCATTTCGAGAGAGTGGTTCAGGCGCTGTCTGGCAGCCCGGTCCAGAATATCAAAGATCAATGATGACTTACCCGAGCCTGACACCCCGGTTACAGCGACGAGCGCGCCAAGCGGCAGCTTGATCGAGATATTTTGAAGGTTATACTGCCGTGCCCCACTGATGGCAAGTGCCTTACCATTAGGCAGGCGAGGATGGGTTGGCACAGGGACGGTCATTTTCCCCGAGAGGAAAGCGCCAGTGATGGATGCCGGATTTTGCATCAACTCATGGGGTGTGCCGACAGCCATGATGCGGCCGCCATTCTTGCCGGCACCAGGACCTATATCCACGACATAGTCTGCGGCACGAATCAGTTCAAGATCGTGCTCCACCACCAACACGGTATTACCCAAATCACGCAATCGGTAAAGCACTTTAACCAATCGCTGAGTATCGCGCTGGTGAAGTCCAATGGTCGGTTCATCCAGAATATAGAGAACACCGGTCAAACCTGATCCGAGCAGGGATGCCAGCTTGAGCCGCTGGGCTTCGCCTGCAGAAAGGGATGGGCTGGCACGTTCAAGCGTAAGATATCCAACGCCAACTTCCAACAGACGGCCAACCCGCGCATCCAGATCGTCGAGGATGGGACGGGCAATCAACATCTCCTGGGTTGAGAGCTGCTGAGGCAAATTTCTCAGCCAGGCATCCAGATCATTGAGAGGCAGCTTTTCCACCTCGATGATCGTCTTTAACAGGACTGTCACCCTGCGGCTTTCAGCCTTTAGCCGCGTTCCGCTGCATTCGGGGCAAGTTTGAATGGTGAAATACTGGTCCAGCTTCTCTCGGTATGTCTCGTTTTCAGCATGCTCGTCGTAGCGGCGCAGCAAGTTAGTAATCACCCCTTCATAACGACCCTGGTTATTGGTGGCAGGCGGTTTTTTACCCGGAAAGTGTCTGAGAAACTGCGTGCTTTCAGTGCCATAGTACAAAAGATCCCGCTGAATCTCGGAATAGTCCTTTAATGGTTTGTCGAACTCAAATACGAATCCAAACCATTTACCGGCATTCTCGAGAATCTGGCGGTAGTAATTGATATGGAAGGTTTCCCAACCGTCTACGGCATTTTGTGCCAGACTTTTATCGAGATGAATATAACGTTCGATCATAACCTGGCGAACAACGCCTAGACCAGTGCAGTGTTCGCAGGCGCCCGCAGGCTTATTGAAAGAGAAGTTGGCCATTCCCATTTCAGGGATGGACGCTCCACAATGCGGACATGGATAACTCCCCTCCGGTCCTCCATCGTTCTCATCCATCCACTCTTCGTCGGAGAACTCAAAGGTGGGCGGAGGCACATCCTTGCTGCAGTTCGGACAGGGTCGATGACCCAGCCGGGCATAAAGTACACGCAGGTAAGTAAAAACCTCAGTGACGGTTCCAACTGTGGAACGCGGGCTGTGGTTGTTGAGGTGTTGGTCAATACTGATCGAAGGAGAAAGCCCTTTGATACTATCGACCGGCGGCCTGGTGAGTTGATCTGTGACAAAACCAAGAGAATCAAGATATTGACGCTGCCCCTCTTTATTGAGAATATCAAACGCCAGGGTCGATTTGCCTGATCCAGAAAGACCGGTAAAAACTACCAGTTTATTCTTGGGAATATCGAGATTGATATTCTTAAGATTATGCAGCCGTGCATTTCGAAGTGATATTACTGAATCCATTATGTCTCCATTGCAAATGATGTTTTACAATTTAATTGTAAAACCCTGGTGTGCAAGTGGAGGGTTGGTGGTGAATATGGTTAATCGGGATTGTGTGTCTGATGCTGTTGAATAATCTCTTTGATGAAGTTCAAAATCTTATTGGAATGGTCTTTTTGAGCATAGAGGACGGTCAGCCAACGGTCTGCAGCCATGAAGACATCCTCGTCCGGATTGGGAGTGTCCAAAACCTGTCTGAGATTGCGGGTATCCCCACTGTCAAGCTGGACGAACATCCGCAGCATGGCCATTATGCTATAGCCGGCGTGACTCAACAGGCGGATGATGCGCAATCGTTCAAGCTCGGCTTCTCCGATGCGGCGGTATCCGTTGGCCGGGTCGCGCGGGATGCTGATCAATCCATTGCGCTCCCAGTTTCGAAGCACGTCGTGGGTCACATCCAACTTCTCGCAAGCCTGGCCTATCGTGTAAGTGTGGGGGTGATCAGAGACTTGTTGGTCGCGGGACCGGATCGCCCAATTCTCCAATAACTTGACCGTAGATTCGGCACTCTCAATCTCGGTTTCTACCGTAGCCAGGTGTTGGCAGGCCTGATCAACCGCCCCAGACCAATCGTCCGCGACAGCAGATTCGATCATCCCCGTCGCGCTGGCTCGAAGCGCCTTTCCGGGATAGTATGAAGAATATACCAGGCGGGCAAGCCTCAAACAATCAAGATGCCGCTGGGTATAAATACGGTAGCCGGCAGGCGTGCGCTCCACAGGCGGGATCAAACCCCACTCAATATAACGCATGACCGTATTGGGGTGAATGCCGACTGCCCGGGCAAGGTCAGAGGTTCGGTAGGTTTTTTGAGACATACTGCTTATATTAAACCATTTTTCAATCAAACCATGTTAAGTCGCATATTAACAGTATCCCTATTGTTGTACTTCTATCGCCCCAATCAATGTGTTATGATGAAATCAGATAATGTTTGTCTAATTAATGGTATCGTTCAGGAGTAACATCATGTTAAAAATCTTTTTGTTAGCTTTTGTCATTCTGTCCTTACTGGCAGGCTGCGCCAACCCTTCGATAGAAAAAACCACGCTCCTCACCCCCGATACATCAATTGAAAAAGCCACGCTCGCACCATCCACACTCACGCCCATCCCGGCAACATCCACTTCCACACCAGCCCCCACCGCCACCCCCATTCCCCTCGATTTCAACGCACAAAACTTCAGCCGTTTTACAGGTGTTCTAAGCTACGGATCAGCACTTGCAAAATATTTCAACAAAGAGGTTTATAAGATTTACACTTATGCCCAGGACTACAGTGCAGATGGCAGCACAATTGCGGTCGGCGGATGCATTGTCAACTGTTCATCCTACCCTGGCGGACGGGATTATTTGCTTCTGCTTGATACCTATTTAAAGGAGCCCGTCATTGACATCCCGGTGGATACCCTCAGACAAATTTGGGATGTGGACCTAAATCCTGACGGCAGTGTGCTGGTCTTCTCCATGCGCGGACAGGTACTGCGTTATGATAAAACCACCGGACAAACCACTGAAGTTTACACACCAAAAGACACCAACCAGGTGCCTTTCAATGCCATCAGTCCTGACGGAAAGACCCTGGTCATTGTGACAGATACCGAACTTCTTATACTCAATCTTATGGATGGCAGTCAGATTGCCAAAATCATCGGTACATTCTCCGGGCAAAATGCGCCCTCCTTCAACCTGCAGGGTGATCGCTTTGTCGTCTACTCCCAGAAAACAGACCGTGACGCCATCGTTTATGACACTTCCAGCTGGACTGAAATAGCCCGTTTTCCCATCAGAGGCACAGGCAAGGCTGCAGTCTCTGCAGACGGCAAGTTGATCGCGACTCTCTCAGCGGAGGATACAACAGTTAAACTTTATGACATTGAATCAGGCATCGAAAAAGACCTGCCCATCACCCCGTATACTGAAGTCGCTTCTCTGACTTTCAACCCATCAAATGACCTGTTGTTAACGTTTGGCAACCCGGGGGATCAGGTGGATTACTTTGAAGGGGTACAAGTGATCGATCTGAAGAGCGGAAAAGTGATCGGTTCGTTGACGCAAGATAGTAACCCTGGTCGAATTAAGTTTTCGGCGGATGGCAAAACCTTCCTTCGTCTCGGTTTCGAAGCCACCTACATGGAATTATGGTCGCTGCCTACACCTGAAATCCTGAAGATAGAAACGCTGATACAAGATTTTTTTGCAGCGGTCAGCAGCGGCGATTACTCATCCGCGGCGGATATGACTCAATTGGATGTATATGCGCGAGATGAAGTGGTTGCCGACGGGCTTAATCCGGATGATCTGCCTGCAACTTTTGAAGCACTTTGCAAAGAGGACGAAGTGCCCTGCCTGCCACTCAAGCGTATCGTGAGGGTGATGGCTGATTTCGACAGAGGCTGGGATTACTACGCCATCGTCACGCTGCAGCAACCGGATGGCAGCGAGATCATGTTTGACGGTATCACCACTTACGAACTATTGGGCATTGTTATCACCGCGGATGGAGGATTCAAGATTTCTACCCTGCATCCGGGGATGAGATATCCGTACGAGCAGTAGAATATTTCTTGTACTCCAGGTCTTCATAAAAGCGTATTGCCATACGCCCGAAGCACCATTACAATCAAGCCATGGACAACCCCATTACCATCATCGGTGCTGGCCCCGCGGGCATGACGGCGGCGCTTTTTGCCGCCAGGGCCGGCGCTAAAGTACGTTTGATCGACGGCAATGAGCAAGTCGGCCGTAAACTGCTGGTCACCGGCAGCGGACGGGCCAACCTGACCAACCAGCGCATGGATGCCGGCCGCTACACTTGTGCAGACACTGCCTGGATGGACACCCTGCTCAAACGCTTCGGCCATTCCGATTTGATCACCTTTTTGCGAGATATCGGGGTACTCACCTTCTCAACATCAGATGGCTGGTGCTACCCGGTCTCTGAATCCGCCCAAACCGTAGTGGAGTCATTTGCCTGGGCTCTGCGACAGGCCGGCGTGGAATTGGTACTCAACACAAAAGTAACGGCTATACGCAAGTCTACTCATGAATTCAACCTAGATCTGTCAACCGGAGCAACCCTTTCAGCACAAAAACTGATCGTGGCAGCGGGCGGCAAGGCCTACCCCACCCTCGGTTCACGCGGCGAGCTCTTTGCCTCACTCAAATCACTTGGCCACAACATCACCCCTCTGGTGCCGGCGCTGGCCCCAGTGACCTGCGACATGAGCCCTTGTAAAGCACTCACCGGCCTCCGCTTTGATGCTCAGGCTTCTTTATACGAAAATGGCAACCTGCTGACCGAAACCACAGGTAACCTGATCCTGACCGAATGGGGATTGAACGGTCCGGCTGTGATGGATCTCAGCCATCACATTTCGACCCGGCCGGGCGCCAAACTGGAACTACAGCTCAATCCGCTTTTCAATAGCGAGACGGAATTACGCGACCTGATCAGCCGTAAACAGACCACAGATACTCCTATGCGGGTGTTGTTGGGATCCGTATTGGCCCCCAAGCTGCCGCCTGTGCTGCTTGGTCAGGCCGGCTACGCTGTGGATGTACCGATTAACACACTGAAAGACGACCAAATCGAAAAGGTGTTGAAATCTGCAGCAGCCATGCATTTCAAGGTAACTGGCGTACGCGGTTTTGAATACTGTCAGGTGAGCGCGGGCGGTGTGCCTGTCAGCGAAGTAGACCCACTGAACATGCGTTCACTCCTGGTGCGGGGACTTGCTCTTGCAGGTGAAACGTTGGACGTGGTCGGTCCATGTGGTGGATACAACCTGCAGTTCGCCTTTAGTTCGGGTGCTGTGGCTGGGATGGAAATAACAAACCCTACTAATTAAGACATTTTCTCTGTTATCATTCTTTCTATCACCCCTTTCCCACACGTTTGTATTCCTTTTGAGATCATTCCAAAGAACAACAATTGAATACAACATGATGGGATAGGAAAACTACCCATCATGATTTATGCCGGCAATAACACATAGCTGATCATCGTGGAAATTTGGAGGAAATATGAAAACGCAACTAAGAAATTTGTTTTTGTTTGGCACCGTTATGCTGTTGTTGACTGCCTGTGCTGCACCGACTGCACTTCCAACCCCAACCATTGAGATCACGTCCACACCGATCGTGATCGTGGTCACTGCCACCCCTCAGCCGGCAACACCAACCGTGGAAATGCCGACAGCAACCCTGGAGAATCCAACTGCCACCCTTGAACCCGCCACCAATACGCCGCTGCCTCTAAAAACAACCGCGCCCACCGTTCAGGGAGCTTATAATGCTGAGGGCGCTCCAATTAAATCTGATTCCTCGATCATTATCACAAATATCAAAGAAACAAGTTCAGGTCAGGCTCAGATCTTCTGGTCCGCTAATGGAACTTTTGCAAACGGATTCAGGATCTACTATTCATCATATATAAAGAATCCCGTTTATGGCGGTGAAAAATCAGAGTATGCCATCCCTGATGGTCAAACCCGGGCGGCTTACATCTCAGGTGCAACGGGAACAACCTACTACTATCGGATATGCAGTTATACCGGCTCAGGGTGTGCCTTCTATTCCAACACCTACTCATTTACCTTCACCGGTCCAACGAGTACTCCATAATAAATTTGTAATATAAAGAGTTAAGAACGCTCCCGGCTATAACCAGGAGCGTTCTTTTCATTATGAACTCAACTGTCAATTTTTATCAAAAGAATCTCTCCATACAAATAAATCTATATTATGTACAGCATTTATACGGGACAAATACAGTACCATCCGGTTAGGATGATAGAGGGAAATATTACCATCTTAAGATCATGGGTGGATAAATGATGACGTTCAAATGATCCAAGTCAAAATTTGGAGGATTTATGATTAAGCTTTTGAAAAATGTTTTACTTCTGGGAACTATTGTGCTGCTTTTGGCAGCATGTGCCGCACCAACTGCGCAAGCCACAAAAGAACCTACCATGGCAGCCGTAAAAACATCCACCCCCATCGTGATCACTGCCACCGACATGCCAGCTACTGAGACTGTGAAGGCGATGAATACCAAAGCCCCATCCGCAACCAGTACCGCCATGCCAAAAATTACCTGCACCCCTTCGATCCCCGGTGCATATGATAAAGATGGCAACCCCATCACCACAACCAAGTCATCCATTATTATTACAAGCATCAAAGAATCTGGCTCCGGCCAGGCTCTCATGACCTGGATTGCCACGGGAACTTTCGCAAATGGATTCAAAATATATTATTCTTCCACCGATATGAATCCTTCATTTGGCGGCGAGAAATCTGAATATGCTATTTCTGATGGAACAGCACGCTCAGCTTATATTACCGGCGTCCCCGGAACCACCTATAATTATCGACTTTGCAGTTATACCGGTTCTGCTTGCGATTTCTATTCCAACACTTTCAGCTTCAGTTTCAAAGCCGCAACCAGTACACCATAAATAACTCGTAATATTAATAAAAGAGAAGCGCTTGAATCGATCAGGGGCTTCTCTTTTTGCATTTTAACCAGGATGTGAAACAAAAGTAGCATCAGGGGGGATGAGGATAAGAATCGGTTGTAAGACACCTACATAATGCTGAAAGTTGATAATACGGGGTAAGACGGTATCAGTAATCTCTTGGCCTTTTACCAACAATAATGCACCTGCACTTGAAAAAACATCCTGATCCAATATCATTCCGACTTGAAGTTCCGAGACAGTCAAAGCCAAATGCTCATAATAATCAATGTCTACGAAATAATCGAGAAGCGTCACAGTGAGATGCGGATTGTAGTTGTGCTCTGCATCATTGATCATTTTCAATTTAATCTCATCCGGAGACATGCCTGACGTGATCAATGCATCCAAATCAATAGCCAATTTCAAAATTTGTGAACCAATTGAAACAGGCGTTTCAACCGCATTTTTATATTGATGATAGGGTTTGTTTTGATTAAGAATCATTTCAGCAATGGGTTCGAAACGGGGGATACGCTTAATCAGATCGTATGCAATCTGGGGAGTTTTATTGACCAACTCGGTTTCAGTTTTATCGAGACTTATATTTTTATAAATTTTTTCCTGAATAGTCTGCGGTATTGAGATATAACCTATCAAACAAAATGTGGCCGCCAGATCATACTGCCATGTATTCTCCAAATCGGTTTTGCTAATGATATGCGTGACGATCTTTTTAATCCGGCTGCTTCTGCCAAATGCGACCGGGTTTGTCAAACACAACACTTCGTTAAGAATATCCAGGCTTCCGTTTAGTGTTTGGTTGAGCAATATTTTTTCGCTGTTGATCAGACGGTATTGTTCGAGTCCATCATTGATTATTTTTTCAAGTGCATCGGGGGTGGTGGGTTTGGTAAGAAACCTGAAAATGCTGCCTTCATTAACAGCCTTGATGGCGACATTCAGATCCGCTTTACCGGTCAGCATTACCCGGGTAATGGTGGGGTTGATCTTTTTAACCTGGCTCAGGAACTCGATACCATCCATTTCTGGCATGTTCATATCAGAAATCACCAGGGCAATTTTTTTATTATCCGCTATTTTTTTCAAGCCCTCTTTGCCAGAAATGGCTGTCAGCACAGTATAACTGCGCCTGAAGTTTCGTTCAAAAGACAGTAACAAGTTTTCGTCGTCATCCACGATCAATATGGTTGCCATAATTACACCCTCATCTTACTAATATTTTTTCGCATGCGTTTTTCCAGGAATCATTGTGTGATGCCAATAACTGGTTCTGAAGCATATCTTCAGTCAGTTGGAACGCAAAAGCACCACCATGATCTGAAAGACTGTTAACATATCCATTGGCAAACCAGACCGCTAAAGCCGTCGAGAAATTTATTGGTTTTAAACTCTCAAAGGAATGATGCATGAGAACTGCATTGATGATTTCTTGAGGCAATCCCCAACTACCCAATAAAAAGGCGCCAATATCTGCGTGGGTTGATCCAAACTCATTCTTTTCATGCAGGAGGTATTGAGAAGGATCATCCATTTTTAAGGTATTTAAAGAGCTGTAAAAACCGGGTGAGGTGGTACCCAGGATGAGTTTGCCAATATCATGCAATAAACCTGCAGTGAAAGCACCCGCTATGACTTTTTTATCGGTAATGGTGGATGCAGTGATCGCTCTTGAACAAGAAGCAACCCTGAGAGAATGATCCCACAAGTTTGCCAGACCAGCCCTCTCGATCAGGTCCTGGTCGAATTGAGAAAACAGATGCACCGAAAATGAAAGGTCCCGGATTGTTTCAACCCCCAGATAAAATACTGCTTGAGAGACTTCCTTTACCTCTCTGGCGAGACCGAAATATGCGGAATTGACCAATTGCAGAATCTTGGCAGTCATACTAATGTCTTGCGAGATAACGGATGCCACATAATCCAGGTCAACATCCGGTTTGTTCAATTCAGCCAGCAACTGGTTATACAAACTAGGCTGACTGGGCAGATTTGCGATTTTGAGAATTGCCTTTTTGACATCAGGTTTCATTACCAGGCTGCTCACGCCCACTGCCTGATTTATAATCCTTGCAAGATCTTGCGGTTCAATGGGTTTGGCAATAAATTGGTGAGCGACCAGGGTGGCCTGTTGACAAAGAATCGGGTCGGCATCACCGGTGATGGCAATGCGAAGCGTTGACGGGGATTGTTTGGAAACGATGCCCAACAAGGTTACACCATCCATTATTGGCATACGCAAATCAGAGATGATGATGTCAATACTCTCACGAGCCATGATATCCAATGCGTCAGCCGCGCTTTCAGCCGTTAATATAACCCAAGGGTTGTTACCTGAATGCAGCGCACGCTTAAACGAGTATAAAACATTAGGGTTATCGTCCACCAACAATACTTTTTGCATACGTCCCTCAACCCTTTTGATAAAACGATAAATTATTACCCAGAAATAATTATTTTTCTCCAACCATCAAAGGTAGAGAAATTATGAAAGTCGTACCCTTGCCGATTTCGGTATCAAAAACAAGTGAGCCACCGTGCTTATTGACAATCACTTTATGTGAAATGGAAAGTCCCTGGCCTGTACCCATACCCACGGGTTTAGTTGTAAAGAAGGGATTGAAAACTTTTTCGCGGAATTCCGCGGGAATACCAGCGCCATTATCTTTTACATGAATTTCCACTGATTTTTCCCTGGCAAAAGTGGATACTTCAATCTTACCCCTGGTGTACACACCCTTATCGATTTGTTCCTTAATTGCATGAGATGCATTTGTAATTAGATTTAAGATCACCTGATTGATCTCTCCCGGAGAGCACATGACCGTTGGCAGGTTTTCATAATAATTGGGAACCAGGTCCGCGACGTATTTCCATTCATTACGAGAAACCGTAATGGTCGTGTCAATTGCCCGGTTCAGGTCAACTGGCGTTTTCTCATCCATGCTCGGATGAGAGAATTCCTTAATCGCTTGAACAATCTTTGTAACCCTTTCGATCCCTTCCAGCGACTCGTCTATTGCTCTTGGTATTTCAACTGATAAATAATCGAGATCCGCTGCTTTTTCATCTTCGTGCAATTGATCTATCAAATCGTTAAAGGGTTCTCCATTCTTTACTCTGTTGAGCAATAGTTGGTTTTTATTGAGCATTTCTATAATGGAGCCAAATTCATTTTTAATAAAGAGCAAATTATTACCTACATATTGAGTGGGTGTATTGATCTCATGCGCAACTCCGGCAGCCAGGGAACCGATAGCCTCTAATTTTTGCGCCTGCCTATTTTGCTGCTCCAACAATTCATTTTGAGTAACATCAGATAATACTGATACATAATTCCTGTTTCCCTGTTGGTCAATGATCGGTGCAATATTGTATTGCAGTGTATATTGAGAACCATCTTTTCGCGTACAGACTACTTTTCCGCGTTGAATTTTCCCTTCCTGCAAGCCCAATTCATTGGCTTTAATTTGTTCAGCAGAAAAATCAGTTACAAGAAAATGCAAGAGATTTTTACCCATTAATTCATCATGTGAATAACCGGTTATCTTTTCCACTGCCAGATTTACATACTCGTTTTCACCTCGATTATTTGCGATCACCAATCCTTCACTGATCTCGCGAACCGCGGATGCAAGTTTCTGAACTTCAGCCTGAGATTCCTTGAGACTTGAAATATCCCTGATGATGAGGCAACCAATAAAATTATTACCAATTGCAATATAAGATAACGTTGCGACAATCATGATCATTTCATCAGATTTCGATTTTATTGTCATTTCAATAATTTCATTTAGTAAAGGTGACCTGCTATTAAATAAAGCGTCTTTCAGCTGTTCTTTGATTTTTAGAAATTCAACTTCTCGAGTATCTCGAGTCATTAATGAAACTAAATTCCAGATGTTCATATTTTGAATGTCGCTAAATGAATAACCTGTTAATCTTTCATCTGCATTGTTCCATTCGATGATCTTTCCGTTCTGGTCAAAAAGAATAATACCGTCTACGGATTGTTGAATAACACTTCTGAATTTTTCTTCACTATATGCCAGGGCATTTTCAGTGTTTTTTCTTTTCGTAATATCTACGACTGACACCAAAACACGCCGAAAATCCGTGAGATTTTCCGGCGGAATATGCAAACGCATTTGTACAAAAACCTGTTCACCAGAATAACGTTTGCGAAGGTCTTCAGATTCAAATTCTGTATTCCCACGAATATATTCTTCAAGTTGGTTTTGAAAACTATTGGCTGCTGTTTCTGAAACCAATTTAGGAAATTTGTTGAATAGCTCTTGCTTTGAAGAAAACCCATAAAAATCTAAAGCCATTTGATTACAATCCGTAATTTCTATCATTCTGGCCATCTGGCTGGTTAATTCAGGATGGGCACGAAGATAATCAATAGCTCCAGATCCATGTACATGGATCAAATTGTCTATCTCAGCCTTTATTTTTGAGTGGTCTTCTTCAAAAAGAACTACAGGCATAGATTCAAATAATGTTTTCAATCTTAATTCACTATTCTTGAGCTTTTCTTCTTGCCTTTTCTGTTTCGTCAAGTTAATTAATATAAAAATATTCTCATTCGGCTGATTCTCGGAAGAGAAAAATGTTGCTTTGCTTGCAAGGTATTGTTTTTCTATTCCTTGGTTGAGTTTGAAAGTACAATCATATTGACCTGATCGGTTATCATCATGGTTAATTGTTATTAATTGTGAGCAAAAACCTTGATCAAGTCCTTGGAAAACCAATTTCAATGATTTACCAAGGACGGTTTTCTTTTCTGAAATACCGTACTCATGGATAAACTGGTCATTACAAAATGTGATTTCATCATTAGGGTTTAAGCAAAAAACCTGGTATGGCGAAGTATCAACCAATCGATCAAGAAAATTGTAATTCTTTTCCAGATCAGTAATTAGTTGTCTTATCTGATTTGTCCGCTCTTCAATCCGAATTTCAAGTTGGTTTTTGAGAAGCAATAATTCATTTTCAACCACTTTCTGTTGTGTGACAACCTTTGCCAGCTTTAAGTTTTGATATGCAGCATTTGACATCATATTGGCAATCAAGAACAATGAATTGGATATGTCTCTAAAACGTTCAATTGGCATTACTGGAATATTTCGCAAGGCTTTATTAAACTGGTCTGGATCAGCGCCAATTAATTTAGCGTAAGCCAACATTTCTTCATCGCTCTTATTTTGGTCTCGAACCTGTCCGATCAACCAATTAGCAATATGGTGTTTCCCTACACTTATACTCGCGCCGGCGTCCCATAAACCGCCACTCAAGCAAGGTTGAACAACTGGCCCGTCTGGATTGTAACGGCCTATCTGGGCATCAGATTTCATGCAGTTCATTAATCCAATGTTGGTTTGCCGAATTATGTTGTTACATAGGAATGTGAAATTACTCGGCTTGGTAATAGGTTTGCCTTTGATGTCGGTTATGATAGAAGCAACCCCATTAGCATTTGCAAATGTATCTTGAATATGTTGAATATCATCAAGGTCAAATAAATCTTCAAATCGAATAAGAGATAAGTCAATACCCTCATCAGACACTTTATCATGGGAATATTCTGAAAGACGTTTTATCGAAGCCTCTTGTAATCCATCTTCAGTTTGACTGATTACTGAGTCATTAAGATTAAGGCCATCGTCGTGATGCATCTTTTTTCTCATGGTTTTTCTACCTTTTTACCAACCATAATTATTAATAATTACCCACTTTATTAATAAAAAATGTTTTGTCCATTTCAAAACATGATTCCCTGAGTAGTGCTTGGTTCATAATTTGTGAGTATTTCGCGATGAGAGGTTTGGTGTGTAACAAAAAACCACATGAAAACTGGGCTATTCAATAGATTCTCTAGTTAAAAAATATATTGACTAAGAGACCCTGTCTTTGATTGTATGCCAAAAAAAGAACCAAGTATGTAATTATTTAATAAAAAACACGAATTTAGGTGTCTTCTATCTTCTTTCGTGATAAATTCTTTAAGAATCTATACTTTTCTTGCGTAATGAAAGCCAAGATAATACATAATGCAAAAATATCGTAAAATTATTATTCAATTTCGTTATAGGAAAAACAAATGACTCCATATCAAAAATCGATCAGAAAGATCATCACCTTTTTAATCCTCACCTTTGGACTATCCATCATCTTCTATTCAATCATCATCAAAACCGGAAGCATACAAACAGGCGGCGGAGTGTTCACCCTGGCGCTGATGTGGATGCCAGGCGTTTCGGGCATGATCACCCAGTTGATCTTTGAAAAAAGCCTGCGCGGCATGGGATGGAAATTTGGCAAAGCAAAATACCTGCTGCTAGGTTATTTGATCCCTTTGATCTATAGTCTGGTGGTCTACGGCATCACCTGGCTGACCGGTCTGGGTGGTGTGCCTAACCCTGCCTTTATCGCTGACATCCAGAAAGGGTTTAATGTCACCGGTTCGGCAACAACACTTTATGTGATTCTTTACCTGCTTGAGATGGGCACCCTAGGGGTGGTCATGGGGCTGCTTTCTGGCGCCGGCGAAGAGATCGGTTGGCGCGGACTGTTCGTGCCTGAACTGGCCAAGGTGACGTCTTTTACCAAAACCACTATGATCAGCGGCCTGGTCTGGACAGTCTGGCACATGCCGCTGATCCTGTTTGCTGATTACAGCATCCCAGGTGTGCCAAAATGGTTTTCAGTGATAATGTTTACCATCATGGTGCTGGGCATTAACACCGTGTTTAGCTGGTTGTGCCTGAAATCCAAAAGCTGGTGGCCGGCTGCCATCATGCATGCCAGCCACAACTTGTTTGTTCAATCCGTTTTCACCCCATTGACCGTTCAACACAAGATCACTCCCTTCATCATTGATGAATTCGGGGTCGGCCTGGCTTTGGCTGGAATTGTGCTGGCCGCGATTTTCATCCGCAAAGGGAAAGACCTGGGTCAACAGGCTAACTAATCGAGATAGACTTCGAAAAAGAGTTCCTTTCATGTAATTATTGAAAGGAACTCTTTTTATATTTAATCCCAATTGGTTTACATGGCATCCAGCGTGCCGGAGTGCATGCTGCGTTTTTCAAGATACAAGAAGAAAAAGTAACCAATAAATATGTAAACCAGCCCAACCAGAGCTTCACCGGCAATTAACAAACTAATGGAAGACCACCCCGCTCCATCCATCACCAAACGGGCGGCCATGATACCGCGGGTGAGCGGCAGCCCCCAGGACAGTTTTTGCAACACCAACGGCAAAGAAGCGATGGGAAAATTCACTCCCACCAGAATATAAAGGAATGACAGGAAGGTGCTCAAGATCATCCAACCGTCACGGGTGACCAATGAGATGCTGCCAAAAAGAAAGCCAAGACCTGAAGAGGTCACGGCAATTAACAAACTGCAAGCCATAAGTAAAATAATATTTACCCTAGATAAATCCAAACCGAAAATGCCAGCCGCAATGGCAAATCCCAGCAGGGCGGTAATAAAACCATCCACAATGTAATAAAAAGACCGCCCCATGAACACCGGCCCACGGGGAGCAGGACTTCCCAATACATAAGAAAGGGTTCCCCATTGCCGCTCATCCCCGATGGCCAGGGTAACCCCGCCCATGCCGCTTGAAGCCGGAATGAGCAATATGTTGCCAATGACGATATACAAAGGGTCTGCGAAACCTACGTATTTACCCATGAAAATGAAAAAGAGCATCAGAAAGAAGGGAAACCCTAATTTGGCAGCAATATAGCCAAAGGGGGATGTGATGGCAAAACGACCCTGATAAGAAAGCCAGGCCTCAGCGAAATAGATGCGAATGATGTGAACGAGTTTATCGATCATATCGAGCTCAATTCACCGCTGAGTCTAATTTTGTCGTGAACTTTCGCCTGCATCCAGGTGGTTATCATAATCAAGACCAAAGAAAGAATGATTGTCATCGCCCAATGGAAGGTCAAGTATTTCATGTCGAATGAACCGAGCAGACTTTCATTCATTGCTTCGAGTGCCCAACGAATGGGTACCGCCCCGGATATGGTTTGAAGCCAATCCGGCAGAACACGAATGGGGTACATAAATCCGCACAGAAAGGCGGTCGGCATTTCAAGATAATCGACGAAAGTTCCAGAAAGCCGCGACCAGGCCAGAAAGTTGGCCAGGAAGACGCCAATAGACCACATGGCAAATAACAGCAACAATAAAGAAATAATAACTCCCCAAACATTTGCCCCGGTAAAAGAGTAGCCAAAAATGAGCGTAGCCGCCAAAAAAGCCAGCCCCAAACTGAACAATCCTGACAACACATTGGTCAGGGTACGGATGGCTTCAATCAGGTTAAGTGAAGTGGGGCTGCCAACGATCAGTTCGAGCATGCCGTTACGACGATCTCCGGCAATATCAAAAGTGGAGGTAAAAACCAACCCACTCCACATGCCCATGATACCGCCGCCTATCACGTTATAGACCAGGTCAGGGGTTGAGTTGCCCGCCGCGCGGGAAAGCAGCATGCCCACCGCCGAAAAAACTGCAGGTTGAATGACAAACAAAGCTAATGAATACAGATTCAGGGTGCGAACCTGGAATTGAACCGCCATTTGCTGTTTGATCAACCCCCAGCGGAACTTGATCATGCCTGGTCTCCCTGGATGATGGCGACATAGACATCCTCCAAGGTCTGCGAACGTGCTTCAAGGTTGAGGATGTACTGCGGATTAAGAAAGGGGGATAGAAGTTCCAACACCTTGCCCGGTTCAGTGGTGCGGATGCGTAGTTTTTCGGGTTCGGTATTGGTATCGTGTTCGATCACCGTGCGCGAATCCAAGACTTTTAATTTATCAAGAAGTACCTGTACCTGCAAAGATTGGACGCTGGCTTCGATCACAGATTCTCCGCTGATGCGGCGTTTGAGAGCATCTGGGGTATCAAGAGCTACAATGTTACCTTTTTTCACGATGGCAATGCGATGACACAACTCTTCTGCTTCGGCCATGTAATGGGTGGTCAACAAAATGGTTTTACCCAACGAAAGCAGATTCTTGATGGTCTTGCGAAGCTCGCGCGACCCGACGGGATCAATGCCAACGGTAGGTTCATCCAAGAAAAGGACATCAGGATCATGCAGCAAGGCTCTGGCGAGGTGCAGGCGTTGGGTCATGCCACTTGAATAGGTTTCGACCCGATCATCTGCCCGGTCTGCCAACCCTACCAACTCGAGCAGCATGGGGATGCGCTTATCTGCGTATTCATCCTTGAGAGAATAAAGCTCTGCAAAATATTTGAGGTTTTGAAAGGCGGTGAGGCGATTATACAAGCCGCGGCTGCCGCTGAAGGCAAAGCCGATGTGCTTGCGTACTTCGGCGGTCTGTTTGACCACATCCAGCCCGAGGATCTTTGCCGTACCGCCGGTTGGCAGCAGTAAAGTGGTCAGCATTTTTACCGTGGTGGTTTTGCCAGCCCCGTTAGGTCCGAGCAGCCCAAACAACTCTCCACGTTCAACAGAAAACGAGATGTTTTCAACCGCCGTAGTCGCTTTGGTTTTGGTCTTCCACAACCCTGTCTTGGTTTTGAATACTTTATTAAGTGAATTTGTTTCGATCGCAAATGAATCCATTTTGTCCTTTGAAATCAAATAAGGAAATTATTGAAATCGAACTGGAAAACAACACAATCATTAAATGTTGGTTTTTAATCAATTCATGACTCTACTTTGTGAAGGTAACAAAAAATAAATATCCCCTGAAAAACAAACAACCTTTGTTACAGACAGAATTATATCTTTAACTCTCCATTCAGTTAATATCCAATACACCTTTTTCAAGACTCCAAAGGTGAATCTTTTTGAAAAATATATGATGCTAGAAAGATTACCTGATCATATTGAGCGCAGATTCAAGTCGGGCAAGACTGGCATCGATGATGCGTTGATTCAAATCAGAGTGGGCTTCAACATAATCACGCACGGCCACTTTGGCACGCGGCGCAAGATTGTTGGTCACCCTTTGGCGCACCTCTGCACTCACACCCACCATACCGTTTAATAGATCCTGTTCGTCGATGGTACGCAGCCAGAATTGGATGTTGTTATCGGTCAGGGTTAAGATCCGATCAAGATTAGCCATGATTCTCTCCCATTGAATAAAAAGATTTTGAACCTGTAATCAACTCTGTTTTTATTATCGTCCTTCTCAGGTTAATTTGAAGGGACTACTCTATATTTGGTTTGCACAAATCCATTTGAATAAGCACGGGAAGTGATTACTAGCAAACGAATATCGTGCTCAAGCGGACCAAATAGAGGAATTCCGCTGCCCAACAAGATCGGAATAGCGGTGATGGTCATATCATCTATTAAACCGGCTCGAAGAAAGCCCTGGATGGTAAGACCACCATCGACATATAGGTGATTGGCGCCGGTAAATTCGAGCTGCCGAACGACCTCTCGAGGGGTAGCATTCATTTGTTGTACATCTTTCTTGAGATGTAGGGGAATTACGATCGAAGAACTGCTGAGCACTGCCAAACGTTTACCAGCATAAGGCCATTCAGGGAAACCAAGAGCAGTTTCATAGGTCTTGCGTCCCATCACAAGAGCATCGATGGAGGCGTAGAACTCGGCAAAGCCATAATCTTCTCCTTCGATTTGTGGAGCTGAGGTATCCAACCAGGCGAAATCACCATCCTGGCGGGCAATGAAGCCATCCAGAGAAGTGGCGATGAAGACTGAACAAGTGATCATTACTCTATTTTATCGTTCCAGGTCGTCCAATACAATGTTCAAGTTATACAGCAGCGACATGGCTTCGGGCATGGAGAATTTGGTCTTTTTCAGGGTATTGAGAATGGGGTCAATGTTGTAATTTTTTGCTCCACGCATATCCGTGGAGGTCAGGTTGGTATGAGAAAAGCGGCTGTTTTCAAAATCAGTGCCCGTACAATCCATGAATGACATGTTAGCGTCTTCAAAACTGACGTCATGCGCAATGCATCGGGTCATGATTATTTTTTCCAAATTAAGGCCCATAAAGGAAGAATAATTAAGCACGCAGCCGACAAAATCGGCCGGTTTTTGGATGAGTTTGCTGGTAGCCCACTCTGATTGGGTCCAATTAATGCCGGCAAGTTTGCAATCTTCAAAGCGGGTATTCGAAAAGGAAGTATCTTTAATGTTGACCAGACTCAAGTCGCAGTTCTGGAAAACGCAGTTTCGAAAGCTGCATCTTTGAAAATAGGTACCGGTGAAATTGCATTTGATAAAGGTGCACGAATTGAATTCCTTCATCTGCATCTTGGATTCTTTGATCTCAAGATTCTTGTATTCAACCCGGTTGTATTCGGTTTCGCTTGATTGAGAACCATCCATAAGAAAACCCCTCCTTTGGAAAACACACTAATGACCGAATAATAGTAGATATAAGCTGTTAATTGGTTGCAAGATTGGGACCACCAATACAAAATCACCCAAACGGGTCATACCAACATTATTAATGGCGGTAAATTGGATGTGGTTTACTAAAATCCCAAAAAAATATCCCCCAATCGGGTAATTCCAAACCGGTTCACAGTCACCTAGAATGGTTAACATTAACAGTCAGGATAAGCGCATGTGGATTGCTCTCATAATTTTTGTTGTCGTTTATGTTGCCGTGGCCAGTGAAAAATTCCCGCGGCATTGGGTGGCGCTGCTTGGCGGCTGCCTGTTGATGGTTTCTGGGATAATGACCCCCTCTGATGTGGTGAACGCCATCAACTGGGAAACGCTGGGACTGCTAGCCGGGATGTTCGTTTTGGTTTCGATTCTGACTGAATCAGGGTTTTTCCATTGGCTGGCGATGGCGGCCGTGCGCAAAGTAAAATACCGCCCAGCCCCCCTCTTTGTCGTGCTGATCTTGATGGCCACCTTCCTCTCAATGTTCATGGATAGCATCACCGTCATGCTGTTTCTGGCTGCACTGACGGTTCAGTTATGCCATCTATTAAGGTTTGATCCAGTGCCGCTGGTGATCGCGGAAGTGTGCGCAGCCAATGCCGGTGGTTCCGCCACCCTTGTGGGCGACCCCCCGAACGTGATTTTGGGTACCACTCTGGGGTTCTCTTTTTCCGATTTTGCCACCCACACCGGCCCGATTGCGATCGTAACTTCTTTATTAATACTATTAATCTTTTATTTGACCTGCCGCAAAGAATTAAAAGCATCCAAACAATGGTTGACCGACTACACCATCATGGAAATCGAATATAACAACCGGCGTGAACTTAATCCGCGGTTAACAAAAGTTGGCCTGATCGCTTTTTTGAGCGCGGTGCTGCTGTTGATCTTTCATTTTCCCTTGAGTCACTTGTTGCATATTCCGCTGAATGCAGCCATATCAGCCTTGCTGCCTGCCACCATTGCCATCTTTTTGTTGAGCGATAACCACAAAAAGGCGGTCATTCTCAAACTGGATGGAGAGAGTATTCTGTTCTTTTGCGGATTATTTATCATAATCGGCGGACTTGAAAAAGTGCATCTATTTGAAAGCCTGGCCGGTGCGTTTGCCCAAATCGCACTGGCGGATCCCAATTACCTGGTAATGGCTCTCCATTGGATCCCCGGTCTGCTGAGCGGCGTGGTGGATAATGTTCCTCTTGCACTGGCAATGAGTTATGTGCTCAAAGATCTGGCGGTCATCCCCGGTATGCCGGCTTTATCGCTTATGGTCTGGTCGCTGGCGCTGGGAGTGGATATCGGCGGTAGCATGACCCCCATCGGTGCGTCTGCCAACGTGGTTGCATACAGCTATCTTGAACACCGTTACGAGCCTGTGGGTTGGAAAAAATGGCTGAAGCTGGCTGTACCCGCCACCCTTATGGCAATGGTGGTTGCATCGGGGCTTATTTTGGTGAAGAGTTTGATCGGTTGGTATTAGGTATTACCCATTTGGGTAACAATCATATGTTCAGTCGCATAAAAAACCAATATTTAATTATCTACACGAATTTTCTTGGTCCAGATTTCGCCCTTATGGGTAATTTCAATTCAAACATGAAGGTCATAGAATAAGAATCAAGAAATCAAAAGCATTCAGATGGAATGAAGATCGTGAGGTTTATTATGTTTCTTGAATCATTCAAAACTTTTGCAACCCCTGTAATCATTTACGTCATGATGGGCGCTTTTATCACCCGCATCCAGCTTGATAAAACCAACACCCGCGGCTTTAACTGGCTGCAGTGGCTGCAATTTGGTGTGGATGTCTTGCGCATCGTCTTCATGTGGCCGCTGGTCTTGTTCATCGAAAAGTCGCAAAGCTGGCTTGAAAAATCCACTCCGGTTGAAGAAGGCGGTAAAGTAAAAGAAGCGTCACAAGTTCACCTCTAGTTTTACGATTCAAACCATTCTAGAAGTTCAGTCTTTTTGATTTTTGCCCTAACCTTTTCTTTAATAAAAAATGTTCTTCACTAATCCAGACAGGCGAAATAAAAGATGCTGGATTTTTCAAAAACAGCATTTCATAACACATCATAATTGTAGATTCTGAATCATCCAAAAGAAGTAAAAAGGGAAACATCATGAATATTCTTCCACTTATCAGCTTCGCGCTGCTGGCTATGATTTTAATGAGCATGCTGGCCAAAACCCGCCCGTATTCCAAAACAGTGCTGCCCGGAAAGACCCTGATGGTCACCCGAATGTCACTTCTCTCCAAGTTGTGGCTGCATCGGTTCGGACTTTCCGCTTTGGTCACAGGGTTGGCGTTTACCAGTCTGGCAGGCTGGCTGCCCCTCAATATGGTTTACATGGTCGCGGCCTTTGCTCTGGTCATTCTGTTGATGCCCATGAAAATGACCCTCACCTCTCAAGGTCTAGCCCTCGGCGACGGCATTTACCGTCCGTGGAAAGAGTTCACAGGCATAAAACAAAAAGGATCCAGCCTTCAATTACAGAATAAATCGGTGTTTTCAAAAATAGTCCTCTTTATTAATCCAACAAAAAACCAACAAACCCTCAAATATATTGAAAATCACATTCCGGCAATTTAGCCGAATGGATAAATCTTACGGGAGTATAAAAATGAAAAACATAAGCAAAAAGCTGTTTGGATTAATCCCCATCATCGTTTTAGTAACATTGTTTATCGCCTCACCTGTGTACGCCGATGATGGCACTGCTACAGCCCAGTCTGTGACAGATCTGACCCTGGATATGAATACCCTGTGGACGCTGCTGGCCGGGTTCCTGGTGTTCTTCATGCAAGCCGGTTTTGCGCTGGTTGAGACCGGGTTTACGCGCAACAAGAACGTGGCACATACCATGATGATGAACATGATGGTCTTCTGCATCGGTGCGGTGGGCTACTGGTTGACCGGTTTTGCCCTGCAGTTTGGCGGCGTTAATTATGTTTATCCCGCCATTGGCAACCTGGGCGAATGGTCATTTGCACCCACTTCACTGAGCGTGTGGGCAGCCGACTCTCTCGCTAATCCCCTGTTGATCGCCGGACAAAACGTGGCCGGTTTGAGCGGTTGGATGCTTGGCGGCCTTGGTGCCAGTTCTGGTATTCTGGCTTTCTTCCTCTTTCAAATGGTCTTCATGGATACTGCCGCCACCATCCCCACCGGTTCCATGGCAGAACGCTTGAAATTCATCGGCTTTGTACTGATGGGTCTGTGGGTCAGCATGTTCATTTACCCTGTGGCTGCAGGTTGGATCTGGGGCGGCGGCTGGCTGGCCAACCTGGGAAGGTCTCTCGGTCTTGGCAATGGTGCCGTGGATTTCGCCGGCAGTGGTGCAGTCCACACCATCGGAGGTCTGATCGGTCTTGCAGGTGCAATTGTGATCGGACCTCGCATTGGCAAGTTTAATAAGGATGGTTCTGCGAATTCAATTCCGGGCCACAACATCTCATTGGGTGTGTTGGGCACGATTATCCTCTTCTTTGGCTGGTTCGGCTTCAATCCCGGTTCCTCCCTCTCCTTTTCCGGTGCCGGACGCAGCCTGGCGGTACTGGCAGCAGTCAATACCCTTTTGGCAGGTGCTGCAGGCGGCTGCGCAGCCATGATCTACATGTGGATCTTTGGTGCCACCAAGAAACCGGATCCCGGATACAGCGTGAACGGCATTTTGGCCGGGTTGGTGGCCATCACTGCACCCTGCGCTTTTGTAGAAACCTGGGCGGCTGTGGTGATCGGCGTGATCGCCGGGGCGTGGGTGTGTATTGCCGGTCCGCTGCTTGAAAAACTGAAAATTGACGATCCCGTGGGTGCAGTGCCCGTTCATCTTGGAAACGGCATGCTGGGTGTGCTCGCTGTTGGTCTCTTCGCCTACGGCAACCCTGACACTGCCGGCTGGAACGGAATCGCTTCACCTGTGACCGGGTTGTTCTACGGCGGCGGCTGGGGACAACTTGCAGCCCAGGCGCTTGAAGTGGCCGCCCTGATAGTCTTCGTCGGTGGACTTTCTTTCCTGTTCTTCAAACTACTCAATGCACTGAAACTGCTGCGGGTCTCTCGCGAAGTGGAACTGCAAGGGCTCGACATCCCCGAAATGGGCGTTGTGGGTTACCCGGTGGATTGGGAACCTGCCCCTGGCGCCATTATCTACGGCCGGGAAAAATAATTATTCATTACAAATGCTTTCCTCAAAAGGAAAGGCAGGCTTTTCAGCCTGCCTTTCCCGCTCAAACTATTTTGGATTCATCTTTTTCTCCCTTTAGGCACACCCACTCTTCCATGGAGTGGGTGTAGGGTTTAAATAAGGTCTTCAATGGCCTGCTTCAGTTCAACCATCAGGGTGCGGTCGCGATCCAGGTCAAAGGGAGCGGACGCCATGTGTTCTTTTGAGTAAGACCAGGCAGTATTGAGGCGGTTTGCATCAGGTTCTTCGAGATAACGAGGAATGATGTGAGCATGTAAATACGGGTCCGTATTGCTAAACATTGCGTAATTGATGCGGAAAGAATGGGTGACCTGAATCAGAGCATCGCCAACAATGCTCATATCCAGCATGAAACGGGAACGGGCCTGATGGTCAAGCGCGTTAATGGAATCCACGACCGGGTCGGCCAGCAGGATGCAGTATCCTCGCAGGTATTGCATATCCGCCAGCGCGACCCAACCGGAGGGGACCCGGCAGATGATGCTGGGATTGGTGCCGCTGCGGGCGGTTTCGATGCGCGTAAGGAAGTTGGATTCAGGCATGAGAGTACGTCCTTTCGGTTCAGGCTTTCAATAGAAATGGTTTTTATTAATCATTATCAAGAGCAGAATCCGGGAGGATCCCGGTTATTGCTTATACGCGATAGGGCGCTTGAGCATCAATATCACCAACAAACTGCGGCAGGTTGGTATGCCCAAGCATCTGTCGGATGCCGGCATTCTCACCCAGGTGGTACCAGTAGTGATAGATGATACGCTGAAGCACGGATCCCCACAGCTCGCCTGTGGTTTCGCCTTCTTTGACATAGAAGGTCATCAGTTTTTCGTGAGTCAGCCCATCCAGCCAGGGGTCATTGGCAAGGGTGATGGTCTGCCAGGCAGCCATCATCTCGGCGAGCGGAGGCGTGGTGGCGGGCTGTCCTTTACCGCAGATTGCCTCCAGTTCGGGAATGAGTTTTTTACCCTGTCCGTTGTAAAGCAAGCGGTATTGTTCCTGCCAGGCAAGGTGGCCGACGTTCCAACTGATGCAGTTGAGCGGAGGAAAGCGCTTGCGCGCGTCAGCGTCTGACAATCCTTCCAGGGCGCGCATGAATTCCGAACGGGTGAAACGAAGTTGATCAACCAGCGGATGAGGCATTTAAAACCTCCTAGGGTTTGGGATATCACAACGGATTTGAAACGCTTGGGGAAATCCCAAGTAGAACCCCATAAATCGGGAATCTTGAAGATTCCCGGTTTAGCTTATTCAGCCCGATATGGGGCTTGCGAGTCAATACTGCCCACAAACTGCGGCAAGTCGGTGTGGCCGAGGGTTTGGCGGATGGCGGCGTTCTCGCCGGTATGGTACCAGTAATGGTAAATGACGCGCTGCTGCAGGTTGCCCCAAATGTATTTGGTGGGTTTGCCGTTCTTGATCACCACGCTTTGCAGTTTTTCGGTGGTAATTGAATCCAGAAAAGGATCGGCCGCTTTGGTTATCTTGTTCCAGGCTTTCAGCATGTCGTTCAAATCGGGAGTGCAGGCGGGAGCGCCGTAGGCAAACAATTCGTTGAGTTCCGGCATGAGGATCTCGCCCTGTCCGTAGGTGACAAAATAACGCTGCTCGTGCCAGGCCAGATGGCCAACATTCCAGGCGATGCAGTTCATGGGCAGGTTGCGTTTGGCGGCGTCTTCGGGGTTTAGTCCCTTGAGGCAGCGCTTGAATTCACTGCGGGTGAAGCGCAGCTGGTCTACGAGGGGATGGGTCATTGGGTGGCTCCAATTTATAGAAATATTTATTTTTGTTTCTTAATTACTTCTTAGGTTAATAAACTCTTCTTCGGTTTGTTTTCTGATAATTTGTTCCATATTTTCAATTTTTAATCTAGTAAATGCTTTTGGGTTCATTTGGCAATGATAATAATAATGCTGTTTTAATGTTTCTTCTTTTTCTTTTTCCTTTGTCTTCTTTGATTTTGGCCATTTTCCCATAAGTTCTAATCCTGCACGAATCGCCTTGTATAAACTATAGATCAATACTATTATCGAAAGCAAATTACTGAAATACTCAGCCAAAGCCCAAATAGCAGGAATGACTGAAATCCAAATAAAGAAAACAAACCAACCTCTTTTAAGTTGCTTTCTCCATTTTGTTCTTTCTAAATCCATTTCTTTATGTGTTCTATATTTAATATTTGAAAATAATTTGTCTACAAATTCTTTGTTTAATGCAATGTCTGGAATATCTTCATCTTTGATTAATTCCCAAAATTTTTGAACATTTCCTTTATCATCAATGTACCCTATTAAATAATTACAAGATTTCAATCCTGATAAATCATAAACATCTTCTTTAGTATCAAATGATGTAACAAATAGCGGAACTGGATACTGCATTAACCAATATGATAATTCTTTTTCCATTACATCAATAATATCTTTCACCTTTCGGTTTTCCATAATGGTTAATTGAAGATTTCCGAATTTAAAACCTTTCATTGGAGGATGATATTCAACAAAATACCATCCTCGGCTTTTTTTTACTGGCTCGTATTCTCTATCATCATCCAATGTTAATTATCTCCCTTTCTATTGACATAAAATACTGTGTGGTCAGAAATGATCCATTAAAAGATTTTCATAAAATATAAACCTAGAATCAATGAATGAAAAATTAATTAATTTCTCTTGATCACCAAAGTGGAAATGACCCCAAAACCGAAACCCTACAAGAAATCGTTGAGGCGGACTTCAAACCCGGCCCATACCACAACTATCGGGCTGATTCCAATATACTCTGCCGCGATGGGTGCGATGACGATCACCACCCAGACCACCACTTTTTGGGCAGCTTTGCACCGTGCACAAGCAGCCTGCCGACAACGGCAAAGACAAGAATCACAGCCAAACTTGAAATAATGGAATTTATATTGCACTCCTGAAGCAATGCATCACTTGGTTGGCTACCATTAAGAGAGTTGCTTTATTCCCACACTATCAAATATTATAAAAGCATTTGAAACTAAATCACCCCCGGATTCCGTGAGTTTTAGACCCTAACTCGCAGAAATCTAAAGTGGACCTCCGCAAATCAAAAATCTGCGGGGGTTTTTGTAATATGAAGCACTAAAAAGGTGATGAATAAACCAAATTGTTTAACACTTTGTTACAGGGTCTTATTTTTCAAGCCCCTTTTTCTGCAAGTCTGCGGGTTTTTCCGGTCATGAGGATAAAACGAGCGACGGCGCCAATCGCCAGACCTTGCAAGATATCGTTGAGATGCATCTCAAACCCGGGGAAACCCACCACAATGGTGTGAACGCCGATTGTACCTGCTGCGATCGTAGAGAGAATGACAAGCACCCAGGCCCACCACTTTTTGGGCGCCTTCACCCCGCGAAAGAGCCGCCAGCCGATAACGGCAAAGACAAGAACAACAACCAGACCTAAAATCATGGAATTCATATTGCCCTCCTGAAGCAATTCATCCCTTGGTTGAATACCAGTAAGAGAGTTGCTTTGTTAACCCCACTAATAATGATTATAGGATATTTTGAAAAAGATTCAAGTTCATCAGACAAAATTCAACCCCAAGATTCCGGAATTGAAGAGCAGACCCCCGCGGATTCGATACCTGTGAGAGATAAAAAGGAAACCCTAGAAACCGGGAATCTGACAGATTCCCGGTTTTTGTTGAGGCATTCTATTTTTTTGCGATGAAGTTTTTTATTCTTTGTGTTTTCTCGGTGCGGCCCATTTTGAGATAAGCTTCGGCTTCGTGTTCCAGGGTCATGACCGGGATGTGCATGCCCTCAAGATCCACCCAATCGCGGCAGCTATCAATGGCAACCGGTACATCCCATTTTTGGTCATCATTGAGGTGCTGCATGTCGCCCATGATTTCGATCTTGATGCCGCCCACCTCAAACACCCCAAAGTAAGAGCGGATCCGTTCGGAAGCTTTGAAATGAACCAGTTTTACCAGTGAGGTGACCAGGCGGCGTTCGATCTCGTAAGCCCCCTCTTTATCGGTTTGAAGATCAATATCATGAATCTCAATCGGCATCCCATGCAGCGCCATGCCCAAACTGCCGGTAACCGCCCAGTTGATGGGTTTTCTGGCTGGGTTGGTCAATTCAGGATAGATTTTTATAAATGCGTTTAGTATTTTGGGATCGATCATCAATGGAAAATCCACCTTATATCATCAATGCCATGAGCATTTCGTCGTACATGGTGCCGTCAATGCAAATGGCCATGGGTTCCACACCGTAAACGGTAAACCCGCAGCGGGTGTAGGTTTTGATGGCGCGGGTATTGGTGGTGACCACGGCCAGTTTGACCACCTTGACACCTTTCTCCATCGCCCAGGCGGTACAGCGCGAGATCAGCCCTTCAGTGATCTGATGTCCGCGGAAGTCTTCTTTGACGTACACCCCCCAGATAGTGGCGGTATGCTGCAGCTTTGGCGAGCTCTCGCGGTGGATGCCGCACATGCCGACCAGGTCCCCTTCAAAGTCGGCGAAGAAGACTGAGCCGGCCTGTCCGAGATCGTTCAAACGCTGCTCCCAAAAAGTTGAGGGAAAAGCAAAATTGGTGGCGTAATCCGAGCTGAAAGCTTCAGGGTGGTTGTGTAAAGCCTCAAGCCTGAGATCGCGGAAGGCGGGTGCATCCGTCACCCTTGCAGGGCGCAGGGTGATCTCTCCCTTGCTGGTTTTCATGTAAGTATCCATGCAAAAATTGTACAGCAAGTGATTAATTTTGAAAACCACAAAAAAACTCCCTGATGCAATCTGAGAGGTGTGAAGTTCAAAATGAAATCATCAGATATTTTCTACTTTTTATAACCTTCAAACTGATTGACGCAAATTTGACGATAGGTGTGTATTATTTTATTTATCAAGATGATCATACGAACAATTTTTTTAATTCCTTAATGGGGGTCAGAAAAACTTGAACCATTAACATTTATCGGGAAATGTGACAAGAAAGGAATAATAAATGAAGAATTTGAAAAAAATGTTGCTTCTACTTACCGTTATCCTTTTGAGTGTTTCTGGATGTGCCAATAAACTTGAATCACAAGTTCCGCCTTCCCCACAACCCACGAAGACACCAATGTCTGCATCTATTCAAACTACATCCACCCCAACTCCCGCGATCCTCCCCACGGCGACTCCTGAAGAACAACGTGATCTAAAAATCTCGTTTGAAGGTGCAGATGTTCTTGCTCTTGAGCAGCAGCTGCTCTCGTTAGGTTATTTAGAAGTTGGTTTGCTGGATGGCAAATTCGACGCTCAAGTCGAAGCCGCTGTGAAACATTTTCAACTGCTCAGCAACTTGCCAATAACCGGGTTGGTAGATGAAGTAACCATGGGGGCGCTCTCTGACGCGAACCCGGCACCCAATTATCTGCCACCAGCATTTCCGGGCAAGGTGTCACAAGTGGATGCCACAAGCATGGTGTGTGACGATCATGCTCTTCAAGACAGATTGGCCGTCTTGGAATACATCCAACCCGGGTCAGAAGAATGGTCAATCGGCGCATTTGGTCCTGAAACCAGAGATGCGCTGGTTCAATTTCAGAAGAACACCATGCCAAAAACTGATGGTGTTCCTGACCTTGAAACCTGGATTAAAGTCTTCAGTCCCATTCCACACTGGACCTTCGGCGGTGTTACCGTTTCAGTTGAACCGTGGACAACCACTTTGTATCCAGCCGATCAGAATGTCATCGCAATGGCCTGGGATGGTTCGAGATTGTGGCTGGCGGTGAGCAAAGGCAGCAGCGTTTATGAGAATTATCTGATCCGCATCGATCCTGCCCGGCACCCTGCCGAAGCCGTGAGTGTCATTCGCCCAAGAACGTGTGAGACGCAATACGCTCAAATAGACAATATGGTTTTCGCCGGCGGAAAAATCTGGCTTTTATACAATTCAGATGCAGAAGGCAATCCGATTCCGCTTTTGCAGACCATAGATCCTGAAAGCGGAGTTGCGCGCACCCCCTTTGAATTCGCCAGCTGCCCTGATGGTTATTGCACACCCGCCACCGGCATGGGTGTGACAAAAGGCCAGCTATGGGTGGCCGCCAATGATCGCGCCTATTCGATTGATCCGTCTTCTGGCCGAGTGCTCGTTTCACGCCCGGTAGGTTTTTTGGCAACCGGCAACATGGTTTATGACAGCCAATGCTTTTGGTACCAGGGTGAAACAAACGTCACATCCTTCAATCCACTTGGCGGAGCCTGCCGTCAATCCAATGCGGATAACATGCTTTTTTATGGGCTGCCTGAAACCGACGGCACTTTGGTTTGGACGGCAAATTATGACGGCACCTTCTCTCAACTTAACCTAAACACCGGCGTCACCATCGTGCTTGACCCCATCGTCAGCAGTCCCTCCGCAATGGTGTATGGTGGCGGCATACTATGGATAGCGGACAACGATACCCGATCAGTGGTGGGTTATTCACCAGATGGAAGTATCGGAGACCCTATCCCGCTCAATGGTGAAATTCCTTCGCTGATGGTCTATGAATCCAATCGCTTATGGGTGTACTACTGGGAAAGCAGCAACGTTGAAGTCGTTAATGTTGAGAATTATCAGATCACACCGGTGTTGCACACGGCCACCCCCGTGTTTACCGCAACCCCCTCCCCCACCCAACCGGTGTTATCCCGTTCTCTTTCACTGAAGAATCCCAACATGCAGGGTGAAGATGTGCTCCAACTGCAAAATGCCCTGCTTGCGCTTGGATATTCGGAACTCGGGGTACCAGACGGACTCTTTGGCAAATTAACAGATAAAGCAGTGCGCCGGTTTCAAGAAGAAAATGGATTGTTTGTAGACGGTATTGTCGGCCCGATTACCTGGGAAATGATTTTTTCAAAATGACCCATTGGATCAACAAAAAGGAGTGGAAAATGAACAAACGATTTACTAACGTATCCATCTTAATCGTCATTTTAATCATGCTATCTGCAGCTTGCAGCATTGGAAAGAAAACCTCCTCTTTATTAGGTGAGGAATATCAAAGCGACATCGGCGGTTTCACGATCAAGAAGATCAACGGGTACAATTTCGATGATTCGATTGGGATCGTAAATATGACTGCCCCAGAAGGATCCATCGAAACCGGACCTGGGGTTATGGTATTGGGCGGCATCATGGAGCAGGAATTGACTAATGAAGACCTGCTTGAAACGATGAAAGCACAAGCCTCGACCATCGAAATAGGTAAAGCTAAGAAATCCAAAGTGGATGATGTTAATGGCTTATTAGCCGACCTTTCAGGAGAATACAATGGAGTTGAGATCAAAGGAAAGATCTTTGTGGCCATGGTCTCGCCTAAACAAGAATTCATCATGATGGCTCTTTCTCCAAAAGAAAACTGGAAAGAGCTTGAACCGATTTATGACGAATTGCTTGAATCGGTAACCTTTTTCGAAGCGTCTTCCTCATCAGCATTTACTACCGAAAACAATGAATCACCAATCCAAATAAGTGAAGAACCCCAATTGATTCGTCAATGGGCCAGCTCGGCTTTTGCTGAATCAGAGTACTCTTCCACGGACTGGTCCGCCTCACAAGCAACAGGTGAGCCAAATGTAGACTCTTGTGGTGATAATGGCTATGCCTGGGCGTCTGGCTCCTCCTCCGGAACTGATTCGATTGAATTGGTATATGACATACCGGTCAGCCCGACAGAAATAAACATCTATCAATCTTATAATCCCTCCCAGGTGGTTGAAGTGGATATCATAGATCTCAACGGCGAAGCCTGGATCGCCTGGAGCGGTGAACCGGAATTTGTTGAAAACTGCCCCGACCTGATGACGATCACCCTCGAATTGGACGATCCGCTTTATGTTGATCGGGTGGTGGTCTATATTGATCAATCCGTGCTTCAAACCGGCTACAACGAAATCGACGCCGTGGAACTGGTCGGCTACACCATGGAAGGTCAGTCCATCGCATCATCCAATACTGACCAAAACAATACTGCCCCTGTTGAAGAAACTGCCGTCGCAGTGGATGAGAATTTACCAGTACCCACCAACTATTCAGGCTGGATGGCCGATGATGTTTATCAGGGATGGATAAATATCATCGTTAATGAAACCAAGGTTAAAGACCTCGACAAGATCATGACCATCAAGGGAACCAAAAGCACAGAGAATTGGAAGCCGCGCCCTGACCATGCTGACACCTACATATATGATATGGGTCCAACAGACATGAGAGCCTTCATCAGTGTCACCACAGACGGCATCGTGTATAAAAAGAGTCTCTCGCCAAACACCTATCCGGATGACTTTGAACTCTCATCAGTTACCCAGGCAACCTATCAACAATTGGATGCCATCTACAAACAAGATTTTGTCATACCCTATACAGTCATGGCCAACATACTGCAATCTCCCGGCCTTCTGCGTGAACAGTACTTCCGCCCCGACGATAACACGATGGTCACGATGTATGAATGGCTTGCACCCAATGGCGACCGAATCTCAGGTGCTTTCTACAATGAGCTGCTTACAGGGATGGCGGGTTTGGCTTATATCCCGGCAGAGTAAAGCGATTTAGTAATTTTGAAGTGACAGACCAACAGAACCTGCACCGAGATGGCAGGTTCTGTTGGTTTATGAGCCATGTAAGTGTGTTTTGTTCAATGAACTCCCTTGACAACAAGTAGAAGAAGTGTAAAATATGACCAGTCAGTCACATGACTGGTCGGTCACATTATAAGGATAAAATAATGCCGCTTCAAACATTTGATAACTTACCCGAAGACAAGCGTCAAAGAATCATTGATTGTGCAATAGATGAATTCTCTCAACATGATTATGCAAGCGCCTCCATTTCAAAGATAGTTGCCAAAGCCGGCATCGCCAAAGGGTCGCTTTATCAATATTTTAAAGACAAGAGCGATCTTTACTCTTATCTTCTTGACCTTGTCTCACAAACCAAGGCTGCAATGATGGCAAAGTCATTCCAACAAGAGAAACCTCAACCTTTTTTTGATTCCCTTCAGGCGCTATTTTCTGTCATGGCAAATTTTGAGATTCAATATCCTAAACTGGCAAAGATCGGCTACAAAGCCACCAGCGGAAAATCCCCCCTGCCTGAAGACCTGTTGATCAAAGGTAAACGCTCCACAATTCAATATTTCGTAACTTTGATCGATCAGGGAAAAACAAGTGGAGAGATCCGACCAGAGATTGATGCTGAAACCGCTGCTTTTATCTTTGTTTCTGCTCTTTCAGAAATGGGGACTTTTATTACAGCGAAGATGCTCACAGATATGAAAATGGAAAATTCAGAAAAACCCTCCCAGGCTCAACTCTCCGAAATTGAGAGTCTTTATAACCAGTTAATCATGATTCTTAAATATGGGATCGCCAAATAAAGGATAAGCATAATGAACTATAACCTCGAAAATAAAACCATTATCATTACAGGGGCCAATTCGGGCATCGGCAAAGCCGCCGCCATCCAACTGGCAAGAATGGGCGCAAGCGTGATCATGGCCTGTCGTTCAGTGGAACGCGGTCAAAAGGCGTTGGAAGAGGTGAAGGCAATATCCAAAAACGAGAAGGTTGATCTGATGCAGGTGGATATGTCATCACAGACCTCCATCAGAAATTTTGCAGAGGCTTTTAAAGCCAAATACGACAAACTGGATGTGCTCATCCACAACGCGGCCAATTTTGACCACACCTTAAAAGCACCGGAATTAACCGAAGACAAGGTTGAAAAAGTGTTCGCCACTAACCACGTCGGAATTGTGCTTTTGACTCATCTTTTGCTGGACATGCTCAAACAGAGCGCGCCCAGCCGGATTATTACCGTAGCCTCAAAAGGGCTGATGCTGTATCCGTTTTTGGATATTGAGTTTGATAACCTGAACGGTGAACGCAAGTTCAATCTGCAGCATGCCTATTACCATGCCAAACTTGCCCAGGTAATGTATACCTACGATCTGGCAGAACAACTCAAAGGAACAGGTGTAACCGTCAACTGTGTACGAGTGACCAACGTTGCCATCCCCGATGACCGGCTAATGCATCTGCCTGAATGGCTTCGAAAAATATATAACCTAAAACGAAAAATGGCGATCAGTCCAGAACGGCAGGCAGAAACTTATGTTTACCTTGCTGCAGATCCTGAACTTGAAAAAGTAACCGGTGGTTATTGGGATGAAAACAATAAACAGGTAGAATCGAGCAAGAATTCATACAATCCGATTACTTGGCATAAATTGAGAGAGGTTACAAAAAGGATGGCAGGAATTAAGTAAGGATTAGTAAAAAAATTCCCAGCCGTTCCATACAGCTGGGAATTTTTGGGTAGAGGGGTAAATAAAACTATACCGGAAAATCTGCGAAAAGTGCCCGCATATTTTTTGCATATGTTTTAAAGGCTGTTCGACCTTCATCCGTCAGACGCAGTGAAGTGTTAGGACGTTTGCCCTTGAAGCTTTTTTCAATACTCAAATAACCAGCTTCTTCCAACTTGCTTAAATGGGCCGAAAGATTGCCCCAAGAAAGTCCGGTTTGATTCATAACGAAGGTGTAATCCGCGCTTTCGAGCATATAGAGTAAAGCTGTGATTTGCATGCGGGCAGGCTCGTGCAGCACCCGATCGATGGTTGAATAATTCGATCTTTCAGTTTGATCGGGATTTTCACTCATTGTGACCCTCAATTTTTATCAGCGGATATTGATTAAGGAAACGAACCAATAACACAATTCCAGGAATAATGATTATCAAACCGATCGCTACCGCAAAGATGATTTGGTTGAAATACACCATAAGAAATACTGCCAGCGCCATGAGAAAGGAAATATAGAATCCACGCAAGAAATCTGAAAAGTAAATAATGATAGTCATTCCTGCATAAACAATCAGCGACGAGATCAAAGAGACGAGGAGATGCTCGTTCAGCCTCCCTTCGGAAAATCCAAATCTCCATCCAAAAGCAGTAGCTAACAAAAGCAAGACCTGAAACAATACAACGATACTAATGAAAAGAATCATTAGCCGCTTTTTTTGTTTTCTGGTTTCGCCAAAAACAACCTGGCCTAATCTTGGAATGGTGATAAATTTTTTGCCCAAGTAAAACAGACTATAGGCAATCAATAATGAACCAGCCATCATGGCTATATTTATCCAACTGTAGCCCGTTTTCGGATGATAGAAAATAAATGCCATAGAAATAACAACCAAACCGTAGTAGATATCCCACAGCCCATCTTGATAAGTGGATCGGAAAGCCCGTTTCTCGATTTCTTTGAGATTCAGAACGCTATTCATATCTTTCTCCATTTCACTAATTGCTTTGCATCACAGAGTTATTTACATTATATAGTCTATTTTGAAAAAGTCAATCCCTGATTTAAATCAAAAATCCCCGCAGGTTTGCGGGGATTTGTAACTCTAAAGGATAATATTAAACAGATACCCGGTGAGAATAAAGGCGACTGCCAGGATGGCAATAAAAATAGCCAACAACCTGGGTTTAAGAACCCGGCGCAGAATGATCATTTCAGGCAGGCTTAGCCCCACCACAGACATCATGAATGCCAGAACGGTTCCCAATGAGGCACCTTTTTCCATCAATGCACTGACAATGGGGATGACACCGGCGGCGTTGGAATATAGCGGCACCCCCAGCAGCACCGCGGCAGGTACACTCCACCAGGCCTGCTTGCCCATGATCCCCGCCAAAGCGGATTCCGGCACGTAGCCGTGGATGGCGGCCCCGACAGCGATACCGACAATGACATAAATCCAGACCTTGCCGACTATTTCACGCACCGATTGCCAGGCGCGCTGAACACGGTCTGACCAGGTGAGCTGCTCAACCACTCCCCCACCCGTGGATTGGATCTGCCAGACAAAATCTTCGACCTGTTTTTCAAGATGCAGTCGGCCGATCAACATCCCGGCCAGGATGGCAATGATCAAACCAGTCACCACGTAAAGCCCGGCCACCTTCCATCCAAAGAGGCCGAAGAGCATGACCACCGCCACTTCATTTATCGTGGGTGCCGCGATCAGAAACGAGAACGTAACCCCCAACGGTATTCCACTTTCGACAAAACCGATAAAGAGCGGCACCGCCGAACAGGAACAGAATGGCGTGACAATCCCCAGCATTGCAGCCAGCACATTTCCCACCCCCTGGCGTTTGCCGCCCAACAAAGCGCGGGTGCGTTCAGGGCTGAAGAAGGTGCGCAGAATTGAGATCAGAAAGATCATGCCAGATAATAGCAGCAGGATCTTGGGCACATCATATAAGAAAAAAGCAATTGACTCCCCCAGTCGGGAGCCCCTTGCCAGCCCAAACAACCCGTAAGCCATCCAATTGGCCAATGGTTGAATATAACTATACGCAATTATCCAGACAGCGACGACTACTGCCAGGATCAGAACGAGTTTTACTGATATTGTGGGTTTCGTTTGTACCGGTAAATTAGCGTTTGCCATCGGGTCAGGCTGCTTTCAACCAACCGGCAATTTCCGCTTCTGAAGGGATTCGTCCGGAACTCAAAACTTTCCCATCCACCACCAAAGCAGGCGTGCTCATGACACCAAATTTCATAATATCGGCATAGTCAGTGACATGGTCAAATTCAGCCGCGATCTGGTTATCTTCTGCCACTTTGCGGGTGATCTGTTCCAATCTTTTACAATTGGCGCATCCGCCGCCTAAAATCTTAATATTCAACATTGTTTCACTCCTGATAAATCTCTTGTTTATTCACAACCTTGTTTGATGTATAATACATTCAATATTATGAATGTGTCAAGTGATAAAGCTACCCCGCCCAAGATTACTGAGGTCTTTGCCCTGCTCGGTCAACCAGCCCGCCTGCAGATTGTTCTGGCAATCGGCCTTGAAAAGGTTTGCGTCTGTCAACTGGAAAGGTTACTTGGCAGTCGGCAGGCTTATATTTCTCAACAATTAATGCTATTGCGCGAAGCAGGTCTGGTCGAAACCGAAAGAGTCGGCCGACATATTTTTTATTTCATCCCAGATCCACGCTGGCTCGGGCTTATTCAACAAGCCGCCTCTATACACGGGGTCGAGCTTCCCAAATATGAACTACCTGCGATCGAAGACTGTGAATACAAACCATAATTTATTGGGAGGGTATCATGCCGCAAAATAAAACCAATGCACCACGTCTGAAACTTCTGGATCGTTTTTTAACTTTGTGGATCTTTTTAGCCATGGCTGTCGGGGTTGGATTGGGTTTTTTCATCCCGGGGACCAAGAACTTCATTAATCAATTTCAGGTGGGCACCACCAACATCCCGATTGCGATCGGTTTGATCCTGATGATGTATCCGCCGCTCGCCAAAGTGCATTATGAAGAACTGGGTGACGTATTCAAAAACTGGAAAATCCTTGGACTGTCGCTGCTGCAAAACTGGGTCGTTGGCCCGATTCTCATGTTTTTACTGGCGGTCATATTCTTACGCGACAAACCGGATTATATGGTTGGCTTGATCATGATCGGGCTGGCGCGCTGCATCGCCATGGTGATCGTCTGGAATGACCTTGCCAAAGGAGACCGTGAATACGCGGCCGGATTAGTAGCTTTCAATAGTATCTTTCAGGTTCTGTTTTACAGTGTTTACGCCTACATCTTTGTAACCTTGCTGCTGCCGGTCTTTGGTTTGCAGGGCAGTCTGGTCAAGATCACCATCGGTGAAATTGCCAAGAGTGTGCTGATCTATCTGGGTATTCCATTTTTTGCCGGTATTCTCAGCCGCTTCCTATTGATCCGCTGGAAGGGCAAGGAATGGTTCGAAAAGAAATTCATCCCCAAGATCAGCCCCATTACCCTGATCGCTCTGCTCTTCACCATCATTGTCATGTTCAGCCTGAAGGGTGACGTGATCGTGCAGCTCCCGCTGGATGTTGTCCGTATTGCAATTCCGCTGCTCATCTATTTCATTCTAATGTTCGTGATCAGCTTCTGGATGAGCAAGAAAGCTGGCGCAAACTATCCTCGCAGTACAACCCTCTCCTTTACAGCCGCCAGCAATAACTTTGAATTGGCCATCGCCGTTTCCGTAGCAGTGTTCGGCATCAATTCTGGCCAGGCTTTTGCCGCTGTCATCGGTCCGCTGGTGGAAGTGCCGGTGATGATCGGGTTGGTCAACCTGGCATTCTGGTTCCGCAAGAAATGGTGGAAAACGAACGGCGAAAACCAATAAAACCATTTGGCAACCTTGCTTGAAATAACGAGGTCCCAGTTGACTCCTATTCCAAGAATAAGGTTTACCTAGCCATATAAAAAAAGAAACAAAACAACAAATATGCCAACCTTAAATAAGGTTGGCATATTTATAAAAAAAAATCACCTATCAAGCCGCATTCTTTTGAAGTGGTGTGATCAGTTATTGTTCCCCAATAACAGATCGGGATTATATTGAACCCGGGCTTCGCCTTCAATGGCAACATCACAATTCTCTTTCAAGATGCGAGTAGTAATAAGAAGTCGTTTCTTCTCGGGTTCAAGGTTTTTTACTGTCAGGCTGATATCAACCGTTTCGCCAATCATGATCGGTTTTAAAAATTTGGCGTCCTGCCCCATATAGATGGTACCAAAACCCGGAAAACTCATACCCAAAGCTGCAGAAATCAGACTTAGCCCAAACATGCCGTGGGCAATGGGTCTGCCAAATATTGTCTTACTGGCAAACTCGGGATCAATGTGCAAAGGATTTTTATCGCCTGAGATTTGAGCAAACGCATTGATTTCTTCTTGTGTAACCAGGTGTGTTTCGTGATGTTCCTGTCCGATGGTAAACTCTTCGAATTTCATGGTCTTACCGCTTCCTTTTTCAAATAATATAGATCAACCAAGTTTTTGGATCAATTCGGGAATAATTTGGTACAAATCACCAACCAAACCATAATGGGCGGTTTTGAAGATCGGTGCGTCTTTGTCTGTGTTAATCGCCACAATAATACGGGATGAATTCATTCCGACCAGGTGTTGAATGGCACCGGAAATACCGCAAGCAATATACAATTCGGGTTGCACGGTTTTTCCTGTTTGTCCGACCTGGCGGGCTGAATTGATCCATCCGGCATCCACGGCAGCACGTGAACCGGCTAATGTAGCATCCAGTTTATAGGCCAGTTGTTGAAGCAATTTGAAACCCTCTTGTTTACCTAACCCGCGGCCGCCGGCGACGATAATCCGCGCTTTGGTGATATCTTCTTCTGCACTGTTTTCTTTTATGATACGTACAATTTCAGACATCACATCCGCTGATTTGACAACTGATGAAACCGTGATGATTTCACAGTTCTTGACCGGCCGTTTTTCAGCTTTGAATACACCCGGGCGCACTGTTGCCATTTGAGGGCGATGGTTTGGACATATAATCGTGGCCATCAAGTTGCCCCCAAAAGCCGGACGGGTCATCAATAATTCTTTTGTTTCAGCATCCACATCCAATTTTGTGCAGTCAGCCGTTAAGCCGGTATTCAACCGGGATGCCAAACGAGGACCCAGATCGCGTCCATTGTGGGTGGCACCGATAAAAAGCACTTCGGGTTTATATTCCGTCACCAAGGAATAAAGTTGTTGTGTGTAAGGCTCGGTTAGATAATTTTCAAATTCCGGTGAATCACAAACAATCACTCTTTCAGCACCGTAGTCTGCCAGCTCGGCTGGCAATTTCTTGATATCCTTGCCAAAAAGAATGGCAGTGAGTTGAGCATCAAGATCAACCGAAATCTGCCGCGCAGCTGAAAGCAGTTCAAGCACCACCGGTTGAAGCTCTCCATCTCTTTGTTCTGCAAAAACCCAAACATTTTTCTTGTTTTCAGTCATCATGTTTTATTCCTTATTTCTTTACCAGCATAAGTTCCTGCAAAACCGAGATCAACCCGCCAGACATTTCTGCCGGGCTGCCGGTGATCATTTGCACTTCACTGCCCGTGGTGGGTGAAAACGAGCGTTTAACTCTTGTCGGTGAGCCCTTCAAACCGGTCTCATCCGGGTTTATCTCAACATCAGCCAGGCCGATCACCTGCACAGGATTGTCTTGTTGGGTCACTCGTACAATATCTTTGATATTCATCATCCGCGGATGGTTAAGTTTACGAGTGGCAGTCACCAGTGCAGGTAATTTGGTTTTGATTTCCTGCCATCCATCTTCCAACTGTCGATTCACCATAAGCGTAGATCCTTCAAGAGTGAGCGCCTGAGCGTAGGTCACTTGAGGGATATTCAATCTTTCAGCGAGCTGCGGACCAACCTGGGCAGTGTCGCCATCAATGGCTTGCTGTCCGCACAAAATCAGGTCGAACTCTCCAAACTTGCGGACTGCAGCAGCCAAGGTGTTTGCTGTAGCCCAGGTATCAGCACCACCAAATGCCCGGTCAGACAACAAAACAGCCTCGTCGGCTCCCATACATAAGCATTCGATTAATGCGTCTTTTGCCTGCATCGGCCCCATGCTCAAAACGGTAACCTTTACTTTTTTGTTGTTATCCTTGAGGGCAAGAGCTGCTTCTAGTGCATGCCTGTCGTCAGGATTGATAATGGAAGGAACCCCTTTGCGGATCATGGTGCCCGTTTCTGGGTCGATGCGAATCTCTTTGGTGTTTGGAACTTGTTTGATGCAAACGATGATTTTCATGTTTTCCTTTCTCACACCTAACCGATTACATGCGCTGCGATCACCATACGTTGAACTTCAGAAGTACCTTCATAAATTTCGGTGATTTTTGCGTCGCGCATCATTCGCTCTACGGGATATTCCTTGGTATACCCATAACCGCCATGCAGCTGCACGGCCTTGTTGGTAACGTAAGTGGCGGTTTCAGAGGCGAACAATTTGGCCATGGCTGCCAGGTTTGAAAAAGGCAGTCCTTTATCTTTTGCATCTGCCGCCTGGTAAGTTAATAAACGAGCAGCGGATGTTTGTGTTTCCATATCGGCAACGGTAAACTGAATCGCCTGGAACTTGGCAATTTCCTGGTTGAATTGCTTGCGCTGTTTGATATAAGTCACCGTCTGGTCAAGCGCGCCTTGAGCAATGCCGACTGCCTGGGCAGCGATTCCAATGCGGCCGCCGTCAAGCGTTTGCATTGCTACTTTAAACCCTTTGCCCTCTTCACCCAACAGATTTTCCTGGGGAACAAATAAATCCTGAAAGATCAACTCACGGGTGGATGAACCATGAATTCCCATTTTCTCTTCGACGCGCCCAAAATCGAACCCGGGCCAACCCTTTTCTATAATGAAAGCAGAAATTCCCCTTGTACCCTTGCTGGCATCGGTCATGGCAAAAATAATATAAAAATCCGCCTCGCCGCCGTTGGTAATAAAGATTTTTGAACCTGTGATTCGAAAACCATTTTCTACTTTTATCGCCCGCGTAACCTGAGAAGCCGAGTCGGTGCCGGCATTGGGTTCAGTGAGGGCAAAAGCTCCCAGTTTTTTACCGCTGGCAGCCGGAACGAGGTATTTTTCTTGTTGATTGGGTGTTCCAAATTTCAATACCGGGTCACAAAACAAAGAATTGTGAGCTGACAGGATCACTCCGGTGGTTGCACACACCTTGGATAATTCTTCCACGGCGATGACATAACTGATCGAATCCGCTCCCCCTCCCCCAAACTGGGCGGGGATGTTCATTCCCAACAATCCGTATCGCTGCATTTTTTCGACAGATCCGCGTGGAAAAGTGGATGTTTCATCTGTAAATGCTGCCAGGGGTTGAACATCTTGAGTCGCAAATTCTCGAACCATTTGCTGGATCATCATTTGCGTGGCTGTGAGTTGAAACTGCATAAGACCTCCTGTTTTTGTTTTCCGGCATACTCATAAGCGCCGGGTAAAATCATCATTTTGGTATTTAATGAATCCTCCCCGCAACCATCTGCGGGGCTGAGATAATCTTGCTAAACAAGTTCATCATCATGATCGTTCTCAATTTACGTTGGTTTCACAGCGCACTAATTGGACTAAAAACTCATACTTATCCACAAGATTGGAAGTCCGCCGTAAAACACCCACTACTCATTATAGGAATTCGAGTTACAAACCAGTTACAAATGGATGTTGAGAATATAGTGATCATTCAAGCAGAGATTATTCTTGAAAAGGATAATTGTTGATAAAACAAAAAAAAGAATTCATATTAAGTATGAATTCTTATACAAATGGATAAAGAATGGAAAGCGATGACTGGGCGTTTTGATTATGGATGTACGTGAAGTAGTCGAGCGAGATACATTCCACCCCAAACAGCTGCAAAACCCAAGACCAATTGCAAGATAATATTCAATGCGAAATGGAAGTTCAATCCATTTTTCAGTAAAGAGACTGATTCATAACCAAAAGTGGAAAAAGTGGTAAAAGCCCCCAAAATGCCAACCGTTAAAAAATTGCGGGTATCTGCCGATATCAATTTACTGTTTTCGGCGGTCACCGCCAGAAATCCGATCAGGAGGCAGCCGATCACATTTACCAACAAGGTGCCTAAGGGGATGTGAGTTTTGGATTTGAAGAGCTGCATGGAAAGTATGGCAAAATACCGCAATACCGCACCAATAAAGCCGCCTGTCCCAATGATTAAAATGTCACGCATGTGATGAACTCCAAGTACAAAAATCAGGAGTCATCAGCAACGAAGCAGTTAAGGGCGGACTCCATCGCCGCGGGTCCAATTCTACTTCAAACAGGCATATAATGGCAGATACTGTCTTGCCCGAAATAATTCACCTTTCCAGTTTTAAAGAATAAAGTTATAGTTATGCAACTACAAAAACGGTAAACATATAAACAGGGAACTCAATGCAAAGACTGTCAATGAGAAGAATCATTCAACTGATCGTGATCCTCCTTGCTGTATTATATGTCGTGGTCAGTTTCACACAAATTCAAACCATCATCGAAACGTTGCGTCTGGGCAATTTCCCCTTTTTGGTAGTGGCGTTTATTTTTGAATTCATTTGCCTGTTCAATGCAACCGCTGTTTACGGCTCGCTTTACCAACTGGTCGGCATGAAAGAAACGCGCTGGAATCTGTTTCTTCAAACCACTGCCTCCACCTTTATCAGCATGATTGCCCCAAGCGGCGGAATGAGCGGCCTGGCGGTGATCATTGATTCTGCCAAGCAGCGCAAACTTTCATCAGGCCGGGTGCTCGTGGTGGGCATTCTCTATCTACTATATGAATATGCTTCTTTGCTGTGTGTGGTGACCGTCGGTTTTGTGGTGCTTCTCCGGCGCGGTCATTTGGGTGTGGGGGAAGTCTCTGCTGCACTTTTCATGTTGGCCATTGCCATGGGTGTGGGTGTTGTACTTTACCTGGGATATAAATCACAGCGCCGACTCGGGCTCTTGCTTACAGGCCTGTCACGCTGGGTAAACCGCAGAATGAGACGGTTTTTTCACCGCGACCTGATCAATGTCGGTAATGCCTATTTTCTCTCCACCGAGATTGCAGATGGCATTTCTACCATCCGGGCAAAACCCAAAAAATTGGTCTGGCCTTTTTTGTTTGCCCTTAATAACAAAGCCATCCTGATCTGCATCCTTGCGTTTACCTTTATGGCAATGAATGTCCCCTATTCAGTGGGAACCATCGTTGGCGGATTTAGCATCGGCCAATTGTTTTACTATATATCCCCCACCCCAGGCGGCGTTGGTGTAGTGGAAGGTATCTTTCCATTAATATTGACCACCCTGCGGGTGCCTTTCGGAAAAGCCGTTCTCATCACCTTTACCTACCGTGCCATAACTTTATGGCTTCCATTATTGATCGGGTTTTTCTCGTTTAGAGTCTTACAAAGACGGCACGAAGTTTAATAACACTCTTTTTTTCAACGATCTATAAATAATTCATACAAGGTGGAAATAAATGAATAACATTTTCAAGGAACCCATTTTTGTCTTGAAACGCCAAGGTTTATCAATTGGATGAAAAGAAAACCCGCGAAGTGCTGACGCTGAAAGATCGGCCGGATGACCCATCAGAGAATATGGATATCTTTGACGGTCAGAGCGGAGAGAGGATCGGCAGCCTGGTCTCGGACGCAGATTCGTTATCTGAGGTTTTCAAGGATGTATGGGCTATTTTGGATGCGGAAGGTAAGCCTGTTGGAAAGGTGTATGAAAAATCACTCAGCAAATCATTGATGAGGGAACTAATTACGCACGACCTGCCCCAACAAATGGATATTAAGGTCGGTGAAATTGAGGTGGGAGAATTACGGCAAAAAGTGAAACCGATCAGCTATGAACTGGTTATTGATTTGAGCAAGGATGTTTCAGGGCTGCTTGACCACCGTCTGGCCGTGGCTGCTGCCATAATGATGGCCTACCATCAGGGCAAAGAAATGGATGTGTGATTTCAATTTAAGGTTCAAATTAAAAAAGAGATTCCTGATTTATAATTTACCCTTGCTCTACCAAAAATTTAATATCAAAAATATTTTCAATATTTTCTAATTCCTTCAGTTTTTTACAAGCAATTATGTAGGAGTAGAGCCAATTTAAAATTTAATGTAAATTGTCAGCATTATTCTAATAATGAAGGTTGAGAAATCGGTGGTTATGAGTCAAACTTACATTAACCTAAATGGAAAGAAAAAGATCGGATTATTGTTAATCGCAATTCTTTTAATTGCATTTGTTCTTTTTCTGTTCCGAATTTCAAAATATGGTTTTGGTTCTGATGAATATTTTTTCTACCAATTTGCTGAATTAAACCTTCATGCCATTTATTCAATTATTGCGGGTATTCCATTTGACCAACTTACCAACTTTTATGATCTAAAATTTTACGGACCCGCATATATTATTCCCGGCGAATTTCTGATAGAAAAGATTCAGAATTTTTATCCTAGACTTGATATATACCATGCCTGGCATGTAATCAATTTTTCGACATTTCTTTTAGGCGCATGGTTACTCTTTGTTCTTAGTAAACGGTTTGTTTCAGAGGTTGTGTCATTTTTTGTTTCATTACTTTACCTGACCCAGCCGCTATTTTGGGGACATGGCATCATGAATCCGAAAGATATCCCTTTTATGGTTTTCTTCCTTGCCGCTGTAACTGTGGGGATCATCGCGGTAGATAAGATTTTCGATTTCATGAAAAATTCGAATCGAAAGAAAAGCAATCCACTTGACGTTTTTAAAAACAATAAAGGGAAAGTTTTTTTTCTTGTCTTGGTAATTTTAATTGGATTATTGGTACTGACCTTCTGTATTGATCGGGTATCATCAAATTCAATCAGCAGGCCAGTTATCACCCAATTATTTACAAAAATTGAAAACTCCAGCACAGGATCCCTCCTCTCCACGGCTAAGTTGAAAATCCAAACTGGTGAGACAAATGGAATTCCGTTGTCGTCGTATTTTGACAAGGCGCTTCGCCTTCTCAACTCTTTCGAATTCTATTTTATTGCTATTTCAATACTTGCTCTTCTCTTCTTAATCTTGAGTAAACTATCTTCTGTACTGCGCTGGGGGATTTTGGCCGCTTTCTTGTTGGGTTTCACAATGGCGATCCGCGTTCTAGGACCGTCAGCAGGGGCATTGGTTGGGTTATATGCAATATTTCGATTGGGGAAAAAGAGTTGGAAGTTTTTATTAGCATATGCAGGAATTGCTATTCTGATCATGTATCTTTTCTGGCCGCGGTTATGGGTTGATCCAATCAATCGCTATATTGAAGCCTTAAAAATTATGGCCAATTTCCCATGGCCAGGCTCTGTTCGGTTTGAGGGCGGAGAATTTCTTGCCACTCAACTCCCATGGTATTTCCTTCCAAAAATCATCGCCATTCAGTTAACTTTACCATTATTGATATCAGCATTAATTGGACTCATGATTGTGATAAGGAACAAATTCATAGTAAATAGTGAGTGGCGCAAAATTGTTATTGTTCTGTGCTGGTTCTTCATCCCCTTTATTACTGTAATTTCTATCCAACCTGCCATGTACGATAATTTCAGACAATTTTTCTTCATTATTCCTCCTTTATTTATTCTTGCGGGTATTGGGTTTGAAAGATTAACAAAATGCATTAACCAGAAAATGGTTGTAAATTTGATACTAATAACTTGCTTGCTTCCTGGAATTATCGCTGGGGTCTGGTTGGATCCATATGAGTATGCTTATTACAATGCTCTGGCCGGTTGGACTGGAAATATTGGTAGAAAGTATGAAACCGATTATTGGAACACTTCATTTTGTGAGGCTGCACAATACCTGTCAGAAAATGCCCAAACAGGATCGCAAATTGCATTCACTGATTCGATTGCAGCATCAATTTTTTTAGAGTGTGCAAAAAAAGAATTTGATATTGTGATTGAACGAGTAGAGTTTTCTCAATTATCTCCAGATTTTAGTATTGTCAGCACCCGATATGATGATGATATTGATTATTTTAGAAACATGCTGCCTTTAAAAACGATAAGTCGGGGGGAGACTCCATTTCTGGTCATTAGAAGCAAATAAAAGATTTCCAACGGCCAATTACATATACCATTCTGGAACGGATATTTCTTTGACTGGCAAGTAAATGCTAATTTTTTACTTGTAAATTGATCACGGTAAAAGTATTGGTGTTTTCTGGAATGGATTTGGTAATAAACTATAATTAATATATAAAAGCTGTGCTTACTCCCGAATGTTAGGAAAAAACAATGATTATTGGAATCCTCGGCATGCTCTATATCTTTTTGATACTAGCAATTTATGGGTATGGGGCAGTTGCACTGTTATTCAAAATTAGATCAACTGAATCGCTGCCGAAATTTTCGCTGGTGTTGATTTTTGGTCTGGTAATAGTCACCACGCTGGCTTCAATCGCATCCTTATTCATTCGGATCAATTGGGAATTTCAACTTTTCCTTGTTCTTGGCGCAATTCTGCTTGTTCTCTTTGTGATTCCAAAACCTATTCGTTTACCTTTTTTCTCTTTGTCGAATTCAACATTGGTCCAAAAAATTGGTGTGTTGTTCCTTATTGTTTGTCTTGGTCTAACCTTGGTCCAGGCAGTACAGGAACCAACCAATTCAGACACCGGCATTTATCATGCACAAACCATCCACTGGATTGAATCCTACCCCGCGGTTCCCGGACTTGCCAACTTGCATGAACGATTGGGATACAACTCAAGCTGGTTAATGTTAAATGCCGTTTTTAGTTTCTCATTTCTAGGGTTCCAATCCTTCCATCTGGTCAGCGGGTTTTTATTTCTCTTTTTGTTATTGAATTTTTACCAAGGTATTCATGATCTGCTCGGAAAAAAATTCCTGCTGTCAAATTTTATCCGCCTGGGATTTTTTATTGCGGTTTTTTTCTTTTTGTTTGACCAGGTTTCTTCACCAGGAACAGATGCCCCCGCCACATTGTTTATTTGGTTCATCCTGGCTGAATCAATTTCATTATGGGAATCAAAGCACAAATTGTTCGACCGTTCTGACCCCGTCATTCTGTCTTTGATTTGTGTTTTTTCGCTTACCCTGAAACTGAGCACGGCACCAGTTTTATTACTTCCCGTGGTCTGGTTCCTCGCAAAAATGTTTAAGAAGAACTACCAGTCGCTTGGTCAGTTTATTCTGTTTGCTTTTATTATCATGCTCCCATATGTCATTCGGAACTTCATCCAATCAGGTTACCCAGTTTATCCCGGGTTCCCGATCAATATTTTCCATTTTGATTGGAGCCTTCCTGTTGAAAGAGTCAAAGAGGAAGCGACAGTCATTCATTGGTTCGCCATGCTTTCAAGCACCCCATTGGATGTTTTTCTCAATATGAGTTTTAAAGAACAGACTATTAATTGGTTTGCAAATTTAATTCCAAGATATAAAGCCATTCTTTTGACCATTCCGGTCGGTTTATTTTTCAACTTGATTTTGTTGGTGTTTAAAAAATGGCGGCGTTTCATACTCGAAAATGTGGGTCTTGTTTTCCTGGTTATTACATGTGTTGTGGGTGATCTCTTCTGGTTTTTATCTGCCCCCTCCATCCGATTCGGATTTGGATTCTTGCTGGGGTCCGTATTTCTGGTTGTGTTTCCAATAATTGTGTTTCTGTTAGGGCAGATTAACAAGTTCCAGAGTCTCACAGTCTGGTTCATATTGATAGCTTTTATCGGATTGTCGATAATAAATTTTCGAACTGTCATTCATTTTAAAGAATTCTCGAGTGTCGTTCTATTCCCAAAGGAATATCCCACCTGGTCAAGTGCACCATGCGAGTTTCGTAATTTCAAACTGCTGTGCCAAGCAGATTATGATTCCTGCTGGTATTCACCATTTCCATGTGCCATAAGAGGCAATATGGATATTGAGATGCGGGGATCCGATTATGGAGAGGGTTTCAGACATGTACCCTGAAATTATTGTGGTAGTGATTATTAGCCCTGCCAGGGATCAGAGACCTCGATACCTGTCTCAGCAAAGATTTCACGATTGTAAGTGATCAGAACCAGACCTCTTGCACGAACGGTGGCTGCTATTAATCCATCCAAGGCAGAGATGGGTTTTCCTTTTTCTTCACACTCTGCGCTCACCTTACCCCACTCCATGATGACTGCCATGTCCAGCGGAATGATCCTGCCGTGAAACCGTACCAACAATTCTTCATTCAACCAGCGGTACAATTCCGATTTTCGAAGCAAATCAGGTTCTGATTCAATACTCTTTACGATTTCACCCAAGGTCAAAGCACTAAGGAAGATATCTTCCTCATTAAATGCATCCATCCAACGGACCAACCAATCGTCGGAATGAGCATGCATCAGTTCTCCCAAAAGCGGGGTGTCCAATAAGTACTTCACGACTTAAAACCTTCACGCGGTTTACCACTATCACGACCGATGGAAGATTCAGCGAGCGGCGAGCTTCTAAAGAAATCAGAGAGTTTGCCCTGCGCCTTGCAGAGTTTTTCATACTCGGTAAAAGATATCAGCACAGCGGTCTTCTCGCCGCGGCGCGTAATGAGCTGCGGCCCCTTGGATATCGCCAGGTTGACTACTTCGCTGAATTTATTTTTTGCGTCTTGTAACTGCCATTCGTTTTCCATTCTTACCTCTATTTACATTATGTCTAGACTGTCTAGTCTGTCTGGATTATACCACTTTTTGATTTTTATAATAAACCATCCAGAGAGACGATCATGATTAATTATCACACATCGTTGAGATTGTAATCCATTTGGGAGATGAAGCTAATAAAGCGCTATTCTTTCTCCCCCGAGAACTCGGGGAAGTACCATTCCTCTTCCTCCATCTGTCCGGTGGTGACCTGATCCAGCGGTGTGAGGGGATCGTCCATGCGCACCTGCAGACTGATGCCGGCGGTTCTTACCCCGTTGGAGGTCATCACCCGGCGCACACGGTAGCGCAGGAAGTAACGCTGCACCAGTTCGTTGTTGAGCACATCTTTGACGGTGCGGACTGAGACGGCGGCCCTTTCGGCCAGTTCCCCCATTTCAGTTTCGACCACGTTGCGCAGTTCGCCGGTCATGGGGTTCCAAAAGCAAAGTGAACGCGCAGCCAGGATGACGGTAAAAGCGGAATGCCCCAGCAGGGGCAGCCAGTTATTGAAAAAATAGTTGGTGAGGAACATGCCGCGCTCGGGCTGGATGAGGTGCGCCCGTTCACTGCCGTAGGCGCGCTGCAGCATGAATTTGCGTGAACGGTCGTTCACTGGTGAAGCACCCGCCGGGGTTTCATCTTCTTCTGCGAAAAGATCCGTTTTGGTCGAGACCAAAATGGAAGGTTCATCTTCTTCAACTTTGATGGATGGTTCTTTAAACTCACCCGCCACTTGATAAGTGGGTTGAATTGAATTCACTGGGGCTGAAGTGTTGGCTCCCTTGTAGAAACCGTTTTGCACGATCACCTTGAAAGCTACCGGTTCGCTGTAAAGACCTTCGAGAATGCGGGATATTTGAGCACTGAGTCGTTCTTCCACCCAGGCTTTGCCGTAGGTATTATAGGCTCCCACGGTAAAGGTTTTGTTTTCGTAACCGATCAGACGCAGGGGTTGAACCCAGGTCTCATAGAGAGCGCGCGACATGTCGTGCCGCAGCTCCCCGAGCACCATTTCCCAGGCTTCTTTATGCCCGGGCAGGTTCACTCCCAATGATCGATTTTGTAACGGCTGGTCCATGCAGACCCTTTCCTGAATTCCCGGCAACCCCACCCTGCCGCCGTTGTTATTCCCACGCATTTCATTTAAAGAACAAATATTCTAATTATTTCTCTTGAACCAAATTTTGTTTTTTTGGCTGAATTCATTTTGTTTGATAATTTTTTCTTCCAAAAACCCTGGGGGTTTCCGGTAGAAAAAATTCAATCCTCGCCAACCAATTTTTCAACAAACATCGAAAGAACCTGCGTATCCAGTTCTTCTTCCAGGTTCGCCAGGCGGGCAGAACAAATGCGGACCAAAATTCCGACGGTTTCACCGACGGATACCTTGCGTCCCATTAAATTGGAAAAACGATCCTGCCAATGTTCAATTTCGGTGATCTCTCCCTGCGAGAGGGTGAGCCCGACTTTGCGCCGCGGCACAATGCCCGGCGGTCGACCCGGCGAACGACTTTCGGGTTCGCTGGGCACGCTGCGGGCTTCATAGAGTTGCACCCAGGCACTCCGGTTGGAGTTCGTGTTAGCAGCCATACTCACTTCACCTTCCGAGCGATTTCCACACTGATCATGGATTCTTCACTCTGCAGCAAATGGTCCATCGAAAGGGCGCATAGGCGGATGATCTCGCGCGGCACTCCTTGCGATTTTTCGTACAAAACTTCAAAAGCATCATCGTTGATCAACGGTTCCGATCGGCCGGCCACCCGCAACCTGAAGACCACCATCTGCAGCGCACTGGAGAGGGTGAGGGGAGGTAGGGCCAGGCGCACAAAGACGCGGGCGTTGACCGATTTGTTTAGCTCGAATACACCAGACATTTCAGACTGACCAAAAGCCAGCACCTGAACCACCTTGGCGTCGTAATCGAAATTGTAAAGCCGGTGCAGCACTTCAAGGGCTTCGCCTTCCATTAACTGCGCGTCATCCAGCAGTACAATTACATTGTGGTTGGCGGCATAGGCGTCGGCCATGAATTTCTCCAGTCCTTCCATCTGGCGCTGGAAAGAACGCTGGGGAGGCACACCCAGGGTCTGTGAGATCTGCCGGGCAGCATCCATGGCGGACTTGAACGCCGCGGTGTGGATGTAGCAGATATCGATGTTCTCTTCGGAGGCATACACATCATAGAGGCGCCGGGCCAGTGAACTCTTGCCCATGCCCATGTCGCCGGTGATCAAAGCCAGTCCGCGGCGGCGCGAGATGACACCCTGTGCCTGACGATAGACTGCCAGATGCTCAGGGCCAAGGTAGAGGTAGCGCGGATCAGCTGAAAGTTTAAATGGATCCTCTTTCAAACCCAGACGTTCAAGCCGGATCAAGCGCCACTCGTTATCATTCATGGAATCAAACATGTGTTCTTCCTCCTGCACATGAATTATCGCACGAAATCGGCATGAAATCAATAGAATTACGACAATTATTGGTTTTAAAACATGATTTAGCGCAATTAGTTGAAGTACCTATCATTTTATGCTAATATGATATCAGAAGCAAGAAAAATGAGTATAATCTTCTCAAAATCAACAAATACGAGAAAAGAAGGGTAATAACTCGCATGGCAATCACGATTTCGATCGCAAATGAAAAGGGTGGAGTGGGTAAAACCACCACAGCAGTCAACCTGGCCGCGGGATTAGCCTTGCGCCTTTCTGATAAAACCGGACCCGCCAGCCGTGTGCTGCTGGTGGATATGGACCCCCAGGGGCACGCCCTGCTCGCCACCGCTTTTGAAAAAGGACAGCAGAAACTGCCCGCCTCGCTGGCTGCGCTGCTCACCGAGACCCCGCCGCCATCCATCCAACGCATCATTCAAAAGAGCGATCACCATCCCAACCTGTTCTTCATCCCCTCGGACCATGCCGAGATGATCAAGGCTGCCCGCGAATTGCCCGCCCTGATGGCCAATGAAACCCGTTTGCAGCACGCCCTGGCTGCCGTGCAAAATGATTATGCTTTCATCATTATTGATACCCCCCCGACAACCGGAGACCTTCTGATTAACGCCCTGGTGGCCGCCAACCATGTTCTGATTCCGGTCGAGACCAGTTACTTGGGAGTCTCAGGTTTGATCGAACTGCAGCGTACCATCGAACAGGTGCAGATGCACTTCCGCCCCGACTTGAAGATCCTCGGCTACCTGCCCACTCTGTGTGAAGAGCAGCGCGCCGAAGCCCAGGAGATCCTTGGCGAACTGCAGCAGCGCTTCAAACAAAACCTGCTGCCGCCGATCCACAAAGCCTCTGACCTGGCGTACGCTCACTCCAGCCACATGGATGTCTTCACCTATCGTCCGCCTCGGTCACGCACCGCCGAAAACATCGCCTCCAGTTCACGGGCCACCCACGAATACGCCGAACTGGTGGATACCATTCTTAGAAAGACTAAGTCCGGCTAAGCACCTGAAAAGGAAGACTTTGTATGCCACCTAAAAAACGCTTCAGCGCCTTTGACGACCTTTCCGCTTCTGCATCCGAAAAGACCAAGATCCAGACCCCTTCAATGATTGAGCAGCCACAGCAAGCGCCTGCCGTTGAGCGGATCGAACGCCTGGCGCCCAGCCAGATGATGCCAGACCGCTTTCAGCCGCGCCGTCTGCTGCCGCCCTCCTTGCGCGCAGATTTTTTCAGCGGCCGCCTGAACTGCTACCAGGCCGCCATGGAATGGCTGGCCTTGGCGCGCGCCGATCAGGGCGCTGCTGCTGAAATCGAAAAACTGTTAATGATGGGTTCTTCCTTTGAAGAACACGGCCAGATCAAATCCATCACCGGCAAGTGGGTCAGCGGACCTAACGGGGATTATGTCTTTCAAATCGAAACAGGCGAACGCCGTTTCTGGGCAGCCTGTCTGCAATACGCCTCCTCCGGCGCCGCGGATGAGCCCCAGCTGCGGGTTGAAGTGGTGGACCATCCCACCCGGCAGCGCCAGGTGCTCGAAAACCGCCATGCCGAAGCACCTTCTGCAGTGGAGCAAGCCTGTGAAGTGGCTTCATTGATTTTGGCCGAGTTGGGCATTGAACCTGACCCCGATGTGGAAGATGATTTCGAGTTTTTCAGACAGGCGCGCAACTCACGCATGCCCTCCGGGCTGTGGGAGAAGTTGATGCCGATCATGCAGCTTACCCGTCCGCGCATGGTGCAGCTGCTCAACATCCTGCAGCTCTCGACCCAGCAGCTGGATATGGCCGACCGCTACCGCCTTTCCGAGCGGGTGCTGCGCGAGATCCTTTCTGCCCCACGCGAACAGTGGGACCGCATGATCCGATTGAGCATTCAAAACCAGTTGACCTCGGATGAAGTCTCGGAAATGGTCACTTTACCGCAAGTCAACGACGGAGCCAACCGAAAACCGCCCGCCCCCATTCTACCGGAACCCGGCCGCCAGGCTGCCCGCTCAATGCGGCGTTTTGTTCAGACCCTTTCAGAACTCGATCGGTTGAGCCGCGACGAAGCCCTGGATGAGATCGCCGATACACTGGTGGTCAAGGGCAATGGCAAAGACTCGCTGGTGCTGCTCGAAGAACTGGCCAGACTGATCAAGGCAAGGCTGGATCGGAAATAGGGATTGGCTATTTGTAATTAGTGATTAGGAAAACCTGGTGATCAATAGCCAGGTTTTTTGTTGGATAGTAACCGTGGTTACACATTTGAATCCTTTTAGCGCTATGGATTGAAATCAACTTTCTTAGAAATGTTTGACGCATTTCTAATACTTTAGAAATACTCTGTTTACGGGAGGATTCTCATGAATATGAAAACTTTCTCTATCAAAGTGATTTTGCAGCTGGTCATCGTTGTTGTCATATTACCCCTGCTGCCCATATTGATTTCCTGGCGTTGGAACTGGTGGGAAGCATGGATCTATACGTTGACGCTCTTTTTTGGTTTTGCGATCAGTCGAATTCTGGCAGCGCGGAAACACCCGGGTATCATAGCCGAACGAGCAGGTTCGATGAGCCGGAAAGACGCCAAGCCGTGGGATCGGGTTTTAGCCCCAGCCCTGGCATTCGGCAGCATTTTTGTCCCCCTCATTTCAGGGCTTGAAGAACGATATCACTGGACGCCGGAACCCCTGCCGGTTGCGATAAAGATTGCGGCCATAGTGATCATGATCATGGCCTATATATTTTCATCCTGGGCATTTATCGAAAACGCATTTTTCTCAGGGATTGTCCGGTTACAAACGGAAAGAGGGCATACCGTTTGCGATAGCGGTCCATACAAACTTATCAGACACCCGGGTTATGCAGGTGGTTTCTGGTCGTATATCATGATGCCCCTCATCCTTGACTCTTACTGGTCTTTCATTCCAGTTTTTTTGCTTTCAATCATCATGATAATCCGGACAAAACTTGAAGACCAAATGCTTCAACAAGAGCTACCCGGATATTCTGAATATGCATCGAAAGTGAAATATCGATTATTTCCTGGTATTTGGTAAGCGCGTCCTGGGCCATAGTGTAACCATGGTTACACATTAATATTCCTGTTCCCCCGCGAATTAAAAATCGCGGGGGAGCAGGAAATGAGCCAAATAAAAATTGCGCTTTTTGGGGGTCAAAAAGAAGGTATGTCCAAATACTGCTTTTATGCTGATTTCAGCCGTTTTAAGGCCATTTAAGAGTATAAGGGGCGACCCTGCAACAATAAAGTCATTTATTCCAGGGGCGACCCTTGTTTTTCAAGGGGTGACCCTGTATAATATCCAGGGGCGACCCTTAAGCGCGGAAATCATTAATGTCCGCAATGCCATTCTCCGCCCGCAATAAGGAAACTCTATTAAATGAAAATTTTTGCATTCGCAAATCAAAAGGGCGGGGTTGGAAAAACCACCACCGCTGTCACCCTGGCCGATGGATTGGCGCGCATGAAAGTTAAAACGCTGCTGGTGGATCTTGATCCGCAGGGTCACCTGGCGCTCTCTTTCGGTCTCGAAAAATCCCCCGGCCTCTACCGCCTGGTCTGCCTGGATGAACCGCTCGAAAAAGTTGCCATCGCCATCCATCCAAACCTGGACCTGGTGGCGGGCGATAAACAAACCGAAAAAGTGAAACGCCAGATCACGCTTTCCGATTTCCGAGAAAGCATCCTTCTAGACCTTTTACAGGACGCACCGTATGATGCGGTGCTGCTCGACCTGGCTCCCTCGCTGGATGTGCTGCACATTAACGGGTTGATCGCCGCTGATTGGGTGGTCATCCCCACCCGGCCCGATGCTCTGGCTGTGGACGGGGTCAAGGAAATTCTGACCACCATGGCCGAGATCAACCAGAGCGGACATCGTTACCGCGGTTACAGTATTCTGCCCACCTTCTTCGACCGCACCACCCGCGAGACCTTTTTGCAGTTTCAAGATCTGGCCAAGACCTTTGGTGAACATCTTTGGCCGCCCATCCCGCAGGATACGCGGGTGCGCGAAACGGTGGCTTACGGTCAGACCATGTGGGATTACTCCCCCAATTCCGTGGCAATGAACGGATACAAGGACGGCAAGCAGCGATTGGGGGGCTACAAACAAGTACTCGGACGTATGCTGGAGGTGATCAATGGCTGAGAAAAAATTCGAACGGCGAACCACGCTCGACCCCGCCGTGGCAGACCTTTTGAGCGGTATGGAACAGCGCCAGGCCGAGAGCCAGCTTCCGCGCAAGGAACGCGAACGTCTCGGCCGTGAACGCGCCAAGATCCAGTCGCGCCGCGAACAGCGCGCCACCTATGATCTGCCTCCCACCCTGCGCGAAGAGATCATGTCACTGTCTGAAGAATTACGCATCCCGGCCAGCCAATTGGTCACCCTGGCGCTGGCTCGCTTCTTGAATGATTATGGTTCCGGCAGCATTGATCTCGGAAAATACAAACAACCGTCGCGCAGTCCGCGTTATGATTGGAACTTGATTTTCCCGGATGAGTTAATTCGCATCAAAAAGAAGAAGGGTTAGGTTTAACTAGTTGTTGTTAAGTAGTAATTAAGTAGTCATTGAAACATGTGCAAATTCTGCACGATTAAGACGTGCATCTTTTGCACTCCACAGAAAGCTCATTTCTGCACTCCGGCTGCCTTAAGGCAAATCTTTCACCCTCGCCGGGGTGCAACTTTTTAACTCTGGCGTGGAGGAATATTTTGCCCCTTGGCCAAAAGGAATAAATTGCCCGCAGGCCTGAATGCAATAAATGCCTGTTGGCCAGAGTGAGGATTTTGCATTTAGGAATATATACCAAATAGAAAGATTTTTCAGGTATTAAAAACTGTAACCGCGGTTACAGTTTTTTTGATTAATTCGCTACCTGAGGGAAACGAATTAGCATGTATTTTCATGATGAGGTAAATATTTTTATTTTCCTCTGACCATTTTCAACCAGGACAATTATTCAGGTATTTTTTCATTGGTTAACCAATTCAATATCCTCCAAGCCTAAAAGAATATTCGGTAGATATTGTTCAAAAGTCTGACCACTTTGTTCATAGTTTTCCAAGGCGTGATCAAATGGTTTTATTAAGAGATACCCTTCAGTCTCAAGGCGATCTAACTGTTGAGCTCTTAAATTATTGTCGTCGAGCATCCTTAAATTGATAGCCCGATTGAGGGTTTCTTCAAGCATACTCTTCCATGTACCATAACTTGGGGGCATCGTTTTTTTGAGTTTCGCATACAAACGCTTGGAAGTTGATTTTGGAATAATATTAATCTTTTGGTCAATCATCGGGCCAATTATTGAATGTAAAAGTTCATGTTCGACCAAACCTTTTAGGTTTAGGTCTGATTCGGTTGGACCGGCCACAACATATGCAATATTACCCACTTGAGGACCTGTTCCACTATAGTAAGAATCGAGCGGATTAGGAATAATCACAACTTGTTTAAATTCTAAATTATTGAAATTTCCATATTTGAGAACATCAACAAATGATTGATTGACTAGTGGCGTTAAGTGCTCAATTTCTGATTGATAGGCTGGCCTAACCTTTTTCCACAAGTCATGGATTTCTGCTTCTTCATAGAATTCTGAGAGAGCTTCTTTCAAACCAATGAAATTTGCGGCGCGGTTTGTTACCCACCACCCAGGTTCAGCGCGTTCAAATTCAGGTGGACTTCCGCGTTGGAGGATCCATACAACTAGTTGATAGTCGGGTACTCGATCAAAAATTGGTCCCAGTTTTTTCAAGCTGGGTAATTCTTTTTCCGCCAGAGTTTTTCGTACTTCAAGTCTCACCGGCGACATTGAAAGGCCAGGGTATTCCCGGTCTAAGCCGGCTGCGTTGAGAGCAGCAAACATGGTGAACAATCGTTCATCAGCAATTATTACGGACGGATTTGTACCATATTCCGGATGTGTGGTAGTTACAGGTTCCAACCTGACCATAAATTCGGAGGGTACTTTAAATAGAATAATTAAGCAAATGAGAATTACTATTGAACAGAAGGTGATCGCGATTGTTTTCTTCATATACTAAGTCAAAATCCTTGTCTTTATTTGATAAGGGATAGTTCATAAATTTTATAATTGCTGGAACGCATCGTATTCAAATGACAATAAGATAACGAAATATAATATATGACCATACTTTAAAGTTGTTAATAATTGTTAGTAAATTTTTCAACCTATGATAACAAAAAAACCCCGGAATTAATTTCCAGGGATTTTTTATCATTTCAGAAATTCTATTTATTCCGCCACCAGCAGGGCGCGGGCCAGTTTGGCATGCAGGCTGCCGAGACCTTTGGCAATGTGCATGTTGGTGGTTAGGATGATCACACCGCCCAGCACGAAGAGGGGCATGGTCCAGGGCTCAAAGATGTGTGCCACGCCATCCCACATGAACATCGGGATATGATAAACATATTGCAGCACTGGCACGGCGATGAAAGCCAACCCCACCGCAAACAGGGTGATGAAGAGCACGAAGTAGATGATGCCCAGCGGAAACTGCACAAAGAGAAAGAGGGTGGAGAACCAGGTGATCTTTGAACCGAAGATGGCTTTCAGTTTTTCCACCCAGGTGATGTCTTTGCGAGTGAAGACAGGGCGTCTTGGCATGCGTACCCCGAGCAGGGCTTCCACAATGCGGCCTTCCAACCAGGCCAATCCGCGGAAGGAGAGGAAGATCAGGGCGGCTAGAGGGATGCCGAAGATCATGATGATCATGGAAACAGAAAGTGATAAACCGGTGACGGCCCAGCTGAAATAGAGTGTGCCGGTGATCAGCGAGATAAGCATGTAGAGCACGGATCCCCAGGCGCGGGCGTCACCATAAACACCAAAGAAGCGTCCCAACCAGGGGCGGTCAATTTTGGTTTGAGGCATAGATAAACTTGGATTCATTTTTTTCTCCATCATTTGATAGGCCGCGGCGGTTTCTTCGGGGGTACCGTACTCCTCGATGATGGCATCAAGGGAAGAGGCTTCCTGCCCCTCCATGGCCATGGCGCTGCGCAAATATTCTTCGGCATCTGCCTGCGCGTCACGCACGGTGGCGGGGTCGCAGTCTTTCATCAATACTTTTAATTGAGCGAGATAATCTTCAACAGTCTGACTCATGATTGGGTTCCTTTCAGCGTGGCATCCACATAATCGCGGGTTTGCTCCCAAACGGTTTTCCATTCCTGGTAGGCTTCTTTTCCGGCAGGAGTGATCTGGTAATATCTTCTTGGCGGCGCCGAGATGGATGGTTCCACGTGGCTTTGTAGCAGCGCGCTGTTTTCAAGCGACCGTAGTACGGGATAAAGCGCACCCTGCTTCATGGATAAGCCTTCCTTTTGACCTGCACCGATCTGACGTGCGATCTGATACCCGTAAAGCGGTTCGCTAGAATTTGCCATGACACCCAGCAAAACAAGGGATGCAATGCCGGAATTCAATTCTTTCTGGAACTTCTTTAACGTACTTTCCTTGTCGTCCAAAGTGCTCTCCTTTCTATTTCTAAATAATAATGACTAGATAGTACTACTAAGTTAGTACTATGTCAATATCCAAATACCAAAATTCCTGGATCCATTTATGGATGGTCTGGTTAATCACATTTGACCCAAGTTAAGTCCTATAATGGTTAATATCTATCTTAATTGTTGTATTTGGTTGGGTTTACTGCAGAGGAAGGTTGATGATGAAACGATTATGGATAATAGTTTTGGTTTTCCTTTTAACAGCCTGCCAGACGGGTGCGGCTCCATCCACGGCAGTTGGACCAACCCCTGAGGAGGTAACAGCAGCGGTTCAGCCTTCACTGCAAGTTTCAATTTTCGAAAAAACGCCGCCTGTTTTTCTAGTGGACCTCAGCCAACCCTTCGTTACGACAACCCTAGACGGACAGTCCGTTGCTTTAAGAAAATGGAATGAAAAACCATTTACCGGCATTGAAATCCCATTACCATTGAATATGTCAAGCGTGTCAAACCTTGCGGTGGTAAAGGGGCTGACGCAAGAAGAGAACGCCTTCCTGCAAAAGAACGGATTTGTGGTCATTCACAGCCAGGAACCGCAATTCAGCGATATTGCCCTTGAGACAGCCAAAAAAACAGGGCAGCCTTATTACCTGACCACGGATGCAGCCTACCATGCACTTCATTTGAACTTCGACGAGTTGTTGAAATCCATTGAAAAAGAAATTCTGAGTCCTCAGATGCTTAAGATCGCTCGGGCAACGCTGGAGGAGATCTCGGCTTCGCTGCCACAGGTAAAAGGCACCTCCCTTGAAGCGGAAACCCTGCAAGCCATGGCTTACCTTTCGGTTGGACTGAAACTGATAAATCCTGATGAAGAAGTTGATCCGTTGGTAAGTGATAATGTCGGCCGCCAGGTGGATCAGATCATGGCTGCCGGCGGCTCTTCTTTTTCAGTTTTATTCCCGGATTTTGAAGACGATTACGCCGCCTACAAACCAGTCGGACATTATGCCGGCGACCCTGCCCTCGAAGGTTACTTCAGGGCAATGACCTGGTTTGGAAGGATGCACTTCAGGCTGCAGAACCCTGACCAACCGGGGTTCATTCCATCGCGAGTGCCGTTGATCATCACCCTGGCCATGAGACGGGCTGAAGTTGAAAGCCGGCCGGTTTCGGACTTGTGGGGAGAGGTCCATCAGTTGTTAAATTTTGTCATTGGTCCAACGGACGATGCAGGCCCTCTTGAATATGCTGCCTTGATGGACAAGGTCTACGGTGCAAACCCTTCTTTTTCAGATTTGGAGAATGAGTCTAAATGGACTGAATTTCAAAACCAAAAAGGGCAGCTACCGATTCCACAGATCAATTCTCTGTTTGTTAATTCAACCATGGACCTGTCACCTGAAATAGGCTGGCGCTTCGTGGGCCAGCGGTTTACCCTGGACGGAATGATCTTTCAGAACCTGATCTTTGACAAAGTCTTGTTGAATGCTGATGGGCAGCGGCGGGAACTGCCTACCGGACTGGATGTGGTGGCTGCCTTTGGATCTGCTGCTGCCCAGCAGGAACTCAACTTGGTGGGGGCGGATGGATATCAAAACTACCCTGAACAAATGGCAAAAATGAAAGCAGCCGTGCAGGAGCAGCCCGAGGTGCAATGGCTCGGTCGCTTTTATGACGGCTGGTTGTATTCCTTTTTGCCGGTGTTGAAACCCAAGAATTCTTCCTACCCGCAAGTCATGCAGACCAACGCCTGGGCATACAAAGATATGAATACCGTTCTGGGCAGTTGGGCTGAGCTGAAACATGACACCCTTCTTTATACGAAGATGCCTGAAGGGGCGGGCGGCGGCGGTCCCCCCATGTCATCCGCAGCCCCCAGTTATGTTGAACCCAATCCGCAAGCGTTTTACCGGATGGCTTATATCGCAGGATCATTGGCCGCCGGTTTAGATACAAAGTTCGCTTCAAGTAACGGCAGTGCAGCCTCCGAAAACAGTGCCGTTCCACTCTATATGCAAATCCGAGGAATGGCTGGCCTGGCTGAAAGGTTCACCCTGTTTGGTGATATCGCCGCCAAGGAATTATCCGGTGAACCGATCAGCATGGAAGAAAATGACGTGATCTCCAACTGTCTCGGGCTGGTGGAATGTATGTCTCTAGAAACACCCTCTAATTTTCCGAACAGCGAGATGCCCAAACCGCCTGTGATCGCAGCGGTCTCCGGCGCCGGGGATAAAGTACTGGAGGTTGGGGTCGGTTATGTAGACCGGATTTACGTGGTGGTACCGCTCGAAAACACTTTTGAAGTCGCACAGGGCGGCGTCTTTTCTTTTTACGAGTTCGCACAGCCGCGGGGCCAACGCTTGACCGACGAGGAATGGCGAGCGAAATTGGCGGATGGAAGCGCCCCACCGCTGCCTGGTTGGGCTGATCAATTTCTTTTCATCGGCGGATCTCCCGCCCAGTCGCTTGCCTTTCGGAAAAATGATATATACATCATCACTGAAGCTGGAGACAAGCTGAACGTACGTTCAGAGGCTTCCACTGCCGGCAAAATTGTGACTCAATTAATAACCGGCGATTATATTGAAATCATCGACGGCCCCGTGACCGCCAATGGGTATACCTGGTGGAAGATCAAATCGTGGGCTCAGCAGGATGTGGAGGGTTGGGTGGTAGAGAACCCGGACTGGGTTGAGCGATCGTATTTTCCATGAGAGTTGTGATTAACGAAAGAGAGGAAAGGGCGATCCCTTTCCTCTCTTTGCGAAAGTTATTGTAAAGAAATGGCGATGAACGCTCGTTCAGGTTTCTTGCTGAAGATCTTGGGTAGTTCGAACAGGACTTTCATCAGGCCGTACTTTTTTGAATATTGTTTGTCAACGATTTGAATTTCATCCCCCTGCATGAAGTGGATGGAAGCGGGCAGCCATTCGCCGGTCACGGTGCCGTCCATTTTGCAGGGGGCTATCTTCACGGCCGGGTTGTTACGCATGCGCTTCACTTTTCCCGATTGAGGTTCCGTGATGAAACACAGTTCGGCATTTACTTCCACAAACCAGACGGGAGTTTTTACACCCACACCATTTTTGCGAAAAGTTTCCAGGTTGATATATTGTTCTTTTTTAAATAAGTCCAGATTTGCCATTGTCGCTCCAATTCACCTAAATGTAAAACTCACTTCAAGAGTACACCCAATATTGAGAGGAGGGAAGGGGGAATAGCCGCATGTGTGGTTGCCGAAACTCCCTATTGACTTTTTAAAAAAATATCCCTATTATTTAGTTAGTTTATTGCGGCAATAAACTAACTCTTCTCTTCTTCTTGTACGTTTCTTTTTCTCTTTATTGAGGGGGCCATGATTACCTCCAAGCTCAACACGGCAGATCAAGTTTGGGTGCGAAGAATGAACCGGGCCATAATCCTGGGCGTTTTTCGTACCCAAAAAACGCTTTCGAGAGCTCGGTTAGCCACTGAAACCGGTTTAAATCCAAGTACGGTTTCAAGCATCATCAGTGAATTGATCAACGAAAACCTGATCCGCGAGACTGACTTGATCCAGTCCAGCACCGGCCGGCCTGGCCGTCTGTTAGAGATCAATCCCGCAGGCGGTTGTGCCATGGGTATTGAAATCAACGTGGATTACATCGAGTTATTGGTAACTGATTTTTCCGCCAATGTTTTATGGCGTCAGCGTCAAGCTTCCAAACCTGAAACAGGCCAGAACGGCATTATGGAACAGGTCTTAACCCTGGCCAAACAAGCCGCGGATTTTATTGCCACCCATGATTCCCGTCTGCTCGGAATCGGGGTGGGTGTACCAGGCATGGTGGATGTTGCCAGTGGTTTACTGCGGCTTGCTCCAAACCTGCACTGGGAAAACGTGCCCATTCGAAAAATTCTGGCAAGCTATTTTGACTGCCCGATCTATGTTGAAAATGAGGCCAACGCGGCCGCCCTGGGGGAATACTATTTTGGTGCTGTACAGAATGTAAAAGACTTCATCTACTTGAGCGCAGGCGTCGGCCTGGGCAGCGGCATTGTCATGGATGGAAAGCTCTTCCGCGGCATGTTCGGATTTGCCGGTGAAGCCGGCCATATGACCCTTGATATCAACGGGGACATGTGCGGCTGCGGCAAGCGCGGTTGTTGGGAAACGTTTGTCGGTCCGCGGGCGGTTGAACAACGGGTGCGGCGATCGTTGAGCAATGGCGCGAAATCAGTTTTGCATGACATGTCCAAAGGGGATTTGGAAAACATCGTCATGGATGATGTCATTCAGGCCGCTGCTGACGGCGATCAGATCGCCAGGGATGCATTAAGTGAAGTGGCTTACTACCTTGGTGTCGGAATTGCCAATTTGGTCAATCTATTCAATGTAGAAGTGATCGTTCTGGGTGGAGCCTTAAACAACGCCAGTCCGTTACTCTTGAAAGATGTCGAACGAATCGTGTTAGAAAACACGCTAATTCCTGGTCGGGAACATCTCAGAATCATCCCCTCGGCGCATGGTTCTGATGCCTGTATTATGGGTGCGATAACCCTTGTTCTTGATGATATCTTGAGCGAACCCGCTCTGATGTAATCACTGAACCCGTGGTTTTAATAAACAACAACTTTCTCAAAACTGTTCACATCGTACCAATCACAATTAAGGAAGGAGGAAAAAAGCAAAAATTTTTGTCCGTTCTTCGCAACACAACCCTATCCGTTCACTACTTTTGGAGGAAAGCAAATGAAAAGGAATATTGTACGCATTTTCATGCTCATTACGGTGTTGGTAATGCTCACTGCAGGCTTAAGCGCTTGCAATGGCGGAGCCGCTCCTGAGGGCAAAGTAAAAGTAGGTCTTTCTTTCTCGGATTTCGCAACCGAGCGTTGGAAACCCGAGTCAGAACTGCTGACCAAGTTGCTTGAAGAAAAGGGTTATGAAGTTTTGGTGCAGGAAGCTGCCCATGATGTTAAATTGCAAAATGACCAGATCGACAACATGGTTGCCCAGGGTGTTAAGGGCTTGATCATTGTTGCTGAAGATGGCGAAGCTGCTGTTACTTCAGTTGAAAAAGCCGTCAAAGCCGGTGTGAAAGTGATTGCTTATGACCGCCCAATCAAGACCGCAAGCGTTTCTGCGTATCTGACCTTTGACAATACTGAAGTTGGACGACAGGAAGCTTTGGGTGTTGTGAAAGCTCTTGGTCTGCCCGATAGCACTACCTGGACCAAAGACAATCCCGCCAAAGTTGTATTATCTGGTGGTTCCCCCACAGACAACAACGCACACCTTGTTCGCAATGGTCAAATGGAAGTCATCCAACCCTACCTCGATTCTGGTGTAATGACGATCGTAGCGGATTTCTGGGTAGAGAACTGGGATCCCGCGAAAGCACTTGCTCAGATGGAAAATACCCTGACCGCCAACCAGAACAAGATCGATGCAGTGATCGCCTCCAATGACGGCACCGCACTTGGTGAGTTGACTGCATTGAAAGCCCAGGGATTGGCCGGTAAGGTCCCCATCTCTGGTCAAGATGCTACCGCTGACGGCGCCAACAGCATCGTCAAAGGCGAACAGACTGTGACCGTCTACAAAGACTTCCGCCTGTTGGCACCGAAATCTGTTGACACATTGGATGCCCTGATCAAGGGTGAAGCCATCGAAGGTGTTCAAACCATCCCCCTGACGACTCTCTTCGGAGATGATACTTTGACTGGCGATATGGCTTGCGTCTTCCTGCCTGTTGTTCAGGTGAACAAAGACAATGTCTATGAAGAAATCGTTGTCAGCAAATTCCAACCCTATGATGCAGTCTATCGCGACATTCCTGCCGATCAACTGCCTCCGAAACCCGGTGAAGCTGCTGCAGCCACTGAAGCACCCGCTGCAACTGAACCTATTCTCGTTGGTCTTTCTTTCTCGGATTTCGCAACCGAACGTTGGAAACCAGAATCTGAACTTCTCACACAATTACTTGAAGCCAAAGGCTACAAAGTGGTTGTGCAAGAAGCTGCCCATGATGTTAAATTGCAGAATGACCAGATCGACAACATGGTTGCCCAGGGTGTTAAGGGCTTGATTATTGTTGCTGAAGACGGCGCTGCTGCCGTGACTGCTGCTGACAAAGCCGCTGCTGCTGGCGTGAAAGTGATTGCTTATGATCGCCCAATCAAGACCGCAAGCGTTTCTGCGTACCTGACCTTTGACAATACTGAGGTTGGCCGCCAGGAGGCCCTTGGCGTCATGACCGCCTTAGGCCTGCCTGGAAGCACCGTATGGACCAAAGACAATCCCGCCAAAGTGGTACTGTCTGGTGGTTCACCCACTGATAATAACGCACATTTGGTCAGAAATGGTCAAATGGAAGTCATTCAACCATATATTGACGCCGGTGTGATCAAAATCGTTGCTGATTTTTGGGTGGAGAACTGGGATCCCGCGAAAGCACTTTCTCAGATGGAAAATACCCTGACCGCCAACCAGAACAAGATCGATGCAGTGATCGCCTCCAATGACGGCACCGCACTTGGTGAGTTGACTGCATTGAAAGCCCAGGGATTGGCCGGTAAGGTCCCCATCTCTGGTCAAGATGCTACCGCTGACGGCGCCAACAGCATCGTCAAAGGCGAACAGACTGTGACCGTCTACAAAGACTTCCGCCTGTTGGCACCGAAATCTGTTGACACATTGGATGCCCTGATCAAGGGTGAAGCCATCGAAGGTGTTCAAACCATCCCCCTGACGACTCTCTTCGGAGATGATACTTTGACTGGCGATATGGCTTGCGTCTTCCTGCCTGTTGTTCAGGTGAACAAAGACAATGTCTATGAAGAAATCGTTGTCAGCAAATTCCAACCCTATGATGCAGTCTATCGCGACATTCCTGCCGATCAACTGCCTCCGAAACCAGAATAATACTCGTTTCGTATGAACCAACTCTTCCGCGCTTGATTGTTCAAGCGCGGAAGAACTTCTAAGGATTTAGTGGAAAGACGTAAAGCTGTTTAATTAATGATTCACCGCTGCATACCAGGTCCGGTTTTTCGCCTTTACATTAAATGAAGTTTGATGAAATTTATAAAAATAGGATTTTGCCGATGGACGAAAACATTATTCTCGATATTCAAAATATAACGAAAGAATTTCCAGGTGTGGTTGCACTTAGTGATGTCAGTTTTCAAGTTCAACGTGGTGAGATCCATGGTATCTGCGGAGAAAACGGAGCAGGAAAATCCACGTTAATGAAAATTCTTTCTGGGGTTTACCCTCATGATACCTATGAGGGAGACATTTACTTCAATGGCGAGCTGCTGAAACTTGAAGGAAGTGCCATCCATCAGGCGGCAGAAAAAGGCATTGCTATTGTGTATCAGGAGTTAACCCTTGTACCAGGAATGACGGTCGGTGAAAACATCTTCCTAGGAAAAGAACCTGTTCAAAGAGGGTCAATTAACTGGGATCATGTATATTCTGAAACACAAAAAATCCTGGATGAGTATAATCTGGAGGTTCATCCCCAGGATGTCGTCAAAACGCTGGGTGTTGGAAAAATGCAGATGACGGAAATCGCCAAAGCGCTTTCTGAAAACGCCAAGATTCTGATTTTGGATGAACCCACCAGTGCACTTTCAGAGGCTGAAGTGACCCAATTAATGGGAATCCTTGAAACCTTGAAAGCTCACGGCGTAACTTGTATTTACATCACCCACAAGATTGAAGAATTCTTTCGAATTACTGACCATGTAACTGTTATGCGGGACGGCAAAGTGGTCACAACGCAAGAGACCAAAAACCTGACCTCAGAAAAATTGGTTCAGTTCATGGTTGGTCGTGAAATGAAAGAACGCTTCCCGAAAGGAAATCGTATTCCTGGGGACGTCATTTTTGAAGTAAATGATTTGCATGCTGAAGATCCGGATAAGGGCAAGGAATTATTAAAAGGGGTCACTTTTGACTTGCGTAAAGGAGAGATCCTGGGAATTGCCGGATTAATGGGTTCCGGACGCACCGAATTAGTCATGACGATCTTTGGTGAATTTGGAAAGATCACCAAAGGCTCCATGAAATTGTATGGACAGGAGATCAAAGTAGAGAATGGGAATTCGGCGATGAAATATGGCATCAGCCTGGTGCCTGAAGATCGCAAGCGGCACGGTCTGGTGCTGATCCAATCCATTCTGAAAAATATCTCGCTGCCCAACCTGGATCGGTTCGCTTCTTTTATGCGTATAGATCAAGACGCTGAATTGGCTGAGAGCTTGAAGTTTGCAAAAGAACTGGCCATTAAGACTCCAAGTCTCTTTGTTCCGGTTGAGTCTCTGTCAGGCGGAAATCAGCAAAAAGTGGTCATTTCAAAATGGCTGATGTCAGGTCCAAAGATATTGATCATGGATGATCCAACCCGCGGAATTGACGTTGGCGCCAAATATGAGATATATAAGCTCATGAATGAACTGGCCGAGCAGGGAATTTCAATCATCATGATCTCAAGTGATCTTCAAGAAGTGATTGGCATGAGTGACCGGATCATGGTGATGTGTCACGGAAGTTCCAATGGCATGCTGGATATTTCTGAAGCTACTCAAGAACGCATCATGACACTGGCAACGGGTATTGCCTGAGCAGTATTTATTTCATTCAAGAGGTGAACAATGAATTTTTCTGAGCTAGGACAACGTTTTCGCAAGAACATCCAAACATACATCATCATTATTGCTCTGGTTGTTATTTGGGGTGTTTTTGCTATTATTACCAAAGGTGGCTATTTCATGCCACAAAATATCTCCAACCTGTTTCGACAGATGACCGTCACCGGTTTTCTCGCAGTCGGTATGGTCCTGGTCATGGTGACAGGTGGAATCGACCTTTCAGTTGGTAAACTGGCGGGTTTTGTTTCAGTCATTGCTGCTTTGTTTCAACGAGATGTTTGGTTCAAACTGATTCCAAATGAACCCGTTCTCTCCGCTGTTCTGACCGTTTTTGTTTCAATGCTGGTGGGTACATTGTTTGGTATGTACCAGGCTTATGTTACAGCGTATTTGCGTGTGCCTGCCTTTATTGTGACCCTCGGAGGTATGTTCATCCTGAACGGAGGCATTTTGCTGGCAACCGGCGGACAAACCATTGCCGCCAACCAACCTGGTTTCAGCTATATTGCTCAGGGGTATCTTAAACCAACCATTGGCTGGATCCTGGGGATTGTGGTGGTCGCCATATTGGTTTTCTTGATGTTTGCCAATAGACGCACAAAGAAGAAATACGGTTTTGAATTGAAACCGTTTTATCAGGACCTTTTGCGTACTGCCTTTTTCTCTTTTCTGGTCTTGCTTTATGTTGCCATTGTCAATAAATACAATGGTGTTCAAGTTCCAGTCTTGCTGCTTGCAATCACAGCCATCATCGTATCTTACATTTCAACCAATACCCGGTTTGGACGTTATGCCTACGCAATTGGTGGAAATCGCGAAGCTGCCAGACTTTCAGGCATCAATATCAAAAAACAGCTTTTCCTGGTATTTACCCTGATGGGACTCTTGTCAGGTATTGGCGGCGTTGTTTTAGCCTCTTATGTCGGTTATGGAACTATTGCAGCGGGCCAAGGTTACGAACTTGATGCCATTGCCAGTTGCGTGCTCGGCGGTACTTCCACGCTTGGAGGTTCTGGCACGATCTTCGGTGCTTTGGTAGGTGCGTTAATCATGGCCAGCCTCAACACAGGACTGCAAATGATGAATGTGGCACCAGCCTGGCAGTATGTGCTTAGGGGTTTGGTCTTGGTTGTTGCAGTAATTGTGGACGTGTATTTCAAGAAACAGAACAGTTAATTGAACCAGATTTTAAATTAATAATGAAAGAAGACTCGTGATGACAATTTATCAACCTAAACCTGAAGACAAATTTACCTTTGGATTGTGGACAGTGGGCAGCCGCGGACGGGATCCGTTTGGGGCGGAAGTACGCGCTTCACGGACTCCGGCAGAGTTGGTGTACATGTTGGGTGAAGTTGGCGCCTACGGCGTGAATTTCCATGACAACGACCTGATCCCTATTGACGCCACGCCAGCCGAAGCCGAAGCCATCAAGAAGGATTTTCGCAAGGCCCTGGCGGATACCGGTCTCAAGGTGCCCATGGCAACCACCAACCTTTTTTACGATCCCATCTTCAAGGATGGCGCCTTTACCAGTAACGATGCGAAAGTGCGCGCCTATGCCTTGCAGAAAACCATGCGCGCCATTGACCTGGGCGCGGAATTCGGAGCTCCCATCTATGATTTCTGGGGCGGACGCGAAGGCGTCGAGACGGATTCAAGCAAGAGTGCAGTCGAGGCAATCAAGCGCAACCGCGAAGCCATGAACTTCTTGTGTGAGTATGCCCTTGAAAACAAGTACGATATGAAATTCGTGCTTGAAGCCAAACCCAACGAACCGCGGGCTGATATCTACAATGCGACCACCGGACACATGCTGGCCTTTATTGCCACGCTTGACCATCCCGATATGGTGGGTGTGAACCCTGAAGTTGCTCACGAAACCATGGCCGGTTTGAATTTCATGCACAACGTAGCCCAGGCCTGGGAAGCTGGTAAACTCTGGCATATCGACCTGAACGATCAATATCCAGGCCGCTACGACCAGGACCTGCGCTTTGGATCAAGGGACCTTAAAGCCAACTTTTTCCTGGTGAAATTCCTTGAGGATGTCAAATATGACGGCTCCCGCCATTTTGATGCCCACGCCTATCGCACCGAAGACTTTGAAGGTGTCAAGGATTTCGCGCGCGGCTGCATGCGCACCTATCTGCTGCTCAAAGATAAAGCTCAACAATTCAACGCGGATCCTGAAGTGCAGGCACTCCTGGCCGAGATCAACGAGCAGGATGCTTCGCTAGCCGGTTTCTTTGGTAAGTACTCCAAGGCCAAGGCGGATGGACTCAAAGCCCAATCCTTTGACCGCGCGAAAATTGCCGGCCGCGGTTTGAAATACGAACGGCTGGATCAATTGACCATCGATATCATTACTGGAACACGTTGATTTTTTCGTGAAGCTCTGACCTAGCTTCAGTTACCGAAGGAGGAGGGAGGAATTCTCTCCTCTTTTGGTTTAATCTGTTTCAGCTCGTGCTTTATATTCAATGGAGCGAATGAATTCCGTTTTTGCGTCGGTATAACCCGCACGATCCGAACCGAACTCGGCGGCAAGCCTGATCTTGAGCGCGGCATACTCTGCCACCGCCTCAGGATGGGAACGCAGGTAATCTCTGAAAGCGCGGTGCCTGCGGAAGAAGTCGCTTTGGGGTTCAACCATATGCAGATGGAAGGTGTCTTCTCTGTGTTCCTGCTTGTAAAGATAACGGCGTTCAGGCAGATCCGCTTCATGTTCGGGGACGTAAACATACCCAAGGTTTTGGAGGGGTGGAATGAAATCGGGTGTATCTGCCAGACTCTTAACGCCGATCAGCATGTCAATGATCGGTTTGGCGGCCAACCCTGGCACAGCCGTGCTGCCGATGTGTTCGATGACCGTGAGGTAACTTCCGATCAAACTAAGGATCACAGCGGCTTCCTGGTTGAACAGCTCAGGCCATTGGGGTTGGTAGGTTTCAATGACGATGGGGGAGGGGATTTTTATCATGGGCGCTCATTTTTATGATTGACTTTGAAAGGGCCAGCTCTATGTTATAAATAGTCATCTCGAACCGGGTATTAATCATGACTGACAATAAACCAACTTCCAAATTTTACCCTTATCTGCTTATTCTGTTTGGACTGATGCTTTCCTGTGCCCTTGCTGCCATTGTGGTGATGGGCACCACCTCCCGCTATATGCAGGATGATTATTGTTATGCCACCCTGCTGCGCGGAAATTTCTGGCAGCAGCAGCTTAATGCCTATTTACACGAGACCACTTTTTCGGGCAATCGTTTTGCTTTAACCCTGTTCATGGGCCTTAGTGAATTGTTTGGTCCTGCGGCCACCCGTTTTGTACCTGTCTTTATGGTTCTGGCCTGGCTGGGATGCCTGTATTTCTTTATCCGCCAGCTCCCCTGGTTCAACGGAAGGCACTGGTTAAACCGGCTCGAAGGTTTTATCGTGGTCGAAGTGCTGGTTTTGTTTACCCTTGGCATGGCGCCCAACTGGGTGCAGGTCTATTTCTGGCGGGCAGGGATGTTCCCCTACCTGGCGCCGTTGGTGACGGGTTCGCTGTTAATGGGGCTGCTGGCCAAAAGCCTGACGGCTCACAAGCGGCGTTGGCTGTGGCTAATATTGGTGCCGTTAACCGCTTTTCTAACCGGCGGATTCTCGGAGATCGCAGTCGTGGCTGAACTGGCCTTGCTGGGTCTGGCCTTGCTTGCCTTGCTTATAATGAAGAAGCACAAAAAGGCGCTCATTTTACCTTTTGGATTGGCCATTCTGGGATGTGCCGCGGCTTTGGCCTTGATCGTGCTTTCTCCCATGAACCTGCTGCGGTTGCAGCGGTCATATAGTGAATCTTCTCCGCTGCTGCAAACGTTGGTCAACTCTTTCAAGGGCGGGCTGACCTTTTACCTGGCCACGCTTTACCGGCCGACGCTTTATTATGTTTCCGCTGTGTTGATCTTCACCTTGCTGGGCTGGATGATCAGCGATCGGCAGGGGATGGCCGCTTTGCCCATTAAATGGACCCTGTTTCTGGCAGCCGGGTTGATCCTTGCTGCATATCTTGTGACTTCAGCCGCCATGGCGCCAGGCTTTTATGCCGAGAATTCGTATCCCAGTGATCGGGCACAAATTGTGCCGCGGTTTGTCAGTCTGCTGCTGGCGATGGGGTTGGGGATTCTGGTGGGTAATGCTTGTGCCGCACTCAAGAAACGGTGGTTAGCTTCAACCCTATTAACGCTATTGGGGGTAATGGGTCTCGTGGTATTTTTTTTCTGGTTTACCGATATGAAAACGAACTTCCATCCACCGGCTTTCCCCGAGATGCGGGAATGGGTCAGGGCTAATTTGCTGATGAGCATATTAATCCTTCTTGGGGCGGTGATGCTGGCTGGTTTGATAAGCTGGAAGACCAACAAACAAAACACGCTTGGCATCTGGTTAGTCCTGATGGGTATTCCAGCGCTGATCATTGGGGCCCGGTTTGTGGTGGAATATCCTCTCATGCAGCAGCGGGCTGAGTTGTGGGATGGCCGCGATACGCAAATCCGTCAGATGCAGGCGGCGGGTGAGACGCAGTTAATTGTGCCAGCCATGAACAGCCTGGCAGGGATTCTGGAACTGTCTGATTATGAGGGTTTTTGGGTCAACCGTTGTGCAGCAATGTATTATGGCGTGGAATCCATCCGTGCAGTGGAACCGGTACTGGACCCCGTGCAACTGACATCCCCCTAAATAATTGCGTATAGGTGTAATTTGAAGAAATTTGAAACGGCCGATCACTCGGCCATTACGCTATTTATTTGCCATGATCCCAAAAAGATAGACCTCGGTTAATTCCTGCAGTGCCGCGGATTGTGACTCGGGGTCGGGGGGTTTGCCAAGCAGCATTTCGGTCATGTGAAAGGTGTAGAACAAGCCGAAGAATGCGCGCAGCAAACCATCGTTTGAAAGCGGACGCAGGGTCGAGGGATCACGCTTGAGTTTGAGCGCGAATTTTTCCATGCCGGGGGCGACCTGCGGCCAGGCGAGGCGCAAATGTTTGCCCTGAAACTCGACCACATCGATGAAAACCAGCTTGATCAAGTCTGGACGAGCGTTCAGTTGGGTTACCAGGCGCCGGGCAGCCGTGCGCACCACATCTTCTGCGGTGGCACCCTGCGAATTCTCAAGCGCCAACAAGAGAAGAGGGTAGGGGTTGTAGGCTTCAAAGACGGCCCGAAAAAGATCGTCCTTATCCACAAAGTGGTTGTAAAGGGAGCCCAGCGCCATGCCGGATTCTTTCGCGATCTGCCGCATGGTGGTGCCGTGAAAACCCTGTTCCAAAAAAAGACGGTGAGCAGCGGCTACGATCTGCTGCCTGGAGCGGGTGGGATTGGGTTTGTTTTTATCCAATGAGTTATCAGTCATAGTTTAATTGTATTGGGAAAACCGGTTCGTGGCAAATGATTGTGAATGCCGGGGAGAGATTCAATTCCCGGATCGTGATGGGTATTGATCGGAACCAGAAACGTTGGTGTATATGAGAGCATATAAGCATAATTATCGAGAAATCGCTGCTTTCCGCAATTCAAATCAAAGTGGGGTATAATGACAAATCGCAATAATTGGCGTTAAATCCACGTTAAATACCACTAGACAATCGTTATGTTTTCGTTATAATAAAGTAACATTAGTGGTAAATAATTAAATAGTTGTTGTTTTGGCAGCGATGATACACACCCTGAATTTGGTCGCAGACTTCATTGGAGAAGTAGGGGCGTGTGGAGCTAATTGCGAAACCGGCCTTTTTAGGTCGGTTTTTTGTTGTTAATGTCTCTTTATCGGTGGGTTTTAGATAGTTTCTCGTTCTTCAATATTATTGGTTTGGTAAAAAACAATCATTATTGGTAGCTTTGAAATTGATCCTAAAATTTCAAACGTTTTTTGTTTGTCTAAATGCTAAGGCTAATAATAGGAGAGAAAATGAAAACCACATTGAAAAGAATCGTAAAAGTTTTATTTGTCTTTATTATGATTACAGCGCTGGCGGTCCCGCAATCCGTTTTTGCGCAAGATGCACAGCCGACGGTTGAACCCGTTGCCACAGAAGTTGTGGAAACTGATGTTCCGACCGAAGTCGCAACTGAGGTTGCCACTGAAGTTGCGACAGAAATAGCCACGGAAGTGGCCACTGAGGCGCCCGTCGTGGAAGTAACTGCAGAACCCACCGCAGTTGCCACAGAGGCTCCTGTGGTTGACGAAGAAACCGTGGCTGAAGTGATCGATGCCCTTGCTGAAGAAGACCTGGTGTTGTTTGATGAAAACGGCAACCCACTACCCATGGGTTCTTCCGATGCAGAAGAAGCCATCACCACTGCAGATCCCTGGTTTGTGTACAATTCTAAATTGATTGTCTACCTGCCTGGTTTGACTGACTGTGAAAATTATAAAAAACCTGCAGGTTATGAATCATATCCTGTCGAATGTAAAGACGCATCAGATGGAATATCTAACGCTATTCAATCTTCCATTGATGACAATCGGTCAACTGATAAAACCATCTATTTATCAGGTACTTTTGAAAATGTAACAATCCGCATAAATAAAAGTGTTACTTTGGATGGCGGAAACGTCACAACCATTAAAGCTCCAACCAATTCGGGTAACAATCCAAGCCTGGATACTTTTGGGACGGCTTATTATGGAATGATTTACATTTACGATACCGACAACGTGACTATTAAAAACTTGCAGCTTATTGGATCAAGCTCATTTAATTCCGATGATGAAGAATACTCTTATGTCGCTGGAATATTAATTCATGAAGCTGGCGTCACAGTGGATAATGTGGAAATTTCCAATTTCTTTGAAAGTGGTCAGTATGATTCAGGTGCAGGTATATTAGTCTTGGAAGCCGGCCACCATAACCCAGTTTCAATTACAGACAGTTATCTTCACAACAATGAGAACGGTATTATTGTCATTGACTCATCACACGTAGATATTTCACGCAATTACCTCGTGAATAACACAGCTGGTGATGATGATAACGATGGACTTATCGTTGATTATTCAGATGTTACTATTACCGACAATACCATCACTGGTAATGAAGATGGTGTCTATGCTTATAGTGACAGTTACGTCTATGGTAGAGGTAACAATATATACGGAAACAGCGATAATAATGCTGTTTTTAGTCTTGGTTCCTCTGCTGATTTGCGTGGCAACTGGTGGGGTATCTCTCCTGCATTATCAGGTGATCATTTCTCATCTGGTGGAGAAGAATACTCCATTGGCGAAGCTTATGAATGCGATAAAAACCACAGAGATTATCCTGGTGGGTCCAAGTACCATGCATGCCGCTTGACCTGGTTTGATAGCTGGCATAGAGTTTACTCAGGTGCTTACACGATGAACTGGAATGCATTCTATTCAGCGGCTCATTTGGAACAATTGAACAGAAATGAAGTTTATCCTGCTTTGACAGGTATGCATTTGATTGACCCAGATGGCGATGGCAAGTATTTCCCCAGTGATAATTGTCCGATTGTAGCGAATGCTGATCAAAAAGACAGCAATAACAATGGCGTCGGCGATGCTTGCGAGCCTGTTGTGAAAAAGGCTACTACTACTGTTGTTAATGTTTCCTCCAAGACTTATAACGGCCAGCCGATTAGCGCGAGTGCAACGGTTACCCGCCCTGGCAGCACTAACCTGACCATAACAGCTTTGACTTATACCGGACGCAATGGAACATCTTACAATTCCACAACCGCTCCTACCAATGTAGGTGAATATACAGCGTCTGCAACTTATGCTGGAGATGACAATTATTTTGGAAGCAACGGTAGCAAAGACTTCAGTATTACCAAAGCGACCGCAACGATTGGTTTGGACTCTGGTTCATTAACCCAAACCTATAGCAATGCTCAAAAATTTGTCACGGCTTCAACAAATCCGGCAGGTTTATCATACTCAGTAACTTATGCTGGTTCACCTACAGCTCCCAAGAAAGCTGGCAACTATGCAGTTGTGGCAACAATAACTGATCCGAATTACAACGCGAACTCAGCGAATGGCACCTTGACCATCCAAAAAGCTACTGCCATAGTAACTTTGAACAACCTGTCACATACTTTCAATGGTTCTACCCATTCTGCAACAGCTAGCACTAATCCAACTGGTCTCACTGTTAAGTTTACGTACAATGGCAGCACTGCTCTTCCAGTTCATGCAGGCAGTTATGATGTCGTTGGCACTATCAATGATTCCAATTATGAAGGGTTCGCCACTGGCAAGTTAGTTATTGATCCAAAGAGCGCCTCCATCAATCTTACTGCCGCCGATTTAAACCAGACTTATAATGGCTCACCAAAAACTGTCTCCGCAACTACCACTCCGGCAGGATTATCATATTCAATTACGTACAACGGCGTGACTACTGCTCCGACAGCCGCCAATTCTTATAACGTGGTTGCTACAATCACCAACCCGGATTATGTCGGAACAACAAGCGGTATATTAAAAATCGCAAAAGCCAAAGCAACAGTATCATTTGGCACATTGAACTTTGTTTATGATACTTTAGCCCATGGAACGACAGCAGTTTCAACCCCCTCCGGACTAACTGTTGATATTACCTACAACGGAAGCTCAACCCTCCCAGTTAATGTAGGAACTTATGCAGTCAAAGGAACCATCAATGATGCGAATTATGAAGGTTTCGATACAGCTTCCTTGATCATCAGCGCTGCAGATTCAAAAATCGCTTTGGTTGCAGCAACATTAACCCAGACCTACGATGGTTCACCAAAATCAGTTACTGCCAGCACGACTCCTTTAGGTGTTGCATATTCAATCACCTATGACGGCTCATCAACTGCACCGACCGCTGCCGGTGAATACAAGGTGGAAGCAAAGATCACAGACCCCAATTACACAGGTACTGCCACTGGCACTTTGACCATCAAAAAAGCTGAAGCAAAAGTTACACTTGGCAGCTTGAATCAGACCTACAACGGTTCTCCGCTACCTGTCACAGCAACCACCGATCCAGAAGGAAAAACTGTCAACTTCACCTATGATGGTTCATCAACTGCGCCGACCAATGCAGGAAGCTATGTCGTGGTTGGTACGATCAACGACAGCAATTATGAGGGTTCTGCAACCGGCACTTTGGTTATTAGTAAAGCAACCGCGAAAGTAAACCTCACAGGATTGAACTACACCTATGATGGTACATCACATGCTGTTTCAGCAGACAGTGATCCTGCCGGAATGACCGTGAATGTTACCTATGACAAACTCGCTGATGCTCCGATCAATGCCGGTAGCTATACTGTGGTTGGAACCATTGACAACCCCAACTATGAAGGTTCTGCCAGCGACACCTTGGTCATTGCCAAACGCCCCATCACCGTGACCGCGGACGCAACCTCCATGGTCTGGACGGCTCCTGATCCTGTGTTCACCTATCAGATCACCAGCGGCAACCTGGTAAATGGTGATACCTTCACCGGTGCCTTAACCCGTGATCTCATCGGCGATGGAAACGGACACTACCAGATCCTGCAAGGCACGCTCGCGCTCAGTGATAACTATGATTTGACCTTCATTGGCAACATCCATTACATCTACATGACCAAAGGTCAGATGGATAGCGACAATGACGGCATCAAAGATGATAAAGACAACTGTGTGTTCGTGGCCAACGCCACCCAGAAAGATTACGATAAAGACGGAATTGGCGATGCCTGCGACAGCACTCCTTATGGCAATCTGCAGCCCTTGCTCGTGCCTGTCACCGGCGGCGCTGGTAACTTCAGCCTCTTCAACTGCAATGCTGAAACCATTTTGAGACTGCCCACCAGTGACTTTGTCATGGCTTCATCCGACTTCTGCAACATGCAGGGCGAATTGACCGAAGAGTTGAAAGAAGTCTTGCCTGCTGATCTTCCTGCTGGCGGACCCGATTTCGAGTTTGGCATGAACCTGACCGTTTTGGATAACCTCACCCCGGTCACCTACATTGCCGATCCTGGCCGTTTGACCTACTCCTTCAGAATCCCTGCAGAACTGCGCGACAAGGAATTCACCGTGTACTTCTGGGATCCCACCCTGAAACTGGGTGTCGGTGACTGGGTGGAACTGCCCGTCTACGAAGAAGAAGAGGATGGCACCCCCGTAATCACCTCCTTGCATGAAGAAGAACCCTCTGAATTGAGAATGACCCTCGAGGGCGTCAGGAAGAACGACCTGGGAACCCGCTTTGAATTTGTAACCAACTTCCCCGGCCTCTTCATCCTCGCCGTCAAGTAAATAACACCCGCTTTCATCACCAGCCGGAGCGATCCGGTTGGTGTCATTTAAGAGGAAAAATAGTTCAAGTCTTTGTTCCATGGTCTTCGCGTTGGAATAATGGATGGAGATAAAGAAAACTTACAAATCGGTAATATTTCGGGAAGAATGAAGCGCTGACCGGTATAAAAAGGGAAGGGTCATCAAGAATGGAATTAGATAAAAAATGGGGATAACAATCTGAATCAAAGTGATGTATAATGAAATACCTCTCTTTTCCACGTTAAATATGCGTTAAAATCCACTAGACTTTTGTAAAAAAGTCGTTATAATAAAGTAACATTAGTGGTAATCAATTAAATAGGCGTTAAATCTGGCGGCGAAGATCCACACCCTGAATTTGGTCGCAAACTTCTGAAAAGAAGTAAGGATGTGGGGAGTCAATTGCGAAACCGGCCTAAAGGTCGGTTTTTTTTATTGGTGTGTCCTCTTTATTGGTGGGAAAATAATTAGTTCGTAAATTCCATTTTTGAACGGCTTTTTTTACTGGTAGGGTAGTAGAACGTTTTTGCATTCCTTATTGGTACAGTACTCTTTTAATGGTGACTTTGAGATTACTTCTTCAAATACCAAAAAGAGCAGTATTTTTTGTTAATTATTACTTGTTAGATTGACATAATAGGATGGTGTTCAGGTAAAAATCTTTATAAGTACCTCTCATTTTCATCATTGCCAAATGGGGATACCCTTTCTTCGAAGCATAATTAAATAGGATGCGATGATCTGAAAGCCGTAATCTGGTCGCTTTTCTCAGGGGGAACCTTGGAAATGGCTTCAGGGAGCAAATAGCGAAACCGGCCACTGACTGTGTTGCTGGTTTTGTTGTATTAATCGCAAAGTAGATTATTGGATCGCAGGTAATTACCCGTCATCGTTTCGCCGCAGGGAGTTTCAACCAGTTTGAAAGGAGAAAGAAGATGAAAAGGTCACTCGAGAGAATATTCAAAGTTTTGTTCATCATTATCGTTATCATGGCAATGGCAGCCCCTCAAGCGGTGTTGGCCCAGGATGTAGTGCCCACGGATGCACCCGTTGAAGCCACTGAAGTAGTGGTGGAAGAAGTTTCGACCGAAGCGCCGGTGGTCGAAGAAACCGCAGCGCCGACCGAGGCCGTTACCGAGGTTACTACAGAAGTAGTTACTGAAGCCCCGACAGAGGTGGCAGTTGAGACGGCTGCACCCACTACCGAGGTGGTTGTAACCGAAGCGCCAGCGGTGGAAGAAGATCTCACAGAAGTGGTTGAACTTCTTGATACCGCTGATATCACCATTGTTGATGAAAATGGCGATGCATTATCTATGGGAAGCCAGGAAGCTGCTGAAGTGATTTCCAACAGCGATCCATTCTTCTGGGATGGAACAAAGTGGGTTGGTTACACTAGCGAAACAGGTACCTGCCCTGATTTCATTGATACGGCTAATTGTTTTAAAGTTGAAAAACCATTCACTGCAGCCTTAAGTGTCGTCCCAGCCGACACAACCTTATATGTTGCAGGTGGAAGTACATACGAAACTGCAACCAATTATGACGAAGCTGTTGAAATTGCAACTTCCGGCCTTTCATTTGTTGGTTTCAGTGGATTGGCAGCGGGAGCTGGAAGCACCAGCACGATCGATTCCAGTCTGATCATCCCCGGTTATGCAATTCTTCAGCAAATCCTCCTTAAAGCTGATTTTGGCACCACCCTGGGGGTTTATGCCGATAAAGTGATCGTCTGGAACGATCTGGATGGTGTTGGTACTCTTGAAGACGGATTCCTGAATGATGCTTTTAACCTGGTCAATATTGGTAATCAAGAAGCCACCATTGAAGCGGATTTAGTTATCTATGCAGCTGATGGTTATTATCGCGTCATGGATGCCAACGACCCCACCACCAATTTTGAGTGGGAGAGCGGTGATTCAGAAGAAAACCTTCCCACTGGCACCTATCATATGGTCCTAAAGAATCCATACAGCGAAGAGATTATCGATTTCTACAGCCATGAAGGCCCGGATGATGGCGAAGACGATATCAATGATCTGATGATCGGTGCAACCATGTCAGAATTGATGACGCTTTCCTTCATTAATCCTGAAGATACTTGTCCTGAAGGTTCGCTTGTGGCTGGCGTTTGCGTGAAAACCCCAACTTGCAGCGCAGGATGGACCTACAATAGTAGTGACAAACTTTGCCACGAAAATCCTGTCAGTGTTGATCCAACTTGCCCATATGGATATCATTTCCATACAAGTGACAACAAGTGTCACAAATCTGGATCTCCATCAGTATCACCTTTACCATGTGCTTCTGGCTTTACATTTAATACCGGCACCCATAAATGTGAAAAAACACTTGCCGCTCCCATTGATGGCAATTGTCCAACTGGAATGGTGATTAACGCAACGACGCATAAATGTGAAATGCCTCCTGTTCCTACCTGCCCTGACGGTACCGTTATGAATGGAACAACTGGAAAATGTGATCTTCCAGCCTGGAGCAACGAGGATGAGATGCTTGAGTTTTGGCATATTCTCGGCAAAACTGATGGCTACACAGATTTGACCCTGCCCATTTACAATTATATTAACAATTCAACGCTGGGCGGCGCATTGGCGCTGAATCAGGTGGTTTGGTTCCTAAAACCAGTTGGACTGCTTACCCCTGATGCACAATATCCCGGATGTGACAGCGATGAGGTGTTGGATTCGAATGGAAATTGTTTGAAGTCTAAGTACGCCCAATGTGAATCTGGTTGGCATCTCGAAACGGATAAACTCTGTCACGAAGATAGTAGCGATTATCGTCCGACAACTTGTCCATCTGGGTGGACTTACTGGTCAAGTGATCATAAGTGTCACAAGAGTGGCCAAACCGCTTTTTATCCCACAACGTGTAATAGTGGTTACACATATAATTCAAGTACCCACAAATGTGACAAGATCCTTGCTGATCCAGAAAATGGCACTTGCCGTTCTCCATATACGCTAAACAAAGCTACTCATTTATGTGAAAAGATAGATGGCACTCCTTACTGCCCATTCGGGACGGTTCTAAGCGCAACATCCGGTAAATGTGAAAAACCGGTGACTATGTGCGGTGAAACTTCATATAAAACACTTGGGTTTACCGAGGGTTGTGGCGGCGGTGGCGGTGATAAATGCAAGCCGTTATCCTTCCTGAAATATGCCTGCCCGGCTGGTCAATACCTGTTCAATGGTAAATGCGAGACACCCTGCTCATATGACCCAAGCATGCCGGCATCCAGCGGATCTTGCGTGCCTTGCTCCTATGATCCGACCATGGCTGCAGATGACAAGGCTTGTGTACCATGCTCCTATGATCCAACAATAGCTGCAGACAGTGAGTCTTGCGTACCTTGCTCCTATGATCCAACCATGGCTGCAGACGACAAGGCTTGTGTACCGTGTGAATTCAATCCCGAGATTGCTGCGACAGACTCTGCCTGCCCGACCCCTTGTGTATTCAATCCACTCATTGCATCAACCGATCCAGCCTGTCCTACAGCTTGTATCTACAATCCGCTGATTGCTTCCACTGACGCGGCTTGTGTACCGCCTGTTGTTCCGGTGACCGGCGCCACCCCCGCACTGGCCATTCCTGTGACCGGTGGAGCGCTCATTCCTGTAACCGGTGGAACCTTGATCGTCTCTGGTTTGGGTCACTCCTGCATGACCTACAGTAACGGACAGGTGATCTGCTGGGGCCTCAACGCCTCCGGTCAGCTCGGCGACGGAACCACTGCCAACAAGACTGAAGCCGTCTATGTCAAAGACCTCTCCGGTGTGTTGAACCTGACAGCCGGCAGCAAACATACCTGCGCACTCACCACCGGTGGAGACATCTGGTGTTGGGGCGAGAACAGCTCAGGTCAATTGGGCAACGGCTCGACCACCAACAGCAACGTCCCCGTAAAAGTGGCTGGCTTGCCCGCCAAGGTACTCAGCATTACTGCCGGTGAAGAATTCACCTGCGCACAACTCATGAATCAAGAAGTCTGGTGCTGGGGCAAGAATAACCTCGGACAGCTCAACGATGGCACCACCACCAACCAGACCAGCCCGGTGAAATCCAAACTGACTGCCATGCTTGCCCAGATCTCCGGCGGACAGGGTACGCTCCTCGGCAGCGATGTGCTCGGCACCGTGAATGAATGGGTCAAAGCCCAGGCTGCTGCAGTGAAAGAACTTGCCAATTCCCTCTCCATCTCGGCCAACCGCTGGGGTGACACCGGATGCGCAGTGGCTGCTGACGGCTCGATCAAATGCTGGGGCAGCGACCTGGTTTCAGCCGCCGTGGCTGGTGCAGTACCCGCCATCGAAGTTGGCGCTGGTTTGGACCACAACTGCTCGATCAACAGCAATGAATCAGTATCGTGCTGGGGCTCCAACGGCAGTGGACAGTTGGGTGATGGAACCAATAAAGATTCATCCTCAGCCACCCTTGTCAAGAACCTCGAACTGGCTCGTGCCCTCGCTGTTGGTGCTCACCACACCTGTGTCCTGGCCGGACCTGCCAACACTCCGATGTGCTGGGGTGAGAACACCTTCGGTCAACTAGGCAACAGCTCAACCGCCAATAGCAACCTGCCAGTGCTCGTGGTTCTGCCCAAATAAATAGTCAATGTTTTCAAAGCCCAGCCGGAGCAATCCGGCTGGGCGATCAAACCGCTTGCAATAAGTGATCATTTGTTATAAATTACCGCAATTATTTTGTCATTTTTTACAATTGAAAAGTTGGATGCAATGATCTGAAGTTGTGAATTGGTCGCTTGTCGGTGAAAACCGGCGATCACTTCAGGGAGCAAATAGCGAAACCGCCCATTGTTTTGGACGGTTTCGATTGGTTTAAATGGGTTTGGCAGTACACAAAGGGATTTCATTTTCAATATTGTAAGTCATGTTAAGGAGTGGGAAGATGAAAAAATTACTCATAAAACAAATCAAAACACTATTCATCCTGATCGTGATCTTTTCAATGGCGGTTCCTCAGCCGGTTATCGCCCAGGATGTTGAACCGACCGCAGCGCCGGTTGCCACAGAAGTTGTGACGACTGAGTCTGCCTCCTCGGATGTGCCCACGGAGGCAGCAGGGACTGAAGTGGTGCCAACTGAGGCGCCGACAGACGCTGCTACTGATGCTGCCACAGACGTTGCCACCGAAGTGCCTGCCACTGAAGAGGCAACCACCGAGGTGGTTGTAACAGACGCGGCTACTGAAGAAGCTACCGTTGAGGCTACCGAAGCTGCCCAGACCTCCGCGGGTGTGGATGCTCTCGCCGAGACCGACGCTGTACTGCTGGATGCCGATGGCAACCCCATCGCGCTCGGATCAGTTGAGGCCAGTGAAGCACTCGCTGCGGACCCCTGGTTCATTGACAGCCTGGATGCCACCCACATCATCGCTTATTTTGCCACTCAGGCCGAATGTGATGCCTGGGTCAAACCGGAAGGTTACACTTCTTATGACTGCTTTGTCGATGCGGCGCCCGTTCAAGCCGCGATCAATGACGTTCATTCTGACGGCGCCACCATCAACCTCAGCGGCGTCTTTACTGAAGCCATTACCATCACCAAATCCGTAACGCTCGACGGCGGCGGCGTGACCACCTTTGCTCCGGTGACCATCCCCGTGTCAAACGGATCTGTCAACACCCTGAGCGTGATCTTCATTGACGGCAGCGCCTCTGCCGGAAATATTCAGGTTGTGATCAAGGGTCTGGTCATTGACGGATCTAATATTGTCATCCCCTCCGGCAATATTATCCCCGGTCTGGCGGCCATCTTGATCAACCAGGCGGATGTGCAGTTACTTGATAACGCCATCATGAACTTCCTCTCCACTCAAGAAGTTGAAGCGGCCGCGGTGGTGGCTGATGATGCCAATGTTGAAGTGTCTGGTAATGAGATTGTCAACAATACCATTGGTATTGATGTCACTGGCGGGTCGGCAGTCATGGGTGGAGAAAACGTCTTTCAGGGTAACGGCGTCCGTGTGGTAGTCAGAGAAGGAACCGTCGATCTAGGATTGGATTCTGCTTATACTGACCAAGGTGACTATGTGCCTGGATCTGTGGTAACTTTCAGCGGTGATAATGCCGATATGGCTGGTTACATACCAGGTGAGACCGTGGTTGTAAATGTCACCGGTCCCAATGGGTATACGGCGACATGTGAAGCGATTGTTGATCAATACGGCGCCTGGAGTTGCTCGGTGACACTGTGGAATAATGAATTAGCAGCTGGAGATTATTCATACAGAGTCAATGGTTTGACTTCTAATACAAGCTTCACCGGAACATTTACCGATGGAAGAAGTATTGATTCGATTGATATTTACCAAAATGGAACAACATCTCCTTCCATTTCGGTTATCCCCGGAGGATCATCAGTAGATCTTTATGTAGGAGTAACATCGAACCATGGGTCTTTGTGGTCAGCAACTTATTGGGGAATTGAAGAATCATGTACTGGTAGTTCGGGAGGGTGTCACAGTGGATGGCGTACAAAAAAATCTGATGTTTGTATTGATCATGACACACACTATAGTTCCAGTTCTACACAATATGAACTTCTGGATATTGGTCCCTATCTTTTTAATGCCGTTGATTACCCAACGACAAAATCTTACCGATTAATTATTTCTCCGGCGTATTCTTGTGATTATGGGAAATCATCAGCTGGTTATGAAAATTTCTCTGTTTCAGGTGTCACAGCAGCCACCATTACATTGGATTCAGCGACTCTTTCGCAAACATATAATGGAACTCCAAGAGTTGTCACTGCCACAACAACTCCTCCTGGGTTAGCTTATTCAGTAACCTATGGCGGTTTAAGTACAGTACCAACCAACGTAGGAACATATGCGATTGTTGCGACCATCACAGCCTCTGGTTATAGCGGAACGACTAGCGGATCTTTGACCGTAATTAAGGGCACCCCTGTAATCACCTGGAATCCAAGCCCAACAACGATCACCTATGGTACTGGTTTAGTATCTGGACAGTTGAATGCATCCACCACAGTTGCAGGCTCATTTGCCTATGATCATGCAGCGGGTGACATTTTGAACGCACCTAGTCATGTATTGAATGTGACTTTTACTCCAACTGATACCATCAACTACAATACGGCAACTGCGACAGCGACTATTACAGTCAATAAAGCTACTCCTGTAATCACCTGGAATCCAAGCCCAGTATCTATCACCTATGGGACTGGTCTTGTGTCTGGACAGTTGAATGCATCCACCACAGTTGCTGGCTCATTTGTTTACGACCACGTAGTTGGTGATATTCTGGATGTACCGAGTCATGTATTGAATGTGACCTTTACACCGACAGATACAGCAAACTACAATACGGCAACTGGAACGGCGACGATCACCATTGGAAAACAGGTACCGGTAATTACCTGGAATCCGAGCCCGACAACTATCACCTATGGTACTGGTCTGGTGGTAGGACAGCTGAATGCCACAACACCGGTAGCCGGCTCATTCGTGTATGACCATGCTGTGGGAGATATTCTCAATGCACCGAGTCATGTTTTGAATGTAACTTTCACCCCAACTGATACTACTCATTATTCCACAACAACTGCGACAGCGACGATTACAGTCAATAAAGCCACACCTGTGATCACCTGGAATCCAAGCCCGACGACGATCACCTATGGTACTGGATTAGTGGCTGGTCAGCTGAATGCTTCAACATCGGTAGCCGGCTCATTTGCCTATGACCATGCAGCGGGTGACATTTTGAACGCTCCTAATCATATGTTGAATGTGACTTTCACTCCAACTGATACCATCAACTACAATACGGCAACTGCGACAGCGACTATTACAGTCAATAAAGCTACTCCTGTAATCACCTGGAATCCAAGCCCAGTATCTATCACCTATGGTACAGGTCTGGTGGCAGGACAGCTAAATGCCACAACACCGGTAGCCGGCTCATTCGTGTATGACCATGCTGTGGGAGATATTCTCAATGCACCGAGTCATGTGTTGAGTGTGACTTTCACGCCAACGAACACCACCAACTACAACACGGCAACTGCTACTGCGACTATCACAATAAATAAAGCCACTCTGACACTAGAAGTGACGAATTCATCGGTGGTTTATAACGGATCGCCGCAATCAGCGACCATCGTTGCTAAATTCAATGGAAACATTGTGACAGGGTCACTCAGCAACGTTAGATACAACAGTAGTACTTCCGTACCGACAAACGCGGCTATTTATGCCATGACTGCCAGTTTCAGCCCGACTGACACCACCAACTACAATGGTTTGACAGGTGCAAATGCGGGTAACTTCGAGATCACAAAGGCCAGTTCTACTGTAACAGTGACTGCATCAGACAAGGTATATAACGGATCAGCTCAGGGAGCGACAGCCGCGGTAACAGGAGCGGGTGGTTTGAATCAGACCATAACAACCATCATGTATGATGGACGGAATGGTACTTCTTATCATTCCAATACAGCACCCACCAATGCGGGTGATTACACAGCCTCAGCCTCATTTGTTGGCGACGCGAACCACACTGGCGATACCGACAGCAAGAACTACAGCATCGCCAAGGCCAGTTCTACTGTAACAGTGACTGCATCAGACAAGGTGTACAACGGATCAGCTCAGGGAGCGACAGCCGCAGTGACGGGTGCGGGTGGATTGAACCAGACCATCTCGACCATCACTTACACCGGCCGCTCAGGAACAACCTATAACTCAACGACACCTCCGACCAATGTGGGCAACTATCGCGCCACAGCGAGCTTCGCGGGTGATTCGAACCATAACAGTGATACTGATTATGCCGATTACGCCATCACCAAAGCGAGTTCAACAGTAACGGTGACTGCATCAGACAAGGTGTACAACGGATCAGCCCAGGGAGCGACCGCTGCAGTGACGGGTGCGGGTGGATTGAACCAGACCATCTCGACCATCACTTACACCG
>CAZQXI010000007.1:126918-218513 GCA_964597505.1 uncultured Anaerolinea sp. | reverse complement strand
CGGTCACAACTGTGCTGGCTTTGAAGCTATCGTAGGCAACGAATTCAACACCGATAACATTGAGCTGAGGATTCTGTTCGAAGATCTTGCGGGCAGCACCCCAACGTTGTTCGAGCACGTCAACACCCGGGAGGATGCGGAAGGCTAAAACGTTTCCACCTTCGGGCAGATTGTCAACCACGAATTGAGCGCCAGAGATACCAAAGGCATAACCGCCGATGGGGCGTTCAGAGACAACGGGGCAGTCAGTCTGAGCATAGCGGTCAAATTGGACCACGGGCATAACTTCGCAGGCCTTCTCAACGATCGGAGTTAAGGCTTCGCTGGTATTGGATGCAACAATCAGGATATCGCATTTTCCAGGAGTGTTGATAAGGTCTTGGATGTCAGCGATTTGTTTGGCATCGTTACCCTGGGCATCAAGATGATAGAAGTTCTTGACCAAACCTTCAGCACGAAGGGCTTCTACCTGCTCGCGCATTGAAACATAGCCAACCACACGCCAGGGATTGTTTACGCCGGCATTGGAGAAGCAGATGTTATAGGGTGCTTCTTTGGCTGCGAAGTCAGCATATTGAGGATATTTGCTGATGTCGGTGCTGGTGTCTACCAGATATTGGAGGTAGATGGGGGCTTCAGGATTCAATGGTGAGAGGGACATCTGAGCCAATGAAGTCTCATAATCTGCATCATTGAAGAACTGAGGGGCAACTACAGCGGTATCCATCTGTAAACCAGGATTTGCTGCGGCGGGGGCTTCAGTTGCGGCAGCTTCAGTGGCTGCGGGAGCCTCAGTGGCTGCAACGGGGGCTTCAGTTGCAACAGCGGCGGGCTTGCAGGCTGCAAGTGCCATTGTCATAACGACAATTAATGTAACGACCAATAACAAACTCTTTTTCATGTGCGAAACTCCTCCTGTACTAGAAACGATTGAATTTAATGTTCAACGATCACGTACTTGACACACAATTACTCTAAACATCACCTCCTTCACTTTAATTCTCGCTAATTGAACCAGATAAGAAACTTTGAATTTAGCGAGTCGTTTTCTATTTTTTCTTCCGTGTGCTCAATGCAACATACGCCACGGCAGCAATGATGATGAGTCCTTGAACAGCATCTTTATAAGGCTTTGGAAGCCCCAAAAGATTGAGTAAGTTGAAGATCGCTTCCATCGTAAAAGCGCCAAAGATTACATTCATAACCGAACCTTTGCCACCGCCTAATAGTACGCCACCTACGACACAGGCCGCGATCGTCTGCATTTCAAGCCCTTCGCCGATGGTGACATTCACGCCGCCAAAACCGCCGATCATGATGCCGCCAATTACCGCGAATAATGAAGAAATCACAAAGGCAATCATTCTCACCAGGCGAACACGTACACCAGATAGCTGACTTGCCCTAACATTGTCACCAATCGCTAGAATTTGTTTACCGAAATTGGAACGGTGATATATGAAAAAGGTAACCAAAGCCAAGACAAGCAAGATTGCCAGTGCATAAGGGAATCTTTCAATCAGAGGAATATTCTCAAAGTATCCTCGACCAAAATTTCTCCAGTTCTCAGTCAAGTATCCACGGGGAGCGCCGCCAACCCAATATAAGGCACCACCCTTTACCAAAAGCATCATTCCCAGCGTGGCAATAAAGGAAGGGATCTTGAGATAACTAACCACAAATCCGTTTACCAGGCCAATCAACAACCCCAGCGCCAACATAGTCCAAATTGCAGTTGGCATCATAGTTGGATCATTATTGAGCAGTAAGGAGCTGCCAAGCACCACCATGGTAACAATCGAACCAATGGAAAGATCGTAACCACCTGTAGAAAGCACGATCATTTCTCCGATAGCCAGAATGGCCAGGGGGGATGTTCTCCGTAAGAACGCCATAATGCCGTTAGCTGATTGATACGTAGGGCTAAGCAATCCCAACACAATGAAGATGCCGAAGAAAAGATAATAGACCGCAGGAATTCGCTTGATGCCATTCCAAATCGCTTTTAAGATTTGTAAGAACTTTGAAGGTTGTTTCAAAGTGGTAGTCGTCATTCGATGCTCTCCTTATGCCGCTTCTTTTTTGGAGCGGTATGTGTAACTTGCAACTGCCAAAACAATAATGGCACCACGTAGAACAGTCTTTAAGTAAGGGTTCATCCCCAATTGATTGAAGACTGTATCGAGAACTCCGAAGATGAGTACGCCCGCAAGGGTTCCCCATACGCCACCTTTGCCACCGGCAAGTGCGGTTCCGCCAACGACAGAGGTTGCGATGGATTCAAGGTCATAGAGTCCGTCTGGTCCGACCCAGGGAGCGCCGGATTGCAAACGGCTGACCAGGAACAACCCTGTTAATACGGCTGACATGCTGCAAAGAATGTGTGCACCGATCAGTACCCGATCTGTCCGCAGACCAGAGAGACGGCCAACTTCAACATTTCCACCGACGCCATAGAGGTGAGCCCCAAATTTGGTGCGGTTCAACAAGAACCATCCCGCAAAAACAACTAAAATCAACACGATGATCGCGACCGGGATTGGACCGAGCGTTGAATACCCAAAGAATTGGAAACTTTTTGGCACACTGCCGGTGTAGTTTGAAAAAGTAGCGTTGATGATGCCCTTGATTATCAGGCTGGTGCCGAGAGTGGCGATAAACGAATTGATCCGCAATTTGGTGATGATCAAGCCGTTGATCAGACCGATCAAAATACCGATGCCGAAGACTACCAAAATAGCCATTGGCACATTTTCGGTTTTTCCTTGCATGATGTAAGAAGACATTACTGCGGTGATACTGATGGTGTAAGCTACTGAAAGGTCAATGGATGCGCCAACAATAACCAGGGTTTGCCCTACTGCCACGATACCAAGGGCAACCGACCGAACGATGATGTTCAACAAGATGGCTTGATTGGTAAAAATCTGTCCATCAGAGAATATTTGATCAAGGATACCGCCGCCCAAGAAGATGACAATCAGGAAGAAATAAACTGGCGGAATGTTTATATTTCTTAAGAATCGTTTGAAACGGTTATCAGACATGGAGGTTGTGGTCATATTATTCCTTTCCTGCAGCAGAAACATTTTGTGATTCTTTAATATGTTTGCCGCCTGTAGCCATCAACATGATTTCAGGTTCACTTGATTTTGCGGGAAGTTCTCCCTCAATATGACCATCCCACATGACCAAAACACGGTCGCTCATGCCAATGATTTCTGGCAGTTCTGACGAAATCATCAAAACAGCAATCCCTTTTTTGGTCAAATCACGGATCATGTCATGGATGCTTGCCTTTGCTTCCACATCGATGCCGCGGGTCGGTTCGTCAAAAATAAAAATGTCAGCATCTGAAGCAAGCCATTTTGCAAGAACAACCTTTTGTTGATTGCCGCCGCTTAAGTATTGAACTTCGCGGTCATAGGAATCAGTTCTAACATCCACTTGTTTGCCAAGCTCTGGAACCAATTTCTTGGCTTTTCGAATGCCATTTTTGAATATGGGCCCAAACACGGATTGAATCGAGCGCACCGTGAGAAGCATATTGTCACGGATCGGCTGCTTGGGCAGAATGCCCTCAGACTTACGGTCTTCAGTAACGAAACCAATCCGATGCTTGATCGCCATCGCCGGGTTTTTGATGATCATGGTCTTGCCGCGAAGTTCCAATGTTCCTGAAGTGAATGGAACCACACCAAAAACGGCCTGAGCCATTTCAGTACGGCCCGAACCCTGAAGACCAGCAATGCCCAAAACTTCGCCTTTGCGAAGTTCAAAGCTGATGTCTTTCAGAAATTTATTGGATGCGTTGGTGACTTTCAACACAACATCACCAAAATCTTCAGGTTTGCCAAGCGGCGGATAGTAATGGTCCAAAGAGCGGCCCACCATCATGTAGACAACATCCGCAGGTTTCACATCTTTGGCACAAACGGTTCCGACAAGTTGACCGTCTTTTAGCACGGTGATCTTTTCGGCAAAGTCAAAAACCTCAACCAAACGGTGCGAAATAAAAATGACCGCCATACCTTTTGCTTTGAGCTTCTGAACGAGGTCCAGCAAGAGTTTGACTTCGGTGTAGGTCAAAGCCGCGGTCGGTTCATCCATGATCAAAACTTTTGCGTTGAAGGATATCGCTTTAGCAATTTCAACAAGCTGTTGTTCTGCCACCGACAGACTGCTGACCATGGCTGTCGGTGAGATCATTTTCTCCACACCAATTTCTTTCAACAGCTCTGCAGCATTTTTGTTCAATTTTCGAATATCAATAATGCCTAATTTTGATGGCTCACGACCAAGAAAGATATTTTGCGCAACAGTGCGGTCTGGCAAAAGATTGAACTCTTGATAGATAATGGTGATGCCTTTATCTTGCGCCTGCTGCGGATGGGTAAAGGCAACTTTTTCACCCTTCAGCAGAATGTTACCGGAATCAGGAATATAGGCACCTGCCAGGATTTTCATCAAGGTGGATTTTCCGGCGCCGTTCTCTCCAACCACAGCATGAATTTCACCTGGCATGAACTTCAGCGAAACATTATCCAGAGCAACAACACCGGGGAAACGTTTGCTGATATCTTGAACCTCCAAAAGCGGTTCAGTTCGGTTGGCCGTCTTCTCGTCATTTTGTTTCTGTTCTTCTGTCATATTAACCTCATCAAATTAAGGTGTCACTCACGCAAGAATTGATTTCAAGAAAGCCAAACCCTGTGATGCGATCGCATCCTGACTTGGAGCGATCTCTCTCCAAATGCAAACTGCTCGGGCAATCTCTTTTACCTGGGATGTAAATGATTCAATTACAACCGGGCCGTCATACTTCGTTTCTTTCAATGCCCTGGCAATTTCAGACCAGTGAACCTGGCCGGTACCCGGAATTCCACGGTCATTTTCACAAGCATGAAAGTGGAAGATTCGATCACCCGCCATTTGGATGGCCTTGGCGCTGTCTTTTTCTTCCAAATGCATATGGAAGGTATCCAAGTGGAAACCGACATTTTTTCGACCGACATCTTCAATAAATTTCATGCCTTGGGTAACCACATTGATCATGTCGGTTTCAAAACGGTTTAATGGCTCAAAAGCCAGTTTGACATTTTTGGGTGCAGCATAATCAGCCATTTCGGCAATCCCGGCGACAGCTAATGCCCATTCTGCTTTTCGATCTTCAGCAGATTCATAATGGTCCTTGCCAACGGATGAATACATAGGGCCACTGACGACTGATGCACCGATTTGATGTGCCGCATCAATCAACCATCGAATGTAAGTCTTCGCGGTTTCACGGATTTTCGGATCACTGCTGCAAATATTCCGCTCGGGTCCAAATGCTCCGCAGATGACTGAATCCAGACCATTCTGATCAAGGATTTGCTTGGCGACCTGAATATCAATCAGCGACGGATTTTCAACTGAAATCTCAAAGACATCGTAACCCATGGCTTTTACCTTGGGCGCCAATTCCTTGATCGCATCCGTTGTGCAGGGAGATACCCAGACAAAACTATTAATTCCAAATTTCATTCAAACTCCTCAACTACTCTTTATCGCCGTTGCTTGAGACTTGGGTAAACATGTAATCCATGGCCAGATTGATAGCCCCGATTACACCTGCATCGGGACCGATATCTGAAAATACAATATGAAGATCTTTTGTTGCCAGGGGCAATGAACGATTGAGGACGGCTTGTCGGATGGATGAAAGGAACAAGTTACCTAGATTGGCCACACCGCCGCCGATTACCACCATGCCGGGATTAAAGAAATTTACCAATCCAGCCAAAACATCACCAATGGCCTGTCCACTTTCACGAATGGATTCAATGGCATAGGCGTCACCTTCACGTGCCGCCGCTCCAACATCCTCTGATCGAAGAACTTGTCCATTTTCTTCGTACAACTTTAGTAAGATAGGGCTTTTTCCTGCCTGCGCAGCAGTTAAACAGCGTTCGGCAATTGCCGGACCCGCGGCTACGGCTTCGAGACAGCCTTTATTTCCGCAGTGGCACATCGGACCAAATTTGTTGACGCCGATATGCCCAATATCGCCAGCGCAGCCATTGGTGCCGCGATAGATATTGCCCTCGCACAAGATACCAGCGCCAATGCCGGTGCCGATCTTAATAAAAATCAGGTTGTCGACTCCTTTGCCGGCACCCTGATACGTTTCACCTAAAGCCATCACATTTACATCATTGTCAACCACAACATTGGCTGTTGGGAACCATTGCTGAATGGTTTGAATGATCGGATAGCGATCCCAGCCTGGCATGATGGGAGGCGATACCAGCGTACCTGCAGAAAAATCAACAGGCCCTGGAACGCCAATTCCGATGCCGTGCAAATCAGCAGCATCAAGATGATTGTCTTGAAGCATTTTTTCGATGAGAGAACATACCCGGCCCAACACCTTGATCGGTCCATTTTTGACCAGGGCGGTTTCGCCGTAACGGTGCAGTAGTTTGCCAGAGAAATCGGAAATGCCGATATCAATGCTGGTGGCACCTATATCCACACCCACCACCAGGCCAAGTTTTCCGTTCAAGCTGTAGGTTTTGGAATGCCTGCCGCCGGTGTATTCTTTACTTTGATTGGAGATGATAATTTTTTTTGCTAAAAGGGAATCGATGCAGCCAGTGATTTTTGAACGGGAAAATGCAGTTGAATTTGCAAGATCGGCCTTGGAGAATTCGCGATATTTGCGAATCAGGTCAATGATCTCTTTTTCGGAATCAGTGATGAATTGCCGGTTGGGCAAAGACTCAGCTTGATATAACCATTCTGGCATATCAAGGGACGTAAAAGTCCGTATCTTCTTCGGCAATCTCGTTTTACCGTTACCCATTAATGATCTGTCTCTCTTTTATGGCAAATTTTGTATTGTCAAAAAGCAAAAAACAAAACTTAAGGACACCCAAAAGCATAAGAACTGCTTTTGGATTGGTTCACTGTTACTGTTTATTCAATTGTTTAACCGGACAGTTGGTCCGAAGAAGTGACAGGTAATTACATCATTACATTGCATTATAACGGGCCATTTTTTAAAGTCAATATGTTTTGCATACCAGACTTAATCTTTTGTCTTTTCTAGTCAAAACTTTTACTTTTTTTGTGTTAAATAATCACATTGTTAGGTTCTATCAGAATAGCTAGTTTCTGACACACTCCAGTTCAAACACTTTTGAAACCATCTCAAGGTCATTGAGGTTGTGACCGGTGGTGATGATGTAGTGATGCGAAACCAGATCATCTACCAACTTCTTGCCATCGGGTACACGAATAACGGCGCCGTTCAGACAATGTGAATTCTCAAATTGGGCGTACTTGGGTAGATCACCTTCCACGATTGACCAGCGGGTGAATGGAGGCATCAATTTCACCAAAGTAATTTTTCCGGTGGGGAACCTGGCATCAATGGCTGTGGCGTTATCATCCACAATGGCCAGTACTTTTTCTTTCAATTTCCACTCGGTTGAGAAAGATTGAGGCACCACACCGAAATAACCGCAATGGGCTGCCAGGATGTAATTCTCAGGCGCACCTTCCACCTCGGGGAAATTGGGAATATGTTCATGTTTGAGCGCGGCATCCCCCATCTGGAAGGGATAGAGGTTGGTCATCATGAAGGATACATCCAGGGTTTTGCTGATCAACACCTTGGTGAGCATCGATACCAGGTCGCCTTCGCAGCCCCAGATAATGCGCTGGTCTTCGTACAAGAAATTCCAGGCCAGGCAGGGGGTCGAATCAGAAAACATGGATTCATTGAGGCAATTCATGCCAACCGCCAACACGGAGGGATCCTGATCCAGGACCTTTTTCACCGCCATATATAACTTGACCGCACTCAGCACAGCCCGGGTTTGCAGCTGCCCAATGGGGGTGCTGCGTTTCTTTTGTTCCCAGACCTTGATGGCCTCTTCATCCGTTATGGCTTTTGCATCTTCACCGAGTTTCTTGAAGCTTCGTTTTTCAACTTTAATGCCGTACTTTTTCTCAATGGCATCTACGCATTCGGGTTCCCACCAGTAAAAACGCTTGAAAATATCGTCCTGGTTTCCAGTGCCGCTGGCAGGGTTGTCTTGAAACACCAACAACTTCGAAGTCTTTAACTGACGTCTCAAAGCCAGCGCTTTGCAGGCTTGTTTTGTTTTGGCAAGATTGGTCGGGCCGATCACTCTGATGCCCTTGGCTGAAAGAAAACTGTTGATTTCCCAATCCCACATTGAAACGGTTCCAAATTCAGAGGTAACTACCAATAACGGCTGCGGTAATTTGGCTATCGTGTCTGCCTCTCTGAAGGCTTCTCCCAACATTTGCGGAAAAATAACCCCATCCGTCTCGGGGATTTTCGCCCCAAGCTTTACCGGCTCCAGAATATCAGCTTCATCCACCAGTAATTCGCGCAGTTTCAAAAGCTGCGCTTTAAAATCAGGATCTTCGGCGGTCTTAAAATAAATAGGGACGAGTTGTGCTTTCAATGGGTTATCTCCTGATTTTTCATGTCAACAAAAATAATTAAAATAATTCCAGGAGGGATAAGAATAATCCCATCCCTCCAAAAACCTTTGTTTATGAGAGTTTATTTAATATCGGCAACATTAACTCTGCGGCCGGTATCGGATGATACGATGGCGGCTTCAAGCACCTGCATATCGCGCATGCCGTCCAGCAGGCTGGGGGTAATCTTGGTTCCCTTTTCAAGGGCGCCAAGGAAATCAACCACCGCATGAGTGAACTCATGTTCGTAACCGATGATGTGTCCGGGGGGCCACCAGGCACCCACGTAGGGATGGGTGGAGTTCGTGACCAGGATGGTTCTGAATCCTTGTTCATCCGCAGGATCTTCAAGGTTAAGGTATTGCAGTTCATTCATTCTTTCGAGGTCAAAAGCCAGGCTGCCTTTGCTGCCGTAGATCTCAAAGTAATTGAAATTCTTGCGGCCGCTGGCAAACCGGCTGGCTTCAAAAGCACCCAAGGCGCCATTTTCAAATTCAGCAACCATGAAGGCGGCATCATCCACGGTGACCTTGCCTTTTTCAGCCGCTCCGGTACCAGACTTGAAGGTTCCAGCATCCTTACCAGGCAATGGTCTTTCGGTCACGAAAGTTTTCAGCATGGCAGAAACGGATTTCACCTCACCCACCAGGTAGCGGGCCAGGTCAACACTGTGTGAATTCAAATCATAATGCGGACCGGCTCCCGCGAATTGTTTCTGCAAATGCCATGTCAACGGGAAGTTGGGATCGGTGATCCAGTCTTGCAGATAGGTGCCGCGCCAATGAAAGATTTGTCCAATTTTACCTTCATCGATCAATTGCTTAGCAAAAGCAATGGCAGGTGTGCGGCGGTAATTGTGGTTGACGTAGTGTAAAACGCCGGCTTTTTCTGCAGCTTCATACATTTCTTTGGCTTCGGTGAAATTTAATGCCAGTGGTTTTTCACAAAAGATGTGTTTGCCATTTTTTGCAGCAGCCAGCACAATGTCTTTGTGTAAATAAGTTGGGGTGCAGACATCGATAATATCAATGTCTTTGCGTTCAACTACTTTTTTCCAATCGCCAACAGATTCTTCCCAACCCCAGTTCTTTGCAAAATCAGAGGTGGCTTCCAAATCTTGACCGCAGGCAACTTTTAGAACCGGGGTTAACCCGACGTTGAAGAACTTTGGTGCCTGGGACCAGGCATTGCTATGGGCTTTACCCATGAACTTCGTCCCGATGATTGCGACATTAACCTTTTTCAAGGAATCTTCTCCTTTTCAAATCAGATTTCGGTTTCTCTGTTTCAAATCGACTATTTGAAAGCCGCGGTGATCTTTTTCAATTCCTTGATGCTGAGGGCAACCGCTTCATCCTCTTTTTCGGTCCAATCGGTGTGAGGATGATCAATTTCGACAGCCAGGAAACCCTTGAAGTTGGCTTTATGAAGCAATTCTGCAAGCGCCTGATTATTGATGAGACCTTTGCCAACGGGGACACCGGCGAAGAAGTGCCAATCAGTGGGGCGGGCATTTTTGTCAGGCATCAAATCTTTAACATGGGTGGCCAAAACATAAGGTGCAAGTTTTTCCATACCGGCAATGGGGTCATCCAACAAGCGGAGGAAATTGCCTGTATCAAAATTCAATCCAAAGTGATCTGAGTTGACCTCAGTCAAAAGCTGCAAAATTTCATCGGAGGTGAAATCAATGTGGTTTTCAACTGCCAATTTGACGCCGTTATCCTTGGCAACCTTGACTGCTTTTTTGAACATCTTTACCAGGGCTTTGATCTGGGGTTGATGCGGTTCGTGGCGGAACATGAGACTGCTGCCCACCACGCGCATGACATCGGCGCCAATAGCCTTGGCATACGGAATCATGGTGACCATTTCTTCGTAGGCTGTCCAATTTTGGCCGCGTTCCAAACCATCGGGATGACCCCAGGCATAAACACGATCAAATTTGTAATCATCCAATTGGGCTTTTAGATCTTTGAACCAACCCAAATCCGTGGAAGGGAAGAAACAGGATTCCAGTGAAACACCATCCACTTTCAGTTCTTTAGCCCGCACAAGAAAATCTTGCATGGTCATATTTTTTGCCGGCGCCTTTTGGTCAGGATATACTTCGCCGAAAAAACGGTGGTAGCAATAACTGTCAATTCCAACTTTCATTTGATTCCTCCTGGATTTTGGATTTATAAAGTTTCAGGTTTCATGGGGCATTAAGAAATACCACAACAAATTAAGTAAACCCTTTTTATCACAAAAACGCTTACCTGTCATTACAGGATAACATTATTATAACCACGGGTTTTTGGGAATTCAAGATATTTAACTTTAAAAAGTACAAATAGTCAAAATTTTTAATCTGCATGTCACCTTTTTATTCGGCTGCTGTTATTTTAAGTTTTTTCTATTGACATGATTGCGGTATATTCCTATAATGAGTTGTAATAACAGGATTACAACAAACTATGAAATGGGGATGGGACAAATGAGTGATGCGATAAATTTTGAGAGCCATATTCCTTACTACATCCAGTTAATGGATATTCTCAAGGATAAAGTGAAACAAAAAACATGGCTGCCGGGCGACCAGATCCCGGGCGAACAGGATCTGTGCGAATTGTTCAAGATCAGCCGAACGGTTGTGCGCCAATCTCTCAAGGAATTGGAGCTTGAAGGCGTGATCACCCGACGCAAAGGCAAGGGCACATTTATTGCTCTGCCAAAAATCAACGAAAGTCTGATCGCCAAATTAACCGGTTTCTATCAGGATATGGTCGAAAGAGGGTTAAAACCTGTCACCAAGGTTTTACACCAAAGAACCATTCCTTGTTCAGACAAAATTGCGCAATTTTTAAATATCGCCCCCGGCACACAGATCATTGATATCCGCCGGCTGCGATTCATCAACGATCAACCGATCCAATTGGTAACCTCCTACATCCCCTTTGACCTCTGCCCTCCACTTGCTACTCTTGATCTCACCAATCGCTCCCTTTATGAATTCCTCGAAAAAGAATGCAACGTCTTTATCGCCAAAGGAAAAAGATACATCGAAGCCGTGGCGGCCAACGAAGAAGAAGCCGACTTGTTGGATATCGAAAAAGGGGCACCCTTGATGATGCTGGACAGCATCAGTTTTTCTGAAAATGGACAGCCGGTGGAATATTATCACGCCCTTCACCGCGGTGACCGCTCAAGATTTGAAGTAGAACTTGTCCGGCTGCACGATACAGATTCAAAGACTATGGAAGTCGTTCCAAGTTTCTCTGGGTTGCCGAAATCGTAATGTACCAAAATAATAGAGAGACTTGCGGAGATACAAATGGCAAAAAAATATTTAATTGGTGTCGACCTTGGAACCAGCAGTACAAAAGCGGCTTTATATCAGACCGATGGCACGCTGGTATCTGACGCCACCCTTGAAGTCCCTCTATATCATCCAAAACCTGGGATTGTCGAACAGGAAAATGAAGACTTCTATTTGACAGCCGCAAAAACCGTAAAAAAATGCATCGGCGCCAGCGGCGTGGATAACAAAGAAATCGCCGCCATCGCTTTTGATTCACAAATGGCCGGGGTGGGGCTGATCGGTGAAGATTTCACACCGGTTGCCCGCTTTGACTCTTGGCTGGACATGCGCTGCCAGCCCTACATCGAACAAATGGATCAAAAAGCCGGCGACCGCATAACTTCTCTCACCGGATGCCCCCCAACCTGCGACCACGGTCCAAAAATGCTGTGGTGGAAGGACGAACAACCGGAAGTCTACAAGAAAACGGCGAAATTCGTCATGCCAGGCACTTATGTCGCCGGACGCATCGCAGGCTTATCCGCTGAGCTGGCGTTTATTGACCACACGTATCTGCATTTTTCGGGATTCTCGGATGCCCAAAAAGGGTGCTGGTCACAGGAACTTTGTGACCTCTTCGGGTTGGACTCCTCCAAATTACCCCGTATTGTTGACCCGTGTGATGTAGTCGGCGAGGTGAACGCGAAAAGTGCTGCAGATTTTGGACTGGCGGCCGGAACCATTATTGCGGCTGGAGCAGGCGATACGGCAGCGAATGCCCTGGGTGCTGGCATCGTGCGGTCTGGAATGCTTTTTGATGTGGCCGGCACTGCCGCTGTTCTGGCAGGCTGCACGGATAAATTTGTCGCAGACACAAAAAACAGGGCGCTGCTTACCATGCGCTCCGTCATTCCCGGCTTGTGGAATCCCCTCGCCTATATCGGCGGAGGCGGCATTGCACTGCGGTGGTTCCGGGATAATTTTTACAACACGATAAAAGGCAAAACCCAAAAACTCGATGAGGATGATCTTTATGCCGAGATCATCAAAATGGCTGAAAACATCCAACCCGGCGCGGATGGGCTGTTCTTCTCTCCCCACCTGGGGGGACGTATTTGTCCATCCAACTCAGACATGCGCGGTGCCTGGATCGGCGTATCCTGGTCACACACACAAGCCCATTTTGCCAGAGCCATCCTTGAGAGTATTGCTTTTGAATACGCCTGGTACCTGAGCATCCTCAAAGAAAATCTGCCATGGTTGAAATTGTCAGAAGCCAGAGCAGTAGGCGGCGGCGCCCGCAGCCTGGTTTGGAATCAGATCAAAGCGGACGTATTGAACGTGCCCTATCAAAGATTGAAGGGAAACGAATTTGGCGCCTGGGGCGCGGCCATGATTGCAGGAAAGGCAGTCGGGCTGATTGATAACCTGGCCGACCATGCAGAAAAAACGGCCGTTGTGAATGGAAATGCAATAACGCCTTCCTCAACCAACCATGCCCTATATCAGCCACTCATCAGTAGATACATTGAAATGGAAAGCACTCTATCCCATTTCTTTTCAAATGATTAATACATGAAGGAGTTAATAATCGTATATTTCAAATTGAAGAATGACTGTTTGTGACTGTTTTTTACCATTTGTTTGCGTTTAACACAAAAATGGTTATAATTTTCTTGTAAACGCAACTATTCGGTTGTTTGACAACAAAAAATATTTGAATCGATGTACTTTAAAACGGATAACTTTCTGAGGTTGTAATTATCAAAAAATACATTTGAATCGGATAGTAGCCCTACCCAATTCATTTCTTAATTTCAATACTTTTAGGAGCACACCATGAAACAGCAAGTTCGGATTTGTATGATTGGCGCAGGCAGGGTTGGTAAGAACCATTCCCGTGCGCTCACCCGTCATATCGCAGCAGCAAAAATCGTCGCCCTGGTGGATCCGATGGCGGAAGTTCGCAATGAAACCGCCAAAGATTTCGGAATTGATCAACAGTTTGACTCCCTAGAAATGGCACTCGAAAAAGCCGACTTCGACGCAGTGATCATCACCACCCCCACACCCACCCATTTGCCCCTGACTCAACTCGCAGCAAATCACAAAAAACACGTTTTCCTTGAAAAACCGATGGCGCTGAATCTTGAAGAATGTGATGAGATAAATAAAGTGATCGAGAAGAACAAGGTTCTCCTCCAGCTTGGTTTCATGCGCCGTTTTGATCCCGAATTTATGGCCGCCGCCCAACGCATTGAAGCCGGCGAGATCGGCACACCCATGATGGTGAAATCCAATACCCATGGGCCCGGTCTTCCTCCCCCCTGGGCGCGCGATCTTAAAACTTCCAACGGCATGCTGGCCGAAGTCAACAGCCATGACTGGGATACCGTCCGCTGGTTCATGGGCTCAAATTATCAAAGAGTGTATACCGAAGTGGCGAATTTCAAAGGCGCAGCCAACAACGTGGATACGCCCCACTTCTATGACAACGTTTTGGTAAACATTAAATTCGAGAGCGGTGGTCTGGGATTGATCTCAGGTATTTGCCCTTGCGGTTACGGATATGACGCCAGGGTTGAGATCGTCGGAGATAAAGGCATCATGCAAATTGGTGAATTAAAAGGTCAATCCATCGTGGTTTGCACCAATCGCGATCAGGGTTTGATCACTCCCATTCAACGGACATGGCCTGAGCGGTTTGCCTGGGCCTACATTAATGAGCTTGAACATTTTGTCACCTGCATCCAGACTGAAACCACCCCCAAAGCTGGCGGAATTGACGGACGCTGGGCGGTAGCCGGTGTTCTGGCCGGAACAAAATCGTTCCTTGAAGAACGGCCTGTGTTACTCAAAGAAATAACCGGATAATTGTTGTTCGTTCTGGAGGAAGTATGTTAGCTGCAGTTTATCATGGTCCCAACGACCTTCGTGTTGAACAAGTGGATCTGCCAAAAATTGGTGCAGGTGAAATGCTCGTGAAAGTCATCAGCGCCAGCATCTGTGGAACGGATCTACGGATTTTCCATGGCAATCACCGCATGTATCCTGAAGGGACTGTTCGTGTCCCGGGGCATGAGGTGGTAGGTACCATTGTTGAGTTGGGTGAAAACGTTGAAGGGTATCAAGTCGGCCAAAGAGTGTTCTGCGCCCCCAATACCGGCTGCGGACATTGCCAGCAGTGCATCACCGGCAATAACAATCTTTGTTCGCAGTACGATGCCATTGGAGTCACTTCAGACGGCGGTTTTGCCGAGTATGTTCGCATCCCGGCTAATTCAGTTCGCCAGGGCAACATCATCCCCATCAGTTTTACGGTTGACCCTGCTGTTGCAGCTTTAATGGAACCTTTTGCCTGTGTGCTGCGCGGACAGAATGCCCTGCACATCCAACCCGGAGAAGTTGTGCTCATCATCGGGGCCGGCCCAATCGGCGTCATGCACATCAAACTCGCCAAAGCACGCGGCGCCGGAAAAGTGATCGTCAGTGAACCCATTGCAGACCGTGCCGAACAGGCGAAACGCATGGGGGCAGACAAGGTGATCAATCCGGCAACAGATGACCTTAAAAAAGCCCTGCTCGAAGAAAGCGACGGTCGCGGCGCCAATGTCATTATCGTGGCAGCTCCCGTCCACGCCGCCCAGGAAGCAGCTCTCGACCTGGCTGCCATCAGCGGACGCATCAATTACTTTGGCGGTTTACCCAAAGACAGACCAACCATCAATTTCGATTCCAATTTGGTTCACTATAAAGAGTTGGTGATCACTGCAACAACAGCTTGCAGTACTGCTGATTGCTGGCAGGCCGCTCAAATTGTAAACAGCGGATTGGTGGACCTCTCTGATGTAGTTAGCCAAAGATTTCCATTAAGCCAGGCTGTGCAGGCTTTTGCAGCCGCAGAAGACAGGAAATCGCTAAAAATCGTGCTGGAACCCTAACATGTCAAATCTCTCTTCTTTCTCCTTTCCACACCCCGTCAATACCGTGCAGGGTCCAATCTCATATGAAGATCTTGGCATCACTGATTGCCACAATCATATATGGATTGACCCTGTGCCGGGGGTGGAGCCAAACAGCCCCGTGCTCAATCAGTTCGATAAGATTGAGTTGGAGCTGCTTGAGTTCAAGAAAGCAGGTGGTCTATCCCTTTTGGATTGTCAGCCGGATGGCTGCGGCCGAAACAGCATCAAATTATTGGAACTTTCACAAAAAAGCGGTGTCAACGTGATCGCCTGTACCGGTTTTCACAGGCAGAAGTATTATCCGCCTCAGCATTGGTTATTTGGAAAACGCGCCCAAAAAGTGAGTGATTTTCTCTGCACCGAGCTTGAAACCGGAATGTATGAAACCCTTGAAATGGAAACACCGATCAAGGCAGGTTTCATAAAAATCGCGCTTGAATCCGCCTGGGGAGATTGCCCGCAAGCCGCGCTTGAAGGTGCAGCCCATGCAGCCAAAAAAACCGGCGCACTGATGGAAATCCACACAGAAAAAGGTGCTTTGGCTGAAAAAGCCTGCCTCTACTTTACCGACTACGGGGTGTCGGCAAACCAGATCGTTTTCTGCCACATGGATAAGCGGCCTGATTATGGACTTCAAAAAGAGCTTGCCCGGTTGGGAGTTCTGCTTGAATATGACACCTTCTACCGTCCAAAATACGAACCTGAGAAACACCTCTGGCCATTAATTGACCACATGGTACAGAACGATCTTTCCGGCAGCATTGCGCTCGCCACGGATATGGCCGAATCAGAGTTGTACCATCACATCGGTGGAGGTCCCGGGCTCGTCAGCCTGCCGGTTGAGATCAAGAACAACCTTCACACCCGCGGCATCTCTGATGAAGATATCACAAAAATGATCGGCGGCAATATCGCCCGCCGCCTCGCTGGTATTAACTAATTCTATTTATTGGAGCATAAAAAATGAGCGACTTACCTTTTTCTTTCACAATTCCGATACCACATGTAATCCCTTCACGAGTTGATAACCATATTAAACGCACGTTATCTGCATTAAAAGGCCAATTCCTGGATGAAGCCGCATTCAATAAAATGCTGCAAGCAGAAGACAGCCTGATTTATGAAGTGTATGAGATCAAGCGTCCAGAAATTGAAGGGGAACTGCTGATGGGCATTTCCATTGTCCATCCAGGCAAGGTTGGCAACGAATTTTTCATGACCAAAGGTCATTTCCATTCCGTCCTCGAGACCTCTGAGATCTATTACACCCTCAAAGGCGAAGGCTACATGGTGATGGAAACCCCCGAAGGCGAAACCTCCGTCGAACCTCTTTCACCCGGCAAGGTTCTTTACGTTCCGCCGAGATGGGCGCACCGCTCCGTCTGCACCTCACGACAGGAAGATCTTGTGACCTTCTTCGCCTACCCCGGAAACGCCGGTCACGACTACGGCACCATTGAAAAAACAGGTTTCCGCAAGTTGGTCATTGAAGGCGAAAAAGGTCCTGTGATCGTTGATAATCCGCGGGTCAAATAGGCAGGAGCATATATGAATCTAAAAGAATGCCGATTACTGGTTACTCCCACTTCCTACGGTAAAAATGACGCCCGCCTTAAAACGGAGTTGGAAGCCCTGGTTGGAGAAGTCATCTACAATCCAACCGGCAAACCTCTGACCTCGGCTGAATTAGCCTCGTTGCTGCCCGGGATTGATGGATACATCGCCGGCCTGGACGTTATTGATGCCAATGCACTTAATACAGCCGACAAACTAAAAGTGATCGCACGCTACGGCGTTGGTTTTGACAATGTTGACCTCGAAATTGCAAAAAGTAAAAACATAGTGGTCACCAATACGCCTGGTGCAAATTCGGTGTCTGTGGCCGAACTCGCCCTGGGATTGATCCTGGCTCTGGCCAGACAGATCCCAGAAGCGGTGGATGCTGTTCATCAGGGTAAATGGCCGCGCTACTCAGGGGTCAGCCTTGAAGGTAAAACCATCGGTATTCTTGGCCTGGGCGCCATTGGCAAACAACTCGCCCGCCGCCTGGCCGGTTTTGATTGCAAGATTTTGGCTTTTGATCCTTATGCTGATCAGCAGTTCGCCAAAGACCATCAGATCACCCTCGGTGAGATGGACCAGGTCATTGCTGCCTCAGATTTCGTCAGTCTTCATCTGCCTTTGCTGCCTGAAACCCGAGGCATCGTGAATGAAGCCTTTCTAAACAAAATGAAAAAAGGTTCCTATCTCGTCAACACCTCCCGCGGTGAAGCCATCAATGAAGAAGCTTTGCTAAAAGCACTCCAAAGCGGACACCTTAAAGGCGCCGGTTTGGACGCTTTCAGTGTTGAGCCACCCGATCCCAATAATCCGCTGCTGGCTTTGCCCAATGTGATTGCCACCCCTCACCTGGGTGCACAAACTGACGGCGCCACCAGCAACATGGGTTGGATGGCCATGAAAGATTGTTTGGCTGTGTTAAAGGGTGAAAAACCTTTGTACCGGGTTGGCTGAGCAAAACACAATCTATTGGAGATCATTATGAACAAACTGGAAATGTTGGAAAAAGTAAAAGAATTGGGGTTGTTGGCAGTCATCCGCGGACCATCACCGGAACTCACCGTCAAAATGGTTGAAGCTTTGGTAGCTGGCGGCGTTCTGGGCATTGAAATCACTTACAGCACACCCAACGCGGAAGAAGTCGTCGCAACCCTGGCGAAGAAATTTGGCGACAGTATCGTTCTGGGCATGGGAACCCTCACCAAACCGGAACAGGCTCAATCAGCCAAGAATGCCGGCGCCCACTTTTTGGTCAGTCCAATTTGTGAACCCAACCTGGTTAAGGGCATGGTTGACAGCGGGCTGCTCACCATGGCAGGCGCATTAACCCCGACCGAAGTATTCCAGGCCTATACCCTGGGCGTGGATGTGATCAAGGTTTTCCCTGGCTCATTAGGCGGACCTGCTTATATCAAGGCGCTCAAGGGACCCTTCCCATACATTCCCATGATGCCCACCGGCGGTGTAAATGCCGGCAACGTGGCTGAATGGTTTGCCACGGGTGTGGTGGCCGTCGGCGCAGGAAGCGAATTGTGTCCGCCGCAACTGGCCAAAGATGGAAAATTCGATGAAATTTCCAAAATTGCGGCTGACTTTGTCAAGGTTGTAAAAGCATCCAGAAAATAACCCTGTGAGGAGCTATTAATGAATAACACTAAATATGATGTTGTAACCAAGAAAGTCCCCACTTTTTACTTTATCGGTGTGACCACCGGAAAGTCTTCCATCATGAAGGTTTTCCCGTTATGGATGAAAGTATTGGGTCGGGAAGAAGTCGTCATGGAAGGTATTGATTGCAAAATCCATGATGACCCCGAAGTCTATCGTCAGGCTGTTGCACAAATCAAATATGATCCCAATTCATTGGGCGCACTCGTGACCACCCACAAGATCGATTTATTAGCAGCCTCACGCGATATGTTCGAATATCTTGATCCTTATGCCCAGATCACGGATGAAATCTCGAGCATCTCCAAATTGGAAGGCCGCCTTGAAGGACACGCCAAAGATCCCCTCACCTCTGGCGCCAGCCTGGATGCCATTATTGAGAAAGATTATTTCGCCAAGACCGGCGGCCAGGTATTGTGCTTCGGCGCTGGCGGTTCAGCCATTGCAACCCTGCTGCACTTGATCAACAAAAAAGATAAAGGCGACCGTCCTTCCAAATTCACTTTCGTCAACCGCTCACAAGGCCGGCTGGATCACGCCAAAGAAATGGTCAGCAACCTGAAGACCGACATCGAAATTGAATATATTTGTAATTCTGATCCCAAGGTAAATGATGAGATCATGGAAAAATTCCCCCCATACAGTGTGATCATCAACGCCACCGGCATGGGCAAAGACACCCCGGGCTCTCCCATTACATGGGAAGGAAAATTCCCGATGAACAGCGTTTCATGGGAATTCAACTATCGCGGCGAGCTGGATTATCTGCACCAATCCCTGGCCCAGGTTGAAAGCCGCCACGTCAAAGTGGAAGACGGCTGGATCTACTTCGTCCACGGATGGACGCAGGTGGTTGCCCAGGTGCTCCACTTCGACCTGACCCCTGCCCTGTTTGACAAGCTGAACGAAGCCGCCTCTTCTGTTCGAGGAAAGTAGTTTTTTACTAGATTTTTTTGGATAAGGATTTGAAGTATGTATTTATCGTCACTTGATATAGCAAAAATGATCGATCTGTCATGTGTGCGCACCATCTCCAACAAGACAGACATCGAAGAAATGGTTAGTGCAGCAAAAGAGTATCATTTTGGCCAGGTTTCTGTCATGCAATGCTTCATCCCTTATACCAAACAATTGCTTGCAGGCTCGCCAGATATTCACATCGTCGGCAATGTCAGTTTTCCGTCCGGTTCAGACTCCACCAAGACCAAGGTCTTTCAAGCCCAGGATATGAAAAACGAGGGCTGTGATGAAATTGATGTGGTCCTGAACATCGGAAAGCTGCGTTCCGGCTTGATTGATGAGGTCCAAGCGGACCTGAATGCCGTCATTGATGTGATCAAACCCTTACCGGTTAAAGTGATCATCGAAATCATGTATCTCACCCGGCTTGAAGTCGAACAGGCCTGCGCCATTTCACTTGCCGCAGGGGCAACCTTCGTGAAAACGGGCACTGGTTGGGCAGACCGCCCCACCAGTCTGGAAGATGTAAAACTGGTCAAATCACTGGTCGGCGACCAGGCCAAGATCAAAGCTTCAGGCGGAATTCGCAACCTCGAAACACTCGTTGCCATGTATCAGGCCGGCGCCCGCCGCTTTGGGGTCAATCTCAAAAGCGGCATCAGCATCGTCAATGAATGCAATGCGTTGCCCAAAGGTGTAGAAGTCTAGTTTATTTGTGACCGTAACTAATTACCAATCTTTAAGGCTGAGGCATGGACAAAAAAATAATCTCATTTGATCTCGGAACTGGTGGAAACAAGGCATCACTTTATGATGCCGATGGAACCTGCCTGGCTTATGCCTTTGTGGGGTATGACACCCTGTATCCTGAAGTCGGGTGGCACGAACAAAAACCGCTGGATTGGTGGAAGGCTGTTGTCGAAAGCACCCGCCAATTGATCGATAAAAGCAAAGTGGATGTCAACACCATTGTGGGTCTGGGCATCTCGGGCCACAGTCTTGGTGCCGTACCGGTGGATATCAACGGTAATCTGCTGCGAGAAACCACTCCCATCTGGTCCGATCTGCGGGCGCAGAAAGAGGCTGAAGCATTCTTCAAGCATGTGGATGCAGACCAATGGTATCTGACCACCGGAAATGGTTTTCCCGCTCCCCTTTACACGGTTTTTAAGGTCATGTGGTATCGAACCCATGAACCTGAAATGTTCAGCCATATTTTCAAAATCATCGGCACCAAAGATTTTATTAACCTCAAGTTGACCGGCAAAATCGCCACGGATTACTCATACGCGTCAGGCACCGGTGTCTACGACCTGAAAGCCTGGCAGTACAACCAGGAATTCATTAAAGCCAGCGAATTGCCTTCAGGAATCTGGCCTGACATCCTGCCCTCCACAGCGGTAATGGGTGAAATTCTTCCCGAGATCGCCAGGGAATTGGGCCTGCCAACCACGGTCAAAGTGGTCTGCGGCGGCGTGGATAATTCATGCATGGCGCTGGGCGCCAAAAACACCCGGGACGGACGCGTTTACACCTCCCTTGGTTCTGCTGCCTGGATCGCGGTCTCATCAGAACAGCCCGTGCTGGATAAGCAATACAAACCCTATGTTTTCACCCATGTGGTTCCCAATATGTTCACCTCCGCAGTCAGCATTTTTTCGGCCGGAACCACCTATTCGTGGGTGAAAGACCAGTTCTGCGAACTGCTTGACCTCGAAGCGCAAAAAACAGGCAAGGATGTTTATGTGCTGATGAACGAATTCGCTGAACAGGCGCCCATCGGTTCAAACAAACTTCTGTTTAATCCCAGCCTGGCAGGCGGAACCTCGCAAGACAGCAGTGTTCACCTGCGCGGCGCTTACATGGGGCTAGACCTCAAACACGGCAAGCCCGAACTCATCCGCAGCGCCATGGAAGGTATCGCCATGAATCTGCGCCTGCGTCTTGACCTGTTGCGCAAATACACGAAACTGGAAGATGAGATCCTGTTTGTCGGCGGCGGCGCCAAGAGCCGGTTTTACCTTGGCATCTTCGCCGATGTGTTCAACACCAAAATCCTCAAAACCAACATTGATCAGGATGCCGGCGCCCTTGGGGCGGCTGCAATTGCGGCCGTTGGGGTTGGGCTTTGGCAGAATTTCGACAAAATTGATGAGATCCATAAAACCATCGAGCTGGTTGAACCTGTGAAAGAGAATAACCAGAAGTACGAAAAAATGATCCCGATCTTTGCGGAGGCGACAGAACAACTTGCCACGATAAGCGAGAAACTGCATGCTCTTGAAATTTGATTCTGATCCAAACGAAGCAGAAATACCGGAATTCAACAAATTGTTCTCTCTAAAAATAATCTATCAATCGAAAGGAACAAACAAATGAAAATCGGACTTTTTACAGCGACTTATTTGGACCTGCAGATCGAAGAAGTTTTCAAAATGGCTTCAGGCTTGGGTTATCAGGCAGTGGAAGTTCCCGCTTTTGCCGGCAATCCACATCTGGATATTGAAGAAGTGGTTAAAGGAAACAAAGCCGCGGATTTCAAAAAACTGGCCGGCAGCTATGGATTAACCATCTCCGCCCTTGCCAACCACCCCGAAGGCCAGATCGTCCTCGGACCCTACGGCAAAGACACGGATGCCATCTGCACCGGTACCAAGGAAGAAAAGATCAAATTTGGCACCGAACGCATGATCAAGACCGCCCAGGCGGCGAACGCCCTTGAAGTTCCCGTTGTGACCGGTTTTATCGGCTGCGAAAACTTCGGCCGCTTCTTCCCCTGGCCATATTCCAAGGGTTGGTCTGATATGGAAGTCGAGTTTGTCGAACGCTGGGGCAAAATCCTCGATAAATTCGCCGAATACGGTGTCAAATTCGCCCACGAACCTCATCCCAACGAATTGGTTTACAACGTCGAAACCGCCCTGCGCGCCGTGGAATTAATGGGCGGACGCAAGGAATTTGGTTTCAACTTTGACCCCGCCAACCTGATCTATCTTGGCATTGATGTTGAAAACTTCATCGACGCCCTCGGCAATCGCATCTACCACGTCCACGCCAAAGATGGCGAGATCGTTGCCCACAATGTCCGCCGTTCCGGTTTGATTCCGCAGGGCGATTGGCAGCGGCTTGACCGCGGCTTCCGCTTCCGCATCCCCGGCTGGGGGTCTGTACCCTGGAAGAAAGTGATCACCGAGCTTTCGATGGTCGGATATGACTATGTCATGAGCTATGAACACGAAGATGTGACCATGAGCCGCCATGACGGTATTACCAAGACCATCGCCTTCTTAAAACCCCTCATGATCGAAAAACCATACGAGGGAAGAAACGACGTTTTGTTCAACTAATTTCAACCATAATTAAGGAGAAAAATCCATGGCTCGTATGATGAAAGCAGCAGTGTTTGAAGCAATCAAGAAGATCGTGGTCAAAGAAGTTCCCATCCCTGAAATTGGCGCGGATGAAGTTTTGATCAAAGTGAAAAATACCGGCATTTGCGGCACCGATTGGAGCATCTACAACGGCTGGTACTCAGCTGACAAGCTGCCCATGATCGCCGGCCATGAGTTTTCTGGTGTCATCGCCGAAACAGGCAAGAACGTCACCCGTGTCAAAACCGGCGACCGCGTAACCGCAGATATCAACATGTCTTGCGGAACCTGTTTCTATTGTATGAACGGCGCACCCCTTCAATGCCCCAACTTTACCCAGCTTGGCATCCACACCGACGGCTCCTTTGCAGAATATGTAAAAGCGCCGGCCAGACTTGTGCATGTTTTGCCTGACAAGCTCAGCTTTGAAGAGGGTGCCTTTATTGAACCTGTCTCCTGCTGTATCCACGCCGCCAAGGCGATGAATGCAAAACTTGGCAGTAGTGTTGCCGTGGTGGGCTGCGGACTGGGCGTTCTGCATGCCCGCATGGCCGTCTTGCGTGCCTGCGCACCTGTGATCGTGATCGGTGACAACAAAAAACGCCTTGCCATTGCCAAACATATGGGCGCGGATGTCACCCTTAACATCAATGAAGTTGCCGACCCCGTGGCTGAAGTTAAGAAATTGACCGGCGGCCGTGGTGCGGATTATGTGATCGAAGCCGTTGGAAAACCCAAAACCTACCAGCAAGCTTGGGATATGCTGCGCCCTGGCGGCACCCTGGATGCCTTCGGTATCGCCGGCGATGGTGATTTTATGCAGATTCGTCCGCTTGACTTCGTGCTAGGCGAGAAAAAGGTTACCGGTTCTTGCGCCGGCGCCGGACCCGATTGGCCAGAATCCATCACCTTGATCGAGAACGGTCGTATTGATCCGAAACCCCTGTTCTCAATGAAGGTTCCCCTCGAAGATTTGGAATGGGCACTGCATGAACTTCGCCGTGATCCTGATCTGTTCAAGATCTTTGTATCTCCTGAAATCACCAAACGCGAAATTCTGTAAACCTTTTTTGGCAGCAGTTCATCTCATGATGGGCTGCTGCCATCCTTTTTGGAGTCACTCTTGAAAATTCAAAAGATTAACCACGTATCCATCAATGTGAATGATGTCGCCAGGTCATTGGATTTTTACGGCCGCGTGCTCGGACTGAAACAACAAGAAACCGTTGACTGCGGCGAGTTCGACATCATCTACTTTGGCCTGCCCGATAGATCACGTCTCGAATTGTTCGATTACCACGGAAAGAATTCTGCCACAGCTCGACCAGAATCTGAGATTGGATTGCGCCACCTTGCTTTTGAGGTGGAAGATGTCGCGGCGCATGAAGCTTATTTACGTTCACAAGGTGTTGAGATCACCCTGGCCACCTGCGACCTGCCTAACCTGGGCGCAAGGGTCATGCTGTTTCTCGATCCCAACAATGTCACGCTCGAGTTCTGTGAACCTCTCTGAGCAGCTCGTTTTTTGATATTAGTTCCAAACATTTTTTAGGAGGTAACAAGGAATGGATAAAAAAGAAGTATTACTCTCGCCCATAAAAATCGGAAGCCATATCAGTCCGAATCGTTTCTTTGCCCAGGCCATGGAATGCACCGATGCGGATGCAGACGGCAATCCTTCAGATTTAACGTATGAACGCTATGAGAACCTCTTCAAAGGTGAGACCGGTCTGGTCAGTCTTGAAGCCATCACCATCACCGACAAGAATCGCTCCCGTTTGAACCAAATGTTCATCATGCCCAAGAACCAACCGGCCTTGACAACTTTTGTTTCGAAATTAAAAGCCATCAACCCCAAGACCGTGTTCATTTTCCAATTAACACACTCAGGTGAATTGAGCAATCCGCAGTTCTCAAAACGTCTTTCGGTTAAACCCCTGCCCGGCTTTACCGCGGATGTGTTTACCGAAGATGAATTTGAAAAGATCATGGCTGATTTCGTCCTGGCCGCCAAGATCGCCTATGATTCTGGCGCCGACGGTATTGACATGAAATTCTGCCACGGCTATTTGGGATCACAGATTTTACGCCCCTACAACACCCGCAAATGGAAATACGGCGGACCGTGGGAAAATCGCCGCCAATTTGCCTTTGACCTTTACGAACGTATTCAAAAAGCAGTGCCTGACAAGAAATTCCTGATCGGCTCAAAGATCTCCGTTTGGGAAGGTTTCCCCGGCGGATTCGGTACGGCGGGTCCGGATACACCGATGATCGACCTGACAGAACCCATTGACCTCGTCAAAGGTCTTGAAGAACGCGGCGCGCAATACTTCATCCAATCTGCAGGCAGCCCCTCCATCACCATCAGCCTGACCCAGGCGGATAAAGAACGCCCCTATTTTGCCTACCTGCATCAATACTTTGCCAAAGCCTTGCGCGACAACCTGAAAAAAGAGACCGTGGTCATCGGGTCCAATTATTCAGTCTTCGGCAAGGGCAAGAATAAACTGCAGGCAGTGACCGAAGAAGACAGCTCCCTTCTCACCTACGGCGCCCAGAACATCGAAAAAGGCTATGTGGATATGATCGGCCTCGGTCGCCAATCCTTCGCCGATCCCCTGTTGCCCTTGAAACTTCGCGAAGGTCGCGAGAATGAGATCAAGTACTGCACCGCCTGCGATAACTGTCTTGAATTGCTGATCCAGCAAAGCCCCATCGGCTGCTGCACCTATAACAAATACTACACCGATGTGCTTGTCAAGACCCGCAAAGAAAAAGGCCGTCTCGCAGTAGACCATACCTAGAAATAACCAACACGGATGGGGCTCGATAATTCGAGCCCCATTTGATAAATAAAAACACGCTGTGAACACATATCACAGCGTGTTTATTATCTAAAATCAGAGAAGGTTTATTTTAATTTCTGAAATCTATCAAACGCATTATCCCAGGCAGAAGGTTCTTGGGGTAAAAACTCTCTGGATTCAAATGAGGCTTTCACGACACTTCGTATTTGAGCCAGATTCGATATTTCACCCTGGGCCATCATCTGGGTGCACAAATTGCCAATGGCGGTGGCCTCAAATGGTCCGGCATAAACCGGAATTTGCAATGCCGATGCCGCGAACTGGTTCAGCAGGTCGCTCCTCGCGCCGCCGCCGATGATGTACACGCAGGCAATTTTTTGCTGAGTGACTTTTTCGAGCATTTCAAGTGTCTCACGGTAACATAAAGCCAGGCTCTCTTTGATGCAGCGTGTGATCTGCCCCGGGGTTTCCGGTATCGTCTGCCGGGTTTGCCTGCACCAGCTCTGGATCTTGCCGATCATGCCGCCGGGATCAAAGAAAACCGGGTCATTCGGATTCACCAGCGATCTAAAGGCAGCCTCTTGTTGTGCAAGAGCGTCCAAATCTTCAATGGAAAGGTTCAAACCGTTCTCACAAAACTGACGCTGACATTCCTGCTGCAGCCACAATCCCATGATGTTTTTAATCAGCCGGTTCCTGCCGCCCACCCCGCCTTCATTGGCGAGGTTTAATCGATATGCTTCGTCCGTGGTGATCATCTGATCCGTCTCAACGCCCATCAAACTCCAGGTGCCGCTGCTGATATACGCAAATGACGCATCAGCCGCCGGAACAGCCGCCACCGCAGACGCGGTATCATGATGACCGACTGTCAGGATATCAAAAGAAGCCGCGCCAAGGTTCCTTAGATTTTTTGCTTTCACCTTGCCCAGCCGGGTGCCGGTTTCAACCACCTGTGGCAAGATCCTCCGCGGCAAGTTGAATGCCTGCAGGATCTCTTCATCCCAAACAACCGATTGACGATTGAACAATTGAGAAACAGAGGCGATGGTAAATTCCGCCGCCTCGACCCCGCATAACAGATAATTGATCAGGTCGGGCACAAACAATAAGCGCCTGGCCTGATCCAAAAGCGCACTTTCAGTGGAGCGCCGCTGCGCCGCCAGCTGCACCAGGGTATTAAACCGCGCTCTTTGATTGCCCGTACGCAGGTATAGATCACGGGGTGAAATAATGCCGTCCATGATCTCGAGCACACCTTCAGTTCGGCTGTCGCGATATGTATGGATGGGTGACAGGAGTCGACCTGATTCATCTATAAGCCCGTAATCATTACAATAGGCGTCCACGGCAAATGTGTTGAATTTATCTGCGGCTGCCATGCGCATGCCAACCAGCAGATTTTCGTAAATGGTGTTAAAACCCCAATACAAATGACCGTCCACATTGATCGGGGCATTAGAAAAACGATGGATTTCTTTGATCTCAAGCCTTTTGCCGTCAAAGCTGCCGGAAAAAATTTTTCCGCCGCTGGCTCCGAGATCAAGCGCAAGTGCCTGCTTCTTCATATTAAATAAAGTTCTTGAAGATGTTGCAGATCGCATCGGTTTCCATGCGTTCAAGGCAGCTGAACGCAGACATCAGACAATCACCCGAGACCACCACCCCGTGCATGGGCATGATGCAACCCAGGCCGATCTTTTCGGCCAACTCACGGCGGTCCTCAAAATACTTGTAAACACTGTATGCCAGCTCTTTGGAATATGCCGGGGCTGGATCGATCACGCCAAAATATTCACCGCGCTTGATCGTGGCTTCAGTAACTGTCTTGATGGGTTTGCTTTGTGAAGCAAAAACCATGCAGAACTGCGGATGGGCGTGGATGGTACATTGGATGTATTTAAAGTTGGAAAGCAGCAATATATGCATATCCGTTTCGCGAGAAAGTTTTCCATCGCCTTCGAGGATGTTGCCTTCATAATCGATCAGCAAAAAGGCATTTTCATCGAGGTCGCACATTTCATATTCACTCATCATACTGGGCGAGATCAAAATGCGGTTCTCAGCCACTCTGACAGCAAAATTTCCGCCTGCGGCATTGGTCAGTTTTCGATCCCACATGGCCTTGGCAATTTTCTTCATTTGCCGCCGGGTATCCAGGTATTGTAATTCACTCATCTTGTATCTCCTGTTGCAACGATTTATTTAAAGAATTTTTGTGACCACGGCCTGGTTTCGTAATGATTCAGCCCGAAGCAGATCAAAACCGGCGGTAATTTCAGACTCCGCAGTGGCAGAGGCAACTGCACTGGCTGTTTTAAGTGTTTCAACAAAGTCATCTTTACGTTCAATCCCTGCGATCAATGCGGCCAAAAAAACATCGCCACAACCGCCTTCGTTGATGACCTCAACCTTGATTGGGTCGACCCGGTAAAAATTAACCCCGTTCTTCACAATGGCGCCGTTGCCGCTCCAGGTCATGGCGATGATCTGGATGCCGAACTGATCAAGTTCCTGCATGGCATTAATAATCCCGGCTTCGGTCGTAAGTTCACGACCCGCAAGGTAACTTAATTCTTCAAGATTGGGTTTTATCAGGAATGGAGTTGAAGGCAGTGCTTCTTTCAAATAAGCACCGCTGGCATCAAGATAAATCCTGGCCCCCTTTTTTTTTGCCACCTCACCCAGCTTGGAATAGATGATCTTGTCCTCGACGTTGCTGGCATCGCCGGTGAGGATCAATGCGTCCCCCGGTTTTAGCAATTCGGTGATTTGTGAAATAAGGTCATCCGTAATGCTGGCGGGTAGAATGGGTCCCTGCTCGGTCAGCATGGTACAAGTGCGGTTGTTTAATTCAACGATCTCATAATTCGTGCGGGATTCCATTTGAGCCAGGTCGTAATGCAGGAACTGCGTGTCAACCCCCCAGTCAGACAGCATGCCCTGGATTTTCTTTCCGCTCTCGCCCAAGGAAACACCCAGCGCCACACTGCCTACCCCCAGCAATTGAAGACCGATCGAAACATGCGTCCCCTTTCCGCCGATGGTTTCGAGAGTACGGCTCAACCGGTTGGTTTTTGAAGGCTGCAGTTCATCAAGGAATAAAACTTTATCAATGGCAGGGTTAAGGGTAAGGGTATAGATCAAGGGTTGGCATCCTGAGTCATTTAATTAAGTTCAACCGGGATGACATTGATCCCGGCTTTTTGAAAGATGGATAACTGTCCGCTCGTATTTTGCTGATCGGTGATCAGATAATCGATGGCTGAAAAATTGGCCAGGTAAACAGGTCCCGTCCGTTCAAACTTGGTGCGGTCTGCCAAAATAAACACCTCTTTGGAGTGTTCGATCATCAATTGTTTGGTATCCACTTCGAGCAGACTGGAATCTGTGAATTGTTCGGGCAGGTGAACCCCGGCACAGGATAAAAAGCACTTATTGGGAAAGTACTCTTCGGCATTCTTGCGTGCCAGTGTGCCGTAGATGGAGACGTTGGCAGGGTTGAAATAACCGCCCAGGCAAACCGCGGTCAAATTCGGATAATCCGCATCGAGTGTCCCTACCAGTAGTTTGATCGAATTGGTGATCAGGGTGACTTTATATTTGGCGGGGATGTATTTCACAAGGTAAAGACAGGTCGAGCTGTTATCCACGAAAATGATGTCGCCATCATTGATGAACGAAGCCGCTTTTTTACAGATGGCGTCTTTTTCTTTGTAATGCTGGATCTCACGCACCGCCACCGGGAATTCTGCCAGACTCGATGGATATTTGCTTTCAAAAATGGCGCCGCCGTGGGTACGCTGCAAAAGTCCTTTTGCCTCCATCTCGCGCAGATCCCGCCTGATGGTTTCTTTGGAGGCATTGAAGAGGTCTGATAGTTCGTTGACTTCGACTCTGCCGTTCGCTTCCAACAGTTTTAAGATTTCAGAAATTCGTTCGATTGTGTACATGTCTGCCTGCCTAACAGAATAATGACCGTTTGTGACTGTATCTTACCATATATTTGCGTTTGTGACCAATAAAGGGTATAATTTCGTTACTCATTCGACCGTTCGGTAATTATTGAAACCAACTTCAACTTAAAGAGGAAAAAATGAAGCTTTCAGCCTTTGCTGTCTTGTACAAAGATCTTCCGCTGCCAGAAGTGCTTGATATCTTTAAAGCCAAGGGGATTATGTACGCAGAAATTGGATCAGGCGGTTTTATCGGAAAAGACCACTGTGATCCCCAAAAGTTGATCCAGGATAAAAAGGCGCGTGAAAAGTTTCAAGAACTCTTTTTGAGCCGCGGCATGAATATTTCAAGTTTGAGCTGCCACGGCAACCCCGTTCATCCGCAGCATCAGCTAGCACTCAGTTACAAGCAGGATATTCAGGACTCGATCGATTTGGCCGCGCTGCTCGGCGTGAAAACCATTGTCACCTTTTCAGGCTGCCCGGGGGATAGTGAAAACTCCCTTTATCCCAACTGGCCGGTGTCGCCTTTCCCCGAAGATTTTCAAACCGTGCTGGAATGGCAGTGGGAAAAGAAGCTCATCCCCTTCTGGAAGGAAATGGGCAGGTATGCTGAAGACAAAGGCGTCAAAGTCGCCATGGAAATGCACGGCGGATACTCGGTACACTCCCCTGCAACGGCCATCCGCATGCGTGAAGAAACCGGCTGCAAGGCGCTGGGCGCCAACCTCGACCCCAGCCACATGTGGTGGCAGGGCATTGACCCCGCCCAGGCGGCGCGCTATCTCAGCAAAAAAGACTGTCTGTTTTATTTCCATGCCAAAGACGCGGCCATTGACCCGAACTACGTGTCTTACTACGGCGTAACCGATATGCAAAGTTTCGGCACTGCCTTTGGCCGCGCCTGGCAGTTCCGTACCGTCGGATTTGGCCACGATCTCAAAACCTGGGCGGACTTGTTCAGCACCATGCGCTCGGTCGGTTACGACGAATTTGTGAGCATTGAACACGAAGACTCGTACATGTCCGTCGAAGAAGGTTTGGATAAAGCCGTGGCCAACCTGCGGCAGGTGCTGCTGGTTCAGCCAGCCGCCAAACCCAAGGCTTTTGACCTCGACGAAAAATACAAATAATTTTTTTGTACATCAACAACAACAGGATTTACCCTAACCAGGTGAATCCTGTTTTTCTATTATTGCAAGAAGATTAATAACCAATCCATATAAGGCAGCAGCGCTACCTCAAATGGATTGGCAAAGTTCTGTTCGATTCAGCGGCTAGATCTGGTCTTCAAAGGATTTGATGAAATCAAACCCAACCTGCTGGCGGCGGTCAATTTCTTCGATGGTGGGTTTGACGTGCCCCGGCATCAAGAAAGGTGCGCACTGTTCATAAGCGAAGTAACCTTCGTAACCGACTTCCTTGCAGGCTTTGAAGAAGGGCAGCCAATTTTCCACACCGTCCCCGGGTACGACTTCCATGCTGGCATAGGCAAAGCCGCCTGGTCCGATACGGGTCTTTGAGCCCAGCGTGTGTGAGTGGATCATTTTCTTGCCGATCTTTTTGACTGTTTCATAGACGTAATCGGTTTCTTGATGATCAAAGAGAGGCAGGTCAAGGCCGATCTTCACATTGGGCAGGTTAACTTCCTCCACCAGATCGATCAGGTCTTGCACTTCATTCACTACAGGAGGATGTCCCTGCACGGCCAATTCGACCCCAAATTCTTTGGCTATATGCCCTGATTCGATAATGCCCGAGCGCACAGATTCCCACTCCACCAAATAATCGTCCTGAGTGGAGACTTCATAGGTGCGGGAGTGCATGGCGGTCTGGCAGTAACCCTGGTCCCAATACTGCTGCCAGAAGTAGCCGATGAAAGCTGGCAAAATACGGACAGTGGGGCACTCCAGGTCGCGGGCAAGCTCGCAGCAGGAACGCACATACAACAGTTCTTTTTCAGTATGCGGCACGAGAGCGTGGTCGCTGCGCATAAAGTTGGTGCAGGCATCCACGGCGGCAAACTTGATACCCTTGTCGTTGGCATAACTGAGCAGCTTCTTGCGGGCAGCCGCATTCAAATCGGGGGGGAAGGTCATCGGGCGGTGCGGCCAAAGGTCAACAGCGTCGTAGCCGAACTTGGCCGCGCGGTCCACTACTGCTTCCATGGTGAGTGGGCTTCCTTTGTAAAAATAAGCCCCGTAATTGACTGCATCCAAACTTTGCTTGATCTTGAACATCGAAATTCTCTCCTATGAGCGGGAAATCTTGGTGGAAAAATTAGCCTTTAAGGCCGGTGATGGATATGCCCTGGATGATCTGGCGCTGGAAGATGATGTAGACAATGATCGGCAGAATCGCCGCCAGCAGGAAGGCTGTCATCATCAAATTGACAGTCATAAATGAATTCGGATCGTTATACCAGTTGATCATCTGGCTGACAGTGATGATGTCGTTGTTCTTGGCAATGACCATCGGCCAGACATAATTGCCCCAGGTGGTCATAAAAGTCAATATTGCCATGGTCACTAAAGCGTTCCTTGATAGAGGCATCACGACGTGCCAGTAAACTCCAAAATGGGTATCGCCATCGATCTGGGCGGCATCCATGATCTCGCGGGGTATATCCTTGAAAAACTGGGTCAGCATGAAAAGCCCGAATGCTGAAGCCAGACCTGGTACAACCAGGCCTTGCATTTTATTGACCCAACCCAACTTGGCCACCAGCAGATAAGTTGGCACAAGTGTTACAGCCGTGGGGATCATCAAAGCCACCAGCACAATTCCGAACAAAATTTTCTTGCCGGGAAATTCAAACAAAGCAAATTCAAACGCAGCCATGGAAGAGAGTAAGAGTGATCCAATGACAGTCAAGAACGCATAAGTAAGCGAATGTCCGTAGGCTGCCAAAACATTGGCTTCCGAGAGTACATCCTTGATGTTCTGAATGCCGGCTGAGAAAGAGGTCGGATACAAACGCGGATTGATGGCAATTGGAATACCCGGTTCACTGAACACAATGTTAAACATCCACCAGATGGGAAACAACGCCATGATCAAGAAGATGATCGCCAGCATCCACTTAAAAATACCGCCAATGCTGAAATGTTTTTTTAAGAATTTGAAAAAGGTCGTCATGAAATCCTCTAGTCTTTACGGCGCACGATAAACAAGATGGAGGTGATAATGATTATGAGTATGGTCAGCATGAAACCATAAGCCGAAGCTTCACCAAATTTATAGACGCCGAAGGCGCGTCCGAACATATCCATTACCGGGAAGAGCAAGGCCTTAAGGCGACCGCCGTAACCTTGCGTGGTGGAAAGGGTCAGCAGCCAGGGGGCGTCAAATACCTGAAGTGCAAAGATGAAACCCTGGGCAATCACGAAGAACAGAACCGGTTCAAGCAGCGGAATGGTGATGTAGATCATTTCTTGCCACTTGTTTGCACCATCGACCTTTGCAGCGTCGTAATAATCATTCGGAATGTTTTTCAAACCAGCCAACAGGATAACCATATTCCAACCTGCAGACCGCCATACATCCACCACGATGAGAGCGAACATCATATAAGATGGATTTTTTAGAAAGTTTACAGATTCCAACCCCAAAGCCTGGAGGGCCGTGTTGATGATGCCCACTTCAGGCGCATACATCCACCGCCAGACGGATGCCGCTAAAAACAGAGGCATCATGGTGGGAACAAAATAAGCGCTGCGGAAGAAATTTGACAATGGCCCCTTGAGACTGTTGACAAACAGTGCCAAAGAAAACGCCACCGTAATCCCCAATGGAACCGTGATCGAAACATATTTCAAAATGTTGGTAAAAGATATGATGAAATCACGCGACTTGAACAGATTGATATAGTTCTGAAACTGAACATATACCGCAGGATTGACACTGTCCCATTTGAAAAAGCTGGTATTCAGGCCCTTAATGATTGGATATAAAAAGAAAACCGAAAAGAAGAAGAAGAATGGGAGAAGCATCAAATAATGCTTAAGTGTCTTCCTGAACCAGTATTTCATTATTTTGATTCTCCTGACTGTTTTTGTTTTGAGGTGCGGAGGATTAGTCCGCACCTCATCGTACAGAGAAATGAAGCTAAGAAGGTTTAGTTTCCAGCGATGGTGGCGTTTAATTGGGTGATCAAATCAGCAGCGCCGTCTTCGGGGGTGAAAACACCAGAGGTGATCTGGGCCAGGTTGTCTTGCAGTACCTGATAGTAGTTACCGGGATAGGCAGTGGTGAAATGAGGGGGACGTTCCAACAGGGAGGATGCAGCTGCATCAATGGTGATCTTGAGCAGTGAATTATCAACCTGTGCCATGGCTTTTTGATTGCCGTTGAAACGGCCAAGAGCTTCAGACCAGCGCAGCAGTTGGGGTTCGTCGCAAATGTAGGTCACGAATTCCCAGGCCAGGTCAGCATTGGCGGTCGCTGGTGAGATGGTGACAAATTCTGTTCCACGAACACCACCCTTGTTGTCGGCAGTCGCGCCGGGGATCACAACATAGTCATAATCCAAACCATTTTCCTGGGCAGCTTTGAAGGTGGGGTCCATCCAGGGGCCGGTGACCACAAAAGCGAGTTTGTCGCTTAAGAAGAGGTCAGTGGTAGCCTGATCCTGGTCGCCATTTTCGGTACCGTAAGCTTTGGCAGCTTCGAGGAATTTGACGGTCTGGATATATTTTTCGGGGTTGATCTTGGTGGTTTTGGCATCAAAGTCGATACCCCATTCTTCATCGGTGGCGGCGCCGCTATAGATATTGGTGAAATCCCACCAGTCATTATAGAAGGAGCCCATACCAAGATAACCGGCTTCTTTGATGGTTTTCATTTGAGCCAACCATTCGTCCCAGGTGTTGACGGGGGTGGCAGGGTCAATTCCAGCGGCTTTCAAGACGGTCAGGTTGCGATAAAGGAAGGTAGCGTATCCAGTGAAGGGCATGGCGTACATGGCGCCGTCAGCAGGAGTGACTTCTTTGATCATATTGGGATCAAATTGGGAGCGATAATCTTCCGGCATGGCCATCCAGCGATCATAGACATTGGCCATGGCATTGATTCCTGTGAAAAGGGCGCCCTGGCTGGTTGTGCCCATGTAGATATCAGGGATGGTGCCGCTTGCAGCACTGGTCACGATGCCAGTATTCAATTCATCACCGCCTTTGCCGGTCAGGTTGATGGTAACACCGGGATGGGCAGCTTCAAATTCAGAAATGAAGGTTTTCATCAGATCGCCGCCGGCATCGGAGGCATAATCAGAGAACGTCCAGAACTCAAGAGTGACAGGCTGAGCTTCAGCGGATGCTTCGGTTGCTGCGGCTTCAGTGGCGGCTGCTTCGGTGGCAGCTGCTTCAGTCGGCAGTGCTTTTGGAGCGCAGGCTGAGAGCAAAAGCGCACCCAAAACAATGATGCTTATTAATACTTGAATACTTTTCTTCATTTTTCTCTCCTCAATTAATCGCTTGCAAAGAATGAAATGCTGCAAATTTAAGTAACATAATCTTAATCGACTTATTAACACCTCCAATTAAAAAAAGTTAATAGAATCAATGTTTCAAAGTTTTTAGGTTGAAGAAATTTCGCACCTACAGAGTATTACAAAACGGATGCCTTCTTGCGCCAAGTTACTGCCAAGGAAATGCCTTTTTCTGCCAAAACAAGATCAAAACCGGAATCACCCCTTAAACATGATCAAAAAAAAATGATATATTTGAACCAGAAACACAATGAAGCAAATAATCTCTGTTGGAAGGTGTGTATGGACAGGACTGATTTTCAAAATGCTGTTAAAGACATTCTTAACCACTTGTCAGACCCTGCCTATCTCGAAAACCACAATCTGCTCAACCTTTTTTATACCGGCGAGGATGCACCCATCACCGTCCGCATGCATGCCCTGCGTGAAACCATTCAAAAAAGCATCAACTTTCTTCAACCGCCAGAAGGCACCCCTTCAAACGCGACTGAATGGCGCTGTTATAAAATTCTCACCTTTCGCTATTTTCAACTTAAAGAATGGCATGTCATTGAAGAAGAATTGGGTTTAAGCCAACGCCAGGTTCAGCGCGACCTCAAAAAAGGTCTGGATGCCTTGATCTCCATTCTTTGGGATCTTCACACCTCGCAATCCCAGGAGACTGGCAGTCAGGCAGCCGAAACGGGTGAGGATGTTGAAACCTACGACCAGGAATTGATCAAGGAAGAGCTCAAGAACTGGGAAATTTCTTACGATTTGATCAACCTGTCTCAAATTCTCGAACAGGCTCTGCAATTATGTAAATCATTGATGAATACCGAGTTCCACGAACGCATTGACCTGAAGGACGTCGATACTGCCCTCAACGTAATGGTGGACCAAGTGTTGACCAAGCAAGGGCTTTACAAGATTTTCTCTATGCTCGGAGAAAGCAACGGCAACCTGCAAGCGCAGATCAAGACCCGTAAACTGAACGATTTTTTCTATGAACTTGCGTTTATATTTAACACCCCAAACACTCACACCTCCGAACATTGGAGCATCGCCCAGCTCTTCTTCACCATCCAGGGGCTGCGCCATCACTTCACAGAAAAGGATGGTCTGACCGAGATCTCGGTCATCCTGCCAGTCAAGAAACAGATCAGCTGCCTTGTGATCGATGATGTGGAATCTGTGCGCCGGCTGATCGAAAGGATGCTGGGCTCCTACGGCATCCAGGTGTTCGGCGCGGATAATTACACCAATGCCTTGAACCTGATCCAGCTCGTCAAACCGGATTTCATTCTGCTGGACATCTTGATGCCCAAAATGGACGGCTGGCAGATGATCAAGAATCTTAAATCAAACCCGCAAACCATGGAAATCCCCGTGATCATCTGCTCGGTACTCTTTGAACCGGAACTTTCACAAGCCGTCAAAGCGGCCGCTTACATCCGCAAACCGATCAACCGCCTGGAACTGATCAAAACACTTCAAGAGCTAAACCTCATCAAAACAGTGGAATAACGCGCCGGGTCTGCCAGCTGTCATTGGCAATGATTTGGCAGACGAAAGGCAATTATTCTTTTCGATAATCGTTTATAGTGGTGATTGACTCTAAACGAAGGAATGATCATGGATCTCGAAAAACTCAGTAAAAAGTTTCCCTCCGGTGTCTTGCGCAAGCAGCACCCCTTTTACATGGCGGATGCCATCGCCGACATTCCGGATTGTCTCACCGCCTGTATGACACCCGAATTCATCACCCGCATCAAAAGCGCTGTCGCGGGTTTCAAACCTGCCAAAATATTCACCCTCGGCTGCGGAACTTCATACAATGCCTGTCAGGCTGCGGCTTATGTGCTGCAGTCCCTCTTAAACATCCCCGTTATCGCCATGGATGCCTACGACTTTGAACTGGATACTCCCCCCGGCATTGATGAGAAAACCATGGTGATCGGCATCAGCGAATCAGGTCAATCCATCACCACCTGCCTTTCACTCGAGAAATCTGCAGAACTTGGCGCTTTCACGGTAGGCATTTCGGCCAACCCCGAGTCGCGGCTGGCGAAATCCGCCAGGCTTGCCCTGACCGATCCCTTCCTGCACGAGATTCCGCTCGGCAAAACGCGCACCTATCTCAGCACGGCCTTGTTTGCCATGCTGGCAGGCGTTTTAACTCGGGATGAATCCATCAGCGCGCCTTTCCTTGCACAAATGACCCAGATAATTGAATCCATTCGCGAAAATGCACAAGCCTGGCAGAAAACCGCCAAAAGCATCGCAGAAAAATTGCCCGTCTCTCAAACGCGCTACATGATCACCGGTTTTGGCGCCCAAAAAGCCAACGCAGACGAGATCAGGCTTAAAGTGATGGAAGTGCTCGGCGAAAGCGCCACCAGTTTCGGCCTCGAAGAATTCACCCACGGACCCAGCGCCTGCTTCAAGAGCGACCTGACGGTCATCCTGCTGCAAACGGATGAACGCACCCTCGACAAAGCCGTCCGCATCTCGAAGGGCATCGTCTTCTCCAACGTCAATTTGATCGTCATCACCGACCATCCTGAAGCAGACTGGGCTGAAAAAGCGCATAAGATAGCCCTGCCCAAGACTGAGAATGCCCGGCTTTACGGCCAGTTTCCGGCAGCTGTGGCTGCCCAATACTTGTTTTATGCCCTAGCCCTGCATAAGGGATTGAACCCCGATGTAAACCTTGAAGACCGCCATCCGGAACTGGGCGACATATACGCCTTCTTCTTTCCACCTGGCACCCATTAAACCTTAGAAGGTAGCACATGAATTACTTCGGCATTGACATCGGTTGCACCGCCATTAAATTTGGTGAAGTGGAATTTGGCAAAGAGATCAAAACCATTGATTTCGATATGAAGTTGATCCCACAAACCCAACGAACCGAAAAGTACACAGAAGCATTGGTCGAACTGATCTCCTCTGCTGAAAACTATAAAGGCATCGGTATTGGCTTTCCAAGTGTGGTGTGGGAACACGGCATCATGAACCTGGATATCCAGTTTGACGACATCTGGCAAAAAGTGGATTCCATCCTGCGCGAAAAACAGGTGCCTCATTTTGCCCTCAACGACGCGGATGCCGCTGGTTTCGCGGAACTTTACAACCCCGGCGCGGCAGAATACCGCAAAGGTGTCACCATCGTGCTCACGCTGGGCACCGGCATCGGCTCAGGATTGTTCCTGGATGGTAAGCTTCTGCCCAACACCGAATTTGGCATGATCGAGGTTAAAGGCATGTGGGCTGAACATTACGCCGCTGCATCCGTTTTAAGGCGCGACAACCTGACTTTGCAAGATTGGGCTACCCGCTTGCAGGAGGTCATTAACCAGGTAGAGATCATCCTTTCACCGGACCACATCCTACTGGGCGGTGGAATCAGTTCCGACTTTGAAGAGTACCGTCCCTACTTGACCACCAAATACGCCAAACTGGCACCCGCTTTTTATCGCAACCAGGCAGGTGTGATTGGCGCCGCAATGTATGCGGCTTATCGTGCCAATGACTACACTTTGCTTTAGTTAAAAAGTTTTTAACAACGATTGGGTTGAAAAAGTTATAATAAAAACCTGGTGAACACATTTCGCAGCGAATCACTCAAGTTTTGCCTGGGCTTTACATTTATTGTGGGGGTTGTGCTTGCCTATGCCGGGATATGGTCCTTGCATGCCGGGTACAACACCACAGCCGTCATTCTCAGCTCACTTGATAATTCCATCTGGATCGTGTGCGGCCTTAATCTCGTCGGATTCTTGGTCGCATTTTATTTTAAGGATAAGGCGCCCATCCTCTCAAGTTGGGCATTGTGTATCACCGAAGGCAGCGCCATCTTTGTGCTGTTGATGGTTTATTTTGATCCGCATTACCTTTTCAGCTTCATCATCCCCATTCTTTTTGCCATCATTCTGCTTGAAACAAGGCAATCCATTATATTTATTGCGCTGGTGGTAATTGCCTCGATCAGCCTTTTTTACCTTCACTTTCACTCATGGGACTTTTTTAGCCAGCTCGCGTTCCCCATATTTCTACTGGTCTCCATTTCAGTATTGCTTGAGTTGATCCTGAATCAGCTCCACTCGAACCTGACCTGGTATCACAAACGCTATCAGACTGCCCTGCTCAACGAACAGATCATCCGCGAAAATGAAGTCAAACTCGAAAAGTTGGTCAACAATCTCAATGACTACAAAAAATACCTTTCTGCGACCAACATCTCTTTGATCCAGGCGCGTGAAGAAGCCGAAGAAGCGCGGACGGTGAAACAGAACTTCGTGCAAAACGTCAGCCACGAACTGCGCACTCCCCTCAACCTTATCATCGGATTCAGCGAAACCATGGTCAACTCACCCCGCAGCTACGGCGAGGTGAACTGGACGCCTGACCTGCGCGGCGATATTGAATGCATCTATCAAAACAGCCAGCACCTAAAAGCTTTAATTGACGATATTCTCGATATGGCTTCACTGGAAAACAAGAAATACGAAGTCGAGATCTCAAGTACGAATCTGAACGCCCTGATCCATGAAGTGGTGTTGATCACCGAAAGTGCTTACAAATCCAAAGGGCTTTATCTCGAGACCGAGCTATCTTCACAGATCAAGAACGTTCACGGCGACTCCATCCGGCTGAAACAAGTTGTTTTAAATCTGCTTTCCAACGCATTGAAATACACGAGCAAGGGTGGGGTCAAAATCACCTCCACCGTGGTGGACTCAATGGCGTACGTCTATGTCAAAGACACCGGCAAGGGCATCCCCGAAGAGGACCTTGAAAAGGTCTTTGATGCCTTCTTCCAGGTGGATAAATCCAACGATCGTGAAGATTACGGCACCGGACTGGGGCTTTCCATCTCGAAACAACTGATCGAACTGCACGGCGGCGAAATGGCCTTGACCAGTGAATTGGGCAAAGGCACCACCGTTTATTTCTCGGTTCCATTGGTCACCAAGAAAAAATAATATATCAGGCGAGGACAATTATGGCAAACGAAACAACAAATGTTGGAATCATTGGATTGGGCCAGATCGGCATGGTGCATCTTGAAAGCTACCTCTCGATGCCAAATGTTAAAGTGTTTGCAATCTCGGACCGTGATGCACAGAAGAGTGAAGCCATAGCCCAAAAATATAACATCCCCTTCTGGACGACCAACTTTCGCGCGCTGTTGGAAAGAAAAGAAGTTCAGGCCGTAAGCGTCTGCCTGCACAACAACCTTCATATGCCGGTGACTGTTGCTGCTCTGAAAGCCGGAAAGAATGTGATCTGCGAAAAACCGATCGCAGGTTCCTATGCCGACGGCGCCAAAATGATCGAAGTCGCCAAACAGGAGAAAAAACAGCTTTCCATCCAAATCTCTGACCTCTTCAGCCGTGAATCCAAGGCTGCCATGAGCGCCATTGAGAACGGCTGGCTGGGCACCCCTTACCTGGCGCATTCTTCCGGCTTCCGCCGCCGCGGACGCCCCTATGTGGACGGTTACGGCACCCCCAACTTTGTGCAGAAATCCTCCGCCAGCGGCGGCGCCCTTTTTGACATGGGTATTTATCACATCGCCAATGTGCTCTACCTGCTCGGCAACCCCGCCCCCCTGCGCATTAGCGGACGCACCTTCCAGCGCACCGCGATGGATGAGAAGCGGCGCTACATCAGCAATTTTGATGTTGAGGAACTGGCAGTGGGCTTGATCTCTTTGGAAAAAGACATTGCCTTTTCATTGATCGAATCCTGGGCCATGCATCTCGATTCACTCGAAGGTTCTTACATCACCGGCACTGACGGCGGCGTAAGGCTGAGACCTTTCGGGCTCTTCCGCAGCCTGGCGGACCTGGATATTGACGCCAGCGCCAACCTGGATGGCTTTGATTATCGTATTCACAATGTACAAGAAAACGGCGATGCTTACGACGGTCCACGCCAGCATTTTATCGCCGCCGCTCAGGGCCGTGTTCCGCTCATCCCCACCGCCGAGATCGCGCTGAATACCATGCTTATCTCGGAAGGAATCTACCTATCTCAAAAACTTGGCCGCGAGGTCACCGCCGCGGAAGTCATCGAAACCTCCGTCAGCACCTCAATGGAAGTCTAGGAATAAAAGTCAATTCCCGGTTTCTTGGAAGAAACCGGGAATCTGAATAACCAAATGATTAAACCCACACAGTTCGTTTTGAACTGAGTGGGGCATTTTTAATAATGTTATGTATGCAGTTCAGCCAGCTTGCCCATCTTCTTGCGGACTTCAATAAACAGGTCAGTGTAGTACTTGTTGAACGTCACACAACCGACCGGCATCTGACGGATCATCAGCTCTTCACAGTTCATGCACTGATTGCAGTATTTAACTTCCTCTTCGCGGCCTTCTTCCAGTTTCAAGGGCGTCAGCGGATCGGCGAAAGACTGGCGGCCAAGACCGATCATATCCATCAAACCGTCGTCAATACAGCGCGCCCCCATGGCGAACATGGACGATTTCTCAGGCTCGATGGAAAGCAGTTTGTTGGTCGTTCCTCTGAAGGATGAGAAATGCGACCCCACCACCACGGTCTCGGGTTTGAGCACATCCTTCATCAGCTTGGAAAAGTAAATGTGCAGGTAAGAAAGATAGGGGTCTTCCTTGCCGGCTTCCATGAACTCCATGCTGCAGTGCACGTTGCCGAGTGACTCCACGAAGTACTGCGCGCCGCGCTCTTCGAGGCCTTTGATCAAGTCGATCGGTTCGGTCATATCCATCAGCGGGGAATCCGGTCCAGCTGAACCAAATCCACCAGGGAAGGCTTCCCACATAGAGATCTTTGAACCGATCAAAAAGTTCTTGTCGTAGTTGGTGGCTTTTTGGATGCGTTCATACAGGTCATAAGCAAACTGCACCCGGTTCTTCCACTCGCCGCCGTACTTCCACTTGCGGTCGTTAAACGGACGCAGAATCTGGTTGCCCAGGTAGCCGTGGCAGAACTTCATATCCACGCCGTCCGCGCCCACGTTCTGGGTGATCTTGGCAGCCAGGGCGAACTGGTCAATGATGTGTTCCACTTCCTCTTCGGTTAGCAGATCCCCACCCAGACCGTAGACCGGCTTGACCGTGACCCGGCGCGAAAACTCGGGTTCGCTGATCTCGCCGGAATGGGTCAGTTGAAAAACAAACTGCGCATCAGGGTTGATCTCTTTGAGGCTTTTAACGAACTTGGTCAGGGCTTTTTCGTTGCGGGGCATGATCTCAAGCTGGGTTTTACGCGCCCGACTTTCATTGGTGATGGTGATGGCCTCGAGATCGATCAGCGAAAAATGTCCCTTGAAAAGATTCTCATAACGTTTGAAGGTCAAATCGGTCGGATTGCCCTCTTCATCCGAATCGACACATTCCATAGGTTGCGCAAAGAACCGGTTTTGAACGACTCTATTACCAATTTTAAGCGGTTGGAGCAGGGTTTCTTTGTAGCCCATAGGGTGATCTCCTTTTTGACTGGCGACTTATAGATAATCTTCGATGCGGATTTCAGGGATCTCGATGCCGTCTTTCATCTGCAAGGCTTCTTCAGAAATGGCGATGGCATTTTTGTAGCCAATGCCAAAGCGGGTCACGCCCATGGCATGCATCTTGGTTAACAGGTCAAGCGTTTTCACACCACCGGCTGCTTTGATCTTGCAGCGGTTGCCCACCGTGTTCTTCATGACCGCGATGTGATGCAAGGTGGTGGGATCGGCAGAAAAGCCCGTGCCACTCTTGACATAATCCGCGCCGCAGTCGGCCACGATCTCGCAGGCTCTGACGATCTCTTCATCCGTCAATAACATGGCTTCAATGATGACCTTAAGAGAGGTATATTTTGTGGCTTCACGCACTGCCGCAATATCGGCTTTGACCATGTCGTATTTTTTACTCTTCAGCCAACCCACGTTCATCACCATATCCACCTGCTCGGCGCCGAGGCTGGTAAACAGGCGCGCCTGATGGACTTTCGTTTCAGTAGCTTCCTGTCCGGAGGGGAAAGAAAGGGATGTGCCAAACTCAGTAACGGTACCTTTTAAGGCTTCACGGATTTCAGGATAATAAGCCGGCCAGATAAACACACAGCCGAAGCTGTATTTTTTGCAGGCTGCCACCAGCGCATGGTAATCGTCATATGACGTATCCAGTTTGAGTGAACTTGCATCGATCATTTTTGCATATTCAAGGTAAGAAATCTTCATAAGTCTTGTCTCCAATGATATTTTTTGTTCGTCGAAAAGAATCCGACAAACGGATGACGTGGTAAAGAGCCCACGGAACTCTAGTGAATAAGGATGATCCGTTCGCTGATCTCGGGTGAAACCAGCACTTTGACCAGGTCTTTATTCTGCTGCAGTTCGTTGAGCGATTTTTCCAACTCGCACAGCGGAACGATCATCGAGATCAATGGATGTGGATCCACGCGTTTATATTGCAGCAATGCAATAGCCACTTCCCAGTCGTGCCCGATGCCGGCGCAGGAGCCGCCAATTTTCTTTTCTTGCAGCACAAATGCCGCGGGAGGTAGCTTGGCTAGGTCGTCATCCGAGCAGATACCAAAGGCTTCAAGTTTGCCGCCGCGGCGGATCATCCTAAAGGCTTGTTCATAAGTCTGGGATTTCCCCACGGCTTCGATCACGTAGTCCACACCCACCCCGTCGGTCAAACGCATGACCTCGGCAACCGCATCCGGGGTTTTGGTGATGTCGATCACGTAATCCGCTGACATGGCTTTGGCTGTTTCCAACCGTTTCTGCTGAGAGTCGATCACGATCACAGGGGCGGCTCCGCGCAGCTTGGCCAGCAGCGCATGAATGGTGCCCAGACCGGCGCCGATCACCGCCACGGAGGCTCCCAGTTCACAGTTCATCTTGCGCGAGGCATTAATGCAGGCGGTCAGCGGTTCAATGAAGGCAGCCGCATAATCGTCAATTTCATCCGGCAAAATGTAGCAGTTTCGGGCGGGCGCTTTAACATATTCCGCGTAGGCGCCGTTGACATGGATGCCGATCTGCTTGAACGAATTGCACAACAAGGGTTCACCCCGGCGGCAGTAATAGCAAGTACCGCAGGGCAGGCAGATATCCACCGCCACCCGGTCGCCTGGCTTGACGGAGGTGACATCCTGGCCCACTTCTTCGATGATGCCCCAAAACTCATGACCGGTGATCAAGGGCAGGCAGGCAACTTCATCAGCATACTTTCCCTGGTAAGAACCCCAATCCGATCCGCAGATACCGCAGTACTTGACCTTGATCAACACCTCATCGCTGCTGATGGTTGGGACGGGCACATCCTGGTAGACAAATTTTTTGGGTTCTTCAAGAACCATGGCTTTCATTGTTCTCATGGCTGTCTCCTCTACTTTTGAAAGAGTTTGTCGTTGCGGCCTTCGTAAGGCTGGTTGATCATCAGGGGTTTCAAGAATGCAATGGCCTTGTCAATGCCATCCGCGCGAGACATGGTCACATCTTCATGTTCGTATGAGAACACGCCGGTGTAGCCGGTCATGAAGAGTTCGGTGATCACACTCTTCCAGTTGATCGAGCCCCATCCGGGGATGCGGAATCGGAAGCTGCGGTCAAGGTTGCCCCAGTCGCGCTGCAACATCCAATATCCGCCGCGCGCCATGTTGTGCTCCACCAGTTCGCAGTCTTTGGCGTGCACCAGCACGATGCGGTCGCCGATCTCGTCAATATAACTGCCCAGGTTGATGCCGGTATAAAAGATATTGGCCGGGTCGAAATTGATGCCAAACGCGGGATGGTTGTCGCATAAGGCGAGGCAGCGTTTGGTGGTATGGATGTCATAAATAATGTTATTGGGATGCGGTTCGAAGGCTACCTTGACGCCGTATTCAGCAAACTTGTCAAAGATGGGTACCCAGTTTTTAACGAAAGCCTCTTCCTCTTCCTTCCAGCCATCTGGGTAGGGCCAATCGTTGAAATGACCGAAATTGCCAACACCTGAAAACGCCACCACCGCCGGGATTTCGAGTTCATTGGCCAGGCGGGCGCACTTGAGCATGCTCTCGGTACCGAACTTGATCTGTTCCGCGGGTGTGCCCGGGCAGATGGCTGCCAGGTCGCGTCCGTGTGGGCCGAGCACCAGCGGGGAATCCGCGTGGTTCGAGATGCCGGAAATGATCAGGCCGGCGTCGTTCACTTTCTTTTTCAGCCTTTTGGCATTACCGTTCTTAAGCATCTCGTCAACGTCCATCTGTCCGTTGTCTGTGTAAGCCGGGATCTCTACCGCTTCATATCCCTTTTTCGCCACCATTTCGATGACATCATCCAACGCCAATTCGGAGTAATTAATAGTGCAAAAACCGACCTTCATAATTGATCTCTCCTGTCTTTAGTAGTTAAGCTTCATCCACAACGTCATGGACCGCCGCCAGGGCAGTGATCCAGCGTGTGAACCGTTTGGCAATCAAGGCATAACTTGCCTGGTTTTCTTGAAAGGGGATAAATGTTTTCTGCACCTGGTACAGCGCATCCAACGGAGTGTAATCCTGCCAGATGCCAGCGCCTCGCAGCGCAATGGCCGCCGCCCCCAGGGAAGCTGCGTCTTGATCCACGTTTATGACCTCCACCTTGCGGTTGTAAACATCGGCAAAGATCTGCATCCACAGGTCGCTCCTGGCGCCACCGCCGCAGATGATCATGGCTTCGTTGGATTCGATCATCGGTTCGATCACTGAAAGACAGCAGGTACCCAGGCTAAGTGCCACCCCTTCAAGGATCGCCCGCAGCAAGTCCGCACGTGAATTCGAAAGCTTGAGACCGTAGAAAGCCCCTTCCAATGACTCACTGGGTTCCTGTGAACTTCCACCGGCCAGTGACGGATTGAACATCACACCTTTTGCACCCAACTCGGATGTCGCAGCCAGGGCATTCATCTGCTGGTAAACATCACCTGCCAAGTCCACGCATAAGGTTTCTTTGGCCCAGCGGTAGGCGCTGCCTGCCGCAAATATGGAAACACCCGTGGTATAAAACCCTTTTTCAACGTGGGCAAAAACGAAAGGCAGCTTTTTGACATCCAGAATCGGTTTATTCGCCGAGACGGCAATCCAGGCGGAAGATCCCAGCGAGGTATAGACCCTGCCGTTGCCCATGCCGGTAGTGCCCAGCGCCATGCAGGCATTATCCACGCCGCCGCACAACACCCGTGTACCTTCGCATAATCCGCTTGCTTCAGCCGCTTCGGCTGTTAGAGTACCGACTGGTTGATGAGATTCCTTGGGGTCAATAAATAAAAGACGCGGCAGCCCGGCCTTTTCAATATAAGCCTCGTTGTAGCACCAGTGCAGCAGGTCAAAAACGCCGCTGCCCGAAGCATAAGAATAATCCGTGGCAATTTCACCAGTCAGCATGAAATTGATGTAGTCCTTGCTGCCCAGTACAGCCCTTGTTTTGCTAAAAATCTCCGGGTGTTGTTTTTTTAACCACATCAGTTTGAAAACGGAATAAGTCTCTGGCGGGTCTCCATTACCCGTGGTCAGGTACCATTTCTCATAATCCACTTTTTTGAAAAAATCAGCCGCTTCCACTTTGGCCCGCCGGTCAGACCAGATGGGGACGCTTTCCATCAGCAATTCGCCGCAGGAACCAATCGGTGCTGCCACCAAGCTGTGTCCGCTGGCTGCCACGGCAATCACCTCTGAAGCTTTGACGCCGCTTTTTTGCAGCAGCACTTTGGTGGCCAGACATACTGCCTGCCACCAATCCTGCGGACGTTGTTCATGCCAATCAGTTTCAGGATAATACGTTTGATAAGGGACAAATTCAAAACCAGCCGAGGTTCCGTCCAAGTGATAAAGACCGGCTTTCAAACCGCCTGTTCCCAAATCGTAAGAAACAACATACCTCACGGAATCCACTCCATCAAGACCGCATTTTAGGCCGGTCTGCTGCATTTTTTTGACAAATAAAGAATAAAACAAAATGGGGATGGGATTCCGCCACACTTTTGCCAATGAAATGCCGAATTGCTTTAAGACCGACATTTAATAAAAAAGACTGGAGCTTTTTGCAGCGCCAGTCCTTTCAAGAATAATTGATGGTAGATTAGGTGGGTTAGAATTCTTCTTTAATCAACTCTTTCACAAAAGCTTCATACTCCCTTTTTGAATCCAGCTGGGCATTGACCCGGGTTTGGTTGATCTCATCCATGTGTTCACCCAAAAGACTGACGAGCACACCGTCCAGTTCGCCCTTCTGCACATCCACATCCAGAACGAGCATGGCGTCCTTACCTGAAACCCCTTTTCGGTAAGGGCGGTCTTCTGTCAACGCCGTGAACACATCCGCGACCGCGATCGCTCTGGATTCAAACGGCAGCGACTTATCATTCTCGTGGAAGGGATACCCACGGCCATTCAAGCGTTCGTGATGCTGTGACGCCCAATCGCGGATTTCCTTAAATATGCTCATGGTATTGAGAAATTCGTAAGTGAAATAGGTGTGCGTGCGGATGATATTAAATTCCTGCGGAGTTAATTTACTGGGTTTTTCCAAAATTTCTGAAGGCACGATCAGTTTGCCAATATCATGCAAATATCCGGCTATTTTGATTTTACGAATGGTTTCTTCTTCCCTACCGTGGAACCTCGCCAGATCAGCCGCCACCACCGCCACACCGGCTGTATGGGTTGAGGTAACCTCACTGCGAAAATCAATGATCCTTCGGAACAGATTAACCAACCCCATGAGTTCGTTTTTCTTAATGTGGAGGTTGTCTAATTTCACGCGCTCCTCAAAAAGTGAACTCAAGGTCATATTCTTGATATCCAGCCAGAAGTTTTCTTTTTCTGCCGCCCGGTTAAAAGCATCCACGATTTCAGGTACGAACATGACCCCGGATTGCTTGTTGACTTCATTAATAATCGCCGCGGATGTATCCAAAATATTCAACGATTCACCTGACAAAACCGCAGCATGATCAGCGACTTGAAGGATCAATGATTCCAATGGGATCTTACTGCGGTCCAATCCTTCGGTGGTGTTCAGGTATGCATGATGGTAGCGGAGAATTTCACCAACATGTTCAAAATACATAAATTCTTTAAGCAGCAAATAGGCTGCTCTGGCATGTCGGTTGATATATTTTGATTCAAACTGCAGGTCTTGTAATGCTTTTTGTTCCTGGATTGAAAATGCGCCAATATCATGGATCGCCGACGCGAAGATCAGATCATGCCGCTGCTGCCAGGTCAAATCCAGGTAGATGGAAATATGATAAGCCGCGATTGCCGTGCGACGGTGATGGTCCCTTAATGGCGCAATCGTATGATCCATCAAAGTTGAGAGACTGGAAACCAGCTCTTCTAGAGAAATAGTTAAAAGTTCAGCCATTTATACCCTCATACGATTAAAAGTGAATAGAACCTCTCAACACATTATACAGGTCAAGTATCACAATTTGAACTTGCATAAGTGTTAGATATAAATACTATTAAGTGTCGTTATTTTTAAAACCACTATATGTGGAAGGGAATCAGATGTTAATAAATTTTAAGCTATCCCAATTTCAAGTGAAATTGTTTAACGATAGCAATGTATTGCTCTTCTAATGAAAGGGAACCATCAACAACAAGAACTTTTAGCTCCCTATTTGATGCTTGCCTGGAAACCTCATCCCCAAATAATTCATCCCTCTTCATCCAATTGTGGAAAGCAAGATCAGGATCGTCACAAGAATTTATTATAGGTTGAATCCATGAACGCGTGCGGTAATGATTCTCTTGAAACTCAGGCGTCGGCCTCATAAAAAGAACCTTGCTCCTGTTTGTTGGCCAACCATCCAAAAGTTCTGGAAGAAAAGCAGCCCCTTCCAATAAGACCGGCTTATCATCCTCAATTTTCAACAGATCATCCAATATAAAAGGAAACATTTCTTGATAAAAATGAAACACTTCAGTGACTTGAATGTCAACCGGTTTGGACCAGATCTCATTCCATGATAGTTTTGAATACTGGAACATCATTGGTTGCTCAAGCTGCGTGCATCTCAGTAAATATTCTGAGACATGGTCATCTGCTTTGAAATAGCAAAGATCAAAATCCATAGATAAACGTTCCGCAATTGTTGATTTTCCACAACAGGGCGAGCCGCCTATTATGTACGCTTGAGAAAAGAAATTTCTTAATTGTTGGTGATCGGTCGACAATCCAATAACCTTGATTAGAATTTGTCGAACTGCGACAGCCATGAGCGGAAGTGTCCGGTGGCAATCTGGTAGCGGAAGACATAGAACACCAGCTTGACGTATTCGTTCCAGACCAGCTTGCGTGAGCTGGCTTCCGTCCACCAGTATTTCGGAAAACCCGTGCGCATGCGCGGAACCGGCGCCATGTAAATCTTGATTCCCTCGCCCAGGACCTTTTGATAGATCCACCTGGCACGGCGTGAGTGCCACGGATCGGTTACCAGGGTTACCGACTTGATCGTGTCGGGATGCGCGTCAAGGTAGTTCTTGAGCAGCACCGCTTCATCGTGGGTGGAAATTACGGCGGTTTCGTCAATGGCGATCGCTTCGCCCGGGACGCCGTGAGTCTCAGCCACATATTTGCTCCATGAGGCTTCGACCCGGTTGTTCTCCTCACTGAATCCACCGGTGAAGAAGACAGTGTTCGCCAGCCCCTTCATGTAGAGTTCGGAGGCGTACAAAATGCGGTATTCCGGTCCGCTGACCGCAGCGATCAGATCGGTTTTTTGAATTTCATCCTGCACGACCAGATAATCACCGACAGGTTGCAGCATCAGCAGACAGCAGCACGATACAGTTGCAAGGATCACAAACAGGATCCAGATTTTACTTTTCTTTTTTCCAGTCATAACGGTTCATTATAAAACAAAATTATTACGGTTAAAGCTCCACACTCCGAGCCTGTGGATTTATCCCTGCCCATAAGATAAAATAAAACAAGGTATAGTTATAGACAAAGATAAGGTGGAAATATCCTTTCCTTATTCTTGATGGTTTTTGAAAGGCCAAACGCAGGAGGAAAAAATGCAAAAAGCAAATTTCGGTGTCATGGGTCTCGGCGTCATGGGACGCATGCTCGCCGTAAACATGGAACGCAATGGATTTCGGGTGGCCGGTTATGATCTGGATGCCGCCAAGGTCGTCTCATTTGGGGTGGAAGCCAAAACGAAAAACCTGGTCGCCTGTGAATCACTTGAATCCTTTTTGAAGGCACTTGAACATCCCCGGCGCATATTGATCATGGTACCCGCTGGCAAGCCCATCGAATCCGCCATTAACTCACTCAAACCGCTGCTCTCCAAAGGGGATCTGCTGATCGACGGTGGCAACACCTACTTCTACGATACTGAACTCCGTTCGCGCGAATTGGAGCTGCTGGGACTCAATTATGTCGGCGCCGGCGTCAGCGGTGGTGAACAAGGCGCTCTTTGGGGTCCTTCCATCATGCCCGGCGGACAGCCCCAGGCCTGGGAATTGGTCAAACCGGTTTTCGAAGCCATCGCGGCCAAAGTGGATGGCGAACCCTGCGTGGCTTACATGGGTCCGCGCGGTGCCGGACACTACGTCAAGATGGTGCACAACGGCATTGAATACGGCGACATGCAGTTGATCGCCGAAACCTACGACCTGCTGCACCGCGGATTGGGTCTCACCAATCCGGTGCTGCACGACATATTCAGCGATTGGAACAGGGGTGATCTTGAATCTTATTTGATCGAGATCACCGCTGATATTTTCTCGAGGTATGACCAGGAAACCGATAAAGCCATCGTGGATCTCATCCTTGACGAAGCGGCGCAAAAAGGTACCGGCAAGTGGACTAGCCAGAATTCTTTCGATCTCGGCGCACCTATCCCCACCATCAACGCGGCGGTTGAAAGCCGCATCATCAGCGGACTCAAAGCCGAACGCGTGACGGCATCAAGTTTACTGGTCGGCCCCAAAGCGCAGATCAAGGGTGACAAGAACCAAAACATCGGTTTTATCCGCGACGCTCTCTATACCGCCAAGATTTGCTCCTACGCCCAGGGCTTTGCCATGCTGCGCATGGCCAGCAAGGAATACAGCTACGATCTCAATTATTCCGAGATTGCGCGCATCTGGCGCGGCGGATGCATCATCCGCGCGCGATTCTTGAATGATATTCGCGACGCATATCTACGAAACAACGACCTGACCAATCTGATGGTGGACCCCGAGTTCTCGACCAAGATGAACCGGGGCCAGGCCGCTTTGCGCACGGTGGTCAGCATGGCTGCCGACAGCGGCATCCCCGCCCTGGCTTTCAGTTCCGCGCTAGCCTACTACGACGCCTACCGCAGCAACCGCCTGCCCGCCAACCTCACCCAGGCTCAGCGCGATTACTTCGGCGCTCACACCTACCGCCGCCTCGACAAAGAGGGAATCTATCACACAGAGTGGAATTAGAAAATCAACATCTTAAAGAGAAACCGGGGATTTATCAAAACCCCCGGTTTCTTGGGATAAACCTAAACCCCCGCGGTTTATAAACCGCGGGGGTTTGAATATGAGCGTAGTTTTTCGTTCTTTTGCCTTTATTTTTAGTGTTTTTCGTGTGGTTCGTGGTTAAAAAAAGCTTTCTAATTTCCCCTCGCCTTGGATAACGCCGCCGCGCGCGTATGTACATCCAGTTTCTCGAAGACTGCCTTCAGATGCCGTTTGACTGTGTTGTTGGTGATCACCAGCGCATCCGCGATCTCTTTGTTGGTCATCCCTTTGGCCAGCAGATCGAATACTTCGCGCTCACGCTGGGTAAGCTGATCCAACTCTGAAAGGGTGCTGCCGGCGGCAATCGCCTCGCGCACCAGGCGCCTGAAATTGTTGCGGTCAAAAGCCTGCTTTTCGAGATAAGCAAACACGGAATGTTCGTTATACGCTCGTTGAATTTCATCCACACCCACCACCCCACTGACCACAATGGTAGGGATGCCCGCGGTGTGGGTATTGGCCAGCAGACTGTACCCTTCGAGCGAATCGCTATCTGCGGAATCATCCCAGACGACTTCGGCTGTCAGGGATAGATCCACCACTGCCAGTGAAAAGGTCTCACGCCGCAGTGCGCCAAGTGCGTCGCCGTAACTGCTGCAAACCCTGATCTCCATACCGGCATCCGTCAGCAGCTCGGATAAGATGCTGCGCCAGCCGGCGTCATCTTCCACCACCAACACCCGCGGACTGTTGTGAGCGGAGGGTTGGTTTTGAGAAAAAGAAAATTTACTTTCAACGGGTTTGGTCTCAGTTGCTTCAACTTCACTTTTGGGGGCCGCCACCAATGCCTGGCTGATCAATTCACGGAACTGCGCACGGTTGAAGCTTTCTTTGCGTAAAAAGGAAAAAGCGCCGTATTCAGTCAGCACACTAACTGCCAGTTCCACCGTGGCAAAACCGGTCAGTAAAATGCTCTGGCAGCCGGGGTCAAGCCGTTTGATGGCTTCAAGCGCATGTAAACCGTCTTCATTGCTATGGTCCGTGCTTTCGAGCGACAGATCCACCAACGCCAGACGGTGGGGTTCAGCTTTGAGTAATTTGAGGGCGTCTTCGAGGTTATCCGCCACATCCACGGTCAGACCGGAATCCGAGAGGATCTCGCTCAGGATCTGCTGCCAGGAGGAATCATCCTCGATCACAATCGCGCGTGGAGAAGGTTTAGCTTTATTCATCATTAACCCTGTCCATTTGGTTTCGCGATCGGCAGCCGCAAAACAAAGGTCGTACCGTGGGCGCCGTCGCTTTGCACGGATACGTTGCCTTCAAGCCGGGTCATCAACGTCTTGACCCACCATAGACCAAAGCCAAGCTTGCCGGGTCGGGATGCGCCGCGGCCGGAATAATTGAGGTCGAAAATATGCTCGTGCAGGTCGGGCGGGATGCCCGGCCCATTGTCACTCACCTTGACTTCGACCCAGTCTTTATCCGCGCTGCCTAAGATGTTGATCACACCTTTGCCGTTCATGGCGTCCAGGGCGTTCTCGATAAGGTTGGTAAAGACCAGCGTCAGTGTCCGATCCCCGGCCATGACCACCGGTAAATGATCCAGTTGGCTGATCTTCACTTCAGCCGTAGGGGGCATCTTAACCAGGCTGATGGCTTCAAGCACCCGGCTGACCACCAGAACCGGTTCGCGCTTGATGGGCCGCAAATGCGAAAGACTTTCGCGCACGCTTTCCATAGCGTCGGTGGCGCAGTGCTCGATCTCGTCCAGGTTGTGAGCCAGGTAGGGGTTGGCCCCCAATACGTCCTGGCACTTGTCTTCGATCCCCTGGATGCGCACCGGAATGGTGCCCACTTTATTATTAAGATGATGCAGCAAATTGGAGGCGATATCGCCCACCGCGGCAAAGGTCTCGGCCACGGAACGCTGTTCCTGGGCAGCGCGCAGGGCATCTTGATGGGCGGCATTTTGATAGGCCAGCACGGCGTAATCCGACAAAGTAACCAGCACCTTCTTATCCCATTCGGATTCGGCAAAGTGCCCCGCCCCGCTGGTGGAACTGTAAACACCAAAAGCGCCAAGCGGTTCTCCCTCATCCCCGGGCAGCAAAGGCACGATCAGGGCACGCGCCCAGTCCTGGTCGACGGCCAGGTCGGCGCGGTGGAAGCGTTTGTCTACGCGCACATCCTCACTGATCACCGGCTTTCGTTCCAGAATCGCCAGACCCGCCAGGCTGCCTTCCACAGGGATGCTCTCACCGTGGCGGTAGCCGCCGCTCTCGGCAGCCACTTCCAGCACACCGTCTTTGAGGTTCCAGATGGCGCTGGTGGCCGCGTCCAACAGATCACAGGCCAGAGCAGAAAGATGTTCCAACACTTTTTGCAGCGGTTCAGTCAATAATAAATGGGTGATTTCTTCAAGCGCATCCAGCAGCCTCACCTCTTGAATGGTGATGACCGCCTGGGTTGCCAGCGCCTGTAATAAGTAGCTGTCTTCTTCACTGAATGCACCGACCACCGGGCTTTCAAGGTTGAGCACCCCTTCAAGCCTGCCCGTAGCCCCCACCAGCGGCACGGCCAGTTCGGAACGCATTTCCATGTTTGAATCAAGCGGATAGTAGATCTGCGACCAGGGGTCGGCGTGCAGGTCTGCGATGCATGCAGACTGCCGTTCACGCGCCACCCAGGCCATCACGCTGTTCGAATCCAGCGGCAGTGCTTCGATCAAGGGCCGGGCTGTATACTCACCCGCCACAGCCCTGGTGTTCAAGGTCTGTGCTTTTTGATCCAGCAGGCGGAAGATGCCGTACTTTGCGCCAGTGACTTCAAGCGCCATCTGCAAAATGGATTCGAGGGTTTCTTCCAGCCTCAACCGTGACGAGATCAGCAACCCCGCCCGACGCATGCGTTTGATCTCCTCTTCCTTGCGGGCCAGGTTGCGCTGCATTTTTTCAAGGTTGTGGGCGTGGTAAATCGCCATGGCGGCCTGGTTGACAAAGTTATCCAGCATCAGCAGTTCAAGCTGGCTGAACTCGCGTTCATCCTGCAAATATACATACAGCGTCCCCACCGGGCTGTCTGCCACGATCAGCGGAAAGCACCCCATCACCCTGGCACCAGACATGGCTCTTGCCGGGTGAATATTGATACCCTTTTCTTCATACGATAGCACCCGCCGCCGTTGTTTAATGGCGCGAAATCCCAACCCGTACGGACGGGGTTCGTCGCTTAATTCACTGTTATCCATGACGCCGGCCGTTACGCGAGAAGAAATGATGAATTCACCGAGCGTGTCGTCGTAGGAATAGATCACAGCCGACGCCCCCTGCACCACCTGGATGGCGCTGGCAACGATCAGCTTGAGCGTGTCTTCAACACTGACCCTGCCATCCTGTCCAATCTGGTTGACGGTGGCGCCAATCTGGTTCAAACTGGCCAGAGCATCGTAAAGTCGGGAATTGTCGGTTTGTTCACTCATATTGTAGGGTCCTGCTCAGATAATTGTAGCACGTCAATAGAAAACTTCCTTTTTAACAAGGCTGACAGGTGCTTGAACACCTGTCAGTTTTCAAAAACCGTCTAAAGGAGAGACAGGAAATGAACTAAATATCGTAGTACAAGACAAATTCGTAAGGCACCGGGCGAATGCGCACGGGATCAAGCTCGTTCTGGCGTTTGTATGAAATGTAAGCCTCGAGCAAGTCCTTGGTGAATACGTCACCCTTGAGCAAATAATCGTGATCATTTTCGAGTGCGATCAATACATCACCCAAAGAACCAGGAACCTGTTTGATCAATTTTGCTTCTTCGCGCGGAAGTTCATAAAGGTCTTTATCCACGGGATTGCCCGGATCAATGCGATTCTGAATGCCATCCAGGCCGGCCATCAATAAAGCGGAAAAGCACAGGTATGGGTTGCTGGTGGCATCCGGGGCGCGGAATTCAACACGTTTGGATTTCTCGCTGCTGGTCACCGGAATACGGCAGACAGCAGATCGGTTGCGCTGTGAATAAGCCAGATTGACAGGTGCTTCATAACCGGGCACAAGACGGCGATAAGAATTGGTGGTGGGGTTGGTCAGTGCCAGCAATGAAGGGGCATGTTTCAACAGACCGCCGATGTAATACTTGGCTGTATCTGAGAGCTGGGCATAACCTGAAGCGTCAAAGAAGGCGTTCTTGCCGTTCTTCCAAATGGACGAGTGAACATGCATACCAGAACCGTTATCACCGAAAACTGGTTTGGGCATGAAGGTGGCAGTCTTGCCATTCTGACGTGCCACGTTCTTTGCAATGTATTTGTAGATCAAAAGTTGATCAGCCATGCGGATCAAGGTGTTGAATTTCATACCCAGTTCAACCTGACCGGCGGAAGCAACTTCATGATGGTGAATTTCCATTTCAACGCCAGCTTCTTCAAGCGCCATGACGATCTGGCTGCGCAGTAATTGAAGAGTGTCGGTAGGAGGCACAGGGAAGTATCCGCGTTTGGGTAGAATTTGTCCGCCCATGTTGGGTTTGCTTTTGTCACCACTGTTCCACCAACCTTCAGCGCTGTCAATTTCGTAGAAAGATTCGTTGGTGCTGCTGCCATATCGAATATTATCAAAGATGAAGAATTCAGCTTCAGGTCCAAAGAAGGCAGTGTCGCCGATGCCGGTTTGTTTCAGATAAGCTTCAGCTTTGCGAGCAACAAAACGGGGATCGCGGCTGTAGGGCTGTTTGGTAATGGGATCATAAACATCGCAGCTGATCACCAGGGTAGGCAATGGGGCTACTGGGTCAACAAATGCGGTATCAGGATCAAGGATCAAGAGCATATCTGATTCATGAATTTCCTGAAATCCACGGATCGATGAACCATCAAACGGAATACCATCCTCAAAAAGATCAAGGTCCAAACGGTGAGCGGGGATGGTGAAATGCTGCCAGGTTCCCGGCAGATCAATGAATCGCAGGTCAACCATCTTCACGTTCTTTGCTAATTCAAGTACTTCTTTAACTGACTTTCCCATGAGTTTTCTCCTTTAGAAATCAAGATCAAATTTAATAACAAGAAAAGATATAAGTCCTCAAAAAGTATTTAGTGATTATAGAGAAACAGTCTGACCCTGTATATTACCCGAATGGGTACTTTTTTATACTTCAAAACGGAATAAGATAAATGAGTAGCCCAACGCAATGGCCAATTCAATCACTTAAAGTATAATTTTTTGTATGGAAGAGCGTCGTATGAATGCCGAAGAGATCACTGCCGATTCCCATCACGCCATTTCTCAGCTTGTTCATGAGAATACATTTTCTGACAGCCAAAATGCCCAGGCTATCATTAAGCGGTTGCTTTCCGCTTACCCCGAAAACATGCAGGACTTGCTTCCGTGGCTGATCCCAGCCCTACGCAGCGCCGCGGACCCCGACAGGTCGCTGGTGCATTTTGAGCGCCTGGTGGATGCCTTCGGCGTCTCGCTGTTTACCGACCTCCAGGAGAATCCGCGCCTGGTGGAGATTCTTGTAACTTTATTTTCAGCCAGTCCCTTTCTAACCGAGATCCTTTTGGGGACGCCTGACGCCATCCGCCTGGTGGGGCAGCGCAGCCTGCTAACCGAACGCAAAACCGTGGATCAATACCACAGCGAAGGTCAGGCTGCCTGGCAATCCAAGAAAGATTATCTCGAACGCTTGAACGCTCTGCGCCGCTACCAGCGCAGGCAGCTCTTGCGCATCGGGGTCAGTGATTTTCTCGATCTTTTTGACCTGCGCGCCGTCTTCTCGCAGCTTTCGCGTATGGCCATCGGCATGACCCGGGCCTGCCTGGCGCTCGCCGCGGATGAGACCGGTGTTTCAGCCGCCAATTTCACTGTACTGGCCATGGGCAAACTTGGCGCACGTGAACTCAATTACAGCTCAGATATTGACCTGCTTTTCATTGCCAAACAGAGTTCCGACAACAATCTCAAGTTGGCAAAATCCCTGATCGACATCCTCTCTAAAAGCACCGGTGAAGGTTTCTTGTACCGGGTGGATATGCGTTTGCGTCCCTGGGGACACGACGGTCCGTTGGTGACCACCCTCGAAGGTTATCTGCGCTACTATAAACAATCCGCGCTGCTGTGGGAAAAACAGGCTTTTCTCAAAGCACGTCCGATTGCCGGCAACCTGGCCTTCGGCGAGGAACTGCGCAAAGACGTCGAACCCCTGCTCTTCAGCATCCCCGCGGACGAAGTACGAGCCGGTATTTTCTCAATGAAGCAGCGCACCGAAGAATTTTTGCTCGAGAAAGGGCGCAAATGGGGCGAGGTTAAGCTTGGCGCCGGTTCCATCCGCGACGTGGAATTTGTAGTCCAATCACTGCAGCTGACCCACTCATCCATCCGCACCCGCTCCACCTTGAAAGCCATTCCCCTGCTGCGTGATGCCCGACTGATCACACCTGAAGAGGCACGCATCCTCACCGACGGCTACATCTTCTTGCGCACCATTGAACATTATCTGCAGATCACCGATTATCAGCAGACCTACACCCTGCCCTCGGATGAAAATTCGCTGGCCTTGTTGGCCCGCCGCCTTGGGTTTGAGGGTCATGGCGCCGGAGACCGCTTCATCCAGGCTTACGAGAGACATTCCCTGGCGCTGCGCACCATCTTTTTGAAATACGTCGGTGGTCAGCCTGTTGCGCCAGTCGTCCTTGCCCCTGAGATTGCCATCAAGGTGCAGCAGCACGTTGCCCGCATGGATGCCTCATACGCCACAACCTTCAGCCCCGAAGAGATCGCCCACCATACCCGGCTGACGGAACTGCTATCCAGCGATAAACCGGTCATTGTCGAACCCCAGCCCGTGGATGACAACCGCTGGCGCATCACCATCGTCGGCTACGATTATTTGGGTGTGCTTTCAATCATCTGCGGCTTGATGTATCTTTACGGCCTGGATATTCTGGAAAGCCAGGTATTTACCTATGAAGCCAACAATAATAACAACGGTGACCAGGGGTTGAAAAAGATCGTGGATGCCTTCATCGTCCGTTCTGTTAAAGATGAAACCATTCATCCTGAATTGTGGAAGAACTACGCCGAAGACCTTAAAGAATTGATCACCAAGATAAAAACCGGCCGGCGGCGTGAAGCCCAGGGCGACCTGGTTAAACGCGTCGGCGCCACCTTCCACGAAGCACCCACTGAGGGCATGCCCCTCTACCCGGTGGAAATTGAAATTGACAACGACGCCGATGATAAATATACCCTGCTGCGCATCAGCGCACCGGATACAGCCGGGTTCTTGTATGAATTCAGCAACGCCCTCGCCCTCAGCCACATCAACATCGTGCGCATGCTGGTGCAATCCGTGGGCAGCCGGGCCAGCGACATATTGTACGTCACCAATGAGAAGGGTGAAAAGATCATCACCCCCGAAAAGCAGCGCGAACTGCGGGCTGCCGCGGTTTTGATCAAGCACTTTACCCACCTGCTGCCCTATTCTCCAAACCCTGAAAGCGCCATGCTGCACTTCAGAGAATTTCTGCATCAGCTTTTTGAACGCCCCAACTGGGTGGATGAATTCGCCCGCATCGAACGGCCTGAAGTGCTAAACGCCCTGGCCAAACTGCTGGGCGTAAGCGATTTTCTGTGGGATGACTTTTTACGCATGCAGTATTCCAACCTCTTCCCGATCGTGAGAGATGTGAACACGCTTGAAAAAGCCTACAATCGAAAAGAATTGGAAAAGGAAGCACAAAAGGCGGTCTCCAAGACCGCTCACTGGCGCGAAGGGTTGAACGCCTTCAAGGACCGCGAAATGTTCCGCATTGACATGCGCCATATCCTCGGATACACCGCCGAATTCGGCACTTTCTCAGAAGAACTCACCGACCTGGTCGAAGTGATCCTGGGCGAAGCCTTCAAACACTGCAAACAAGAATTGGTCAAGCAATACGGTCAGCCCAGGCTGGAAAACCGCCAGCCCTCCGAAGCCGTTTTGCTGGCGCTGGGCAAGTGCGGTGGCCGCGAACTCGGCTTTGCCTCGGATATTGAACTGATGCTGGTTTATTCAGGCCAGGGCAAGACCGGCGGATTCAAGAGCATTGCCACCAGCAATTTCTACGAAGAGTTGATCCAATCCCTTTTACAGGCCATCCAAGCCCGCCAGGAAGGCGTCTTTCACATCGATCTGCAACTGCGCCCATACGGCAAAGCCGGCAGCCAGGCTGTCTCACTGGACTCGTATAAAAAGTATTACGCGCCGGATGGCCCCGCATGGCCGTATGAACGCCAGGCACTGGTCAAACAGCGTCCGATTGCCGGCAATGATAAATTAGGCGAACAGTTATCGGTGCTGCGGGATGAGTATGTTTACAACGGCACCCTTTTTGACGTCACTTCCATGCGCGCCATGCGCGAAAAACAGGTGCGCCACCTGGTGGCTGCCGGTACTTTCAATGCGAAATTCAGCCCCGGCGCTCTTGTGGATATCGAGTATCTGGTGCAGGGATTGCAGATCAATTACGGCTTCAAAGATCAAACCCTCAGAAAGACCAACATTCGAGAAGCCATGGCGGCGATGCATCAAGCGGGGTATCTCTCCACCGAGGATTACGACCGCCTGCGCAAGGCACATACCTTCATGCGCTGGCTGATCGATTCGCTGCGTGTGGTGCGTGGCAACGCCAAGGATGTCAATATTCCGCCTTACGACAGCGACGAGTTTGCTTATCTCGCCCGCCGTCTGCAGTACGGATCGGATGTCGAACGCCTCGTGCAGGATCTCACCCGCTATCCGCAGGACGTGCTGGAGATCAACCAGAGGCTCCTGCCAGCCTGATCGTCTAAATAGCAATTGCTGATTACCAAAGCATAAATAAGACCCCCGCAGTTTTGATGATACGGCAAAAATCTGCTTAATCAAACCGCGGGGGTCTCAATTAATTAACCTTCAATTTCGTCAATTCTAGTTCAACAAAGAATCCTTTATTCCAGTGGAAATTCCTTTTTCAGCCCGGTGATGTTGCCCTTGCGCACAAAATCCATCTCGGAGGTGCTGCGTTCTTCCTTGATGGTCACAATGACGTCCGAGTTCTGCCAGCGGCTTTGCTTGACCTGCACGGCTTCACTGATTTCTTCAAACACCACCTGGCAGATGCGTTCCCCCGGGTACATGCGGATGACCTGGGATTGGGTGTTGTTGCGCACCGGAATCAGCAGGTTTCCCTCATAACCGGCATCCACCACACCGGTGAGGTCAATTGACAGGCCTCTGCGGTTGACCGATGAACGCGGATATAAGATCGCCATCAGGTCGTCTGGCAGTTTGATCTTTTCAAGCGTGGTCACCGCCACATACTCCCCCGGCAGAATGTCAAACACCTGACCCTCTTCCAGCTCAACCAGGGTGTGGCGCATGGTCTTGTGCTCCACATCGAGGTGATCAGTGCGCACGGCTACACGGCCTTCGTTGGTCAGATCCCAGGCTTTGGGAAGCAAAAAGGAGAAGCCCAACCGTAGATCCACTGAATGCTGCTGGATTTGAAATTGATCGATCTGCGGCGAAAAGACCAATTCTTTCTTGTTGATACGATCCATAATTTGCTGGCTGGTTAAGATCATTGCGCATCTCCCAATAAAGAATAAATTCTTTGTGCATTTTGCAGATATTTTTCCTTTTGCAGCAGTTTCTGAGGTGTCCCCAGCCCGGCCTGATAGCCGTCGGTGACATCCATCAGCCATTGCTCAACCCGGTCCACGGCAGGCGCCCCTTCAGAAGGCAGATACACGTGGAAGTCTCCTGCGGTTACCGTAACCGTCCCCAAAGGACGTTTGACCCTGGTTGCAGCTTCAGAAAGCCAGTAATAATCATGCATGAAATCCAGCAGTACGCCCTGCCCTGCATCCAGCGAGCGGTGCACATGGAAGGAATGCAGCGGTTCGTGCGCTTCGCCCGGCAGCAGTTGAAAGAACTGGTAAGGCGGAATCCCCAGCAGGGGCTTCATGCGCTGATCCAGTTCAGGGTAGACGAAAGAGACGGTCACTGCCCTGCGTGACGCCGGGTTCTCATCGATTTCATAAATGATCCGTTTAAGCTGGTCAATGCGGGATCGCGTCAAAAATGAATCGACTTGAAAAGGATTTTCGAGAAAGGCAGCCAACTGCTGGCTGCCGAGCCAATCCCACACAGCCAAAATGACCTGCAAGTGAACAAGTTCACCGGCTGCAGCCAGGTATTCAAAAAAGGCATTCTGATTCTTGGTGACAGCGGTTGTATCGCCGCCCAGTTTTTGAGTGGCGCGCAGCACGGCCTGGATGGACCCCCATCCGCCGTCCCAGAAACGCGAGCGCGCAGCGTAGGTATATGGAAAGAGATAATCGCCCTTTTCAGCCAGCCGCTCGGGACGGTTTTCAGGCTTGCCTTCCACAAAGATCTGCTGGTAGAAATCAGCCGATTCACGTGACCAGCCCCTATAATTCTCATCCGAATTCGAGGGGTTTTCCCAGACCAGTGTGAGTGCTTTCACCGAATAAGTGCTGCCGCGTGAAGACTCCCGTTTCACACCGTGGCTGACCACGTAATCATGGGCTTCAGCCAGAAGTTCTTTAAGTGTCGCACCTCTTAGAACAGGAGCAAGATCTGTCATCAATCTGCCTTTATTAATCAAAATGACTTACAGCACCACCGGCAGCCCTTTAATGGAAGGTGCGGGGGTGTATTGTGCATCCAGGATCTTAACGATCTCATCCACCAAGGTTACGTCGCCTTTTTCGGCGCGTTCAAACCAATCCGGCTGGGCCGTCAGTTCGATCTCATTTTCCTGCCCGGTACGGTTGATGATCTCACGAGCGGCATCATAATGCACATCATAAATATGCGCATTCGAAATGGAATGGGAATAAACGCCCACCCCAACCCCCAGTCGGGCCGCCAGCATGCGCTGCAGCAGAGCAAAACCCGCTACATCAAACGGGCAGCCCACCACCATGTCATTAGAGCGGAAGATGGTGTGAAAATGCAGTTTTTCGCCGATGATGTTTACCGTAAATGAAAGCGGGCAGGGCACGTTCTTCTTTTTAAGTTCGGGGTTCAAGCCGTCCCCGGCCGGGTCCCAGGTGATGACCACGCCGTGGCGAGAACTGCGTTCTTTTTCAAGCAGCTTGACCAGCAGCCCGATCTGATCACGGCCAAAGAACTGCCGCCAGCGAAAGCCGTAGGCTGAATTCACGACCCCATTAAGATTGGTGAAATCATTCCAGATCTTGGTGTACTGGTCAATAAATTCGACCGGTTTGCGGCTGCCCATCATGAACCAGACCTGCTCCGCGGCAAACACGCGTGGTGCGATCTTGCGCAGGGTCAAAAGCGGAAAGCCCGCATCCAGATTAAAATGCAACCCGGGCAGCGCCTTGACTTTGTGCCCGGTGCGCTCGTTGACCTCTTCAATGCCGTGGTCGAGGATTTGACGCAGACAGTCAGCGTAGGTGCGGTCAAATTGGGTCATGCCTTCCACTCCTTCAACCAGTGCGAGAGCTGCTGAAGCGCGTCATCATGGTCTGAAAAATGGATCTCCGCAACCACGGCAGGGTTCCCACGCGCCATGCGTGAAATTCTGCGGTCTTTTTCCATCAACATCACCACGGGAATGTTATTCTCGCGGGCAATCTCGATCTCCTGCCCGACCCCCAGCGAGGGATACCCCACATAAGCCACCAGCAGGTTCGAATCCAGCACCTGTCGGCGGTCAAGATCATAGACTTCTTCCGGCGTCATGTTCGGGTTGCCAATCGGATCGGAAACAAGATGAGGTACATAAGCGTCAATACCGGCGCTTTTGCACGTTTCAGCAATGCGTTCATAGAAATGCTTGAGCAATGCGATCTCATCCCCACCGGTGAGTGCCCCAGATACATAAGCCGTAATTTTCATGCTGCATCCTTTTGTTTGGGTAGGTTGATATTCTCATTCTGAAAGAAGCCGTTATAGGCGTGAGTGCCGCCTTCTATTTCAAAGAAAACCAACTGCAGCAGACGAGCATTTTGCGCCAACCGAACGCCGCACGGGTTGTAAACGATCAACAGGCTTTGGCTGCGCCCGTTATAACCGGCATCCCAAACCGCCGTACCCACCGAAACAGCCATACGCAGCAGACTCGAACGCGGACGCCCCAGCGCCATCACTTCAACCGGCAGATGGACGATTTCGTTGAAGGTCACCAAATACTGGCCTTGCGGGAGATCCACCCAACCGTCGATAAAATCAACCGGAGTTAACTCTGGCAGAACGCGCTCACTGCTGGCAAACCCAAGCTGGCCGCCGGATTGAAATGCCTGCACGGAATACAGGCTAAGATCCACACCGTTGGGCTGGATTTGTTGATCAGCATCCAGCAGCCCTTCGATCAAGGGAGGTGTGATCTTTTGAAGCTCTCTGATTTTTGCTGCCGATAAAACTGAACCCATGTGCGATCTCCAATACAGATTATTTGATGGTACGGCCGCCATCCACCACCAAAACCTGCCCGGTAATGAACTCTTCCTTCATTAAATAGAGAACCGCCCTGGCAACGTCTTCAGGTGACCCGAGGCGTTTGAGCGGTGTGTTCTTTTCAAGTCGTTTCCATCTTTCTTCGTCGCCGCTTTCGGGCATTAAAACCGGACCGGGCAAAACCGCATTCACGCGGATGCGCGGCGCCAGCTCCAGCGCGGTTGAAAGGGTAAGCATGCGCAGCGCTGCCTTTGAAGCGCTGTGATGGATATAGTAGCGGGTGGGTACCTGGGCACTCTCATCAAGAATGTTGACGATCGCGCCGCCCTCTTCAGCTTGCATGAATTTGCTTGCAGTCTGGGTGAAGAAAAAAGGCGCCCTGGTGTTGGTATCCATGGTTTGAGACCAGATTTCGGGTGTGATGTCTTGAAAAGGGATTTCCTGCATGATGGCGGCGTTGTTGACCAATCCATCCAGACGGCCGAAAAAGGTATGACAATCCGCCACCGTTTTCTGAATTTGCGAAATGTCGGTTTGATCGCAGAAAAAAGCTACGGCTTGAACACCCATTGCTTTGAGTTCTTCCACGGTCTCAAGTGCTTTTTTTTGCGAGGAACGATAAGTTATGGCAACCGACGCGCCTTCGCGCGCCAATTCCAGCGCGATGGATTTTCCTACGCGGTGAGCCCCGCCCGTAACCAGAATCACTTTTCCCGCTAATGAGGCCAACAGTCCGCTCCTGATCGAAAAACTAGGATTATGAAATGAGATCAAACAGATTGGCAAGAATTTCAGCCAACCTGTTTGATATCCGCATAAGTGGTCAAGGTTGAGCGTTCATCCAGGGCAGTGATGCCTGTCCCTGAATGAAACTAGAACTCAATCGAGCAAGTACCCGCCAGACAGGCCAATTCCTGGGCTGCAGTGGTGAGATCTTTTTCTTCGTAATAGTAGAGCTTGGAAAAATCAATATTCGGGAACTTGGCAGCCAGCTTGTTGTATTCTGCTTCATCAATCTGTTCGTAGGGCATCTGATTGAAGAGAGAATCATAGGAGGGCAAGAAGGTCATGCCGCCGATCACATCTTGATGTTCCCAAACCCACTTGATGATGTCAATGATCTCATCAGGTTTGTAGGTAATGGTCACACTGGGATTATGCTCCGTCCAATGCAGCTTGTTTTGCAGCCAGTAATCGCATTGCAGCAGCGCGGGACGTGATTCACGGGTGATGGCGCCTTCGGGTGCCTTAACCGGGAAGTGAATGACCCAGGTGGTGGCGTTTTCAATGGTTTGGCCGTTTTCAGGGCTCATGGGAACACCGGCATCGCGCAGGACTTTGAATATGGGCGAGTGTGTGCCAACGCGTACGTTGCGAACATAGTAAGGCGACCAGCGGGGATGTATGCCGGGGGAGCAATCTAAAAGTTGGGAGCTGTTGCCGGAGGGTTTAACTGTGGTGACAGCAGCAGAACGGTTGATGCCAAGCATGTCAGCATATTTTTCATTTGTTTCAATTGCCACTTTGCGCAGTTTTTCCTGAACTTCAGGGTCCTGGGCAACCAGACTGTCGAGTTGACCGTTGATATCCACACCGAGCAAGCGTTCTTCTTCACAATTCTGTTTCCAAACATCACGCATGCCGGGGAAGTTGGTGGCCATGGCCTGGATGGTGCCAATAATGGTGGCCAGTTCAACTTTTTCACTCAGCGTTTCAAAGGTATCGTCGCTGCGGGCAACTGCAATACTCAGGTTGCAAAACTCGTAGGGGCGCAGCACGATCTCACCACAGGGATTGGTGCCGAAATCCACTTTTTTGCGTCTTTCAGGGACGGTGTTGTGCGCAGCGCGGCGGTTGAAGATACCGGGTTCGCCGCGGCCAGACATGTGCATGTCTGCAATGATGTTAAATATTTCCAATTGGGTCAGCTTGCGGTCCGGCCAAACCAGTGAATTGTTGGCATTCCAGCGCTGGCTGTTCTCACGTTCGAAATCACCGCTCTTGCATTTGCGCATTTCAATATCATCATAATCAAAGAGCGAGATCATGGCGGTGCGGCGTACTCCGCCAGATACGGCTGCGTTGCCCACTTCACACATGATGTCATGAGCATCGATTGGGCGAATGAAACCGCCCTGCTGAGCCAATACACGGGTGCGCACAAATTCAAGCATTTTCTTGAGGGGTTCAGGGCCTGAAGCGCGTCCGCCCTTGATGCGCAGGGGAGCGCCGGCAGGTCTGATTTCGGAGAAATCAAACTTCATATCGTGGCCGTCAAACCAGCATTGCAGGCCTTTGCGCAAGGCATCAGCCCAGCCTTCAGCGGAATCTTCGATCATCATGGTGGGCGCGATGCCGGGAACCTGGCGTTTAACGCGCGGGAAGTTTTCTACATATTGTTTTTCGACTGAATAACCCACCCCGCAGCCGCTCATGGAAATGATCAAGGCTTCAACGAAGGAGTCAATACTATCCACGGGCATGTAAGAACAGTTGTAGATGGCTATGTTGTTGCGGCGGGCGGCCGGTCCGGCCATGGCCAGCAGACGCATGGAAGGCATGGCGCGCATTTCAAGGATGCCTTTGCGAACGCGCGCATAAGTTTCTTCTGGAAGTTTATTCTCAGACAATTCCTTGAGATAATCGGTGGCGCGGTCCACGGTTTCAACCCAGGTTTCGCGGTGGCCCAGTTCATAGTTGAACCGGGAATATTTGTCATAGAACTGGAATTTCTGAAGCTGGGTCGGGAAGTAAGAATCCGATTCTTCAAACGCCTGGCGAATCTCACTGGGCACGGGCCTTGATTGTCGAAGTTTGGCGTGTTCGGCCCGATACAAGATGTAATGCTTGGCCGCAGAAAACTCACCCAAAGATTGCAGTGTCATTTCGACAATATCTTGAATGGCTTCCACTGAGGGGCGGTCATACTTGCTGGCCACAACATTTACAGCTCGTTGGGCAATGGTTTCGATCGGGATAATAGGTTTTTTACCAATACTTTCAAAACATTTGCGTAAAGCGATTTCAATTCGTTCAATATTAAAGGGGACTACGCTTCCATCCCGTTTTACCACCGTACTGGGAACAACAATGACTTCCTGTCCAAAGGGGTCATCGTTATGAGATATTGGGTTGTTAACATCATTAATGGCTTGCTTGTCTACCTTGTCCATAACCGATCTCCTCTTGCTTCGATAAATTACTTTTTTCAAAAGAACACCCCCCATATATGGGGGTAGATATTGGTCCCCCTCCTATATCTAGGTTGTAAAGACAATATTAGCACATTTGGTCTGCCAATTCAAGTCGCATGGTCGAGATTTAACTTAAACTTTCAATCGAATATGGAGCATTTAAGTTTTTTAATAATTCCTTAAAAAATTGAAAAATTATTAAAACTCATGACCCCATATCCGGCTGTTTCAAGAACAAAAATACTGACAGGCACAAGAAATGGGGGAAGAGAAAATCGACATTTTGCCATTCGGAATCCAGCTTAAAAAAAGAGCCCGTAAAAAATGAGTGAAATCATGCCAACCTTAAAATTCTTACGATTGGAGAATTCCTTGACCAAGGATGAAAATCACCTTCCTTGCACAAATGTAATTAATATAAAAGGGTTGCTCTTCTACTGTGATAAACTTCCTTATAAACACTTTTTAATTAATTCTTAATTATTATGAAGAGGATGACCATGTGCGGTATTTTTGGGATCGTCACTGAAAAAGAACAAAATCTGGGTTCAATATTGGTTGAAGCTGCCAAACGACTTACCTACCGGGGTTATGATTCCGTGGGGGTTGCCACGATCAGCGGATCAACCATTGATCTGCGAAAGGATGCCGGCAGGGTCGAAGATGTAGCCGCCAAATACAATTTGGCAGACATGACCGGAACCCGGGGCATCACCCAACTGCGGTGGGCAACCTTTGGCGAACCGTCACAGGTCAACTCTCAACCTCACCTTGATTCCGATGGAGACATGGTCGGGGCTCACAACGGCAACGTAGTCAATAATGTTGAACTGCGTAAACAATTCATGGCCGAGGGGCTCGTGGTTCGTTCGCAGAACGACGGTGAATCCTGCGTGCATGCCGTGGAACGCTATATCAATCAAGGCCAGGATTTCATCCAGGCGATTCGCCATGCTTACGACGATTTACAAGGTGATTATGCCTTCGTCATCGGCAGGATCAATGACGACAAATTGTTTGCCATTAAGAAAGGCTCGGGGCTTGTGGTGGGCGTCGGGGATGGCTTTACCTGCCTTTCTTCAGATCTGCCTTCCATTTTGCCGCTCACCCGCAAGATTATTCGCCTTGAAGATGGAGAAATTGTCACCCTCAAAGCGGACGGCGTGGAATTGCATTCAATTAAAGACGGCTCCCTCATTATGCGTGAAGCGGAACTCATCACCGAAGAAATGAACGCAGTTCAAAAGGGCGGCTTTGCTCATTTTATGTTGAAAGAGATCCACGAACAACCCGAGGTTGCCCGCGAATTGCTGCATGTGCTGCAAAAAAGTGATGCGGTCAAAACCATTCTGGATAAAGTCAAAAACGCCAGGCAGGTTTACCTGATCGGCTGCGGCACCAGCTTCCATGCCTGCCAGGCGGGCAGCGTCTATTTTGCCCAATTGGCCGGAAGATCCGCTGTGCCAGTGGTGGCCACCCAATTTATTGAACAGTTTTTGCCTTCCTTGAACAGCCAGGATGTCGGCATCTTCGTCAGCCAATCTGGTGAAACCAAGGATGTGCTCAACGCTATCAATGCTTCCAAAGAATCGGGCATGACCTGCTTTGGTCTCTCCAATGTAATAGGTTCCACCCTGACCAGGGCGGTGGCCGAATGGCTGCCCCTGTGCTGCGGATACGAGATCAGTGTACCTGCCACCAAAACCTTTACTAACCAGATCATCGCCTTTCTATATATGGCTTACCAGCTCGGCGGAAAAGACATGGCCGCTTTTGACATCCTGCCCGGATTGATGGAAGAAACCATTACCTCCAGCACCCCCCAGGTGGAAGCCCTCACCCCAGACATCAACAAATGGGAAGACCTTTATTGTCTCGGTTACGGCGCCACTTATTCCATCGCGCTTGAAGGAGCGCTCAAGCTTAAGGAAATCACTTACGCACACTGCGAAGGGATGCTCTCCACCGAATTCAAGCACGGTCCCCTCTCTGCAGTCGTCAAGGGGCTGCCCATCCTCTTTGTGGCTGGACCCAATAATGTACCCTTGATCGTCAGTGGATTAAATGAAGTCACCTGCCGCGGCGGACGCGCCATCGCCATTGGCGAAGAAGACGAACAACTGAGAACCAATGCCAGTGATGTGATCATCCTGCCAAAATCAAATCCATGGTTTTCGTCGCTTCTTTCGGTCATTCCCTTACAGCTTCTATCATATCAAATGGCGGTTGCCCGAGGGTTTGACCCTGATTTTCCACGCAACTTGAGCAAAACCCTGACTGTGGATTGATCCCGCAAGAACTCAATATTGATGTGGTCTGTCAAATTTTCAATATAGAATCAAGAAATGTAAAAAACTAAATCCAGCTTGGATTTAGTTTTTTTATTATCATAACTGGAAGGTAACAATTATTGAATTTTGCATATAATTATTGAATTGTTTTCTTGTTTTCATATATTTTCTTATCTTCAAACTATTCTAAATAGTCAGTCAAAGCAAACCCAAGGAAGAATCAATTATCCAAATGTGATTAACCATTTGGTGGGAATATTATTTTTGAAATCATTTAAAGGAATTATTACTTATGAAAAAGAAAGTGCATTTTAGGGTAGATTGGTCTGACAATTGCCTGTTGACAATGAGGAAAAAAATCCTTATAATGAAGGCATTCTTGGGAGCGCTCTCAATCTGTAATCATTTTGCTCGCATTTATTGGCTTGGAGTATAAGTATGGCTGAATTAACCCTGGAAGATATCGCAAAACAGGTGGGAGTTTCACGCTCTACCGTCTCACGCGTCGTGAATGGGTCACCCAACGTCAGCCCCGAAGTACGCCAACAAGTGGAAGAAGCCATTCGTATAACAGGTTTCCATCCTAACGCCGCGGCAAGATCATTGGCATCACAGCGCACCCGGGTGATCGGTCTTGTTTTACCCCGCAGCGTCAGCTCGTTTTTCACTGACCCCTTCTTTCCGCAGCTCACCCAGGGTATTGCCTTAGGATGCAATACCAATGATCTTTCACTTTCACTCTTTCTGGTGACCAATAAGGAAGATGAAGACAAAATCATGCCGCGCATCTCGCGCAGCGGAATGTTGGACGGCATCCTCGTGCAATCCGGTCGGGCAGATGACCCGCTGATGGAACGCCTTACCTCCTCGAGAATTCCATGCGTCATATTAGGCCGGCCATTTAAAGATGAAGGCATCAGTTACGTGGATGTGGATAACGTTAAGGCTGCTTACGTCGCCACCAAACATTTGATCAACCTTGGGTATCACCGTATTGCAACCATCACTGGTTCCCATGGAAGCACTGTTACATTGGATAGAATTCAAGGTTATTCCACTGCATTGACCGAAGCAGGTTATGCCATCAACCCTTCATTGATCGCCAAAGGTGAATTTTCAGAAACCAGCGGTTACGAAGCCATGAAGAACTTGCTGCCTCACAAACCTGATGCCGTCTTTATCGCATCCGACTTAATGGCCTCAGGCGCCATTCGCGCCCTTCAGGATTCAGGTTTGCACGTACCTGAAGACATTGCTCTGGTCGGTTTTGATGATATTCCATTGGCTGCATTAACCAAGACCCGTTTAACCACAGTTAGGCAGCCAATTCCGCAAATTGGAACCAAAGGAGTTGAACTCCTGATCGATTTGATTGAAAACGGCTCTCAGCCGCCTAGAAAATATATTCTTGAAACGGAGTTGATCGTAAGGGATTCCTGTGGCGCTAAATTGCATCAAAACGCTTAGGCGCCCCAAACCCAGAAAAATCAAAATGCTCACCTTAAAAAATCAAGATGAGCATTTTTATCCACTTTAATGGAAAACGCCGATTCATGCCGCTTCTGTGTGCTTGGAACTTGATGATCGGCATAAAACCTGCTGGTTTACTACTAATTGGTAACTAAATTGTGATCATCACAGTTTTATTTGCAATACATACCACTGCAATTGTTTCGCAATAAAAAGGAGAAATTATGCGTTTTGGCAAATTTGATGACCAACAACTTGAGTATGTCATATCAAGACCCGATACACCCTTACCCTGGATCAATTATTTGGGCATGGAAGCCTATTTTGGCATCATTTCCAATACCGCAGGCGGATATTCCTTTTATAAAGATGCCCGGCTACGCAGATTAACCCGTTATCGTTATAACAACGTCCCCCTGGATGTCGGCGGACGCTACATTTATATCCGCGATAATGACGCCCAAACGCCGACCTTCTGGTCGCCCACCTGGCAGCCAACCCGCACCACCTTGGATTCGTATGAATGCCGCCACGGCATGGGTTACACCAAGATCAAGTCGGAATATAAAGGCATTCAATCTGAAAGCAAATATTTTGTGCCGTTGGGTGAAAATCTCGAGATTTGGGAATTTGTCATCACCAACCAACGCCAGGAAAAAGCCAATCTCTCGCTATTCTCGGCCATTGAATTCTGCCTCTGGGACGCCGTGGATGATACCAACAATTACCAGCGCAACTACTCCATCGGCGAGTTGGAGGTTGTGGACAATGTCATTTATCACAAGACTGAATATCGCGAACGCCGCAATCATTTTGCCTATTTCACCTGCTCCGAAGAAGCGGAGGGCTTTGACACCCAGCGCGAAGCCTTTTTAGGGTCCTATCGCGGATGGGAGAACCCCGTGGTCGTTGAAACCGGCCAATCAACCCAATCGCACATCATTGGCTGGCAGCCCATCGGCTCTCAGCACTTAAAAGTCAGCCTGGCGCCAGGCGAAAGCAAGAAATTCATCTTCTTGCTTGGCTACCAAGAAAACCCCGTTGCAGAAAAGTTTGATCCTCAGGCCACTCAGACCATCAACAAGAAACGTGCATTGCCGATCATCAAAAAATACCTGCAGCCCGCCGAAGTGGATAAAGCCTTCAAGGCCCTGCAAGTCTATTGGGGAGAACTGCTCAACAAACTTTCAGTCAACACCCCCGACATTCACACCAACCGCATGGTCAACATCTGGAATGCCTATCAGATGATGATCACATTCAACTTCTCACGTTCAACTTCCTATTTCGAGACCGGCATCGGCCGCGGCATGGGGTTCCGCGATTCCAACCAGGACCTGCTTGGATTCATGCATTTGATTCCCGAGAGGGCGCGCGAGCGCATCATTGACCTGGCCTCCACCCAGTTGCCCAGCGGCGGCGCCTATCATCAATATCAGCCCATGACCAAATTGGGCAACAATGAAGTCGGCGGCAATTTCAATGATGATCCCCAATGGCTGGTGCTTTCGGTTTGCGCCTATGTTAAAGAAACCGGCGACTGGTCCATTTTGGATGCTCCCGTCCCCTTTGACAACAAACCGGGTTCAGAAGAGCCCTTGTATGCCCATCTTCAGCGTTCCATCAAGTACACCGCTGAGCGGCTTGGACCTCACGGACTGCCCCTGATCGGCCGCGCAGATTGGAACGACTGCCTCAACCTCAACTGCTTCTCTGATACCCCCGGCCAATCCTTCCAGACCACCACCAGTAAAGACGGCGTTGTGGCTGAAAGCGTCTTCATTGCCGGCCTTTTCTGCCTGGCACTGGATGAAATCAGCGCTCTTGCTGCTCACCTCGGTAAAACAGATGAGAAGGAACAATATCAGACTTTGCGCAGCAAAATGGAAAAAGTGGTTGAATCCGCCGGTTGGGATGGCGAATGGTTCCGCCGCGCTTATGATGATTTTGGCAACCCGCTTGGCTCAAAGGAATGCAAAGAGGGCCAGATCTTTATCGAACCGCAGGGCATGTGTGTGATGGCAGGTTTGGGTGTCGAGAACGGCAATGCCCAAAAAGCACTTGATTCTGTTGGGAAACGGCTGGCCACCAAACATGGTATTGTACTGCTCCATCCTGCATACAAGCAGTATTATCTGCACATTGGCGAGATTTCTTCCTATCCCCCCGGATACAAGGAAAACGCCAGCGTTTTCTGCCATACCAATCCGTGGGTCATGATCGCCGAAACCAAGATCGGGCGCGGCGACAAAGCCTTTGATTATTACCTGCGCATCAATCCTTCGGTGCGTGAAGAGATCAGCGAACAGCATCGCTGCGAACCTTATGTCTATTCACAAATGATCTCTGGCGAAGAAGCTCAGGTCAAAGGCGAAGCCAAAAACTCATGGCTCACTGGCACCGCAGCCTGGAATTACGTTGCCATCACCCAGCACATTTTGGGAATCCGCGCCACATATGACGGATTGCAGATCGCTCCGGTCATCCCCACCAACTGGAAGGGATTTGACGCCGTGCGTAAATTCCGCAACGTGACTTACCAGATTTCGGTTGAACGTCAGGGTCAAGGCAATGAGGTAGCATTGAGCGTGGATGGGAAAGCCATAGCCGGCAATGTCATCCCCCTGCCTGCAGCCGGAGTCAAAGAAGTAAAAGTAATTGTGACCTTAAAATAGGATGTGATTGTCATTTTTCGGCTTTCCAGAACCTGGAAAAACACCGGACGATAATACAAGCATCCATTAAGTGGACCACAACAAAAACGGGCAGGTCAGAAGAAAGCTATTTTCTTGCCTGACCCGTTTTGCTTAGGTAGTGTGCTGAAAAGGAGACACTTATGCAATATGGATATTTTGACGATGACAAAAAAGAATACGTGATCACCCGGCCGGATACTCCCCAGTCATGGAGCAACTACCTGGGATCCACCGAATACGGCGCCATCATCACCAACAACGCCGGCGGCTATGGTTTTTACAAATCAGGTGCCAAAGGACGCTTTTTAAGACTGCGCTTTAACAGTGTTCCCATGGATCAACCCGGCCGTTATTTTTACCTTAGAGACTGCCAGAGCGGAGATTACTGGTCCGCTGCATGGCAGCCAGTGGGCAAACCGCTTGACCAGTACAAATCCACATGCCGGCATGGCACCGCCTACACCACGATTGAATCCACTTACAGTGGAATCAAGAGTGAAACCACTTATTTTGTGCCCATTGGCGAGCGTTTTGAGTACTGGCGTCTGAAACTCACCAATGAAAGCGACAAACCCCGCGACCTTTCTGTCTTTTCATTCTGCGAGTTCACCAACCAGTGGAACACATTTCAAGACACGGTGAACCTGCAATATTCATTGTTTATCATCCAGGGTTCACAACTTGAAGAGAATTTATTACATATTTCCATTCAAGATAATTTAAACCAACCTGATAATTCATTTGTCGAAAATGACGGCGCCATGTATTCCTGGGTTGCCTTGGTGGGGTCCAAGGTCAGTGGATATGACACCAGCCGTGAAGCCTTCTTGGGCACCTACCGCGGATACCACAACCCGGTCGCCGTTGAAAACGGCAAATGCAGCAACAGCAACGCCTACGGCGACAACGGCTGCGGCAGCCTGCAAACCGAGATCACACTCCAGCCGGGCGAAAGCCGCGAAGTCATGATCCTGCTGGGCATCGGTGATGCCCGCACCATCGGCAGACGCACCCTCGCCAAATTCGGTTCATTTGAACAAGCCGATCTTGAATTCGAAAAACTAAAACAAAACTGGCATTCCAAGATTGGCAGCATGACCGCTAATACCCCCGATGAAGAATTCAACCACACCATCAACATGTGGGGACTCTACAACTGCCTGATCACTTTTGCCTGGTCAAGGGCGGCCAGCCTGGTCTATAACGGCGAACGCGACGGCTTGGGTTACCGTGACAGCGTACAGGATGTATTGGGTGTGCTCACCGCCATACCCGAAGAAGCCAAAAAACGTCTTGAATTGATGCTGACCGGCCAGGTCAATTGCGGCGGTGCCATCCCCATTATTCAACCTTTCGATCATAAACCCGGTCAAGAGAAGACGCCCGCCCCCGAAGAATTTCGCTCGGATGACTGTCTGTGGCTCTTTAATGCCGTTCCCGCTTATGTGAACGAGACCGGCGACAAAGATTTTTACAACAAGGTGCTGCCCTATGCCGACTTCGGTGAAGACACCGTCTTCGGGCACATGCGCCGTGCGCTTGAATTCAACCTCGAACGCACCGGCAAACACGGTTTGCCCTGCGGCCTGCTGGCTGACTGGAACGACTGCCTGCGTCTGGGATACAATGGCGAAAGTTTATTCGTAGCCTTTCAGGTCTATCTTGGGTTGAAAATTTTGGCTGAAATAGCCGAACAAACCTGGAAGCTTGAAGACAAACAGTGGGCCGAAACACAGCTGCAAAAACTGGACAAAAGCATCAAATCCATTGCCTGGGATGGCAAATGGTTCATCTGGGCCATCGCTGAAGACGGCACGGTTTACGGTACCAAAGATTATTCAGAAGGACAGGTATATCTGAACACCCAGGTTTGGTCAGTGATCAGCGGCGTCGCCACCCCTGAACAAGCCAAACTCAGCATGCAGACCGTCAAAGACCAATTGGCCACACCGTATGGATTAATGCTTTCAGCTCCCCCGTTTAGAAAAACCTCCGTGGAAGTCATGCGGGCAGTGGTCTTTAACAGCGGCATTAAAGAAAATGCCGGCATCTTCAACCACACCCAGGGTTGGGGCATTATGGCAGAGTGCCTGCTGGGCAACGGCGACCGCGCCTGGGATTACTTGCGTGCCGCCATGCCGGCTGCTTACAACGAAAAAGCCGAGATCAGACAGATGGAACCTTATGTTCAGGGCCAGGCGACCTATTCTTCATTCTCGCCAAGAGCCGGCAATGCCCGCACCTCTTGGCTGACCGGGGCAGCGGCCTGGTTTTATTACAGTTCCACCCAATATGTTTTAGGCATCCAGCCGCAGGTTAATGGTTTACGCATCGATCCTTGCATCCCCTCCAAGTGGGATGGCTTCACTGTAAACCGCATGTTCAGAGGCAAAGAGATCAACATCAAGGTACACAACCCCAAGCACCTCTGCAAGGGGGTCAAACAACTTACCTTGAACGGGATTCAGATCAAGGGGAATCTGGTTCCTGCAGATCAGTTGGAGCAGCAAAACCAGGTTGAAGTTTGGCTTGAAGGGTAAGGCTGCTAGTAACAAGTCATGGTCAATCCGGGTTAATCATAAAAAGCATTCCATCCTGAGAGTTTCTTGATCTGAATCTGTCAGGATGGCCTTTTTTTGCCTTGGCGCTTTATAATGGTTTCTCGCAATGCAACATGCAAATACAGATAAAAAATTTCTTGAGGTGTCATGTCAGGTTTTTACGAATTCCCAAAAGATTTTAAGTGGGGAACTGCTACTTCTTCATATCAAATAGAGGGCGCTGCTGACCAGGGCGGTCGCGGTTCATCCATTTGGGATGAATTCTCGCACCGGTCGGGGACCATCCGCAATAACGAAAACGGTGATTTCGCCTGCGATCACTACCATCATTGGAGGAAAGATATCCAGTTAATGTGTCAGTTGGGCTACAAAGCCTACCGTTTTTCAATTGCCTGGCCCAGGGTCCTGCCGGATGGCAGAGGCCGCATCAATCAACAAGGCTTGGATTTTTACAACCGTCTGGTCGATGAAATGCTTCAATCTGATATCACCCCTTTTGTAACCCTCTATCATTGGGATATCCCCTCCAAGCTGAAAGGGGCCTGGTTAAACCGCGATTCAGCCTACGCTTTTGAAGAGTTCAGCGACGTCTGTGCCCGCAGCTTTGGCGACCGTGTCAAAACCTGGATGACCATCAATGAACCCATTTGTGCCAGCTTTTTAAGTTACACCTGGGGCTATCACGCTCCCGGTATGTCAGACCCTTATCAGGGGTTGGTTGCCGCCCATCACCTCTTGCTTTCACACGGCCTGGCCGTCAAAGCCATCCGCGCACATTACCCGGAGGCTGAAATTGGCATTGCACTCAACCCGGCTTCTGTCTATGCTCAAACAGATTCACCTGCCGATCAAAGCCTGGCAAACCAGGTGGAAACCCTGCATAACCGCTGGTTTGCCGACCCGATCTATAAGGGGTCTTACCCTGTCGAGGCCGTGCAGGCTTACATCCGCCAGTGCGTGCTCAAAAACGAAACCCCCGATTTCATCCAGCCGGGTGACATGGAACTGATCTCCGCGCCCACCGATTTTCTGGGGATCAATTATTACACCCGGCAGGTTTTTCACACCGACCTTCCTGATTCATCCACCGAGATCAATTTCAGATCCAATCCTGCCCCGGCAGATCGTCAAACCGAAATGGGTTGGGAAATTTATCCGCAGGGGCTGTTTGACCTGCTTCAAAAGGTCAACGACGCCTATCATCCGGCCAAGATTTTGATCACCGAAAATGGGGCCAGCTATTCATATGCACCCGACAACTTCGGCAAGATCGAGGACCCCAAGCGCATCGAATATATTGATATGCATCTTCAAATCATCGCGAGAGCCATTCAGGCAGGCATTCCCGTCAATGGATACTTCGTCTGGTCTTTCATGGATAACTTCGAATGGACGCACGGTTACTCGCAGCGTTTTGGCCTGGTTTATGTAGATTACAAAACTCAAAAACGCACACCAAAAGCCAGCGCCTATTGGTACAGCAAAGTGATCAAAGATAACGGTCTGGTCCTTAAATAGAGAAAGGTGGGTTCACAATTGAACCCACCTTTTACAAAATATTGATATCAATTAACTTTTCGGAAGTTGAAAAGCCTGCGTTTCAAGAATCCTGCTCTGCACATCTGCGGCCAGCATCGGCCTGGCCAGGAAGTATCCCTGCCCCAGGTCGCAGCCCAGTTTTGTGAATATTTCAAACTGATTCTGCTCTTCAATACCTTCAATGATGGTACGGATGCCCAGTTGCCGCGCCATGTTTATGATGGAACTGCAAATGGCGTAATTCTTCTTGCCCGGGGCGATATTTTCAGCGAAAAGATTATCTATCTTGATCTCATCGATAAAGTAGTTGTTCAGGTTGTAAAGCGAGGAATACCCCGTCCCAAAATCATCCACTGAAATCGAAATACCCATGGCGCGCAACATTGCAATGCGTTCCGCCACCATCTTTTCATCCATGATCAGGGTATTTTCAGTGACCTCAAGCGTCAATTGATGCGGATCCAGGCCGGTATCGGCCAGTATCTGCTGAATGCTTTCCACCAGGTTCGTCTTGAGGATCTGTTTGCCAGACAAATTAATGCTTAAGACCATATTGGCTGCTTCTGGGCAGGTATTTCGCCAGCTTTGCATTTGTTCACAGGCGGCTCGCAGTACCCAATCCCCGATGGGGTTGATCGCCCCTGAATCTTCAGCAATGGGGATGAAATCATCCGGTTCGAGCAAGCCGCGCATGGGATGCTGCCAGCGCAGCAGCGCTTCAAACCCGACAATGCCATGGCTGCTCAAATTGATGATGGGCTGGTATTGCAAAAAGAGTTCCTTATTGGTGATGGCGCGGTGCAATTCGCCTTCCACTTCAAGTTGATAGGTGGCAGCCGTCCCCATCTCAATATTGAATATCTCGAATTTGGCTTTGCCTGTTTTCTTGGCCGTATACATGGCAATATCCACATCCCGCAGTACCTCTTCAGGGTTTTGGTAACCCTGGATGGATTGAACAATGCCAATGCTGCAGGTCACCATGACCCTGGTATCGTTATGCAAAAATGGCCGCTGTAATTCCAACAAAATTCGGTTGGCAACCGAAAGGGTCACATCTTTATCTTCAGAGTTTTCCAACAAGATGACAAACTCATCGCCCCCAAAGCGTGCAAGCGTATCCTCACTGCGGATGCACTTTCCCAGCCGGTGGCCTAATTCGATCAACGCCATGTCGCCGGCGTTATGACCAAGAACATCATTGATCGATTTAAAATTATCCAGGTCCATGAATAAAACCGAATAGACCAGTTCTGGATTCCTTTTAATCCTTTCAAAAGCATGTTCCAGTCGGTTGGTAAACAATACCCGGTTTGACAACCCCGTCAGGGCGTCATGCATGGCATCATAAGAGAGTTTTTCCTGGATTAAATTGCTCTTTTCGATTTCACCTTGCAAATCCTGGTTGGTGAGGAATAAATCGCGGGTCTGCAATTTGAGCAGCTGGTTCGCACTGGAAAGTGAGTGCAGCAGCTGCCTGTTTTCAGTAATGACAATGATCTGCCTGACAATAACCAACGCGATGATCATCCCCAAACCTGATAACAACTCACGAAGCACTTTCAGGTCAGAATTATGATAAAAGATGAACAACGCATAGGTGACAACCACCATCACATAAGGAAAATACACAACCCAAGATGAGAACCATCTTCTAAAGGGTGTGATCTTTTCAAAAACCCTCTCATTGCTTTCTTTTGCGGCTAGGAATCTGTATTGAAGAATTCCAGCCAGTCCAAGGAGTAAATTCGAAATCCACCATCCCATATTGAGCACATTATCAGCGGAATAGGTTCCCTTGATCATGCTGATCGCAAACCAATAATCTGCAATACCCATGATGGTAAAACTGATTAATATCAACCAGAAAGGGACCAAATATAATCTGGGTGGACGAAAATAGATGATCGACAAAACAGCAAACATCAAAACAAAATCAGCCAGGGTATAAAACAATAGCAAAATGGTGCTGGAGTATTTTTGAGAGATCAGCATACCAGTTGCAGGTTTAAAAACAAAAATCAGAAATGCCAGAAGGGTTGCAATGATGACAATACTGATATCAAGGGCGCGTTTAAGCCATTCCATATTGTTGAATTTTTGCGCGGCAAAAATCCCCATTGCTGTAAAAAAACAGATGTACTCAATAATGTAAAGAGCATCTGCAAGAGAAAAAAACAATTGGGCAATATTGGGATTGGATGAAAACCGCCAAATGAGATCTGCCGCAAAAATAAAAAAGGATGCCAGAAAAAGAAAAAACCAGGCCGCATGGTACTTTCTGGATACGGCTTGGGTACGTTTGACCGCCAGCCACAATCCAACCATGGCAAACAAATTAAACGATGTTTCGGCGATTAAAAAAACTTGCGCCTGCGAACCGGGTGTGCCATATTTCGCAATTAAATAAAAAATGATTGGTGAAGAGAGTACCAACACCAACAACCCCCAGATGCGAAGAGATTTCAACTTACCAGCATCAACAAACAAACGACACCTCGCTCAACTGTCGTTAACGTTCTTCAGGGTTACTCACCAATAATTTTTTATAAAAGACGGACAAGGGTTATTATAGTTTTTATTTCAAATTACGCGCATAAATAAATAATAAAAAAAATCATACCACGCTGTCAATTGTCAATATGAGTGATGAATGTTAGTGCAATTGCTCCTGCCAATATTACATAAGTCCCTAATTCCGCTTAATTGTCTGAGGACTGATTGACTATCCATTTTGGGTTTGCTATACTTTTTTTGAAAGAATCAACTACCCTGGAAAGGATTAGAAATGAAAATAGAACTTCCAACTCCTGTATCTGTTGAAGAGATGAAAATAGACGTTCGAGAAATCGAAGGCATTTTATCTTCCCCCGCAATGAATATGCCTGTATGGCCCGGAGCCCAGGTCAAATTATTGGATGGCCGTATGCTTTATATCCGCGCGATTCAAGACAGCGATATTGACCCGATCCTTGGCGTTATGGAAAAAGTTATGAAAGTCGAAAAAGACTTTTATGATATCGTGGGCGTTCGTGTTTATGGTGAAGTTCTTGCTCTGCGCCGCAAACGCCTCAAAGATCCCTTTACCTTTGTTGGTCTGATCGACGGTGAGTTCCTTGGTTTCGCCAACGGCCGCGCCTGGGATAAAGACCTCGCCATCAGCCTCCACACCATGACCTTCTCCCGCCGCGCCAAGTTGGGTTATCCAATGTACTACGCCAAGACCTACTACGCGATGGAAATGCTCAAGGTTCAGGAATGGTGGTCAACCTTTGAAAGTTATAACGGCTGGCGCATGGCTGGTTTATCCATGGCCCAACCCACCAAACCCTTCCCCCAAATGCAGCACGAATTGGGCGGCGCCAAGATCTTCTATGTCAATCAGGAAACCTGGCAGGGCCGTTTGAAAGAATACTGCAAACAGATCATCGGCGACGATTTGAACTTCAAGGTTACCGACGAAGTGCTCAAAGCCAACGAGAAATTCCGCGTTCCTGAGACACTTGAACTTTAATCTGTAGATTTGTGAAACTATTCATCCCTTGACGAAAGAAGAACCTGTCAAGGGATGTTTTTTTGTATAAATCAATTCGTGAAGTTTGTCATACAAATGGTGCTTAAGGTAATTTGATTTTGTTTTTTGCACGTGTTATAGTGAACTGTGTCCCAGCTTGCAAGCTCTATATCAGAATGAATGGATGGACTGGTGAAGATTCGAGCAAAGACAATTCCAAGCAGCGCCCCAATTGAATGTTTATTTATGCTGCACCCAACCCATTTGTTAAACATCAGGGAATTGGTATTTTTTCACGCCAATTCCGTGTTTTTTAATCAACCATCCTCTCAGGAGTGAAAATGGCAATAATCAAAACTGAAATTCGACGTGGTGTTTATATCGATTCCGCAAAACTGATGAAACTTCAGCGTTCATTAGCTGAACTCGACGGAATCCTGGATACTGGGGTCATTATGGGAACTGACTCCAACAAGGAACTGCTTGCTCATATCGGTTTGACTTCCCCTGAAATTTTGGCTTCGAAACCTGACGAACTGGTCATCGCACTTAAAGCTGAAGATGATAAATCTGCTGAATTTGCCCTTTCCAAAGTGGATGAACTGCTCGCCGCCAGAAAAGGCAATCAAGATCAAGATTATCAACCTCGCAGCCTAGAAACCGCTGCCGCCATGATGCCCGATGCCAACTGGGTCATCGTTTCTGTTGCCGGCCGTTATGCAGCAGGCGTCACCCGTGAAGCCCTGCGCTTGGGCAAACACGTTCACCTCTTTAGTGATAACGTTTCCATCGAAGAAGAAATCGAACTTAAGAAACAGGCTCGTGAACTTGGTCTATTGGTGATGGGTCCTGACTGCGGAACCGCCATGATCGGCGGCATGGGTCTGGCTTTTGCCAACAAGATCCGCCTTGGACCGATCGGCATCGTCGCCGCAGCCGGAACCGGTTTGCAGCAGGTTGCCTGCCGCATCCATCAACTGGGCAGCGGCATTACCTCAGGTATCGGTACCGGCGGTAAAGATCTTTCAGAAAAAGTCGGCGCCATCACCTTTTTAATGGCACTTGAAGTGCTGGCCCGCGATCCGGATACCAAGGTTATCGTACTCACCTCCAAACCACCTTCACCCAAGGTGGCCGAAGAAGTATTAAAGAAAGCCAGAAAAGCCGGCAAGCCGGTTGTGATCAACTTTATCGCCCGCCCCGTCACCACCCTTCGCGATGGCAACCTGTTCTTCGCCACCGGGTTGGATGATGCCGCCCGCCTCGCTGTTGAACTTGCCAACAATCCTCCCAAGATCGGCAGTGACATTGATGTCGATCTGAACATCTTCAAACCCGAACAGAAATACCTGCGCGGATTGTTCTCTGGCGGCACCCTGGCTTATGAAGCCCAATACATCTTGGCCGGTTATCTGCCAAAAGTATGGGCCAACTCACCCCTCAACAAAGAAAACAAAATGGAAAACTCACTGGTCAGCCAGGAGCACTCCATTATCGACCTCGGCGAAGATGAATTCACCGTCGGCCGCCTGCACCCCATGATGGATAACGAACTTCGCATCCGCAGATTGTATGAAGAAGCCAAGGATCCTGAAGTTGCTGTCATCATGCTAGATGTGGTCATCGGTTACGGCTCTCATATCAACCCGGCAAGTGAAATCGCCCCCGCCATCAAAAAATGCCTCGATGATGCCAAGAAAGCCAACCGCCATCTCGAGATCGTGTGCGTGGTCACCGGCACGGATGAAGATCCTCAAGACTTCAATGAACAGGTCAAACTGTTGAAAGAAGCCGGCGCATGGGTTGATCCCAGCAATGAAGTTGTAGTCCGCCGTATCGGCCGCATTTTACGCGCCCTGGCCGAACGCGATACAATGGATGCAGCCGCCATTGGCAAACCTGTTGACCTCGAATCCCTGAAGAAACCGATGCAAGCCATTAACGTTGGTTTGGAATCTTTCTCAGAAAACCTCAAGGATCAGAACGCTCCGTTTGTGCAAGTGGATTGGAAACCCCCCGCTGGCGGCAACGAGAAACTTGCCGGCATTCTGGAAAGAATGAAGAAACTATAACTTTACTCTGTAGAGACATCCTAGACACTAATATCTGGAGGATTTGATATGGCAATTGATATAGAAAAAGCAAATGCAACAGTTGTTGAACGATTTATGGAAGCCCGCCCCGTGGCAACCACCATGGCCAAGGCTATTGAAGTTGTTCCCGGTTTTCACGAAAATATGCTGCTCCATGCCGGCCCTCCCGTTACCTGGGAACGCATGTCTGGCCCAATGAAGGGTGCCATGATCGGCGCTTTACTCTTTGAAGGCAAAGCCAAGACTGCCGAAGAAGCCGAAAAGATGCTTGCCGGCGGCAAAATTGAATTCTCACCGAACCACGAACACATGTGCACTGGTCCCATGGCCGGTGTCATTTCTCCTTCCATGCTCGTCTACGAGATTGAAAACAAAACCCACGGCATTAAATGCTTCTCCAATTTGAATGAAGGCCGCGGTAAAGTCCTCCGTATGGGCGCCTACAGCCAGGATGTCTTGGACAAACTGAGCTGGATGGAAAACACCCTCGGACCCACCGTAAAAACGGCTCTCGAAGCCATGGGCGGAATTGATATCCGCGCCATCCTCTCCAAAGCCATGCACATGGGCGATGACGGTCACAACCGTCTCGATGCCGCTTCCGTTCTATGGACCACTCAACTGGCTCCCTGGATTTCAAAGACCGCCAAAAACACCGATACCGCCTTTGAAGTGATCAAATTCCTCGGCGAAAATGCCTTGAGCATCCTGAATCCCGTTATGGCAGGCTGCAAGACCATGACCGCCGCCGGACACAACGTGGAAGGCAGCACCATCGTCACCATCATGGCCCGCAACGGCACGGATTGGGGCATCAAGGTCAGCGGTTTGGGCGACCAATGGTTCACCGCACAATCTCCCATTGTTAAATCTCTGTACTTCCCCGGTTTCAGCGAAAAAGATGCCTGCCGCGATATCGGCGACAGTGTGATCACCGAAACAGCCGGCATCGGCGGATTCGCCATGGCCAACGCCCCTGCTTTGGTCACCTTCATTGGCGGCGTTCCCAAGGATGCCATCAATACCACCCTCGATATGTACGAAATTACCTATGCCGAACACAAGCAGTTCACCGTTCCCCTTCTTGATTTCCGCGGCACCCCCACCGGTGTCGATATCCGCAAAGTCGTTGAAAAACAGATCACCCCGCGTGTCAATACTGGTGTGGCTCACAAGGATCCTGGTGTGGGTCAGGTTGGTGCCGGCGTTGCCTCTGCACCCATGAGTTTATTCGAAGACGCTCTCGTCGCCTTCGCAGAAAAATACAATATCTAATTCATTTTTATTCTTACGGAGGTAATGATGGATCGCGAAAGTTTTATCAAGATGATGAGTGATGCTAAACTGTATGACCTGACCCAGGACTGCAGTATTTTTACACCACCTCATCCACACGAAAAATCACTCGAAGTTCACTTCTTCAAACGTGTCACCGGAGCCTTTGGCGGCGGACAAGGCGCGAATGGTCAAATCTTGAACTGGTCCAACACCGTTGGAACCCATCTCGTGGGCGAACGCGCCTTCAATTCAGGCGGACGCGCCATCGCTGACATTCCCCTGACCGATCTGAATGGCCCCGGCGTTATCGCTGACATCTCTGACCTCGTCTCTGACTACAGCATCTACACCCCTGAAATGATCATGTCGAAGGTTGAAGTTAAAAAAGGCGACATCCTGATCGTCAACACCGGCTACCACAAATATTCCTGGGATCAGCCCAAAGTCAGCAACAAAAAAGCCCAGGGCGGCGTTGAATCCATGGAATTCGGTTTCCTGGTTCGCCATCCCGGCCCCTCTCTCAGCTTCTACAAATGGGCTATTGACATGAAACTGAAAGTCATCGGCGTGGATTGCGGCGCAGCAGAGCACCCCATGAATACCCCCATCCGCCGCTGGCACGAAAATCACTTCAAGTTGGCCGAAGCCAAACTTCTAAAAGAAACCGGAAAGACCTGGGATGAAACCTTCCCACAGGGTGAATACTACCAGATGACCCACATCGACATGCCCAAGGCTCATGTTCTCATGACCGAAGCCATCGTTGGTGACATTGACAAATTGAAAAACAAACGTGCCTGGATCCAGATCATGCCGATTCCCTACATGGAAGTCGAAACCGCCTGGTCTCGTGTCACAGCTTTGACTGCTCCTGACGGCATGAGCGAAGATGATTTCTTCAAAGCCATGGAAAAATCAGAAATGATCGACATGACCGTGCCCTTCTCCGTCCAGACTCCCCAGTGGTTGAACTATGTTCCTCTCAGCGTGACCTACACCAAACGTGTTGGCGGACAGTACTTCGGCATGGGTCGCAACGGCTCCATCTGCAACGCCAGCATCCACCTTGGCACCCACATGGATGGCGAGAAACACTTCTTCCCCAACGGTCGCACCATCGGTCAGGTTCCCATGAAAGAATGGGTTGGCCCCGGCGTTATCGCAGACATCTCCAAATCGGTCAGTGATGCCAGTGTTTACACTCCCCAGATGATCATGGACCAGGTTGAAGTCCGCAAGGGTGACATTTTAATCATCAAGACCGGCTGGAACAAATACGGCTGGTGCAGCAAGGATTCTGATGAATTCCGCTATATGGTGAAACATCCAGGTCCTTCAGCTGACTTCTCGAAATGGTGTATCGATATGGACATCAAATGGATCGGCGTGGATGCCGTTTCTGCAGACCATCCCATGAACACCATCATGCGTATCTGGCACCCCAAGACCTTTGCAGAAGCCAATGCCAAGTTGATCAAAGATTTCGGCAAAGACTGGGACGAAATGTATCCGCTGGATGGTTTCTATCAGGATATGCACCTCAACCTGTTCTCAAAAGAAATCGTACATGCTGAAAACCTGGCTGGCGATCTTGCCAACGCCAAGAGCGGCCGCTATTACATCGGCTGCTGGCTTCAGAAAGCCATGGAAGCTGAATCCATGTGGGGCCGTTTCGTGGCCTTCAAGGAGTAATTGAATTGAGAGATAGACCTTCAGGGGTGCTGTTTTTTCCTGAAGGTCTATCTAATTAATAATGTATCTGTTATTCGATTAAAATTGGTGGAAATCGCTCTTTGTGGGCGATGGTTATCCTCAATTTCAGGAGGCTAGAAATTAATGAAGCCAGCACAATTTGATTATTATGCCCCGGCCAGTGTCGATGAAGCTCTCGATAAACTGGCTGAACTCGGTTATGACGGCAAGGTTCTGGCAGGCGGACAAAGCTTGATCGCTGCCATGAACTTCCGCATGGCCAGACCACCTGCCCTGGTTGATCTCAACAACATCCCAGAACTCTCATATATTAAACCTACCCCTGATGGCGGTTTGGCGATTGGCACCATGACCCGTGTTTATACTGTTGAACACAGTCCCGAGGTTGCCAAACGCTTCCCTTTGCTGCCTGAAGTTGCCCACTTCATCGGACACGGCCAGATTCGCCGCCGTGGATCCTTCGGCGGCGCCATTGCGCACGCAGACCCCTCAGGTCAACTGCCTGGCATCGCGAAAGTGATGAACGCAAAATGCCTCATCCGCTCAAAAGGTAAAGAAGACCGCTGGGTCGATGCCGCCGATTTGATCATTGGACCGTTTATGACCGTGATCGAATACGAAGACTTGCTGACCGAGGTCGTTTTACCCCCCAATCCCCCGCGGACTGGCAGCAGTTATCAGCAGGTCGCCCGCCAGAATGGCGGATATGCCCTGGCTGCCTGCGCCAGTGTTTTAACCCTTGATGAAAAAGATCACTGCAAGGACGCACGTTTGATCCTTATGGGTGTGGGTGAAATGCCCATCCTCTCTGAAAAAATCAAAGAAATCTTAATCGGCCAGGAACTTACGGAAGCAGCTTTCAAAGAAGTTGGTGAAGCTGTTCAATCAGAAATTGATCCTGCCTCAGATTTGAATGGTACTGCTGAATATCGGCGTGATTTGATCCGTACTTTGGTTCCACGCTCACTCACCCTATCATTCGATCGCGCCAAAAAAGGAAGTTAGCATGTCACAATTATTTCCTGTAAAAGTAACCGTAAACGGTACAGTGTACGAACGCGAAGTTGAACCCAGGCTTCTGCTCAGTGACTTCATTCGCCATGAATTGGGTTTATTTGGAACCCACGTGGGCTGTGAACATGGAATGTGCGGCGCCTGTACCATCCTCTTCGATGGAGAGCCCGTGCGTTCGTGCCTGATCTTTGCTGTTCAAGCCACCGGCCATGAGATTCGCACCGTGGAATCTTTGGGAAGCCCAGATCATCTGCATCCTCTGCAAGAAGCTTTCCACGAAAAACACGGCCTGCAATGCGGATTCTGCACCCCTGGTATTTTGATGACCGTGGTTCCCTTCCTGGAAGAACATCCCCATCCATCGGAAGACGAAATTCGCGAAGCCATTGACGGAAACATCTGCCGCTGCACCGGATACGAAAAGATCATTGAATCCGTTCAGGCAGCCTCAGAAAAAATGTCTTCGGGCAAATAGTGAAGGATTGAGGTGATACAGTGACTGGAAAATACTTTGGTCAACCTGTTCTAAGACTTGAAGACAAGCATCTGCTGACCGGCAGAGCCAAGTTTTGTGATGATATTGTCATCCCGGGCATGCTGCACGCCGCCTTTTTACGCAGCGATTACGCGCACGCCATCATCAAGAATATTGATGTAACCGAAGCTCGCAAGCACCCCGGTGTTGTGGCCGTTTATACCGCCGAAGATATGGGCGATTACTGGAAAGTTGGTCCCCTGCAAGTGCCGCCCCCCTTTGCCATTAAGGGTGCGCAATTCAATGCTCGAACCTTGCCCCCGATTGCCAAAGGCAAGATCAGATATTCAGGCGAACCCATTGCCATCGTGATCGCTGAATCGCGCTACATCGCCGAGGATGCCTGTGAAGACATCATCTTCGATGCCGAACCGCTGCCAGCCGTGATCGATCTTGAAAAAGCCTGGGAAGACACCTCGGTGCTCGTGCATGATGATCTGCCCTCCAATATGGCTGCCTTGGTCAAACAGGAAGCCGGAGATTACGAAGCTGCCAAAAAACAGGCGGATGTGGTCATTTCTAAACGCTTCGTGGCCGATCATGTGGCCGGCGCAGCAATGGAAAACCGCGGATTCGTTGTCAACTGGGATGAACGCACCCAGGAAATGACCGTCTGGACCGGTACACAGGCTCCCCTGCCTCTGCGCAGTGCCATTGCTGGCCGCATGGGCTTGATCGAGAACCAGGTGCGTGTGATCACCCCTTACATCGGCGGCGGCTTTGGCCCCAAAGTTATGACCTCCCAAGCTGATGATGTACTACTGCCCTGGATCTCAATGAAATTGAACCGCCCCATCAAATGGATCGAAGATCGCCGTGAGAATTTCCTCTCGACCACCTCAGAACGCGACCAGGTGCATCACTGCGAAATGGCGCTCAAGAAAGACGGCACCATCCTGGGTTTCAAAGACATCTTCTATCACAACACCGGCGCATACGATCCCTACGGTATGACGGTTCCCCTTAACACCCAAACCCACACGGTCAGCAACTACCGTGTCCCCAACTTCTATACCGAAATTCGCATGGTCTTCACCAACGAAATGGTGGTCACCCCCGTCCGCGGCGCCGGTCGTTCAGAAGGCGTTTTCGTCATGGAACGTATGATGGACCTGGCGGCCAAAGAACTCAAGATGGACCCCGTGGAAATCCGCTTGAAGAACCTGCTCAAGAAAGAAGAATTCCCGCTCAATACCGGCGTTATCGGCCAGGACTTCGTGGTCGGTGTGCTCGATAGCGGTGATTACAAGAACAATCTCGAAAAATGCATCCAGATGGTGGATTACGAGAAATTCCGCAAAGAAATTCAACCCAAAGCCCGCAAAGAAGGCAAACACCTGGGTATCGGTGTCGTCGCTTTCACAGAAGGCACCGCCGTTGGCCCATATGAAGGCGCCCGCGTTACCATTGGCAACAACGGCAAGGTCAGCGTCTCAACCGGCTACAGCACCCAGGGCCAGGGACATTTCACCGTCTTCGCACAAATCGTGGCTGAACAACTCAACGTAAAAGTTGAAGATGTCAGAGTCATCACTGGTGATACCGGCCACTTCCATTGGGGAGCAGGCACTTTCGCCAGCCGCGGCGCTACCATTGCCGGTTCCGCCATCCATAGTGCGGCAGTTTTGGTGCGCGAGAAGATCTTCGCCACCGCTAGCAAATTCCTTGAAGTCTCCGAAGACCAGGTGGAACTGTGTGAAGGCTCTGTCTGCGTCAAGGGACACCCCGAAAAATCCATCTCATTGGGCGATCTGGCTGGCAAGGCCAACCCCATGCGCGGTGCAGTTGAAGCTGATGTTAAACCAGGCCTCGAAGCCACCGCGTACTACGCTCCTCCTCATGGCGCCACCGGTTCAGGTGCCTGTGCCATGATCGTTGAAGTGGATCCTGAAACCTTCAAGGTCAAGATCGAACGCTTCGTTCTGGTACATGATTGCGGAACGGTCATCAATCCCTTGCTGCTTGAGGGACAGATCCAGGGCGGCGTTTCGATGGGTATTGGCAATGCTTTCTACGAGAAGATGGTCTATGACGAAAACGGACAGTTGATGACCGCCTCATTCATGGATTATCTGATGCCACAAGCCACGGATATGCCCAGAAAAATGGAAATTGGTCACAACGTACATCCCAGCCCGCTTAACACACTTGGACTCAAGGGTGTTGGCGAAGCTGGTGCTCTGCCGCCGTCTCCCGCCTTCTGCCAGGCCGTCGAAGACGCCCTTTATGAATACAATCTTGACATTACAGAATCCAACCTCAATCCGTCCATGTTGTATGATTTTAGAAACAAAGCAACCAAAAGGTAAATCAGGTAAACCATCACCTTTGAGTTACAGAGAAAAATAAAAAAGGAGGCCCAAATGAATGTCGAAGGCGAGTATGTGTTCAACGGTCCGCAGCAAGCAGTTTATGATATGTTCAACGACCCGAACGCGTTAGCCACAGCCGTACCAGGTATGCAAAAGATGGTACAGGTTGATGAAACCCATTACGAAGGCGCAATTTTCCTTCGAATTGGACCAATCTCAGCAGCATTCGAAGGCGTTTTATCGCTATCTGATATTAATCCGCCCGAAAGTTGCACTTTGAACATTGAAGGAAAAGGGAAAGCCGGTTTTGCCAAAGGTGTTGGTCATGTTAAATTTACCGACCTCGGCAACAACCAAACCAGATTGAATTACTCCGGCGATGTGAATATTGGTGGAACGCTCGCAAGTGTTGGTCAACGTATGATCGACAGTGTGGCCAAATCAATGATTAAGTCCGGATGTGAAAAATTACAAAAAACCCTGGAGGAACGATGTCAACAGAAGTAGAAAAGAAAGCCGAAGAAACCAAGAATGAAACCACTTGGCAAAAATTGATGAAAGTTGGCGAATTTCGCATGCTGTTGTATGTAATTCCCGTTGCTGCAATAATTACGGTAATTGCGTTACTTCTTGGCAAATAGAGTGTTAAAAATACGGGTGGATGAATAATCCACCCGTATAATATCTTGACAAATGATGTATCATATTTATATCAAAAGTCGGGATAAAAAAATATATCCAGGAGGTGCATATCGGATAGAACGCGCAGCAATCAAGGTGTGAGCAAATTTGAATTTTCTAATTTTGTTCAATCCAAGCAATGAGTATTAGATCGAAGTAAACAATTTAATCAAAGGAAAGAAGGAAAAAACCTATGGCAACTACTTCAAAAGTGTTGGGATACCTTCCATCAGATACCCC
>CAZQXI010000007.1:0-126818 GCA_964597505.1 uncultured Anaerolinea sp. | reverse complement strand
GGCTCCACCGCTGGCACCAACTACGGTGAGAACAACTCCCTCATGGTCATCACCCGCAATTACTCCGGTCCCGCTTTGATCACTGCTGGTGTCATCGCAGTAATTCTTGGCTTCGTCGGACCCCTCCGCGATATCATCTACAGTATCCCAACCGCCGTCACCGGTGGTCTGGCCATCTACTTGTATGGTGTCATCGGCGTTCAGGGTATTGCCCTTATGATGGCTGAAAAAGTCGATCTCTTCGATCCCGGAAAACTTGCCATCGTGGCGTTGATCCTGGTCGTTGGTATCGGCGGCAACATTGGATACGGTGGAAACCTGCCTATTCCTCTGTTGAAGAGTGTCTTCCCCTTCGGTTGGCCTGCGATCGCTTCAGCCGCCGTCTTCGGTATCCTTGTGAACCTGATCTTCGTGTTCATCAAACCGCCGAAAGTTCGTGCAACTGACGTACTTCAGTAATTCTCTACCGCTTTGATTAATAAAAACGCTCCCCTTTGTGTTAACGCTCTTTGGGGAGCGTTTTATTATCACTTGAGTTATAATTTTGATCAGAAAAATCCCGAAAAGGTTTGCGAACCATTATGATCTTACTTACTGGCGCAGCAGGAAAAACCGGAACTACAATTCTTAAGTACCTGGCCAAGAAAGGTGCTGAAGTAAGATGCCTGGTTCGAACCCAACAGCAAGCCGACAAAATGATCTCTCTGGGTTCTTCTGAGGCACTGGTTGGTGATCTGACTGACCACAATGCATTAGCAAAAGCCATTATCGGAATTGATCAAATTTATTATATAGCCCCAAATGTATCTCCAGATGAACTATCCATCGGTAAAGAGATCATCCAGTTAGCCCAACACCACAAAGTAAATCATTTTGTTTACCATTCTGTTCTCCATCCTCAAATTGAAGCCATGCCTCACCATTGGCAAAAAATGAGAATGGAAGAAGCTCTTTTCACCAGCGGATTGGAATTTACCATTTTGCAGCCCTGCGCATATATGCAAAATATTCTGGGAGGATGGCAAAAGATATTATCTGGTCAATTCTCAGTTCCTTACCAATTGAACACCAGAATAAGCATCGTGGATCTAGAAGATGTTGCCAAAGTATCTGCAAAAGTTTTATCAGAATCCGGTCACAATAATGCCATCTATGAACTTGCCGGTCCGGAACCGCTTACACAACTTGAAGTTGCCAATGAGATTGCCTTATCAATAAACCGACCCGTTCAAGCCGTGGAACAATCTCGCGTTGAATGGGAAACCGCAACAATAGCATCAGGAATGAACATTTCTCAGGTAAAAATACTGGTAAAAATGTTTGAATACTATGATAATTTTGGATTTGTGGGCAACGCCTCCATTCTTGAGTACCTGCTTGGAGAAAAACCCACTACCTTTCAACAGTTTCTGGCACGTATTTCAACTTCTGGAGATGAACGATAACCATGGAAAAAAACAAAAGCCTTCACTACAATTTTGGAATGGAAGCTCTTCCTGTACTCTTTCATAGCCAAACAAACCAATTCATGAAGTATCTCGACAAAGACGGGGTCAAGTTTTTGCAGTTCTGGTGGAATCATGTTGGCGACCGCCTGCCCCAGGAAAAAAGATTGTCATCTGGTGGACTGTCGTATGAAATCGAACAACTGGATGCAAAAACCAAACTTGTGATCATTACCCTGCCCACTCCAAAGGAAAATGAAGAACCTTATTTCCTTGGATTTATAGCTAAACCTGAAAGACGTTTTTTGTGGGTCAGAATTCCGACCACCACTGCTTTCGCACTCATTCGAGATGATTCATGCAAAGAAGAACACAAGACAAGCTTTGGTTATCTGACTCCCAGTGGAAATTATCGCTTGCGCGGTGTTGGATTAAACCCAACCAAGCAAGATTTTAAACGCATCGTAAAATCTAAAATTCAAACCAAGAAAGCGTGGTGGAAATAATGAAAATTACGACTGGAGTAATCGTTGTCATTGCATCAATGGTTTTCTTTTACCTGAGAATGGCAATTTTACGCGGAAAAAAGAAACGCTATGAAAGAGAATATGCCTTAAAACGCCGCAAGGTGAACGGCCGTTCCAAAGGGGCTGCTCTGCCCGTTGCCCCTCCAGGATCACCTCCCTTTGGTGTCAACAGCTGGTTTTTTGTAGCGGTTGGCGTGATCATTATGATTGCCGGGATGATTATGTACAATAACATGACCATTTTCGGAATCAAGATCATTTCCGATCCTGAACTGCTGAAATATACTGAATTTTGGTATATTCCGGTTGCTTTGGGCGTGGTTATCCTGGCGTTTTGCATGAAGATCGATAAACCCCGCTTGGATGAAGATTAACCAACCGTAAGCCATATAAAAAGAGGAAACCGATCAGGTTTCCTCTTTTATTATTCAGGTCGAATGGTGTACCCATAACCGGGCACTGTTTCAATAAACGCCGGGCATGTGGGATCCTCTTCAATGCGCATGCGCAGATTTTTAATGTGCACCCGCACCAGGTCGGAGCTGCCCGTTTCGGGGGGATAATCCCAAATGATGCTTAACAAAGCCGAAGGCGAAAAGATATCGCCTGGATGCGTCATGAAATTAAAGAGCAAATCAAATTGGATTGGCGTCAGCAGCAATTTCTTTCCGCTGGGGAGAATCAGTTCAAAAGTGAGAATATTGAGTTTAAAGTCTTTTAGTTCAATAACCGGCTGTGAAACTCGGCTGTGGTCAAAAAGCTTCGATTCATGGACCCTTGGGTCATCTTTATTTCTACGGCTTGCTTTTTTATGATCCTGGGTGCGTCTGATCATTGCTTTGAGACGTAGAACCAGTTCTTCGCTGTTAAACGGCTTATTAATATAATCATCGCCGCCTGCTTTAAAGCCGATGATGTGATCCGCTTCAGTGGTTTTGGCGGTGAGGAAGATGACGGGTAATGTAGCCAGTTTTTTATCTGCACGAATTTCACGGCAGACTTCGTAACCATCCATACCGGGCATCATCACATCCAGCAGCATGACCTTCGGAACCTGCCTGCGCAGCAGCTGCAATGCCTGCATGCCTGAGTGTGCCGTTTTAACGGTAAAGTTTTCACGTCGCAAACACCTTTCTAGGGTGGTAACGATAACTTCGTCATCATCTACGAGCAACACATCAATGCTGTCCAAATAGCCCTCATTAACCGCTTTTATTGAAGTATTAAGATTATATATTATTTCGCCAAAAGATAAAACAAATCCCGAGTCAATAATATCGGGATTTGTTGTAATTCGCAATTATATTAATTACTATTTGCCTTCACTTGCCGTGACACAATAAACCCCGCCTGCATCCATGGATGCGATGCAGCGGTTGCACTGGTCGCAGTCAGACGCAACCACTTCACCTGACTCCATCCGCTTCACGAAATCCGGATCGCGGACGGTGGCACGGCCAACCTCGACAAACTCGAATCCGCGAGACCTCACGTATTCAATATCTTCCAGTCGCAGCACTCCGCCAATGTAAATTACGGGAATGTTAACCGCATTCTTGAAGCGCAAGGCTTCTTTGAGCAGGTATAAACGGTCAAAGCGGTAGCGCTGCACCATGAACCAACCAAACAGGCTCATACCCAGCTTGAGCAGCCAATCCGTCTGGTTGGCGGCCATCTCTTTGACCGGCAGGCTGCCGCGCATCATATATAGGGGTGTCTTGGCGGTGAAACCGCAGCTGGCCACCAGTGCGCTGGCTCCGGCAACTTCGAACGCTTTTGCCACTTCAACCGCTTCCTCAATTTCCAATCCTCCGCGGATGCCGTCGCTGACATTCATTTTGATCAAGATCGGGAACCCCTCGCCCACGCCCTGCCGCACCCGGCGGATAACCGCCAGCGGAAAGCGCAGACGGTTCTCAAGTGAACCGCCGTATTGGTCCGTGCGATGATTGGTCCAGGGCGAAAGGAACTGGCTCAGCAAATATCCGTGCCCGGCATGGATCTCGACGGCATCAAAACCGGCCGCCTTGACCTGTTCTGCCGTTGTGCCGAAATCTTCGATCTTTTCGGCTATCTGCGCTTCATTCATAGCCTCACAGATCGAAAGCCTGAAAAGGCAGAACTTGACCGAAGCCCCCAACGGACGCCTGCCAATTTCCTTCGGGTTGGAGAAGAATCCACAGTGCCCGATCTGAATGGATGCCGCAGCGCCTTCTTTATGCACAGCTTCTGTCAGGCGTTTGAGGTCAGGGATGAGTTCGGGACGCATCCACATTTCGTGGCCAAAAGCGCGCCCATCGTAGCTCACCGAACAGTACGCCACGGTGGTCATGCCCACCCCGCCCTCCGCCACCCGCCGGTGATGCTCGATCAGCGCATCCGTGATCTTGCCCTCCTGGCACATGCCCTCAAAACAGCCTGAACGGATGATTCGATTGCGCAGGGTCAGGTTGGCGATCCTGCCTTGCGCGAATGGGGAGTTTTTTTGATTATCCATGACACCTCTCAAAAATCGTAGGGGAGGTTTCTTGAACCTCCCCTACGGAAAATTATATATCTGATTTAAAAAATGATTACTCAATATTGACTGAATCCACAATTCCCACAATAAGCGAGATCACCGGCGCATCTGGGTCTCTTAATACCTGCCGGGTGCCTCCGCCTTCACGATTGATCAACACGGTATCGCCGATCCCGGCATGAGTAGCATCCAAGGCCACAAAATCGTCATCAGCCTTCTCCCCCTCCATCACCAACGGCTGTACAACCAGCAGCCTGCGGTTTTTGAAACCTTGATGGCTGATGGTGGTCACCACGGTGCCGATCACTTTTGCCAAAATCATTTCAGCTCACTCATGAATAAGGGTTGAATCCCTTTTTTAAGACAAAATCAAATTCATTGTCTGGATGTACTGAAAGCTCATCCACAATGCCCACCAATGCCAAGTCAACCGGTACAAACTTGATATCGGGCATGGCCAGGGCGGCTTCTCGAGATCGCACCATCAGGCACAGATCTCCGGGGCCTGCCTGAACGACATCCGCGGCTACCTGAAGCACACCGACTGGCTCAAGATGCCGATTTAACGGCTGAACGATCAACAGCTTCAATCCTTCGGTGCCCGGGTATTTCACTGAGCAAACCGCAGACCCTTCAACCCGTCCCAATAACATGGTTTACTTGATCCCTACGTTATTGAGCACGCGGGTAATGATGGTTTCCAACAAGGCAGGATCAATCTGGTTGCCCAGTTTTGCCTTCACCGCGTCGCGGATGCGCTGACGCAGATCCTCTTCTGAAGGTCCTGCGTTGGATTGGCTGCATTTCATGCAGGGGGTCGTACCAGTTGCAGATTGCGAAATAACCGGTTCTGAGAGGTAGGGTCTAATCGGGGCCGCTGGCGGAAGTTGGTGAGGCTGCAATAACACCACGCCCAATCTTTCCGCTTTTTCAAAAGCCAGTTCGGTCAGAACCACATCATCATTAATCGTCAGAGAAAGCTCTCCACGTTTTACCATATCTTCGATGTCACGCTCGGTAATAAATATCTTTGCCATAAGCTGCTCCTCTTACCCCTGGATGCCTTCCAGACCGCGCAGGGCGGTTTCTGCGGCATTCTTTGCAGTCATGATCTCTGATTCACTACCTGAGAGCCACATGCGCCCAAAACGACCCACAGAAGAGATGTGAATGATCTTGATGTTGGCTTTCTTTTCAGCCTCGTTGCAGGCGTAGTTAATGTAAGCAGCCGGAGCACATTCGAGCACAAGCAGGGTTTCGCCTGGTACCAGCATGCTGCCGCGTCTGAAGCGGTTGATCAATTGTGATTGATACGGATCAATGCGTGTGATTACCTGGGTCGACACTACCTCGGGTTTGATGCGGTCTTCCTTTTTCATACCCAATCGATCCAACACCACTTGTCCGGCTTCAATGACAGCGGCTTGATTGAGTGAATGAACTTCAAACATGCCAAACTCGCGTTCAACGATTTGTGCGCCAGGCCGGGCTTCAGTTGCTTTAACCGCAATATCAACCACGCGAAAAACTTCGTTGCCAGGAGCCATCTCAACATAAAGGGCAGACATGCCCTCAACAGGTAGATCACCCTGGGTGATGGTACCAACAAAGGCCGCATATTGAGCTTGCATGCGGTCAATGAAGCAATAGCAGCGCAAACTTAAGGCATCTGCCATGATTCCTCCTACTTTCAGTTTCTGAAATTACCACATTCTGTGATGATTCATCTTTATAGAAGAAGTCATCAGTCTGAAGTGTGGAAGGGTTGCAATGGACGAGAACTAGGCTTTGCCGCGTCCGCCAATGCTGCCCTTGCTGTTCTGCGGAAGGATCATTTCGATGTCTTGATGCGGCCGTGGAATGACGTGTACCGAAACCAATTCACCAATCCGTTTGGCAGCAGCTGCGCCGGCATCGGTGGCAGCTTTCACTGCGCCAACATCCCCACGCACCATGACAGTCACAAATCCACCGCCAACATATTCAGAACCGATCAAGACCACATTTGCAGCCTTTACCATTGCATCTGCGGCTTCCACCGCGCCGATCAATCCGCGGGTCTCAACCATTCCTAGAGCGATTAATGCAGTATCCATAGCCATTTTGTAAATCCTTTCTCGAGATAAGTGTCGTTATTTACGTTTGAGTAATTCATCAACCACACTGCGAACCACGGCTTCCACTTCATCCGGTGAAGGACCAACACGCGGTTCTCCGGGGATCATGGCAGCCATAGGTGGTGCAGAGGTTTCATAAGCCAGGCGTTTCACATTGAATAAATGAGAAACTGAAATATTGTCACCGGTAATTGAACCACCCACCCCGCCCGCGCCAAGCGTGAGTGAGGGCATCACACCGGTGGTAACACCAATCGCACCCATCGTGCCCATGGTATTGACGGCAATACGGAATACCGGTTTTTCCAATCCAAAAGCCATGATCACATTCTGATCCTTGGCATGGATAATGAGACTGTGTCCGCGTCCGCCAAATTGGATCAGTTCGATGCACCTTTCACAGCCAGCTTCCCAACCGTTCTCTTCATACCAGCCAAGCACGGTAGTCAGTTTTTCGCGCGAAAGCGGTTCATCCTTGCCCGTGCGTGTCAACCGCGCCACCAAAATGCGTGTACCGCGCGGAATGGCAAACCCGGCCATGGCAGCCAGCACATCCGCGGGTTTACCCACGGTGGCTGTATTCATGGCGCCATCTGCGCTAAACAATAACCTTCGCAGCAAATTGGCTTGCGCTTCATCTACAAAATAAGCGCCTTCCTGTTTCATTTGGTCTTCCAAACGGCGGGCAATGGGGGCATCCGCCACCACGGCCTGTTCGGTTGCACAAATGGTCGAAGAGTCGAATGCCTTGCTCGCGACAATATACCGCGCCGCTTTTTCAATATCTGCTGAACGATCCACATACACAGGCACGTTGCCCGGTCCAACGCCGTAGGCCGGTTTGCCGGTGGAGTGAGCTGCACGCACCATGGGCGTGCCGCCGGTTGCCAAAATGAGGGCCGTATACTTATGCGTCATTAATTCCTGGGTGCCGGGCAAAGAGATGTTTTGCAGGCAGGCGATCAACCCTTGCGGAGCCCCATTTTCTTCAGCCACTCTTGCCATTAACGAGGCTGTTTCATAACAACACTTCGCCGCGGATGGGTGCGGAGCGATCACAATCGCATCCCGTGCTTTGACGGCGATCAATATTTTATAAATGACCGTTGAGGTCGGGTTGGTACTAGGGGTCAGGGCCGCGACTACACCCATCGGCCAGGCAATCTCGTAGAGTTTCTTCTCGACATCCACACGGATCACGCCGACCGTTCTCACATCCTTAATGCTTTTCCAAACGCCCCGGGCTGCAAATTCATTCTTCAGCTGTTTATGTGCGACAACTCCGTAACCTGTCTCTTCGTGAGCCAGTCTACCGAGACGTTCAGATGCTGCATAAGCGGCTTCAGCCATGGCAGCACACACTTTATCCACCTGCTCCTGCGTGGCATGCGACCAGACCTTCCAAGCTTCATGGGCTTGAAGTGTCAGATCACGTGCTTCTTGTATTGAGAGCAGATCTTTATCAAATTCAGTCATTTTTAACTCTTACGGAAAACCGTTTCTCCAGCAACTTCAAGTGAGTCAATCATGGCCATGATCACGGCATCCACAGGGGTGTCTTTGGTGATGTTGGTCTGCCGGGCGCTTGATCCGCCCGCAGTCAGAACCAGATCACCCACACCGGCATCCACAGTGTCAATCGCCACATAGGGTTTACCGACAGGCTCGCCGCGCTCGTCCGTCTGGCGGACGATGAGCAGCTTACGGCCGACAAGTTTCTCATCCTTGATGGTTGAAACGGTGGTTCCGATCACTCGCGCAATTAACATAAGATCTCCTGATCAGTACGCCTTGGATGAAGCCGCAGGGGATGCAGCAGGTTTGGATTCCGCCCCGCCGGCCTGGATGATCTTGACCCCGGCGCTCGCACCAATACGCGTCGCTCCGGCAGCCACCAGCGCTTCGGCGTCTTCACGTGAATGCACACCGCCTGAAGCCTTCACGCCCACGGTCGGACCCACTGTCTTTCGCATCAGGGCAATATCATGCACGGTGGCGCCCCCTCCCGAAAAACCGGTGGATGTCTTCACAAAATCAGCTCCGGCTTCTTTTGCCAGCAGGCAGGCAATCACTTTTTCTTCATCCGTCAGCAAGGCGGTCTCAATGATGACTTTGACCAATGAGCCGGCGGCATGCACGGTTTCGACCACCCCGCGAATATCCTTGGCAACGGTTTCGTTTTCTCCAGCCTTCAGTGCCCCGATATTAATAACCATGTCAATCTCGGTGGCACCGTTATCCAGCGCATTGCGCGCTTCAAAGGCTTTCACCTCTGCCGATGTGGCTCCCAGCGGAAAACCGATCACCGTACAAACCTTGACGTCAGAATCTCGCAGCAGGTCTGCACACAATTTAACGTGGGTTGGATTGACGCACACCGAAGCGAAATGATACTTACGCGCTTCAAAACATAATTGAGCGATCTTGTCGGGGGTGGCATCAGGTTTAAGTAGCGTGTGGTCGATCATACCTGCCAGTGAAGTATCCTGCGGGATGACCCCGATGGTGGAAGTAATCCTTTCAGCACCAGCGCTAACCACGTGCCCGGCGTTGTTAAAGCAAGTTTTCACTTTGACGCCATTCGAAACCTCAACCAGACAAGTTTCACCCGCCTGGTTTTGACTCTTGTCTTCCTGTTCGACCATCGCCAGAAGTACTTCCCGGGTAATGATCTCCACTAATGATTCAACGGTTTTCATATCAGGGGACATAATTATTTCCCCTCCTTTAAATAAGACTTTTCAATGGCTATAATTTTTTCTACTCGTTTGGCATGCCTGCCGCCGCCAAATTCAGTGGCAAGCCAGGTTTTGAGAATGGCTTTGGCGAGGGCCGTACCGATCAAACCCGCCCCAAGGGTGAGTAAATTGGCGTCATTGTGTTCACGGCTGTTGAGCGCCGTGGAAATGTCGTAGCACATGGCTGCGCGCACGCCGGGTACCTTGTTGGCACTCATGCAGGAGCCTATTCCGGCGCCGTCAATCACCACACCGCGCCAGGCTTTGCCTGACGCCACCAGTTGGGAAACCGCCAGGGCAATATCAGGGTAGTCCACTGCATCTTTGGTATCTGTGCCGCAATCGATCACTTCGTAACCCTGATCAATCAAATCTGCCTTAAGAACAGCTTTGAGTTCCACACCGCCGTGATCAGTACCGATGGCGACTATTTTCTTGGTTGTAGAAGCCGGGGTTGAAGAAATTTGCACATCAGGTTTTGGAGCTTCTGGAGGGGCTGGAACAGGTGCAGTGACGGGATTCATCATCCCGCCAAGCGTTTGACGGACAGTTCGTTCTACCAGATTGTGGAGCTGCTCATCCGAAAGTGGCTGCATGCTGACCAAAACTCCATACTTGACGAAAGTCTAAATAAGTTGGATAATCTAACTGGTAGTGACCACATAACCAGTCATTCATAGTGTACCACTTTCAAAAAAAATGTCAAGAACAATCGATCCGTATAACGCTCTGCCAAAATATAATCAGCTTGCTTCAATTTTACGTCAAAAAATTGAAGATGGCGAATGGCCGCCGCGTACTTCCATCCCGTCAGAACGTCAGTTGGAAGTGATTTATAACATCAGCCGCACAACCATTCGAGAAGCCATTGACCATCTGGTGCGCCAGGGCTACCTCTACCGCGAACACGGAAGGGGAACCTTTGTTTCACCGCAGAAACTGCAAAAAGGCTTGATGGAATTAACCAGTTTCTCAGAAGACTTGCTCAAACGCGGCATCCAACCCGGTCAAATCATCCGCTCGCTTGAATGGGTGGAAGCCTCTGCCAAGATCGCACAAAAACTTGAAATCCCAGTCGGAACACCCGTAATGCAAATTGAGCGCATCCGTCTGGGCGACAACATCCCCATCGGCTTGCAGACATCATACCTGGCGCTCTCACCCGAACAAGCCATCAGCGAAGCGGATATGCAAGCCAGCGGATCACTCTACCGCATCCTGCAAGAGAAATTCAACATCATCCCCTCCGAAGCGGATGAGACTCTGGAAGTCACCCTCGCCACCCCTGATGAAGCCGCGCTGCTCGAAATCCCCGAAGGCGCTCCCTTGCTGCTCAGCGAACGTGTGCTATTCGCCCAAAACCGCAAACCGGTTGAGTATGTGAAAATTTTATACAGAGGGGATCGTTATCAGTATTTCGTCAGGTTGACGAGATAAACTTGTGTCACACTTGCACAGGCAGCAAGTGCCAGTGTTGCGAACCCTGGACCAAAAACTCCAATAACCCAATAAATTAACCAAGAATTCACTTCCAACCCCAATAAACTCCTGTCAGGGTGAAGCAATCCCCAATTGAATTTGTTAATCAGTAGTAGGTTGGGTTCCGCGAATTATGCGCCCCGAGGAAGCAGGTTTTTGCGTCCGAGCGGGGGTGAACCCACCACTTATTTATACAAAACGGGGACCGGGTTTGTTTGACCGAATTGCGCGCCCCTCATGACCATCATATTTTAAGAGCAAGTGGTATTTGGGATTGTAATAAAAGCAGGATGGGTTCATTTAAGGAATCCACCATTTGATTAATACAAAATTGGTGGGTGATTCGCAATACCAGCCAATCTTTCATATTTACGAACCGTTGGGTGGTTTGAATATTAACCTGATCAACCCACCCAGTTTTTTTATCTTCTGGTGATAAAATTTTTTACATGAAAGGATGCGTAAGGACCGAAGGAGTAATTAGAATCAAGCCTTCCATGTTTCTGTAAGACACACGCAAAATAACTCAAAAATGAAAACATTACTAATCGTTACCATTACCTTGCTTATCGTCGCAGGAGTTTTTTCCGCTCTTTTGCAGCCTATAGGGGATTACCTTATCATTCAAGATAAACCCAAAAAGGTGGATATGATTGTTACATCCAGCGGCGCGGACTATCGGACGGATTACGCAATTGAACTATACAAACAAGGATTTACATCCAAACTGTTTTTCACCGGTGGATACAGCGATAAAAATCATCGTATCGAGGCTGAATGGAGCCGGCGCCTGGCACTGGATGCAGGAGCGCCTGAAGATGCAGTAATCATAGATACTTCTGAAGTGGTTTCAACCTACCAGGAGGCACTGCGCTTGCGCAGTTTCCTTGACCTTCATCCAGGAACAATCTCCACGATCATGATCGTCACAGATCCATATCACACTCGCAGAGCAAAATGGGCATACAAAACAATATTCGGGGATCAACTGAAAGTGCGCATGGTGCCGGTCCCGTTCGAACGCACAAACCTTTCAAAAACCTGGTGGAAAGACGCCGAGTCGCGCAAGATGGTGTGGAATGAATATGTCAAACTGGTTTTTTATGTCATCCGCTATGAAATATCTGCCGGAGAATTGAAAACCTGGTTGACCAGATTCGATAAAATCTAAGCAAAAAAGTAGGGTGGGTTCGCCCTTTGAACCCACCACTAATAATTTTGGTTCACGGCTAAGGCTCATATTCAACAAACACTTAACTCTCGTCAAGGTGAAGTAATCTCCATCCATAGTGTATTTAACCAGCACACTCTTCTAGGGTGAAAAAGTTTTTAAAAGAAGTGACGAGATAATTAAAATAATTGGTGGGTTCAACAACCGAACCCACCCTACGTTTATACACGATTCTCTATTCTCTATTCTCTTCTCTCTTAATTCCCCGGCACCACATAAGCAAAGAACTCCTGCCCCTGAACCGTGCTGGTGTTCAAGATCGCCGTTCCCTGCGGATAGACTTCCTTAAGCGTATTCATTCCGATGGTATCATCCGCCTTGACGATAAACAGCTTGGGACCGGTGATTTTTGACGTCCCGGCTTCAATATCTTGCGGCCAGATGGCATAATCCATGCCCACGTAGCCGGCACTGATCGCCACCAGGCGGGTATCCACCCAATAAGGCACACCGACCACCCACACGTTATAGGGGTTTCCGCCGTGTGCCACAAAATCCTTGGCGACCTCGCCCATCTGCGTGGTGTTCCAGGTGGCGCGTTTATACTGGTCTGGATATTGAACCAGCGCAATGTTAAAGTTTTGGGCGGCTGAAATGGACAACAACCCGACCCCCAGCAGCACCACACAAACCTTCGTCAATAATTGCCGCGAATTCTTCCAAAGTGCGGTCAACAGCGTCTCGAGCGCGATGGCGCAGATCAAAAAGATGGGGATGAGCGCCCCCCCGGCACGGCTGAGCGAGGGGTTTTCCTCAGGGAAAGCCAGCGCCAGGATCGAAGGCATCATCAAGGTCGGGATCATGACCAACAAAAACAAGTCCTGCCAGCGGCGCGACTTCAGCCAGCGGAAAACCATCAGCACCAGTCCCATGAAATACAAACCGGCAGAGACCAAGTCGAGGGCTGGACGGTTGGGTACGGAGATCACCCAGGTCGACCCGTCCTTCCAGAAAGGCATCACAGCGGCATTCCAAAAATTGTTGAGGAAAACTTGAATCACCGCTCCCGGCAGCTGCCGTTCAGCGGAAGTCATGCGGGTGATGGTTCTGAAACCGATCACGGTGGGGTAATCCACGGCGAAGCGCAGCAGGGGCAGGAACATGACCAAAGCGAACAACGCCAGCAGCCCCAACCCCAGCCAGGTATTGCGGTTGACCTTTCTGAACTTGTGATAAGCCATGAAGATCAACACCCCCGCCAGCACCACCAGCGGCATGACGCGGAAAGCGCTGTACCCCAGCAGCCCCAGCCCGGTGAGGATGCCCGCCAAGATGAAGTCATTGCGCTGCGAAGTGCGCAAGCCGCGGAAGAGGTAAAATAGCACCGGCGCGATAAAGACCGGCGCCAGCACCAGCCTTAAGCCCACCCGCGAAATGATATTCGCCCATGATGAGAACCCCAGCAGGGCCATGAAGAACAACCCCGTCCACGGTGTGCCCAATTCCTTGCCCAGGCGGTAGACATAGATCAGCGAGAGCATGAAAGCCGCCGCCATGGTCAGCTTGAGGGTGAAAAAGGATAAGCCGGTATTGAACAACTTGATGAACAACGCCGCCATGTAGAACTGGATCGGCTCGCGGCCGCCGTTATTGGAAAAGAAGATTTGCGTTTGTCCCTGAAGCACGCCGTTGATATCCAGCAGCTTTTCGGTATGGTCGCTGGTCATGTTGAGTGGAATCTGGTTGAGCTGATAAAAATGGAAAAAGGCCGAGATCAGAAAGACGCCCAGCACCAGCAGCTTCCAGGTGTCAAAACGGCTGCCCTTGTAGAACCAACGCCGAATAGTATCAGAGAAATGCCTGGTCTCCTTTTGTTGCGGTTCCCAGAAGGTCCACAGCCCGGCTGACAGGGTGGCCAACCACAATAAAACGTTAACCACGGTGAAGCGGTTTTCGCCAAAAGTCAAAAATGAGGCAAAGATCAGGGGAATAAAAATAAAAAGCGGAATAACACGGATGGTCAATCCAATGCTGGTCTCGACCATCTCCTGCCGTTTGAAGGCGCCCCACTCCTTCATCCATAAAGCCCAGGCTAAAAACGCCGCGGCTGCTGTATAGAGTGCGACACCGGTGATCCAGTTTTGAGCGGGAGGTTCAAGCTGCATCTGTGCCAGAAAGGCCAACCCCAGGGCGAGCAGCGACCGCCATGGAAATCGCATTTGTGTGTCAAAGGTCACCAGCGCCGGCGCGGATTCACCCTCACCTACGGGGTCCACGGATTCGACGGAATCCTGGTCGGGCTCCACAGGGTGAAACAGCCTTCGAAGGCTGAGTCTTTCCTTCAGGTAATCGAGGACGCTTTGTTCTTCCATGCTTCAATCCTTTGCGTTATTTGCGGCGGGCGATGTAAAAAGTGCAGGTTCCCTTGGGTTGATTGGAGGCTTCTGTGTAAGACCTTTTAGTTATGGCCGTTGTGATAAAGAGGTTCCAGCGAGCGGGCACCAAGATCCACCTGCCAAACAACCTGCGGATGATCAGAGAAGGTAAGCCAAAATAATGCCCCCATTCCAAGACATGCAATGCCCTGGGTGAAAAATAATGCCACCAATCCACCAGCTCAAAACCGGCCTTGTTCAGGCGGGCATTCCAAACTTCGGGATCGTCGCAGTGGTGATGTCTGGCGATGCGGTTGAAGAAATTTCGGTATGCCTTACCCAGGAATTTCAAACCGATGCGGTCAAAGAAATTGCTCACCGACAGCGCCCCCAGAAAATTATGGTTGGGCACACAGAAGATGAAAGGCGCACCGGGTTTCATCACGCGGGCCAGGTCGGCCAGCACCGGGTCAAGCTCGGGGATGTGCTCCAGCACCGAATTGCTGACTGCGCTGGCAAAATACCCGTCGGGATAAGGGATCTGGTCACCCGGGGTGTTGACCAGCTTCTCGTAGCTTCCGCGTTTGGCGGCTTCACGCAGCGGTTCACTCCACGGATCGAGGCCAACTTCCAGTTTGCGGTCGAACACCAGGCTGGCAAAATGTCCATCGCCGCAGCCCAGGTCAAGCGTGGGAGACGGCAGGTTAATATTTTCGTAGAAACGCGCTTCAACTGCGCGCAGCAATCCGCGGAAGTAAGGCAGGCTGGAAATATGCAGCCAGAGATGGTCTTTTTGGGCGGCGCGCGCCTCAACGGGGGTGTGTTGATGAAGGCTCATGCTTGTTCTTTCTTGAGGGAGGTTTTTTCTGCATAAAGGTAAGCCAGTTCTGCATGCACGGGGTTCAGCGTGAGACGTGTCTGAAAGCCCGCTTTTTCGAGGAACTTGATCATGTCTTGCCGATTGAATTTGGTCATGCCGTCATGCACTTCCATGCAGATGCGGTCCACTCTGGCAAGCGCCTGCTCGGATGCATTGAAGAGGATCTCGTACTCGCCCCCTTCACAATCCATCTTCAGGTAGTCGCATTGAGTGATCTCAAAACGGGTAAAGAGATCTTCCAGGCTAGCGGTTTGCACTTCCACCCCCTGGCCGGATCTTTGATCCGCTGCAGTGGAGTTTTGAACAACACTGCCTTTTTCAACTTGCAGAGTGGTTGAACCGCTTGTAGCCGCAATGGCGCCGGCAAAAAGCTCTACGTTGTAGATGCGATTTTTATCTATGTTTGACCGCAGCAGCGATACCGACGGCGGATACGGTTCCACCGCGATCACCCGTCCGTGAGGAGCCTGTTTGGCAGCCCAGACCGCATAATCACCCAGCGCTGCACCGATATCCACAATGGTCCAGCCGTCTTTCAACGGCAGGCTGACAAGCTCATATTGGCGGTCGAGCAAGGTCTCTTTGAGAATCCATAAATCCATCAGGCTGAAAACCATGAAAATCTCGCCGCTTTTCAAGTTCACCCTTGCAGCGTAGCGGGTCGAGCGTCTGAAGAATAACGAAAACACCACCCCCGGATTTTTGACTCCGCGCAGCAAGGTGGTTAACGATTTTAGGTAGTATTGAAATGCACTGGTTGTCAATCCGTCACCTGTATGCGTTTATTATAAACGACATCACCCCCTGATTAAAACAAAACATTGACGAGACGGTAAGCAGTCAGGTCAATGTTTGATGATTGAAGAAAAAGGATTACTTGCGAGCCGCCATTTGACTGACCGCTTGCATCAGGGTATTGGCCACCAGGGCGCCTGATTGTGACCTGTGCGCAGAATCACCCATTTTGCTGGATGAAACCACTGCGTTCAAAATGGCATCCAGGTTGCTTCCGCCGGTTTGTTTGGTCTGGGCAAACGCCATACCGGCATTAAGCAAATCGCCGATATCAATCTTTCCATCGCCCGCAGGTTGCCCCTGGGCAGGTGCAGCCTCGCCGCCGCCCATTAATCCGCCAAGCAGGCTGCCTAACATATCACCGCTGCTGTTGGCTTGCGGTTGTGCAGGTTGTTGGGCGCCCATCAAGCCGCCCAGCAAACTTCCGATCATATCGCCTGATCCGCCGCCGCTGGTCTGCACGCTGCCCTGTGCGCCAAGCAATGTCTGGATCAGGGTCATGGCCGTATTGGGATTGATGGACTTTGCACCTTGAAACTGAGTAGCTGCATCAGAAAGACCTTCAGCATACAGTTGGGCTGATCCGCTTTGGCTTTTAGCACGCAGCAATTGGCTGGCATATGCTAGTTGGTCTGCTGGTGAAGCATTCTGTTTTTCTTTCATAGCCTGGGTGATCACTTCAAAAATCTGCACCATGTTGTCGCCGTGGTCATGATTGTAAGTGTCGGCACTATTTAATTGGGTCTGGTTTTGAGAGAGCGTTTTGGCTACCGTGCCAAATAATTTGCCAAGATCAATGCTTTTTGAAGAAGTTGCGGCAGGTTTTTTTGAGACCGAGTTCGCCTGTGTTTTTGGAGCCGGTTTTCTTGCAGCATTGGATGGTTTTCCTGGAGCTGTTTTTCCTGATGCCTTCGGTAAGGGTTTTGTCGCCATAATTTACCTCCTAAGTGTGATTGAATCCATTGTAGCATAATCAAGTTCAAAACATTTCCCTCTGCATAAAAATGCAGGTATAATTTACGATATTCAATTATTGAATACTATGCGCGGAAACATTAACCCTTTCACTTCGTCTGAGTTCGCCCTGCTTGGTTTTTTGTATGAAAAACCAACGCATGGTTATGATTTGCATAAACTGGTCACTGATCCAAACGGTATCGGGTTGATCTGGAATGTAAAGATGTCCAACCTGTATGCCTACCTCGATAAACTGGATAAAAAGGGTTACATCCACGGCACCATGCAGCCAGGCGACTCCCATCCCACGCGCATGGAATACCAGATCACCGAAAAAGGCAGAAACGCCTTCGAAGCGTGGCTCCCCTCAGTTGTTCAACATCCGCGTGATTTCAGACAGGAATTCATGCTGCGCTACTTTTTCTTATTGAAATACCAACCTGAGAACATCAACACACTGATCAACAAACAGCATGAGGAATGCAGTGTCTGGCTTGCCAATACCCTGTCACTGTTTGAAAAAGTCAACGAGGAAGATCAATTCAAAAAATCAGTCATCCAGTTCAGGATAGTTCAAATTCAATCCATGATTAACTGGTTGGACGAATTAAGCAACACCATCAAAAATAAACGGCAAATGACAACGAATAAAGGTTCATAATAAGACGCTCCAAATTGGCTCGCCCGCTGGTGATACGCACTAACGACCACCGCAATAACCATCGCTTCCTTTAGCGATGAACCCACCACAGGCTGAAAATCCAACCATCGAAGTTAAGATATTGCCATCCTGATGGGTTGATTTTTTAAAATATTTTTTGAGGAGTGGTCAGCCGCCCCTCACCCAACGAGACGACTTTGAAAAAAAACTTCTGGCTTTCACCTATCGTCCTCATTCTGATTCCGTTGCTGGTGTTCTTAATTTCACTGGTTATGGGCAGGTACCCCAAACCCCTGTTCATGCCATTGGATGTTCTATTAAATGACGAGTTGGCGCAGCGCCTGGTATTCAGTTTGCGGCTGCCCAGGCTGCTCAGCGCACTCTGCCTGGGGATGGCGCTGTCAGCAGCCGGCGGTGTGATGCAGATGCTCTTTCGCAATCCCCTGATCGAACCGGGTTTTTTAGGTGTCACACAAGGCGCGGGTTTCGGTGCAGCCCTCAGCATCATCTTTTTAGGTTCCTCCCCGCTGCTGGTTGAAACCAGTGCCACCGTTTTTGCGGTGTTGGGTCTGCTCTTCTCGTACTTCATCGCCCGGCGCATCCGTTTCGGCGGATGGGTGCTGCGTTTGATCCTGGCCGGTATCGCGGTATCCGCATTCTTCTCCGCCGGTCTGGGCATTTTGAAATACCTGGCAGATCCGACCTCGCAGCTGCCCGAGATCACTTTTTGGCTGCTGGGCGGATTATGGTCCGTCACCTGGCGGGACCTGTTCTACATTTTGCCGGTTGTGGTTGTAGGTCTGGTGATCATTTATCTAATGCGCTGGAGGCTGAACCTGCTCTCACTTGGAGATGAAACTGCCGCCTCACTGGGTGTCTCGGTCAAACGGGAACGCACCCTGCTGCTGGGTGTCAGTGTCGCCATCACCGCTGTGGTGGTCTCCGTGGCAGGCATCGTCGGATGGATCGGTCTGATCATTCCGCACATTGCCAGGCGTTTGGTGGGAGCGAATTCAGCCAATTTCATCCCTGTCAGCATTGCCATCGGCGGCGCTTTTGCCATCCTGTGTGATGATCTTGCCCGCACCCTTTCGGCTGGCGAAATCCCCTTGGGAATCATCACTTCATTATTAGGTGCGGTCATCTTCCTGGTCTTGATGATCAGCCCGGGTGTGAGGCTGCAGCGATGAACCCGCCCATTCTCACTATCACCGACCTCGAATTCAGCTATGAACCTGATCAGAAGAGTGTGCTCAACTCGGTTTCGTTTGAAATCCAACCCGGCTCCATCACGGCCATTCTCGGCCCCAACGGCGCAGGTAAAACCACCCTTATCCATCTGCTGCTCGGGTTAAGAAAACCGGTCAGCGGCAACATCATGTTAAAAGATAAATCTGTTGGGCATTATTCCCGCAAGGAACTAAGCCAATGGATCGGTCTGGTGCCTCAGTCGGAGTACGTTCCCTTTGAATACAGTGTGCTTGAGTACGTCTTATTGGGACGCGCCCCCTACCTGGGTCCGCTTGATCTGCCTGCCCAATCGGATGTGGAGATTGCCCGCCAGTCACTCATCCAGGTCGGGATCGAACACCTCGAAATGCGCCCCATCCCCGAGTTAAGCGGAGGCGAATTGCAGCTTGTACTGATCGCCCGCGCCCTGGCCCAGCAGCCAAAAGTACTGCTGTTGGATGAACCCACCTCTCACCTGGATTTGAGCAACCGCAATATCACACTCCAGATTTTGAATCAACTGCGTTCTAACGGGGTGACAATCTTGTTCACCACGCATGATCCCGAAGCCGCCTCGTTGGTGGCAAACAACCTGGTGCTCATGCGCCATGGCAGGGTCTTGCATTCGGGACCGCTTGAATCCACCTTTACCAGCCAGAAGCTGAGCGAAACATATGGCACCCACATAGATGTCATCCAGGTGGAAGGTCTGCCTGTGGTACGTTCTCTGGAAAAACTGCAATGACCTCGAATACTTCCAAAATATGGATCATTACCGGTCCTTTTCAGGTTGGCAAAACCCATTTCTGTAACAGTCTGGTCGACCAGGCTCAAGCCCGCGGTTTGAAGCTTGCAGGCGTCATATGTCCGCCCATCTTTGAAGAACAGATCAAAACAGCTATTTCGATTGAAGACCTGACCACACACGAACGAAAAACACTCGCCACCAAACGCACAACCGAAACTGACGGGCTGCTGACAGAGCATTGGGCGTTTGATGAAGAAGTGATGACATGGGGAAATTCCATCCTGGCAGAAACAAGCGGATGTGAGCTGTTGCTTGTAGATGAACTCGGCCCACTTGAGTTTACCCGCGGTATGGGTTGGCAGAACGGGTTGCATGCGATTGATAATGGAGAGTATAAAGTTGCAGTCGTGGTCATCCGCCCTGCGTTGGTAGAAACCGCACTTAAGCGCTGGCCCAATGCCATATTGGTTGAATTCCAAACCAGGCTGCGGACAGATGAAATCGATCAAATCGTGGAAACAATTTTAGCCTCCGCGTAACCGTATTTAAAAATTAAATCACAATATTCGTACATCAAGTAAAATAAGGGCGTACTGCAACATTCACACGTAATATTTACTCGAGGAATTATGAATTTAATTGATCGACTCATGGGTAAAAAACCCAAATTGGGTTTGGCTTTGAGCGGCGGCGCCACTCACGGGGCCGCCCATATTGGTGTTTTACAGGTGCTTGAACGCGAAGGCATTAGACCGGATTTCGTGGCCGGCACCAGCGCGGGTGCATTAGTGGGGGCAGCCTATTGCGCCGGTGTACCATTGGATGACCTGGAAAAACTATTCCTTTCTATGGATTGGCCAACTTTGGTTAAGTTCTCTCTGATCAAACCGCTGGCTTTGTTTGACACTCAACCCATGGAAGCCTTTATCAAGAAGAACATTGGCGAATGCGAGTTCAAGGACCTCAATCTGCCCTTTGCTGCGATTTGCTGCGACATCGTGACCGGTGAACGCGTGGTCATGGATAAAGGTCTTGTAGCGCCCTGTGTACGGGCCAGCGCCGCCATCCCCGGGTTGTTTTCACCGGTCGAGATCGATGGGCGGCTATTGGTGGACGGCGGTGTGGTGGATAATTTGCCGGTTGAACATGTTGTCGCCATGGGTGCCGATTTCACCATTGGCGTGGATGTTTCATCCCCTTCAAAACGCGGCAAACGCCCCGAAAATCCATTTGAGAGCTTGCTGGCCATGGTGTATATCATGCAGGAACGCTCCACCTCGTTAAACCGAGATACTTGTGACTGCTTTATCAAGCCCAAGATCTCCCAATATTCCGCGTGGGGGTTTGGCGATTCGGATAAAATGATCGAAGAAGGCAGAAAAGCGGCTGAAGCTGCCCTGCCGCAGCTTGAAAAATTCATGGCAAAGAAGAAATAATTTTTCGGCATATCCCAGGCAAAAAAACCTCTCAAATGAGAGGTTTTTTTATGAGACAACAACACTCTAATCCATCTGCGTAAGACATAACTTTTCACCCAGTTTACAACATTGTTATTTCGACCATTTTTGTCTTGATTTATTACCAATAAATTACTATAATGTTACTTATAAATTAGAGTTTATGGAAAACAAGATGAAAAAATTAACCTTGAAATACAAAATCCTTTCCTTTTTCGTGGCGCTGATCATTGTCTTCGGCATCCTTCCCCCCACACATGTCCAGGCTGCTGCAAGCACTACTTCAATTGAATCATTTACGGCGTCTTTAAAGAAATCTGACTCTTCACAATTGGTCGGTGTTTTTGTAAAAAACGTCATGGCCGTTAAAGTGGTCCAACAATCTTCAGCCACTTATGTGTCCACCAGCTCAGGTACTGTTACCCAATTCGGTATGGCCAGTTCTTATGGCTCCATCGGATTGTTAGCTCACAATTACCTGTCTGGCGGCAGCTTTTCAAAACTGGGATCCGGCACTGAGATCATTCTGGTGTATGGTGATGGCAGCACAAAAAAATACCAGGTTTCTTCCGTCAAAAAATACCAGGCATTGAGCCCGTCCGACCCTTATTCCAATTTTGTCAACCTCGACAACCCCGACGCTACCCTGACCAGCACTGATGTTTTCAATGAGACCTATGGGTCAGGCAGTCTGGTGTTGCAAACCTGCATCAGCAAGAACGGCAACTCTTCTTGGGGTCGTCTCTTCATCATCGCAACTCCAGTCTGACAACTCTCCCTTTAACTTGCTTTCCAAAACACAAGAACAGCCGTCAAAAGCTGTTCTTGTGTTTTATAATCATGGAAACATCAATCAAGGGAGAATAGCATGAGCATCCAAACCATTGCACCAAAAGATTTTTCAATCAAAATCCATTCCCAGTGGGATAAAGGCTGGTTTTTGCTTTCTGCTGGCAATTTTGCAGAAAAACATTACAACTGTATGACCATCTCGTGGGGATGGATGGGGATAATTTGGAATAAACCCGTGGTTCAGGTATTAGTCAGACCTACCCGTTACACCTATGGTTTCATGGAATCCAACCCTGATTTCACCATCTGCGCCTTTCCAAATCAATATCACAAAGCGTTGAGCTTGTTGGGAGCAAAATCAGGGAGGGACGGCGACAAAATCAAGGAATCAGGTCTCACACCCTGTAAAAGCTCTGAGGTTACAGCACCATCTTATATCGAAGCTAACCTGGTCATTGAATGCCGAAAGATCTATTCTGATGTGATCAAACCGCAGGGATTTCTCGATGATTCAATTGAAAGTCACTACCCCCTCGCGGATTATCATAAAATCTACTACGGTGAAGTTCTCACCCTTCGGGGAGACCCTGCTCTTTATATGTAAAGCTTTTTAACAACGAGTGCAATTTATATCGGCACTTTTGAAAATTAAATAAAAAATGGATGGCTCGAGACGATAGCCATCCATTTTGTTTTCCCCCTGCAGCGAAGTTATGAAATTGCCCTTGTGTGGGCAGGTTTCGAAATAAGCAATTTTAATGATCTCTTTCTTCAAACAAACGAATAAAGGCTTTCACCACTTCAGGGTCATACATTGTTCCTGAATTTTTCTCAAGTTCAGCAATGGCTTCTTCATGAGTTCGAGCTGCTTTATAGACTCGCCCCTCTGTCATGGCGGAATAAGAATCCACAACAGCGATGATCTTTGCCCCCATGGGAATCTGATCCCCTTTAAGAGTGTGCGGATAACCTGTTCCATCCACTCTTTCATGATGCGAAAGGATGATCGATGCAATATTTTCAAGGCCGCTCAAACCTTTTACAATATGAGCCCCCACTTCCGAGTGGGATTTCATGACTTCCCATTCACGTGCCGTGAGCGGACCTGGCTTATGCAAAATTGAATCTTCTATGCCGATCTTGCCAATATCATGCAGCAAGGCCGCCCAACATAACTCTCTCGTCTCACCAGCAGATAACTTAAAGTGCCTTGCGATCTGTTCTGAAAATGAAGCCAATCTTTTGCTGTGGGCACCGCTATATGGATCTCTCGTCTCAAGCGTTTTTGAGAGTGCCAGCACGATTTCGATGGATGAATTCTCAAGTTGTTCATTGAGCTGTTTGCGGTGTATGGCATTGCCCAACTGATCGGCGATCAAGTCAATCAGGTAGTATGAATCCAATGGAAAAGCATCAATTTCAGACGAATTGCTCTTGGCCAACACGAGGGTTCCGACCTGTGATTTCTCGACTCTCAATGGAATAATCCAATGGCAGTCTCTAATTTTTAGACCCAGCAGATCTCTGGCCTTGCTGTCTAAAACTTGTTCCAGCGAAGAAGGACGTTGTGGTTCTTTGGAATTGGAAACGAGTTGAAAAACATTTTCAACCGCATCACCAGATTCAGGTCGCTTGCTTTTAAATTGATAATGCCCATCTGAAGACAAGATAAAAATCCGGCAGTAATCAACATGCAGCATGTCTCGAATATAGACTGCCGACCGGTCTATCAGAGTATCAATAGTTTCAATGCCAACCAAAAAATGACTCAGCCTTGACAGACCGGTCAATTTTTCGGTCGTTCTGGTGAGTGCACCAGAGCCCCTCGTTTTATAAGGATAGCTGTAGTTTTCGATGTAATGCGTCATGTGTACAACCCTGGCATTTAACCATTAGCGACGTGTCCAGCATTCTGGTAGATCTAAATAATTAATCTGCAGCGAGCAAACCGATATTGGATCGGGGTGGGCAGCCATTCATTTGGCGGGCAAACTCTGCCAATGAGGTGGCTTTAATGGCTGAAATTCGTTCAGATTCTTCAGTTTCAAGATTGAATGCTTCTCCACCATATCCGCTTTTCAGTGCAAGACTTGGATTCGAGAGCAGCAACTTGCGAAATCTTTCATTTACAACAGCAGCAGTCATAATTCGGCTGTATTCACGTTCGTTATCAATCGTTTTCTCTGACGGCTGCATATAATCGATAAAGATATTACTCATTAATAATCTCCTTCGTTTTTAGCTCTGATTTTCCGCCTAACATCCAAAGTAATAAGATCACACCCAATGCTATAAAAGTATCACCCAAGCTAAATGCCACATTGTAGCCAAGAACATTAGTAATGGTGAATCGATCTGAAAGAAAAGCAAGTTTGGTCATTTCTGGAGAGAGGATAATATCTTTCGAATAACCTAAACGTTGTCCAATCATCCAGGTGATTTCCGAGCCGGGATTCAGCTTAGTCACCGTTGCCGGGCTAATGGGCATGAAACCGCTGTTTAGAGCGATTACCAAAAAGTTGAGTAAAAACCCAAAGCATATAGGCCAGAAACCGGGTTTTTGAATGTTAAGGATCGAAAATCCTAATAATATGATCAGTGAACTTATCAGCAGGATTGCGACCAGATTGTTAGACAGAATTTCACGTGTTTTGGGTGCAAAGAAAGCCAAATATTGAGGAATAAAAGCCACCAATACCAAGATCGGATACTTTAGTTCAAAAACCCGATAGCTTCTTTTACCTATCCACGCTCTGCATAACCCGGCGGTCAACCCTACCAGGACGGCTGCGACGAGAATCATTGATGAAAATTACCCGCCAATTGTTCCTGTGGCTGTAGGAGCGCCGGCAGCAAGAACGAAGAGGACGAGGGTGGCAACGAACATAATGACACGGATGTTTTTTGAGAATGAGAATGCAAGTGATTTCATGATTAGCTCCTTTTTTAGCTGTTTGATTTGAAGTGTTACAACATTATTACAATAACCAGGCTTCAAAACAGGCTTCAAAACAGGCTTCAAAATCACCAATTTTGGATCAATTTCTACGGATATATAAAAATATCGACAGCAATTGCCATCGACACTCTTTTTTTTAACTAAATTAATTTGAGAATTATTGCATCAAATCTTTATACAACAAGGTCGTTTCTATGGCCGGATCCAAATCCAGTTCCTTCTTTAAAGCCAGACAGCATTTATCGTAATAACGCGATATTGACGCCCGGTCGCCCAATTCTGAAAAAGCCTTCATTCCCACCCGATAAGCTTCTTCAAAACAGGAATCCTCTTCAATCGCGCGATTGACATAATGAACGGCCGCCTGATATTGGTTGGCCTTCATTAAAAGTTCAATCAACTTCATGATGCTTGCCATAAAAGAGCGGTGGTATTGTTCTCTTTGAACAATGGCCCATTCATAGTCCATTTTTGGCAGATAAACGCCTCGATATTGGTTGATTGCCTGAATATAATGATGGATTTTTCCATCCATATCCGTGGTTTTTTCAGCAATAGCCAGCTCTTGAGTAAAATCTTCAGTGTCATAATAGTATTCAAGGGTGCGATTAAAGCGATAGTAATCGTCAATAAAACTGATGCTTTCACTTCCAAGCGCGTGTCTTAATCTGTAGATCGAGTTTTTAAATCGGACTCTTAACGCTTCAATGGTTGAATCCGGCCAGAATGCCTCGCCAATTTCTTCCTTCGTCACGCCATCTGGATGCTGCACTATAAAAAAGAACAGATCGCGAACCATTTGTGTTTTCCACTCAGACAATGCCACATTATGATCGCCTATCTTGACCTGACACTTGCCGAATGAACGGATCATTATTTTGGGTGTAGTAAACTGAACGGTTTCTGAATGCCGCCTGATCGTCTTTCGAATCGGAATCAAAGTTGGCTCAATATTGCGAAGTTCCTGAATAAAACCGTTTAATTCGTCTCCGCAGTCTTCAGATTTGGAAAAGTCCTCGAGCAAATCCAGTGTTTCAAAACCGACTCTCAAGATGGAGGGTTTATCCCGATCATTAAAATTGTCGTTGATAAACGCCATAAAAGAGAGTTGTGAACTCGTTGATTTCTGAACCAGGAGATTTAATATTTCCAGATAATAACGGGTGCGAAGTTCCTCGAGATGAAATCCCTCCTTAGAAAAATATTCCAAAACTTCTTTTAACGAGGTATCCAGATTTTCAAATTTCTTCTGGAGCAGATCAAGCACACAGATTTCCAGCCGGCAGAGATAGATCTCGTATTTTGACCCGCCCTTTTGAGCGATTTCAAGCGCAATACTATTGCTTTTTTCAGAGGCGTTGATATCTCCAGTTAACCGGGCCAGGGTGGCATCTGATAACGAGAGAAAAACCTGCAAGGCATGGTCATTAACTGATTCAGATACCTCTCTGGCCATTTCATAAGCCTTGTGAGCCTCAGGCAGGGCGCGAATATCCCGAAAGAGATCGCCCAAACTGGTCAGTGAAAAACCCTCCAACCGTGGATTCATCGCCAGGCGGGCATGCGTGATTGCTTTTTCAAATGAAATGGCGGCTTGTTCGTATTGGCCGCGTAAGTGCTGCACCACCCCGATATTATTCAGCAGATTGGTTTGCCAGAGTGAGTTTTGAGTAGCCTGCCAGAAAGAAAGAGACCTTTTATAAGCGCTGTCCGCTTCATCAAATTCTCCCAGAGCAAGATGAATTGCCCCAAGATCAAGCAGTACTTTTGCCGCATCCAATTCCTCGCCGAGCTGATTGTATTTTTCAAGAGAAGTGGATAGCGAGCTAAGTGCCTTTTTCAGTTCACCTGATTGATAAAACGATAGGCCGATCGAGCGCAGTGCTTCAGCATTAAGTTTCATCAGTTTGGATTCATTTTTACTTAAAGCAATGGCTTCTTTTGCATCATCAAGTGCCAGGTCATAATTGCCAAAGAAACGGTTCACCCAACTTCTGCGGATGAGTGTCGCAGTTAAAGCTTCAATGTTTTGATTCTCACGCAGCCCGTGAATGGCTTTATCCATGATCTCCAGGCTGTTTTTGCTGTCGCCGCGAAGCATGGCGATCGAGCCTTTAATAGACAAGAACTCAGGTTGCTCATCCCTGACTGAACCGGGTAAAAAGCCTAGCCAGGTAGAAAGCGTGGTTAACCGTCCTCCCAGTATCATGGACGGCGCCGCCCGGAGGATCAAGTCCGCAAGCTGGTCAGAGTTACCGATGCGCGAATAGATTTCAAAGGCCCGTTCCCACTCTCTTCGATCTTCATAATACTTGGCTAAGCAGGATTCAATCTGACGGCTTTCTTCAGGCCTTTCAGACCGCATGCTGTTTTGCAGAAAATCACGGAAGAGATGATGATAACGTAAATGAAGTGTTTCATCATCCACCGGCAAGACGAACAGGTTCTCACGCAATAATAATTCGATCCGCTCATGCCAGTTTTCAGCCTTGATACCCTGAACTTGAGAGAATATTTGGCCGCATAATACTGCGTCAAATTCTTCCAATAAGGAAGTTCGTTTTAAGAACAGCCGGAACTCATCAGATTGCTGTTCGAGCACCTGCTGTGCCAGATATTCATAAAGGCCGATGCCAGACACTCTTGCCAGTCTCAACCGGTTGCTGGTCTCTTTTGGTGAAAGCTGCGCAGTCAAAAGCAGCCCGGTAATCCAGCCTTCGGTTTGCTCCACCATATCCGTGGCAGCTTTTTCGGTAATGCTTTGATGGTAATTTACCGAGAACAATTGTTTGATCTCTTCTGGCAGAAATGCCAGTTCTTCATAACTCAAGCCGCCCACCTGAGAACGCGCCACCAGCAAGGTCAGATCAGGCAGGGTTAGCAATGTGCGCGAAGCAATCACCAGATGACAGTTCTCAGACACTTCAAGCGTTATGCGATTGATAAACTCATCAATTGGTTTGCTGTCACGTACATAGTGATAATCATCCAAAACGAAGACGAAATGCTCTGTAATGTGTTCGTAGGCATCATTGATGATGGCTGAGATCACCGGATCAAGATTTAAGGAATCTTGATCAAGATTGCTCAGCGCAGAAAAAGAGGCTTCTCCGAAGGTGGGAAAGCGGTTTGCAATGGCCGTGATGAAATGCGCAATAAATCGCTGCGGATCGGTATCCAGCGCATCAATGGCAAACCAGCAGACTGGCAGTTGCGTATGATATGTAAAATCAATCAGTAATGAGGTTTTACCGTAGCCTGCCGGGGCAGCCAGGATCAATAACTTTAGATCCAGCACATTTTCGAGTATTGAAAGCAGCCTCGGACGGGATAATATCTCAGTTCTCCGTCGAGGTATGATGATTTTTGTACGGACTACAGGAACGGTTAATGTCATTGTATTAATTAAAAATTCCAGATTGGTACCATTTTACAATTGAATTACCAACAAAGCAATTTAAAATAAAGAGCCCTTTTCAGGGCTCTTTTTGAACATGATTCAAATTATTGTGCTGCTACGATTGGACCTTGATATTTGGCATCGCCAAAAGCCAGGATGGGAATAAAAATAAAGCTTAACAATATCAAACCTACTCCAAAACCGGTACCCTTGCCAAATACCTTGGCCAGGTCTAAGAGGACCATGATTCCAATGACAACATTTACGACAGGGACGAACAACAAAAGCAAATACCACCAGGGGCGGCCAACGATTTCAAGTTGAACTAAAATGTTGTAGATGGGAACAATTGAAGCCCATCCTGGTTTGCCAGCCTTGGTATAGATTTTCCACATACAGAAGATGTAGAAAACGATGACGGCCATATAAAGCAGCCAACCCACAATACCAATCCCTGCACCTAAAGCACCATAATCTGAATCCATTTCTTCCTCCAATAAAATAAGATAAACTTAGTTTAGCAAAAATATACTGAATGTCAATACTTTTTTCGGACAATATGTGTCCTATTTAGTGAGGAATAATGTTTATCTTTCTTTCCAAGTTTCTGCCATTATTTATTTACCCACCGGGGTTGGCTTCGATCTTCATTCTAGCCGCATTATTCTTTTGGAAAAAACCCAGATTCTCAAAGTTTATGCTGATCGGCGCTTTTATCGTGCTGTTTATCGGTGGTAATCGCTACCTCGCCAACAGTATGGCGCGCTCACTAGAATGGCAGTATCCCAACTTGGGTCCAGTGGAATCAGTGGATGCGATTGTGGTGCTTGGAGGTGCAACCGAACCCGGCATTGCACCCCGCCCCATGACAGAAGTGAATGCCGCTGCAGACCGCCTCTTGTATGCTGCAAAACTATACCAGGATCATCCCGAGGCGAAACTGTTGTTGAGCGGTGGAGATATCATATTTTTGGACCAGAGTACTTCAACCCCGGCCAGTGATATGGCAGCCATATTGCAGCTTGTCGGGGTTCCAGAATCTGCCATGATTTTGCAGGATAAATCGCAAAACACATATGAAGATGCGTTATTTTCGTGCGAAATGATCAAGGCAGCGGGTTACAAGAATGTAATACTGGTGACTTCGGCCATGCACATGCCCAGGTCGGTAAAGTTGTTCACAAAACAAGGATGTACAGTCTTGCCTGCGCCAACCGATTACACCATTACCGAGGTTGCCTGGCAAAAAACCTGGCATCCGTCTTTTGAAGAGTTCATGATCAACCTGGTCCCCTCATATTCCAATATGTCACAAGTAGCCAAAGTGATGAAGGAATACATTGGCATGCTGTTTTACAGGTTGAACCATCAAATTTAATTTACCGCTTTTAATAAAAAAGCTGCAAGATCTTATATAAGGCGTTTTCTGACTTCTGCACTGAAGAAATCCAGTAACCATACGACGATGATGATCGCCAGAATGGCTGTGCCGGCTTTGGAGTATTCAAAGGTATTGATCTTTTGCTGTAGAAAGTATCCAATTCCTCCACCACCCACGTAACCGATCACCGTTGAAATACGCACATTGATATCCCAGTGGTAGATGATGAAAGAAAGATAATCAGGGATGATCTGCGGAATGACCGCGTAATAAACAACCTGAAAACGGTTTGCGCCTGTGGCAGTCAGGGCCTCAATAGGCCCCGGATCGATGCTTTCCACGGCTTCTGAAAACATTTTGCCCAAACTGGCAGCTGTAACTACAGATAGTGCCAGAACTCCTGCAAAAGGGCTGCCAAAGCCGACAATCATGGCAAAAACCGTGGCCATGACCATCGCTTCATATGAACGGATAAGGTTTAAAAACCCTCGCACAATATAATAGACAGCACTCCCAACAAATCCCTTTCTTGTAATATTTGAAGCTGCAAGAAATGAGAGTGGAATCGCTATAAGTGAGCCCAGGGTGGTCGCGATTAATGCCATGAAAACAGTGACATAAATCGAATTGAAAACCTCTTTCAATGTTGGAGAAGGCTTAAAAACGCCTGAGGGGGTACTCACGAAAGCCGCAAATTGAGAAGGAACTCCGTCTTTGGTTGCCGCAATCGGCCGTATCGTCATCTCAACAGCAAAACTGCCATTTTCGTCGGTTTCAAGGTTTTCAAGACTGAATTCATCTCCGCTTGGCAAGATGTATCGCAGAGAAACTTGTGAGTTCCTGGCAAGATCATAACCCTTCACCCACACTTTATCTTTGACGTTTGCGCAAGCCGGTTCGATCGCAATACGTGCCCCGATGGCTGGAATCTCAGGTAATTCAGCACTTCCACAAGGAATCGGGATCGGCTGACTAAATATCTCAACCGTGGAATCTTTTGAGAAAAGCGTTGGAGAAGTTAATTGGGTCAGAATATCTTTTGATTTTGAAAATGAAGTAATGAGCTTTCCAAAATCCGGTTTTGTTACGATGATACTGACGACGATCAATCCTAATAGAAATAGAGCAGTGAAGGATCTGCCAAGAATGAATAAGAATTTATTTTTCTTCTCCATGTTTATTTGATCCTCTCACGCAAGCGGGCACTGAAGAAATCTAGAATGAGCACAACCACGGCGATGGCGACAAATACCGACCCTACTGCACTATAATCCTGCAATTGAATCCATTGGATCAAATAGAATCCAATACCGCCGCCGCCCACCAACCCCACGATCGTGGATGATCGAACGTTGATATCCCAACGGTAGATCGTCAGAGCGGTGAAAGGCGGAACAACCTGGGGGATCACTGCATAGCGCACAATTTGCAGCCAGTTCGCTCCAGTTGATCGAATCGCCTCAATAGGACCTTTATCTATCCCCTCGATAACCTCTGAATAAAGTTTACCTAATGCTGCGATCGTATGAATCGTTATGGCTAACATACCTGCAAAAGGTCCAAGCCCGACGATAACCACGAAAATAATTGCCATGATCAGCGCTTCAATGGATCGAACAAAGTTCAAAATTGTTCGGATGATCACATAAAAGGTCATGGTGACTATGTTTCCGCTCATCAGGTTGCGTGCGGCTAAAAAGCCTATAGGCAGAGCCAGCAGCGCACCCAAAATGGTCGATAAGAAAGCCAAACTTAGGGTTTCGTACATGCCCTTAATAATGAACCCACCAACAACTGATACTTCCCGTTTTTCTAAAGTTTCAGTTTGTGAAATTTGAATTTGATGGGTTAATGGGAGGGTTGGGTCTGATGATTCATTGAGAACAAAGGGTAAAACAATCCAGGTTATTTCTGCATTGCCTTGCTCATCGGTGGTTGTTTCTTGTTTCATCCCCACATTGCCGATCGGGTTATACCAGGTAAAGACAGTGGGGTAATTCGGCCAAAAACCTTCTGCCTTGACTGTGATCGCATCGCCAACATTGGCACATTCAGCAAGAACATAAACGTGCTTTCCATCAGTGGTGCGATCTGGAGTAAATGGATCATCTGAACATGGTGTTTGAATTTCTACATAAGCTTTATTGACTTCAGTTTCTAACTGAACGTAATCCAGTTTTGTCATTTGCTTCAGAATAGAAGAGACTCTGGATGGATTCTCAAACAAAGCTGACAATCTGAACTCTGTCACTTGACTGCCAATGCCATATGCAAGGATCAGCCAGAACAACACGGGAAGTATGATCCCCCGCATTTTGGGACAATTCCATGCGTCCCAAATATTCCATATCCAGATTAACCCGGGCAGGATGAACCATGCTGGTTCACCATACCAGGCTGCGGTTCCAATTGCGGTAAAGACAGCAAGAAAAATAACAATCCCTCTTCGGACTTGTTTTTCAACAACCTGTCCCAATCCCGGTAATAAGATGGAGAGGATAACGGTAATGATTTTACGGGTTCGTTCGTCGATTTTTTTCATTGCTACTCTAAGGTTGCAGCACGAACTTCTTGTGCCTCTTCACCATAAATTTCTTTAAATTTCGCCCTGTCAATCTCATTAGGTGACCCTTCAAAAACTTTGATTCCATCTTTTAAAGCGATCACTCTGGTCGCATAGCGATGAACAAGATCAAGAAAATGTAAACTGCAGATCACCGTTACATTATCTTGTTTATTGAGAGTCTCAAGGTATTGCAGAATGGTATGGGCAAGAACCGGGTCAAGACTTGCCACCGGCTCATCAGCCAGAATTAAGATCGGTTCCTGCATTAACGCCCTGGCAATGCCTACCCTCTGCTGCTGACCGCCTGAAAGCGCATCAGCCCGTGAACCAGCTTTTTCGACAATACCCACCCGTTCCATTGCTTTGAAGGCCCGCATTTTCTCTGATGCCGGCCAAATACTTAACAGGCTGGACCAGGTGTTCACATACCCCAATCTACCTGCAAGAACGTTCGTCAAAACGCTGGAACGTTTTACCAGATTGAATTGCTGGAAAACCATTCCAATTTTTCGACGAATTTTCTTTAAATCCCGTGGATTTGCTGCTGTTACATCTTCCCCATCAAAAATGATTGTTCCCTCAGTGGGATCGATCAATCGGTTTATACATCTTAGTAGTGTAGATTTTCCTGAACCGCTTAGTCCAATAACAACCAGAAATTCACCTTGTTTTACTTCAAAAGAAACATCTTTTAAAGCCTGCGTTCCATTTGGATAAACCTTGGTCAAATGATCAATTCTAAGCACGCGGAACCTCACTTAAAAAGAAATAGTATGGGAGGGGAAGAAATTCTTCCCCTCCCATTAGGATTGATTTGATTATTTTACAAGCGTGGTGATATCCAAGCCGGAAGCTTGCAGATAGACACGGAATTCATCATAGAATGTGTCGTCCTGAACTTCAAGACCTTCAATGGAATAACCCATTCCTTTAAGCAAGGCAGCGCCTTCTTCTGAACCAGCAAGGTCCAATAAACCTTGAACAAGTTTGGCCTTGACTTCGTCAGACAGCGTGGGAGCAAACGAGACATTGTCATTCGGAATAATGGGGTCGGTGCGGTATACCACGACAACCTTATCCATTACATCTTCAGCAAGACCTTTTGAAGTTCGGGCATCGATATAGGTGGCGCCGAAGTCGCAGATCATGCCAACATACGGAACGTTTGTCTTGTTAACACCAGCATAAAGTGCGGTAATGACTGTCGGATGTCCAACCACAAATGCGGCGCTTTTCAATTTTTCAACATTTGCCAATACCATGCCAGAAGGAATGACGTAGCCAGAAGCAGAAAGGGGATCAGTCCAGCAGGGTTTCTTACCATTGAACTGGGCCAAGGCTTCTTCGGCTGTTCCAGTATTGGCATTGGTTTCGGGATCAAAATATGCTGTAAATCCATCAGGGTTTTCATCAGATTTCAACATATCCACATGGGTTGAGAACTGAACACCATAATGATTGGATCCACTGCGCAAAGTAATTAAACCAACCTCTGCAAACCCTTTTTCTTTTGCCAACAGATAAGCCAACGGAGGCAACCAACCAATTTGTGCATTTCCTGAACCCATGGCCTCAACAGCAGCTGCATACGAGGTGGGAACAGAAGAAGTAATGGTATAGCCAGTCAGTTCACTTAATTTTGCGGCAACTGCTTCACCACCGGCGACTAACTCATCTGTTGTGGCAGAAGGTACGAATACCATTACCAATGGGTTGTCAGCGGTTCCAACAGGAACCTCAGTAGGTTCGGGGGTTGGAGCTTCTGTAGGAGCAGCAGTCACTACAGGCGCTTCAGTTGGAACAGGTGTTGCTTTGGCACAAGCGCTTAAAACCAACGTGCTCAACACAAGAACTGTAACTAAAACAAAAAGAAACTTTTTCACTTCTCTCCTCCTCTGGGGATGAAATAAAAATGATTCACGCCGCAAGGCGCAACGTAAATTCATGATATATCAATCCAAATTAAAAGGCAAGTCGAGTGGTTCAGTTATTCCTTAAAAAATTCCAGGATTTCTAATTTTCGCTGTAACCCGCAAGAGCAATGGCTTGCGGTCCGGTATGAACACCCAACACCGGTGAAGTAAGAGCGATAATCAGCTCAACAGGTTTTAATTCAGCGACTACTTTCTCAGCCAAAGCCTTGGCATCTTCAAGTGCATCATTATGCAATATGGCGATGCGCAATGGTTTGGTCAGATCAAGTTTTTTCGTAAAAGCAGCATACAAGGCCTCAATTGCCTTTGCCCGCGTACGAGAAATATCCACTGGTTCTACTGAACCGGTGGCATGATTTACCCTGATTTGTGGTTTGATCTTTAAGACATTATTTACCAGTTTTGCAGCACCCGCTATCCTGCCTCCTTTAAAGAGATATTCAAGCGTATCGAGTAAAACATGAAGGTGTAAGTGTTCGCGAACATTATCGACTTTGGCCACTATTTCACTTACCCCGGCTCCGTTCTCACATGCTCGTGCACAAGCAAGAACCTGCCAGCCAAGACCCATGGTATTGGATTTGGAATCAATGATCGTCACCGGAAGTTCAAAATTCTTGGCAGCCATTCTTGCAGATTCAATGGTGCCGCTCATCGCCGAGCTGATCGTTAATACGATTATTTGATCGGCGCCCTCTTCTTTTGCGGTCTGATAAGCTTTTAGAAAATCACCCGGTGCTGGTTGAGAAGTGGTGGGGTGGTTTTTCTCACTGGATAATCGCTTATAAAAATCCTCTGGCCGAATGTCAACGCCATCCAAAAATGTTTCGGTTCCTATCACTAAGGTTAGTGGCACCACCTTGATTTGATATTTTTCAATAAATTCCACAGGCAAATTATTAGTGCTGTCTGTAATAATCGCGATTTTTCCAAGAGTCATGAGATCACCTTAATTAATAATTTGAAAAGGATTGTACTTGATTGATTTTTTGAGAACATGTGCTTAAAGATAGAAAACAATATTTTTTTATCCAGGAGTGGTGAGAAAATCTGTTAATAAACTTATCATTCAACAATTAATTTGCTCGAACATGACTTTTTAATTTCATCTTATAGATAATTTATGGCCTCTTAATGGTATCTATTGCTGTTGAATGTTAATATTGTTCAATAGCAACATTAAAACAGGATGAAAATAATTAAACAGAAATTTTTCAGATTGCCGTTTCAAATGCGGATAGTTAAGCGTAGCTTATATCCGCTTGGGTTAATGTTGCTTCTTGTTGGATTTGTTCTTGCCGGTTGCTCTCAAGTACAACCTGTCATTCCCAACAGCGGATTATCCACACTTAAAATAGTAATTGATAACAACTATCCTCCCTTTTCTTTCCTCGATGATAAAGGAAATTTACAGGGGATATTGATTGATAGGTGGAAATTGTGGGAAAGAAAGACCGGTAACAGAGTCGAAATTACCGGCATGGATTGGTCTCATGCACAAAAACAAATGCAAGCCGGTGAGTTTGATGTTATTGACACCATGTTCTGGACGGAATCCCGCGAAAAGATCTATGATTTTTCAGAACCCTATCAAAACATAGAAGTTCCCATTTATTTTAATAATAAGATCTCGGGCATAGTCGATACGACTTCCTTAAATGGTTTTGTTGTGGCGGTAAAGGCTAACGACGCTTCAATTGATTATTTATATAAAAATGGCATAACCAACCTGATTGAATACGAAAGTTATGAAGCGATAATTCAGGCAGCAGCCAATAATCAGGTCGTGGTTTTTGTCATGGATAAGCCACCCGCTGATTATTTTCTTGAAAAGTATAAAATTAGCCGAAATTTCAATCAAACCGTTCCACTTTATACCGGTCAATTCAGGCGGGCCGTGTTGGAGGGGAATACTGCTCTTCTGAGTCTTATTGAAAAAGGATATTCCAGATTTACTGAAGAAGAGTATTCAGCAATTGACCGCAAATGGTATGGCAGTACGGTTGATACACAATCATTCCTGCAAATCTTTGAGATCATCGGCGGCATCAGCCTGGTATTCTTTTTAATCTTGATCTTATGGAATCGCAGCCTGCAATCACAGGTAAAAAGAAAAACAAAAGTAGTGCTTGAAAGTGAACAAAAATTTAGGCAGATTTTCGAAACCTCTTCAATGGGGATGTCAATCTCAGATGGTCAAGGCAAATACATTTCAGGAAACCCTGCCATCCTTCAGATGCTTGGGTATCACCAGAAAGAGTATTCCACATTTACAACTTTACATCTGACACATCCCGATGATATTGAACAATTTGAGAAAAACCGTTTTGAATTGTGGAATGAAACCATCGAATCATTCACAATCGAAAAACGCACCCTTCATAAAGACGGCCACTATTTGTGGGGGCGGGTAACCTCTTCATTAGTTAAAGACGCCGGAGGTAAACCGCAGTTCTCAATTGAGATGTTCGAAGATATCACAGATAAAAAGTATGCTGAAAAAATCAGAGAATCTATCTATCGAATTTCCCAAGCAACGATCTCAGCCACGAGTCTTGAAGAATTATATTCTTCAATCCATAGGATTGTGGGCGAGGTTATGCCGGTGGATAATTTCTATATTGCCTTATATGATGCGTCAACAAATTTACTTCATTTTCCCTTTTTTAAAGATCAATATGAAGAAATTGCAGAACCGATAGAACCAGGTCATGGCCTCTCAGATTACGTGATGCGAATGGGTCGCCCACTTTTGGCTACAGAAGATGTTTTTAAACAATTAATATCTTCAGGCGAAGTGGAATTAATTGGAGCAAACTCAAATTGCTGGTTGGGAGTACCTCTGATAGTGAATGATGTCGTAATAGGCATTATGGCGACTCAAAGTTATTCAAAAGATATTTCCTTCGGTCAAAAAGACTCGGATTTTCTTGAATTCGTCTCAACTCAAATTGCCCAGGCAATTGAACTAAAACGTGTAGAAGAGGCACGCCGGCAATCAGAATTCCGTTACCGTTATCTTTTTGAAGATTCCCCGGTATCCATCTGGGAAGAAGATTTTTCAAATGTAAAGATTTACCTTGAGAAACAAAAAGAAAATGGCATTACTGACTTTGGCAAATTCTTCGAAGACTATCCCGAAGAAATTGGTCATTGTGTGTCATTAATTAAAGTTTTGGATGTCAACCAACAGGCTTTGAAATTAACAAAAGCAAAAAGTAAGGCTGAACTTTTTAAGAAAATGGACCGTATTTTGGATGTCAGCTTTGCAAGAGATTTTCTTCCTGAAATATTAAACATAGCTGAAGGAAAAAACGAATTTGAATGGGAAGGCATTAACAAGACCCTGGATGGCACGCCAATTCATGTTAACCTGCGGTGGACTGTCGTTGAAGGTTATGAAAAGACCTTATCCAAAGTCATCGTCTCGATGATTGATGTTACGAAAAGCAAAATAGCAGAAGCTGAATTATTGGCAAGTGAAGAACGCTACAGAAACCTGGTGGATAACCTGGGTGAAGGTATCGTGATTATCGATCAAAACACCAAATTCATGTTCGCCAATCACAGTGCCAATGCCATTTTCGGCTTCACAAAAGGCACTCTCGAAAAAACGAAACTCAATAATTTCATTAAGCCTGATTCACAAGAGTTCATCAATCAACAAATTGTCAACTTGAAAGCCGGTGAATCCAATACCTTTGAACTTGAAATCGTCAGGCAGGATGGTGAGCATCGTTTTGTTCAAATTTTTGCCCGGCCTCAATTTGACTTAGATCGCAATTTTACCGGTACTTTTGGCATAATACACGACATCACTGAGAGAAAGAAATCTGAAGAAAAACGGAGTGTCCGTTCACGTTTCGAAGAAATGCTCACCAACATTTCTACACGCTTTATTAATGTTGATAATGAAGATATCGACAACGAGATCAACTCGGTTTTGAAACACATCGGCCAATTTGAAAACGTGGATCGCACTTATGTTTTCAGAATTGATCCAAAATCAAAGACGATGAGCAATACTCACGAATGGTGCAGAGAAGGTATCTCACCGAAAATTCGTGATCTACAAAATCTTCCCATTCAAAATTTCCACTGGTTTATTGAACAAATCACCTGTGACCCACTGATCATCAGTCGGGTAAAAGATTTGCCAGCCTCTGCATCAGCCGAGAAAAAGATCTTTCAAACCCATGGAATTCAATCTCTGGCTAACTTTCCAATGTGGGTCAATCTGGAACTGGTTGGGTTCGTAGGGTTTGATGCCGTCACCGAAGAACACTCCTGGGATATGGAAAATATTGCAATGTTGCAGCAATTTGCAAACATTATTAGCAACGCCATTGAGCGGTCAAGATTATTAAGGATCCTTGAAGATCGCGCCATCCGCGATGAATTAACCGGCGTCCTCAACCGGCGTGGCTTCCTGCAGATCGCGAACACCGAACTCATTAGAAGCCGCAGGTATCACCACCCAATTGGGATGATCTTGCTGGATATGGATCATTTGAAAAGAATCAATGATACCTACGGCCACGCCGCTGGTGATCTTGCCTTGCAGGAAATTTCAAGGTTCTGCATTAAAAATACGCGTGAAATAGATGTCATTGCACGCTGGGGTGGTGATGAGTTTGTGATCTTGTTGCCTGAAAGTGATGAAGAATCAACACTTCACGCAGCAACCAGGCTTCAACAGAGTATCAGCGAACACACCATTCAAATTTTAGGTCAGGATATTCAATTATCGATCAGTGCAGGTGTGGCTTTGGCTGACAAAGAAATTACCACCATTGATGAGTTGTTCAAAAATGCAGATTCTGCCCTTTACCATGCAAAAGAAGCTGGCCGCAACCGAATCAAAGCCTATCACGCCTTTGATCAAACCACGCTCACCTTTTAACCTGTGACTACCAGTAGAACTATTACATTTATCCCCTTTTGTCTGACAACTGAAATAACTTTCTTGAATTGATAATTTATTCATGCTATCATCACTTATGCGGTATTGTTCAATAATCAGAACACTTTAGATAATCTCAAACTTCATGTTTTGATGGAATCCAGAAATATAGGAGGTCGGCTGACAAAACCCGCAACAAATCTTCCCAAACCCTCAATCAAAACTGATTGACCATTTTTAACCTAGATAAAAATTTTAGCATTCCATCCAGCCTCAAGACTGGAAACCCGCAAACTCAAAGACAGGACATACTATGATTAATCCGCATCCAGGACTACCAGAATTACAGTATGTAAAACCCGCAACCCTGCAAGAAGCAAGTAAATTCCTTGCTGAAAACGCAGGTGTGGCAAAACCCTTTTCAGGTGGAACAGATAGTTTTGTCCGCCTTCGTGACGGGATTTTAAAACTGGATTACCTAGTTGATATTAAAGGATTGGAAGGAACCAAAGAGTTGTCTTTTGATCCCAAAAATGGTTTAACCATTGGGGCTGCAATTACCATGAATCAGGTGGCTAACCATCCTGATGTCATCAAACATTACCCCAACCTGGCTGAAGCCGCCAATTCTGTTGCCAGCTATCAGTTGCGCAACCGAGCCACCATTATTGGTAATATTTGCAACGCCTCACCAGCCGGCGATACCATCGGAACTTGCATGATCCTCGATGGCGTCTTAAAAGTCCACGGCGTGGATGGCGTCCGCGATGTACCTCTTAATAGTTTCTTCCTGGCACCCGGACGCACCGTTTTGAAACCCGGTGATGTCGTGACTGCCGTTCAACTACCCCTTCCCCCCAAGGGTTTGGTTGGTACCTATAAAAAACTTGGCCGCAACCGTATCGGAGATCTCTCCATTGTGGGCGTTGCCGTATTAGGTTACCCGACCACTGAAAGTGCTTCAGGTTATCGGTTCCGTATTGCACTGGCTTCCGTTGCACCAGTTCCATTTGAATCATTCAAGGCTGAAGGTGTTCTCTCCAGTAAAAAGATCACCGCTGAATTGATTGATGAAGCAGCCGTCGCAACCATGGATTCTGTGACTCCCATTGATGATGTGCGCGGATCAGCTCGTTATCGCAAACAAATGGTAAAGAACCTGACTCGTGAAGCGCTCACAGAAGTCTGGACGAAACTCAGCAAATAGCTTTAGGGCTGTTTGATCCTGTTCAGGAGGTAATAATGACTTTGAAAACCATCACCCTCACCGTCAATGATATGGTCGAAACGGTGGATGTTCCCCAAAATATGACCCTGCTCCAGATGATTCGTGAGAAACTTTCATTGACCGGCACCAAGAACGGTTGTTCAGCCGGTGAATGCGGAGCTTGTACCGTGTTGATGAACGGTGAACCTGTGAACAGTTGCATGGTTCTTGCGGCTGAATGTGAAGGCGCCAACATCACCACTGTTGAAGGATTGGCCAAGGCTGGCAAACTGTCAAAATTACAAGATACCATCATTCAAGCTGGTGGTGTTCAGTGTGGATTCTGCACGCCGGGCATGTTGATTTCTGCCACCGCCCTGCTCAAACGCAACCCCAATCCCACAGACACTGAGATCAGATCAGCCATCGTTGGCAACTTATGCCGCTGCACAGGTTATGTGCGCATCGTGGATGCCATCAAGATGGCGGCCAAATAGGCCCCCAAGTCGATCAGATTCAGGATAGGCGAAATCATCCAAGGAGCCAATTATGGCAAACGCAAAATCAAGAGAACAAGTTATCAGCCCCATCGGCGCGAGTTTACCGCGTAATGATGTTTACGAAAAAGTAACCGGTACTGCGATCTATACAGATGACTTTCAATTTGGCAACAAGCTGTTATATGCCCGCGCCAAACGAAGTCCGTATCCGCATGCCTTGATCAAAAAGATTGATACCAGCAAAGCCGAAGCCCTACCTGGTGTAAAAGTTGTCGTCACCGGAAAAGACTTCCCGAATCGCATTGGTCTTTACCTTCAAGATAAGACCATTTTCGCCACCGACCGCGTGCGCTTCATCGGCGAGCCGGTTGCGGCCGTTGCTGCCATCAGTGAAGAAGTGGCCATGAAAGCCGTTGAATTGATCGAAGTCGAATACGAAGAACTTGAAGCCGTATTCGATGCCGAATTTGGCGCTTCAGACAAAGCCCCATTAATTCACCCCGACCTCGACAAGTATGTTTGTCCCAACTTTATCTTCCCCAAAGCCCACACCAATATCGCCAATCACTTCAAGATCCGCAAGGGCGATGTAGCCTCCGCTTGGGGAAAATGCGCATATATTGTAGAGCGCTCATTCAAAATTCCGCACATTCAGCATGTGCCCATCGAAACTCATATCGCCATCGCCCAAATGGACGAAAAAGGCAAAGTGACCGTTTGGGCTTCTTCACAATCTCCATTCGCCCAGCGCAACCTGATTGCTCATGCTCTGCATATTTCACAAAGCGACCTGCGCGTGATCGCCCCATTGGTGGGCGGCGGTTTTGGTTCTAAAGCCGGCGTCACCATGGAAGCCATCCCCGTGGCGCTTGCCACCAAATGCAAAGGCTGGCCGGTCAAATTCATCCTCACCCGTGAAGAAGAGTTCTACACCAACTTCGTTCGCCAGGGACTCACCATCCATGTCAAAGTCGGCTGCGATAAAGACGGCAACCTGCTGGCACTCAAGAACATGATGTTCTGGGATGGCGGCGCTTCAACCGAATACGGCACCAACGTCACCCGCGCCGGCGGCTATTCCAGCTCCGGCCCTTATGACATTCCGAACGTCGAAACTGACAGTATCTGTGTCTATACCAACCATCCCATCGGCGGCGCCTACCGCGGATTCGGCATGTCCGAATTGCACACCGGTTTGGATCAGGCCATTGATGAACTGGCCGAAAAAGCCGGCATTGATAAAGTTACCTTCCTCAAGAAGAACGGCGTCACCGAAGGTGATGTTCTGGTAACCGGTATGATCATGCATAAAAACGGCATCCAGGAATGCATCGATAATGTTGCCAAATCTTTGAAGATTAACGAGAAAGAAAAACCCTCTTCTCCAGATCGTTTACGCGGTAAAGGCATCGCCATCATGTGGAAAGCCCCCGCCATGCCCCCCAATCCCGGCTCCAGCGCCTGGGTTGAAATGGCTGAAGACGGCAACGTCACCGTCGGCCTCGGCGGACAGGAAATTGGTCAGGGTACCTTCACCGTTATGGCTCAAATGGCCGCTGCGGCCCTGGGTGTGCCCTATGAAAAGGTGCGCATCGCCGGACCTGTAGACACCCAATACAGCCCCTACGAATGGCAGACCGTTGCCAGCCGCCTCACCTGGAGTATGGGCAACGCCGTTGTTTTGGCAGCCAAAGATGCCAGACGACAGATCCTCGAAACCGTAGCCGAAGCCTGGAAGGAAAGCACTGAAGATCTCGACATCATCAACGGCGTGGTCGTCTCTTACAAGAGCGAACGCGAAACCTCACTCGAAAATATCGTGATCTACGGTATGCCGAAAGAGAATAACGAAGGTTGGACGGGCGGTCCGATCGTTGGACGCGGTTCGTTCATGCCCAAGTACGTCACCAATCTCGATGCAGAAACCGGCCAGGGTCCCCGCGCAGTAGTTCATTACACCGTGGGCTGCGAAGGTCTCGACATCGAAATTGACAAGAACACCGGCACGATCTACGTGCTTAAGGGTGCCGCCTCCTTTGATGTAGGCAAAGCCATCAACCCTGCACTGGTAAAAGCACAGGTTGAAGGCGGTTTTGCCCAGGGCTTGAGCTCCGCCATGTTTGAAGAGATCAAACTGGTCAAAGGTGTGATGACCAACCCAAGTTTTGTTGATTACCGCATCGCCACTGCTCCTGACATGGATTTCCCGTTGGATACTCCCTTCGTGGAAGTTCCCCAAGATGACGGTCCATGGGGTGCACGTGGTGTGGGTGAACACCCAATGGTTCCCACCATTGCAGCACTTGGAAACGCCATCTATGATGCCACCGGCATCCGCCTGTCTAACCCGCCCTACTCGGCTGAGAAAATATACCTGGCCATGTTGGATAAGGGATTAGTCAAGTAAACAGCAGCTTGAACCGTGCCGGAGCAACCCGGCACGGTTTTTTTCAACACCAGGATGTTTTTTTTCTGTAATTACTGATTATTCAAAAAATCAGTTAATCTACATGACAATCAACCAACGATGATGCTATATGTATCACTTGAAATGTCAGACATCCAACCGTACACTATTAATCAGAACAAGCATGAATTAAAATCCACGGAGGTAGTAATGGCTCAAAACAAACCTGAATCAGAGGGTGGTCACGAAGCATTCAACAACAAGCTTAAAGCACTTCGTAACCAATCAAAACTAGGTGGTGGTGAAAAAAGGATCGAAGCACAACACGGCAAAGGCAAGCTGACTGCCCGCGAACGCATCGATGCCCTGCTGGATGAAGGAAGTTTTCAAGAGATCAATGGATTAATGTCCAGCCGCCATACCGATTTTGGTCTGGATAAAGATAAAGTGCCCGGTGACGGCATTGTGGCTGGTTTCGGCAAGATCAACGGCCGCCGTGTCTGCGTTTATGCCCAAGATTTCACCATCATGGGTGGATCCTTCGGCGAAGTTGCTGGGCAAAAAGTTTGCCGCATCATGGATCTTGCCATGGATGCCGGCGTTCCTGTCATCGGCCTCAACGATGGCGGCGGTGCCCGTATCCAAGAAGGCATTTTCAGCCTCTATGCTTACGGCGAAGTCTTCTATCGCAATACACTGGCTTCAGGTGTTGTTCCCCAGATTTCAGTTATTTTGGGACCCTGCGCCGGTGGAGCTGTTTACTCTCCTGCCCTGACCGACTTCATCGTGATGACCAAAGGCATCAGCAACATGTTCATCACCGGACCCGAAGTCATCAAGACCGTTACCCACGAAGAAGTGGATACTGAAACCCTTGGCGGCGCCATGGCTCATGCTGCCACCAGCGGTGTTGCTCATTTCGCTGTAGAAAACGAAAAAGAAGCTTTACAAACTGTCCGTGACTTATTAGATTATCTTCCTGCCAATAACAAAGAATCAGCTCCCATGGCCGAAGTAACCGACGATCCCTGGCGCATGGATAAAGAATTGGATACCCTCGTTCCTTCCAATCCTTCTGAAGGCTATGACATGAAAGAAATCATCACCCGGGTCTGCGACCAGGGTTCCTTCATGGAAATCATGAGCAATTTTGCCCAAAACAGCATTATCGGTTTTGCACGCCTTCACGGTCAATCTGTTGGTATCGTTGCCCAACAACCCCTTTTCATGGCTGGCGCCATCGATATTGATGCCGCAGATAAAATGGCTCGCTTTGTTCGTTTCTGTGATGCTTTCAATGTGCCCATCGTGACCTTCTCTGATTCACCCGGTTTCCTGCCCGGTGTTTCACAAGAGCACAATGGCATTATCCGCCACGGTGCGAAGATCGTTTACGCATTCTCCGAAGCCTCCGTGCCAAAACTCACCGTGGTTACCCGCAAGGGCTATGGTGGAGCATACATCGTCATGAGCAGCAAGCACATCCATTCTGATATGGTGTTTGCCTGGCCTGGTGCCGAGATCGCCGTTATGGGTGCTGAAGGCGCAGTCGCCATTCTCTATCGCAAAGAAATTGCTGAAAAAGCTGATCCCGTTGAAGCTCGAAAACAACTGGTTGCTGAATTCCGCGAAAAATTCTCCAATCCCTATATCGCTGCAGGTGCCGGTTTTGTCGATGATGTGATCTTCCCGCATGAAACCCGTCCTCGCTTGATTGCAGCCCTTGAACTTCTGCGTGACAAACAAACCCAAATGCCAGCCAAGAAACACGGCTGCATGCCCCTCTAGACCTGATCCTATTAGGAGAAATAGCAAATGGATAATATTCAAACAGGTCTAATGGTAAGCGCTATCGGATTGATTGTTACCTTTTCAGCCCTTGGCGTTTTTATCGGAGTGATCGTGCTTCTCCAGAAGCTCTTCCCCCCGAAACCTGAAGCCGAAGAATCTGCTGCAGAACAACCTGTTGCGGTCATGTCAGAAGCTTCAAAAGAGAGCGACGATTCTGATGAAGCTCTGGTTGCCGTCCTTGCCGCTGCTGCATACTTGCGCTCACGCCGTTCCGGTCAATTGGGATCCACCTTACTGGCTGGCCCTGGTCCATATCGAACATCTCGAAATTAACCTGCACTTCAGGAGTCTGAATAATGAGTAAAAAACTTCAAATTTCACTTAATGGCAAATCTTACGATGTTGAAGTCAACGATATTTCTGGAACCACAATGAATTTGAGCGTAAACGGCAAATCTTATGACGTTGAGATCGAAGATTCAGGCGCTCCCATGCCCCAGTCTTCCGTTCAAAGCGCCGCCCCGGTTGCTAAAGTGTCTGCACCTAAAACTCAAGCAGCTGCTCCGGCCGTGGTCATTGCCGCAGCTTCAAACGATGTGATCATTTCGCCCATGCCGGGTGTGATCATGGATATTGCCGTAAAACCAGGCGACAAAGTGGAAGTCAAACAACCCATTTGTGCTCTGGAAGCCATGAAAATGAAAAACATCATCCGCTCAAACCGCGAGGGTGTAGTGGCCAGCGTTGAAGTATCTGACGGACAACGTGTGCCTTACGGTGCTGTCATCATCCGTTTCGCCTGAGGCTGATATGGACTTATCAAAACTGCTGATCCTGTTAGATGCCTTCAAAATGCTGCAATGGCAGAATATTCTGATGATTGCCGTAGGCGGCGTGTTGATCATGCTGGCAATCAAGAAAGAATACGAACCATCTCTTCTGCTGCCGATTGGTTTTGGAGCCATCCTCTGCAACCTGCCTCTCACCGGAGCCACTGAAGCCGGCGGATGGTTAAAAACCCTCTATGAAGCAGGCATTGCCACGGAATTGTTCCCGCTCTTCGTCTTCATCGCCATTGGCGCCATGACAGACTTCGGTCCTCTGCTTGAGAACCCCAAGATGGCCTTGTTGGGCGCTGCCGGACAGTTTGGCATCTTCGCCACCTTGCTGCTTGCCCAGACCCTCGGTTTCACCCTTAAAGAAGCCGCCTCCATCGGCATCATCGGCGCCATTGACGGACCGACCGCTATCTACGTGTCTTCAAAATTGGCTCCTCACCTGCTTGGCCCGATCACAGTCTGCGCTTATAGCTACATGTCTCTGGTTCCCATCATTCAACCCCCTGTAATGCGGTTGTTGACGACCAAGGCAGAAAAAACCACCCGCATGCCGTACTCCATCAAAGAAGTATCCAAAACGGTCAGAATTTTATTCCCGATCGTGGTAACCGTGGTGGTTTCATTGATCGCCCCCAAAGCCTCACCGTTGATTGCTTCTCTCATGTTCGGTAACCTGATCCGCGAAAGTGGCGTTGTAGATCGTCTAAATGACGCTGCCCAGAATGAGTTGGCCAATTTGACCACCCTCTTCCTTGGTTTGGTCATCGGTGCCACCATGGAAGGCGTTGCCTTCATCAAACCGACCACCCTGTTGATCCTCGGCATGGGCCTCTTGGCTTTCGTGCTCGATACAGCTGGTGGTGTTATGCTTGGTAAATTGATGTACCTGATCTCAGGTAAAAAATTCAATCCGTTGATCGGCGCAGCCGGCATCAGTGCATTCCCGATGTCTGCCCGTATCGTCCAACGATTTGGACAGGAATATGATTCTGAGAATCATTTGCTCATGCATGCCATGGGTGCAAATGCAGCAGGTCAGTTGGGAAGCGTCATCGCCGGTGGTGTTGTGCTGGCCGTGATCGCAGGTGTTATGTAGGTTCTTCCATCTGGAGAATTCTCCAGTTGATGTAGGATATCGTACAAACAAAAAGGAGAAAAAAATGAAACTTCTTGATCTCACCATCCCGTTAGGAATTGGTACTCCGGCCTGGCCGACTTATGAACCTTTACAAGTAAAGTATTTCAAGCGTTTAGCACCAAATGGCGCCAACGGACAAATTTTGACCCACTCCAATCACCTTGGCACACATCTGGATGGAGAAATCCATTTCTTCACCCCGGGCCGTGATATGGCTCAACTGCCCCTGGATTACCTGGTTCATGATGCCGCCATCGTTGACCTGAGCGATGTCTGCGGTGACTATGACATTTACACCAGCAAGATGATCACCGACCGCGTGGAAGTCAAAGAAGGCGATATTTTGGTCATCCACACCGGTTATCACCACTTCGGTTGGGACCAACCCACCGCCGATGAGATCCGCTATATGGTCAAACACCCGGGTCCCGATCAGGAATTTGCCGATTGGGCCAAGAAGATGAAACTGCGCTGGATCGCAGTTGACTGCGGCTCTGCAGATCATCCCATGAACACCATCATCCGCACTTGGATGCCCCGTCAGGCCAAACAGGCTGAATACGTTTTCAAGAAAAAATTCGGTTTGACCCTTGAAGAATACTTCACCGACGAAAAATATCAATTGATGCACATTGACCTCTTCCCCAAACAGATCATCCACGCCGAATGCTTTGGCGGCATGATCGACCTTGTTCTGAACCGCCGCTTACAGGTTGGCTTCTTCCCCTGGCGTTTCGTGGACGGTGAAGCTTCCATCGGCCGTGCAGTGGCCTTCATGGAAGATAAGGAATATGACGAAGTAATGAAAAAAGCTGAAAGCATGCCAAAGACCAAATTCGGTGATGTATACGATATCAAGCATGTTGAAAGCCTCAATAAGTTGACAAATGCCAATCTGGCATAGAATGCCCCTTGGGCATAGAATGCCAATCTGGCATAAGATTGTCGAAACAATATATCTGGTAAAGGAGAAAAAATGAAATTCGATCTTCCCGAAAAAGCAAGTATTGAAACCCTGCAAATAGATGTACGTGACGTTGAAGCCATGCTTCAGGGTCCCGCCATGAAACTGCCCCCCTTCCCGGGCGCCACTGTCAAATTAAAAGACGGCCGCACCCTCTTTATCCGTGAAGCACGCCTGGATGAAGCACCCAAGATGATGGAATACATGGAACGCATCATGAAAGTCGATCACGACTTTTATGATATCGTTGGCGCCCGTGTCTATTCTGAAATCCTCGGATGGTACCGCCATCGCCTCAAAGATCCTTATACCCTGGTTGGTTTGGTTGACGGCGTTTGGGCTGGTTTCGCCAATGGCCGTGTCATGAATGAAAAAGTCAACATCAGCCTCCACACCGTGGCTTTGGATCGCGGCGGACGCATTGGCGCAGTCATGTATTACGCCAAGGCTTACTATGCTTTCGAAATGATCAAGAACACAGAATGGTGGGCTACCTACGAATCCTACAATGGCTGGATGCGCTGGGGTCTCGGTATGGCTCAGCCTTCTTACCCCTGGCCAGAAGTACAGCATGAACTTGGCGGCGCCCGTGTTTACTATGTCACCAAGACTTACTGGGATCAACTGATCAAGGATTACGTGAAACAGATGGCCGGCGGCGCCGAGTTGGACTTCAACGTCCCCGATTCCGTCCGCAAAGCCAACGAGAACTTCACCGTTCCCGAAGGTGTCAACGTCTAGTTTTTTTGCAATAACAAAAAAACCGGTTTCTTCACAGAAACCGGTTTTTTTATCCAGTAACTCGTAGGGTGGTGTCAAGGCTCCACTCTCTATTTCATCAATTAATCATTTGAATTGGAGCGTTGACCCACCATCCCCCAATAATTAACATATCGCTCATCAGAACATTGGAACTTTTTTTAATCCAAATGCCTGACAGCCGGATGCAGCAGACCGAGCAAAGCCAGCAGGGCAGTCAAAGCGCCACCGATCACGAACACGGAGGGTGCGCCGATCAGATCCGTAGCCCAGCCGCTGATGCCGTAACCGATGGGCAGCAAGATAAACGACCCCAATGCATCAATGGATGCCACCCTGCCCAATAGATGATGCGGCACCAGTTCCTGCAGCGAGTTTGTCCAGATCAGGCCAAACAAGGCCATCAAGGCGCCCTCAAAAAATGAGACCACGATCAATAGCGGAATATTCCTGATCAACCCAAATGAAAGGATCATCAGACCATACATGCCAGTCGCTAAGTAAGCCTGCAATCCACGCCGGCGCAGCCGTTTGAAATTGCCCATCACAATGGATCCCAGCACAAACCCGATGGCGGCAGAAGAAGTAAATAACCCCAATGTTTGAACATCACTATGTAGGTTGATTTTGGTCAACACAGGTAGCGAGACTGAAACGGGTGTACTGGTGGCGTTGATCAATCCAAATATAAGGATGGTGATCCACAACCAGGCAGAGGAAATGACGACCTGATAGCCTTCTTTCAAATCAATAAATACCGTTTTCAATTTTGATTGAGTTTTAATCGGATCTGCCTGTTTTTCTACAATAATTGTCGAAGAAAAAACCATTTGTTGGTTTTTCCTGCGCTCGATTATGATACTCAAAATACAAATTGCAGAAATCACAAATGACAGACTGTTGAGTCCAAAAGCCAATGAAGTTCCGCCAAAGGCCACGATGGCTGCACCAATCGCCGGACCGAAAATGCCGGCGCCTCTTTGACTGAGGTTGGTTAATGAATTGGCACTTGGCAATTGATCTTTGGGCACAATTTCTGGAACCGCAGCCACATAGGCCGGTTGAAAAAAGGCTTCCACCAATCCAAAAAATATCTTGCCAACATAGATGTGCCAAATTTGAAGTAGATCGGTATAAGCAAGAATGGTGATCACCAAAACAATAAACGCTAAAACACTATCAGCAATCAACATCACATTCAGCGATTTAAATCGGTCCGTGACTACCCCGCCTATGAGCAGGAACAATAGCATGGGGATTGTTGAAAAAATGAGCATTTTACCCATAGCCACCGCGGACCCTGTTTTCTCAAGGATCCACCACGCCAGGGTGATGCTGAACAAACTGTCACCCAAACGTGAGATGGTTTGCCCGCCCCACAAAAGAGCATAAGATCGGTTGGTCAAAGATCGGAATAAGTTCATGGATTTCCCTCTTGCTGTGTTGATTCCTAAATCATGAAGCTTTTAAGTTAATTCTTTACCCCACCTCTTTAAGTGCCGCACCGATCCCCACACAGGTATCCACGCCTGAAGAATGGCCGAAGTTCACCAACCGTTCAACTGTCAGGTTGCTGAGTTGGGCATCTGTCACCAGTAATGAATCAACCACCTCAAGAAATAGCTCTTCAGACCATCCCTGGCAGGCTGCTTCTATGCGGTTGGCTGAGATCATGGTGGTGCTTTTAAAGGCCATCTCGGTCAGCGTCTGCCCCAATTCGCGGATGAACGCACTGGGATTTCCCGTGCGGGCATGATATAGCAAGAATCCGCTGATCCAATCGTCACCAGAGGGTGTCAACCCACCTCCGCGCCCCAGAATGGATTTCCCCGCTTCGATTGCCCCGTCGAGGTCGGTTTTAGATACACTGGTTAGAAAACGGCCTGTCATTTCCTGAATGATTGAAGATTCAGACCCGGGAGCAACGTCAGGCTTGGTGGCTAAAAAGAGCCAGCCCTTTAATGGGTCGAGCAAAGCAATCCTTTGAAAAAGAGCATGAATGCGGCGTTGCTGCTCTTGCTTGTCTGTCTCAATTTTTGGCGGCAATGAGGGCTGCCATATTTCTGAACCTAGAGTGGCTATGCGAATACCTTTGTCAGTAAACAGCAGGTGCTCCGCTTGATAGGTCCAGCCGTCGCCGGCGCTGATTTTATCCGAAATATTAGTGAGCGAAAAAACCTGGATATTAAAAGGACTTCTATAATCCGCGCTGGTGATAAACAGGATCCTTTGCTCGGAAGTCAAAAACAGCCCTTTCGAGGTGGACCCCAATACCGTGCCTGAAACCCCGTCGATAAGGGTCTTTCGCGCCAATCCGCCGATCATTAATGCATCCCGTTCGAAGTAATCAGCATTCATATTGACCCTATTTGGGCATCACCGCCATATTGCCCAAGACACCCCATGAATTCAGAAAAATGGAGTATTCAACATCCGCCCAGTTGCCGTTGCTGACATAACGTACGCTCGTTTCGTTATAGCCGGTGAGTATTACCACATGTTCATAAGGTGCAACAATGGAAGTATTGCCTGCCTTGTCGGTATAGACCACCGGTTCGCTGTAAACCATTTTGCCGATCACCCAAACGATAACCGGTTTGGATTGGGCCAGTTTTTCTTTGAGATATTCCAGGGTGTACCCTTTGCCGCCTTCAACGGATAGCCCATATTGATTTAACACTTGCACCACAGGGTCCGCATGCACCCCGTACGCGTAAGGCGGAACTTGCCCCCATGGACTGTTCACATCTCCCACAAAACCGAGGTCCGGATTATCCGATTTGGGCAGCGCCATTTGAAAATCATATTGCAAGATGGGAATATCGTAATAACCGGCCAGATCAACGGCAGCAGAAGCCTCGCAACCGATGGAGTAGTACTGTTTATGGCCAAGGAAATCTGTAATATAGAATTCGGCAGGCACGACCACCGGGGTGGATGTTGGCGGCGAAACTGTGCTGGTCGGCATCACTGGTGTTTCGGTTGGCCGGGATTGCTCTGTAGCCAATTGAAACGCCTGCAGTGTTTGCTCAACACTGCCAGCCACATCTATGGTTGGCAGAACTTCTTGGGGTGAATCTTTATCCGCAGCAGGCTGCCGTATTGACCCAATTACAGCCAACACCACCAGCACCCCCACGATGATAAAGAAAAGAATACTAATGATACGATTTTGTTTCATCTTGACAGCTCCAAAAGGGGCAAGTTGGGTAATCATACCCGAAGATGAGGGCTTTTGCAAAAAAAAATACACTCCCCTTACGGAGAGTGTATTGTGTGCCGAGAACCAGGATCGGACTGGTGACCCCACAATTTTCAGTCGTGTGCTCTACCAACTGAGCTATCTCGGCATTTTTGGTGCTTGCTTTGGGTCAGAAAGCGACGCTAATTTTACCAGATTTTTTTGAATTTGTGGGGGAATTAAGCCCACAATTTTGACGGATTTATCCAGCCGGTAGTTTACTGATCTCAAAGAGGCAGCTCCCTGATCCATCCGCCTGGCACTCGATCTCTCGCGCGGGATAGAATTTGCCGGCGCCCGCCCAGCAGGCCAGCTCCTGGATCATGCCACAGAAGGTGTTACATTCAATCTTTACTCCATCCCCCACCAGACCGGTGACCGAGATCTGCCATGAACTCTCCGTGGAGGTCAGTTCGCCCTTGAGAAAATTCTCCGCTTCAAACCACAGCAGTGCGTCTGTGAGGGCGCGTTTAATCCGCGCCGGTGCAGGCAGCAGGCGGAACTCCACCTCAAGCCAGCCCAGGCTTTTGGAATATTGGCGCATCCAATAGTAGAAAGCCGCCCGGCCGGCACGAACATACATGCCGCGTGTTTCGGGTTGTCCCAGGTTTCGAAAAGCGGATTCTCTTAAATTCATCAAAGTCGATTGTGCAGTGCTTTTTTCCGGCTGATCGCCGAAGAATTCCTGTCCAAAGATTTCAGTAAGACCATGTTCGATGAAAGCAGAATTGGAGACAACAGCAGTTGGCTTCATAAATTGGCAATCCTCATTCGGTTATGATTTGGCTGAATCGATTTCTTCCAAAATGGCGTAGAGCAGTTCCAGCAAGACGGTTTTAACTGAACTTTTCTTTTTCGCCACACAGGGCAGCAGTTTAATGGCGGGATCAAGCCGCAGCGCCACACGGATATCTTCCAATGACCAGGCGTCTGCCAGATCTTGTTTGTTGGCTACTACTATGTAGGGGGTGGGCGCATAGGCTCTGAAGGTTTCAAGGATGCCGCGCGCTTCTCTAAAGGTTTCTGGGCGGGTGCTGTCCACCAGTACAATGAATCCAAGCATGCCCTCTGAAAGGATCTCCCACATGAAATCAAAACGCTTCTGACCGGGGGTGCCGAATAAAAAGAGCACCAGGTCGTTATCCACGGTGATACGGCCGAAATCCATGGCGACGGTGGTCGAATTCTTGACTTTCTCAGACTCGCTGGTGACCTTTTTTTCGGTGTTCACCACCTCAATCTCGCTGACCGAACGGATCAGTTCGGTCTTGCCTGCATTGAAGGGGCCTGTCACCACTATTTTTACGGTTTGAGTCTGCATGCGGCTAATCCTTGCCTAGATGGTCTTGATGCGATCTATGACGCGATTCACCAAAGATCTCTGTTCGATCGGATCCCTGGCGGGTATCACACGGGGAGGTGCCGTAACCGCCGGAACGTTGAGGCGAACCATCTCAACCAAACCGGCCTGTAATAGATTATAGACGACCTTGCGGATTTGGAAATCACTCAATTTTGCAGCTGCAGCGATTTGCTTGACGGAGTTCCTGGCGTTGACGTATGACACCACACGCCATTCTTCAGCGTTGAGGTTGATATCACGGATGTTGATGCCCGGCCGTTCGGCAAATTTTAGAGCAATCTCGAGGCTGGGGATCTCATTTTTGAGATCTTCGTGTTCGTTCGCCTGGCGTGCCCCCTCGATAATAATATCCTCAAGCGCCATGCGCATGGGGATTGCGGTGGCCGGCGGTGTTTCATCCGCTTCAAAATGGAAGAGCCCTTCGGTGAGCGTGAACAGCCCGCGCAGAATATCTTTGAAAAAGCCGGCAATACCGGTGAATATTTGGTCCTGGGTCAGGTAGCCTGAATTGATCAGCGAGATACCCAATTCCATATCGTTGAGGTTTTTATAGCGTTCAGATAATGAAGCTGCCATCGAACTGGGAATGAGCTTGGAGCGCGCCATGATCTTGATCAGGGGAACCGCATCCGTGCCTGCGGTGGCATAAACCAGCTTGCCTTCGCGAAAGATCAGTTTGGCTGACCTGGTGCTTGAGTTAATATAAAGCGCCCCGGTCTTTTTTGCCAGGTTGATCAGGTTCAATAATTGGATTATTGAGAAATCGCTTAAATTGCCTTTTAAGGCCATATGGTCCTTCTAATGGAGAGACGAACTTAAAAATTATACTTGTATGACATTAACGCGTCAAATCAAGAATGGTATATCAGGGCTCAGCACTCAATCCATTATATTTGCACTCAATACCGGGGATTTGCATGTAATCCCCAATATCTGGGGGTGAACTATATGTGATTTCAAGTTGGTCATTAAAGACCCCCACGGTTTTTAATGGATGGACAAAATCTCACTAATCAAACCGCGGGGGTCTTGCTTATAAGATTCCCTCAAGACTTGACAAAGGGTTTATACTTAATTTAGAATATATATTCTATAATAGGCTACACTGAAGAATCCAATATTATTAATGATTCCACAATTATCTTAAATATTTACTGGTAATATAAAAATATTCGTGCATAATTACAAATCAAAACAAATCGTCGTAAATCATTATTGTTCAACCTTTTTGTATTTGTTACGGATTCGTTTTCTTTGTTTCCGGATTAATTTCAAAACAAAAACAAATCATCTTAAAAAGGTATGGGCATTACAATCATCATCTACAACCCAGATAATCGGGTTTCCCATCCTCCCCACCTGGATTTAGTATAATGCGAGTAGCCTAATACAAAGAGACAACCATGCCTTCACTGAAAAAGATGCTTCAAGCCTACGACCTGGATATGCTCGAAAGGATCTCCTCCTTTTGGAGTGTGGATTCCTCCAACCTGGACCAGGCAGCATCGGTTGAAGCGCTCTACAAGGCCATGCAGGATGCATCGTTGACTGCTGAAGTGCTGGCGAGCCTGCCTGAAGCCGCCAAAGCATGTTGGGATGATGTGCTGCGCAATCCGCAGAAGATCACCTGGGCTCATTTCATCCGTAAATATGGCGAGGTGCGTGAATTCGGTCCTGCCCGCCGTGAACGGGAGGAGCCTGAGCAGCATCCCATTTCGACAGCAGAAACACTGTGGTACCGGGGCTTGATCGGTCGCGCTTTTCTCAACCTCCCCCCCGAACCGCGTGAGTATGTGTTTATCCCCGACGAATTGATCCCCGACAACGGTCCGAATGAAAAACTGCTTTCGGCGCTTGCCATCCAAAAAGTGGATGCCAAGACGCTTAAAGTCCTCGCCCCGGCAGACGGACGCATGATCGACCACCTCACCGATTGGCTTGCCGCCCGCCGTATGGGTCGCAGTCTCCCCGAGAGCATAGCGAAAAGCTGGGCGGAACCCGAATCCTTCATCACTCGCATGGCCGCTGCCAGCGGGTTGATCAACGCCGACGGCGAGCTTGAACCGGAGGCTCTGCCGCGTTTCTTTCAACAGGAGCGTTCCGCAATCCTGGCCGATTGGGCGGCCGCATGGATGAATTCAACCGAGATCAATGATCTGCGCAACATGCCCGATCTGGTCTTTGAGGGCGACTGGTTCAATGATCCTCTCAAGCCAAGGCAGTTTATCGTCGAAATGCTGCGCAGCCTCACTCCAGGGGATTGGTACAGTCTGACGGCCCTTATAGAGGCTGTTAAGGCCCTTCAGCCCGATTTTCAGCGCTCCAGCGGGGAATACGACCTGTGGTTTATCCGCAAGGCTGAAAGCAGCCTGTTTCTGCGCGGGTTCGAACATTGGGATGAAGTGGACGGCACTTTGATCCGCTACCTGATCAACGGTCCGCTCCATTGGCTTGGGATGACCGACCTTGGACGGGGTAAAGAGAAATCAGACACCGCCTTCAAGCTGACACCGGCTTTCTTTTCACTTCTTAAAAAAGAAAAAGGTGCACCGGAATCCACAAAAGAGACAACCATCAAAATATCTGCAGATTTATCCTTTACCATCCCGGTGGGCGCATCACGCCCCTTGCGTTACCAGATTGCGCGGTTTTGCGAGATCCGCTCGCTGACCTCACAAGAAACCTGTTACGAGATCAGCCCTTCCTCGCTGAAACTGGCGCAAAAGAACGGTTTAAAACCCGGTCAATTACAGCAATATCTTGAAAAAAATCTGAAGTCCCCCCTGCCCAAAAGTCTGGCATTGCTGGCCGAACAATGGGAAAAGAACGGTAAAGTGGAGGAAGTGACCACTGGAACACTGCTGCGCACCCATTCCGCGGAAGTGCTGCAGCAGCTGACCGCATCGCCCCAAACAGCCAAATTCGTGCTCGAGCAGCTCTCACCCACCACCGCCCTGATCAACCCGGTCGGGATTAAAGTCATCAAAGCGGCATTACTTGAACTTGGGCTGCTCACTGAGATTCATCTGGAAGTATAATTTTCTTATCCCGGGTTGATCCACACCCGGGCAACAATTCCTCCGAGGTGATGATGAACAAACGATTGGACTGGATCCAGAACGAGCTCGATACGCTAAAAGAGGGTGGATTATTCAACCGCATCCGCACGCTGAGTTCGCCCCAGAGCGCCTGGTTGCAGGTGGACGGTAAGAAGGTTCTCAATTTCTGTTCGAATAACTATTTGGGTCTGGCCAACCATCCCAGGATGGTGGAGGCTGCCAAAGCCGCCATTGACCGTTACGGCGTCGGTCCCGGTGCTGTTCGCTCAATAGCCGGCACCATGGACCTGCACCTTGAACTTGAAAAAAGGATGGCCAGTTTCAAAGGCGTTGAAGCTGCCATCACCATGCAATCCGGCTTCGCAGCCAACCTGGCTGCCATCCCCGCATTGGTCAATAAAGAAGATGTGCTTTTCACAGATGAACTCAACCATGCCAGCATCATTGACGGCTGCCGCCTTTCTGGTGCACGCATCGAGAAATACAAACATGCTGATGCTGCCGACCTTGACCGCGTGATCCGCGAAAACAAGGGCACATATCGGCGGGCGTTGTGTGTGACCGACGGTGTCTTCAGCATGGATGGCGACCTGGCACCGCTCGATAAAATTTACGAGATCACCAGCCAGCATGATGTCATGCTGATGGTGGATGATGCACACGGCGAAGGCGTGGTCGGGCGCGGTGGGCGCGGCATTGTGGACCATTTCGGCCTGCACGGCAAGGTGGATGTCGAGGTGGGAACCTTTTCGAAAGCCTTTGGCGTAATGGGTGGCGTCATTGCTGGCAACAGCGCCATCATTGACTGGATGCGCCAACGCGGCAGACCCTTCCTGTTCTCATCCGCGGCCACCCCTGCAGATGTAGCCGCATGCATCGCCGCCGTTGATCTGCTCGAGGAATCCACCGAACTTGTGGATAAGCTCTGGCAAAACGGCAACTTGTTCAAAAAAGTGATGAAAGAAATGGGGTTTGATACTGGCAACAGCGCCACCCCCATCACCCCGGTAATGCTCGGTGAAGCTCCCCTTGCTCAACAGTTCAGCCGCGACCTTTTTGATGAAAATGTCTTTGCCATGCCGTTGGGTTTCCCCACAGTACCAAAGGGCAAAGCCCGCATCAGGGTGATGCTCTCTGCCGCCCACTCCCCAACTGATCTTGAAGAAGGGCTAGAAGCCTTCAAGAAGGTTGGCAAAAAGCTGGGAGTGATTTAGGTAAATAGAAAAGTAATCCCCCGCAGATTAAAATCTGCGGGGGATTTTATAATTTCCAAAATGATTACGACTTAAACATCCGGCGGCGGTTCCAATTTAAGAAAGGCGCGGCGAGTTTTCTCAGCCAATATTTCATCACGATCGGCGCCCAGGGTTTTCCGCCATCACGGTAATGCACTCTGAGCATCTCGGGCCAGCAGCGGTCGTCAGAGGTGACCGTTTTTCCGTCGGTGTGCAAGCGGAACTGCGCCCAGGTTTTGCCGGGAAGATACTTTATTTCAGAATTGGCTGCCAAACGCGTCCACAGGTCGTAGTCCATGGCGAAGAAAAAGCTGGGGTCCAGCGGACCGACCTTTTTCCACAGATCCGCCCTGAAGAACGCCGAGGGTTGGGGAATATGGACAAAACCGCGGCGCAGCCTGGGGAGGTCTGTCTGAGCAGCATTGAACTTGCCGATGACCCGTCCGTGCTCGTCAATAAAATCCAGCTCGCCATAGACCAATCCAATTTGCGGGTTTTCCACCAAAAATTTCACTGCTTCGCGAATTGCACCTGGGGTATAGACATCGTCCGAATTTAACCAGGCCACGATCTCGCCGTTGGCGCGGTTGAACCCCTTGTTGATGGCATCTGTCTGCCCCTTGTCGGGTTCTGAGACCCACCAAGCCAGTCGGGATTGATATTTTTGAATGATCTCAAGGGTGTTGTCGCTGGAACCGCCATCCACGATAATGTACTCGATATTCTCGTAATCCTGATCCAATACCGAGAGAATGGTATCTTCCAGGAATTTTCCCTGATTGTAGGAGGGAGTTATGATCGAAACAAGCGGCTGCTTATTCATCGCGTCCTAATTGACTGCATTCAAAGGGTGGGCAAGGTCAAAGATATAATAACCCTCCCCTTGTTGATTGGGATAATTATTCAAAAGATAATCCTTAAGATCTGCCTGCTTATCAAACTCCTCAGGCACGGTTACCAAGAAGACTTCTTTGCCAACCGTCAATTCTTTAAATAGCTGCTGGAACCCTGGATCAGAGGCACCGACAATGTTTTTTAGATCGCGATCAGCGAGGGTTGGCCATAACGATGGCCCTAAATAACTCCAATAATTTAACGGGTACCCATTATCCTGAGTTAGTGCTATCACTGAAACATCATGTCCGACGATGTTTCCCAAATTCGTAAAAAAGGCTGCATCAGCCCGAAAATCAGATTGATTCAGATAACTACGGATGCGCTGGGCACTCATTCCGATTGAAAAAATGAATATAAGTATTATGGCAATCCGGGCAACCCGCTGTGGATTATTGTCTTCAAGTAACTTGAACACATAGGATAATCCAACACCAAAGCCAATTGCTAGGATGACGATAAGCGGTAATTGATAATAGTTGTGAGAGTAGATATGGTAGGCAAAAGTAAAACCATACAAGACATAGCCAATCCAAAGACCGGCATAGAGGACTCTGGTTCTTGCATCCTTGATCAGAAAGAATGCCAGCAACCCAATGACCAGAGGAACTTGACCCGCTACGGCCTTGATGGTTGTCAACCACTGCAAATACCAGGTTAATTGAGTGTAAAGCTGCGGATAAAATCTTCCTCCAAAGATGGCGCCTGCATTACCACCCACCGTGGCACTGATCAGGTTATAAATTAGCGCAGGAGCAATTGCCAGAACTGCCATGAGATAAATGCGGCCGTTTTTGACCCAGACCTTGAATCCTTTTTGAAGGATGATAAAAGCAAATGGAAGCCCGGCAAAAAACACCATTGGCGCTTTTACCAGAATTGCTAGGCCGGTGAAGATACCAGCAAATATGGCGTTTTTTAAGGTATCTTCTTGAGACCAGCGCACCTGAAAATAAAGGGCCCATAACAGGAACATGATCATCATGGAGTCAGGTTGAAAACTTCGACTGGCAAGCACCCCAAAATGTTCAAAAAGGTAATATGCCAATACTGCAAAAGCGCCGTTGATTGAAAGGAGTCTGCGTGCAAGCAGGAAGATGGGTATTCCACCGATTACCCAAAACAGGATCGAATAAATCCTGCCTACAAAAATATACTCATGCCCAATCACCCGGTAAGTAATGGCGACAAGATGCTCCAAAATGGGTGGTTCTACGATCGGTTCAGCTTTTGCCTTATCAATGGCAAAAGTGCGCAATTCTTGAGGCATTGAAAGCGTATCAGGTGAATCCATCTGGTAATAATATGAGCGTGCCAGCAGCAAAGAATGGAATTGCCGGGATGCAGCGAAATCAGTTGGAAGGTCTGTAAAATCAATTAACCGGATGCCAATACCGGCCAACAAAAAGACCACCAATAAAATAAAGACTGTTTTTTTCTTATTCGGCAAAAAAAGCACCGTATCAGAAAAATGATTTTCATTCATTCACTGCCTCAAAGTGGATCAATTTAATTTGTTATGTCGATGTTGTATAAAACGCTTTCTAAGACCTTCCAGCCCAAGTGGCGCAAAAAAAGCATAAATCATGCGATACCATTCCGGTTTGACCGTGGCAGGGTTTAACCAGAATGCCTTCCAATACGCACGAAACGCTGCCGAATATTCTTTGGCGTCCAACAAATAGAAAGCGTTCAACCTTTCAGCGCCTGCCAGAATACGCTTGCGGTTTTGCTGAAAGAGCTCACGGTACTGTTCGGAAGATTGAATCCATTGTACTATCCGCCTGGCTTCAGCACCAAAACTGGAGGCCATGGCCAGGTTTTTGCAATCTTCATGATAATGCGCGGACGCCCACAGCGAGGGAACATAAAGCATGCCGCCCTCTCTTGCCAATCGTATCCAGAGCTGATGATCAAGCAGAAGATGATAAGACTGGTCGAGATATCCGGTTTTTTCAAGTACCTTACGGCGTATGAAAACCGCCGGCTGCCCGATTATGCGAAAAGACATCAAATCGGAAAGACTCCAATCACCATAAGCAAGCTGATTGAGCACCTTTTCTGTCTCATCCACCACCCGGACTTTACCATACACCATGCCCACATCTGGGTGCTCACAAAGGGTCTTTACCGCCTCCGCAATCGCACCTGGCATGTAATAATCATCAGAATTGATCCAGGCGATGATCTCGCCGCTAGCTCGGGTAAAACCTTTATTAATGGCTTCTGCCTGACCGCCGTCTTTTTCAGAAACCCACCACTTTAAACGCTTTGAGTACTTTTGGATCAGGTCCACACTGCCATCCGTCGAACCGCCATCCACCACCATGTATTCAATATTGGGATAGTCCTGATCCAATACCGAGCGCATGGTTTGTTCAAGAAAGCGCGCCTGGTTGAATGAAGGGGTTACGATGGTAACAAGAGGAGTGTCAGACATTAGAATAGAGAATCGTAATTCACTTTGGGGAAAACGGTCAATTTACCACCAACTGTTGCATCCAAAATCTCACGGCCGTCTTGTTTGTAGGCATCACGCGCCATGCAATAGGCCAATTCAGAGGTTTCGAGGTCAGGCAGCTGCCACCTGAATCCCTTGCCAAAATAGGCAGGATTAAAGTGGTTCGGGTCATCACCGGTGGAAACCACCGTGCTATTAGGCGTACCCTTTGAAGTAAAGCTGTGATCCACTCCGATCAAAACAACCTGCTTGAAACCCATGTAATAGGCAAGCTGCATGGCCACAAACGTGACCGTGGCACCTTCCCACAACCGGCCTGCGGCATTGCCGTTGAAACGCGGCAGCAGGTATGAAGTGTACAGGTAATGCAAATTGGCTGCCGGGCTGATCCAGTTGCGGCTGCGCCAGGCGACAAAGGTGGGGATCGATAATGCACGAAAATCTTCGGCACACTGTTCGATCACGAGGTTATTGACTGACAACAAACAGGAAGTGGCAAATCCCATTTCAGGAAAAGCCAGGTAAAAACGGTTCATGCCGAATGTAAAGACATTGCGCAGTTTCAAGAGATCAGTGTCGCGCAAGCTGGGACCGTTGCCGATGATGACACATTGTTCGCCAAGATGTGAATTCCTCAGAGCCTGCAGCTTTTGAATGGAGTCCTGCCGCCAGGGATGCAAATAGGCATTGGGTGATTCAAGCGCTGTGGTTATTCCGTCTTTGGTATTGCGTAGAAAATTGGCAGCGGGTTCGGGGAGTATGCGCAGAATGGCTTTTTTCATTAATTTACTCGGTGCTCAATCTGGCAGTCGCTCCGCCATCCACCACCAGGGCTTGCCCTGTCATGAAGGAAGATTGTGTATTATCGGCAAGGAAATAAATGGCGTGGGCAATTTCATCCGCGGTACCAATACGGCCGTTGACAGTTCTGCGGGCCAAGTTATCCAACCGTTCAGAGATCGAACCGCCGGAATTGACGCCACGCTCAAAACCGCCGCGCAGCATGGGTGTATCCACGGCGCCTGGCAGGACCGCGTTGACGCGGATATTGTTGGGTGCAAATTCGATGGCCATCGCACGTGTTAAGGCTAATATGCCGCCTTTGCTAGCCGCGTAAGCAGCGATATTGGCTGAAGTCTGGATGGCATGGACGGATGAGACATTGACGATCGCTCCGCCACCAGCCGTGCATAACAGCGGATGTGCGTACCTGGCGCCCACAAAGACAGGGCGCAAATTGGTGGCAATCACCTTGTCCCATTCCTCGACAGTGGTCTCAACCAATGGCTTTGAAACCTGGATGGCCGCATTATTCACCACCGCATTCAAGGAACTGGTGAACTGTTTAAGCTTGTCATAAAGAACCGCAAATTGACTGGCAACCGAGATGTCGGCTTTAATAAACAAGCCGTCAGATGGAAAGCTATCGCCAAAATCATTACAATCCACACCAATCACTATCCACCCCTGATTGGCAAAGTGGTGAACTGTGGCACGGCCAATTCCACCTGCGCTGCCGGTAATTAATACAACTCGTTTATAGTCTTTCATACGTGTTCATCCTTTCAGACAGATGTTTGCCATTTAGAAAGATCTTCAGGGTTAATATTTAATCCAAGCAGCAGATTTCTGATGGTATTCCAATGTACGGCTTCCCAGGCGCTTGGACTGGAATTTGAATTATGAGGGGCAAGCAGAACATTATCCATTTTCTTTAGCGGGGAGTTATCAGGCAGTGGCTCATGCTCAAAGACATCCATGGCAGCTCCGCCAATTACCTTTTCTTCCAGGGCTTCCACCAGGGCTTTTTCATCCACGATGGGACCGCGGGCAGTATTGATCAATACCGCCGTAGATTTCATACGGCCGAGTGTTTCACGATTGATCAAATGAAAAGAAGTGGGGTTCAAATCACAGTTGACACTGACAAAATCTGCTTCTGCCAATAACTGTTCAAGAGGAACAGAACTTACTTTATTCTCGATCAGAAAATCACGCGCAATAGGCTGGATATCATTGCCCAACAGGGTCATACCGAAAGCACTAGCACGCCGCAGAACGGCCTTACCGACATTGCCGACGCCGATCACGCCAAGGGTGCATTCAGATAAAGAACGGCCGGGGATCTTCTTCCACACCCCGCCCTTGACGGCTTTATCCATCCAGATCTGCTGGCGGGCAAAAGCTAAAATATAGCCGAGCACACTGTCTGCAACAGGCAAAGTAAAAGCATTGGGGGTGTTCATCAAACGGATGCCAAACTCTTCGCAGGCTGTCTGATCTATTGAGTCAATACCGGTACCCCATTTTGAAACCACTTTCAAGCGTGGAGCACATTTCTCAAGCACCTTGCGGGTATACCTATCGTCGCCGCAGATGGTACCATCAAATTGACCTGCCAGCGACAGCAATTCCGTCTCTTCAAGACGCTCGTTTACGTTAGGGGTTAACAACTGGATTCCGTAATGTTCAAAAACGGGACGGAAACGATCCAAAAATGGAATCATATATGGGGCGGACATTAATACTTGTGTCATTATAGATCCTCGATTACAAAGCCTATCAATTATACCGGGCAATGATAAAAATTAAATCATTGAAGGATGCGATATTTAAAAAGTGTGAACCCTTCGTTTCCACGAATGTATCCAATTTCTTCCAACCGATTCTTAAGAAAACTACCGTAAGGATCAGATTCAAGGAGCATGTAAGGTTTACCAAATACATAGTTTAAAGGAATTGCATCCAGAAATTGGGTGGCTTTGCCAGATTTCATGGCATTAAAATATTCCACGCTGTTGATCAAGCCATCAAGATTCACGATGGTGCGATCATGAATGAAATATGCCATCAATCCACCGCCTGTCATGCCGATCTTGGAACCAGGTTGGGTAAGAGACTCCACTTCAACGACTTCAGCTAGGTAAGCTGCTTTTTTTTCTTCGGGTATGACCATGGGAGCAATTCGGGTAATGAATTTAACATGGTTTGTACTCAGAATTATGATTGCTAAAATCGTCAGCACCAGTGACGGCTTAATTCTAAATTTTGTTTGATCCAGCCAAGAAAAAAACCCGTCCAGTACCAGGCTTCCGCTTAGTATGATGGTCATCATTTCAGCCATCCAGTACCATCCGCGTGTATGTGTGTAACCCGTGGCAAAATAATAAGTTATCTGAATGATGCAGCCAATCAGCATAGCCGGAAGCATCATGTCAAAGAACTTTCGGGCCAACTTGCCATCTTGGGCTTTCATTAGCAGCAAAAATAATATGACGACTATGGCACAAAATACCACAAATGGAGTATTAATATCCATCGATGCAAATGGTTTGGTAACAAATTCTGCTGCTTGATAGATCTTTGAGGTGAGCAAAGACCACGGCCCGCTGCCACCACCTGTACCCAACCCCAGGGTATCCAACAAATTGCCGGCTCGAGCATAAACAGTATTGGGCATGGTGCTCCACCAATGCTTAATCTGCCCGCTCACTGGCGAAAAAGATCCAAAAGTAATCTTGTTAAAGATCATGTAACTACCCAACAAAATCGCGATAGGTCCGCCATAAGATATGCCGTCTTGCAATATCTGTTTCCAATGTGACTTGGTCCAGTTCCAAAAAGTCGCTATCGGAGTGAATACGGAATTAACAGTCGTCCTAAACAATAACAGGTGAACAACAGCGACCAACACAAACCCTATGAGGGCATCCGCCAAAACAATCGAATTGGAAAAAATGGTTGTAAGTTTAAATTTGAACATTACAAAAAGAGTGGCATATTCTATAACAAAGGCAACCGCCCAGGCCAAACCGATCCGCAAAACCATTTGCATTTTACCCAATGGCTTTTTGCTCAAATAAGAACCCGCGAAATAAAGTGAAATCGGTTTTATTACCAGACTTAACATCAACATCGGATAAATGCTTAATTTGTTGGCAAGCACACCTTCTGATCCCAGACGAAGTATCCATGCCGCGAAGATGGAAACAGAAATTGCCAATAAATCAAAAATAACAGTTGCGGGAATTTTCTTGATCTTTAATAACAAGAATACACCGATGACTGCCACCAAAAATACATTATCCAACCTCGCAAAGATGGTCAACCCGCCAAGGACGCCCAAAAGGATCAGGTCGCGTCTTCGATAAGGATCTTGTTCTTCACGATTAAGCAAATCAACTGCTTTAGATAATAACAAAACAATAAAAAAGATACTAATTGATGATTCCATGCCTAAAACGGTGGAAACATTGTAAATACTTGGGTATAACCCCCAGATAAACGCGGTAGCAAATGCTGCACCTATATGTATGTAACGCTTAAGAAACCGAAACAGGATCAGAGAGGTGGCCGCATTGAATAAACCGCTAACAATTACCAAAACGCGTAAAGGCAATAATAAATTAAATTCTGAAAGCCAAAAAACACACAGGCATACCACCATCCATAGCGGATGGAAGCCATTGGATAAATTGATCTGGTCAAAAGTAAACCCGTGCCCGGCAAGCACATTTTGGGCAACCTTGTAATAAAAGAAAGCATCATCCACGTTATACCAGTTCAAAAGACTGTTGGCGGGGGTGACAGAGACATAGATGCTGCCGGCCAGAGTCGCCGCCACCAGAACAACTTGAATGAGGATGATCAGTTTACGATTCAAACCCGCTCCAATCCCTGGCTGGTTTTGCGCGCTTGAATCAGCAGGTCCACCAATTTGAAATCAATTTCTTCATCAATATCCCAGGCTTCATCCGCATCAATTTCAAAGAGAAAAGGACGGTCTCCCAACCGGTTTCTTTTTAATGAAAGGGTTTCACGCGTAAAAAGATAGAGGCATGAGTTTTCTTCATAAATTGGGGGCAAATCCTGGGTTTGCAGCAAAATATTGGGGTTGTGATTAACAGCTCTGCCTAATCCGTCCCAAAAACGTGATTGAAAACGGGTGACAGAAAAAAGCGAGTCATAAGCAGGATACTGCGATAAAAGTGTCCGTATGGCTCTTGAAATGGTGTCGGCTTTCAACAAAGGATTGGTGGAATGTGTTTGAAGGAAGAATTCTGATTCAACCAAGCTGGTGTCATACATAAGAATCTCATTCATTGGAATATCGTCTGCCCTGAGATTTTCGGGACGGGAGACACATTGGACACCCGGAAAGCTTTGTTTGATGCCCTCAATGATCTCGGCGCTGTCAGTATCCACCAGAATATGGTCTATCTCTGATACGGATTGCAGCGTCGTCAAAATATGTGCATACAGCGGACGACCATCCAGTGGCCTGAAATTTTTACCGGGTACACGCTGCGAATGGTGCCGCATGGGCACAAGAGCTGTTATTTTTTTTTGCATGGTTTACTCCAAAAACTCAGTTCAGGGTATTTCCATTATCCGCCGGTGATGACCGACATCAAAGAAATATGCTCCCCATCCGAGGGTGAATGATCAAGAATCATGGCTGGGAACTCCAAATCGCCGTTGATCACAAACATATTCGAGCTTAAAAAGTTCTTTCCATCTGGGTCAATGATCAATCCGATCATGGCCGGATACTTTACAGCCAGCATCTTCACCAAATCGCGGTAGGTAAATCCCTGCGGCACTGTGAACTCAACCGTCGAAGCGTTTGCGATCGATTTTGTTATGCCGGTGAATTCGATTGTAATCTTCACTCGCAATCCTTCCAGTATTCAACGCTAATTATACTGAATTGGCTGCACTTTCCGTACCTGGGTTTTATGCTGAGCCGGATTTCCTGGATAATAAAATGCTTTTTTTAACTGCCAGGTTAAAGGCCCGGAATGCTTGTATCCCTGGTAGGTGCCATAAAACTGGAGCCAGCGGAAACGAATGATGGTGCCAATGGTCGAAAAAAATCGTTTTCCCTTGGCGGCCTCGCGTCCATCACTGACCACGTTTTGGGCAAATAACTTGATCAATTCACGCCGGGTAAATTTCTCTTCAGGATAGATCTGCTTAAAGGCCATCCCTTCACGTCGATAGCGATTGAAGATGCCTGATGTGGATTCATTATGCACATGGATGACTTCCGCTTCTGCAACATAGTGAATGGAGGAACCGTTCTCTTGAGCCCACTTGGCCCAAGCCAGGTCCTCAAGCCCGGGCAGACTTTCGTCATATGAATGATTCTGCCAAAGAGAGCGCCGGATGGCTGCATTGGCATTGTTACAAAATGGAAAAGGTTGCTGCGAAACAGAGTGTTCCGGATACCAGGTACGAAAAATCTGTTGTTCAGAAAAATGAGAAGTCTCCGCACCACGCTGCTTACCGTAAGTCAGGGCAACATTTTTTTCTTTGAAAGGCGCCAAGAGCGTTTCCAACCAATCCGGGTAAACCGGATACACGTGAGCACTGGCCATCACCACCAGGTCAGCACGGGCATGTTCTATGCCCACATTGAGCGAATGTCCAAAAGTAAATTCCTGGGGTGGTATGCTCACCACTTCCACTTCAAAACCGGAAGTTTCTTCTATGGTGCGGTCAGTCGAACCGGAATCCACGAGAATGACTTGGACGTTTTTAACCGTCTGTTCTGCAATGCCGGTGAGCAGCCGCCGGATATGCTTTTCTTCGTTATAAGCACGGATGATGATTGAACAAACGGGTGTGGCGGTCATAATGCACGCAGAAAATCCTTCCCATGCAGGATGCCATCTGTCAGAATTTGGATCGTTTCGGAGTTTTCAGGGAGTAGCGCCTTGGGTTCGAAATCCCTGAGCGTGACATATCCCTTCCAAACGCCGTCTTCTTTAAGATATTCACCAAAAGGAAGCGACGTCAAATAAAGCTGGGCATACAAGAAACGGCGGGCGTTATGCATAAATTCTTCGGGAACGTCAATTTCATCGTTTTTGAGGAATTTTTCAAGTAAAGTCATGTATTCTGACTTCGAAGCAGGGAAGAAAGTGGTTGGAATCTGGGTATAACGCGCCTTGCCGGCGGTCAGCACTGGCCGGCCCATTAATGTGGCTTCAAGCCCGATGGTGGAGTTGTAGTTCATCACCAGATGAGAACGGCGGATCAGTTCATAGGAACTGACAAATTGGTTTGAATCAATAAAAACAATGTTGGCCAGACGCAACAGTCCGCGGTTTTTCACCCAGTCTGCCACGCTTTCTCGACTTTCCTTGCCTTTGCGTCCCTCGTCAGGGTGGGCGCGCAGGATAAACAACACTTCCGGATGGTCCAATATGGTTTGATAAATACTTTCAAGCCATTGGAACATATCCCTAAATAGGGTATTGGCATGCACCTGACTGGTATCAAAGATCACGTTGGTAAAAATGGGTACGATCTTTTTGTAAAGGGCGATTCGGCTTGCCAGTTCGGGATCCAACTGCTGCATTTCAGGCCAAAATTTGATACCGGCCATGGTGAAATTTCCGCTGAAGCGGTTGCCCAGGTATTCATCCAGGCGTGCATTCATGTCGCCTGATAATTGAAAATCATCCGCAATGTGCATGGGATAGGCTGTGGCTTCACCATCGGTATAAAACGCCGAGAAGGGTTGAATACCCACTTCATGAGTGATGACACGGATGTTGCGTTCAAGGCAAACCTGCCTGACCGCAGCTTCAGGAAAGAACATACCATTAAACACAACGACTGCCTGCGGATTGGTTTCTTCGACCAGGCGGGTGAACTGTTTGTACACATTCCATGCTGACTGAATGAATGAAACCATAAATGCGCGCGTCAATCCGTCTTCTTTGAGGGTATAACGGCGCAGCACCCAGCGCAAGGAATTTACTGCCCAAAATCCTAATGGAAGGTCATGCCAGGTAAATTCTGAACACCTGGCGACATTGAGAGACTCCAGCGCAAAATCAAGCGAGTCATCAGTCTCATACTCAAAATACCAGGTTTTATCACCTGAGAAAAGCGCCTGACTTTGCTTGATGCATTGTGCGCAGGGAGGAACCTGATCAAAATTATCACGGTTGCTGCCTAAAGTGCAGCGCTGGATGCCCGCTTGACAGACAAAATGGATCACGGGGATGCCCTGAGCGCGCAATCCCAGGCTGGTTAGCCTGGAATAAGCTGCATTCTGGCTCACCCCACCCAATCGGGTGGAAGCATTGAAAAACACGACAGGTTGTTGGGAATTATCCAATGCAAGGATGTTGACCTGGTGCGATAAATCCATCCAGCGCCGGCTGCCTTGATAATGCACCCAACGCTGACGAATTCCATTTTTTAAACGAACCGCAAGTTTGAACGCCAAGCTTTATACCCTGCGCAATTTTTTCTGTGAAGGTAATTCGCTTTCATAAACCTTTTTAACACCATCACCCACGGCTGCTTCAGTCACACGGATGTACTTCACCAGTCTTTCAAAACCGGATGGCTCAACGGAGGCGGCTTGATCAGAACCCCACATGGCACGGTCCAGCGTAATATGGCGTTCAATGATGCAAGCACCCAGCCCCACAGCCACGGCAGAAGTCACCAAACCAACCTCATGACCTGAATAGCCAATGGGACAGTTAAATAAATTACGCAAGGTTCCGATCATACGCAAATTCAATTCATGAGGATCGCAAGGATAGGCACTGGTGGCGTGTGTGATGGCCAAATTGTCCTCGCCGATCACTTTTATCGCCTCAATGATCTGATCCTGGGTGGACATCCCAGTGGAGAGAATCAGAGGCCGACCAGTTGCACGCAGATGTTTAAGCAGTTTGTGATCGGTTAATGAAGCGGATGGAATCTTGTAGCAAATGGGGTTGAATTGTTCCATAAAATCAACCGCTTCTTCATCCCAAACTGAGACAAACCAGTCGATGCCCACCTCTTTGCTATAGCGGTCAATTTCTTTATATTCTTCTACACCAAACTCAGTCTTATAACGATATTCCAAATATGAGATGTAACCCCAGGGGGTTTCACGCATCTGGTTACGTTGTTCGGGGGGCACACATAATTCAGGTGTGCGTTTTTGGAACTTTACGGCATCCACGCCGGCATGTTTGGCGGCATCAATTAACTTTTTTGCGTTTTCAATGTCTCCATTGTGGTTAATACCAGCTTCGGCAATGATGTAGGCTGGATGTCCGTCACCCACCATCTTGTTACCTATGCGAATTTCTCGAGTCATGAAGTTCTCCTAAATAGAGATGATTTTGAATACCAATACTGCTAAAGATCAAATCGCAGCTACTTTATCATTTGATTACTTGTCTATGGTCAATTCCGTCGAACATTCAATTGATGCAGGTCATGCACTAAAACGCTTGCCGTAGATAATTCACACCAACAGGAAATGCTATTGTAACCGAGACAATAAAATATCACAAAGTTCCCTGACGGCGCCATGTCCGCCGTTTAATGTCAACACCAGATCGGCCTGACGGGCCACCGCAGGATGGGCATCCGCAGGCGCCACCGTGTAGCCAGCAATCGGAAAGCAAGGCAAATCATTGGTGTCGTTGCCCATAAAAATGACTTCTGATGGTTCAAGCCCTTTTTCAGCGATGACCTGAGAGAGAGCGGCTGCCTTGTCATCGACGGCTTGTATGAACGGCACCTGCATTTTTCGGCAGCGCGCTTCAACCACTTTATTGCGTTCCTTTGAGATCACCAGACACTCGATGCCGGTTTTTTCTTTAAGAATGGAAAGACCAAGACTGTCGCTGCGATTGGCTGCGATGCTTTCTTCGCCTTTATCGTTCACCCAAACCCGGTTGTCGGTCAGCACACCATCAAAATCCATGACCAACAATGAAACCTTTGAGGGCATTGAACGGCGCTGATTGGCAGGGTCAACCATTTGCAGACCGCCTTCCTTAACCAATTGTTCTCCCTGATGCCAGTCGCGCAGGTTATCCAGATCCACGGTAAAACGCGGATCCATTATGAGAGGCATGATCACCTTGCCGCTCATGGAATTCTGCTCAACAATTGCGCGCGGACGAATGGCGTCAATATGTCCGATCTGCCAGAAAGCCTTGGGCAATTTTTGACGCGGTGCATTATATGCTTCTGGAATACCTTCAACGCCAAGCAGCGGGCTCATGGTGCCGCTGGTGGAATCGATCAACCACATTTTGTAGGGGCATTGATCCGCTTCAACCACGCCACGCACGGAATCAGCATCGGGGTGTGAGAGCAGCAGGTTGACGGCGTCATCCACACAGGTAAGCGGGCGCACCGGCGAAGTGGGCCTAAGCTGAACCACCACATCGGGGATGTAACCCTCGCGTTCCTTCAGCCAGGAAAGTACATGCTGAAAAACCGGCAGGTCAGTGGTGTTATCCTGGGCGAATTCGGCTGGCCGCAGAAAAGGCGTTTCGGCTCCATACTGCCTGGCCACAGCCGCGATCTCCTCATCATCCGTAGAGACAATGGTGCGGGTCACCAGTTTGGATTGTGTGGCTGCCGCAATACTGTAGGCAATCAACGGATAGCCGGCAAAATCTCTGATGTTTTTACGCGGGATGCCCTTTGAGCCGCCGCGGGCCGGGATGACCGCCAAAACCTCGAGCTGCTTTACCATGCGGTCCATCCTCCATCCACCACCAGGTTGGACCCGGTCATGTAGGATGAAGCATCCGAGGCCAAAAAGAGCAAGGCGCCGCTCATCTCATCGCGGTGCGCCATCCTGCCCAATATCGCATGCGAGGAATAATTCTTGACAAACTGTTCATCGTTGTTGTTCTCAACCCCCCCGGGGGTCAAGGCATTAATGCGGATCTTTGTGTTGGCATAGTAGGCAGCCAGGTAACGGGTGAAACCCAAGATACCTGCCTTGGTGACCGAATAAAAGACCGGTTTATAAGTTAACTGCTTGCCAACACCTTCATAGATCCTTTGATCAGGCCCTACCAGACCGTATGTGGAGCAAAGGTTGATGATCGATCCACTGCCCTGTTTGACCATCTGACGCACGGCTGCCTGTGAAACAAGGAAGGGTCCGGTCAAATTGACAGACAAGCCGTCTTCCCAAAAGTTGAGAGGATAGTCTTCAAAGGCATTATTCATCACCTGGGGATGTTCAGGATCAACCTTGGGGTCCAGAGCGGCACTGTTGACCACCACGTCCAAGCGGCCTGTCTCACTAACGATCTGATCCACGACTTGTTGAATTGAAACCGGGTCGATAACGTTGATCACGACCGGGCGGATTGATGCGCTGACTTCCTTCAACAAAGGCAGTGCCTTTTCAATGATTTCCATTTTGAAATCTGCGAGGTAAACCGTGGCACCGGCTTCAGCCAATGTGCGGCAGAATTCCTTGCCCAACAAACCGGCCCCGCCTGTAACCAAAGCTGTTTTACCAACCATGGAAAATTTATCATAAATGGTCATGCGATTCCTCCAAACTTCAGTTTAACTGCATTTTTTGACCCGAACTGGCCGAGCGATGGATGGCTTCGGTTAGTTTTATGGCCGCAATACCATCATCCAGGGTGCAGATTGGGGTAACTTTCTTATTTACAACCTCGAGAAAATGGCGCAACTCATCCATAAAGAGGAAGTTGCGCTCAAAGCCTTCAGGTAAAGTGGATTCCTGCCATTGCTCGGTTTCAGCTCGATAGCATTTTGCGATTCCGGTGGCATTATCCCAGGTGATGGTGCCCAGAGTACCATTGATCTGCAGGGTATGCTGTCCGGGGCGTTGAACGTAATCCACATGGGTGGATGAGATCACCCCGTTTTTGAATTGAAGTGCAATTTCAGCCGTATCTTCGACCTCAAGACCAAGCGCAAAACTCGAGGTTTCTGCAAAAAGGGATTCGCCCTTACCAAAAAGCCAACGCTGGTAATCGAGGGGATGGCAGAGTGTGTTAACCACCCCACCGCCAAGGTCAGCGCGGGCTGCATAACTTTTTCGATAATCTTCCCAGGGATGCCAACCCGGCATGTATTCACCCCAGTGGGCACGGCTTGATACCGGGCGTCCGATAGCGCCGTCATCCAGCCAGGCTTTGATTTGGCGCAACCCGGGATGAAAGCGGAACTGGTACCCAACGAGCAACTGACCGCCGCCCTGTTTCAAGGCAGACTGCAGTTCATCAATTCTGTCCATGCTGTGCGAGACCGGTTTTTCCATCAAAATGGAGCAGCCCGCTTTGGCAGCCGGAATGGCCACCTCCAAATGTAGGGATGAAGGATTGGCAATCACCACAGCTTGCGGCTTGTGGGCTAAGGCAGCTTCAATCGTAGTCTCGACTGGCAAGCCTTTTATATCATCTTCCGGCAGGGTGGAATGATGGGAACGCAGTAATACAAAATCTGTTTCGCCCAGGGCGCGCAGATTGTTAAGATGTCTTCTTCCAATTGATCCAAAGCCAGCAATGAGTGTTTTCATCGATTTGAAATCCTATAAACCTGATTATAAATCAGGTCGTTTGACTATTTTCTCAATTTATAACAGTGATGCCAGGTATTCACCGGTACGCCTGCCGGCGCTGCCATCCACGTAGGTTACTTCGTCTTTAATGAATTTGACGCGTTCGTCAGCATCCAGTGACGCATTTGAAAGATATGCATTCAAATGTTCCTTGAGTTGTTGAGCATTAAAAGCCACCCGGCCGGCTTTGGCCTGTCTGAACCTTTGATGGGTGGGCCAATCTCCGATCTTTGACAGATCAAGGGAGAATTTATGAGGCTTGTTCCAGCCGCCGGGAGTGTCAATGCAGACACTGACGATCGGACGGTTATGGATGGCGGTTTCAACACACATGGTGGAATAAACCGTGGTAAACACATCCGAATAAGCCATCATGGAGGTCTTTTCGGGCATATCCTCACCCGAATAATAACCAAGGTCGCCGCCCAGGGCGACAGGTTCCACCACATGGACGTTGGGCAGATTGCGCGCCAGCTCACGCACCTTTTCACGTTCGCCTGCAAACAGCGGCTCATCCATGAAATGGTTCGGATGCAAGCGGATGAGCAGCTGGCTGGGTTCTGAGAGTTCATCCCCTGCAACCAGTTTGGCCAATGCTTCGATATTAAGATAATTGGGCGAAAAGGAAATGAAGCTGGAGGCATAAGTAATCAACTTGCGTTTGGGATCAAGGTGATGCAGCTTGAAATACTCGTCCCGCGGGATCAGCCATTCCTTGCGGAAGTAGCCGTCATATGAGGGAATGCCGCCAATATTTACCCTGGCCGGATCCCAATCCGAGCCATCCACCAGTTCCTGCTTCTGGATTTCGGACCAACAGGTCACAAAGTCCAATGGGGCAGCCGGAACACCGTAACTGCTTGGGTTATCCCAGCCAACGATCACGGCGCCCGTTTTAATACCGCGTTTGACGGATTCTCGAAGGAGGTAACGGTCATTGCGCCAGCCGTAAGTGGCTGAAACCACCAGGCTAGGCTTGTATTTCTCAAAGAGGTCATCATAGATATGGGGTGTGAAACGCATCTGCCATTTCACCAGACATTGACGTGAGGCTTTTGAACGGCGCATCAGGCTGATGACCATTTTTGCCGCTGCCGCAACGATGCGTTGTGAACCCTGGGCTTCGGCCACAACCTGTTTGATGTGGCTGTCCATGGCTTCAGTATTGATGCGGTTCGAGGTACCCACCCGTCGAATAAAGTTGGACCAGTATTGCAGGCCAGGTTGAACCTCACCGGCATATTTTGAACAAGCCTTGAAACGCAGTCCTTCCACAATCATGCCGGGCATGCCAAAGCGGCTGCGAAGCTGATCTACCAGGCCGTCGTCGGTCAGTACGACCACTCGCATCCCATTTTCAACGAGGGTTTTCACCACATCGCTTTGCAAAAAGTAAATGATGGCCAGGCCGTGATCGGCACTGATAAAGACAGTTTTTTGCTCTTCAGTCATCAGGCATTCTTTCGCAGCACCACGAGATATCCGACGGGTGCAGGGTTTGGTTGAGATTGAGTTGAGGCAATGAATCCCTTGCGGGTGACTTTTCCAAACCAGTTGACCAACCGCTGAATGATGAATACCAGTGTTCTGGCCGCGAACTGTTGGGGTTTGGATTGTGTATTTATGGAATACTGCCAGGCATTTCCCAGGCTTTCGTTGAGCAGGTATTGTGTGTCGTAATAGCCCTGCAAACTTTCGATCTGCAGGCCTGCATCCGCAGCCATCTTTTCAATGAAATAAGGCGTATAACGGGCAAAATCAAAAGGCGCTTGATGGACTTTGAGCAAGAAAGGAACCGTAATGACCACACTGCCATTGGGAACCACAATGCGCGAAATGGATTTCAAGAGGTTTCTACTCTCGTAAACGTGTTCTAGCACATTCATCAGCACTACCACATCAAAAGCGCTGTCTTTAAATGGATTGACGTCACCCAGGTCGGCGACGAGGTCCACTTCGGGGTAAGGGACAATATCCAATGAGTAGTAATTGCGTCCCGAAAAGATATCGGCAAAATCTCCGTGACCAGCACCTACATCCAGTATCTTCGCACCTGCTGGCAGTTGGCTGACAAATGCATTGAGGAACTTCCAGTTGGACTTGCGCCAGGCAGTGCCCTTATCGGGTCCGCGTTCAACCTTTTCCCAGGGTTCGATGGTGGCAGGAACGTCTGTGAAGAGCGGGATGCCCTGCACCATCCTGGCGGTGTATCCGCATTTGGGACAAGCCAGGGATTCGCCGTTGTCGTTCAACAAAGCCCGACACTTCGGACAATTCATCAGATCTAGGAGTTCTTTTTTCAAGAGTCTTTTCCTTTTAGCGGTAATACAAGCCAAAAATCCAGTCGTAAAGCCGCATCAGCGGCCATTTGATCAACTTTAAATTGCGCAGCCGTTTGGAGAACGACACTTTCTTTGCTGAAGGTGCGGCCGGTTTATATTCAGTCAGCACATCGTTGCTCATGTTCTGCATGTATGGGGTCGCAGTCATCAAACGCAGGTAGCCTGCTTCATTCATGCGAATATCGAGCTGACGCACCTGCCCCATGGGCCGGTCCATATCGAAGGGCAGAAATTCCTTCATCACTTTTTTGTAGACCAGGAACTGGTAATGAATGGCTCCTATATGAGCCTGCAGACCATTATAGGTGACGCGCAAATCCTGGTGAGTCTCATAGAGCTGGCGGGTTTCTTCCTCTTCATGACCAAGGCTCATGGTAAAGGAACGGAAGGTTTCCCAATCCAGGAAACGGCCGCGTTCCAGGTTAACTCCGGGGGTTTGCTGTGCCCATTCGATCGTCCTGGTGGCAAATTCCTCTTTTTGGGCAATCGGCCGGGATGTAACCATGCCCACATTGGGATAGGATTCCAGCACCTTGAGTGAATTCGAAAGCCATCCGGGGTAAAAGAAACAGTCATTGTCAGAATAGGCAATGATCTCACCGGGGGCGCCGTCCAACATCAAATTCCAGGCACCACCTTTACCAAGGTTCTTTTCAGAAAGCATCAGGTATTGGATCTTTCCCTCGCGCTGCATTTGTAAAAGATAATCAGTAACTTCCTTGCAGGAGCCGTTATCAAACACCAACAGATCATAAGGCAGGTCGGTGTTTGCCCATATACTGCCTAAACAGGATTGAAGCACTTTAAGCAGGTTGGCGTAGTATCCGCTCAACATGGGAATGTAATTCAGGATTGCCACTGTGATTCGTTCCGGTTTGGCAACGGTATTGATCTTCTTGACTGGATTTTGTCCCTGGCGCATCGCCTTACTCCTGTTTCGATTTTCTGCCGGTGAATCTGGCGCGGATGGCTGCCCATAACTTGCGGGGATGCAGTAACAGATGCATGATTTCAGCCAAAAAGAGAGATTTTAATGTTACGGCAGGAAAAATTTCAATTTCCCTGAGCAGCCGTTTGCCATTCCATTTTGCAGGCTTGATCTGCCCGTCAAGATAGACAAAATTGGCATCTGGCAGAGTAAAGATGGTGCGTCTGCCGCCAGCCAGCCGAATGTTTTCATCCGTTTCGGGCAGGTGATAGTGCGCTTGTCCGCCGGGTAGATGTCCGTAATCGTGGTTTTGGTGAATGATCTGAATTTCTGCACTGGCATCTATGGTTTTCCAACCCTGGCGGCGGGCTTGATAAATCATCCAGTTATCCCAGCCGGCGCGGCCAATGGCAAAATTGGGTATGGTTTGAAAGCATTCACGAGGATAAATGAAATAATCACTGCCGGTAGGTTTATGCAGGCAGCCTTTCTCGGCGCATTCCTGTTTCAATCCTTGCTGCCAGTCTGTTGAAAAATCCAGTTCGCGGGTGACTTCAAGGTCCCAGCGCTGCCCCACCAACAGAAAGTGTCTGGAGTGATCCAGCGTTTTTTGCGCTGCAGACAGAAAATCGGAGAAAAGCAAAATATCTGCATTCACATAGGCCAATAAAGGTGAATCATTTTGAAGGCGGGCCGTCTCAAAGAGAGAACTGATCAATGGTGTGCCGCTGGCGTTACGCCGTATGTCTTTGATCTGACAAACCCCAAGATTTTTTGCTTCTTCAGCCATACCCTCTTCGTCGCCCAGCAACATCACTTCCACATCACTACCCAACTGCAGCCAAGAACGAATGGCATTTCGCTGGATAAGCGCAATGTTTGGATTGGAGAAGGGCTTGGGAGCCGTAAAAAGGGTCAGTTTTGGCACGAGTTACTCTCCAGAAGATGAAGCAGGTTCAAGTAGATAATTATAATAACCTAAATTAAAACGAAGAATTTCAATCAGCCTGTCCTTTGAGAAAAGACTTGCCCTCGTCAGAACAATCAGCTTAGTATTGTAGGCTTCCAGATTTGGTAGGCGAAGGTGATTGCTCTGATCCATAATGGATAAAGCATACCCTTCAGGTATCTCGCGATTGAGATGCCCCACGCGCCAGAATGGTTCATATTTGGCAGGTAATCTGGCGACCAAAGCATCTGTGAGACCAACGGTATCAATGAACCTGGCATCTGGTCCGGCAAAGTAGCCAAGGAAACCGACATTTGCCACGATTTTTGGAAGTTGGTTTTTTACAAGACCTGAAGCACGATCAGCGATGGCAGCTTCTAATCCGCAATGACCGCAAATTCCTTCATCAAGATTAATATCCGAGTTGAAAGTGTTATTTCTAAACATGCCAGTGGCATAAGAATATGCCCTGCGTTCATCCATAATGAGAAAAACAGTGTTGGATTTTTCCACTTTCGACAACAAGAACGGAGTGGGACAATCAGCAAGGAAACCCAGAATGATGATCACTGCACAAAGGATGATGAACTTGAGATTCGAAAAAACGACCCGGTATTGAGCAAAAAGAAAAACGGAAACAAACAACAAAGTGGAGTACATTCTGCCGGACATGAAATCGCCGCCAATGTAAATGACGTAAACAAAATAAAGCAGAATGCCGATAGAAATGGGTTTCAATTTTTTCGGTGCAATTATTAAGAATAATGCACCCAGCAGCAGCCCAACAAAGGTAACCGGATCCCTTGTGATGGTGTCGAACAAGTATGCTGCACCCCGGATCAGATAGTCAGAAAGCGGAAAGCCCGCGGTCAGTTTCGAATAAAATGTATTCGGGAATGGAAACCCGTAATAGAACAGGCTGAACAACTCCCATAGAATGGCAGGAGCAAACCCAACCAGCAAGGTTACTATTCTGTTTCCGAATGCTGCTTTGCGGGTAAAAAACACAAAAAGGATTGCAGGAAAAAGGATCAGGAACGCATCCATCCTGGTCAAAAAAACCAGGCTTGAAACAAAATATAACCAAAACTCAAAATGCCTTACCTTTTCTTCCCTGAAGTAGAGGAGCAGACTAGCGGCAAAAAGCAGGTTCAAAAGTGAGTTTTCCAACCCTGATGTTGAATAATCAATAAAGGCATTCGAAAAAATAAGTATAAGGAGCGGAATAATGAGGTTCTTTTTGTTTTCAACGCTTTTATACAAAATGACCAAAGCGGATGCAGCCAAGATTACCGAAACGCCAATTGCAGTCAAGTAAATCTGTTTCGTGACTGCGTAAATCGGAATAAGCAGTATCAGCCAGAGCGGATGCGTATAAGCCTGGACTCTTTCATACGTGTTCCAGGTCAGCCGATAGCCGTGAACAAAATTATCCAAAGTACGGAAGGTAATATAGGAATCATCACACAGCCAGGCTCGGTGAATGATAAAACCCAAACATAACAGTATCAGCCCAATGCACAGAGCATTGATCATGTTGATTTGTTTCATTCGCCGTCTGATGTAATCCGCCATATGCATTTATACTCTCATGCCACATCAAACATGGATTTATGTTTAACCGCCTGATTGATTTGAGCCAATTCAGGATCTTTTCGAAACAACTCGAGCACTTCCAGCCAGCTGAAATCGTTGCGCCCGCCAAGACGTTTGATTACTTCCTGTAATAAGGCATAGTCTTCTGGTGTATCGAGCGTCCAGCGCAGGCTGCCCAAGTTTTCAGTATGGTCAAGCTGCACCACTTTGAACCGGCCTTTCACTTCATATAGATAAGGCATAACATGTTCACGGTCATGTTTTTCGTCTGCCACATGCCAGGCAAAAGTTAAAGCAGCCATGGAACAGGCTTCAACATCCAGCCCGATTGGGTAAGTGCGGTGAAAAGGTGGCGGCAGGCGGTTGCACGAAAAATCTGCTTTTTGATCGATCAAAGCCTGGATGGTCTGGTCAATGAGTTCGGGATCAATCAAGGGACAGTCGCCCGTAAGTCTGACAACTGTTTCTGCGTGGTATTGTGTGGCTGCCTGGTAATATCGGTCAAGTACGTCGGGCAGGCTGCCGCGAAATACATCAATTTTCTCTTCCTGGCACAATTTAACGATCGGTTCATCAGAGGGGTCAATGGTGGTGGCCACCACAACCCGGGTGACCAATTTTGATTGCCTCACCCTTTCTACCATGCGGCTGAGCACTGAGCGTCCGCCCAAGTCAAGCAGTACTTTGCCCGGCAGCCGGGTGGAACTCATACGCGCTTGCAAAATGGCAACAATCTCAGTCATGGGACCCCACAGTGGACAAAGCAGCATCATAAGCTTTTAGTAAAATCGGGAAGTTCTTATTCCAATCAGCACGCAGTTCAGCCAGGGCACGGTTGCCAGTCTTCATGTGATCAAGCCTGCCAACTTGTGAAGCCGCCAGCAAGATCTTTTGAGAAAAATCTTGTACATCTCCATCTTTAAAGAGCCAGCCCTGCTTGCCTTCTTCAATCCACTCGAGGTTGCCGGGAATGTCAGAGACCACCACCGGGAGTCCACAAGCGAGGGCTTCCATCAACGAAACGGATGATCCATCACTGTGTGAGGAACTCAGGTAAACATCTGCGCTGCAGTAAAGATCGGGAAGTTCATCCAGTGAAGCCTGCCCGCCGAAATGAACCTTATCCGCAAGATCGTGCTCCGCCACAAATTGTCTAAATTGAGATTCCTGCGGACCTTTGCCGAATAACAAAAGGCGTAAACTAGAGTTGGCTGTAAATGCCTCAGCATAAGCGGAGAGAAGCACATCCACGCCATAGAGGGGTGAGAATGAACGGGTTGAAAGCAATACTGCTTTGTCCTGCCAACCCAGTTTCGCTCGTAATGCCGCGCTGCCAGTCGGTGAAAAATGCTGCAGATCAACGCCCCATGGGAATTGATAATAATTTTGTTGATTGAACCCAAATGATTCAGCCTTTTGACCAACACAGGCACAATCTCCGACCAAAACATCGGTATGTTGTATTGTGAAATTTGTAACAAATGTGGAAAATGGATTCTCATCCGCCTCAAGCAACAGATCGGAACCCCAAGACATGGTCACGAGGGGATGAAAATCCAACTTTGCAGTGTAATAGGCAGCCGTTTGAACAGGTCCGGCATGAACAAGATCAGGTTTGACCTCTTCAAAAACCATTCTCAACGCCTGTAGCTGATCATTTAAGGTTTGGCCGACATCATTAGGGTTTATTCCCTGCCACGCTATTTCGGTTATATCTCCAGGCCATTGGCGGCCAGCGACCGGTTCAAGGCACAACACAAAGACCTGGTGCTCAGTGGCAGCCAGGGCTTTGATAAACCTCAGATCGTGTGGAGACTGAGTGCGCGTGAAATACAATACTTTCATGGCGAGGCTTCTGCTTAAGCTCCCAGGTCCGTCCAACGGATTTCTTTGCCCAAAGGCATATCATGCAGGGCGGAGGTACCGATCACCAGAGATAGCTGGTCGGGCTTGATGGCGCCAGGTGTGGCCGGGCGTAAAACATCAATACTTTCGCGGGTGATTTTTTCACCGGCTTTGATGTCACGGGCAGCCCGCAGACAACGGCGCTGGACCACGGTTGTGTCTTTCTCGTTATCTGTGATGGTTTTGTCAGCCGATCCCATGGCACGTTCAAGTTCGCGGGTGCGGTCAACCATTTCCTTCCAGGTGGCAGGGGTCATCGAGAAGGGATGATCGGGTCCAACCCGGGTAGTGTCATCGGTAAAGTGCTTTTCGATCACTCTTGCACCCAAAGCCACAGCTCCCAGAACGGTGGTGTGTCCAAGGGTATGGTCTGATAAACCAGTGACCACCTGCGGGAACATGGTTTGGTAAGTATTCAACACTCGCAGGTTGATGTGATCAAAATTCACAGGGCTGGCAGTGTAGTTGGTATTGCACTGCAGCAGCACCACCTGCGGATTGATGGCCAGCAAGGTATGCACGGCCTGCTGAACTTCGCCAATGTTGGCAGCACCGGAAGAAACGATCACGGGTTTGCCTTTTTTGGCAATGTATTCAAGCATTTCGAGCCAATCTACATCGCCCGAGCCGATCTTGTGGGCAGGGACGAAGGGATCCAGATAATCCACGGCCTCAAAATCGTAAGGTGAGGAAAAATAGTCAATGCCAACCTTGTCGCATTCCTCCTTGAGGATGGGGGTCCAGTCAAAGGGGATGGAGGCGTCAGAATAGACCTGGAAAACGGATTTTTTCCAATTGGCCTGGTGTGAAACCTGGCTTTTCATGGCGGTGAAACCGTAATCCGAGACGATCTTGGGTGCTCTGAAGTTTTGAAATTTGGCAGCATCCGCACCAGCCAGTTTGGCCATGCGGATAAGCATGCGCGCGCGATCCAGGTCGCCGTCATGATTGGCTGATATATCGGCAATAAAATAGGTGGGATGATCCAGCCCGATCAAATGCGAACCGATTTTAACCTGCATATTATCCTCCTAGAGTTGGAAACAGATGTTATTCGACCAGCGTTTTGATCATTTCAGGAAAGCCATGTCTGTACTGGCTTTGGAATTTCTTTAACCCGGTCTGAAAAGCCGGCAATGGATGGCCCAAGGCTGCTGTCAATTTATCGGTACAAAGGGTGAGATTGGGCGATCGGGCGGCAACCAATCCGCCATCCAGATAGGATGTAGGAGTAATTAACGCAGGGTCAAACTCGAATTGGTTGGCAATCGCCACCCCAAAATCATATTTCGACATGACTTCAGGTCCGACGCAATGGAAGAGACCGTTCAAGCCTTTTTCAGTGGCTTCAAGAATTGTATCGGCGAGATCCAAAACCATCATGGGGCAAAAGAGCACGTCGGTAAAACCCTTGAGCTGTTTTTGCTCAGCCAGGTTATTGACAAAGAACTCTGCCAGGCTGCGTTTGCCGGTAATGCTCCAACCGTAGAAATTGACGCGTAGCACCAGCGCCTGCGGGTTGGCCGCCAGCACGGCATTTTCACCGCGCAATTTGGTGAGCGAATAGACACTCAAAGGATTGGGCATATCTTCTTCAGTGTAATTGCCCACCTCGCCGTCAAAGACCGCATCAGTTGAAATATGGATCATTTTAATCTTGTGATTCATGGCAGCTTCGGCAATCTCGCCTGGCAGCACACTATTAACAGCCTCAGCCTCTTCTGGATGACTTTCACAATCATCCACATTGGCGTTGGCAGCGCAGTGCAAGATCACATCAGGTTTGACTTCGTTGATAATGCGTTCGATGGAACCGAGTTTGGTCAGATTAGCCTGCATCATCTTGAAATTGATCCACTTAAGCGGATTGCGATAATCCACCCCGGTGACCTTGTGCTTCTTTCCATCCACTGCAAGGCAGAAATTCAATCCCAGCAGACCGCTGGCGCCGGTTACAAGAAAATGCGTCATCCCAGTTTTCCAGAAAGGTAATCGGCTTCAATCGGATCGATGATCTTGCCGATTTGTTCGATATTCAACCATTCAGTGTTGTTGTTCGAAGCATAAGAGAAGCTGTCGTTCAACAGTTTTCCCTTGGATTCCCAATCACGGCCAAACCACAGGGACTCGGCAGGTTGGACGACGAACATGTCATCCAGTTCAACAGTTTGGCGCGCTTCATCTTCAGAAATCAACACTTCATGAAGTTTCTCGCCTGGGCGAATGCCAATGATTTCAACCTTTGCCTGAGGAGCAATGGCCCGAGCCAGGTCAACGACCTTCATGCTGGGAATCTTGGGGACAAAGACCTCGCCGCCGTGCATATTTTCAGCAGCACGAATGACAAAGCGCACTCCCTCTTCAAGGCTGATCCAGAAACGGGTCATGCGGTCATCGGTAACGGTAACTTTGCCACTCTCACGCTGTTTGAGGAAGACCGGAACAACTGATCCGCGGCTGCCAACGACGTTGCCATAACGTACGCAGGCAAAACGCACTTCGTGTCCGGCAGCGTAAGCGTTGGACTGTACAAAGAGTTTTTCGGCTGCCAGTTTGGTGGCGCCATATAGATTGACAGGGTTGACGGCTTTATCAGTACTCAACGCCACCACCCGGCTGACACCGGTGTCAATGGAGGCGTCGATCACGTTGCTACTGCCGAGGATGTTGGTCTTGATGGCCTCCATCGGGTTATATTCACAGGCAGGCACCTGTTTGAGTGCTGCCGCATGAATGACCACATCCACACCATCGAAGGCGCGCATGCAGCGTTCCTTGTCGCGGATATCGCCGATGAAATAGCGCAGGCTGGGATCGTCATATCCCGCAACGCGCATCTCGTGCTGTTTCAATTCATCCCGACTAAAAACGATGATTTTCGCGGGGTGATATTCCTTCAACATCACGTTGATGAATTTTTTGCCGAAAGAACCGGTGCCACCGGTGATAAGGACTACCTTTTTTGACCAATCCATAAGTTTTTTCTCGATTCTAATTAAGTTTGGGCTTCGAGATCACAATCAGTGGATATTGACCGTTCTCGCCGTAATATTCTGGTTCTTGTTCTTCCTGGTTGTAAAGCCAGCGCAACCAGAGTTTGCCAAACAGCCAGGGTTGAATGACCGAGCGCAAGAATCGTACGCTTGCACTGCGCCAGACCATGATTTTAAAATCCACCCGACCGGCCAAATTGGTTTTCAGCCATTCAGGGGTGATATGTTGTGTAAAAGTGCCGGTGGGTTTGCTGGCAGCAGGTTTGACTTTCTCTGCGGGGACTTCGATTTCTTTTTTGGGTTTCAGACGGTTTAGTACTCCGTTTACCCGGTCCATAAATTTGATCAACCATCCCATACGCGCCATCAACACAGGGGCAGTCCAGGCGTTAACCACCACACCGGTCCGCTCAGGTTTAAGCACGCGTACGAAACCTTCATAAGCAGCCGGTTGTTCGGCGGGGGGAATGTGATGCAGGGTGTGTAAAGAAACCAGACCGTCAAAAGTATCAGACTTGAATGGCAGATTGGCCACGTCAGACACCACGTAAAGCCCCTTGCCGCCAAGCCGGTGGCGGGCTTCTTCAAGCGCCACGATGGAAATATCCAGACAGACCCGGTATTGATAATTCTGAGAATAGGTGAGATATTCAGGCCACTGCACCGGACCGGAACCGGCATCCAGCAGATACTTGCCTGTGGGGTTCAGATAACGGTTTACACGCAGATGACATTTGTGGATATAGTCTCTCGACACCGGACGCAGATCTTCGTAACGGGCGTTCTGATAGAACCCGTCATTCTCCATCTTCCATCCGATTTGATTGTAGAAGGCGCTGACCTGTTGTTTTACTTCAGCCTCGGACTGCTCGCCACTCATGCATGCCGTCCGTTGTGGTTCATTTTTGTCCAATCCAGGGGTTCACCCACCAGATAACGGAAGGTGTTGCCGTATTTTTTCTTGCCTTCCTTGCTGAAGACCTGTGAGAGCTTATGTGTTTCGTAATCCTGCCACACCTTGATGTGCCATGGGAAAGGCAGCGGGAAGGTATAGAAGAAGTGATAGGCGTACTTCCAGGCAAGCGCGATCTTTTCTTTGCTGAGTTTAAACTGCTTGGGTTTCTCTAGGATCATGCCCAGAATTTTGAAGTATTCCACCCAGGAATTGGGATCAAAAGTGAATCCACGGTCGCGGTAATGGGTCTGCCCGGCAACCACAACAGGGATGCCCTTTAACGCCATTTCAAGACCAACGGTGGTGGTGTAAACTAGGCCAACGTCGGTAATTTCGACCAAGTCATAGGTATTGATCTTCTCTTCCGGCTGGATGACATGGATGTATTCAGGCAGTTCAGGCAGGGTTTGTCTGACCACGTCCACCATGGAGTATTCGCGGGTGAGAATCTCGCCGGGGTGGATGCGAATGACCAACTGGATGTCAGGCCGGCCGATAAAGTAAAGGATGGTGCGGCTGACCCATTCGGCCATGGTTTTGCTGAACACCTGGCGGCCAAGGGTAAGGCTGTCGCCAAGAACATTGGTAGCCAGCAGCACGATCGGACGATTATCCAGTTTAAGTTGTTCGCGTACGGTTTCAGCACCCTGCGAAGGCAAGGACTGCCACTGGCGGGTGAAGTTTTCATTGACCTTGGCTTGTTGACGTGATTCAAAAAGACTCTTAATGCGCGACAACTGCTCATTACTCAATTTGCTGTCTGCCTGGGCGCTCCACATGTCAGAGGTATCCTGGCGCATGATCTCAGCGTTTTGAGCGATCCAAAACGCTTCGCGCTGGTCGCTGAATTCATAAGTTGTCACAGGAATTTTTAAGAAACGCGCTACTCGGTAGACAATGCCAAATTCCTGCACGGTCCCATTGGGAACAATGACCACATCAGGTTTACTGGCACGCAGATAAGCCAGCAAAGATTGAGCGGCTTCCTGGTTGCGTTTAAGGCGGAATTGATAGGTCGGCCAGGCGGGATCCACATCCTCGATCTGGAGGGTGTACTGCGTGTCAAAAACGGTGACCTGGTTGACTGCTTCCTGCAGCGCCTTGGGAAGAGGCGTATAGGGAGCACGATAGGTGATAAAGGAAACCACATCCATCACCGAAGAGGCTTCTTCAAGCACTTTTTGGGCGTAAATGTTTTGACGGCGGATATCAAACTTGGTGGAATCGGTGAACCAGTCAAAATAAGGATAGAAACCCAGGGTGACATCGTGATTATCCGCAGCAAGACCGAGCCCCGTGATGGTAGCCTGTTCGATCCAATAATGCAGGGCGGCAAAAATAAATACTTTCTTTTTCTCGACCTGCGAATTGGGACGAATCTTTTTTACTTCCTCCACCATGGAAGGAAGCGCCTCATGCAAGGCTTTTAAAGAAAATCTCGAATGGATGGGATTATCTCGCTGCCTGACCAGCCAATACAATTCGGCAGTAAGCGGAATACCTCCAAGGAAACGCTTTAATGTTTCTTTGTTGTTGTTTACCATAATTGATCCGTGCTTCTCATTGGAAAGTAAACCATTGTAAGGTTACTTGAAAATGCTTCAATATTCAATTGTTGAATTATAAACCCCGAGCTTTGAACGGTCAAGTTAACCTCGTTTCGTGCAACAAAATTTATTTTTCGACGATCTGCCAATCGAGGCGCGGACGGGTAACCCCCTGCCGCGGTTCGACCCAATGCATGCCAGGAGCCCCGGTGGGGTTCACATTGAAAACCACCGCATTGGCATCCTGGAAATATCTTTTGATCCGAAAAACGCTGGCGTTTACACCAAGGGTGTAACGACCCTCGTTCAAGAGGTCCGCGGGGATGGTGCAGCGGCTGATGTAATGCCCTGCCCTGCGTTCGGCATGTTTCGAAAACTGCTCGGGATCATCGGTGTCAAAAGAGGTAAAAACGTAATCTCCGCGCACTGTCATCAGGTAAATGCCTACACGCAAACCCGTGATGGCAGAATCAAGACTGTATTCCATTTCAAGGGTCAGCGGTTCAATTGAACGAACGGAATCCACCACCTGCCCCTTGCTGTTCATGACCCGCATTGCAATAGGCTTGAACGGAAAAGCATCGGATGGAATCTCATCGCTGGTCCAACTGCGTTCGCCGCCCTTCTCGTAACCATGTGAAAGATAATAATCCACGGCTTCGGCACTGGGGGCGCGCTGGGTCATCTTGCCGTGCTCAAGGATGATGCATTCCTTGGTCAAACGAGTGACCGCAGACATGTTATGCGAGACAAAGAGTACCGTGCGGCCTTCGCCGGCCACGTCGCTCATTTTTCCAAGACACTTCTTCTGAAATTCTGCATCGCCCACAGCCAGCACCTCATCCACGATGAGGATCTCAGGTTCCAGGTGGGCAGAAACTGCAAAAGCCAGGCGCATGTACATGCCGCTGGAATAGCGCTTGACTGGGGTATCAATGAATTGTTCGATCTCTGAAAAAGCCACGATCTCGTCAAATTTCTTGTCAATTTCGCTGCGTTTCATCCCAAGGATGGCGCCGTTAAGATAGACGTTTTCACGTCCGGTAAGTTCAGGGTGAAAACCCGTGCCAACTTCAAGTAAAGACCCAACCCGGCCGTGAATTTCAGCCCGACCCTCGGTGGGTTCAACTACGCGCGAAAGCATCTTGAGTAAGGTGGATTTACCAGCACCATTCTTACCGATCACGCCCAGCACCAAACCACGCTCAACTTCAAATGAGACGTTACGCAGCGCCCAAAAGGATTCGCTGCCCGTGGGGTGAAGCAGATTTTTTAACGGGGACCGCAGGCTCTCGGAAATTTTTTCTCGCAAGGTCTGATATCGGTTGACCTCGCCAAATATTTTATATTGTTTTCCCAGATTGTTGACTTTAATTGCCAGGTTGCTCATGGTGGGTATCCTAAATCATGTCCGCGAAGACGCGTTCCATGCGGCGGAAGAAAAATAAGCCGGAGATGAAAAGGGTCAATGCGATAACAGAAGAAATGGCAATCATCAACGGTGAAATGGACTGCTGGGTGCCCAACAATGCCCAACGAAAACCTTCGACCACACCCGCCATGGGGTTGAGCGAATAGAGCACACGCCATTTTTCAGGCACAACACTGGAGGCATACACCACAGGTGAAATGAACATCCAAATTTGAGTGATGAAAGGAAGCATGTAATTGATGTCGCGATACATGACAAGTAAAGCTGAAAACCACAACCCAACCCCGAGTGCAGTTATCACGGAAAGAAGCATAAAAGCAGGCAGCCAGAGCATGTTAATAGTCGGGGTGATATGGTAGAAAATCATCATGCCGATGAGAATCACAAACGCGATCAAGAAATCCACCAGGTTGGCGAAGACCGATGCAAGAGGCACGATGATGCGTGGAAAATAAATCTTTGAGACCATGTTTCCGCTGGTGAGCATGGAGCGAGCTGAGACACTCAGCGCGGCGGCGAAGAACTCCCAGGGCAGCAGACCGGTGTAAGACCAGATTGGATAAGGCAACCCATCAGAGGGCAGCTTGGCAAGATTACCAAAGAAAATGGTGAAAACGACCATGGCCAAAAACGGCTTGATGATCGCCCATAACACTCCCAACACAGACTGTTTGTAGCGCACCTTTAGATCGCGCCATGTTAGGAAGTAAACCAATTCACGGTAGATCCACAAGTCGCGCAAGTTAAGTGCCACAAGGCCTTTAACCGGTTGGATGATGACCGTTTCTGGTTTTTTAACCGTTTCGATTGTTTCAGTTTTCATAAACTACTTTTCTGCATCCAATTTCGCCTGATACCATTCAATGGTTCGGCGCAAGCCTTCTTCGAAGCCAACTTGAGCTTTGAATCCAAACTCTTTCCAGGCGCGTTCAACGCTGAGCTGACGGCGGGGCTGACCGTTGGGTTTGGTGGTATCCCATACAAGATCGCCCTGGAAACCCGTCAGTTTGGCGATGAGGGTCACCAGATCTTTGATGCTGATTTCCATACCCGAACCCAGGTTAACCGGCTCGGATTTATTGTATTTTTCAGTTGCCAGCAAAATACCCTCGGCGGCGTCTTCAACGAAGAGGAATTCACGCGTGGGGGAACCATCACCCCAAACCTCGATGGAGGGGGCATTATTGGCTTTGGCCTCAAGACATTTCTTGATCAATGCCGGGATGACATGTGAACTTTCAGGGCGGAAGTTATCACGCGGGCCGTAGAGGTTGACTGGCAGCAGGAAGATGGAATTAAATCCGTATTGCTGGCGATAAGCCTGAGATTGCACGAGCAGCATCTTCTTTGCAAGCCCATAAGGTGCATTTGTTTCTTCAGGATAACCATCCCAAATGTGCTCTTCTTCAAAAGGAATCTGGGCAAACTTGGGATAAGCGCAAATGGTGCCCAAGGCCACAACTTTTTCGATCTTGCGAAGGTATGCTTCATGGATGAGCTGTACACCCATCATTAAATTGTCGTAGAAAAAGTCCGCGGGATGCAGGAGATTGGCGCCGATACCACCCACCTGGGCTGCCAGATGAATGATGATATCGGGATTGCTGTCATCCAACATCTTAATAATGGAGGATTTTTGAACCAGATCGTAATCTTCGATCTTAGGGATGAAGATTTCTTTAACGCCCCGGTCTTCCAGTTTTTTGCAGACAAAGGAACCTAAAAAGCCGGCTCCTCCGGTGACGCAGACACGTTTGTTCTTCCAAAAGGATTGATCGGTCATAGGGTTTTATGATCCTCCGGTTCAAAGAATACTTTCAGGCCTACAATGCGCAGTAAAGGTGCGCAGGTGTCAGTGGTAATCTCAATTCCGTGTTCCAGGCAGGTAAGACGGCATACTTCAGCCACATCCCCGCCGCCTTCTATACGCAACGCGGTATAACCAGCAGCATGCACCTCTATAAGTGTTGCCACGACACGCTCACGTACCAAACGATAAAGATTAAAGGAATTCTGGATATAGTCTATGGTTAACCTGGCACGTAAAGCCAGACCTTCAGGGGTAATGATATATTTGAGTTTGCGTCTTTCAGCGCGGCTGACTTTGACATAGCCTTTTTCGATAAGACGTTTGAGATGCCAGTTGATGGTACCAACTGCCACTTCAAGCGTATTCGCCATGGCAGCTTGAGATGTATCGGGGTCTTGTTCGATATGTTCGAGGATGATCAGGTCGCGTTCTGTGCAATTTTCGAGGCTCATGCGTCTCCAATATTCAACAGTTGAATTATAAAACGCATGGAGAGGTTGGTCAAGGTCAGGTCGGTAAGAAACCCTTAATCACACCCCAATAAAATCTTTTGCTCGTTGATTTTCGAAGTTAAACTTGCATCAGTAACAGAATCTTCAGCAAACCGATCCCAAATATTACAAAGTCCGCTTACTGCAATTCGGCTATCCACAACCACCAGTTGGGTGAGTTTTTCTACTTCTTCCCAACGGCCAGTTCGGCCCAAAGCCTCAATAAAAGGATACCATTCAGTAATCGAGTTGGGGGTTAATCCCAGGTTTTGAGATTCGGCGAAAAGATCAACCACCTCTGAATATTTCTGTTGTTGGCGGGCCAACTCAGCTTTTTCAAAATAGTAGCACCAATCATGCGTGGGTTCAGGTCCGTAAACCGCATATATTGGTTGAGCGGGTTTTCCATCAGGACTGCCGATCAACCCCAGGTTGGAAAGAGAAGAAGCTTCGATCATCGTTCTGTTGTAATCGGCGACCACCGTAAGAATGGGGGTTAATTGATCGTCCAAAACACGAAGACAATTGTTGGATTCTTTATAAACATAAACCGTGTTTGAGGTGTTTCCATGAAACTCATACTTGCGGTTGGATGTGACAATACTTTGGTTTGGAACGAGTACAGGCACAAAAACACTTTGACCGCTGTTGATCAGGATGAAATCATAATCAATTTCATCTTTTTGAATACCAGTCCCACTATATGTCCAATTTAGTTGCGAGCCTAAAGCGGCGCCTGTGTAGTACGCGTTTTCTGGAAACTGATACGTCCAAAGTGTGGTTCCACTGGTAAGCTCTGGCATGCGCCAGACGATCTGCCAATATAACTCTTTTTGATTGGTCCATTGGTTCTTAAAGCGGTTTGAATTGGCAATTTGATTGCCTGTTCCAAAAGCGATCAGCAAACAAACCAGCACAAGGTTGATTTTTTGGAATTTTCCATGCGTTTCAAGTAGAGCTGCCACAAAGAGACAGCTTCCGAAAAGATATGAAAGCAAGAAACGATCATACGGGTTCTCGATTCCAATCTGAAGATCGGCTGCCCAAAACGGAATGACAGTCACGAGCAATGCACCGATGGAAAGCCACAACGCTTCTTTGCGCCATAACTGAGACCGCTTAAGCTCAGTATCTTCCGAATCAGTTTTAAACTGTCTGAAAATGAACCAGAAAACGGCGAATAATACTAAAACGAGCACGATTATCAGCGTCCAAACCATGCCGCTGCGCGGATAGTATTGCAAGTTGAAAACCTTGCCCCAGGCATTGATTACCGCATCCACACCAGCCTGCCAGGTTCTTAGCATAAAATTCATAATTAATTGAACCGGCGATTTAAGCATATCAACATTAATGGCCAGTTGATGATTCTCTGAAACATAGAAAAAGCTGCGCCAAATGAAAAATCCAATATATGAAACCGCATAAGGGATTGAGTTTAAAAGCGTTGTACGAAATTTCGATTTAAAATCTTGATGTAGGCGTGAAAATGCAATCCATAAGATAATGGGGCGGATCAACTCCAAACCGGCAAAAAAATCAGCGCCCGCATAGGCATAAACGCCCAGGACAACTGAAAGAAAGGTAAAAATCCAAAAATATTTTGGCTGATTCATTGCTTTGAGCATCAGGGTGAAAGAAAAGAACAGGCAAGCCAAACAGAAGAAATGAAACGAGTATTGAATCATGCTGCTTTGGGTGAAACCCGGATAAACAGCCGCCAACAAAGCCACCGTGCTGGTTTGCCGTTTATGATTCGGCCAAAGCGTTACCAGAAAAGACCAGATCGCCAGAACGCTGAGTGCGTGAGTGGACAAGGTAATAATTTGCCAAACAAGCGGGGAAATGGAATTTCCAGCCAGAAAATTTACTGCGTAAAAGTAATAACCTTCAAGCGGCCTATCCAAAGCAAAATATTGGATGAATTTAGCCGCGCCAAATGCATCTTTATACCAAAGGATATACCAGTCATCCAAGTAAAAACCCAGGTATTTGATCAGTAGCCCGTAACTGATAAAGACCAGGGCTACCAGGGCCAGAGGCATGAAATATTTACTGTTTATAAATTGTTTAATACGGCGATTGACTTCACTCATAACCCGGCCTTGATTCGTTTAAATAAATTATATCATTCGTAATTATCTGCTCACAAAGCCGAAATCAAGCAAGAAAAAGTGTTTCTGGAAATAATTCTAATGTTATAATTTATGCGAAATTGGTATTGAACTCATTTTAACAATTGGCACTACATTTTGGACCCGTAGCTTCGCAGACACCCGTAGGGTGCTGGGGTCGCTCAAAGGGCGCTGATGTAGAGCGCAAATTAACAAATGTATATTTTCTTGGACCCGTAGCTCAGTGGTTAGAGCGCGCGGCTCATAACCGCTTGATCGCAGGTTCGACTCCTGCCGGGTCCACACTTTTCAACAATAAATTGATCGCAGGTCCCCGCAGGGGGATGGTATTCGACTCCTGCCGGGTCCACACTTTTCAACAATAAATTGATCGCAGGCACCATCGAAGTGTTGTATTCCCTCTACAGGGCGCTTCGCAGCGACTCCTGCCGGGTCCACTTTTTAGCTAATAATCGAAAACACCATGACAAGAATACTCCGATTTGATCAGGGTATTTTTATGCTATATTTAATAATAAGTTTTTTATCAGGGGAAAATATGAAAAATTTTATGTTCGATACCAATATTTTTAATCACATCTTGGATTTCGAAATCGATCTGGAAACGATAAAAGGCAAAGGGAATTTTTTTATTACCCATATTCAACAAGATGAAATCAACAATACACCAGAGTCACCAAGAAAAAAATTGCTTGTTGAGATCTTTAATTCAATAGCGAATAACGATATATCAACTTCAAGTGTTGTTATAGGTGTATCTCGAATAGGTAGAGCCAAATTAGGTGGCAATTCAATACCAACAGAATCAGCACTTTGGGACATCTCACATTGGGACGATAGTAAATGGGGAAAAGAGAATGTTTTATACCAACCAATAAAAGATAAACTGGATTCACGAAATAATCATAAGAAAAATAACCCAAAAGACGCACTTATTGCAGAAACTTCAATAAAAAATAACTTCACATTAATAACCCATGATAAAGATTTATATTCGGTAACGACTTTTTTTCATGGATCATGTGCAAATTTTTACCATTTACTAAATGATATTGATTGATGACAAATCAATTCTAATTTTGTTGCAATAACCTATGGATTTCATCAAGTTTTAGGTCCAAACCATCCGGATTGGATTAATCTCATATAATTCAACGTGATGGCTGCCATGCTAAATACAAGCAGTAACATCCCTCTTTCTTGAAATGAGTGTTTTATTAGCTGCTTTTATCGATAGAAGGACCACAATGAGATTCTTTGCCAAAAACACAAAACATATTTGGGTGTCATTGGTTTTTTCACTATCCATTTTTCTACTTTTTCCCCTTTCGGTTTACACCCAAAACATTGACCTGAATCGTTTTTCTTTTACGGACATCCTGCTTCCACTCTTCTTATACTCATTAATTGGGTTTGCCTTCACTTCCGTATTGGTAATCGTTCTCTCGAAAAGATATAAGTTCATTTCGCTATTATTCACCGCGCTTCTGGTGTGTTTATGGGTTCAGGGGAATTTCATTCAATATGATTTGGGAACGCTCGATGGAAATGCAATTAATTGGAGTGAATACTACAACAAAATCTGGATCGAAATTCTGGTCTGGGTATTCATTTTTACCATTTTCATCATTTTTAGAAAGCCACTTTTCAAGAACAATAAATCAATTGTGGTTCTTCTTTTCTTTCTGTTCTTGTTACCCTCTGCCTTCACCCTGATAAAAGAAAGCCGCAATATCTCAATAAAAACGTATCTCGATTATTCAGAAGAGTTCAATTTTTCTAAACAAAATGTCATCGTAATCATTCTGGACAATTTTAAAACTGGCGTGTTTAAACCCATCCTTGAAAAATACCCTGACTACCAGGATGTTTTCAAAGATTTTAATTATTATGATGATGCTGTCGGTGGATATTCAACAACCTTGCCTTCGGTTCCCTTAATATTAACTGGTGAATACTACCAAAATAATGTTCCAATGAATGATTACTTGAACTCGATAGAGGAACTGACGATTTCGTATCAATTAAAAAAACAAGGTTATTCAATAGAAAGCTACCCATACGTACCCTTCTTCTCAGCCCTCTATGATAATCACACCAATTACATGTCATTCAAAGACCAGTTTTCAACAGCAAGCCAGCAAATTATTCTTTCAGGGATTCGTTATTCACCTTTAGTTTTTAAGCCGCTATTCGTTACAAGATACTATTCTGGTAAAGATTATGTTCATAAAGATATCGTGACCTTTAATTCAAGGATTAATGAATTTGAGGTTACTACTGATAAACCCTTGTTTAAACTTATTCACCTTTCTGGCGGACATTATCCTTACCAGCTCGACAGCGCATTAAATTGGACAAACAGCAGTTACCTCGAACAGGCAGCAAGTTCGCTTCTTCCGGTCAAGAATTTGCTGACTGAATTGAAAAAGTCAGGTGTGTATGACAATTCTTTGATTCTGATTATGAGCGATCATGGAGGTTTCTTTGTTCAGGGTTACTCTTCCTTCCCATTGGAAAGTCATGCTCAGCCTCTTCTTCTTGCAAAAGCTGTGGGGCAGCAGTCCACATTAATGCAGACTTCCAGCTCACCCGTAACCTTAGGAGACATCCCAAAAACAATTGCAAGTGAAACTGGAATTGAAGCAAATTATCCGGGATATTCCATTTTTGAGAATATACCAGAAGACAGAAAAAGGTACTTTTACTATTACGCCTGGGATCAAGAGAATTGGTCAACCAAGTATATGCCTACGATGTATGCTTTTGAGATCCTTGGTCCAGCTAAGATTACATCTTCATGGGAATATATTGGTCAATATGATGAGACTCAGTTTACTGATGCAGAAACCATAAATGAGAGCGATTTGATTAATCTGTTAATGGGGAAATAACAGTTGGTTCGAACACCACCAGGGATTCTTCCCTAATCAAAATGAATCGTAATCAGGAATTTGATTTTTTAGATCTGATGTTAAAACACCAATAACGATGTTCAATTCAAACTTACAAATGCCTTTATTCGAGTAACGCATTTCACTTTGCTGATAAAATTGTGATTATTCAGTTTAATTATTCCTCATATAAAAAATATGCTAATTAAGATAAATTCCTCAAGAAAGCCAAATGGCGGGTGAAAGTATGACCATTTTAAGATTTCTATTGTTGTTCATAGTGTTGGGGTCAGGAATTCTATTCCTGGTTAGAAAGTTATCCTTTTCTCAGTTTCTGGCTCCCTTTGTTACCATCGCAGGAATTACCTCACTTCTGTATGTTTTTTCTTTGGTAAATTTTCTCAAACAAGGTCTTATCATAATAATCGTGATAATGGTTGGTTTGGGAATTTTTTCATTTTTTAATTGGCCGTCAAAAACACTTCAAGAAAACAAAAAGATAACCGCCCCTTTGTTGGCCTGGAGCGTCATATTTCTATTAACCGCGATCTATACAGTCGGAACCCTTTTTTACAATTGGGATGAATTCTCTTATTGGGGTGTCATTTACAAATACCTGCTATCCACCAACCACCTGCCGGATATGGCCAGTAATTTGGTGGTCAGCAACTACCCGCCTTTTACTGCAATATTTCAATACTTTGTCGGAACAGTGGTTAAAGGGTCGGAATCAAGCGCATACTTTGCCCAGATTCTCCTTTCTTTCAGCGCGTTAATCGCCATTCTCCCTAACAAAAACTGGAAAGATTGGAAAAAATATTTACTTATTCTTGGAGTATGTTATTTATCTGTCTTTCCATTTGATTTGCGATTCCAGACTCTCTACGTTGATTTAATGCTAGGGCTGCTTTTCGGTGCAGGCTTGGCATCCGCCGCATTTAACCAAAACTTATCTGCAGAGCGTGTAACAACAGTTATTCTCGCCTCAGTGGCACTCGTTTTAACCAAACCATTGGGTATTATTTTTGCTGTCGTTAATGTCGCTGTTTTGTATTTTGACTTTCTGTTTACCAAATACCAGATCAATTCGTTTAAAGCATTTTTTGTCTCGCTTTTCAAGCCTTTGAAAAACATTAAGATAATCATGGTCATTGGTATTGTACTGTTGGCATTAATTAGCTGGAGCACTCATACCAAACAAGTAAACACTACAAAAGTCAACTTGAGTTTTAATGGCGTACAGGTCCCTTCAGGGGATATTTATCCGGGGGACACCAGTTATTATTTAACCAAGCTTGAAGATGAGCAGACATTATTTAACAAGAATGTTCTTCTATATAAACAACCTTTTGAAATCGATATCAGCGTAGTCAATGTCCTTCGAATTGTTACGGTTAACACCCCATATAGAACAAAACTCATCCTTGGTAATTTCTTGCAAGGTTTTTCTGAACACGAGTTCCTCACATTAAAAATTACCTGTTTAACTGCGTTATTACTCATTCTGTTCTTTTCTATATTAATTCGTGTCACGACAAAAAAAGACCAGGAAAACAACTCCATTTCCCGAAACACCATCATTTTATTGATCGGGTTTGGGGTTTATGCCTTCGCGATGTTATTTGCCTACATTTATTATTTTCAACCGACAGATGGAATTCAAACACCGGAATTATCACGATATCTCTCCAGCTTTTTACTAGGTTGGTGGTTGCTGGTCATGAGTTGTCTTTATCAACAAGAATCCATTGAAATTCCCATAATTAATATCAAAACGTCGAGTCTCATTTCCGTTGGTTTGGTTTTTACTTATATGCTAACCATTCCTTTTTCAGCTTATTTTCATACAGCCTTGTCCCCGAGTGCTCAAAGGTTTGAAATTAATCGAATTTACAAAGCAATCAGCAACAAAATAACCAACGAAGACAAAGTTTTTGATATTTGGCAGGTTGATGAGTCTTACGGCCTCAACCATTACATAATGAAATATTACCTGACACCTAGTGCCAGTAATAATTATGGATGGCGGATTAGTCCTTTGGACAGTTCGGCGGAAAATTTTGTTGGGGGATACGGATTCGTAACTAAGATGAGTGCAGTCGATTGGTTAAAATTATTGAACGACCAACAATATACCCATGTTTTGGTATGCACTTCTGATGAAGATTTTTGGACTGGTTACGGTTCGCTATTCGACACTTTTCTAGATGAAAATGTTCCCCAACTCTTTTCAGTCTCACCAACAGGACTTGTGAATATACCCATTGAGGTAAAGTACTAATCGTTATTTCAATTAGTCTATTTATTTTCAGCCAATGAGTGAAGAGTTAATCTTACTCTGGCTTGATTAATACATGGATTACGATCAGCATAAATATGATTTCTATTATTTTTTAATGCACTTTTAATTAAAGTGGAAGTTAAAGGTTTTTTTCTCGATGGACCTAGTTTTTTCAGCTAAAATTATTCCATCATCATGTAGTGTTCATTTCAACCGCAATACAAACATGGAAGTTAATACTTCCAGCCAGGTTTTCCAATCTTGTATTTCGTAAACCCAAAAATCCCACACCACTGCATATAAACTTCATACTTTCTCGATAAGTTTCGTATATGATATTGAGATTCAGTCGATTCATATTAGCTCTTTGAAGTTTTTCTATTTTTGCGATATTTTATCGTTTAGCAAGAAGTTATCTACCCATTTCACCGCCTTTCATTAATGCACGGGGGATAAGATCAAGAAAAATCTTGTTAATCGATAACAGTTATTCAAAACAAAAATAAATACTTGCAATCGAGATAGAAAAATGATTAAACAAAAATTGTGTCGAATAGCAAAGCTATTTGGCAAAGCCCGTCCGAATAAGGCTCTAATCATCCTATTCGGATTGTGGGTCTCACTGGTATCGTTTTATCGCCTTTTTTTCGAATCAGGCCTTACGACACACCAGATTGGTTCCCAATCTCTGAACTCTACCTTACAGGATTTCATACACGCGGGGTTTGGTTTCTCATTTTATTCTCGGTTCTATTGATCTTCGTAATCTTGAAAATACAAAAAAATCAATGAAATACTAGTTGTGCTTGCTGGCTTGGCTTTAATTATTTTTGGCAATTTGATGCAAGGCGGATTTATCACACCATTTTTGAGATCATTCTATGCTGAAATAAACCAATACAATTCTGATGCAATTATGGTGGATAATTGGCGTAATTGGCTGGCAGGGTTCAATGAGAATCTCCCCTACCTGACCTTGCTTTTACTAAAAAAAGAGAAGGATGATTATCTTTGGATGATTCTTCTGGCAGCCATTCAGACCTCAATCATGCAGATTTTCTTTGGCATTTATTGGTAATATATAAAGGGTTCAAATTTAGGTTGTATTATGAGAAGGTTAATTCGATTAACCTTCTTTTATTATTGTCGCTATTACAGATAATCAAGTGTTGTAAAATAAACAGATCAGTTTAGAAATTTTTATATTACGAAAATCCAACTTATAAATCTTGCCAAACCAGGTGATAAAGAATGTTGAAGACAGAATTAAGCAGTCATGCCTATACAAAATCGCCAAAAAATAAAATTACTAAATTTAAAGGATTATTTGCCACCCCGTTATTCATTTGGTTGATTTGTTTATGCATATCGGTGTTATTGCTGCTTATTTGTTCAAAATCTTCTCCTTTGTATCCTTTTAACGATTGGGTGGATGCAAATAGTTTTTTTACCATGGGAAAAGGGATGATGCATGGAAGAATCCCTTATCGAGACCTATTTGAACAAAAAGGAGTATTACTCTATTTCCTGCATGGAATTGCATATTTAATATCGAATAGGACATTCTTTGGAGTCTATGTACTTGAGGTAATTTCATTCTCAATATTCTTGTTTTATGGTTTTAAGCTGGTTACAATATTTATTGATAAAAAATATACAATTGTTTCACTTCCAATTCTTGCTGCATCAATCTTAAATTTAAAAAGCTTTTCAAATGGTGATAGCGCTGAAGAATTCTGTCTACCCATTTTGGCTATTGGTCTTTATTACTTGATCAAATACTTTAAGGATTTGTATCCTAATCCAATTCCTTACCGATGGTTGCTTATTAATGGAATCCTCGCGGGGTGTGTATTATGGATAAAATTTACCATGCTGGGATTCTGGATCGCATGGATGGGTTCCATTTTTTCTTGCTTGTTATTAAGCAAGCATTATCGCAATGTTGTAATTGGTTGTATGGTTTTTTTGTTGGGCATGTTATTAGCTTCACTTCCATGGATATTATATTTTGGGCTTAATAAATCCATTTCAGATTGGTTTTATACTTATTTTGTTTTTAATGCAAAATTCTATTCGACAAGCAACTCTATCCTCTCCAACATTAAATCTATTTTCAATCATTTTCTTTATCAAGCTTATAAGAATCCTTTTTTTTGTAGTTTGTTATTATTAGGAGTTACGGTTTTTGTTACAACCAAAAAGTTCCTAAAAAAAATTGAACACCGCTTATGCCTTTTATCCTGTGTATTATGTTTGTCATTAACTGTTTACGGAGGGGGTAAATCTTTTGTGTACTACTTTTTGATCTTTTCTCCCTTTGTAGTTTTTGGTTTTGTTTTCCTCCTTGATTTTTATTTTAATGAATTTGGACCACTAAAAACGAACAAAAAAATAACATCATTTGTAATAATCACTTTTCTCTTATCAATATTGTTTTCACTCCAATACAATCAAAATACCAGTATGCTTACAATTAAAAAAGAAGATTTAGTTCAGTATAAATTTGCTTCAATTATTAACCAAACAGAAAATGCCACCCTTTTGAACTATGATGCTTTAGATTTGGGTATTTTCACTACAACAGGCATCACACCGAATATTAAATATTTCTTTACAACCAATGCTGACTATGCAATACAAAAAGAAGAACAAGACCGATATATCAAAGAAAAAACCACTGAGTTTATTGTCACTCGACGACCAGCCTCTGACAACATAGAAAGATTGAGAAATGATGTACCATATCTTTATGAGAATTATTATTTGATCGCTACAGAAAAGCAGATAAATGGAGATAATGAATTTAACTACTTTTTATTTAAGAAAATCAGATAAACACATCAACAAAAATAATCTCCCTTTAGTTGGGAGATTATTTTTACAAATCATCAGATCTACTTCAACTTGCGCGATACTTCATCCAACCGATTAAGTTCATCCGCTGTGAGAATGAAGTTCATGGCAGCAGCGCTCTCTTCTGCTTGCTTTGCCTTCGTGGCACCAGGGATAGTAACCACGCAATCCCCATTAAAATGGATAACCCAGTTCAAAGCCACTTGAGCTATTGTGGCATTATGGTTGGCTGCTATTTCTTCCATTACACCAATCAACTGGCGCGTTTGTTCGAGTTCGCGCGCCATCGTTCCCCTATAATAAAGGTTCTTTTTCTTAAGCAATTCGGGGTTCTTGTGATATTTGCCAGTCAAAATACCACTGCCAAGTGGGGTATAAGCCACAATGGTTATACCCAACTCTTTTGCTAGTGCGAGAGTGCCATCGAATTCAATTTCTCTGTGGATCAGACTGTAGCGCATTTGGTTCAAGGCCAAGGGTAGTCCGCGTTTGGCAAGGGCTTCATACGCCCGGCGCATTCGTTCAGGGTTGAAGTTACTCACCCCCACTGATTTGATCTTGCCGGCTTCCACCAGGTCGGTCATGGCATCCATCTCAGCTTCAGGCGTGGAAAAACTCCAGGGTTGGTGGATCATGTAATTTGAAATAGTATAGCCATCCAAGAAACGCAGACGATCGTCAATGGTCTTGTGAATATTGCCGGCTGTTCTGAACAACGGCATCCATTTAGTTGCGATGACCACGTCCTTATCGGCTACCCCCACTGCTTTCAATCCGGTAGCCAGCGCCGTCTCAGATGCTCCAGCACCGTACATTTCGGCTGTATCAAAGAAGTTTATTCCGCCATCCAGTGCAGCTTTGATAATGGCTTTTTTATCTTCCAGAGAGATGGCCGGGAACATGGCACCAATCAGCCCACCACCACCCGACAATTCCATCACACCTAATCCAATCGGAGAAACCAGGATGTCTGATTTTCCGAGTTTACGTAATTGTTTTTTTATCCACCATAAAACACTTCCTTTTTATAAAAGACTTTCTATGAGTATATGGTGTGATTGAATGAATCGCGTAAGAAGACATAAAAAAGGGGAGTTTTTAACAAATAGTCTTGTGCTATACTCTCCCTAACCAAAACCCGACGAAAGAATATGCATGAATAACAGCAAAAATATCACGACAACCCTCCTTGCCATATTTATCACAGGCGTTCTTACTCTGCCTTTTACCATCCTTTCCCCTTCAGAAGGTGAATCAGTCTATTGGATGGGCCTTTCCAAAGGGCGTCTGATGATATTTGCTTTCCATCTAGCGGCCGTGTTGGTCATGGCTGGGTTGGTGTTGGTGGGAGCAAGACGACAATACAATACACCATTTTTTCAAAGACTTGAAAGAATATTAGCCGGACCAAAAAATTACCCTTTTTTGCGTTATAGCCTATTCGGTCTTGCTATTTTCTTAAGTTTTGCTTTCGTCAATTTTTCCATCTTGATTCCGCAGGCGCTTTCTGCAATTTCCGGATGGGCGGCTATTTCAACATGGTTGCTCTACGCTTTATTCATCAAACTTACCCAGGCTCCCGCGGATTTCGTGCCGGTGAAGTTTTCATCGCCATTTCCCTCCTGGAAAAACCTTTCAACAACTCAAAAACGAACAACCCTCGTGCTTTTAGCGTTGGGTCTATTGTATTTCTGCCTTTTCATTCCGCTAAACTTGAAAAGCTCCGGTTCTAGAAACGAATTGAACCTGGATGAAATGCTGATGCTGCCTCATGTTGAGAAGATGCTTTCTCCGCAACCAGACTTGCAAACAGCTCTTTATCGTTTTTTGGTCTACGGAGATTACATCTACGGTTTTTTGTTTTACGGCTTTTCAGCCCTTTTATTACTGCCTGTCAAACTTATAATCGGTCCAGATTACGCGGATCAGCTGCAATTGATCATGCTTTTGCTGCGTCAGTTCGCGAACGTGCTGCCGGCTGTGATTTCTTGCTTCATCATCACCTGGTTGGCCACCCATTTTAAAAAGTTCTGGGCTTCGCTCATATTATTCGTTATCCTGCTCACGCTACCTGGCGTCGTTTATATCAATAATACTTTTTGGCACCCTGATGCCATCAATCTTTTATTCATAATGTTAACGTTGTTTTATCTTGATCGAGATCAATTTAAATTCGGACCCGATTTTTACTTCGCTGCTATCACCTGCGGAGCATCCATCGCAACACGGCTTTTCGGGATCTTCTTCTTTTTGGCAATTGGCGTTTTGCTGGCTGCCGGAGTCATTAAGAAAGTGTTGTCTTTTCGAAAAGCCATCCTCACGGGTTTCCTTTTCATAATAGTAATGGCAGGCAGTATCCTGGTCTCTAATCCATACACCTTCAGTCCAGGTGAATTGAATGCCGCCAAAGCCACATTTGAACACAGGCAATCTGTGTTGGCAAACGGGATCAACGAACCCGATCCGGAACACATTTATCGCACAGGACTGGACGCCTGGTGGCCATTTTTTACCCGTAATTACGGTTCAGGTGTAACACTGGTTTTCCTGGCCGCCTCGGCCGTGGTTGGTGCCATAGGCACTAAACGCAAAGCATTTTATGGCGCGCTTTTGGCATGGCTTTTGGTGATCGGAACTTATTTGATCGGTTTCGTGTTGGTTAAATCGCCCTGGTATATTCTGCCCTTTCTTTGTCCACTTTACTGCGCTGCCATGGCGATACCCGAGAATTTGCCCAGAGTATGTGAAAAACTTGGTCCATCAAGAGCAAGGCTGGCAAACATTGGGATGTGGGTGTTGATGGGTACATTGGGGATAGTTCAAATTGCGCAAAATTTGCGCAGCCTTATGCCTATGTTTCTATCGTAAAATAGTTGAAAGATCGAAAAAGGGTATAAATGACTAAAATCGCCATTCTCTCAGACCTGCACGGCAACATGCCGGCCATCGAAAAAGTGCTCGCAGATATCAAGTCCCGCCGGATTGAACGCGTTTTCTGCCTAGGCGATCTGGCCTCAGGACCTTTATGGCCCAGAGAATCGATTGACCTTTTCATGCAGCAAGACTGGACCTTCGTCCGCGGTAACCACGACCGAAACCTGGTTGAACGTGCCCCTGAAAAACTCGGTGATTCAGATGCCTACGCCTACAAACAGTTAGCCAAGAAACACCTGGATTGGTTGGCTTCATTACCTGCAAAATGTGAAGTTGAGGAAACCTTTTTTCTGTGCCACGGCTCCCCGACCAAAGACACCACCTATCTGCTTGAAACCATCGATAACGGCAGGGTCAGACTCTCGACCCCTGATGAGATCAAGCCCAAGTTGAACAGCATGAATATGCCAATTCTCTTGTGCGGACACTCGCACACCCCGCGAGTGGTAACTCTCGAGTCTGGCTTAACCATTATCAACCCTGGTAGTGTGGGTCTGCCAGCCTATGAGGATGCCTCAGACGGTTACTTCGTGGTGGAATGCGGGTCACCACATGCACGCTATGCTGTGATCGAGAAAACCAATGAAGGCTGGAAAACCGAAATAGTGCTCATCCCCTATGACCATGAACTGGCGGCCGCCCAAGCTCATAAAAACAAACGACCTGACTACGAAATTGGGCTGCGCACGGGCTTCATGCGTGGAGATACCATCCCCATATTCGGTTGAAAAATATTACTTTCAAATCTTTATAGAATCAACCAGGATTTTTCGGTTGATTCTTTTATTTATCGAATGGAACAAACATCCTCTCAAAGACGTCATTAATGTGAGATACAACTATTGGAGAAAAAAATGAAAAAACTATTTACAGCAATTCTACTGATCGTTACCTTTCTGGCATTAATGGCCGCCTGCACTACGCAAACCAGTTTGGTCGACACCAAATGGCAGCTTATCAGCCTGGCAGGCAATGCACCGCTGCCAGATGTAAATGTCACTTTAAATTTCAGCAAAGATGCCATTGGCGGAAGTGACGGCTGCAATACCTATGGCGGCTCATATAAATTTAATAAAGAAACAATCACCTTTGAAGATGATATCTTCTCGACCATGATGTATTGTACGGATGAGATTGCGGTTCAATACCAAGTGTTTTACGAAACGCTGAAACAAACTACGACTTACAAAATCACTAACGGCATCCTGTCATTGATGGATGCCCAAGGAACTGTATTGGCTGAATTCACTGCCAGCCAGATTTAATTCCGATTAGATTTAATAAATATCAGCCCCCGCTCGTCGCGGTAGATCTCCACCCAATTTTTGGATAATGAGACTGCCTCAATGAGCGGTTTTTCATAAGTCTGATCCAGGAGCAGCACATTAACGTCGTACCCATCAAGTATTTTTTGCCAGTCAAAAGATGCTCTCATCAGGCTTTTATTATCCAGAAAAATCTGTTCATTAAAATCTTCGATACGGTTGGTGATCCAAACTGGCCGCTCGGGCAGTGCATAAGACATATAGATTGAAGCCACCCAATTCGCCCAAATATGTTCAGGCAACTCCGGGTGTGCCTTGATCCACTCCACCGCCTGGACGGGGGTAGTATCGGCCAGGGATTCAGGAGCTTGCTTCCACCACTGCTGCCGAATATCCGGCAGAAAGGCCAGCGGCAAGACCAACACTATTACCCCGAGTGTCAAGTTGAATACGCGGCGTGGAAAAACAGGTCTTTTATCCAAATAACGTTCCAGCCAGTGGGCTGCGAGCTGCGCTAATAGCAAGGCTTCGATCAACGAGAACCACAACACGTAGCGTGTGCTCGATAGTGCCATCCATCCAAAACCCAAAAACCACACCCACCACAATAATTTGACCTTAATATTGGTGAAGGCTGTCACCAGCGCAATCACAAGAAATGAGCCAAAAAAGAGGTTTAATTGCCAGTCTTGGTTCATAGGCGGCTGCCATTCAAAGCTATATGTTTTGATCAAGTCGTTGCCAACCATGCCGGCGGTATTCGCCCACAAATGGATGCCGTAAGGGTTTATCAAGGTGGCTGCCAGACTGAGAAAAGTTACGATCGCAAGTTGCTTGCGGCTGCCTAAACCAAAGATCAGAGCGGAAATCAATAGAACAAATAACAAAATGAATGAGCCATGCAGGTTCACCCACAGAATTGAAACGAGAGGCAGCAACCAGAGTAAACGACCCGATTTCTTTTGCCACTTTAGCAAGATTAGCAGCGTTAACCCAAATAAAGGCAAAGCAAAGTTTTGCGGTCGGGTGGACCAGTTGTTGCTGCCCATTAGGGCAGAAATCAACAATACCAAACTGGCAGAAACTGGTCCAAGTTTAATTTCACGGAGGCAAAGCCAGATTAACGCATATAGCCCTACAATACATAATCCCATCACCAGTGCAGTAAGCGTTAATCCGCCAACCTTGTAGATACCCAACAGCAAAAGGGATGCCAGCCAATAAGAGAACAAGGCCGGCTGCCCACCACTCGTGTAGGTCATGAATTCCGTTTTGGGGATGGCTTGGGTGCGAATAATCTCATCACCGATACGAAGGTAAGTCCAATAATCACTGGGTTCAAGCGGCATCAGAACAACAATGATGAAAATGACTGCCAACACCAAACTGAGAAGCAGGAAACCCGCGTCTGATGATTTACTCGTCTGAGCTCCGCCTGGCTGTGTCATTTACTGGCTCCAAATTCGATCGGATCCTGCCTGGCAAAGATCACTGTTTGATCGTCCCGATATACTTCCTTCCAAACTGGTGAAGCTAAAGCCGCAGCAATCAGATCAGGTTGGTATTCAATGCTGGGCATGAGCAGGTTAATGCTATAGTGGTCCAACAGTAACTGCCAATCATGATCCGCCTTGGCAATGTGCTTGTTGTCTTCAAACTGTTCGATCGGAAAATCTTCAAAACGGTTGGTCATGAAAAGTAAGCGTTCAGGCAAAGCGGATGTTAAGTAAGTGGAATAAGTAAAATCGCTCCACAGATTGTCAGAATATTGTGGATTGGCCTTGAGCCAAATAACAGCTTCCACGGGAGTCGTTGCACTATATAGAGGTGGAGCCTGCTGCCACCAGGTGGCACGCAGTCCGGGCAATAATGTTATCGGAAATAAAAGCAGAAGCAGCCCAAGCACACGGTTGAAGCCAAGGTTCTGAAAACGGTCTTTACCTTCAAGATGGCGCGAAATAAACGGCGACAGGATCATGCCCAATAGCAAAGCTTCCACCGGCAGAAACCAAACGCCATAACGCACAGTTGAAAGCGCCATCCAGCCAAAACCGGTGAACCAGATCCAATAAAGGAGGTTGATCTTCGGTTTTATAAATGCAGTTAGAACCGGGATTGCTAGTATAGTAGCGAAAAAGAGATTCGCCTGCCACCCTTCATTGATGGGTGATGCCCATTCCAGGCTGAACAAACGGATGGCCTGACTGTTCACCATGGAAAACATATTGGTCCACAATCCAAAACCATAGTAATTAATGCACGTTGCTGCGAGACTTAATGTCGTGACCAATAACAGTTTCTTGCGATGCCCGCCGCCAAAGATTAAAGCCGGCCCCAATAAAAAGAAAAGCACAATAAAGGAGCCATGCAAATTAGCCCACAACATGGCAGCCAAAGGCAGGAACCAGATCAATCTATCATTTTTATATTGCCAACGCAGCACAGCCAACAATGCCAAGCCAAAAAGCGGATAAGTGAGCAGCTGAGGCCGGGTGGCCCAATAATTGACCCCCACCAAACCGGTGAGGATCAACACAACTGCAGAAGTCAGCGCACCCACTTTGAGTTCACGCAGGCAGAACCAAAGAAGGGTGTAAAAACCTCCCACACATAAAGCAGAAAGTACACTAACAAGCGTCACTCCACCCAGTTTGTTTACTCCCCAAAAAACTAATGAAGGAAGCCAATATAAATAAACAGCTGGTTCACCAAATTGTGTAAAGGTCATGAATTCCGTTGTAGGGATGTGACCGCTGTTGATTATTTCCTGACCGATGCGTACATAAGGCCAGAAATCATTTGGGAAAAGCGGCAGCAGCACCGCAATCGCCAGCATTAACATCATCACAAGGGCGAAAATCAAAATTTCCGCCTTCCCGCGGGGTTTTTCATTTTGGTTTAGGGTTTCAGAATTCATATTAAAAGAATACTCGAAAACTTGAAAAACGGTCAAGCATGATCGGAAAATGTAACGCATTTGCAAGGAAATAATTTACTTTTCATAGATATTTTATACATTCACACGGTATAATTTTTTATATGCCTGAAGAACTTTACATTAGTGTGGATGTTGAAACCGCGGGGCCAATCCCCGCGGATTTTGCGCTTCTTTCAATTGGCGCTTGTTTAGTTGAAAACCCCTCAGAAGCTTTTTATGTTGAATTGCAGCCTGACCGCGAACAGTTTTCCACTGAAGCACTCGCCGTACACGGATTGTCGCTCGAAATACTTAAGAGGGATGGAACCCCTGCACGTGAAGCTATGCAAGCTTTTGCAGATTGGGTAAAGGGCATTACAGGTGAAAACCAGCGTGCCATCTTTGTGGCGTTAAATGCCCCCTTTGATTGGATGTTCATTAATGATTATTTCCACCGATATCTCGGTTTTAACCCCTTCGGTCACAGTGCACTCGATATCAAAGCTTATTTTATGGGCCAAACCGGTGTGGATTGGGGGCAAACCTCCATGCAGCATATGTCAGACCACTTTTTAGAAGAACGACATCTTACCCACAATGCATTAGCCGATGCACAAGACCAGGCAGAGATTTTTAAAATGATCCTGGACCAGTCTCCTAAAACCAATCTTGCAGAATAGCTGAATCTATTTTCCCGTTCGCATTTAACTTAGGTTATTTGCTATACTAATGTCGAACCAGGAAGAATTGTTAACTCAGGAGATAATCATGCCAAAAACTTCCACAGACAAACAAAATGATCTTGAACGCATCATGGAATCCGCCAAACGTCTGGGTGTCGAGATTGAGGAAGATGAAGCTTTGCAATGGCTGACCAGTATGGCATCCACCAAAGATGAGGATAATATCACCATGAACGCGCGTACCGGTGTGTTCGGACACAAGATCAGCATGCTTGATTTCAGCGATAAGGAACTTGAATATTTCAAGCGCATCGGCCGCATTGTAGAATTCGAAGATATTCCTGGCCAAGTGGAAACTGCCCTGGCTCTCTCGGGTTCATCAGCCCAATCCAAGATTCAATCATACCCTGGGGATTGCGATTATTTTGAACGCGTCAATATTCTTGCCCCTACCCGCGAAGAGGCTTGTGCCATTCTTGCGCGTATCATGCTCGAAAAATCAATTGGTACGCTGCAAGGACCCAATTATCAGCTAATTGAAGTTAAATTCGGCTCGTATCCTGCAGATATGGTGATCGGAGATCAAAAGAACAGGGCGGGAACGCCAATTGCATGGCGCCCTGATCAACTCAAGGCCGGCAAGATTGAAGGTTTCACCCCCGAAGGGTCTGCCCTATCTGTCACCTGGCAGGAAGTCAGTTCAGATCCAGGTTGGTGCAAACTGGATTGGGTCGTGGCAGATCCCATCCGAAAACAATTGGCCAACGCCAGCAATATGTTGGATGTAACCTGGGAAGCTCCGGATGGCAGCATAACACCGCTTGACGGATACCTAGATCCATATTTTCAAGAAATATACCTTGAAGCCGCTTCAGTACCTATTTTTTCCAAATTAGCACAGCATGTTTCAGGCAATGCTCTGGATGATTACGTGTCAGGGCTTGAACGTGAAGTCAAGAAATATCTGACCAAGGATATCAATTACGGCAAAGTAGCCAAGCGGATGTATAACATTTTCCGCCTGACAGGTAGATATGAAGAAGCCAGCTTCTTGCGTGAACTATTTGATGAACCGGCCACCATGTTATATCAGGTATGGTCATTGATCCGAACGATTGATGATGCAAGCGTTCCTGGAACAAGCATCACACGTGCACAGTTGCTGCAATCAACCGATAACCTGATCATTGAGGTGATCAAAGCTCTCGAAGGTGAAGAAGAAACCGAAATCGTAAGCCACCTGTTAAAATTGCGAGATGCATTGGCTGATACTGCCGGAAAACAGATTCTCACAAACCAGGCAGAAGTAGCACGCAGCATGGTGATCAACCTGGTAAATAACTTTTTCTATGAACGGTTAACTGCCCTGCCAACCATCAAGGAATATATGGAAGAATTCCAGAATCATTAATGCACCAAGACAGGAACAAGATGCAATCCAAACGGAGGATCATATTGACCAACATTGTGCTGATGGGTATTCTCGCTGCCCTGGCCACTGGTATTGCCATCGGAACTCAATCCACCTTAAGCAGCCGTATTGGCGGAGTGATAGGAAATTTTAAAACAGGTGTGTTGATGAATGCCATTGGTGGATTGATCGCCGCCCTGATCTTTATCACTTTACTCATCGTTAAAGGCAAAGGATTCTGGCAAACCCCTGGTACTACACTGGTTTTGCTGATCATCGCCGGCGCCCTGGGGATTGTAATTGTCACAGGCGTTTCATTTTCCATGCAAAAAGCTGGTGTGGCTGTCGGCATGGCAACCCTGATCCTTGGTGAAATGGTACTTTCTATAATTGTTGATGCAAAAGGCTGGGCAGGGGCACCGCCCATCCCTGTCACCTGGCCACGAATTATCGGGGTTTTGGTAATTGCCGCAGGTATCTATTTGCTGCTTCCAAAAAAAGCATGATGGCGGAGGGAGTCATGACTGACTCAAAACCGAAAGGCTATGCAGTAGAGCTGTTTTTCGATCAGCAAATGGAAGATGATTTCTTTTCCTTTAGGGAATCGCTATACAAGATAGGTGTTAACCCTATACTTGGCAACCTCGGTGACCGCCCGCACGTGAGCCTGGCAGTATTTGGGGATGTTGAAATTGACCAGGTTATCAGGATCACCTCTGCTTTTGCCCCACAGTGTAAACAACTTCCAGCCCGGTTGGATGCTTTTGGTGCCTTTCCAACTGCCTCTAACGTGGTCTATTTGCTGCCAGTCCCCAGCCAACCGCTGCTTGAGCTGCACAGACACTTTCACGAAGAATTACAAAAAGAAAAAATCCTCTCTTCACATTATTACCTGCCCGGTCAATGGGTGCCGCACTGCACGCTTGAATTTGAATTACCAGACGATCAGTTTAATTTGACCCTCCAATTATGCAAGAAGTTTTTTTCTCCCATCCGCGGAACCTTTTCGTCGATAGGAATCATCGCTTTTCGACCAATAGATTACCTGGCCGAATTCTCAATATTAAAATAGGAAAAAGAATGACCAAGAATACTTACCAACCCGATCCTGATAAAATCCATGAAGCCGTTGAGAAATCAAAATCCAAGGCTGAAGATTATTTGAAAGACCCCGAAAAATCCAAGCATCTACTGGATGAGGCAATGAGAAAAGCCAAAAACAGAGAAAAACCGACCGGTCCTTTGGCTGATCTGTGGGAAAACCTGAGAACCGCATTCAGACTACTTCAAGCCTATCTCAACAAAAAATACACAACCATCCCTTGGGGATCAATTGTCCTGGTGGTTGGCTCCATTATTTATTTCGTATCACCGATTGACTTGATGCCAGATTGGATCCCATTAGCAGGCTTGATCGATGACGCAGCAGTATTGGTTTTTGTTCTCCGTCAAATCAATGCTGACCTGCAGCGTTTTCTTGCGTGGGAAGCTGAACAAAATACTGATAATTCTGAAAAAATCATTGATATTAAACTTGAAAATAAGTAGAAACCTTTTGATGAATGTAATATAATAAATTATGTATTTTGATAAACTTTATCGGATATAAAAGAGGAGAAAATGAAAAATCGAGTAGCAATTTTAATGGTGGTTTCGGTCGTGCTTGTTATGGCGCTTTCAGCCTGCGGTGTAGTAAATGACATCGGTGCAGTCAATGATCTGGGCAAAGGGTTTATGACCGCCCTGCGGGATGGTGACTCATCAGGTTCATGGGATATGTTGACCACAGCCGTTCAAGAAGAAGTTGGTGGAACAGATGCATGGGTTGATTTTGTCACCCCGCGCAATTTCTCAAACTGGAATTTCACTAATACCCAGGTAGAGAACAATTCCGCCCAGATGGATGGCGAAGCGACACTTGGTGAAGAAACCTATATCGTGCTTTTGGTTTTTGATAAAGTCGATGATGCGTGGAAAATTTCAGGTATTAATTTCTCTTTGAAGTAACATTATTTTTTTAATTCTAATTACAAAAGTGGAGTCCAGGCATTGGACTCCACTTTTGTTTTGAGTTACTAACTCATCATTACTATTATTTGGTAAACTAAAAGAATAGAGCGTGATGCTTTTCAAAACAAGGGGCAAGTGAATAATGATCAACTTTTTAAATATGTCTTATGAAAAAATCTTATGTGAACTCAGGTGTGAAAAAGACCCTCAGCACCGGATAGAGGCCGCCAGGTTTTTACTCGAGAAAACTGAGAATCCTGAGAGAATTGCTTACCTGGTAAATTGTATATTGTATGATCCACTCGCAGAAGTCAGAAGTCAGGTTAAGTCTATGTTGTTCGAGGTCTATGGCAATGAGCTTGAGTCAATAATAAAATTTGAAGGACAGGATGGAACACCAATTGAAAATCCATGGATGATGCCGTGCAGTCTTGTTAAGGTGAACCTCAATAGGTCAACAAGTCTGCCGGATTTTGAAGACATCAAAGCGCTTGTCGCCGCTAAAGATGTTGATGGTTTGCATGACGTCCTGCGGGATCCACTTGATGTTGGCCACCGGATGAGCGCTATTCAAGCCTTAATGACATGCAATAACGAGGGAACTTCTGAAATGCTTGCAAGAGCGGTACTGCATGACCCCGATGAAAACGTTCAGCAGCAGGCTTACCAATCTCTCTATGAATTGATCGGCGATGAGAAAGCGGAAGCTCTGCTTGAGAAAATTGGCGCGCTGATCATGGATGAAGACGAACCCTGGCTGCTCACCCCTGATTATTTTGATGAATACCTGAACTCTTTAGAAAAAAAAGAACAGGAATTCTCTCCTTTTGGAATCAATAAAGCCGATCAAACTCGTGGTCTGATCAACCTCTTTACCAGTGAACGAAACCCGCAGAGGCGCACCGCCATCATTGACGCCCTGGCACAATCCACTGACTTCAATGCTAATGATGCCATTGCACGGGTAGGGTTGTTCGATGCCGATAAAACAGTGCGGGAATATGCTAAAACTGTACTTGAGAACCGTTTGGGCGAAAACCTGGATGACTTTTTGGAGCACGTATATGCCACGGCTTCGCCATTTGTTGCTGACCCTGAGGATGAAACGGAGGAGGATGAACCCGAAGAACCCGTCAAAAGGATGGATGATTTCAGTTCTCAAATCAACAAACAAGAACCTGCTGTCAGTGAGGGCAGCACTTTCAATCCATTAATCATCGTCGCTGGATTGGTCATATTAGCCATGGTTTTATACTTGATCCTTAGATAAGTGAAAGAGGAAAAAATGAGCCCGGAATCAACCCCTCCACCCCTTCCTTCTGCGCCTTCCCCCTTTAAGCCGCCTGATCTGCCGCCACCGCCGCTGAAACCGGAAATTGTTCAAATTGTTGTTGACAAGATACAGCAGAAAACCAGCCTGTTCTCTAAACAGTCCTTTAGGATGATTGTCACGGATTCACACTTGCTCTTTGTGGTTCAGTCAAAAAACAATGTTGATTATGTGCGGCAAGATCCCAACCTGAGTTTGGCAGAAAACCCTGCCAACTTTGGCATCCCTCTGGATCAAGTGCAGGTGATTGAGGTGTACCGCGGTGATTTTGAAGGCGGTTCGCCAGATTCAATGACCATTAAAACACGAACTGACAAGCTTGTTTATCAGATCAATGATGCTTACCGGGTCAGTCAGAATTTGAAAAAAGTGTTGGGGAATTTAGTCAAGTAAAAAAACGGGAGCCAAATGGCTCCCGTATGATTTACTCTACTTTTTTGGAAAAGGCAGCAGCATACGAGTCTGCCTCTTATATTCTTGAAAACCTTCTTTATATTTTGCCAGGCGTTTTTCCGCCATGGGGATGCTGATAAACAAGAAAAGCATTGTATTTAAGAAAGCACCAAGACCGAGCATCCAGGCTGCGGGAGATACCGCCAGGCAGACCAGGTATGCACCCCACCACATGAGGATCTCGCCCAGGTAGTTGGGATGGCGTGAATATTTCCACAAGCCAACACGGATGATGGCGGATTTTTCAGGGTTGCAGCGCCGAAAATCATGCATCTGATGATCGGCAACGGTTTCGAGTATTACACCCAACAAACTGATAAGTAAACCGGGCAATATCAGCACTGAAAAATTAGGCGCTTGAAGAATGACGAACACAATTGGAGCGATACAGGCAAACACAATCAGGGTAGGCATCAATTGAATGCCTAACAGATTGACAAGCGGATAGAATCGTCCGGTTTGGTGCTTGATCTGATCGTATCGCCAATCTTGTTCATGCAAGCCTTTGAAGGTCGAGATCCAGTTGAGGGTTAACCGCACACCCCACAAGATAACCATGGCGCAGAGTAAAAGAGAAGAGGCATTGAGTTTGCCCACCTGCAGAACAAGCAGCGGCAAGATCACGACCGGCTGGATGCTCCAATAAGGGTCGTACACAGAGGCGTTGTTGAGCAAGAGGCTACTCACCCAGATCACAAAAGTGGCAGCGAGGTCCGCCAGAAATAGACTCATCCAGATCGTGCGGCCGGCGTTCTTGTACACGATCAATCCAATCACCAGAGCGGTAATGTAACTGAGTGTAATCAGCAAAAAGCCGATAGTGCGGTTGGCTTTACGTGTTGTTTCATTGACCGAGGAAGTATTCAAGTTGTTTATCATGTCACTTAAATAACGTTTTTTGAAGCGAAAAGTTGCTGATTATGAGATTAAAAGAACATAACGGTTACTACCGGTTAACTCTTGTAAGTAATTGATAAATTTACCGAGAAAAGATGGGAATACGTGAGAAGGAAAACAAAAAGAAAGCCGAATGGCTTTCTTTTTGTCAGATTTGAAACTTTTCCGAATCCTAATAGGACTTCATCGCGCCTTTTTCTATCTTGATTACTTTTTATCTACAAGTAAAAACCTTGGTGGGGATTGCTTCGCCCTGTAATTTTCTTGTGGTCTTTATGACTGAATTTGACAGGGCTCGCAATGACAAACCTGGGGGTTAATACAAATCCGCTGCGTCAAACTGGCTGTTGTAGATCTCTGCGTAAAAGCCGCCTTTGGCCAGCAAGTCTTCGTGATTGCCCTGCTCCACAATGTCGCCGTTGTTCATCACCAGGATGAGATCAGCGTTGCGAATGGTGGAAAGGCGGTGGGCGATAATAAAGCTGGTGCGATTCTTCATCAGATTGTCCATGGCTTTTTGAATAAGCACTTCAGTACGGGTATCAACCGAACTGGTGGCTTCATCCAGGATGAGAATGCGCGGATTGGAGAGAATCGCCCGGGCGATAGTCAACAGCTGCTTCTGTCCTTGCGAGATGTTGGATGTTTCTTCATTCAACACCATGTTGTAGCCATCCGGCAGGGTGCGGATGAAGTGATCCACATAGGCAGTCTTGGCGGCAGCCACAACTTCTTCATCCGTGGCGTTAAGCTGGCCGTAGCGGATGTTTTCCATGATGGTGTCGTTGTAAAGCCAGGCATCCTGCAAGACCATGCCAAACTGGTTGCGTAGATCTTTGCGTTTGAAGTTGCGGATGTCGTGTCCATCCACCAGGATTGCACCGCTGTTGACATCGTAGAAGCGCATAAGCAGCTTGACCATGGTGGTCTTGCCTGCACCAGTCGGACCAACGATGGCGATCTTTTGGCCTGGGGTGATGGTGGCAGAGAAATCGTTGATGATGATCTTTTCGGGGTTATAACCGAAATGCACATCCTTGAACTCAACGGTCCCTTCCACGCAATCCACCTGCACTGGGTCAACGTTATCTTCCGTCTCTTCAGTTTCACCAAGGAATTCAAAAACACGTTCCGCGGCTGCGGCTGTTTGCTGCAGCACATTAGAAATGTTCGCCACCTGGGCAATCGGTTGAGTAAACGATCTCACGTACTGGATGAAAGCCTGGATATCACCTACAGTGATGGCTTTCTGGACAGCCAGGTAACCGCCCAAAATAGCGATGGCCACATATCCGAGGTTGCCAATAAAGTTCATGATCGGCATCATCATGCCGGAAAGAAACTGAGACTTCCAGGCAGAAGAGTAAAGCGTATTGTTATAGCTGTCGAACTTTTCGATACTTTTCTTTTCGCCGTTGAAGGCTTTCATGACCACGTGTCCGCCAAACATCTCTTCGATGTGGCCGTTCACGTGACCCAAGTAATCTTGCTGCTGCTTGAAGTATTTCTGCGACTGTTTCACTACGATGCTTATGAACAAAGCAGATAGCGGCAGTATGACCAACGCCACCAGTGTCATGATCCAACTGATGGAGAACATCATCACCAGCACACCAATGATAGAGGTCACGGAAGTGATAATCTGGGTCATACTTTGATTCAGGGTTTGGCTGACCGTATCCACATCATTGGTAACGCGTGAGAGGACCTCACCTTGATTGGTCCCATCGAAATAACGCAGGGGCAGACGATTAATTTTTTCAGCAATCTGCTTGCGGAACTTGTACGTCAATTTCATCGAGACGCTGGTCATGATCCAACCTTGGATGTAACTGAACACCGATGAGGTCAGATATAAACCAACCATGATCATGACGATATTGCCAATGTAGGCAAAATCAATACCGGAACTTGTTCCGGCGATTTGACCGACAACACCTTCGAACAATTTTGTGGTTGCCTTGCCGAGAATTTTCGGACCAGCGATCATGAACACGGTCGAGGCGATGGCAAACACCAACACGACAATGATGGATAATTTGTATTCACTTAAATATTGAAGCAATTTCGACATGGTGGCTTTGAAGTTGCGGGGTTTTTCGCCACCTCGCATCATGCCAGCCATCGGACCACCACCCATTGGTCCAGCTTGCTGCGGTTTGCCTTGTTGTGGTCTTCCTTGCGGCATCATGCTAATTCCTCCTTACTCAACTGTGAGGTAGCAATCTCACGATAAGTCTCACAGTCTTTCATCAATTCCTGGTGGGTCCCCTTGCCAACGATCTTGCCTTCATCAATCACGATGATCTGTTCGGCGGTTTTGATGGTGGAAACACGCTGGGTAACAATAATCATGGTGCTTTTGCCAGTCTCTTTCTTCAAAGCGCGGCGTAACGCAGAATCCGTTTTGAAATCAAGTGCAGATAAAGCATCATCGAAAATATAGATAGGCGGCTGTTTTACCAGTGCACGGGCAATGGCCAAGCGCTGTTTCTGTCCACCTGAGACGTTGGTTCCACCTTGAGAGATCTCAGTCTGCAATCCGTCTTCCTTGGCGTTGACAAATTCCTCTGCCTGGGCGATGGAAATAACTTTCTTTAAGGTCTCTTCATCTGCATTTTCATCAGCATAAAGTAGGTTGCTTTCAATCGTGCCAGAAAAGAGCATGCCTTTCTGCGGCACATAACCGATCTTTTCACGCAGGTCGCTTTGTTTGACCTCACGAATATCAACGCCGTCCACCAAAATGGAACCGGCGGTAACATCGAAAAAGCGTGGAATCAAGTTGATGACCGTGGATTTTCCTGAGCCGGTGGATCCGATGATGGCGGTGGTTTCACCTGGTTTGGCGGTAAAACTGATGCCGCAGATCACATCTTCTTCTGCGTTGGGGTAACGGAAGGAGACATCACGGAATTCGACCAGACCATTGGTCTTGGTATCGAATTTCTTGGGTTCCTTGGGGTCCACGATGGTTGGTTCGATCGCCAACACTTCGGCAACACGTCCGGCAGAGACAGATGCTCTAGGCAGGATGATAAACATCATGGAAAGCATCAAGAAGGAGAAAACGACCTGCATGGCATACTGCATGAAGGCCATCATATCACCCACCTGAAGGGCAGAATTTGCCACCTGGTGAGCACCCACCCAAATGATCAAAACGGATAATCCGTTCATGATCAACATCATGATGGGCATCAAAACCACCATAATACGATTTACGAATAATGAATTATCAGTCAGATCTGTATTCGCCTTGTCAAAACGGTCCGCTTCGAACTGCTGGGTATTGAAGGCACGGATGACCATAATGCCCGATAAGCTTTCGCGGGTCACGAGATTAAGCCGGTCAATCAAACTCTGAATCTTTTTGAAACGCGGCAAAGCAATTGTAAACACGGTCAAGATGATGACTAGCAGAATACCGACTGCCAGTGCAATAATCCAGGTCATTGAGGGGCTTTTGTTGACCGCATGGATCACCGCGCCAACACCGATAATAGGCGCATAAAACACCATGCGGATGATCATGATGATCACCATTTGAATTTGGGTGATATCGTTGGTAGATCGTGTAATTAAGGATGCAGTTGAGAATTTTTCAAACTCAGCTTTGGAAAAACCTTCCACTTTGGAAAAGACGTCACGGCGAATATCACGGGAAACTGCAGCAGCAACGCGTGCAGAAAGCAGTCCCACAATGATGGTACACACCACGGTGGCCAGTGTCAGCAGCAGCATCAACCCGCCAATGCGCAATATGTAACCTGTTTGGAGTTTGCCTGCATCCACACCAAGGGCTTCATACTCCGCTTTAATGGAGGCAGCTGCAGATTGGTTGATCATGCTCTCGCTCATGGTGGCGAATTTTTCGTCCACCGAGCTGGTCATTTTTGCCAGTTGATCCACGGGGAGATTTGGCAGCAAAGCAAAAAGATCCATGCCGGCAGGTATCTTGGAAAGGTCAAAACCAGACCCACTCATGGCTGCGGCTTTAGCGGGGTCTTTAAGGGCGGCTTCAAGCATTGAAACAATCAGCAAGGACTTGCCAGTAATCGGGTTCAACCTGGCTGTTTCGGCTTCATCAATTTTCTTCAACACGTAAACTGATTCAGTCGCCAAAACAGGATAATCCTTGAGGTAGGTTTCATAGTCTGAAGATGCGGCATCCACGAGAGTGTAGTCAGTCAACACCGTGGCTTTTTCTTCAGGAGTCATGAAGATGACCAGTTTATCCATTTCATTTGAGCGAATGGCCATGGGAACGGCGTTTTCAATCCCACCCTGCTGAATACCCACATTGACAATATCCGACATGTAATTTGGTAACGCAAGATCAGCCATTGCCTGGGCAAACAACAATCCAATGGAAATAAGAATTAACAATATATAAGGCTTTAAATACTTAAACAATTTCAACATTTACTTGATTGCTCCTCTCAATAAAAACATAAAAAATTAATCCAGTTCAGGATCAACATCGTTTTCAGGTGTGGGGTGAAATGGAAAGTCAACTCTTTTTTTCATCGATTTACGCAGCTTTTCCAGCAGGAAGATTAACTGTGTTTTTTCATCATCGGTCAGATCAGATGCAAGGTCGTTCATCATCGTCAACCGCTGGGGACCAACGGTTTCCATCATTTTTCTTCCTTTTTCAGTGATCCGAATGAGAAAAACCCTTTTGTCATTTGGATCAAGATTACGCTCAACATAACCGCTTTCCTCAAGTCCGCGCAGTAACGAACTGATGGTGTTCTTTTTAACGTTTTGAAAATGGCTCAAAGCAGTTGGATTGATCCCATCCAGGTTGCCGCTTTTTTCAGCCACCAACAAGCGAATGAGGATGCCCATGCGCGGGCCAGAGAGTTCACCGGGGACCATTTTATGCGCGACAATGGCGGCATAATAATTAGCAAGCATACGGATCAAGGAACTTAATTCAAGCCCTTTGATATCCACCCCATTGGTCATGGAGAGCAAATGCTTGGTAAGGTGTTCCCGCATTTTTTCGAATTGATCTTCTTTTTCGTGATGACAGGTCATATACACATCCATAATTCATAAATTGTTCGAGGCCGAACTATACTCCCACGTACTATAAAAGTCAAGAAGGGTTTTAAAACTCTTATACAACGTTAATGTTGGGGAGGATCAATGAAAATTTGATTTAATTTTGTGGGTGTCGTAAAATTCGTTAACTTGATTTCGGAGGATTATGATCGTATTTCACAAATTAGTAGATGATTTTATCGATCACGGTGAGCCAGTAATTTGTTATACGATAAACTCCAATCAAGGTGTAAGCTCGGCTCCACTCATTTAAAGCCCGGTTCTTGATGAAAGGAAGTGATTATCATGGCAAAATATGTTGACGGATTTGTGTTAGTCGTGCCAAACGACAAAACAGAAGAATATAAGAAAATGGCGGAAGAAGGTCGTGATATATGGATGAAGTTAGGTGCATTGGAATATTACGAATGCATCGGAAATGACATGTTCCCACCAGATATGGGTGGTGAAAAAGCACGCAACTTCCCTGAAATGGCGGGGGCAAAAAGTGATGAAACCGTATGGTTTTCATTTATCGTTTTTAAATCAAAAGAACATCGCGATGAAGTCAATACGAAAATGGTTGAGGAAATGTCCAAGCAAATGGAAGGAAAAATGAACATGCCGATGCCCTTTGATATGAAGCGAATGGCCTATGGCGGTTTTCAAGTGGAAGTTGAAGGCAATTAAAAATCATTTAAGCTGAAATTTCATGCAAGGAAGATCTTCTACCCTTGACACGGCAACAAGCCATGTCAAGGGTAAGTATTAATTATTGGCTACTTCCAATAACTTTGATCGATGGAGAGGTAACGAATCTGCGGATAGGTGCTGACCGGTGAAAGGATGTAGCCCTGGATATAGGGTTTGACCAACTCGAAGTCGCCGGAATGGAAGAGGAAGAGCGCTGGTGCATCTTCAACGATGATCTTCTCGGCTTGTTGGTAAAGGTCAATCCGTTTGGTGACATCAGGTTCGACCCTGGCCTGTTCAAGGATGCGATCCAGTTCAGGGTTGCTGTAGTTGCCCTTGTTCATTTCAGCCCCGGTGTGGAAAAGCACATCCGCGAAGTTTTCGGGGTCAGGGTAGTCGGCACACCAACCTGAAGTGGTCACTTGGCCGTAATCTTGTTGCGATGACTTTTCATAAAAGGTATTAGGGTCAAGGTTGCGAACATTGACACTGATTCCCAGGTTTTTCTGCCACATATCACTCAAGGCAGAAACAAGCGAGTCAGCATAACTGCCGTATCCGCTGGTAGAAATGACAATCTCAGGGAAGGCATCCACAGAACCATATTTGGATTCGGAAATGAGCTTACGTGCGCGTTCAGGGTCATAGCCAAAGCCTTGGAGATCTTGATTGAAACCAGGCAGCGCCGGCGGATAGATTCCTTTGGCGGCCACATCCGTGTTCATCAAGATCACTTCGAGGTATTTAGCCTTGTCAAAAGCCAGGGTGAATGCCTGCCTTACCTTGACATCATCAAAAGGCGGTTTGGTCACATCAAACTGCACATAATTGGTGCACAATGAAACCCCGGTATGCAGTTCCTTGTTAAGCGGTTCAGACGGATCGCTGACTCGCTCGACATTGTAGTCATAAACCCCGGCAATATCCACTGCACCGGCTTCATAAAGCCTGAAGTCATCACCGCCGTAAAGGTTGTAAACCACCATGGGAATGGAGGGTTTGGCGCCGTAATAACCTTCAAACCGCTCATAGATCATGGAGACCATCGATTCCCAGCGGGTCAGGCGGTAAGGACCTGTGCCGTTTGGTGTGCGGTACCATTCGCTGCCGGATTCAACGTTGTCGCGATCCACAATATTGGCGGTGGGATAGATCAGTTTATAGAGGAAATAAGGTTTGGGAGCGTCAATGGTCACCTGCAGGGTGTGGTCATCAATCACTTTTAAACCGGAAATGGAATCTGCTTTGCCTTCGTGCATTTCAGTTACACCGACAATATCACTCAAATAGGTCATGACCGTATCCGAATTCGTCGCCGGGTCGGCGGCACGCTGCCATGAATAGACGACATCCGCCGCGGTGAAGGGCTTGCCATTATGGAAAACCGCATTGGGCTGCAAGTGGAAGGTATAGACGGTGCCATCCTGACTGACATCCCAACCGGCAGCGAGGGCGGGCACAATTTCGAGTTTTTGGTTGAAAGTCACCAAACCTTCAAAGATGAGGTAATCGCCTGATCCATGGGTGGTGGCAGGATCGTACTCGCGCGGATTGCTGGATTCGCCGCCGCTGAGCATAAGCACCTGACTGCGAGGCAGGCCGTTGACCTGCGGAGAGGATAAGACAATTGAATCGCGCAAGCTGTCAGATTCATCATTCCACACCCGCAGGTAATCAGGGCTGGAATAAAGCACAAGCGTGATGGCGCGCCCAGCATTGATCACGGTGGTGAGGCGAATCTCCATGTCTGATTCCCATGAAGGATAGTAACCGGTTAACCGGGTGTACCAGGCCTTGGATCCGGATGAGAGGGTGATCTCTTCATCCTGAAGGATCTTCAAATCCTCGAGACCTGCTGACTGGATTTCAATAACCTGTTTGCCAACCGTTTCAAGAGAATCGCCTTCCATCATGGTGGAGGGGGTCAGGTAGCCAAATCCTTCGTTGTCTCCCATGGTGTAATCCTGGAAGTATCCTGCATCCACGGCAGCATCAACGGCAGTAATCCCACTGGGTATGGAAATGGAAAAACCGTATTCTTCATTGGAGTAGGTCTTGGAGGATGATTTTGACGGCGTATATGCAGTGGCGGTAGCACGAGGGTCAAAACTGCCTTGAGTGGTGCCATTGGTCACGGCCGGTTTTTGAATGGACGAGCAGGACACCACAAACATCAGTAAGACAAGGGAGGTCGTCAGGAACTTTTTCATTATTTGGCTCCCTTCTGACGAACAAGGATCATGATGACAACGAGCAATAGACAGTTCACCCCGGCAATGATGAGGATGAGCAGCAGGTGGCTTCTCAGCCAATTCAAGATACCCTGGTCGGCAATCGACGCTTTAACCACTTGCGGAGCCGGCGTTGATTCAGGCAAAGCGGAATCACCAGACACTGCCTGTGAATTGACTCCCTGAATGGGGATGATGGTGGGCACGGGTGTCGGATTCTGCGACTGAACCTGAGCGGCTTCCTGTAAAGGTGCCAGGGAATAAGATTGGCGCCATTCATCCTGAAAACCTGAAAGATCAAATCCGTAAGTCGTTTGAAGGGCATCGTCTATGGCGTCGCCCGCCTTGATTCCTTGCAGCAAGCTTAACATTTTATCCTTGCCGTAGGTCTGGATCAGGTAATCCACCATATAGAAGGACTGGCTGTAAGAAAGATCGGCCTGGCTTGGATCCTCAGAAAAGCCGCCCGACAGCACATTAAAAGAAAGCAGAGAATCATTCTCGACATTCTGGTTGAAGAAAATCACCTGATCTAAGCTGGGGCCTCCTTCGCCGTAAACGGCCAAGCCTTCGCTCAACCAGGTTGGCGTGGACCCCAGACAGGAAAAGGTGTAATCGCCGACCAGAACGTGAGTCAACTCATGGGCTTCAGTGCTCTGACCCCAATCCAACTGTGAGGGGTCAATGCCGATAATGAGTATGTTGTATTCGGGATAGGCCAGGCCACCAGTCCAGCCCGGTTCGTAGAAAACGGCATCGCGCATATCCTGAGTGGAGGAGTAGATATAGAGGTCAACGGGTTGATCCGGAATCATGCCGATGTCATCGTGCAGATGGTTTAAAGCTGCGACTGCCGCATCTTTAAGCGTGGTTCCATAATCGGTGTCATTTTCATAGTAGTGGAAGCGGATCAAGCCTTCTTCCAATAGCTGCCAATCGTGAATGTCATCCAACCAAAGGATCTCTTTTTTATCAGTGAACTCAGACTTGCCCTGCTTGTCTATGTATTCCCACTGCCACCAAATGGTGGTGCCGGGCGGTTCACCTCCGCTCTGGCGCATATCCCATTCCCAACGCGCCTGGATACTTGACCCGGTGGTAAATTCCGGATAAGCCAGGGCGCTGACGGTTCCGCAGGTGTCGCGGTTGGTGCCGTAATGCAGCTTGACCTGAGCAACATCCTGGGCGGAATCGAGATTTATTGAAAAAACAACACTGGTGGGAAAGTTTATCTCGGCCTCATTTTGAGCCACCACAGCCGAAGCACTTTTTAACCCTGCAAATCCATAAGAAAATAACAGGCAAAACGTCAGTATTGCGGCAATTTTTTTCACATTCTCTCAACTTTCTGCGACGCTCTCTGATCAAACGTCATTGCGATTCAACGCTCTTCGATGTTTGAATAATTGACCACCAAATTGCTCCTAATTGTAACTGTTTGCGCCATAAGTTTGAAGCCCGTAGTTTTGAAGAAAATGGCGGCTATGGTTATAATAATGAGACAAGTCCTCTTCTCATTATTATCAGTTTCATAAGAATAATCTTGTAAATCATCCGAACCTCTTTAACTCAGGAGTACCCATGAACAAATTTATCGGCATTTCACTTACCTTCATACTGGTTTTGGTTTTATCCGGCTGCGGATTATTGGTCCCCAACGCAGTCACTCCTACGCTCGCACCCACCAATACGATCGCAGCATTCCCGACTGAACCGGTTGCGACCGAAATTCCGCTGCCGACGGCGATCCCGCCCACGGCGACACCATCCCCGACCGCCACCCCGGCGCAGGTCTCCATGATCAGCGCTGAAGTCACCATGGATACTTATAGCCTGCGCACCGGCCCCGGCCGTTTATTTGAACGCATCGAAACTTACGAAAGCGGAGCGGTGGTCAGTTTGTTTGGCCGGGAAATCACCAATAACTGGGTGCTGGTCAAGACCAGCGACAATTACTCCGGCTGGATGAATGTGGTCGGCCTAAAACCTTACGGCGACATCAACGCGCTGCCGCTCTTCAAAGTGGATGATGCCCAGGTGCTGCAAGGACACGTTTACCTACCTGGCAGGCTTCCTGCAATCGCCGTGCAGATCGCGATGAGCGAGAGTGGAAGCGACAATTCCACGGCGCCGCTGGAAAGCATCTCAAACCAGGATGGTTTATGGGTCATTTATCTTCCGGCGGACACTGTCGGGCAATGGATCATAGGTCCGAATGCCTGGGTGTGCCAGGACACCAACGCGGCCACGATGACCGCCGAGGGATGCACATTGAACGGCAAGCTTCCGGCTGCCCAGGAAATTACCCTGCCCTTTGCCCCTGAACTGGCGATCGAGTTTGAGATTTTGCCATTAAACCCCTAAAAAACATAATCTGTGAACCGTAAATCATGATTCGTAAAGAACGGTTTACGGTTCACGAGTAACGAATCAAGATTCATTGTTTTAGAACTAAAAAAACAGGAAACATCAATGAATAATTCTGAAATGTTGGCGATTTTTGACCGCGAAGTAAGGCGCGAATGCGAGTGGACGCGGATGCGGCGCGAGGTATTACCCAACATTGTGCGCTACACCGAGATTGATAACCCTGAAGGCGGCAGTTTTATCAGTTGGTCCTCATTGAATGAAATTAATGTTGATGCGGCGATTAAAGAGCAGATAGCTCACTTTAAAAGCATCCAGCTAGAGCTCGAGTGGAAAGTCTATACCCACGACCAACCTGTCGATCTGGATGACCGCCTGACTGCCCATGGATTTAAGGCAGACGATCCCGAAGCGCTGATGGTGGCTGGCATGGATGACCTGCCTGCAGAATATTGGAAGATGGATGTGTCAGCCGTTTCCCGTGTGACAACACCTGAAGGGGTGGATGAGATCGTCCGCATGGAAAGCGAGGTGTGGTCCAAGGACATCAGCGGTTTTGCGCGCGGAATGAAATATGATCTGGAACATCACCCTGATCACCTCAGTGTTTTTGCAGTCTGGCAAGATGGACGGATCGTCAGCGCCGCCTGGACGCATTATTTGTTATCAACCTCCTTTGCCACCTTGTGGGGCGGTTCAACTTTGAAAGCATACCGCAAGCGGGGGTATTACTCTGCCTTGCTGGCGGTAAGAGCCAGAGAAGCTCGCGAGAGAGGATTCCGCTTTTTACAAGTGGACGCCAGCCCTGACAGTCAACCCATCCTCGCGAAGCACGGGTTCAGGTGCCTGGGTTATTCGAGGGAGTTTACCTATAGAGAGCCGAGAGTAGAGAATTGAGAATCGTAAGACCTAATACATAATAAATTAGCGGAGGGAAACCCATGACTAAAAAGATATTGATCGTTGAAAGCAGCCCACGGAAGAAGGGGAACACGGCAGTGCTGGCCGGGCAGGCCGCGGAAGCGCTGCGTGAGGGCGGCGTGGAGGTCGAGACGATCCGGCTGCATGGGATGGACATCGCACCGTGCAATCACTGCGACGGGTGTTTGCGCAAGAAGGTTAACTGTGTGATCGAGGATGAGATGCAGGCCATTTATCCCAAGCTGGCGGCTGCGGACGGGATCATTATGGCTTCTCCGATCTACTGGTTCTCTTATAATGCACAACTCAAGGTCTTCATTGACCGCTGGTACGGGATCGCCCAGGTTCAACCTGATTTTCTCAAGGGCAAGCCAATGGGGGTGATCCTTGTTTACGGCGATACGGACGTGTATACCTCGGGAGCGATCAATGCGATCAGGACTATGGAGGATACCGCGCGTTGGGTGAAAAGCGGACCTGTGAGTTTTGTCTACGGTACCACCAATGATGTTGGCGATGCTGAGAAGGATGCGGGGTTGATGGAAAGGGCAAGGAAGCTCGGGGAGAAGATGGCAGGGATGGTGAAATAAGAGTTTTTTGGGTAACCATGAATGGGGAAAATCATCAACATCATCGGCATTCCATCCGCCTAAAGGGATATGATTATTCTGAAGAGGGCGCGTATTTTGTGACGGTTGTGACCCATAACCGTGAAATGTTGTTTGGCAAAGTGGTTGAAGGTGCAATGGTTTTAAATGAATTGGGGGAGATTGTAAATTTCACCTGGAAAGATTTAACCAATCATTTTGAAAATATTGAATTAGAAGAATTTATCATCATGCCGAATCATTTTCATGGAATCATATATATTGATTCACCCGTAGGGGTGGGTTCCAAACCCACCCCGGAATATCGCGATGTTGAATTATCACGGGCGGGTCACGGCCCCATTCGGGCGGGTCACGGACCCGCCCCTACAAACCTGTTTGAAATTATGAGGCAATTTAAAACTTTTTCAGCCAAGAGAATTAATTTAATCAGAGGTTTACAAGGTGTACCCGTTTGGCAGCGGAGTTATTATGACCACATTATCCGCGATGAAAAGGATTACAACACTATTGCGAATTACATTGCCATGAATCCCTCCAATTGGGAGGAGGATGGGGAAAACCATTAAAAACCCAAACGGACGGGTCGCCCCACCCCTCCAGTATGTGAAAACTTGCCAAATCGGCAAGTTTTTTGTTTAAAAATTCGCCAAAGTGGCAAGACC
>CAZQXI010000006.1:0-233162 GCA_964597505.1 uncultured Anaerolinea sp. | reverse complement strand
GCAGTGACGGGTGCGGGTGGATTGAACCAGACCATCTCGACCATCACTTACACCGGCCGCTTAGGTACATCCTATAACTCCACGACACCTCCGACCAACGTGGGTGATTACACCGCCTCAGCTTCATTTGCAGGTGATGCAAATCACAATGGCGACACCGACAGTAAAGATTATGCTATTACTACGAAAAGCGTAGATGTAACTGCCGATGACCGCAGCAAGACATATGGCACTGAACTTACTCTTGGAACTACTGCATTCACCACGAGTGGTCTGGTTACTGGTGAAAGCATTGCCAATGTGACCCTGACCAGTGCTGGTGCCGCAGCTACTGCAGCAGTAGATTCCTACTCAATCGAGCCGAGCGCTGCGGTTGCTGGTTCAGGAACCCTCTTGACCAACTATGATATTACATATAAAAATGGCACACTGACGGTAAATAAGGCCCCCATCACCATCAAAGCGAATGCCCAGAGCAAGACTTATGGTTCTTTGGGTGTTCTGGATGGTACCAAGTTCACACTAATCGATGGAACCTCCATGTTCAATGGTGACACGATTACCAGTGTGATCCAAGAAAGTGCTGGCACCCCCGAAACGGCACCTGCTGGCAACTACACGATAACAGCAAGTAAAGCCGAAGCTGGTATAGGCACTGATCTTGGTAACTATGCAATCACCTACGACAACACCGGCATCTATACCGTTGATCCCGCCCCGATCACCATCAAAGCGGATGCTCAGGGTAAGATCTATGGTGACTTGGGAGTATTGGATGGAACCAAGTTCTCACTGATCAATGGAACCACCATGTTCAATGGTGACACGATTGCCAGTGTGACCCAGGTAAGTGATGGTACACCCGTAACCGCGCCAGCAGGACCTTACGCGATCACTCCGAGTGACGCAAGGGCAGGCACTGGCACTGATTTGAATAACTACACGATCAGCTACGATAAAACAGGTGTCTTTACCGTGGCCAAACGCCCTGTGACCGTCACTGCAGACCCAACCTCCATGGTCTGGACTGCTCCTGACCCGATCTTCACCTACAAGATCACCAGCGGCAACCTGGTCAACGGTGATACCTTCACCGGCGCCTTGACCCGCGAACTCATCGGCGATGGCAACGGCCATTACCAGATCTTGATCGGCACGCTGTCACTTGGTCCGAACTATAATCTGACCTTCATTGGCAACATCCATTACATCTACATGACCAAAGGTCAAATGGATACGGATGTAGACGGTATCAAAGATGATGTGGATAACTGCCTGATCGTTCAAAACGCCAACCAGAGAGACACCGACCGTGACGGAATTGGCGACGCCTGCGACAGCACTCCGTTTGGTGCGCTGCTGCCCCTGCTCGTACCTGTTACCGGCGGTGGTGGTTTCAATGTCTTCAACTGTAATGAACCCACTATCTTGCGCCTGCCCAGCAGTGATTTTGTGATCGCTTCATCAGACTTCTGCAGAATGCAGGGTGAATTGACTGAGGAGTTGGAAGAAGTATTGCCCGCTGATCTGCCCGCTGGCGGACCCAAGTTCGAGTTTGGTATGAACCTGACGGTTTTGGATGGGTTGACCCCCTTAACCTACATTGCCGACCCCGGACGTCTGACTTTCTCGTTCAGGATCCCCGCGGCCCTGCGCGACAAGGAATTCACAGTCTACTTCTGGGATCCCACCTTGAAACAAGGTGTAGGAGACTGGGTTGAGCTACCCGCTTACGCTGAAGAAGAAGACGGTACGCCGGTGATCACTTCCCTGCATCCTGAGGAGAAAACTGAACTGCGTATGATCCTTGAGGGAGTACAAAAGACCGAGCTGAATCGGGTCGAGTTCGTCACCAACTTCCCCGGCCTCTTCATCCTGGCCGTCAAGTAAGTCAATAAGTGCTTGAAGAACCAGCCGGGTTAATCCCGGCTGGTATAAAAATTGTAATCCGCTGTAAATATAAAAGACTTTCTGTTAATTCTACAGAAAGTCTTTTTTCAATTACTATTAAATTGTGGACTAAACTGCTGAAATTGACGAATTGATTTTGCTGAATACACCACCAATCTGAGGTCCCAACAACCTAAGGACTACTATGACAACAACTGCAATTAAAACCAAGATCAATGCGTATTCAATTAAGCCTTGCCCTTTTTCTTTCGGTGCGAATAACATATTATCCTCCTTGAACCAATAAAATTTTTATGAAGCCTTTGTTTAAATTTCAAAGACACTGTCTGAAATTTCAATACTATTTGCAATGAGCTTCCGCATGAATTTTGGTCTTAATCCAGTGGCTTTAAGATTACCTTGAACAATGCCATTATGAACACCGGTTTGATTGAAGACAAAAATGTCTTGCATGACGATTGTATCCCCTTCCATGCCTTGAACCTCAGAGACTTGGACGACTCTCCGGCTTCCGTCTTTAAGCCTTTCCACATGGACTACTAATTCTATTGATGAGGCGATCTGTTCACGTACAGCTTTCAATGGCAATTCAACACCTGCCATTAAGACCATGATCTCAATTCTCCGAAGACCATCGCGTGGATTGTTGGAGTGAACCGTTGTCATTGATCCATCATGGCCAGTGTTCATAGCTTGAAGCATATCCAAAGCTTCACCAGAACGGCACTCTCCAACGATAATCCGATCAGGACGCATTCTCAAGGCATTAACAACAAGCTGCCGAATTGTGATTTCTCCTTTACCCTCGATGTTTGGCGGCCTTTTTTCCAAACGAACAACATGAACCTGGTTTAGTAGCAATTCTGCCGTATCTTCGATTGTGATAATGCGTTCTCTACCAGGTATAAAGCAAGATATGACATTTAACAATGTTGTTTTGCCAGTTCCAGTACCCCCTGAAATTACCAGGTTCACCCTGGCTTCAACACATGCTCTTAAAAAATTCGCCAACGAAACGGTTAGAGTGCCATTCGCGATCAAATCTTGAACTGTGTACGGACGTTCGGCGAATTTCCTGATCGTTAAGATGGGCCCATCCAAAGATAGTGGTGGAATGGTGGCATTGACGCGGTAGCCATTTGGCAAGCGCGCATCAACCATGGGGGATGTTTCATCAACACGTCTACCGATAGGAGAGACAATTCGGTCAATAACGCGACGCAAATGTTGGTCATTTTCAAATTTAACGGATGTAGCTTCGATCAAGCCAAAACGTTCAACAAAAACTTCATCGTGACCGTTGACCATTATCTCGGTTATGTCAGGGTTATTTAGCAATGGTTCAAGTGGTCCGTATCCAATAATATCAGCTGTTACCCATTCTAAAAGTTTGTCATGGGTTGATTTGTTGAATAAGAATTTTTTTTCTTCCAAGACCTGTGAAAAGCAAGTCTCGATCATTTTCTTTAAGTCAGAAGCTTCTTTGTTACCATCATTGTTATTAATCAGCAGTTGTTGAACAGCATCACGGATTATGAAGAAATTCTTTTCTTGCTCATCATTTAAATGTTGTGTTTCGATTTCATGGATTGGAACCTCTTTTTTTAATGCAGGTCGATTTGTAAACATGAATTACTCCTACGAACAAATCTTTTTATTATTCAACAAGAGATTAATTTCCCAGTGTTGGAACAACTAATTCTTGACCGAAAGTAACAGTGACATTCTTTGAAAGATTGTTTGCTGTTTGAATTGAAAAAATTGTCGATTTATTCATTTCCGCAAAGAAAGATAAACATTGACCATCATTTATTTCCAACTTCTGAATGGAATAAAGTTGTTGAACATTAGCAAATGCATCGAAATATTTTTTAAAAGTTTCTTCAGGGTTCATAGGCGCGTTTTCAACATCGGATACTGGGAGCTGGGAATAGAAATCATTATTTTTCACCAACTGGGTATAGATATATTCAGGCTTTAACGCAAATTGATAATAGGTTATGGCATTGGAATAATCACCGACCTTGCCTATTGTGTTCCCCAACAAGTATTCGACTTGAAATAGCTTCATGGGATTTTTGGTGTCTTCCCAGGCAAGTATTTCTGCTTGCTCGTAATTAGTTCTTGCATCCAAGTACAATCCAACAGAATAGTTTTGATTACCTTTTGAGACGTATGCATCATAGAGTAGGATTGCGGCGTTACCATTGGCAAATTTTGGGTCTGCGTCAACAAGGCGGCTAAGGTTTTCAATTGCAGGATTCCAATTTAATTGGACGAAGTTCTGAAATCCAATTTGATACAATTGTGCATTGGTAAGATCATTTTGTATTTCTGAATTATTTGGGCTTAAATTAGAAGCCTTGGACAAATAAGAAACCGCTTGGCCAACGGTATTTAAGGTTTGTTGTGGATCTTCGAGCATCTGTTTTGCAAGTTGTGCAAATTTTAATTGTAAAAGGTTACTACTTACTTCTTGAAGATTCTCTCTTTCACTTGCAAACGCTGTGTTTTGGGGAATCATTGCAACTGCTTTTCGATAATAATTTTCGGCTTTAGTAATTTCATCAATGGATACTGAGTTATTTTCAAGCAACGCAATGATGCTGCGTAAATAACCATTCAACAGCTGTTCTTTCTTTATCGGATCTTGAAATTCAGGCTTGATTTTCAAAGCAGCTTCATAGTTTTCAATTACTTTATTCCAATCGCCCGTTTCGTATGCTGCAGACGCCTGTTCATAATAACCTTGAACCATTATTTCATTGTTAATGATTTGAATTCTTGCAGGAACATCCCATAATCCAGGCTGCGTTTCTTGAATTTGAATGAGGATGGTAAGTGATTCTTGATACTTGGCGTTTTTTTCCAATTCTATAGCTTGTTTATACATCACTTCCAAAGCGAGTAAATCATTTGTACGAGTCTGCAATTCTGACAATGCAGTGTATTCAGGATTCAAACCTTGCATCTGAGCAATGACCTGCTGTGCTTTTTCTGGCTGCCCGGAAAGTAATAATTGATCAACTTGACCAGCCATAATACCGAGTTGATTATTATTTTGTTCAGTTAATTTTTTTGAGGCAAAGTTATATACAAGTAAGACTGTAATCATGAAAACAATTATGCCCAAAGCAACTATACCTGAAACTATCACGGAGGTACGCAAGGTTCGCTTAACAGTGCGATCATGATTTTCTTGGTCTTGTTTGATCGTCATATCTCGCAAAGATCGCTGCATCTTCAGATCTTGAAGATATTTTTCCAACTGGATATTATCTGGATACCTGTCGACCAATTGCAAGAGTAAAGATTCACTTGGGTCCCATTCACCTTTTTGATAAAACTCATTAAATCGAATGAAATCAGGATCCTCTGATAATTTCGTAAAAGGTCCTTTGCCTTGATTCAATTCAGGCTTTATTGATTCATTATTTTCAATCTCATTGTGATCTGTCATTATTTACTCTAATTTTTCATTTGATCAATTCTTATAAAATTACCAATAATGGATTAGAAAAGATCTAATAAGGTCGGTATAATTGGGCCGATGATAACTGCCAGTATCGCGGGAAAAATGCAAATAACCAGAGGGAGGATCATTTTAGCGGGTAATCGGTTGGCGATTTCTCGAGCCCTATATTGGCGCAGTATGCGCATTTGCAACGCTTGACTATGAAGCACTTCAGCGTAACTCATACCCATGGTTTCAGCCTGAACAATAATTGATATGAAACGTGAGAGATCATCAACACTCATGCGATTGCTTAGATTTCTAAGTGCCTGTGATCTGGAAACGCCCATTTCCATTTCTTGAATTACACGTTTAAGCTCATTACCAAAGGGTGTATTCCAATAGGAACTAATTTTTTGCAAGGATTGGTCAAAACCAAGACCAGCATTGGCACAAACCGAAAGCATATCCAGCGCATCAGGAAGTTCTAGCCGAATATCATCTTGAATTCCTCTAACCTTTGAATTCAACCAAATTTTTGGTAGAAACAAAAAAATAATCGCAACGCCTATGCCTAACGCCAGCATTAAGGGATCAAACGTTTCAACACTAAAATTGATATAAACTCCAAACAATACCCCGATGATCAAAAATAAAACTTGGAAACTAAAAAATTCCCCGGATTTCATATTGAAGGGATTTCCTGCTATGACCAGATCATGATCAAGTTGTTCCAGTTGTTTCGAAGGGGTTATTTGAGAGATGAACGATACAAAATTATTAAATCCTGGAACAAAAATCCTTTTTAAGATGGATCCAGCCGTTTCTCTCGGCATGATCCTTTTTCTGATTACATCTTCTTTAATAGGACGCTGTTCGACTACATAATGCTCCAACCTGGAAGAAACCACTTTTTCTTTATTCAGCCACTTATAGATACCGAAAATGATTATTCCCGTACCTGCCAATAGTCCAAAAATTGCGGCAATGATGATGAGAAGATTTTGACCTGTAAAGATGATACTCATTGATGTATCTCCCTAAACTCTTACTTTGGAAATTCTTCTTATCCAAATATTGCCGATTATTACAAAGCATAAAGCAACTACACCAACTATTTGAGTGATCGGTTTATCTCTCACATTATCAAAATAACCGGGGGTGACAAAGAATATTATCAAAGCCGTAATAAAGGGCATTAGGCTTAGAAAGTTTCCAACATAGCGAGCATATGAAGTCAAAGATTTTACTTCGCCATATAGATGCATACGGTCTCGGATGGTATCTATGATCGAATCTAAAATAGTCGATAGATTACCCCCAACTTGCATGTTTATGATTATTGCAGTAACCACAATTTGAAGATCATCACTTTCCATTCTTTCAGAAAGGTTCAGCAAAGCCTGTTCCATGGGGAAACCAAATCTGACTTCACGTAATACTCTACCAAATTCTTCCGAGGCAGGTGGTACTAATTCTTTTACTGCCAGGTCCAATGATTGAAGCAAGCTATAGCCTGCCTGGATTGCTCCACGGATTAATATCAACACATCCAGTAACTGAGTATGGAACTTTTGTTGACGATTGGAAATGGATCGGTCCAGGATGATGGGAGGAAGCAATAACATTACCGCTGCGAGAAAAAGACCTCCAAGAATGTTGGAAACGATTATCCAACCGATGATGAGGCCCAGAACAACAGCAAGAATTCGGATCAATATGAATTCTGTGTCTGAAATAGCCCAATAAGCGCTTGATATCTTGATCTGTAGTTTTTCTGATGACAAAAATGCAAGTGTGTCGTTTAGTTTTGATCTGATTTTACCGGTATCAGTTGTGATCGTGATGGAACGGTCTTTTAATGGCTTTCCTAGAGATTCAATGGCGTTCGAAGGTTCGATATACCTGTTGATACGCCCCTGGATCCGCGTACTTGGACCAACCTGAGACAATCGGATAATGACAATTACCAATCCGATTAGTGATATAAAGAAAACAGCCAGTAAAACTAGCGTAGTGAGATCTGGATTCAAAGATTACCTCTCAAACTTCTTATCCAAGTTTAGAAGAACTCGACAACAAATCTGAATTGCTTTTCTTGCTGGCCTCAGTGTAGGATAATTTGGCAGATTGAATGAGTTTTACTAAACTTTTTGCTATGGTAGAAAATGCAGCGCTGATCTGGTGGCGGGGGTATTTAAGAACGATCGGCACACCTTCATTAAGACATCCCAATGCCACATTTTCATCGGCTGGAATTTTGCCGAAGATTTTCATCTTGAGTATTTTTTCGATTTCCTCACGCTTAACATCCGCTTTCCGACCTGTTAAATTCAGGACCAATAGAGTTTTATCGTCTGGATAGGATAATGAACGCGTGACTTCTTCAAAAAGGCGCACATCTCTTAATGAAGCGAGATCAGGATTTACTACCAAAATAATCTTGTCAGATAAATCCAAATAGGTAACAGTATTTTCAGTTAAATGACTTCCTGCATCAATGATTATATTGGGATAGATACCCTGCAAAATTTCGAGCATTTTGAAAACATCTTCAGGTCTGATTCCCTGGCCTTCAGAAATGGATGTGGGGCTGGGGAGAACTGAGATTCCTGAGATGTGTTTGACCACAACCTGTTTCACCATTCGCTGGTCAAGCACCCCGAGATGGGAGATCAAATCGGTCATTGAATTGGCTGTCCGTAAATTTAAGCAAAGAGCCACATGGCCAAAAAGATGTTTCCCGTCAATAAGTAAAACATCCTCTTGTAATTCTTTTTGCAAGCTGAGCGCCAGGTTAACGGCAACAGTTGTCGTACCGGCACCGCCTTTTGGACTAAAAACCGTATATGTGTTTTTTGGTCTTTCAAGCGTATTGGAGGATGACACTCCAGATGAACCTAAATGTCGGCGTGTCATAAGTTCGATAACTCGCCTTATTGTTTTAAGCAAATTATCCTTTTTAAACGGATTCAAAATAAAGGCTCTTGCTCCAGAAAGAATAACTCTTTCTGAATTGATCATCTCTCCCTCTGGGAGAATGACAATAACGCCACATTCTGGGTATTCTGTTGCGATCTTATCTACAAGCTCGAAAATATTGGGTTGATACTCATAATCCAGCAAAATGAGATCAGGAGATAATTGAGCTATGGAAACCAGCATATCCTCTTTTATGGAGGTGGAATCAAGAGGGTCAAATTCTTTTTGGTTAAATAAACAATCATCTATGATTGTTTTTAAGGATGTGTTCTTGGTGACGACCAAAATTCTCGTGCTTTCGGATGATGTTGTCATATTTATCCTATAAATTAGGGAAGTACTTGAAGTCCATAGAATTCAATAATGTATTCTTCAGTAACAGGGGTTAGATCAAATTGAACACTTGATTTGGGTGCTCGCAAGACAAGATCAAAGGTGGCGCCAGTATCTTTCAAGTGTTTCAATACCAATGCATCTTGAGGGTTCAATGCGAGTAAATATGAAGTAATTACTGAGGGTGTTTGATTGCCTGATTGATCGTCAGGAACATCAAGAACGAGGGCAGTTATGGTTACTTTTTGGAATGTATCTACTGTGAATGTGCGTGATTGGGGTTCCTGTGAAGCTGCTGTTGTGTCAGTAGTTGTTGTACCTGTGGTCGTCGAGTTATTAGGAACGGTTTGAACAATCTCTGTAAATGTAGCAAAAATATCGATGATGTCTCCGCGTTGGATGATACTTTCCCTGCTCATCAGATCATTAGCTGGAAAAGCCATCATGACATGATCATCCGCGAGAATGAAACTGAGATCATGATTTGTGTTGGTTGGATCTGCAAGATTATGTTGAAGAACCATTTCACCTGAAACCAGGTCAGATTTAATGATCTTATCAATTGCGTCAGTAGTATTTGACAGCGATCCTCTGGGAGCAACATCAATGGGCACTTCGATGATTTTTATGTCATCTGCAGCAATTTTGTCGCCAAGGAACATGTCACGGGTCAATACGACAACCTGTGTCATGACCGAGTCTGTTTGCGATTGGGCATTCCGCCTGGGAAGGTTCATTTTTTGAATGATGAATATGCTGGCCAATACCCCGACACCAACCAGTATGATTCCAACTACGACAAGTAATACCACTTTTATGCTGTTAGACAATTTGTGCCTCCCTAAACCCTATGATGATTGTGATTATTTGGTTAAAGAAACTATATATAGCCCCATATCGGCTCCCCCACCTGGTACATCGCTTAAATCAAAAGGATAGCCTGTAACGAAATAACCTTCAACTGAATTTACTTGATTATCTTTAATCTTTGAACCTTCATTACTCGCAATTGCTGCATTTAAGCCAGGGCAATCATCATTATTTTTAGAGTGAACACAGGTTATAAAAAACGCGGCGAATCCAATGGCATGAACATAAGTTTTCGATGAACCAGTTACAATCGTATCGGTTGGTTTTGGGGAGCTTAAACTGCTGTGGGCTGCGTCAATGCAAGCGGGTTTTATATTTGGATCATCATCGCAAACTTGATCAGAAATAACGATCCATACTACCTGCCCCTCTTTTTTTTCTAACTCAGAATAGATTGCGGTGGCGTTACCAGGCTCGGTGCTAAACCAGGTATGAATGTCAACGGGGGTTGGAAAACCTTTTTCTATCCAACTAGATAATTCTGAAGCACCTCCACCGGCGCCATTCAGATCAAGCCAGCTGCGGTTTCCCATGCTGACAATATCATCTTTTAGATCCCCATTGACATCGCAGTTAACTATTCCGCCTTCAGAAGTACAAACAATATCGGTGGGGAGTGAATTCGAATCCATTACGATGTAGATTTCTGGGTATAAATTTCCTGTTTTACCTTTAAAATAATTTGGGTCGCTGTCAATATTTGCTTTAAGCGTCGCCCAATCTTTGGTTTTGTTTTTACAAACTACTGAATTATTTACCACTTCAGAATTGTCACACCACCAGGCAATCGGCATTAAACGGTTTGCTATGGAAGGAGGAAAACATCCCGCTGAAGCAACGGCTGTGGAGGTTAATTTTGATTGATTAAAGATGCGGGCAAAGAACGAGTTTTGTTGGATTTCTGCAGTGACAGTGATCACTTTTCCGGTAATATCTACTGTCGCAGATGTGGCTTTGTTTTTATTGATGGCATATTCTTTGGCTGTGGCTTCAACAATGGATGCTGCTTTATTTAAGCAAAGGTCGTGAGCACCAGCCAGGGCACCTGCATCTGCGGCGTTCTGTGCACGCCTTCGATTGACCATTACTGAGCCGCCATCCAGGATTAATGCCGTCATCGAAATAACAACGATCAAGCCAATCACCACGATTGGCAAAATTTGACCTTTTTCAAAGGTTGGAAAATGTATTTTATTCACTTTAACCTCTAATAGTAGTACACAGAAATACGAATAAAAATTATCTGGATGCTTGAGCTATCCTCATGGTTGATTGTGCTGTAATAGGAATGCCGGTTTTGGTGCCAAAAATTTGTTTAAGTCCCGGGGTGATGGGAGTGAACATATGTGTTGCGGTGATTGAAATATTTGTAAAGTATCCATCTGAGTCTTTTTGAATAACAACAGATACCTGACTTTTTGTGAGTTTGACCCCTACAGCCTTGGAGATTACTTTGTCAATAATAGAATTATCCGCAGGAGAAGCGTAAGCTGCATTCAGATCGGTTTTACTTACTGTTGCATATCTGGTTCCTTCCCGAACAGCATTTGAGACTGACGCGAATGCGAATATTGCCCTACTGACATCCAGAAAACCTGTGATCAGCAGAAAAATCAAAGGAAATATTAAAGCAAATTCGACCAAAGACTGACCTGAGTTACGGTTCCTGGTTCTCATTGCACCATCATTTCTGCCGCACTATGAATTACGATGGGGCCATTGATGATCTTAAATAAGATCAGCGTTTTTTCAAAAAACAAGTGTGTTGATTTCGAAATGGTTACCTTCACTGCGGAACCAGCGGTGCAACAATCAGTGACCACTATTTCAGCAGGAGCAAGTGTTAACCCTGAACTGTTGGCTTCTGCCATCACAATATCTACTGTATCTTTGTAGCAGTAAATCGGGTTAGAGGTTGTACATTTGGTTTTATCTGCGACATTTCGTGAAATGAAGTTAGCTCCTTCGCGCGCAGCATTGGTGGTTACGATCTTAAAATATAAGACGCGTCCAAAGTCTATAGTACCCAATACTAACAAGAGAAGGATCGGCAGTAAAATGGCAACTTCCATTAAGGCCTGCGCAGATTCATGCCCGAAATTACATCTTCTCTTTGGGATAACAGTAAATAGTTTTGTATTCATAACAATAAAAATTTCCCCCGCTCAAGAGCGCTATGACTACCTATAAAGTTGGTGCAATGTTTCCGGTCTACAGTATTAGACCGGAGTGTGGTGGTTTATGAGTGGGCCTTTTCTTTTTTTTAAAGTAAAATTTTAGTTAGTTTCATTATACATCTTTTTTATTGACAGTTCAATTAAATAATGTTACAAGTTTGGTATTACTAGTTATGGTTCATGTTTAATGGTGAGGGGTACAAGATGTTTTCAAAAAACTCTGAAAGTCAAAAGAACGAAGTTTCCGAATATATTCTTAAATTAGCCAATATGGCTGAAATTCGTGAAGGAGATAACTCGTCTCACTTGATTAGAATAAAAGCCTTTTGCCAAGTATTGTGTCTTGGAATGGGCATTCCTAAAAGGGAAAGCGAGATCATATCCATTGCCAGCCAACTTCATGATATCGGGAAAATCTTTATACCTGAAGAGTTGATCTCACTAAAAGGCAATTATCTTGAGAAAGATTGGTTGATCATCCAAAAACATACTCTTGATGGTAGTGCATTTTTAAAGAAATCTTCTTCTGTTTATTTACAAACGGGTGCAATTATCGCTGAATATCACCACGAAAGATTCAATGGTTCCGGCTATCCATTTGGCCGAATGGGAGAGGAAATTCCGGTTGCAGCAAAAATCTTTGCCGTGGCGGATGTTTACGATGCGCTTGTCACGCCAAGACCTTACAAGGACTTGCTTGATGACAAGGATGCGTTTGAATTGATCATGGATTCAAAGGGTGTTTTATTTGATCCTAAAGTTGTTGAAGTTTTCAACAACAAGTATCAAGAGATCATTACAATAAAAAATGCACAATCTTGATTTCTAAGATTGTGCATTTCAAAATTATCTAGGTTATCTAGTTTGCCGGGGGAAAGTCATAGAATTTGTGTGTGATCATGTTGGCGTAGGTTAAGCCTCTTAAACACTGGCTGCCATTAGTTACATAGGAAATATCCGACCATTTCATTGGGCCTTTGGTGGCTGCAAATGCGTCTCGGACGGCATCAAAGACACAAGTGGGACCAGCATTGTAATTCATCAGGGTCAATTTCCAGATCGTTGGGTAATCCACCACATTAACTGATCTCCAGCCGGTGGCATTGAAGATCAATTGGGCGGTTTGATAACAATAACCCAAAACAACCTCGGCCTGGATGTTCACAACACGGTCAATTTGATCTGTGGCAACCCCATACTTGCAGTCGGGGCAGGTGATCACAAGCGTATCAAGGATCTTGTTTGCCTCAGAAATGTTGGAGTAGCAATAGGTGCCCAGTGCTGCTGGACACACTTCAGAAGCAAGACGAGAATTCCATTCAAGCGCATTGCGCATGCCGATATTGGTGATGTGACCATACCCAAAATGGATGTCATCGCTGACCGAAGGCCAAAACTGGCTTTCGGTGCGGATCATTTGCTTTAGCAGAACAGGTGGAACACCGGTGTTCTTCCAGGCATTCAAAATGGATTCATCGAGTGCGTTTTGTAAATAGATGACTGCATCTTTGGCTACAGCCATGCCACAAGCATTCGCATAGCCGTTAAGGGTTAATCCTCCTGAAGGACAGGTTGAGGCATCCACGCTTTTGTTTGTAATTAATTGCCCAGCCAGGAGGTAATAATTCTCTTCAGTATGTAGTTGAGAAGCATTTTCGGGGACATAGATCCAATGCATTTCAGTATCGGGGATATTGACCCGGTTTAAACAAGACGATATAGCTTCAGCATTGACCACTGCAATTTTTGGATTAAGTTTGGGGCTGAAACCAACCGCTACCATTAACAGTATAGACGCAGTAAAAATACCAATAAGAACGATGGATGACCTTTTAAGTCTCATCATGGAGTGGTGACAATCCTCAAATATTTTATGAAATTGGGTTTTTGTCAGCGATGAAAAGTCTAATCCCACCCAATTTTGACTGATACCAATAATAATAACTTATTATATCTACGAAAACATTAAAATACAATCCAGAAAACACAATCTTGAAATTATTTATCATCTTTCTATGGAAAACCATAATATAAATTGGATATTTTGTTAACGCAGAGACTCCCTTTTTGAGGGAGTCCCTTTAATTCATTTCTACCAATAAGGCTACCAATAAAATACCAGTAATGTGTTGCTACATATATTGAGGATGAAATCTCAAATTTAGTACATCTAAACCAAAGAAATTATTGATTACATGATTCTGGTGAATTATTGGCATTTTCAGAATTGCCATTTCCATTCGAGTTACTCGGGGTGCATGAACTATCGCTATTATTTGAACTGCTGGAATTCCCTGGAGTGTTCTTTTTTGTGGGATCCGGTTTTGGGGTCGGTGTGCGCCCCTGGTTTCCATTTGTATTCGGTGTCTTGGTGGCTTTATCCAAATGCATTGGTGTGAAGGATGGCGCAATAGCGGTATCTCTAATAAAGGGAGTACCCATTGTTGCGAATTTATTTGAGGGAAAGACCAATGTCTGTCCCGAATGGACTATTGATTTTTCAGAATGTGAAAGGGTATTGATTTCCCCTTCAAAAACATCGGTGGTAACCGATCCATCGGCGGCGATAGCCATCAAAAAATGGGCTTTGCTGCCATTAATTACACCTGCCATGGTCTTGATGATGAAAGCAGCGGTGGAAGAGGAGGTCTGGTTTTCTGTTTGTCCATTTACCTGTTCAAGTGAAATTTCCCACAATCCGTGCGATTTCACGATCGATTCAAGGTAAACCTCAGACTCGGCGGAGAGCATCGTTCTTTCTCCACCTGGAAACGAGATCGTCACCTGAGAGTTTGATAGTGTTCGTATGGTAGCGTCAATTGGCAGTGTTTGCCCCTGTACAACTGGATTCCATTTACCTGTTGAGGGATTAAACACTTCAACTTGTCCGATTACATTTTCAATATAACCCGCATTGACGACACCGAGATTCAAAGTAAACAAGAAAGTAAAAACCACCAGAGCCAAAAATGCAAATCCAATGAATGCAGGCCTGAAAAGAGGAAGCATCTTTGGCTTGGTTTTTACTTTTTCTGGATAGTACAATGAGAATTGGCTGACGGCTTTTTTATGGATACTGTGGGTGGGTGCCGGCCAATGCAGTGATTGAATGGCGCTGAACATCCGTTCATATAAAACAAGTGAGTCATTACAAACCTGGCACCCGGTCTTAAGATGCAACGACAACTCCTCTCTGGAAGAAGGATGTAAACGATCTTCCAGAAAATCTATGAGTTGCTCAGGTGAGGAGTGTTTTTCGATTTCCACATGTTCTTTCGCCAGCAGGTCATTTAATCCTGTTGGATATTATTCAATGGGTATATTCTCGCAAATTATTGATGTTCTTAAATACAATACACATCAGTTGAGATTCAACTATCCATAAATATAGAGTAAGTGAACCCCGTTCTAGTACATCCATTTTGAGGCTTGCCCTAACCATCACCTGGTTCTCATATTTATTCATTCCAGGTTCAATCAACAGGGTCTTATGCTAATTGGGGATTAAAATTCCTCTATACCCGGATGTAACGGATTTGCTCAACATGCAAAATGTTCTCATGGTCAACTCGGATGATTCGATTGACGCTGTTGTAAACCATAATCTTGAGATGATGCCAAACCTTGAATGGGATTAGGTAAACAATATTGTTACTGATGGAACCACATTGCTTGTCTGGCAAAAACTAGACCGCATCGTTACGATCACAGTCGTTCTTGAGAATAATGAAACACAACTGATTATCAGCCAGAATTCTGAATGATCGAAATAAAGTATTCATGGTTGAAAGGCAATTACAGGGCTGCAAATCCAGATCAAAGGCGTGTGACAATTTTGTTACTTATTGGTAAAAAGCCTCTTTGATGGTTTCGCCGATCGAAATTGGATCAGGAATGAGAACCCAGGCACCATTTTCTGGAACAATGTGATGGATGACATTGGAAGGTCCAATGGTGTATCTTTTTACCAGGGATGGATTTGCGACAAGTTGAGCGCTTAATGGCAAGAGCTGAAGAATTGTATCCATTGGAAGGTTAGTTTCCACTGATGTTATGAATAGGTCATAAAGCTCTGGTCCCCGATCGATGGCGTCAAGGCTCATCGCTTTTTTGAAAATGGCGGTGATTACTTCTTGTGCTCTTCTGGTTCGATCGAAATCATTGGTGGATTCCCGCGAGCGTACATACCACAATGCGGTTGCACCATCCATAGTGTTATTTCCAACACCAATATGACACATTTTATTAACGGCCTGGGGAAGCTTACAAGAATCAGTCAATTCGTATTCTGCATAAACAGTAATTCCCCCCAAGGCGTTGACAATATCTTTGAATCCCGAGAAATTAGTCAGGATGTAATAATCAACGGTCACGTCAAAGTTTTCTTTTATTGTCGCTGCTGTTAGATCAAATCCACCGATTTCCTGAGATGCATTAATTCGATTCATGCCATTGCCAGGAATGTTGACATACAGGTCCCTTGGGAAGGAGGTGAGGGTGGCTGTCCCTTTCTCTGGATTGAGAGACAGAATCATGATCACATCTGTTCGGTATCCCAGTTTGGGGCGGTAATCGGAACCAAGAAGCAATATATTCACCTGGCCACTCGGTTTCTGCAATCCAAGGCGGATTACCGAAGTCAGGGTTGGACTGGGAATAACAAGTGGAGTGGTTGTTGGAGTAATGTGCTGATCTGGAAGTGGTGTGAGCAGGGTGTTGGCTTCATTATTAGGGTTTATCGGAATCGGTATTTCCGCGGCCGTTTGATTGTTGGTTAACGAAGTACCACCACAACCAGTTAAGAAGAGAGAACAAATGAATAGCCAGGTAATGATTTTTTGCATAAATATATTTTACACTTTAAAAACATTGATCTTGAGATAACTAACTGACGGATCCCCCATATTTATTAAACCTGAGAATAAGATGCCTGGCAGCGAACATTGACCAATAAATGGCTGAAAAGGAAATTATTTGTAAAGTACAATTCTAAGGAGAGATCAGTCATCGATGCATACATTCCGACATACTATTTCGGCTGTTTTTTTATCAAATTTTTAGTATAATTAATTTATATTATTCCATACAGTTTGGATGCATTGATCTGAAGACCATCATCTGGTCGCTTGCCTGGGATTTACCTTGCGCATGGCTTCAGGGAGCAAATAGCGAAACCGGCCTTTGGGTCGGTTTCTTTTTAATTTTGTACTGCTTCAAAGCAATTATTTGCTGTAGTGCTGGATGGGATTATCGATGAAACGTCGAATTACTAAACTGGTTGGATACTGCTTCCTTTTTCTTGTGGTTTCACTGATCGTGATTCCAAAAGGTGTATATGCATCCCCAGTTCCACCCTCTGGCACTGAAATAAGTGCGCAATTTCAACAGACTACTGATCAGGCTGCACTCGAATCCATAGTTACCTTTAGCGGAAATAATTCCCAGGGGGCTGGCTATATATCTGGTGAGACGGTGCACGTGGATGTAAGGGGTCCGAATGCCGAAGTCTACGCCTGTGATGCAATAGTTGATAAAACCGGTGCCTGGAGTTGCTCGGTAAACCTGTGGAAGGACAAACCCGTAACGGGCACATTTTATTACAAAGCCACTGGTATAAAATCGGGTGTATCTTATACCGGGTCCTTTAACAATGCAAGTTCAATCAAAAGTGTTCAACTTTTAGCTGATGGAAAACCCCTTGTTGATAAGGCGGTCATCCATCCGGGAACCATTGTGGATGCAAAAATAGAACTTGATTCCACGACAAAAGATTTCTCCTGGAGCGCGACAAAATATCAGATCCAACAAAAAACCTGTTCAAGTGGTTCCGATTGTACCTGGAAGACAGTCTTTACCAGTCCTTGTCTCTCGGCTCCGGAACCTGATCTAAAAGGAGCCCTTCCTCATTTATATGTAACCATCAATAATGTTTTCAAACAGGCTCAAGTTAATACCGCTTATCAACTCATGGCAACCACTTATTCTGACGCAGGTTGTAAATTGGTCAATGGCGAACAGTGGTACTATGCCGACGAGTTTGAACTGCAAAATTTTGAAACAAGCACAACCCTGGCATGTACGCCCGTCGAAAATTCCTTCGGCAGTCAGTTTGACTGCAAAGCAACCGTTACCGGAGCATTGGAAAAATCAGACAGTCTCAAGGGAACCGTTTCATTTGAAATTGATAACCCCGATGAACTAATAGCTGCTCCGGCTGCGTGTTATCTCAAGTCTGAAAGTCATGGAACAGTTTCTTGTTCCACTTCGTTCAAAAACAAGGCAGATGGTACATATAAGCTGCGAGCTGTGTTTGTCAGCAATGATGACACTATTGACGGTAGTACAAGCGAATGGCAGAATATCGTTTTTAACATTGAAAAACCGGTGGTTACTGTCACGGCGAATGCTTTATCAAAGAGTTATGGCCAAAGTGATCCGGTATTGACTTACACCACCAGCCCCAAGAATCTCTATGCAGTGTTCTCTGGTTCTCTTGCAAGGTCGGTCGGTGAAGACGCTGGTAGCTATGAAATCAACTTGGGAACCTTGAAAGCGGAAGGCTATGAGATTAAATATATTCCGGCAACATTTACGATTGAAAAAGCCAAAGCAAATATTCAAGCAACAGGATTCGCCGGTATCTATGATGGTCAGGAACATGGGGTTACAGGAACTGCGACCGGCGTAAAAGGTGAAGACCTTGGCGCTTTGTTAGTTTTTGGGCAGACTTTTAGCCAAGTACCTGGTGGAAATTCAAGTCTGAGCTTCGCAGGCAATAATAATTACTTGTCTGAGGAAATTCAAAACATACCGGTGAAAATCGGTTTTCGTGAACTTGAAATCACTGCGGATGTATTATCCAAAGTCTATGGCAATCCTGATCCGACTTTCAGTTATAAGATCACAAACGGCAGCCTTGTTTCAGGTGACAAAATGACTGGAACAATCACCCGCGATCAGGGTGAAAATGCTGGCATGTATGTTCTTTATCAGGGATTGCTTAGTGCGGGTAAAAATTATCATATCACCTTCATCAGTTCCTGGTTCAAGATCAACAAGAGGCAGATAACGATTACTGCTGATCCACAAAGTAAAGAAGTCGGTGCACCTGAACCGCCATTAACCTTTATGATCACTGACGGACAGCTGGTGAATGGAGACATGTTCAGTGGGTCGTTGATCAGAACGATTGGCGAGACAGCGGGAGTATATCCCATAGGGCAAGGTTCCCTCTATCTGTCTGATAATTATGAGCTTTCCTTCGTGGGATCATCATTTTCAATTTATGAACCCGCAGAGGGGCTGGATGGCGATGCGGATGGAATCATCAATGCCGCTGATAATTGCGTTTACAAACCTAATAAGGACCAAAAAGACGCAGATAACGATGGCTTTGGGGATGTCTGTGATTCCACACCGGTTAATTTGCTAGCCAATATGGTTGTGCCAGTTACAGGCAGTTCAATTACCTCCGAATTGAATTGTGCAGGCAGTACGACCCTCAGCCTTGAAAACGGTAACTATGTAGTGCTCCCCAAGGAATTGTGTAACTGGTCTGCAAGCGTTGCCATAGAACCATTAGAAAGTCTGCCTGCTGTTCTTCCACCATCGGTAAAAATGATTAGTACGATCAATCTGTTGCTGATCGATCATCAAACACCCATTAATGAAACAGAAAACAAAGTTGGTCTTGATTATTCCTTCAAAATCCCTGCAAGTGAATTGGAAGCAAAGTTGGCCATCTTATTTTGGGATGCGGAGGCAAAAGCGGGAGTGGGGAGTTGGGTCGAGCTGCCGGCTTGCCCGTTCAAATCACCTGCTTTACTGAATAAAGGAAATGACGCGGACACACGGGTAATTTTGGAGTGTTCACTGCCGACTAACCAAAAACAAATCAATTTTTCCACGAATTATCCAGGATTGTTTGTGTTGGTTTCAAAGTAATTTGACTGGAAAATAGTTTTTAGTTTTCTAATACTATTATAAAAAAACCGTAAAAATAGCTTCGAAACTTATTGACTTTAAGTATTGCCGTGGTAATATGTTTGTTACAGAGAAATAACAATTTATTGGTTAATTATTGGATGCGTTGATACTGGTATATTTTTTGGTCGCAAGCTTATTAGTTAGTCGATAAGCATATATCAGTGGAGCAAATTGCGAAACCGGCCGTATTATTGGTCGGTTTTTGTTTTAAGTCTTAATGTTAATCTTATTTGTAGGAGATGGGAGCAACCATGAAAACAAAATTGGCAAGTTTATTCCAGGTTTTCTTCATTTTGGTTTTCCTTTTGGGAGCTGCGAATTTGCAGCCGGTGCTTGCTCAGGATGAAACACCTGTTCCGACAGATCCAGTCGCAATAGTCGAGGTTGTTACTTCAGAACCTCCGTCAGATACCCAAGTGCCTGTTACTGAGGTCCCAGCAACCGAGGTTATCCCTGCGGCACCAACTGTTGTTGTGACTGAAGAACCCCTCTTGGATAATAATTTTACAGAGATAATTGAAACATTATCTGAGGAAGGGATTCAGATTGCCGATGCAGACGGAGATCCGTTGGCTTTGGGTAGTCAGGTTGCTGAGGAAGCATTAACCAGTGGAGACCCATATTTTGAAAGAAATGGTATTACCTATAGTTTCCTGCAAGAGGGAAATGTTTGCCCAGTAGACGATGCAACTCATAAATGTGTGGTCTCTGCCAATCCCATTCAAGCAGCGATCGATAAATATGGTGATCCTGCCCTTCCTGCCCCTGCAGTTGGAGAAAATGTCATTACTGTTGAGCCGAGCGCAGTTGCTTACGCGGGAAACATCACAGTAAACGTTGGCAATTTCACTCTCTTGGGTGTGCCAGCTGGAGTGGTTGGTGCATCTATCAACGCTCCGATCATCCAGGGATCAGGTCTTCCTGGTAGTGGCGCTGGAATTACTATTACTGCAGAAGGTGTTACTATTTCAGGGTTCATTATTCAAGGATTTGAGACTGGAATATTAATTCCTGTAGTTGTTGGAAATAACACCATCGATATTACTTACAATACTATTACTCAAAATGGCACGGGAATAAAAGTCTCAAAAGATGGTGGGAGCCCAGGTAATAACATTAATTACAACATGATCTATGGAAACACATATTACGGTCTTGAGAATAATATCAGTGGTAATAGCAATAATGTGCAATGGACCGACGCGACGAATAATTATTGGGGTTGCCCGACAGGTCCAGTGGTCCTGCACAACGGACATTACTACCAATTTAATGCAGACGGCAATGGCGTAGATGTTGGAACCGTTCTTCCTGCAGGTTGCCAACTCCTGAATGGGGAATCTAGTCTTTGGGATATGCAAATTAATTCGCCTCATTGGGGACCTTACAAGATCAGATTAGATCCTTTTATTACAATGACCCCAACAGCCACATCGACAAACACTCCAACCAATACTCCGACAAATACCGCAACGAGTACACCAACCAACACGCCGACGAATACCGCTACCAATACTCCTACAAATACACCAACGAATACGGCGACAAATACCCCGACCAACACACCGACTGATACAGCAACGGTTACCAATACGCCTACAAATACGGCGACAAATACCCCGACCAACACACCGACTGATACAGCAACGGTTACCAATACGCCTACTATTACATCGACGAACACTCCGACCAACACGCCGACTGATACCGCAACTGCGACCAGTACTCCAACGGGTACTGCCACTTCTACTAGCACGCCAACATCAACAGCTACTTCCACACCTACTCCGACCAGTACGGCTACTCTGCCTCCGCCACCACCACCACCTACTTCTACACCGATACCTATTCCTGTTACTGGTGGACAGCTCATCCCTGTGACTGGTGGAACTCTGATCGTGTCGGGTATTGGTCACTCCTGTATGACCTACAATAATGGCAAGGTGATCTGTTGGGGTCTTAATGCCTCTGGCCAGGTTGGAGATGGAACCAATATTGATCAAAAAGTGCCGGTATATGTAAAAGACCTGAAAGGTGTTCAAAATCTCGTCGCAGGTAGCAAACATACTTGTGCTCTCACCATTGACGGAAATGTCTGGTGCTGGGGTGAAAACAGCTCTGGTCAACTTGGCAACGGCAAGACCATCAATAGTTCAGTACCTGTTATGGTAGCAGGTTTACCTGATAAAGTCTTAAATATGACCGCTGGTGAAGAATTCACTTGTGTCCAATTGATGAATCAAGAGGTTTGGTGTTGGGGCAAGAATAATCTTGGTCAATTGAATGATGGAACGACCACAAATCAGCTTAGCCCAGTCAAAACCAAGTTGAATTCATTATTCGCCCAAATTTCTGGTGGTCAAGGAATCCTTCTTGGTAGTGATGTGATTGGCACCGTGAACCAATGGGTGAAAGTTTCTTCTGCTGCGATCAAACAGGTGGCTGGTGCGCTCTCCATTTCTGCCAATCGCTGGGGTAACACTGGCTGTGTAGTTATATCGGACGGGTCAGTGAAGTGTTGGGGAAGTGATCTTAATTCAATTCTTGTTCCAGGATCCATGAAAGCCATTGAAGTGGGTGCTGGTTTGGCTCACAACTGCGACATCAATAATGATGAAACAGTCTCCTGCTGGGGAGCAAATAAGAACGGCGAGTTGGGTGACGGAACAAACACAGACTCTTCTTCAGCCGTCCTGGTAAAGAACCTGACAAGAGTCAATGTATTGGGTGTTGGAGCACATCACACTTGTGTCCTGAGTGGCACCAGTAACATCGCCTGGTGTTGGGGTGAGAACACCTATGGACAACTTGGCAATAACACAACCACCAACAGTAATATACCTGTACTGGTGATCTTGCCAGGCATTCAATAAGCAATAAGCTCTTAGATCTGAAACTCCCCTCTCACTGAGAGGGGAGTTTTTTATTTGGTAATTGATAAGAATTCAAAAATCATTTATAATACCGGCTTCGCCGAAGCCACATTAAGGGGAATAATACCGAAGTAAAAAAACCCGTAAAATTATTGTAATATTTTACGCCAATAATATTGCATAAAAAATAAATATTAAGTAATATATTAGTAACAATTAAATAAAAATTATCTGGCGGCGAAGAAACTGATATCCGGAATGGTCGCAGGTCTGCGTTATGTGGACAGATATCAGTGGAGCCAATTGCGAAACCGGCCTTCTTATATGGTCGGTTCTTTTTATTAATGGGCTTAATCGTAAAATCTTAAAAGTATGCAACGGGAGCTACTATGAAAACAAATTGGGTACGTCTTTTCCAGGTTATAGTCATCTTAGTGTTTCTTTTTGGTTCAGTGAACTTAAAGACAGTTCTGGCCCAGGATGAAACGCCTTTACCAACAGATTCAATATCTGTTATTGAGGTTGTGACCTCTGAACCAGCATCAGTGACGGAAGTCTCTGCAACTGAGGTGCCTGCCACTGAAGTGGTTCCTGTTGTACTAACCGCTATTGTGACAGAACCTCCCGCGGATGTTGAATCGACTGACCCCAACCTTGTTGAAGTGGTTGAGGCTTTGGATGCAGCCAATATTGTCGTGGCTGATGAAAATGGGGACCCACTTCCATTGGCTAGTCAGCAAGTAGAAGATGCAGTTGCTTCAAGCGACCCGTTCTTTTGGGATTCTGTCACTTCAACTTGGGTTGGATATGCCACCACAAGTACAGGTTGTCCGATTGGTGTTATCTGTAACGTTTCGGCTACTCCCTTCCAGGCTGCGGTAAGTGCAGCACCTGCAAATTCCACTATCTACGTGAGTGGTGCTGCTGCCACAGTGGGTGGGACCCCAACTTCTGACTTCTTCTATAATGAAGATGTGGTCATTAATACCAGTGGTCTCTCTTTTATTGGTTTTAATACAATTTCAAGTTTAGGCAGTGGCGTACTTACCATTTCAACACCAGGATATGCCATTGTTAAATCAATTAGGCTCAATGCTAATTTTGGTAATTCAAGTGGTGTTTATGCCAATCAGGTAAATCTAACTAGTGTTAGTTATATACAAGATGCAGTCGACTTACTTAATGCCACTCCCATTAAATTTGGTTTAACCGCAAACAATTGCACATCACAACAAGACTTCATTAATGGTTGGTGTGTCGACAAAAAAATCGAATGGTGTCATTGCGAACCTGGTAATGGACAAGATAAAGATAAAATTGAATGCAAAACAATAGAAATTAACCGCAGTGGAGTTAATGGTCATGATGGCCACATTGGACATTCTAATCATGTTGGTGAACATGCAGGTCCTTGTGCAGCACCTTCGATTCCCCCTTGTTCAATAAGTGGACAGGTAAGAACTGAAAGTGGTGAATGTGTTACCCCCACTCCTTCTGCAACCAATACTGCAACCGCAACGGATGAACCTACGGCCACGGCGACGGACGAACCAACGGCCACTGCAACTGATGAACCTCCTGCAACCGCCACCGCAACTGATGAACCTACAGCCACGGCGACGGACGAACCAACGGCCACGGCGACGGACGAACCAACGGCAACTGCAACCGATGAACCTCCTGCAACTGCCACTGCAACGGATGAACCTACAGCCACGGCGACGGACGAACCAACGGCAACTGCAACCGATGAACCTCCTGCAACTGCCACCGCAACGGATGAACCTACAGCCACGGCGACGGACGAACCAACGGCAACTTCTACCAATGAACCGACTGAAACACCGACTGTAACCAGCACACCAACTGAAACTGCCACACCGACACCCACTGCCACAACAGTAGTAACCACTGTTCCTCCATTCATCCCGGTGACGGGTGGTACCCCTGCAGCATTGGTGATCCCCGTAACCGGCGGACAACTGATCCCTGTGACCGGTGGAACTCTGATCGTCTCTGGTTTGGGTCACTCATGCATGACCTACAATAACGGACAGGTCATTTGCTGGGGTCTCAATGCCTCTGGCCAGGTTGGAGATGGAACAAATAAGGATCAACACAAAGCTGTATATGTAAAAGATCTTGAGGGTGTTCTTAACCTGACCGCCGGCAGTAAGCATACCTGTGCACTCACCATTAGCGGAGAAATCTGGTGCTGGGGTGAAAACAGTTCAGGTCAATTAGGCAATGGCACCACAGAAAATAGCAATATCCCGGTAAAAGTAATTGACTTACCTGGCAAAGTACTAAGCATCACCGCAGGTGAAGAATTCACTTGTGCCCAGATGATGAACCAGGAAGTCTGGTGCTGGGGCAAGAACGATCAAGGTCAACTTAATGATGGAACCACCAAAAATCAACTGAATCCAGTGAAATCCAAGTTGAACACGATGTTGGCCCAGATCTCTGGTGGACAAGGTTTACTCCTCAGTAGTGATGTCTTGGGTACGGTTAATAAATGGTCTAAAGTCCAGGCAGCAGCCGTTCAGCAGATTGCTGGTTCACTCTCTATCTCTGCCAACCGCTGGGGTGACACCGGCTGTGCGGTGGCTTCAGACGGATCCGTAAAATGCTGGGGTAGCAACCTGATTTCAGCACCCGTAAAAGATACTCTGCCTGCTCTTGAAGTAGGTGCGGGTCTGGCTCACAACTGCAATATTAACACTGATGAATCAGTTTCTTGCTGGGGTGCCAATGCCAACGGACAATTAGGAAATGGTTCCACCATCGATTCTCTGTCTGCCACCCTGGTCAAGAACCTGACCAAAGCGCATGCATTGGCAGTGGGAGCAAACCACACCTGCATCTTGAGCGGAACAAGCAATATCGCCTGGTGTTGGGGTGAAAATACCTATGGACAACTGGGCAACGATACCACGATCAACAATAATGTTCCTGTTTTGGTCATCATGCCCGCGATTCAATAATTACAACTGACTGGATTTTGCACCCTTTTCTCAATCGAGAGAAGGGTGCTTTTTTGTGTTAATTCGAAAACCCATAGGGTTTGTGGAAAACGATAAAAAGACTATACAAAAGGCTATAAATACCAAAAGAGATATTGACTTTTTTTTTCCATATGGTAATATATTTGTAATAAGACAAATAAGGTATAAATAGGAAACAAAAGTAATATAGGTCTTTATACTCGATTCATATAAAAAAAACTGGATTCAAATAGTCTGGTTATAACCAGTCAATTTATTGGTGTTTTTGTTTTATTAGAAGTCTTATTGGTAAACCTTATTCGTATGAGATGGGAGTAACAATGAAAACTAAATATGCTCGTTTTTTCCAAATATTTATTGTATTGGTATTTCTTTTGGGTTCCGGCAGCTTAAATTATGTCCAGGCGCAAGATGAAATACCTTTACCAACTGAGCCAGCTGCTGTTGTGGAAGTAGTTTCCACGGAAACAGTAACAACTGAGGGTTCAGAATCTGAACTGCCTTCAAGCGATCCACTACCTGTGGCTCCTACTGAATTGCCCGAAGTTCCAGTTGAAGGCGAATCGCAAGTAATAAACGAAGACATACTTAAAGTTGTTGAAACGGTTGCTGATAAAGATCTTGTGTTATTGGATGACAACGGAAACCCGATGTCAATGGCAAGCCAACAAACCGAGGATGCAATATTCACCAGTGATCCATTGTTTTGGGATGGCACTCAATGGGTTGGATATGTAAAAACTGGTGATTCTTGTCCCGCAGGTGTTGCAGTTTGTAATCAAGTTTCCAATCCCTTCCAGGCAGCTGTAGATAATGCTCCCGCTAATGCCACCATCTATGTGGGTGGATCAACAGTGGCGGCTACAGATTCCACCAATTACAACACTTATTCAGGTTACTACAATGAAGATGTCAACATTGGAGGTAACAACCTCTCCTTTGTTGGATTCAGCTCCATCAGTTTATTGGCAAACAGTACTCCAGCATCGATAACTACTGGCTATGCTTATGTAAAATCCTTCACCCTCTTGAATCCTTTTGGAACGACAACAAATGTTTTTGGTAATCAAATAAACCTTTCCAGTACCAATATTGGATTACTTCCAGATGCTCTTGCGCTTCTTAATACAGTCAATGAGGATGCCAGCGTTCAAATAGAATGCGAGCAAAAAGGATATATCTATGTTTTAGGCAGTTGTCAGGATAGCAAAACAAATATGACTATTTGCCATTATGACGGTCAACTCGGATCTGACAAATTCCAGGAATTAAATCTTCCGTTATCTGCAATATTTTCCAACGCTAATGGTGTTGGTGGTCATTTTAACATTGATGGCTCTCCTTCTGCCGGTCATGAAGATGACCATTTGGGAGCATGCCCTACCAATACAGCAACACCAACGATAACTCCAACAGTAACTGCCACACCAACCGCGACCAACACTGCGACAGCCACAGCCACTAATACACCGACCAACACTGCGACAGCCACTGCGACTAATACACCGACCGACACTGTCACAGCAACAGCTACTAATACACCGACTGAGACTGCTACACCCACTGAGACGGCTACTCCTACAGAAACTGCAACGCCTACTCCCACGACGGAAGTAACCGTTACAACTCCAGTCATCCCGGTCACAGGTGGTACCCCGGCAGCCTTGGTCATCCCCGTGACAGGTGGACAGTTGATCCCCGTGACAGGTGGAACCTTGATCGTCTCAGGTTTGGGCCACTCTTGTATGACCTACAATGGTAGCCAGGTAATCTGCTGGGGTCTCAACGCCTCCGGTCAAATTGGTGATGGAACCAACACCAATCAACTCAAACCTGTTTATGTGAAAGACCTCTCAGGTGTTCTAAACCTGACTGCCGGCAGCAAACACACCTGCGCGCTCACCATCTCTGGCGATATTATGTGCTGGGGTGAAAACAGCTCTGGTCAATTAGGAAATGGAACAACAAAAAACAGCAATATCCCAGTAAAAGTCACGGGTTTGCCCGGAAAAGTACTCAGCATCACCGCTGGAGAAGAGTTCACTTGTGCGCAATTACTGAACCAGGATGTATGGTGCTGGGGCAAGAATAACCTTGGCCAACTGAATGACGGTACCACAACCAATCAATCAACCCCTGTGAAATCCAAACTGACAACCTTGCTTGCTCAAATTTCAGGCGGACAAGGCTTGCTCCTTGGAAGCGACGTCTTGGGTACGGTAAATGAATGGGCAAAAGTCGTTCCAGCTGCCGTCAAACAGGTTTCAGGCGCTCTCTCCATTTCTGCGAACCGTTGGGCACAAACCGGTTGTGTTGTAACATCAGACGGTTCAGTAAAATGCTGGGACAGCGATTTGACTTCAGTTCTTGTTCCTGACTCCAAGCCGGCCATAGAAGTGGGTGCGGGTCTGGCTCACAACTGCGACATCAATACCGATGAAACAGTATCTTGCTGGGGAACTAATACAAGTGGACAGTTGGGCAACGGCACGAACGAAAACTCTGAATCCGCCACCCAGGTAAAGAATCTTACCAAAGCACATGCGATGGGAGTGGGTGCATACCACACCTGCACCTTGAGCGGCACTGGTAATGTGGCCATGTGCTGGGGTGAAAATACTTTCGGACAATTAGGAAATAACACAACGACCAATAGCAATGTGCCAGTCTTGGTCATCATGCCCACAATGAAATAGATAATCCGACCAATATTTGACACCCTCCTTTGAAGGTTAAAGGAGGGTGTTTCTTTAATTAACTGCTGAAATGGCAGTTCGAAAGAAATCGTAAAAATTACTAATAAATACACATAAAAGATAATCATTATCATAATTAGCTATTGACATTTAATTTCAGTGTGGTAATATATTTGTAATTAGATAAATTAGGTATTATTAGGCGGCATTGATTCCAATCTTTTGTTTGGTCGCAGGTTCATCACAAGATGAACAGGGGATTGGAGGAGCCAATTGCGAAACCGGCCTTTAGGTCGGTTTTGTCTATTAAAAGAAAGTTCCAATAATTATTTTCTTATCCATATCTTTTAGAACCAGGAGTAGATTATGAAAAACAAGTTGTTCTCGCTTTCACGTTATTTAGTCATACTGATGTTTTCTTTGGGGTTTATACAACCCAATCCAGTTTTTGCTGGAACCTCAGCTGTTGGTGCCATTTGGACCACTGTGAATGGTTGCAGCACTGTTCAGGATGAAAATCATTATCAAGTTGGTGATGTGGTTTACGTCCATTACTCTAATTTCAATGATGGTTATTACACCCTCACCATAGATCAGGTGGATGGCAATCCAAAACCGAGAGTTGAAGGACCGGATACCATTCATATTACACACAGTAGTGGTTGTTTTGCTGCACATACCATTGGTAGTTCGGAAGCTGGACATGAATTTAAAGTAACACTAGGCAGCAAGACGGATAATTATGGTGTTGATTCACAACCAACTGCTACACCCACAAAAACACCAACCAAGACCCCAACTTCTACAAAAACTGCCACTCAGACTGCAACCGCTACCGCAACCAAAACGCCGCGTCATACCGCTACACCAACCAAAACGGCTACCAATACTGCAACGTCAACCCCCGTTAATACCGCAACTGCCACTGCAACCTCGACAGAAGAGTTGACAGCAACTCCGACGAATACAGGGACTCCGGAAGATACTGCAACGCCGGTGTCAACAAATACACCTGAGGATACAGCAACTCCTGAACCCACTAATACCCCTCAGGATACAGCAACTCCTGAACCCACCAACACGCCTCAGGATACTGCAACTCCAGAACCCACCAACACGCCTCAGGATACGGCTACTCCTGAACCAACCAACACACCTCAAGATACCGCCACACCGGAAATTACTCCGACTGAGGTTGTAACCGATGTGCCGACTGATGTTCCAACTGACACTCCTACCGACGTCCCAACTGTTGTGGTGACATCACCCCCTGTAGCACTGGTTATCCCTGTGACAGGTGCCACCCCAACTGTTAAACCGTTGGTCATCCCTGTAACAGGCGCTGGCAGGATCATTGTGGCCGGTCTGGGACACACCTGTATGACCTACGGTAGTGGTGTGGTTTGCTGGGGACTCAATTCCAGCGGGCAGTTAGGCGATGGAAAAACTGCAAATGAATTAGTCCCTGTTTATGTAAAGAGTGTTTCTGGTGAAGGTAAATTATCTGGTGTTGTCAACCTCACTGCAGGCAGCATTCATACTTGCGCTCTAACCAGCAAAAACGAAGTTTATTGCTGGGGAGCCAACGGCTCAGGACAACTTGGGAATGGTTCCAATACGAATAGTTCACTGCCTGTTCTGGTCACCGGACTTCCAACTGATAAGATCGTTGCACTTACAGCGGGCGAGAAATTCACCTGTGTTCAACTTGCAAACAAGGAGGTATGGTGTTGGGGTGAGAACGGTGATGGCCAGCTCAATGACGGCACCACCACCAACCGAACCAGCCCTGTAAAATCTCTGCTCACCACAAACCTAAGTGAGATCTCTGGTGGACAAACCAACCTCTTGGGCAGCGATGTGGTTTCCTTGGACGCTTACAGCAAGGCTCTGGCTGCCAAAGTCTCACAATTGGTTGCACCCCTCTCCATTTCAGCCAATCGCTGGGGTGAAACCGGATGTGCAGTTGCCTCAGATGGTACTGTAAAGTGTTGGGGCAGTGATCTGGTTTCAACAGCTGTCAAAGATGCAGTAGCCGCTTTGAAAGTTGGCACCGGTGTTGATCACAACTGTGTGATCAACGATAACCTCACCGTCTCCTGCTGGGGATCCAACACTCAGGGTGAGTTGGGTGATGGTTCAAACAACAACTCTCAATCTGCTGTGGTGGTCAAAAACCTTACCAAGGCGAATGAGATTGCTGTAGGTGCAAACCATACCTGTGTGCTGCAAGGCAACAACAATGTAGCGCTTTGCTGGGGTGAAAACACCTATGGACAGCTTGGTACAAATTCAACTGTTGCGAGCAACGTGCCCATGTGGGTTTATCCTCCGATAGAAAACTAAGCTAATCAATACCAAACAACACCCTCCAGTATTAATACTGGAGGGTGTTTCTATTGTGTACTTTAAGTGTTGCGCGGCTTTGTATGACCGCGAGCGAAAGAGATCTTGTTTATTTTATTGGTTCGTAAATGTACATGATCGAATCGGGTTCAAAGTTATTAAATTTTTCATCGTAGATCTCCATATCATAACCACCGGTTGGTTTCATACCCGACCTTGGAAACCACTCATTGGCGATCTGGTGATAGGTGTTCATCAGGGTTTCCTTGCCGCCGCGATGTTCAAAAACAGCATACTTGTTTTCGGGAACATCCACCACCACCAATCCCTCGGGTGGGATTGCATCTGCGGCAACCTTGAAGCCGGCAATATATTCAAATACCCCGTCAGGAGCGTCGGACGGCATTAAACAAACTCCAAAAGCACATTGACCGATCACGGGGATCTCATGGTAACGTGGATTAAGTTCACCCCACAAGTCAGAGATCTCACCATTTTCATTTTTACCGCGATACTTCATTCCCATTACCTTGAAGGCAGGTAGTGTTTCAATTTTTACGGGTTCCATCATTAGCTCCTTTTGCTTGGTCAATTCGTCACCGTCAACAGGTTCGCAGTGTACTGGAACCTGAATTTCAACAACCCGATCGGTGAGAGGGGTCTCGGGGGTCTCTCCGAGGTAAACGAGACGTGTTTCACCGCATGAGCGGTATCCATTTATTTCCATCCAATTGAGCAGCTCGGTGTGGGGCACCTGTCCGACGGCGCCGCCCAGCAGGCAGGCTGCGAGAGGAATTTCACCCAGACGGCTCAAACGAACTGGTCCAGTGGAAGTTTTCTCACGGTTGTGAGAAGTTGCCTCAACTTGCACCCCAAGATGAAATTCCATCTTGTTTTCGTTATATCGGCTGTCTTTCATCACACTAAACCATGGTCCGAGAATGCGGATGCGATGATCAATGCACCAGGTGTAAATGAGTTGGCGCAATCCTTCGCGTGCGTCATCGGCTTGTTCAATGGTTGCTGCACGAGTGAACGCCCAGGCAGTCAAACAAGCCTGGATCGGTTTTAAAAGGACAACATTACCGCTGGCGATTCCTTCGGACTCAATCTGTTCAAGTCTCTTCTCAATCCTTGTGAGGCGTTGTTGTTCTTCAAGAAGATGCTGCTTAAGCTCAACTTTTTTGAGCCGCAGCATTCCCCTCAATTCATCCGCGGTCACGCCGCTTTTAATCAGAGGCTTGATTTGTTCCAAGGTGAATCCCAGGTCTTTCAAGGCCAGTATGCGGTTGAGTTGGGTCAACTGGTCGAGAGTGTAGTAGCGGTATCCACTGTAGCGGTCTATCCACACTGGTTCGAGCAGTCCTTCTTGTGCGTAGTGCCTCAATGTTTTTACCGACACATGCGCGATGCGTGAGAAGTCACCTATCTTGAACAATTGATCCTCCTGATGGCCATCAGTGTGTGAAGCATACAACCTCCCCCTGGGGGAGAGTCAAGGGGCAATTATTAACAGTTATTGAGGATATTCAAAGTATGATATATCATGATTAAAAATAATTTGGGAGGTTGAATATGTATGAAAAGCATTTTGAGCCGTTATTGCCTCGCACTCAATTTATCATGCGCATATTATCCCATTTATTAACCGGACTGGGGATCCTGGCCATTTCACTGGGGATTGGGGTCCTGGGATATCACGGCTGTGAACATCTCTCCTGGTTGGATTCATTGTTAAACGCTTCCATGATCCTGGGTGGCATGGGACCCGTCAATGCACTTCAATCGGATGGAGGTAAGTGGTTTGCCTCTTTTTATGCTTTGTTCTCAGGCATGATCTTTTTGGGTGTCTTCGGCATTATTATTGCACCGGTAATCCATCGGTTGTTACATCTGATGCATTTGGATGAAACAGAGGATAAATAATCTTCTGTAAAAATTGCGTATAGACTAAATAACAAAGCTGTGGGTAGAAAAAAGGAATTATGTCTATATAATAAAATGGTACTCTGTTCGCTTGAGGAGGAATTATGGGCAAACGTATTTGGTTTTTATTTGTCATGATCATATTAACCCTGTCTACGGGTTGCGGTACTTTATTGTCAGGAATATCTCAACCGACATCCGTTGGGCCATCATTGGATGAAATTTCGACATTGTCTGCGCTTGCAACTCAGGCTAACTTAACACCTACACTGGATTTATCCATCCCTTTGATGCCGACTTCCACACCTTTTTTGGAGTTAGAGGGGCAGGGAGGGGAAGCAACTAGTGAAAATATCTCCCCTGAAGATAATAATCCAATAAAAACTGCAATGCCTGGAGAAATAAAGATCACTGGAATATCTCAAAAATCAGCGGGTGTGGCTCAAATTAATTGGGATGCGACGGGTGATTTTCCGTTTGGATTTAAGATAGTTTTTACGGATCAACAGTCGTATCCAACTTTTCCTGAGAATTCATCGGTTTCTGTTATCAATTCTTCTTCCCGGGTTGGATTTTTTACCTATTCAGCAGATCGTATTTATTATGTTCGAGTTTGCAGACTTATCGTTGATAAATGTGATATTTATAGTGATCTTGGAATCTTTGCTTTTGCACCTCCGACGGCTACTCCAAAACCCACAAAAACAGCATCAATTGTTGTGGGTAGTGGCGGAACGTCCGTTCCTTATGATTCAACGCTTACTATTGACCTCATTAAATCAGCTAGTGTTGGAAAAGCTTACTTTGCATGGACGGATAAGAGTTCCAGCCCGAAGGGTTATAAGATCGTGTACTCATCCAGTTCTCAAGTTCCAACTTATGGAACGGATCCATATTTCTACATAGCTGATTCTACAGTTCGTTCCGCCTATGTCGATGGCAGCAGCAATACGAAGTATTACTATCGAATCTGCAGATTTGATGGTACAAAATGTACTGCTTACTCGGCTGTTTACACTTTTACTTTCCCGACTTATTCGATCACCAGCACCGCCGATAGTTCAACAATTTCAATAACATCTATCAGTGATACTTCGACCGGGGTTGCGCAGGTGAATTGGACGGCAAGCGGATCATTCCCAAATGGGTTTAAGATCTTATATTCAAAAACAACGTCATTGCCAACTTTGGCAGATAGTTACACTGTAGTGAGTGACGGTACACTACGACTGGGAAGTATTACCGGAGATCCTTCGGCAACTTATCATGTCAGGGTATGTAAATATTCGGGTGGTGAGTGTGTTGTTTATTCGCCGGTGGTTGATTTCACTTTTGCTGCTGATCCAGCAGTGATAACAATTACCGGTCTTGTAGATAACTCCTCGGTTGTAGGATCCGTTGATCTGGAGTGGACTGCGACAGGTACTTTTTCAAATGGATTTAAAGTATTGTATTCAACAAGCCAATCAACACCGACCTATGAAAACGCCTCAGTAATAGCCGTACCAAGTGGAAGCACAAGAGCCGCGACAATCACTGGTTCAGGCAATACCCATTATTACTTACGTGTTTGTAAATCCAGTGGTACTGGATGCGGTGTCTATTCCAATGTTGTTGAATTTACGACTCGTACTGCAGATGTTGTTCTAACAAAAGACGATTTCGTTGCAGATACATACAACTGGACCTTGCCAGGCGGCAATGCAGATAATGCTGACGGCTATATGCTGTTTTGGGCAACATCTGATATAACCCCAATTTGGACGTCCGGATTTGTAGACCAGGTTTCTGCAACAGCTTCTCTTCGAACCTTAACTCTTTCTTTGCCAACAGGGAATAATATCGTTCGATTGTGTGTCTATGTTGCAAGTGGGCCTTCATGCTCAGGGTATTCAAACACCCTTAAAGTAGTTGTTCCATAAAGTTAGCTTTCAAAAAAACAAGGCCAGATGATTGATTTTCTGGCCTTGTTTTTTGTTAAACTTTGCCGCCATAGTGGTGATAGGCTAGCGGGATCATGTTGATAACAGGTTCTTCGTAGGGATGTGCTACACGCACTGCCTGGATGGCTTCCACCAGGTTTTCTTCCCGGCAGTTAATCTCTATTTTGCGTTTCGTACCCAGTATCAGCTTGCCGACCTCACCAAAAGCCGGTTTAGCGCCTTTTAAAGGTCTGTAGCTGCCATGTACTTGAAGGATGGTGCAACAATACCAATAATTGTACTGCTTATTCAATTACGATTAATGTAGACATTAACTGATCTCTTTATTAAACTCGAAAGCCTGCCATAATTTTCATTTTGGCAGGCTTTTTCATATTGGTTATTCCTGGAGCCAAATTTTGATATTATTTTGAGTTTCCCCCTCTTTATTTATAACTTTTTTCTGATTTTTAGAAAAAATATTGTTTTCTTACAGGACGTTTATTGTGAGGCATAGGTATGATACCTAAATCGACCCGTTATTTTAGAAAAGAGGAAAAATGAAAAAAGTATTAACCGGGCTATTTGTACTAGTTTTTGTACTGGGTATGGCTCTTGTGAATGTACCCCAAATTGTAAAAGCCGATACCAGCTCTTCTTTGGCACCTGGCGAGTGGCAAGTTCCTGCACCCGTAATTGGTACGGCGGTTGAAGTGACCTCAGTCGGAGCTCCTTCTTACCTGCAATTGATCACCAATGGAATAAAAATTACCGCTCCAGCCCTTATCTGTCATCAATTTAGAGGAGCTGGCTATAATTGGATTGGTGAGATCAGACAATTGGTTGACAAGACCTGGGTCAAAGTGAAAACGACCACATCTTTGGTACCTGCAACTGGAGAAGGCCTCTATGTCGCATGTGGACAGGCAAATAGTGCTGGAACATATGCTTTATTTGCTTACTATCATGTTGCTGTGGCTGAAGTTCTTCCTGGAAACGAAGATGTTGCAGAAATGTCTGGCAGGTGGAATCGCGGTACCGAAATTTCAGTTAATATGGAAGCAAATCCTGGACCGGAATGGCTTGATAATTATTCAAATCCCATTAAAGTCACTACTGTTGGTGATATCTGCCATCCGTTCCCCGCTGGTGTTGAAGGAATGGTTGCTGAGATTCGCGAATTGAAAGAGGGTGTCTGGTTAAAAATGCCGACCACCTTTAAATATGTTCCCACAATCGAAGGTGTTTATACCGCTTGTGCCAATGCTAATGAAGCTGGAACATATTCACTTTTTGGATATGTTCAAAAATAGCAAGCCAATAATCTAAAGTTTGGATCAAAAAAGCCTCCCTCGAATTGTTTGAAAGGGAGGCTTTTTATGTTAAATAGTGGCGCCGTACAGGTGATTAGCCAGCGGGATCACGTTGATGACTGGTTCCTCGTAGGGATGGGCTACACGCACCGCCTGGATGGCTTCAACCAGGTTTTCTTCGCGGCAGTTGATCTCTATCTTGCATTCTGTATCCTGTATCAGTTTACCAACCTCCCCAAAAGCCGGTTTAGCGCCTTCCAGTGGCCTGTAGCTGCCCTGTACTTGCAGGATGGTACAACAGTGGTCATAATTGCCAATCTCGCCTGCATGCGCCGCTGCAAGGGCTTCGAGGATCTCATCCAAATTCTCTTCGGGACAAAAAATTTCCAATTTAAAAAAAGGGCTGTAATTCATTCAGACACTTCCTTTAACCGAAGAGTTTTCCAGCCGCGTATCCAAGCAGGGCAAAAAGCAATCCGCCCGCCATACCCAGAAAAGGACGAAAACGTCCGTACCATTTACCAACCGGGTTGCTTGAACTTCTGCGGCTGCCGATAATAGCGAGCAATCCACCACCAACCAACGCAAGCAGGGCTGGCAGGGGTAGTGCCGGAAGACTTGATTGAAGAAGTTTGCCGGTGATAACACCTAATATGGTTCCCAACGGAGCCGAAAGCAAGGCGCCGATCGGACGTTTGACCGCCAGACCGACCATCAATCCGATCACCAGACCGCCAGCCAGGGCAACCAGGGCACTGCGGGAGACGGCGGCGAAATAACCGATAAGGAAGGTTGAAAATGCAATGGAAGCCGCTTCAGCAGCCGTGCGTGCGAAGAAAGTGCCCACCCCAAGTGTACCCAAACCCAGACCTGCAGCTTTCAGGCCCTCCTTCAACTGATCATTGATCGGTGCTGCATCCACCGCATCTCTGATCTGATCAGGGGTGGTATCTGCCCGTTGAGCGGTTACCGGAGGTTTTATGTTCCTGGCAGGTGTATTGATCGTCGTGACGGTAACCGGTGGCACGATCGGAATTTCAATGGGTGCTCCACAGGCTTTGCAGAGGTTTGTTCCAACTGGATTGCTGGCTCCACAGTATTTACAAGTAATGGTAGTGTTGGGCATGTGAATTCTCTTTCCTTCCGCCATTGGATTATCGGTTTATTGGGATAATTATATCAATTCAGGAAAACGTTTTTGCACAGTAGTTTTATTTATCGTTAACGATACTGGTTAACGGTTTTCCAGCTTCCACAGTGGACGCAGGAATAGCGCACCAAAACAGATCGTGGCTGAAAGCGTTCCGCCAACGATGAATACCGTCTGGATGCCAAATTTTGCCCCCATTGGTCCGGCTATTAATAATCCCAGCGGCCCGGCCAGACCAAAGATCATATTCAAAAGTGAAAACGCCCTTCCTTGCATCTCGTTTGGAATGACGGTTTGCAACAAAGCGATCATTGGGGCATTACCGGTTGAAAAAGTGAAACCGCTGAGCCACCACCAGAAAACAGCCAGCCAGAAAAGCGGGGTGGGCGCGAGGGCAGTGAGCGCAACCGTTCCGCATGAGATGCCAAACGAAATCATCACGATCAATGCCCGACGGATTTTGATTTTCCACAGACCAATAATGACTCCGCCCAAAAGCATACCCACGCCGGCCAACCCTTCCATGATGGCCACTTGATTGACGCCTCCGCCAAAGTGATCTTTCACCAGCAGCGGAGTCAGTGCAAATGTAGGCATGATTGTGAGCACCACCAAACCGGTGACAGCGTAAAGTGTCACCAGGCCAGGATTGCTTCGGATGGTATGGACGCCTTCTCGCAGATCCTGCAAAAACGATTTGGCGTCGCTGCCTTGCGGCACCTTGGGTTGTGGAATTTTCAAAAACAGAAGCGGCACAATTCCCAACAGGGCAGTGGCTACATCTATCATTAATGCACCCTGTATGGGGAGAGCTGCCAGCGCCAATGCACCTAATGGAGCCGCAGCAACGCTCATCACGCCTTGCAAGGTTTGATTCATGCCAGCCACCCGGTCGAGCCAGTCACCAGGCACCAGGTTCATGGTGCTGGCCGCAGAAGCTGGATGTTGAAATGCCTGCATGGTCGCTCTTATGAACATGAGAGTGTAGATATGCCAGAGTTGGATGTTGTTGGAGGCAAATAATCCGATCAGGATGAGCATGCAAACGGCTGTAACTGCATCCGTGATGATCATTACCATGCGACGGCTTAATCTGTCTGCAATGACGCCGCCCAATGGGCTGAAGATTGCTGAAGGGAGCATGCCCATAATGCCGGCAGTCGCCAGGGCGGTAGGTGAACCTGTCTCCTGTGTGATCCACCACACCAAAACAAATTGGGTGAGTGCACTGCCGACCAACGAAAATGCCTGGCCGGACCATATTGCGAAAAAGCGCGGTTTCCAGTTTTTTGGGGGAGGTGAAGTGATGGTCATTTGTAGAGGTTCCTGGCTGTAATTATAACGTCCTAAACTTACAAGAGTGATTTGGGTTATTCACAAGCAGGTATATAATCCGATTCGAAACCTGATCATACACTTCACGTATATAATCTGGTTGAATCGAGGAGAAATCATGATCATTGCACAAGGATTAACAAAAACGTTTAAAACAGATAAGAAAAAACCGCCTTTTACCGCGGTGGATAATCTCAACCTGGAGGTCAAAGAGGGAGAGGTTTTTGGCATTCTCGGTCCCAATGGGGCGGGTAAGACCACCACGGTTCGCATGTTGACCAGCCTGATCGGAATCAGCTCAGGCACCGCGGTGGTAAACGGTTTTCAGGTTGGCAAGCAAGATCAGCAGATCCGTCAATCGGTGGGCATTCTCACCGAAACCCCTGGCATGTATGAACGCTTGAGTGCCGAGAAAAACCTTTCTATTTACGCCAGCCTTTACGGTGTTGCGGATGTTAAAGGCGCGGTCGAAAAATATTTGCGTATGCTCGGATTATGGGACAGACGTTTTGATGAAGCCGGCAGTTTTTCAAAAGGCATGCGTCAGAAGTTGGCGATTGCGCGCGCCTTGCTGCATGAACCGAAATTATTGTTCCTGGATGAACCCACCAGTGGGTTGGACCCTGAAGCGTCACACCTGGTGCGTGATTTTATCGAGGAACTGAAAGCCTCCGGGCGCACCATCATCCTCTGCACACATAATCTGGATGAAGCAGACCGGTTGTGTGACCGCCTGGCAATATTCAAGACTCGTTTGATCGCTCTGGATACGCCCGAAAACCTTCGAAAACACCTCTATGGACGCCGGGTAGCTTTTCACCTTTCACGCGTTGAAGAGAAATTTAAGGCCGTGATCACCGAATTGCCCTTTGTAAAGGATCTTCAACAGGTCGATAACAGCCTGTTGGTCGGGTTGGACCATCCCGAAGAGGAGAACCCTGTAATTTTGCGCAAACTTGTTGAAGCCGGCGCAGAGATTCAATTTGTCGGTGAGCTGCGGCACTCACTTGAAGATATTTACCTGCGCATGATCCATGCGAAAGAGGAATAAACCATGTTCAAATTTTCACGTGTCAGAACCATAATTGAAAAAGAATGGGCTGAGGTTTTTAAGAACCGGGTGGTGCTTTTCACCATCATCCTCATGCCTTTGATTTTTACCATCTTGCCGCTGGGCATGCTCATTGTCTTTGGTAGTAACGCCGCCTTGCAGGGAGGAGATTCCGCTGATGTACCAGCCCAGTTTGCCATGACTTGCGGGAACCTTCCCATGATGGATTGTGTCAAAATATTCATGGTCAATGAATTCATGCTTCTCTATCTCATGATGCCCATCATGATTCCCATAACGATCGCTGCTTATGGCATCGTTGGTGAAAAGACCACCCACAGCCTTGAACCTCTTTTGGCCACGCCCATCACAACCGAGGAATTGCTGGTTGGCAAGGGGCTTTCAGCGGTCATTCCGGCGGTCATCGCAACCTGGGGATGCTTTTTGATATTTCTGTTGGCGGTGCCGTTAACGGGTGTGAGTAAAGAAGTGTTGGCTTATATCGCTGGGCCCACCTGGCTGCTAGCCATCTTTTTAGTCGGACCTTTGATGGCGGTCATGGCGGTCAACTTCGCAATTTTCGTGTCGTCCCGCACCGCTGATCCGCGCGTGGCGGAACAGATTTCAGCGGTACTGATCATGCCGGTAATGCTTGTGTTGTTTGGTCAGCTAGCCGGGTTCATTATTCTCAATGTTCAATTAATTTTGATCGTTGCCGTGGTTTTGGTGTTGGTCGATTTTGGCATGATTCGATTGGCCGCGCGACTTTTCAGACGCGAAACCATTTTAACTGGATGGAAATAGGACTTCATATGAAAACAAACAAGACGGTTTTGAATTCTTTAGTTCTGGTTATGCTGCTGTTGCTTTTAATCTCAAGTCCGGTTTGGGCGCAAACACCTGAAACCCCCGCCTATAGATTGAGCATCTATCGTGATTTTGGTTACGGTAACGGTGCGGATATCAGAGGTTTGTTCACCTTGAGTATTGTAGGACCCGAGGATCTCACTTCAGTGTCTTTTCTTTTAGATGGTGAACTCATGTCGGCTGTAGGCAGTTCACCGTTCACCTATCAATTTAACACCAGTCAATATGGCTTTGGGTCACACGAACTAACAGCTGAAGTAACCAATGCTGCCGGTGAAGTTTTCATCACCCCGGCAAGGCATATGAATTTTGTTTCAGCGGAGCAGGAATCCGCCGGCATGACAAAGATTTTTATTCCTTTCTTGTTGATCTTGGTTGCTGTATTAACCATCGTCGGCCTGGTGCAATTTGGGGTCATGCGTAAACAAAATCCGAACGGTGTTCCCCTTGGCACCCAGCGCAATTACGGGTTTACCGGCGGCAGCATATGCAAACACTGCGGCAGGCCAACTCCCCGTCACATCTGGGGAATAAATATCGCCATTGGCAAATTTGACCGCTGCGAAAATTGCGGAAAATGGTCAGTGATGCGGGCGGCACCTTATGAGATTTTACGGGCTGCCGAAATAGCCGAAAAATCCAATGAGTCAGATCAGCCAGACTTTAACCATAAGACCGATGAAGAGAAACTGCGTGAACTTATCGACAAATCGAAATACGAATAGATGAAAAAAGGCGACCAAAAGGTCGCCTTTTTGTTTAGCTCCGATTCTAAAGAGTATTAATAAATTCCCTGCAGCCATTCGGCAGGGTCTACTTGAACACCGCCCACGATGACTTCAAAATGCAAATGTGCACCGGTGACGCGGCCTGTTCCACCCACCATACCGATGGTCTGGCCTGCATCAACGTGGTCGCCAACTTTCACGTCTATCTGTGATTGGTGCCAATAGCCGGTGTAGACGCCGTGACCATGTGAAATAATGGTTGCACCGCCGCGAACATCCAGGTTCTGCGCAAGCACAACAGTTCCAGCCGCTGCAGCAAAGATCGGGGTTGAGGTACTGCCTGCAAAATCAACTCCGCTGTGAAAGTAAATATAATCACTATCGTTATAAGAACGCAAAAGACCGTAACTTGATATCCAGTCTTGTTCTGAAGGGCTGGGGTCAGTAAAACCGAAAGTCCATTCTTTTAATTCAGGGGCATCTTTGACGATTGACTTGATCATTTCCCATTCAGGTACCGTAACGGTTGGATCAATATAAGATGCATCCACGATGATTGGAGCGCCGATTAGATAATCATAGGGTTTTACAAGAAGATTCTCTTCATAAGCAAAAGTGGAACCGTCAGGGTAGGTGGTGGTGATTCGCATGGCGGCCAGGCCGGGTTTGGCAAAACGATGCACCCCTTGCAGTGCGATCATGAGGCCGTCATCCGAGGGGAAAAAATGCAATGGATATTCAATCGGTGTGTAAAATGAATTTGTCCCCAGTGAGTCATTGACTGACATCCTCAGGCTTCCGCTCAAGGTTGCACCTTCAGGCGGTGGGTTTGTGATCAGCTCGGTGGTCTTTCCTTGCAGCAGCGGAAAGGGCGAGACGGTCATGGCAGGTGCACTGTTGCTCGCAACACCTTCCACGGCGGTTGAGTCTGGCAGCCAGAGCGAAGTATTGGGCACCATCATCCATGGACCGCGTAAATCATTGTATTCCGCCAAGGTCCAGGTGCGCACTCCCTGTTTTACAGCCGTTTCAAGGCCAGTGAGACCCTCAGTAACGGGCAATTCTTTCACTGCAGGTGTACTTGTGTACATAATGTAAAGCGGGGCGCCTGCCCAGGTCTGGTCAATATTCGTGATGAAATTCAGCCTCGTTAACAACGCCATGGGTTGGTGCAGACTGCCAAAATAAGCAGTTAATGATTTACCGAAGGGTTGGTTGACGCGCATGACCTCGCCCTGGACGTCGTCAAAACCTGGGATCAGCAAGCGCTGCCCCGGATAGATGTAATCCAGGTCGGCTATATAGTTGATCCGTCTGATTCTGTAGGCCGTGGTGTGAAACGCTGTGGCAATCGAATCTATCGTATCGCCTTCAAGTACGGTGTAATTTAAACCCGTAGATTGTGCCTTTACCGTCATGGGAGAGAAAAAAGCAGTTACCAATATCAATACCAGGAAAACCTGGAACAATCGTCGAATCAATTTAGACATAAACCCTATTGTAATAGATAATCTGTGATTAAAAAGAAAAGGGATTCCGTGTGGAATCCCTGTGAAGAATAAAATGGGTGTTAATCACTGACCTGCAGCGACTGGATGTATTGATCAAGGCAGTCTAAGCCCGGGGTAAAGCCAGCATCGGGGGTGTTATTGAGTTTTTCGAGCATGGAAACATAATAAGTATCCATGGCAGCAGCGTAATTTGGATCATCAAATGTTGGGGCCGCAATACCGCCAGCAGGAACATCGATTGAATCATACGAAGCCTGAAGATAGGAGGTATTGACAGGCAGAAAGGCTGAAATCCAATACTTGCCATCCGCTGTGATACCTTGAAAAGTGTAGAAAAGATCGTGGTTGTTCACCGGTGCATAGTATTGTGCATATTCCGTCAAGAATCGAATGCCCTCACCGTTTTGAAAGGCGAGATATTTTTCATTGGAACTGAAGACTTGCGCTGCGTATAGATTAGGAAGCAAGGGGATATTATCAGGAGCAATGGGTTTCGCTGCCAGGAGTGCCTGCATATCGGCAACCTTGGTAGCTACAAATTGGTTCATGGCCACAAATTGTGCAATTGGATATATGGTGATGCCACCATGGGTTGTTGTTGCTGGATCAAAGAAATTTCCTGAAAGAGGATAACCCTGAAAAGCAATTTTGCGATTTTCAGGATAGTACTCCATTGGTCCGTTGTTTTCATCATAAGGTGCAGCCGGCACCAGTGTGCCAGTGGCGTTCGCGGCCATGCACGGCGGCAGAACCATGTAAATGCCGCCAAGGTTTAATTCAGTGCCGTTCACAGGGGCTGCGGTGGGTGCGGTCGTTGCGGCTGGCGGTTCAGTCGCAATCACTTGAGCTGTTGGCGTGTTGATGATCTGGACTGGGGTTTCGACCTGTGGGGTGGGGGTGGCGTTCCATGTGATGGTGAAGGGCAGGCTGCAACCCATCAAAAAAAGACCAATAAATACGATTAAGGCTGTTTTTTTCATATTTTTTCCTGTCTAATAATGAAGGTAAATGTATTATCGCTTAATAGACGAGAAAGAGCATAAAAAGGTTGCAAAAACCGGCAAAAATTTTGCCGGTTTGATATCTTTATCCTTCAGTTGCATTCGCCCAGGGGTAAATTTCTGTACCAAGGGCAGCTTCGCGGATGGCAGGATCCGGAGAGTAGAATCCCTGCCGTTCAGGAGGCAGCAAGTATGAAATCTGACGCATGATATTATGGCCGATCTCATCCAATTCTTCGCGGCCGGGGCGTGACCCATCAGAAGCGGCCACCGGGCCGAATGGTTTACCGAATTTGACCTTCACATGAGCCCTATGACCAAGTTTTGCTCGCTGGAAGAATCCCAACAAATCATCCAGGCCAACGGGAAGGATCTGGGCTTTAGTTCGCCAGGCTAAGAAGGCCGTCCCCGGTCTGGCTGGCCGCAAAACCTGCGCCCAACTTCCACCTTCAGGGAATATTGCCAGCACACCTTTTTGCTTCAGGATTTCTTCTGCGCTTTGCAGCGTCTCACGCGATCCGGTCCCCCGATAGGTTGGGATCACGCCGAAAGCCTTACTTAACCATCCAACCGTACTGGGAGCATTGGGGGTTTGAGCGCCGCCAACAAATTCAATCGGCCATGGTGCAATGTGGATTAAAGCCAGCGGATCGAGAAAGTGAAAGTGATTGGCAACCACCAGCAGAGGTCCCTTGGTTGGAACGTTCTCCCGACCTTCAATTTCAAAATCGGCCAGGACGGCAAAAGCAGCGGCAATGCCGGTCTTTAATATCGCGCGGATCACGCGGCGGCGGGGGTAACGAATCGGTTTTGTCATATTGATAATTATATCTTTGGTTGGTCAAAAGATCACCGCCAGAGTCACTTCTCCGACGGTGATCTTTTCAAAATTAATCAAATACCATTGGGTTTTTGTGTGTCACTTTTCGAACTTTCAAGAGGAACACAAGGCCGACGAGCAGGAATGCCAGAATGGAGCCGATGCCCCACATCAGACCGTAATGTTCAGAAGCGACGGCGTCAAATCCATGGTTCTGATACCAGTTATGCATACGGAATTGGAGCGTTCCGAATACCAGGGGTCCGACAAATGTGGATGTTCGACCTGCCACAGAAAGGAAACCGTAAAATTCTGACACCTTTTCGGGTGGTGCGAGTTGGCTGGTCATCGAACGACTGACAGCTTGTGCACCTGAAAGGCTGAAACCTGCGAAAGCTCCCACCACAAAGAACAGGATGAGCGTTTTAATGAACATGAGAGCAATGATCGCGCCAATAAGAATAAGTAGCGAATAGATCACAGCTTCTTTGCTGCTGCGGCGGTCTGAGATCTTGCCAAAAAGGAAGGCGCCGCCAGCCCCGGTTATTTGGATGATGATCACAAAGATGATCAACTGGGTTTGGTTCACGCCAAACATGGTAGCGCCGATAATTGCAGCAAAATCCATTAACATCATGATGCCGTCGTTGTAGATCAGAAAGGCGATCATGTATTTGACGAATTCTTTGTAACTCTTGATAGCCTTAAAAGTTTGGGCAAGTTTTTTGAACGCCAGACCGAATGTGGTTTCACCGGCGGGCAGTTTTTCAGGTTCAGAAATTTGCTTGACCCATAAGAAAGTCGGCAATGCTGAAAGCAGGTAGAACAGGGCGGTCACCAAAAATGCATATTCAACCGGTACCCCAAAGCCTTTAAGCAAGCCCAACACAATTCCGAGGCAGACCACACCACCAATGGACCCGATGGCCCAACCTTTGCCAGAAACATCACCAATCGTCTCTGGGGTAGCTACATCCACCAACAGGGCGTCATAAAAGACCTGTGCGCCGCGATAACCAATTTCAGCCAGGATGAAGAAGGTCATCCCCATAATGACATCGCCGGCGCGGACAAAGAAAAGCAGTCCGGTGAAAATGATTGAAATGGCGGTAAAAATAAAGAGCATTTTCTTTTTTGCTCTTGAAAAATCCGCAATGGATCCGAGAATTGGCGAAATGATTGCCACCAAAATGGCGGCAGTTCCTACTGCAATACCCCATAAGCGGGTGCCTTCAGCACCTCCCACCACAACGCCTTTAAAATAAGCCGAGAAGACCGCAAGCAACACAACTGCAGCATAGGCTGAGTTGCCAAAATCATAAAAATACCAAGATCTTCGAGCTCTTCGATCTTTTTTCAAAACGGGGGGATTATTTGTCATTTTTAACTCCGAACTTCGGGGGTGAGGCGAGGAGAACTTCCCGCAGGGAACATTCTACCATAACCATTTATTTAACACATTCCTTTCAGATTAGTTACAATAAAATAAGGAGTATTCCTAAATATTGCGTAGTTGGATAAAATAAAGTTCAAAGACTATGAATTACGACGACTCTGCTTCACAGACACTGGGAACCGCTGCAATATTGGCTTTAAGCCAGAGTCTACCTAACTCTATAGGACACCCCGTTGCTGCAGTTATTTCATACCTGGCAGGCAACCGGGTTTTCAGTCCCACCTTTCGCGCCATCAGCCTCAATCAATGGGTCGCACATGACGGCACACTTAATGCGCGTCAGGTGAGACAGGCAATTCGAAAAGTTTATCAGAATCAAGGTAGGGCACTTTATGATTTTTATCATAATCTTGACCGCCCTGATGAGATTAGAAAATTCGTTAAATTAACACCCGCTTTTGAAAAAATGATGAACGAATGTATGTCTGGAGAGCTGAAACAGGGCACCCTCATGCTCATGCCGCACCTTTCCGGTTTTAACTTAAGCGGATTGTATCTTGCCCAGCTTGGATTCAAGTTTCTGACCCTCGCCATTCCCAATCCCAACCGGGGATATGCCTGGCAGAACAAACTGCGCAACGACCGCGGCATGGAAGTGGTGCCGTTGAACATGGAAGCTCTGCAGCATGCCAGGCAGCGTCTGCAAAGCGGCGGCACAGTCCTTACCGGCATCGACCGACCCATTGATGAACCTGATCTGGAACCAAGATTTTTTGGCAGAAAAGCGGCTTTGCCAGTGGCCTACGTAAAATTGGCGCTTAAAACCAATGCCAGGGTATTCGTGCTTGGATTTCAAACTTTGAAAGACAACACCATTGTTGTTGATGTTTCTCCCCAGGTTGAATTTGAACATCGTGACGATGCTCATGAAGAATTGGTATACAATGCAGAAAAGGTGTTAAAAATCGCTGAGCAGTTTATCCGGCTTGATCCCAGTCAATGGATGATGTTTTTGCCGGTATGGCCTGACGCAAAAAATGAGGTTCCAACGATATGAATCAAACTTCTCAAAAGAGAATATTTATTGTTATATCCATCAGCTTGAGCGCATTACTTCTTGGGGGATGTGCCTTGAGTTCTGCCATATCGCGATTAAACACCACCCCGACACCCCTTTTTACGCATACACCCGAATCGACAGCCACCGTAACCCTCACAGCGACCCCGACTGAAACGCCAACGCCAACCGCGACTGCCACACCCACCATTACCCCCACTGCCACACCCTGCGTGGCTACCTCTGGCACCGTTGAACGATTTATGGTTCCCTCTGAGGCGCTTGATGTGCCCATGCCGGTTTCGATCTACCTGCCGCCTTGCTACAATCCTTCTGGAAACTATCCCGTGCTTTACTTATTGCATGGGCAGGGCCAGGATGACAATTATTGGATCAGCCTGGGGGTCACCGGCATCGCAGATGTAGCAATTAACAATGGACAGACCCCCTTTATCATGGTCTTTCCTTTTGAAGAACGTTTCATGGATGACAATTCAACCTCGAAATTCCCTGACGCCGTGATCAACGATCTGATTCCCTGGGTGGACTCATATCTTGCCACCTGTACCCAAAAGGTTTGTCGTGCGGTTGGGGGCATTTCGCGCGGAGGCGGTTGGGCGATCAAACTGGCCATGCGGAATATTGATCTTTTCGGCACCCTCGGCGGACATTCATACGGGTTGATGTTTGGCGACGCCAATTGGGTTCAAAAACAACTTGAAACGCATACCGTTGATGACTTTCCGCGTATGTATCTTGACCGCGGAGATAAAGACTCTCTTGCGCCAGACATTGATTATTATGTCAAAGTGCTGCTGGCTAATGGCATTCGTCCGGAATTCCACATTTATCCGGGCGGGCATACCCGCTCATACTGGAGTGATCACGCCCAGGAATACATGGATTTTTACATGAGTGCATGGCCTGAACCGGTTACTCAACCTTAACCGCATCGGTTCCCCTTGTTATAATCAATCCAGATCAATCCCATTCTGTTTGTGAAAGGACATTCCATGCCCTCTTCCCTGCGTCCGTTTTTTGAAGCCACCGGAGTTGCCGTGATTGGTGCGTCTGCCAATCCGCGCAAATTGAGCCACGGCATTTTAAAGAATTTGATCGACTACGGCTACAAAGGTGGGATTTACCCGGTAAACCCCGGCTCTGAAGATATTTTGGGCCGAAAATGTTATGCGGATATCGCCTCCGTGCCAGCTCCCGTTGATTTGGCAGTCATCATTTTGCCGGCTCCCGCCACCCCTGAAGCACTTGAAGCCTGCGGTAAGCGCGGAATCAAGGCAGTGGTGATCATTTCTGGCGGGTTTAAAGAAACGGGGTCAAGTGGATTGGAGCTTGAAGCGCAGTGTTTGAAGATCGCTGCCAATTACCAGATGCGGTTGATCGGACCAAATTGTGTAGGACTGGTGAATCTGCACAATGGTTTGAATACCACTTTCATTAATGGTTTGCCCGATGTGGGCGGAATTGGCTTCCTCTCTCAATCAGGGGCAGTCTGCGGCGGTGTGGTAGACCTGGTTCAGGGCAAGAAGGTGGGTTTTTCTCATTTTCTCAGCCTTGGCAACGAGGCGGATGTTACCGAAACGGATATCATCGAATACCTCGGCGATGATCCTCATACAACAGTGATTGCGGCTTATGTGGAACAAATTCGAGACGGACGGCGCTTTCTCGAGGTGGCTCGCGAAGTCTCGCGTAAGAAACCGATCGTGCTTCTCAAAGCCGGGCGCACCAGTGCAGGCGCACGGGCGGTATCTTCTCATACTGGTTCACTGGCAGGCTCTTATTCTGCCTACCAGGCTGCCTTTAAACAAGCGGGTGTAATTGAAGTTAATACTGTGGCAGAGCTCTTTGACGTCGCCATGTGTTTGGATTTTCAACCGCTGCCTACCGGCAAGCGCGCTGTCATTCTCACCAACGCCGGCGGACCCGCCGCTTTGGCTTCAGATTCGTTATCTGCACACGGCATCTTTTTGGAAGATCTTGAACCTGAAACCCGTGAAGTGCTGCGGCAGCATCTCAACCCGGCTGCCCAGGTGGGCAACCCGGTGGATATGCTGGGCGGCGCGGAACCTGCAGATTATCAAATGGCAGTCAAGCAGCTTATCTCGGATAAAAACGTCGATATTGTTATTCCCATGCTGGTGCCGCAATCGTTGGTCAACCCTGCCGGGGTGGCCCAAGCCATCGTGGATGCTTCACAAGGCTCCACCCGGCCTGTGCTGACCTGCATCATGGGCGATATATCGGTAAATGAAGCTCGGTTGGTGCTGCAAGGCAACCGCATGCCCATGTTCGTTCATCCTGAATCCATGGGCGGCGTGTTAAAAGCCATGCTTGACTATGCCGAATGGCGCAGCCAAAAAAGGGAGGCCCTCGTTCCTCTCACAAATGTGGATCGTGCCGCAGCAGAAAAAATCCTGCATGCTCCAGAAGCGCCAAAAGTCTTTGGTGAAGCAGAGACTCGGCCCATCCTGGCGGCTTACGGCATACCCATGATCAAAGGTGGTCTCGCTGCAAACCCAGTTGCCGCTGCCAAACTGGCAGATGAGATCGGTTTTCCGGTGGTCATGAAGATCGTCTCGCCGCAAATTCTGCATAAATCGGATGTTGGCGGCATCTACCTGAACCTTCAAAACGAAACAGAAGTCATGGCAGCATATGAACGCATGTTCATTGAAATTGGGCGCAAAATGCCTGAAGCCAAACTTGAAGGCGTGATGATTGAGCAGATGGCCGGTGGTGGACAGGAAGTGATTGTTGGCATGCAGCGCGATGCCGGCTTTGGTCCGCTGTTGATGTTTGGCCTGGGCGGCGTTTATGTGGAATTGTTTAAGGATGTCTCTTTCAGAGTGGCGCCTATTAGCGAAAAAGAAGCGCGTGAAATGATCAATGAAACCGGAGCAGGCAAATTGCTCAAGGGTTTCCGCGGGCAGTCTGCATTTGACCTTGAGGCTGTTGTTGCTTGCATCCAGAGAATCGGCCAGCTCGCTCTGGACTTCCCGGAGATTGCCGAGGTGGAGGTGAATCCTCTACTGGTCCATTCGCAGGGGCAGGGTGGGCTCGTACTGGATGGCCGGATTATCTTGAGTTAACCGATTTTGTACAGGTTTCCTAACAATTTAATCTATTGATTGACAATATTTGCTATAATTAAGTTGATCTTCTGCTGGTTGCCCCCCTCAACCAGTGGAAGATCCTTTTTTTTACATTCTTCTAATATTTCTCTTGCAAAAATTTTATTCTCCGGTTTTATAAATTGAGTAACAAAAAATCCAGGTGACCATAAGGAGGTCGATATGAACAGTAACATTCTTCCTTTACGGCGCCGAGGCAATACAATGCCAGCCCGGCGCGAAAACGAAAGCCCCGTGATGGCGATCCAGAACGAAATGAACCGCATGTTCGATCAGTTCTTCAATGATCCCTTCACCCTGCTTTCAGTTCCAACTCTCCGCAGTGTGGCAGATTTTATGCCCCGTATCGATGTCAGTGAAACCGATGCCTCCATGCAGGTGACCGCTGAACTGCCTGGCATGGATGAAAAGGATATCCAGCTCTCACTTGAGAATGATTCCTTGATCATCAGCGGTGAAAAGAAAAATGATGTCGAAGAGAAGGGCAAAAATTACCATCGAGTGGAACGTTCTTACGGTTCATTCCAAAGGGTGATTCCGCTGGTAAGTGAAATTCAAAGCGATAAGGTTGAAGCCACCTTCAGAAACGGTGTCCTCAACATCACTTTGCCAAAAACACCGGCGGCCGCCAAGCAATCACACAAAATAGAAATTAAATCGAGTTAACCTTTGGGTTAACCATCCCGGGCGGTGCCGGTGGATTAAACCCTCACCGCCCGTTAACATAAATGATAAAATCCCTCCATCTTTGCGGAGGGATTTTTATGTCTGATGAAACTAATCAAAATTATATGGAAAACAATCGAAGACTTTGGGAAGAATGGGTTCCCATCCATGTCAACTCAGAATTCTATGCGGTTGATAAATTTTTGGCAGGGACTAACTCATTAAATGATTTAGAACTGTCAGAAGTGGGCGATGTGGATGGAAAAAACCTGCTTCACTTACAATGTCATTTTGGCAAGGATACTCTTAGTTGGGCAAGATTGGGGGCGCATGTAACTGGCATCGACTTTTCTGAATCTGCCATCGAACAAGCCAGGCTGCTGGCAGCACGCTGCAATCTGGATGCTCGGTTTGTCTGCAGCAATCTCTATGATCTGCCCAACAACCTTTTAGGACAGTATGATATTGTGTTTACTTCTTACGGTGTTCTCGCCTGGCTGCCTGATATTCCGCGTTGGGCGAAAATTGCTGCTTCTTATGTAAAACCGGGTGGTATCTTTTACATTGCAGAATTTCACCCTTTTGCGATGGTGTTTGATGACAATGATCCTGAACTGAAATATCGGTACCCCTATTTTGATAAAGAAGCCATGCATTTTGACGTCGAAGGTTCGTATGCAGATCGAAATGTAAAGATCCAGTCCAAAGAAGAAATCGGTTGGAATCACACCCTGGCTGAAATCATCACGAGCTTGATCGATAACGGTCTGCAAATAGAGTTTTTACATGAATTCCCGTTCAGTGTTTATCAGCAGTTGCCGTTTCTCGTTCATAACGGTCATGGAATTTACAATTTCCCTGATGGGCAGCAGCCCATTCCACTAATGTTCTCTTTAAAAGCAACTAAAAAGTAAAAAGAGGTCATCAAGAAAATCGAAGACCTCTTTACCTTATTCGTTCAATAAACAGCCGCATCAAGATCTGCAGTGGATTGCATGGTCTTGATGCGGCCTGTTTTAGAGGATGCTGGTTATAAAACTATTTAGTCCAGTATCCAAAGAGTGCAAAGGTGCCGGTTTCAGGAGTGGTGGCGCAGGCGGTGTAAACATTCTCATCGGAGGTGCCAATATAACCTGCCGTGGTGGGAAGTTTGATCCATTCACCTTTTTTCAGCTGGCGAATTTCTGCAGTCCAACCAGCGGGACCAGCGGGGAAGGGATGGCAGATTTTGGTGCCCTTATCGGCTTTTACGCCTGTATAGAATAATTGCAACCATTCTGGCCCAGGGGTTCTTTCAGGATCAATGTCGACAGACACGCCGGTGTTCCAACCTTCAGAGAGATCGGTCTTGGGGGCTTGGGTTGGGGCAAATGGATTGTGATAATACCCCATCAATACATATGTACCTGCAGCGGGGGCTTTGGCACAGGCGGTATAAGCACCTTCAGTGTCGGGCATCCATTTGGTTGTGGTAGCCAATTTTACCCATTTGTGGTCAACTAACTGGTAGATGTTTCCCTTCCAATTGTCGAGACCTTCTTTGAATGGATAGCAAATGGTGGCGGCACCATCGATTTTAACCCCATCTGAAAAGATCTGAAGCCAGGATGGAGCAGGATTGGCCTTGTAGTCAATTGTGACAGCAATTCCAGTATTCCACTGTCCATTGAAGGCGAAGACAGATGTTGGCAAAGCGACAAGCATGATGATGAGAAGCAGCGAGATGGATGTAATTCTTAATAAACCCTTTTTCATACAAACCTCCTTAAATAACGCGGGTCAACATTTTGATAATAGCATGTCTCTTACCAAATTTGACTTTACATTGACCTTGCAGTTTATTTAAGATTCGGGATTAAAATTTTAAGTATTTTTTGGGATTTTTTAAGATAACCACTCAAATTCTGATCCCCTTTTAGCGGGAGAGATTTGTAATACAATGCGGCCTTCCTTGAGAATGGGTTTTACTTTTTCTGAAAGGAAGATGCGGTCATCCAAAGCCGGACGCTTATGGTGCTCACTCTCTATACTCTCAAAATGTATAAATTGGTTAATCTCGATTTGTGTGCAGATGCCATGAAGCTTATCCAGGCCGGGCATCCAATAGATAAAACCATCATTGCCGTCATAGCGCAGCCCCACAGCAGATAATGCGCCGATCACACCTGATCCGCTTCCAGAGATTCCAGCGGTCATTATTCCGCTTTGTCTGGCCAGCTTAATGGCGTCCATCCGTTGAACAGGGGCAATCTTCGCAGATTTACTCCAGGATACGACTTCGTGGGCTATTTGATTCCAGGCAGCCAAAGCATAACCCGGATTGGCGGTGGGAGAACTTTGACCGCGCAGTATTAAACGGGCGGTCATATCGATCTCGCGGATTTTTTGTGCATCAGTATCCAGGAACAGGCAGGCAGCCGTGTTGCTGGTGGTATAAGGAACCATCGAATTTTGAAATAATTGATGGCATGAAATATTGAGCAGTCTGGCCAGGCCCATGGATTCCAGTTTTAGACCGAGTGTCAGGGCCATTGCGGCAGTGTCTGGCAGCGTGGAAAAAGCATCCCCGCCGGTGGGGGAATCGGTGTCGTCAATGCCGAGCAGAAAAAACATGCGAACCTCATTTGATACAGGATTGTATTTTATTTTAACCTCAAAAATATATGTCACCTCATGCAAACACAATAATGGATCTGTTATTTGAATAAACAGATCCATTGTGAAATATTTCTGGCTAATAAAGTTATTAGTTGATGGCAGTGCAGCTGCAACTTGCTGCATTCCACTCCCATGAACCCGGCGGATCACCGGGGTGTGCAGCCTGACAATCTATTGGAACACATCCCGAAGGATTGGAGGGTCCTGAAGAAGTGGAAGGCGCGGTGGTAGGGAGGGGAGTAGCTGTTGGGATAATGAATTCACAAATATTGACGATCATTTTGCTGGGTTTGCCATTGAAAATTTTGCCGCATGTATTGTCCAGCTTCCATGATTCGGTGTCTACTTTGCTGTCCACCAGCTCCATCTCTACAGGCGAGATCTCTTTCAATGCCGTCCAGGCCCACCATACAAAAACCTGATTTTCTGGCAGTAAAGAAGGTTTGAATGCAAATTCTACACTTGCACCATTCTCAGGATTGATGCGTGCCCATGCAAGGTCGGCATCCATCCCCTGGCCGGCATCAAACAGCAAGGTTTCATAACCATCGCCAACCGTTCCATCAGGAACGTGTGGTTTTGCTCCACCAACATCCTTTGTCTGGTCCCACCACACCTGTACACCGTCAGTGGTCCATTCTGTCGAGCTCAAACCGTTGACCAAAATCAAGTAATCACCGCGTGAATCGAGGTCAGTATCAATTTCAAACCCCAGCGTCAATTCAGGTGGCAATTGGCCTTCGGCATCTTTATAGAGATTAATTTTTGCAAACATCCATAGCTGATTCGTTCCCATTTCGGCACGCACAATATCAATGGCTGGATAGTAGGTGCCATTGGGTGCATCCGCAGGACGTTCCAGTTTGGCTTTTTTCCAATTATCGCAGGCTTGCCCAATTAAGGTTGTTGCTCCCAGGGCAATCCTTTCACCAGTGCTGCAATCATCAATCCTTTCGGTTGATGAATATTTTGAAATGCCGGGTATATTTTCATGCACGATGATTACATCTGTAACCATTGTGGTTGGTTCTTCTGAAACAACCACAATGGTTGTTTCGGTTGGTTCAATGGATGGCTCGACTATTGCCGGGGTTTCAGTGTTTGCAGTTGCAGGCAAATCAGTGTATACGGGTGTTCCTGTCTTGTTTGTTAACTTTGAACATCCAATTACAAACAATAACAACACAAAGATGGTTAAAGAAAACATTTTTCGCTTCATGTAGTTTCTCCTCTTGAAAATTTGGGTTAATCCACTTGTTTTTTTTCGATAATTTGTGTTAAATAATTAATTAATCTGTATTGATCTTGAAAACCGATGAGTTCATGGGTGATTGGATTTTCAAGCGAGAACAACCACTTGATTCCAATTAGTCCTTTTGGTTTCCAAATGCGCAGTAAAAATGAATGGTATCCATCTTGCTCTAGCTTGAAAGGTTCAACTGATAATTCGTTTTCCATCATGGTTACATCATAGATAAACATCGTCAAAGAATCGTCAATCAAGAAAGCAGCCAAAAAATGAAGCAGCCACAATCTGATGCCCTTACTTTGGATGCAAAATTATTAGGTAGTTTTGAGATCAGCATTAATTCTTGTTTGATTACTGAAATATCCTCACAAAAGGCCAGGGGATTATTCGCATATCTTCTTCTTGAAAACCAACGCGCGCATGCGCGCAGCACCTTAGCCGCCATCTTCTGGCCAGATGTTCCAGAGCAAACAGCACTTCATAACCTGCGGCAGGCTTTAACAACCATCAAAAAGTCAATTTCAGAATGCATCAACAATGTTGAAATTTTCACCAGTGATAGAGACTCATTAGGGTTTAATGAGAAGGTTGCAATCCATGTCGACGTTTTGGAGTTTGAAAATAAAATTCAAACGCTTATTGATCATCACAATGGACGACAATCGCGTGGTTTTCCGATCAATCAGCTCAAAAGAACCATGGATCAATGCACAGGTCAGTTGCTGCCATTATTAACTTTGCCCGATTCTGACCTATTTGAGGACTGGTTGACACTAAAAAGAGAAAGGATTGACCGATTTTTAGTGTTGGGCTGTTCAATCTTGCTAAAGTACCATGAAGACCGCTGCGAATGGGTGGACGCCAGAAAAATTGCAGAAAAGTTGGTAAAAATTGCACCCTGGGATGAAGACCTCCATTCGCGATTGATCCAAATTTTCCTTCAGTCTTCCCAGCCCAACGCTGCATTAAATCATTACCATTCTGCTGTTCGATATTTGAAAAATAACCTGGAAATTGACCCTGGAGTATTATTAAAAAATGCTTATATTGATATTCAAAAATACCTGACCTCTGGCAAAGTCCATCGGACGACGAGTAAATCTGCTATTAGTCTGCCTGGTTACGCCACGCCATTCGTTGGTCGCAAAAGTGAATTAGATGTATTGGAAAATTGGGTATCAGATCCTAAAAGTAATGTAATCACAATCACTGGTCCTGGAGGTTCGGGAAAAACACGATTGGCAGTTGAACTTGCCAGTTCTCAGAACTCCCTTTTCAAAGACGGGGTTTATTTTGTTTCCATAGCAGACTGTTTTTCTTTGGAAAATATTGCCTCAACAATTATGGTTACAACGGGGACCAGTATTGAACACTCATCAAATTCCATGGAAGACTTAGTGGAATGGGCTGCCCATCGCTGTGCCTTGTTGGTGCTTGATAATGTTGAAAACCTGCAAGAGGCAGCATTGTTCGCAAAAGAACTGACAGAGGCAGCTCCAAATATTGTCCTCGTGTTTACTTCGTACTCATTTTTGGATTTGTTGGGAGAGAAAGTCTTGGCCTTGGGTGGCTTATCAACCAGTGAAGGTAGACAATCTGATGCTGTGAAACTTTTTTACTCTCATCTACAGGTAGAGAGTCTTCCTGAATTGAACGATCCTGTTTTTTCAAACTGTGCCATTTCGATTTGTGATCTGGTTGAAGGATTCCCTTTGGCTATTGATCTGGCAGCTTGTCAAACCAGGTGGGTTCCAATTGGTCAAATTCTAGATGGACTGCAAGAGAACATCAACAACCTAAAATCTCAATCGCTAAATCTTCCCGAACGACATCGGAGTATTCAAGCTTCCTTCGCGAATGTCTGGCGTCACCTTACTGATCAAGAACAATTATTGTCTGCCCGATTGACAATATTTGAAAGCCCATTTTCAGAGCGGGCAGCTCAGGCAGTTTGCAATATCACTATGTCTTTTTTACAGGATATTGCCAAAAGATCATTGTTAATTTGGGATGGAATTGATAACTTTAGATTTCACCGAGTCGTTAAACAGAGTGTAATAGAATCGTCAATGATTTCTGAATCAGACCATCAAAAACTTCAGGAACAACATGCATATTGGTTTCAACAACAAGTCCTGGATTATTTTGCTGATCGAAAGGGGGAAAAATTAGTTTTATTTTATAAGAATATGGAGAAAATCCTACCCGATATAGAGGCAAGCCTTAATTGGTTTGTGCAAAATCGAAAATGGAATGAGATCGAGAGACTCATTGTCCCCTTAAATGTCTATTTTGAAAATCGAAGTTACTTTAGAGAGGGCACTAAACTTTTTGAAAGATTGATAAATAGTATCCCTGAAGGGGATGCAACATTAACATGTCGCGCAAAACTTATTTGCCGAAATGCCCTTTTTAAAATTCGCATTCAGCAATTTGACCATGCAGAAGAAAATATTAATTTCGGATTGGAAACAGCCCGTTCAGCTAATCTACTCCATGAAGAAGCATATTGTCTAAATGCTTTGGCAACTCATGCCATGGTAAAGAAAAGTTCTTCAACTGCTTTAGTTTTTGCGAAAAACGCCTTAGATCTTTCACGGAAAATTCAGGACAAAGAAGAGGAATCTCATTCACTTTACAATTTGGGTTATACACAAGTTAACCTCGGGGAAATTTCAGAGGCTGAGGCAGTTTTGTACCTTTGCCGAGATATTTGTACTGAAACTGGAAATTTTCGGCGACTTTCAAAAGTACTAAACATTTTAGCTGATATTGCCTGCATTCGAGGTGATTATAAATTGGCCTTATCACACTATGATTTGTCATTGAAAAATGGCAGGGCTATGCAAAACACATATTTTGAATCGCTAACCTTGAATAATGCCGGAACAGCATATTTGGAATTAAAAGATTATTCCAACGCATTGGATTGCTTTAATTCAAGTGTAGATCTCTGTCGTCAAATTGGTGATAGAGAGGGTGAAGCGATTGCATTATCCAATCTTGGTGAGACCTCAGGTTATCAGAAAGATTATGAAAAAGCTATTTTTTATAACGAAGAAGCATTGGCTATCAGTGAAGAAATTGAATCTGAATGGGGTATTCTCTCAGCGCGTGCTGTATTGGCAGAAGCATACCGAGAAATAGGTGATTCAGATGCCGCAAAAAAAGAAATAATCAAAGTTCTTAATTTGTCTTTGCGTACTGAATCAATGAATTTCTTTCACCGCGGGGTTGTGGAAGCTTGTCGTTTGTTGATGATGTTTGGAAAAGTTGAAGGACTCGCTACTATTTTGGATGAGACGATCCGTTCTGAAGGGGCGGAAGAATCAACACGGCAGAAAGCCATAACCACAAGGGCAAAACTTATGGACGTGACGAAGACTAATTTTGTTTATGACCATCAGATTGCGGCAAATTTTCTAATTGATCAAATGAAACTGGTCAATTGAGGCTTCGCTCATACTTTAATTGTTTTTTCAATATGATAAAATACTCCTTGATAATTTGTACTAATAAGGTTATTACTGTCCAAATTTGAGTAATTCACAAATTATTACTATTGGTCAGACATGGTTTATTGTGTTCGGCCTTTTTCTTTTTATTACCAAATACACAACATTTTTATCAGGATTAATTAATGCAGTTAACTCGAGCTCTTAACTTCACAATAGCTATATCACTATTGAGTTCTTTTTTCGCCACAAGTGGCAGTACTATCGCAAACCTTAACATCGTCCAATCCAGTGCTTCTGACACCTGGCTGGTCATGCTTTACCAGAATGGGGATGATGAAGTGATTGAAGAAGACACCTTGTATGATTTTAATGAGGCAGAATTGGTCGGGTCGACAAAACAGGTCACCATCGTTTCACAGATTGATCGTTACGATTGGGGTTCTGACGGAAACGGCGAGTGGACAGGCACCAAGCGGTTTCTGATCACCAAAGACAGCGATCTATATACCATCCGATCCAAAGAATTGGCCGATCTCGGTGAAATGGATATGGGCAACCCCAAAACTTTGATCGACTTTGCCACCTGGGCCATAAAAACCTATCCAGCGGACCATTATGTATTAATGCTGGGCGATCATGGGGCAGGGTGGAATGGCGGCTGGTATGATGACAGCCCGAATGAGGGCAGTTTCTTTAAGATGCAGGATATTGATGACGCCCTTGGTGCGATCATCAAAAAAACAGGCATCGGGCAATTCGAACTGGTGGCATTTGACGCCTGTTTGATGGGACAGTTGGAAGTCATGAGCGCCATCGCTCCGCATGCCAAATACGCGGTGGCTTCTGAAGAACTTGAACCGGCCATTGGATTGGCCTATGCGAGTTGGTTGGGTGCCATCAACAAGAATCCTGGCATGACCGGCAAAGACCTGGGCAAGGTGATGGTGGATACCTATATTCGGCAGGATATCCGCATTACGGATGATGATGCGCGTTATATCTATAACGAAGGTGAAGGTTCCGCGAAATCAGTTACCGATGAAACCATAGTGGATGTGACCATGTCGGCTATTGACCTTGGCGAGGTAAAAAACCTGAATTCGGCGCTTAATACCCTTGCACTGGCGCTCATGGAAGTAAATCAAACCAAGGTTTCGCAGGCACGCACTTATTCACAATCGTATACCAGCATCTTTGAAGAAAATGTTCCCAATTCTTACATCGACTTGGGCAGCTTTGTTGATCTGCTGTTGGAAAATATTAGTGATCCTGTGGTTGTAAAAGCAGCCAAACAAGTAAAAACCCAATTGAAAAAAACGGTCACTGCTGAAATGCACGGCGAGAATATGGCAGGCTCGAGCGGGCTGTCCATTTTCTTCCCGACTTCTTTGCTTTATAAAAATTCCTTTGCCAAAAACTCCGATTACCGCTACAGCGAATATGTTGGCCGCTTTGCCAAAGCATCGCTGTGGGATGATTTTTTGACCTATCACTATACCGATCAAACGTTCAAAGCTGCTGATGCTGATGTTTCAGTACTGAATTCAGCTGCATCTGCGCAGACCGATTTTTCGCAGGCTGTCGTGGATGCAGCACCGTCAGCGGGTGCAGTTGTGGAGGCGCCTGGTTCGGGTGAGATCACCATTAAACCGATCAAGGTGTCTGCCAAAGAGATCGGACCTGATGGCAGCATTACTTTAACCACCACCGTGACTGGTGCCAACGTTGCCTATATTTATTATGATGTCAGCTATTGGGATGCTGAATACGAATCCTATCTGACCGCGGATATGGGCTTCATCAGTGCAGAATCCACCCAAAAGATCAATGGCATCTATTATCCCGATTGGGGCAGCAGCACGACCATCCCGATCAAGTACACCTGGGAGCCCACCCTGTATTACATGAGCGACGGAAACAGCGATCACGACCAGTTCGCCTATTTTGAGCCTGAAACCTACGGCGTGGATGCCAGCCAAAATACGTATCTCGTGCATGGTACATATACTTTTAAATATACGGGCTCACAAACTGATGCCGTGATCCGCTTTAACGGAGATGGCGAAATGCAAAGAGTGTTCAGCTTTAATGATAAGGGTGCTTCTCACGAGATCAGCCCACAAAAAGGTGACACCTTCACCATCCAGGAACAGTGGCTTGAATATACTTATGCCAACCCGGAGGGCGTATATAATAATTATGATGGCGGTACCATGACTTTTGGAAAGAATGGTTTCAGCATGGTTGCCTATTATGCCTATCCAGGCGATTATACGGTGGGTATTATGGTTCAGGATATGAACGGTTATCTCACCGAAGAATTTGTCGAAGTAACGGTTACCGAATAGGAGCTGAAAAATGGAACTTGTTAGAAATTTTGTTGTCAATGATTGGGAATTAAAAATCGCTTTCAATGAACCTGAGAAAAATGGTGTTCCTGCCAAAACCGGCGAATCAGCAGCTGCACCTGGTGCAGGAAAATATCAGATCAAATCAATGACGCTCGCATCAGAAAAAATCGCCCCGGGGGATTCGCTGAATCTGACCGTTCAAATCAGCGGCGAGAACATTGCTTTCCTCACCACCGAGATTTATTACAAAGACAAAGAATATGATTACTATTACGGCCCCTTAACCCAAGAATATGTGCGGTCAGCCGTTGAAAAAGAAGCCAATGGTTTGGTCCATCCCGCCTGGGATACCGAGATCAATCTAAGTCTTGAGATAAAACCCGTCCTGCGTGTGATCACGGATGGCATCAACGCTGCTTTTGCGTTCATGCATCCGATGGGATACGGCCGCGAAGAATACCAGTTGGAAGGCTTGTTTACCAAGAACGGGGCCGGCAACTCAAACCGCGCGCGCTTAAAATTTGATAACAGCGGCGAAATGACCGACAAAAGCGTCATCCAGGAAAAACGGGGCAGGCTCGTAACTCACGACCTGGCCATCAAATCTGGTGACATGTTCATCCCGGCCGTGCATGTGTTGACCGCATTAAATCTCACCAACCCCAAAATGCATACCCTCCACGGTATTTCAGGAACCATCAGTAAACTTGAAGACTCCTTCCACTGGGTGGATGAAGCCGCACTCCCAGGTGACTACCTGCTTGGTCTGGTGGTTGAAGATTTCAACGGCGACAAGTATCACCATTATGTGCCGTTTACGATTTAGAAGAAACAGGAATAGGAGTATTCTGACTGGAATGGGAAGCTGCACAACCTGGTTCGCTTGGAGTGCAATCTTGCCCGGTCTGTAAGTTCTGTCGATTTGTGGTGCATTACACCTCATTCTTTAATGAATCGATTCTAAAACACAAGCGTAGGATCGTTGTGCGAATTTTGCACACCAGAGCCATTCTTTGGTGAGAGGTGCAATGAACCCCGATATTAGCGTATCAGATATCGGTTTCGACGGTTCCCTAATCACGATTCACTATTCACGCGTGTGTTAGAATATCCTCTCTATTTCATTTCTTACAGGAATTCTAATGGTCAACTTTGCTCAAGACATCGCCAAAGCACTTAATATCCGCCCCACCCAGGTAGCCGCCACCATCGAACTGCTGGATGAAGGTGCCACCGTCCCCTTTATTGCCCGTTATCGTAAAGAAGCCACCGGCACACTGGATGAAGAACAGTTGCGCCAGGTACAGAGCCTGCTCGAAAAAGGCCGCACTCTTGAAGAACGCCGCGCCGCAGTGATCGCCTCCATCGAGGAGCAGGGCAAGATGACGCCCGAACTGCTTGAAAAATTGACCGCCGCCGACACCATGACCGCGGTGGAAGACCTCTACGCGCCCTACAAACCCAAACGCCGCACCCGTGCTTCGATTGCCCGCGAAAAGGGCTTGCAGGGGCTTGCAGACATGATCCTGACCCAGGCACGCACTCCCGGCGATGCGCAGAAAATGGCGTTGGGGTTCCTAAACGAACAGGTTGAAACCGTGGATGACGCCCTGGCAGGCGCACGCGATATCACCGCCGAGACCATCAGCGATTCTGCCGAAGTGAGAGCCTCCACCCGCCGCAAAGCGATGCAGTTTGGCACTCTCACCAGCGAATACATCGAAGACGCCAAAGACGAAAAATCCGTTTATGCCACCTATTACGAGTTCACCTCACAGGTCAGCCGGCTGCGTCCGCACCAGGTGCTGGCCATTAACCGCGGCGAGACCGAAAAAGTGCTGCGGGTCAAAGTGACCGTGGATGAAAAGGACTGGAAGAGTTCCATCGTCGATTATTACCGCCCGGATGTGCGTTCACCTTTCTGCGCCGAACTTGAAGCAGCCATTGTGGATGCCGCCGAACGTCTTCTATTGCCAGCCATCGAACGCGACGTGCGCCGTGAATTGACCGTTACCGGCGAAACCCACGCCATCAAAGTCTTTGCCTCCAACCTGAAAGCCTTGTTGGGCCAGCCTCCCTTGCTCGGCCAGACCGTGCTCGGGCTGGATCCCGGCTTCCGCACCGGCACCAAGCTGGCCGTGGTCGGCCCCACCGGTAAACTGCTGGATACCGGAACCATCTACCCTCACGCGCCTCAAAACGAGTGGAAGGAATCCAAAGAGAAGATCAAAGGGCTGATCGCCAAACACGGCGTCACCCTCATTTCCATCGGCAACGGCACCGCCTCGCGTGAAACGGAACAGCTCGCCGCCGAGATCACCCGTGAACTCACCACCGTGCGCTACCTGATCACCAACGAAGCAGGCGCCTCGGTCTACTCCGCCAGCCCGCTGGCACGCGCTGAAATGCCCGACCTGGATGTCTCCATCCGCGGCGCAGTCAGCATCGCCCGTCGCGTGCAGGATCCGCTGGCAGAACTGGTCAAAATTGATCCGCGCTCGATCGGTGTGGGCATGTACCAGCATGATGTGGACCAGACTGCCCTGACCGCCGCCCTGACCGGGGTGGTGGAGGACGTGGTCAACAGCGTAGGTGTTGACGTGAATACTGCCTCTCCCGCCTTGCTTAGTTACGTCTCTGGTATTGGTCAAAAGCTGGCCGAAAAGATGGTAGCTTTCAGGGATGAAAACGGCACATTTGCAGATCGTGAAGGCATTAAATCCGTGCCGGGGCTCGGCCCCAAGGCATACGAACAGTCGGCAGGGTTCCTACGCATCCGCGGCGGAAAAAATCCGCTGGATGCTTCAGCCATCCACCCCGAAAGTTATGCGGTTGCGGCTGCCGTGCTTGACCTGGCTGGCATAACGATGTCATCCTCACTGGATGAAAAACGCAAGGCCATTGGCAAGCTGCAAACCAAACCCATGCACGAACTGGCCGGAGAGATCGGCTGCGGTGTGCCCACCCTCACCGACATCCTCGAACAGTTGGTCCGCCCCGGACGCGATCCGCGTGAAGACACCCCTGCGCCCATTTTGCGCTCTGATGTGCTCAAGATGGAAGACTTGACCGTGGGCATGATGCTCAAGGGCACCGTCCGCAACGTGGTGGATTTTGGTACGTTTGTTGATATCGGCGTCAAGCAGGACGGCCTGCTGCACCGCACCCAGGTTCCAGCGGGTGTCAGCCTGCAGGTGGGCGACATCATCGAAGTTGCCATCCTCAAGGTTGAAGTGGAGCGCGGAAGAATCTCGCTGACGATGGAGAAGTAAGAGCAGTAATTAGTAAATAGTAATTAGTGAATCGTGATTAGTCGACCGGTGATTCAGGGTTTGGTTTTCCTTATCCCTAATAACTGATCACTAATCACATTTTTGTTAATGGGGTTCTAATAAAACTCATTGAAACCAACAGAGAAATTCTCCGTATATTAGGTATAGTAATTATCTTAACCACATAGAAACGCGAAAAATTTGCCTTTCGTCTAATTTTGACGATTTACGGATACCGATTAACGGTTCACGTTTCACATAAATAATGGAGAGAAAAATGTTTGATATTGGCAAGAAAATTTCACGAGCATGGTACACAGTTTGGAACTACAAGGTTTTATGGATCTTTGCATTCTTGTTGGCATTAACCGGCGGCAGCACGATTAACGGCGGTGGCGGCGGTGGTGGTGGCGGAACAGGCTACAGATTTAACGACAACTCCAATCCCTCCGACCAATTTCATTGGGATGGCAATTGGGATGGCAACCAATTTTATAATGAGATGCCTTCCTGGATGCATGAAGGGGTTACCTGGTTTGAGAATGATGTGATGCCCCTCTTTACCCCTGATCGCATCGTCGGCACCATCATTTGGACGATCGTCATCCTGTTTGCTATTGGCATTATTATTAACCTGCTTTTGGCTTTGGTTCGCTATCCCACTGAAACTTCGTTGATGCGGATGGTCGATCAGTACGAAACCGATGGCTCCAAGATGAAATTCAAGCAAGGTTGGTCCCTGGGTTGGAATTCACGCGCCTTCCGTATCTGGGTGATCGACCTGATCGTCGGTGCTCCTGGCTTGGTGATTGCCCTGGGTTTTGCCATTGGCGGCGCAATTTTCGCCTTCAATGCTGTCAAAGGTGATTTCAGTTTTGCCCCCGGCATGATCGGATTGATGATCCTGGCAGGGTTCCTGCTCCTCTTGTTGGCCATCGTCATGATCTTTGTTGGCCTCTGGCGCCAGTTCATCGTCCGCGCCATCGCCATTGACGGCGCCTCAATTGGTGAAGGCTTCAAACAGGGCTGGGCAATGATGGCTCACAACTTCAAGAACGCCTTCCTGACCTGGCTGGTCATGTTAGGACTGAAGATCGGATTCGGCATTGCTTTCTTTATCGCATTGATCGTTCTTCTGCCTGCCATGGCAATCATGATGATTCCTGGTGCAGTCGTGGGCGCCATCCCCGGTGCGATCGCTTTCGGTATCTCAAGCATCTTTGCTGCCGGACCTGTTGCCTGGATCATTGGCGGATTCGTTGGCCTGATGTTCTTCTTCACTGTGGTTGCTTCACCTGCGACCCTGGTGGGCAGTTGGTTTGACCTCTTCAGCTCCAGCATCTGGACACAGACCTACCGTGAGATGAAAGCCGGCAGCGTACCTCCAGTGCTTCAGACCTCAGAGATGGTACCTCCTCCGCTTTCATAACAGAATATTTTCCAACAACAAAAACCCCCGCGGATTTGAATCCGCGGGGGTTTGCCATTCCATTTCAAGTTACTTGCGAACGGTGATATCCACACCGTCTTTGATCACGTACAGAGGATAGTCGTGAGACCAGAGGGCTTCCCAGACATTGCCAGCATCCAAAATGACGAGATCGGCATTGCAGCCTTCTTTGACACCGTAATTCTTGATGCCGAGGGCCTTGGCAGCGTTGGTGGTGATGAGATCGAAGAGCACTTCCATCTCGGGGCGGCTGACCATGTTCATCAAGTGGGCGGCTAGGAATGCAACTTCCTGCATGTTGTTGCGCCCAAACGGATAGTAAGCATCCGCGATATCGTCCTGTCCGAGGGCGACACTGACTCCGGCGTTATAGAGTGATTTCACGCGGGCATACAGGGGGCCGGTCTGGGGATCAGAAACGAGGCCGATTTGGCCTTTTTTCAACAGCGCTTCAATCTTGCGGTAGTATGGTTCCGGGTAGAGGGCCATGGCGCGGGCATGCTGCACGGTCACACGTCCCTGCCAGCCTTCGCGCAGGGTGGTGACAGCCAGCATTTCGAGGGTGCGCAGGGTGGAATCGCCGGCATCATCAATGAGCATCGAAACGTCTTTGTTGTACTTCTTGGCCAGTTTGAACATCAGGTCAATGTGTTCTTGAGAATCTGCATCGGTATACTCGATCCAGGGGATGCCGCCAACGACATCCGCACCCAATTTGAGGGCTTCTTCGACATAACCTTCAGCGCCTGGGTCGCGAACCACACCATCTTGCGGGAAGGCAACAACCTGTACTTCAACACGGCCTTTGTATTCTTCACGGGCTTTCAACAGTGCTTTGACGCCTTCCAACTTGCCGGTGGTGTCGGTATCTGCGAACGCGCGGATGTGGGTGTTACCGTAGCGGACGGCCAGGTCCAGTGCTTTACGCACGTTCTGGATGATCCATTTTTCGTCATATTTTTTCTTGACGTTAGAAGCCAGTTCAATGGCTGTCATGGCTCCGCCCATACCACCGTCGGTATAAGCACTGATGGCTTCGTCATCCATCATGGCCAGGGTATAGACTTTGTCTAAATGTAAATGTCCGTTAATGAATGATCCGGTTACGAGATTGCTGCCTGCGTCAATGGTTTGTTTGGCGTCGCCGGTTACTTCTTCTGCAATTTTTACAATTTTGCCTTTTTCGATGGCAATCTGCATTAATTTGCTGCCGGTTTCGCGGGTCTTTGCATTCTTGATCAAAATATCGTAAGCCATTTTTTATTCTCCAGAAAGATAATTTTTACTTGCGTGTTTCTTTGATCATTTTTTGAGCAATCATGGCGCCGTCGCGGATGGGTTCATAACCGGTGCAGCGGCAGAGATGCTTATTGAGGGCATTGGTCATTTCAACTTCACTGGCATCCGGGTTGGATTCCAATAAGCCGTAGAGCTCCATTACAATGCCGGGGGTGCAGAAACCACATTGCACAGCGCCGGATTCAGAAATGGCTTTTTGGATGGGATGTAACTCAACACCTTTGGCAAGCCCTTCAACGGTCACAATAGAGGTGCCGGCAGCTTTGGCAGCGGGCGTGTTGCAGCTCTTGATGGCTTTGCCATCCATGACCACGGTGCAGGTACCGCAGGTGGAGTTGTCACATCCGTGCTTGGTGCCGGTGAGGTTAAGCACTTCGCGCAGGACATCGAGAAGCATCATTTCTGGTTCGTACTCAACGGTGCGTTCCTTGCCGTTGACGGTAAAGGTCATTCGTTCAGCCATTATTTCAACTCCTTTCGTGCTTCAAGGGCAGCTTTCACCTTGTCTGGTGTAACAGGAATCTCGAACAGATCCACGCCGATGGCGTCATAGATCGCGTTGAGGATGGCAGGTGCGGCGCCGATTACCGAGTGCTCGCCAATGCCGCGTGCGCCAAATGGACCGATGGGATCGGGTGTTTCGACAAACTCGATGGTTTGTTCAGGGGCTTCCTTGTAAGTCGGGATATGATATTTGAACAGGTGAGGATTGGTAATGCGGCCTTCCTTGTCAAATACGACTTCTTCAGACAGGGCAGCGCCGATGGACATCATCACACCGCCAAGCACCGAACCGCGGATTTGCAGGGGATTGATCACCTGTCCGACATCAAACACGGAATAGTAGTGGTCAACGATGACTTTGCCGGTCTTCTTCTCGATTTTTAGATCAACGCCCTGGGAACCCATGGTATAGGTCACACCAATGGAACCCTGGCCGTTTTGATCCGGGTTGGAGTAGCGGGGCAGACGGGCATCTGAAACTGCTTGAGCGAGTTCACCAACGGTGATACCGTCATTTGTGATATATCCGCGGGCGAGGTCGGGTACAGCCACGCGTATGGTGGGATCGTTGCGCAAATAGACAAAATCGCCGTCATATTCCAGATAATCCACATCGGTCTTCAAAACCTGAGCGGCTGTATTCTTTAATTGGGCGATCAGTTTATCCGCGGCACGGATAATGGCGCGTCCGCCCTGGGTGGTGAACATAGATCCGATGGTTTGCCACTCGTAGGGTGAATACTGGGTGTCGATTTCGGTAAACACTCTGATCTGTTCGGGTGGAATCTTGAGGGCTTCGGCTGCGACCTGTTTGATCACAGTGCGCAGACCCTGGCCAACTTCTGCGCCGCCCATGTTAATGTTGACGGACCCATCCACATTCATCTTCATGTAGCAGCCTTTGGTGGAGAATGGAGCACCCTTGGGGGACTTCATGACGGTCACCATTGCACGGCCGTACACATATTGTTCATCTTCGGCGGGTTTGGGCTTGCCAAAGACCATTTTTTCGACGCGGTTGGCGCATTCGAGAAGATTACCGTTGTGCTTCCACATGGTTTCGCCGACTGCGTTGACTTTGCCTTCAGACAGGAAGTTCTTCTTGCGGAATTCAAGAGGATTCATGCCAAGCTTGCGGGCCATTAAGTCCATCATGCGTTCCGTGGCGATCTGGCTTTCCTGGTGTCCGTAGCCGCGATAAGCGCCGACGGCAGGGGTGTTGGTATAGACGGTGTAACCGGTCAGGTCGCAATGCTTGTATTCGTAAGGACCAGTTGAGTTATGGGTTGAAGCGATGGTTACATTGACGGCAGTATCAGCATAGGCGCCGCCGGTGTGATAGATGGTGCTCTTGATGGCCACCAGGGTGCCGTCTTTCTTGGCGCCCATTTTCATTTTGGTGCGGATGCCGTGAGCCAAAAGGGTGCTGGTGAAGTCTTCTTCACGGGTACCCACCCATTTGACGGGGCGGCCTGGCACGAAGCTGGCGATCCAGGCAATGGTCTGTTCGGTGGTGACATCAGATTTGTAACCGAAGCAGCCACCCAGGTCTGGAGTATGAACACGCACATCGCTGACGGGTACATCATATGAATGAGCCAGGTCTTCGCGGATGATGAACGGGCAGATGGTGGTGGACCAGACTTCGATGGTTTTGTCTTCTTTGAACCAGACGATGGTGCCGTGGGGTTCAATGGCGGCGCATGAGCCGAGTGGATAGTTGAACTCACCTTCAATGATGACATCCGCTTCGTCGAAGCCTTCTTCACCGCGGCCTTTGGTCAGGTGATAGGTGTTGGCGATATTGGTGCCGGAGGTCTGTTTGAGGGTGGGCAGACGCCAGTAATCATCCATATCTTCGTGGATCAAGGCGGCATCTTTGGCCATGGCGTCACGTGCATCGGTGTAGACGGGCAGGGGTTTGTATTCGACTTTGATTTTTTCCATGGCGGCGCGGGCATGTGCGGCGGTATCCGCAATTACTGCAGCCACCGGGTCGCCGATATAGCGCACTTTGGTAACAGCCATGGGCTGCAGATCTTTGATGTTGTCGCCATAGCGGAACTTGCAGTCTTTACCGGTTACGACTTTGACAACACCTTCACACTTTTCGGCTTCACTCGTGTCCACTTTGAGGATCAGGGCATGAGCGTATTGAGGGCGCAGAACAGCAGTGTGCAGCATATCCGGAAGACGGACGTCATCCAAATAGACCGCTTTACCGGTAACCTTGCTGATTGCGTCTGGTCGGTTGTAAGGTTGACCTACATACTTATATTTCATAATCGTATCTCCTGCCGCTTATTCGCGGCGATAAGCTTTAAGCAGGGCAGAAGGAGCGGATGCATTTCTGCCTGCGATGGTCAGGGCGATAATGGTGACCACATAGGGTAACGATAAAAATAGCTCATAGGGTAGTTTGATCCCCTGGGTTTGCAAGCGCAATTGCAATGCCTGCACTCCTCCAAAGATCAAAGCTCCCCACAGCACATTCACAGCATGCCAGTTGGCAAAGATGATCAGGGCAATACACACCCAACCACGGCCGGCAACAATACCAAAGGTAAAGGAACCAAGTTGTGCCAGGGTGAGGAAGGCACCGCCAACAGCCATCAAAGCACCACCAATGGCCAGTGCTCGAGTGCGGATGGCATAAACATTTAACCCGGCAGCATCTGCAGCTTCTGGGTTTTCGCCCACTGCACGAATTTGAAGGCCAAATCGTGTTTTGCTGATAATCCACCACACCAGGGGGATTAAGGCGATGCCGATAAACGTCAATAAATATTGATTTGTGATCGGCGCTAGGGGATTGGACTCTGGCAGAATTTGAAGCATCGGGAAGCTCTCTATGGCAGGTGGAACTTTTGATTCACCAAAGATGACCCTAAATGCAAAGAGCGATATGCCGGTTGCCAGTAGGGTGATACCGAGGCCGGAGACGTGTTGGTTTACGCCCAACCTAACGGAGAGTAATGACATTAACAAGCCAGCGAGTATCCCTGCTATGATTGCACCCAGCAGTCCCAGCCAAAGAGATCCGGTGGTTGCTGCAACTGCAAACCCTGTAAATGCACCCAGGAACATGGTTCCTTCAATGCCCAGGTTCAACACACCTGCACGTTCTGAGAATAATTCACCCAGGGTGCCATAGATAAGGGGGGTGGCCACACGCAGCATGGCTGCGATCAAGCCTACGATAAAGAGAACAGAATCCATTATTTTACCCTCCGGATGCGGTAATTTTGCAGGACAAAGAGGGACAGGGTGACCAGCAGCAGCGTGGATTGAACCACATCACCCAAGTAAACCGGCACACCCATGACACGAGAAACGGTTTGAGCACCAGTATCGATCAAACCGATGAAGAGGGAAGCCAACCCCACACCGAAGGGATTTAAACCGCCCAATGTGGCAATGATGATACCGCTGTAACCAAGGCCGTCAGAAATGGCGTCGATCAGATGGAAGTGAATACCTGCCACTTCGCCGGCGCCTGCCAGACCTGCGATACCACCGCTGATCAAAGCGACGGTCAACATGGTTTTGTTGACTTTGATACCAGCAAACCTTGCACCTTCTTTGCTCAAGCCGATCGCACGCATTTTCAAACCAAAGGAGGTGCGATTGATCACAAACCAGGTAATCAGAATCACAAGTACGGCAACAATGATTCCAAAATGTAACCTGGTGCGAGGCATAAGCTGAGGGAACACAGTGCCGGGTTGGATTTCAGGTGATTGCGGCCACATTGAGACCGGGTTGCGCCATGGGCCGTTCAACAGAAAACTGGTCACATTCAGCACAATGGAATTCATCAACAGCGTGGTAACCACCTCATCTACACCCAGTTTAACTTTCAAGATGGCTGAGGGAAGTGCCCAGATCAAGCCGCCTGCAAACCCGCCTATGATCATAGCTGGAATGCCTATGATCGGCGGAACATCCACGAGTATAGTTCCCACAAAAGCGGCAGCAATGGCACCGGCGTAAAGCTGACCTTCAGCACCGATATTCCAGTAGCCACCTTTAAAGGCAAAAGCTACTGCAGCACCGGTGAGAAGAAGAGGAGTTGATTTCACCAACACCTCGATGGCACTGGATTTGCTGGCCAGGGGGGCAATCAAGAAGTTGTAATAAGCTGTGAACGGATTTGCTCCATCCAAAAGAATTATGATGGAGGTGATCAGAAAAGTTACCGGAATGGCGATAATGGGTAAAAGTGTCCGCATCCAGACAGGAGCAGGAGCACGTTCGATAGTAAATTTCTTCATAGTGTCATCCTTTCCTGTCTCAAGCAGCCGAACCGGCCATCATCAGGCCGAGTTTTTCTGCTGTGGCTTCATGTGCAGGCAAAATACCCATGATTCTGCCACCATAAATGACTGCAATGCGGTCGGAGAGCGCCATGATCTCTTCCAGATCTTCTGAAAGTAGTAAAACGGCTGCGCCGCGATCTCTTTGTTCCAACAACACCGTACGAACATAATCAGTAGCGCCAACATCCAGTCCACGGGTGGGTTGACTGGCAATTACAATGCGCGGATTCTGGCTTAGCGTTCGGGCAAGCATCACTTTTTGCATATTGCCGCCAGATAGCGTACGTACACGGTCGCCGGCGCTGGCTTTGATGTTGAATGACTTGATCAATGTCTCTGCATTTTTCTGAATTTTGGCATAATCCATGATGCCGTTTTTCACAAAATTGTTCATCTGGTCAAGGATCAAGTTTTCAGCTACTGAAAGTTCGCCGACCATGTTAGCATGGCGGTCTTCAGGGATGCGGCCGACGCCAGCAGCACATACATCACTTGTGGTTGCATGAGACAGATCAACATCGCCCGCAAAGATCTTTCCGCTGGTTAATTTGTGCATACCGCAGAGTACTGCAGAAAGTTCAGTTTGACCGTTGCCAGATACTCCAGCCAGACCAAGTATCTCTCCCTGATGCACATCCAGAGAGACATCTTTTAATGCTGGCAAGCCTTTTTTATCTGAAGCACATATTTTTTCGATCTTCAGTTCAAGTTTGCCGCGTTCACGTTGCCCCTGGCGTTTTACGCCGAAGTTTTCACGCCCAACCATCATATTGGCTAATTCCTTCAGGTTGGTTTCAGCAACATTAACTGTACCAGCGAGTTTTCCATCACGTAGTACAGTCACCTTTTGGCATATTTGCATTACTTCGTTCAAGTGGTGGCTGATAAAGATGACCGATAAACCCGTTTTTTGAAGCCGGATTAATGCCTCAAAAAGCATATCCACTTCTTGAGGTACCAGGACTGCAGTGGGTTCATCCAGAATCAACACATTCGCATCATGATAGAGTGCCTTTAAAATTTCGACACGCTGGCGTTCGCCAACGGATAAATGCTTTATCAAGGCCTGGGGTTTGACAGGGATGCCAAATTTTTCTGAGGCTTCGGCAACTTTCTTTTCCAAAGCAGGCAGATTAAGCGTAATCCCTGCTGTTTCACCCAAAACCATGTTTTCTGCAACTGTGAGTGTGGGAACAAGTGTAAAATGCTGGGTGACCATGCCAATTCCGTTCTTGATAGCATCCTTGGGGGAATGAATCACGACCGGTTTTTCATTGATTAAAATCTGGCCTTCATCAGCAGTATATAAACCATACAAAATTCTCATCAGGGTTGTTTTACCAGCCCCGTTCTCTCCCAGTAGAGCGTGTATCTCGCCTTTTTCCAACGAAAAGTCGACATGGTCACTTGCCGTTAAATCGGCAAACCTTTTGACAATGCCCTTCATTTGAACAGCGTGCATAGGTGCACCTCGAAGTCTAGAATGATATTTGCATATTGACGATTTGGGCGAGAAAGCGAAGTTTCTCCCTTCTGGAAAAAACTTCGCTTCCCTTTTCGTCAATTTTCAGGCCTTTTCATAGTGGAAATATCAAAGGCTTATAAAAAGGCCTGAATTATTAGTTGGAACCGGCTGGCTGGGATTCAGCAACATCCACACGGAACATACCACTCATAATTTCAGCTTCTTTGGCTTTGACAGCTTCAAGAAGTTCGGCGGGGATTTTGCTTTCAGTGCCATGGAAGGGAGCCAATGAAGCGCCGCCCTTGCCCATCATTGAGAAGTCTTTGAGGTCCTGGGCAGTGAAGGTACCTGCGGCAACTTGTTTTACCAGATATTCAACGGTCGGATCCATGTTCCAGACAGCGCTTGAAACTACATAATCTGGAGCAAGTTCATTCTGATCGCTCATGTTGCCAAAAGCGAAGAGACCATTTTCAGCAGCAGCATCAATAACACCAAAACGTTCTGCATAGAGCACATCAGCTCCATTGTCGATCATAGCCAATGCGGCTTCTTTGGCAGCAGCAGGATCGAACCAGCTGTTGATGAAGGAAACCATAACGGTTACATCAGGATTTTGTGCTTTGGCACCGGCGATGAAGGCGTTGGCCAGGCGGTTCACTTCAGGAACGGGCATGGCGCCAACGATACCGAGCTTGTTTGATTCGGTTAAACCACCAGCAAGCATACCCATCAGGTAAGCAGGTTCGTGGATCCAGTTGTCAAAAACGGCGACATTGGGTTCGGTGGGGCCGTTGCCAGATCCGAAAGCGAAAGCGATTTCGGGGAAGTCAGCAGCTACACGACGAACAGCTTCTTCATTACCAAAGGCATCGCCCAGGATTAAGTCAGGTTTTTGTTGTTCGCAAACTTCACGAAGAACACGTTCCATATCACCAGAGTATCCGATGGCTTCTTGATAAGTGTATTCAATGGTTCCTTCATCAGCAGCTTTTTGAAGGGCGGCATGGATAACACCATCCCAGGGCTCTTCAATCGGGGTAGCGAAGGCGCCAAATACTTTTACTTTACCGGATTCTTCGGCAGCAGGTGCAGCAGTGGGTTCAACGGCGGTGGCGCATGCAGAGAGTACAAAAGTTAACACAACAAGAATTGAAACTACAAACAGCAATTTCTTTGACATCGTTCTCCTCCAAAATATGTATAAGGTGGTTTCGATAAATCTAGTGCAGACGAAAAACACTCTAAGTCTACGTTCACCTCCTTTCGGATATGGATTAATATGTCATGTGATATCAGGTATGTCTAATGTGTTTTTGTACATGCCAAATTCAGGCATTATTACTAAATTAATTATAGAGACTATTTTTTTCAAAAAAAGGAACAAAGGTAATATTAAATAAGGCATGAATACCATAAAAAAATGAAAATTTGCAGTTTTCAATACGTTACTGCCTCTGGAGCGCAAATTATTGTATGACAATGATCAGTGAAAAGAAATGAATTTAGCGTAAAACTTCTTAATATGTCTATTTATACAAATGTATTAATCTACAACCAATTCCAATGATTCTAGTTTGATAATTAACATCTCGAATCGATTAAGATTAATTGCTAATTATGCATAAGAGTAAAGTCTTTAGGGTCATCTCTATTATGTGTACTTGGTGATAAACTTATCATCCTTATAAGATGACAGACACAATTTCAGAATTTACCATTCCACAGCAGTATACAACCGACCGCAGTTCCCCCGCGCGTTGGATTTTTTCGCACGCGATACATCAGTGGCCGATCGTGTTGATCGCCCTGGCTGGCGCTCTCGGAAATGCCGGGCTGTTGGCCATCATCCAGGTGAAGGTGGGCGAGGCATTCAATGTTGTCTCAGCGGCTACTTTTGATAATAAGGCGTTGATTGCCATAACGGCAGTGATCCTGGCCTGTTCTGTGGGGCGGGGGGTGCTTCAGTTCTCACGCAACTTCGGGTTTGAGTTTATCGCACAACGCGTGGAACGTGCTGTGCGGCGGGAACTTTATACCAGTCTGCTGGGCAAGAGTATGACCTTTCATAATCTTCAACCAGTGGGTGATACCATGGCGCGCGCCACAAATGATGTGCGCGAGGTGAATTTTCTCTTCAGCCCCGGTTTGAATATGGTTGTGGGATCATTGACCTTCTTGATTTTTCCGGTGGTTGCGGCACCCAGATATGATCTGCAGTTGATGATCGTTCCTGCAGCTTTTATCGTTCTGTACTTCTTCACATTGCGTATATACATGCGCGGATTGGCGCCCATAACAGAAGAAGTGCGCGAGTCTTTTGGGGCACTCAATATCCGATTGGCAGAGTCACTGGATGGCGTCGAAACGGTTAAAGGTTCGGCTCGCGAACTGGCTGAGATCGCACTTTTCAAGCAAAATGTCAAACGTTATAAAGGCGCATCGGTAGAGCAGGGGAAGAAAGAAGCTCGCTTCTTGCCTCTGTTGCTTTATGGCATTGCCCTGGCTGCCGGGCTGCTGCATGCCTTGCTTCTCTTCCGCGCAGGCAGAATTGATATTGGCGAGGTGGTGGGCTATTTTGGGCTGCTGCTGATGCTGGATTTTCCGACTTTTGCATCTCTGTGGGCTTATTCAAGGATTTCACTCGGGTTGGCAGGGGCAAAACGGATTCTTGAGGTCATGAATCGCGAAGATAATCTGGATCAGAATGCGATGGGCTATGCGCAGCCAATGCGGGGTGAGGTTGAATTCCGTAACGTTACTTTCCGTTATGCAGATGGCGAACCGGTGCTCAACCAGGTCAGTTTCACAGTAAAACCAGGCCAAACGGTTGCCATTGTAGGTCAAACCGGGTCGGGTAAGACTTCCTTGGCGCGCCTGATCAACCGAACTTACGATGTCAGCAGCGGCCAGGTGTTGGTGGATGGTGTAGACGTCCGTGATTGGAATCTTGAAAACTTGCGCCGAAACATTTCAATCATCGAACAGGATATTTTCCTGTTTTCACGCACCATTGCCGAGAATATAGCCTTTGGCAAGCCTGGCGCCTCCCAGCATGAGATTGAAGAAGCGGCAAAAGCTGCCCAGGCGCATGAGTTTATCGAAACTTTTACTGATGGCTACAAGACGATCATCGGTGAGCGCGGTGTTACTCTCTCTGGCGGGCAGCGACAACGGCTGGCACTGGCAAGAGCCTTTTTGACCGATCCGCGGATCCTAATGTTGGATGATTCCACCAGCGCCATTGACTCGGCTACAGAAGATAAAATCCAACGCGCCATCTATGCCGCAGCAAAAGGGCGCACCACCTTTATCATTACCCATCGTTTGTCCCAGATCCGCTGGGCAGACTTGATTTTGGTAGTCAAAGGCGGCGCTTTAACAGCCGCGGGCACCCACGATGACCTGATGCGTTCCAGCGATGCGTATCGGAGGATATTTAGTGAGTAAAAGGAAGGAATTGGTGAATAGTAATTAGTCATTAGGAAAATCCAATTCATGTTTTTCCTAATCCCTAATCACACATCACTAATTACTAAACATGGGCTTTTTTGAAGGTCTTGACGCAGAAAAATACGACCGCACCTACGACGATAAAGAACTGACTCGTCGTATCGTGGGTTATTTTAAACCGCAGTGGAAGCGCCTTGTGGTGGTTTCATTATTAACCCTGGCCATTGCCGGAGCCGGTTCTCTGCTGCCGATCATTGTTTCACGAGGGGTTGACCTGCTCAAGGGGGTGCCGCTTTTATGGAGCATGATCGGGGTGGGGGCTGCCGTCTTGGTGATCGGCCTCTCGATCTGGTTCTTCAACTGGGGGCTGCGCCGGTTGATGGCCATGACCATTGCTGATGTGGTAGCCAAGCTGGCCATTGACGCTTATTCCGCATCGGTCGAACATGACCTGTCGTTTTATGATGAGTTTTCATCCGGCAAGATTGTCTCACGCATTACCTCGGATACACGCGACTTTGGAGAATTGATCACCCTGGTGACAGATGTTGCCAGCCAGGTGGTCGAGGCTTTAATTTTGGCGGTCGTCCTATTTGTCATCGAATGGCATCTTTCACTTTACCTTTTTGCCATCATCCCCGTGGTGACCATCTTTGCTATTCTGTATCGCACCATTGCCCGCAAAGCAACCCGCCAGGGGATGCGTGCCATGGCAAATGTGAACTCAACCATTAAAGAAACTGTCAGCGGCATTGCAGTGGCCAAGAACTTCAGACAGGAAGCCAGTATTTATCAGGAATTCAATGAAGCCAATGACACTTCCTATAATGTCAATGTCAGGCGCGGATTGGCGCTTTCAGTGGTTTTTCCCACGCTGAATGCATTATCAGGCATCGCTACAGGGGTCATGGTCTTTGCGGGTGGACACAGCGCCGCTGCAGGAATCGTAACAGTGGGGGCATGGTACCTCTTTATTCTAAGTCTCGACCGCTTCATGTATCCGGTCATGAATATCACTTCATTTTGGACCTCCATCCAGAATGGCCTTTCTGCTTCTGAACGTGTGTTCGCCTTGATCGATACACCAACAGCGGTTGTGCAGACGGATTCTCAATCAGTACCTCCATTAAAAGGGCAGATTGTCTTTGAGAATGTAAGTTTCCATTACAAAGAAAGCGAACAAATTCTTGACAGACTTAACCTTACGATCAAAGCCGGTGAGAATCTGGCCATCGTCGGTCATACCGGTGCAGGAAAAACATCGATTGCCAAGTTGATCGCCCGTTTCTATGAGTATCAAGAAGGCCGGCTGCTTATTGATGGACACGACATCCGCAGTTTTGATCTTTATGATTACCGACGCCACCTGGGTGTGGTTTCGCAGGTACCTTTCCTGTTTTCAGGCAGCGTGGCTGAGAACATCCGTTATGCCAAACCGGAAGTTACAGATTCAGAAATCGTGGCCATTGCCAAGAAGATTGGTGACGGCGAATGGCTTGATACGTTGCCCAACGGCTTGGTAACCGAGGTAGGAGAACGCGGGTCTCGCTTATCCATGGGGCAAAGACAGTTGGTTTCATTAATGCGTGTTTTGGTGCAGGAACCAGCCATTTTCATTTTGGATGAGGCCACCGCAAGCATTGATCCTTTTACAGAGTGGCAGATCCAACAAGCATTGTCCCTGATTCTGGATCAGACCACCAGTATTTTGATCGCCCATCGTCTTTCAACGGTAAAGTCGGCTGACCGCATCATTGTGGTTGAAAACGGCTCAATCATTGAAGAAGGAAATCACACTTCTTTGCTGGCCAAAGATGGAAATTATGCCAACCTCTATAATACTTATTTCAGACATCAGAGTTTGGAATATGTTGAGCAGATGCATACTCTGAAATCAGCTGTAAACACCAATTAACAAATTTGACATCGATATCCGATTCAGGTAATATCAAATCTTGACGACAATAATCCTTATGACGGAGTAGTGGGCACATGTCGGCGGAAGAGTTAAAACAGGCGGTTAATCTAATTAAGGCCGGAAAAAAAGTCGAGGCGAGGATGATCCTCGAACCGATTATTGTGGCCGAACCCCAAAATATCCAGGCCTGGGTATGGGAGATTGAAACCCGCGAAAATGATGCTGAGAAAATCAAGCTCATGGAAGCCTGTCTCCTGCATAACCCTGACTCCAGTTTGATAAAAAAAGCCCTGGCAGCGTTAAAAACCCAGCAAGAGTTTCTTGTCACCCCTTCTGTTTTCACAACAACAGAAAAAAACGAAACCATCCGCATCGACCCTTTTACCGAGATGACTGAATACATGGATGAGCCTTCAGGTTCGTCCCGTTTGGTGACATGTCCGCATTGCGGAGAACTGGTGGAAGAGTCTTCAAAGGTGTGCCAGGCTTGCGGCCGCGAAATGGCTGCAGTCGAGGAAACGGTTGAAGAAATTGAACAACATGTAATGCCGAAAAAGAAACGTTGGTACCGCCGCACATGGTTCAAGATTTTTACCTTTATATTCTTCATGCCAATTTGGTGTATGATCGAATTGAGCGACTCAGAAGCCAGAAGTGGATTAAGAGTGATCGCTGGCATCTTGCTGGTGTTTCTTATTAACCTGATCAGTCTTTTTCTCTATTGGTTTTTTACGACCAATTCTTCCAGGGCGAATCTCTACAACTGGTATCAATATCTGACCGGGCAGGCAGCCAATTCAGCACCGGGCGAGTTCATCCAGGTTCAGGGAACCGTCCAAAACCCTGGAAACACGCCATTCAGCCTGGTTGAATTGCAGGCGAAGGTTTATGACGAGAACGGCAATTTGCTGGGTAACAGTACCCAGTATCTGGATGCCACTTCGTTAATCCCCGGTTCGCCTTCTCGTTTCAATATGAATGTAACTGCGCTGCTATCACCGTTTCAGACGGGCATGACCAATCAACAGGTGCTCTTTTATGATGATTTCTCAAGTTCTACCAGCGGATGGCTTGAAAACTCTGGTAAAGAGGGTGAAACAAAATATTTCGAGGGCCGCTATCGCGTAACAGTAGACAGTGTGAATTTTGATTTGTGGTCAAACCCCCAAAAGAATTTCACTGATACCAAGGTTGAGGTTGATACAATCAGGCAGGCGGGGCCAGCGAGCAATCGGTTTGGTTTGCAGTGCCGCTACACGGACGCGGATAATTATTACTTTGCGGTCATTTCCAGTGATGGATATTATGGCATAGGAAAAGTTGTGGGTGGAGAACAATCATTTATTCCCAAGAACGGCATGCAAGTAACCGACACGATATTTGCCGGGTCGGCAGTAAACCATTTACGCTTCGATTGTGTCGGCACCCGATTGACATTGTATGTCAACGGCGACTACGTTGATGCTGTGGATGATAGTGATCTAAAAGCTGGTAATGTAGGTCTGTTGGCAGGAACTTTTGAAGAAAAAGGCACTCAAATTTTGTTTGATAATTTTGTAGTATTTCAACCTTAATAGATCCAAGAACAGAGTGCTTTCGCTCTGTTTTTTGACTCAGGGCAATCATATAATGAGTTATGAACTTTGCTCAAGGGTTGAGAAAGGATCGTGATTATGAAGGGCCTACAATTTAGACGTTCATTTAAAGTCCCTTTGATTTTTGGCATTTTTTCTGTCTTATGGATCATGTTCTCAGATAAACTCGCCTTTGCCATGGCCCCCAATCTGGAAAGTGCAGGCTTATATTCAACTACCAAAGGGATTCTTTACGTTGTTCTTGCGACTACATTAATTTACTTTTTACTGCGTAAAGATGAGTCTCATAAAGACTTGTTGATGAATGAGATTGCTGCAGTTCAGCGTAGTTTTAACCTTCTTTTTGAAGAAAATCCTCAGGCTATGTGGATTTATGATAATAACTCGTTGGATATTATGGCGGTTAACCCCGCTGCCTGTAAGGTTTATGGATATTCTCCGGAAGAATTTCGAAGATTAAAGATCACTGATTTACGGCGTGAAGAAGATGTTCCTTCCATGTTAAAGGTGATCTCAGATTATAAAGATGAATTACGGCAGTCCGGGCCTTGGGAGCATTTGAAGAAAGATGGGGAAAGCATTTTTGTAAAAGTGCTTTCTCATCCCCTGCGATCGGTGGGGCTGGATTCGACACTGGTTTCGGTGATTGACCTCACGGAACACCAGAGGACGTTGAATGAACTGGATACAGCCATGCAGGAAAGGGATGACTTTGAATCCTTTGGATATACCGCTTCACATGATTTGAAGGCACCCATCCGAGCCATTTTAGGCTACTCAGATCTTTTATCCAAAGAATATGGTAAGAAGTTGGATGACGAGGGAAAAGGTTTTATTCAACAAATCCATAACGCCGGACTGACGATGAACGAGATGTTGGATGATATGCTGGTCCTAACTGGCATTAGCCGCAAGCCCCTGGAGTATGAACGGGTTAATCTAAGTGAGATCGTTCAGCAAACCATGGATACTTTACAACTACAAGAACCTGAAAGAATATTGGAATTACAAGTTAAACCGAATATGTTTGTTATTGCTGATAAAGGCGTGATCAGGTTGATCGCACAAAATTTGCTTCAAAACGCCTGGAAATATACAAAGAAATCCACGCATGCGCTGATCGAAGTGGGGAATTTCGAAAATGATGAAGGCGAGACCGTGTACTTTGTAAAAGACAACGGATTGGGTTTTGACCAATCTTTTGCTGAACACATCTTTGAGCCGTTTGCTCGGGCTCATAAAAATTCAGCATATGAAGGAATGGGAATAGGGCTTTCAATCGTACGTCGTGCAGTTGAGCATCATGGCGGCCGGGTGTGGGTGGAAGCTGAACCAGGTAAGGGTGCATGTTTCTATTTCACTCTTCAAAAAAGAAATCCTCAACAACAATTAATCAATTGATTTTTTAAGAATCGTTTGGCGCAGAACTTGCACCCTATCTCTGGATAGTATTTTTTTGAGGTAGAGGTGCCCGTTATGCATACTTCGAAGTGGTTCAGGCTAACTTATTTGATGCTGGTCAGTCTTTTATTGATCAGTTCATTAATCGGATGTCAGGTATCCCCGGATGATAGTGGAAGTTCACCAAAAAGTACTGAGGAACCCAAACTTCCGCAGCCAAAAGCGCTGACCGATCCACGGGAAATTGAATTGAACACTGCCATTCAAAACGCAGCAGCAGGCCGAGAAGATGTACTGGCGTTCATTATCTATCGCGTCACCATTGACCACGTCCAGTTTTCAAAAGATAAGACACTGGCATTGGTCTGGCTCAGTATGGTGGATAAGCAAACCGGTGAAGTGCAGAACAGCGAACCGGGTTTGGTGATCGCCCAAGCCACCGGAGATGCCGCCCAACCATGGAGAATTACATTCCAGGCTGATCCAACCTTCGCTGCCGAACTGTCGGCGGTTCCAGAATCTTTAATGTCTCAAGAGACTAAAAACTTTTACATGCCGGCTGTTCAGCAGCAATCCAAGGATGGTGTTGTTTACACCGGCTATCGGCTGCCCTGGACAAAAGGCGCGTCAGTTACAGTAACAGGAAGCATTGGCCATGTTTTCACATACAAATCATGTCCTTCATCCTGTTTGTATGCTTTTGACTTTGCCAACGGCACCATGTTTGATATTAAAGCTGCCAAGCACGGATATGTAAGGTACTTTGAAGATGGTTATGCCAATGGAAATACCACAAATACCAATTACATCGTGCTCATGGATACCAGCACCGTCCCGACCACTTACCAGGTCTATTACCATCTTGCGCAAGGCTCCATTCCTGCGGCTCTGAGAGTCGTTGGAGCAGAAGTTATGCAGGGGCAATTCATTGGCAAGGCGGATGATACTGGTTACAGTTCCGGTAATCATTTGCATTTTCATGTTCATACCACCCCCAATTCAATTTGGGGTAATTCAGTAGATATTGTCTTCGATGAAGTGGCCGTCAATGGCGGCCGTCCGCGTACATGCTCAGAAGCCAGCGCTTATCCAGATTATGGGTCGGAATGTATCTCTGGAAATAAATATGTGTCTCAGAATGGTGACGTGGCCACGCCTACCGGCGCCATTACTAGTCCGCTGCCATATGCCACCATCACTTCACCAACACTTAATGTCGGTGGATGGATGCATGATGATACGGCAGTCGCCGGCGGCCAATTAATGATCAACACTGGCAAAGCCTGGAACCCGATCGGGACCATGATCACCACAACCCCGTTTACCCAAGAGATCAATCTGTGCGACGCAAAGATTCCCGATGGCAAGTTCTTCCTTTCGATAAATGTGACGGATAAAGCAGGCAAGGTGTCCACAGACAACCAGGGATTGACCGAATTAACCAAGGCCTACACCTGCCCGGCGCTGCCGCCGGCATGCACACCCGGAGTTAACCAGGTGGCGCTATACACCGAAGCTGAATACCAGGGCACTTGTCAGGTGTTTGATATTGCTGATTACGCGAATTTGGGAGCGTTGTCTCCTTCGTTCCTTGATAACACCCGTTCCATCCAGGTTGGAGGAGGGGTTTCAACCTTGCTTTACCCGGATGTGGATTTTGGCGGGAACTATGAATTATTCCAGGACGGCGACTCAAACCTGGCGGATAATGGCATCGGCGCATACAACGCGGCTTCCATGAAAGTGATTACCCGTGTGAATCCACCTGAACCACCTGTACTCACCCTGCCTGATCCTATTACAACCACTCTGAATTTAAACCTGGCCTGGACGGTGGCTGCAGGTGAACAAACACGCAGCACTCTCACCGGACCTGATGGTTATGTCGCCAACCTTGAATGGCAGGATACCAATTCATGGGCCATTGGGCTGCTGGCGGCTGGCGATTATACCTGGATGGTGGAAGCGCGCAACCTGGCTGGTACGACCAGTATTACCCAGGAATTCACCGTAACCAAGGGATCCGTTTTACCCCTCAGCCACATGAACGCATTGTCGCAAATCACCAATTCAAGCGTGGTGATGTTAACCTGGGAAGTAGACCAGAGCGCTGACAGTATTGATCATTTTGAATTTCAAACCAGCAATCCTGGCGGCGAATGGGTTGACCTGGCTGACAAGCCTGATGGAAGCCTCCGCCAATTGGTTTACTGGGGTACACCTGGCCAGACTGTCCAGTTCCGCATGCGTGCAGTGGATATCGTTGGCAACGCTGAGGAATATATCAGCGTGCCAGAGACCAGCACCCTTTTTGTTGGCTCATGTATTGTAGATGCCTACGAAGGAGCCGATCCGGGGGATGATGACATTGCTGGTGCTACATCGATTGTAATTGGCACGCCTGTAACTCATAACTGGTGCGCGCCAGTCACGCGTGGTGACGGCAGCCAGAATGACAATGTGGATTGGATCAATTTCGCAGCCACAACAGGTGATCAACTCAGGTTTACCACCACCCCCACCAACCTGGGTTCAGCAGCCCTGCTGACACTCTATAATTCGGATGGCGTTACCTTTATCGGCGAAGCCCGCCCCCTGAGTGCGGATGGCTCTGCTTCACTTGACTGGACCGTTCCCGCAGACGGCACTTACTTCATAAAGCTTGAGCGCATTGACAGCCGTATTCACGGCACGGATACCGCTTACCAGGTTGGCGTCGAATTGAAATCCAAGCTTCAGCCAGGCACGCTGGTCTGCGGGGCTGCGGCTCTGCCGGCATTACTTGCGGGCGGTTACGCGGTGAACAAGCAAATGAAGAAAACCAAAAAGCGATATCACCGCGAAGCCATGGGCAGATGAGATTGTAAAAAAATGTTTGAAAGGATAGGCAGAAAATGCCTATCCTTTTTTTTATTTCTATTTCAGCATGAATTGTAAAGGAAGCTTGACATCTGTAAAATATTGTCCTATAATATGTAAAGTAAGCTTTACTTAATAGCTGAAAAGGATTTCCTGAAATGCAGGAGGAACATGAAGAATAGACTTGAAGAATTACGAACAAAAAATGGTTTTACCCAACAAGATTTGGCTGACCGGTTGGAAGTATCACGACAGACGATCATTTCTCTGGAACAAGGGCGTTACAACCCTTCGATCCTGCTGGCTTTCAAGACGGCGCGACTGTTTGGATTAACAATAGAAGAAATTTTCATTTATGAAGAAGGATAATCACAATGGATAATCAACAATTGTATCAAAAATCAGAATTGACCAAGAGTGTTGTTTTACTTGGATCTGGCATCGTTTTGTTTCTCTTTGGAGCGGTAAACTTTTTTTCAGCTGCCTGGAGGCCCTATCTACACCTCATTGAAGGGATCGGTGTTTTTCTCATCGCTATAGGCGGCTGGAAATTAATCCAGACTTTTCGATATAAAAAGAACCCTGAAGAACTGCGAAAAGCCAGAGTAGAAACTATGGATGAGCGCAAGCTTTGGATTCAGTACCGGTCTGGAAATAATGCGTTTAAAGCTGGTGTGACAATGACCTACCTGTTTCTCTTGGCAGTTGGCGCGACCGAACAAAACCTCTCTACTGATTTGATATGGTGGGTTCTTGCAGGGATTGTGGTGATGACCTTAATTGTCTATATTGTCAGCCTGGTCCGTTACGAAAGCATCTACTAAATCCGACAAAATAATTAAAAAGAAACACCCTTGGTAAATATTTTTTTTTCCAAGGGTGTTTCTTTTGTGTTACTCGTATTGAAGTGCTTCGACAATGATGGTGTTGGCTGCCTGCCTGGCCGGGACCATGGCGGCGATGATACCAAAAGCGAGCCCCACGATGATGGATAGCACGATTCCCACCGTTGGGAAGTAAAAATCAGCTCCAAACCCGACATAGGCAATCGCCTTTAACAGTAAATCGCTTAGAAAGAGACCAACCAGGATTCCCATGGTGGTGCCAAGTGCTGAAAGCAGCACACTTTCTGCAAAGATCATGCGTTTGACCTGGGTGCGTGTGGTGCCAACGGCGCGCAGCATACCAATTTCTCGAGTGCGTTCTATGACATTGATGCTCATGGTGTTTGCCATGGCAATCAAGCCAGGAACAGCCAACATAAAGACCATCACATAAAACACACTCATCACAGTCTTAAACAGATTCATTTGTTCAGCCTTGAACTCGGAAGAGTTGATCAAACTGAAGGCTGGGAAGTCTTTCACAATAGTTTGCAAAGAAGCTGTGACATCCGCCTCATTTGAACCCGGCTTGCGATTGACCAATAGAAGCAGGTCGGTGGTTGAATTAAAATCTTGTTCAAGATTAGCTTGAGATATATAACCTGTCTGGATTTTGGCGTTGAGATAATCAAAACCAATGCCAACAACATTGTAGACCTGGTCGCCAGTTGGGGTTTTTAAGGTCAGTTTATCCCCAACGTTCACATTATTGGATGTGGCGTAGATGCCATTTACAATAACAGCTCGTCCATTTGCCAACGCTGAAAATGCTGCGGCAGAATCTCCCTTGCTGAATTCGAGCCCGGCAATTTGTGGATATACAATCGGGTCCACGCCGACAACTTGCAAAGTTGCATCTCCAGATTGGGTGGTGGCCAATCTCAAAGAGGTCGCTGCTTCAATTCCATCAACACTCTTGATCTTGTCAATCAAACCCTGATTTGCGCCAAGGTTGCCGCCTCCCAAGATAAGGGCAGGGGGCATGAGCAGGTAATCAGTACCCAGGCTTTTATCCAAATAACTGACGAATCCATGTTCAATGCTGGTAATCATGGACAGCATGGCGATACAGATGGATAAACCGATCATTAATGATGAAGCTGTAATTGCGGCTCTACCTGGTTGGCGAGCGAGGTTGCCCTGTGCCAATCGTCCTTCACGTGGAAAGACCCAGGCAATTATGCGGCCGAAAATATCAGCAACAGGTTTTACCATCATGGGAGCAAGAAGTATGAGCCCAACCAGGAAAACCAATCCTGATATTGCAGCCAGGGTTAAATCTCCAAGGAGCAGTCCGGCTACAGACGCTGCCATTAGTCCCAATCCCCACCAGCCTCTGCGGCGGTTGCGGCGGAATTCTACAGCACCTAGTGATGGTCGCATGGCTTCAAGAGGTGTAACTTTCATGGCAGATCGGGCAGGGAAGTATCCACTACCAATAGTGAATCCAACTCCGAGAAGGATGGAGCCGATCAGGTTGCCACTTGTGATGATTGGTGCGCCAATTGATACACGCATTAATTTCGAGAGCATACCACCGACGCCGATCAAAATGAGTGAACTCATCAAATAACCAAGCACCAGCCCAATGGCAGTGCCGATAATGCCCTGGATGAGGGATTCGGTGAGGATCAAGCCCATCACGGTGCGTTTGGAGGCACCAATGGCGCGCAGCATTCCCAGGTCGCGGCGTCGTTCGGCTACCACTGTTCTAAAGGTGTTAAAAATGATGAAACCTGCCATGGCTAGAGCCATGATGCCGAAAAGCCACATCATCGATTCGCCCAACACCAACGCAGAGGCGAGTTCGTCTCCCACCTGGATCGGCCCATCTTTGAAGTTTGGACCTAATTTTGCCAGGAGGACAGACACGACGGTGTCGCGGTTGGTTCCAGATTTGATCAGAATATCGATCGTATTTATTTTTCCATCAAGATTGAGGATGGTCTGTGCCACGGGTAGGGGAACAAGTATTTCATCGAGTCCGGCAGAGGCGCTCAAAGATAAAATACCAACCACTTGCAGATTCGCCACGCCTTCGCTTGAAGGGATGGGAAATATATCACCAATCTTCAGGTCCATTTTTTCAGACAGCAGCTGTGGAACCACAGTGGCATAAGTATCACCCGCTTCAAGGAAACGACCTTCCTTAAGGGTATAGTTCCGCACGGTTTGGGCAGTGGAGACATCCACTCCAGTGACGGTAACGGCCGATGCACCGGTTAGTTTGTTGACCGAACCGCCCATGGATTCAGGCAGCACGACATTCTTGGTGAGGATGCCCGTGTATTGGCTGATCCCATCAATGGTGGATAAATTCTGTAAAACGGCTTGATCGAAGGGGTTATTCGATTCATCTGAGATCGAAATATCCACTTTCCCGGCCGTAGTGACCATGTTATGACGGAATGCTTCCATCATGGAGGGGATCATTGAATTCAAGCCGAAGAGCAGGGTGACGCCAAAGACTACAGCCAATGTGGTCAGTACCATCCGCTGTTTGCGGCCCCATAAATAACGCCAGGCTAACAAGAACTGGATTCTCATAATGACTCTACTTTCTCTTTGAGTCGTTTGGCATTGTCGCCATTTGAACCATTCAATAGAGTGTCATCAACGACTTTGCCGTCTTTGAGGAAGATGATGCGGTCAGCATAGGCTGCAATTCGTGGATCGTGGGTGACCATCAATACGGTTCGTTTCCAATCCGTGACGATCTTGCGCAGGGTGGCGGCGATCTCGTCTCCACTGCGGGAGTCGAGGTTGCCGGTCGGTTCGTCGGCCAGGATGATGACGGGGTCAGAGACCATGGCACGTGCTATCGCGACACGCTGCTGCTGTCCGCCTGAGAGTTCATCAGGTCGGTGTTTACCGCGGCCATCCAGCTTATTGTGATTTAGCCATTCACTGGCTTTGGTGCGGGCGGTTTCAGGTTTGACGCCGTCCAAAATCAGGGGCAGGGCGGTGTTTTCAATCGCATCCAGCACCGGAATCAGATTAAAGAACTGAAAAATGAAACCCATCTTGCGGCGGCGCAGTTCGGTGAGGGTGTTGTCGCTCATTTTGGAAATATCGCTGCCTTCGATGAATACACTGCCGTCAGTGGGGCGATCCAGGCCGCCGATCAGGTGCAGCAGGGTGGATTTTCCGCAGCCGCTTGGGCCCATCACTGCCACGAACTGTCCTTGTTCAATGACCAGGTTCACTGCGTCCAAAGCGGTGACTTTAGTTTCTCCGCTGCCATAGACTTTGCTGAGGTTTTTGACTTCAATTGTTGCCATTTTCCTTCTCCTTGTTAGTTTAAATGACGAAAAAATTCAAAAAAATCATATGTTTTGACTCGGCGGTCTTCCGCGGGGACGCAAAGCGGCTTTGGGCGCAGGCTGCCGTTGAACTTCATCCAACCGAGATTCAATCATATCCAGCCAGCGCAGGTCAGCCTCAAGGTGCATGGCAGATTTATCCATCAGCAGCATTTGAGCCAGTTGATTTTGCGGGTCAAGCGTCTGGCGCTGTTCGGTGATGCGGTGCAGTTCTTGATATAGCGCCGCACGTTGGATGATGATCAACCGCGAGGCGTCCACTTCGTCCAATTCCAGCGAGAGCATCAGTTTGAGATAGAAGGGATCCTGGTGTGGCTCTTCAATATCGCTGGTTCGGAACCAATCCATCAGTTCATCATGGCCCTTGGGGGTGATGGCATATTCACCCTTGCTTTGCTGGTCATCCGGGTTCGTGAAAGTTACCAAACCGGATTCCACCATGCGTGCCAGGGTGGTGTAGATCTGGGGAGGTTTGACATCCCAGTTATCTTTACCACCGACGAGCGCAGTAAACCCCGCGCACAGTTCATAACCGTAGCGGGGCTTTTGAGCAAGCAGACCTAAGAGAGCGTGACGGACAGACATAATAAATACTCTACTGTATAATAATTATTGATTATAGGCAGATTTTTCCCGTTGTCAAGAGGGTTAAAAAAAATCGGACACAATATTATTGTGTCCGATACTTGATTTCAAAAAGATCACTCTGCAGAAGCTGTTGAGCTTGTATTTGTTTGCTGCATTAGTTCCTGACGGGCGGCAGCTTCGGTTTTGGCAGCGGCTGCAGCTACTGCCCGATCCTGGCTGGAGGGTTCGGCCGGCGCCAGGGCTGCCCGTTTGACCTGTTGCATCTTGCGGATCGTGGCAGATGGATCCCCTGAAACTGCACTTGAATCGATGGATACTTCACCGCCCACTGCGTAACGCTGACCGTCAGGGCCGGTTTGATATTGATAACTTGCTCCCTTGCGTACCAGACTGCCTCCGACCATCATGTGCGCCATTTCATGGGTGCGAACTTCTTGATCTCGGGCTTTTAAATCCGCGACCTGGTTTTGTTCTTCAGAAGAAAGTGTCGTTTCTTGCGACGAGCCTGTTGTGCCTGAAGCAGCTTGAGATTTTTCCATCTCCAACTTTTTGATAGCTTCTTCAGAGATGGTGACCCTGGTGGATTGGGAATTTTCTTTATTTACAACCCGGGTATTGGTTTCTTCCTTCAGGCGGTTATTGTCAACGTTATTTCCACGGGCATATGCATTAACCATTGCATGGTCTTTTTGAGTGGAAACTGAAGAAATATTACTAATCATAGACATATACCTGTCGAAATAATTACTTATTTACTTTACTCTTTTTTAACTGCCATTTCAAGTACGGATTAATGCTGATGTAAAGGGTGGGATAGATGAACTGTCCAAATGGTAGATTTGTTTCTTCCAGTCCGTTTTGATTCATAGAGCGCCTGGTCAGCACGGTCAAGCAACTCTTCGAGGGTTTTGCAGGTTTTATTGAGATCAGCCAATCCCAGACTGATGGTTAACGAAATCGGTCCTTGAACTGTTTCTATTTTGGTGGTTTCACAATCATTTCTCAGTCGCTCGGCTGATAAAAACGCCTGGTTGGCCGTGGTTTCTGGCAGGATAATCACAAATTCTTCACCGCCATAGCGAGCCAGTATATCAATGTTTCGAATATTCTTTTGGCAAAGGTCGGCCACCGCAGCCAGGGTTTGATCACCAACGAGATGGCCATAGGTATCGTTCACCGCTTTAAACTGATCCAGATCAATCATGATGGCGCATAAAGGACGGTTATAACGACGTGAACGGTCAAATTCTTTTGAGGCGGCTTCTTCAAATTTTCGCCGATTATACAAATGGGTGAGTGGATCAGTGATCGCCAGTTTTTGAACCTCGTCAAAAAGACGGGCATTCTCAATTGCAATGGCAACATTGGCTGCCAATAATTCCAGGGTTTCTCGATCTGCATTTGTATACATACTAGGCTTGTAACTTTGGGCCGAGATAATGCCGATGCTTTTTGATCCTATTTTTAATGGCACAACCAGGATGGATTGAGAAATGTCTGAGGTGGTATTGTCACCCACCATGACTGCTCCGATCTCTTCGGCCGCAGCAGAATCAAAAGAGTGATATAAAAGTGATTTTCCACTTTTTAATACCGTTGAGAAAAGACCTTTTTCAAGTGGTCGAGTTGTAAGTTTTTGGGGTTGACCATTGTCAACCATATACACATCTGTGATGGTTTGAGCGGTTGAATCGTAAAGTGAAATACAGAAAAACTCAGTAATCATCAATTCTGAAACTGCCTGATGGATGGATGGATAAATATCGGCGGTTTTTATGTTGGTGCTGATGATCTGACTGAGTTGGTATAAGGCCATAAACCGATCGGCAGCACGGGCGGTATCTGTATACAACTGGGCGTTTTCGAGGGCGATGGCGACATGGTCCGCAAAAGCAGAAATTAATCGCAAATGATCCTGACTGAAATGGCCTACCTGATTTGAGTGCAACGAAAGAATCCCAAGGCAGCGTTCTTTGATGATCAGGGGAGCGCCAAGCCATGATCTGATTTCAGATCCCATTCCGGTTTCATTAATAAATTCAGGATAATTCTCAGCGATATCAGGAATATTGATGGGGCGTTTTTGCAGGTACACATCGGTCGCAGGACTCTTGTTTGCCAATGGAAGTTTTCTTCCTTGCAATTGAACCAAAGGCGAGAGTCCACGACTGCCAACGATGTTTAAATAGTCCTTCCGTTGGAGCAAAACCGCGGCGCTTTCATATGGAACCACCAAAGCCAGTTGTTCAAGGATCGAATTAATTGCCTGCCCCTGATTTAAGCTTGATGTAACCACAGACCCCACTTTTCGCATGGTCTCGGCTTCTTCTGCCCTGCGGTTTGCGTCTTCATATAGTTGAGAATTGTTGATCGCAATTGTAGCTTGTTGTGCAAAAGTTTTAAGTAAGGCGATGTCTGAGTCAGAAAATATTTTGTTTGTTTTAAGATCAACTATGGCCAAAACACCTAATAACTTTTCGCCTGCCAACAGAGGAACAGCGATACCGGAATGGTCTCCCAAAAAACTGGAGTCTTGGGAGAATTCTGAATAACCGAATAAACGATCAACTCTGATCGGTTCCCTGGTAGAGGCAACCTTGTTCAGTAAGTTCTTGTTTGACTGAATGATTTGTTCAGGATAATCTTCATCAAAATTTTGTGACACCAAGATTTTAAGCCGATCCTCTTGAGGATCATACATTGCCAATTCACCATTGGAGGCATCAAGCAGATCAATGGCTTTGACCACGATTTCCTTTAACAAGGTTTTCAGTTCCAATTGAGAGTTGATGGCGGCCAAAGTGGATTGAAGTCCATCCAATTGTTGAATTCGTTTAACTTCCTCCTCAAAAAGCCGGGCATTCTTGATGGCAGAAGCCGCCTGATTTGAGAAAATTGTTAGTATGGATGCGTGCTCTTCATTAAAGAAATTAGGCTCCACTTTATCGAGTGAAATGATGGCATCCACTTTATTATCGATTACGATGGGATATCCAAGCCAACTTCGAAATTGAACAGGAGATTGATTATTAATCCAATTGGGAAAGTCAAGGATGTCTTTAACTATGATGGGTTGGTGGTCATACATGGCATCTTTAAGTTCACCAATTTCTCCAATGTTGAAATGGAAATTCCTGGCAATATCCGCTACTTCTTGTCCGTATTTCTCGTACCCATAAGTTCGAGCCACCTGCAGGGTTTCACCGTTCAACAACATTACATTGCCGCCGTCGTATGGAATTAGTTTATACAATTCGACCAACAGCAAATCAAATACTTCCTCCTGTTTTAAGGAAGATGAAAGTGTTGAGCTGATCTCTCGCATGGTATCAGATAATACTTTATCTGAAATATTTCTTGCGATGACACATGAGAAGTTATTCATACTACTAGGAAAATGAATATGAGTGACTTCAACCGAAACTTTATTTCCATCTTTGGAAAGCATTTCGGTATGATATTTCGGAAAAATTTTTGAAGTTAGAGTATCAATATCTGCCAGATTTGATTGAATCCGATGTTTTTCGGTTTGAGAAAGGTCAGGGTGACCAAGTATGAATGCCTGGATGGGTTTGTCAATCATTTCTGAATACCCATAACCAGAAAGATTACAGGCAGATTGATTCAAAAGGATAATAATTCCTTTTTGATCAACCATGAAAACAGCATCATTTAGTTGATCAAATATGACCTGCATTTGAGGGAGAAATTCCATCCAATTGTGTGAACCACTAATGTTTTCTAGCATTGATACCCTTAACCGATAATGTTCCATTTTCTGCTGAACAGAGTTTACTGTAACTGTAATTGATTTGGCAATGAAATGTGCATAAATTATACCGAGAAAAAGGTTCACATAAGACGATTACTACCAAAATAGATTAATTTCACAAAAAAGAATTATGGTTGTAGATTCTTCATTTTCAAGTAGAATTGAGATAATCAAAACTGAACAGTTTGATGGATCAAGGATTGGCATGAAATTAACTGATTCACCTTTTACGCCCAGCGAACTGATTCTACTTAATGGAGACAAATTTGCTCCAGAAGTGGAGTCTAACGGACATCAACTGTTATGCAGCGATGGCATGGTAAACGGCCATTACCTGGCAGTGATGATGACCGCCGCCGCCATCCTCGCAAATGAGGAAGAAGGTGCACTCGAAGTTATTCTGCGTGAACAGAAAAAAAAGTTGTTTTCATCTACATCTTCATACCGGATATTCTTGCGGCCAATCGGTCAGCCTCCCAGTTGGAACGGGTATACGCTCGAATCTGCCATCCTCTTTTCTGCGGGGCAATTCTTTGCCGTGCAAGGAGATAACAGCGTTCGCAATGTTGTCTATTCCGTTTTGATGGAAGCCCGCAAGTATCCATGGCAAAAGATCATTGAATTTGTGGAGTGGGGGTTGGCTACCAGCAACTGGTTGATGCCAGTTGAAGGGGATGCCATGAACGCCTTTCAAACCCCATTTATTTGTCCGGATAAAGTGCAGGAGCTGGCATTCTCACAGCCTCTTGCTCCAGTGAAACAGCTTTTTGCCACTTGTAAAAAAATAACGCCTGAATTATGGCAGCAACTCTTGGCAGAGATCGACCTGGCATTGAAAGACCGACAGAGCCAATAAGGTTCTTATCACTTTTAATCACAATATTGTTTAAAAGATTTGCCTATTCCTGGTGATTAGACCAATTACCAGGAAAATTATTTATTTTTCCCTTTCACTGGTTTTTATATTAAGTTTATTAGTTTTTATCCCCGTAATGTTATTGTTAATACGAAAGTAATGTCTATTGTGCTCAAGTAATTATTACTGATGAATAGATGCCAATTTCTATAGACAATTATTGGAATTACAAACAGGAGTGCTAAATGGCCAGGATAATTAACAATATTCGAATGCGGGTAAAACTTTTGTCGTTTATGTTGATCATAGGTCTTGTGCCTATCCTTGTTAGCAGTGTGATTAGTTATACCAGAACTAGCGTGGTACTATCAGGTCTTGTTGACGAAACGCAAAACCTTGTTGAAGATCAAGTTCAAAGTTTCTTAGTCACATGGTCAGAAGAACGTATTCAGGATGTAAAAACACTAGCTGGTATTGCCCGTATTAACTCCATGGATCCAGTGACTGCGAAAGCAGCAATCGATCAGTATTACGAGGATTGGGGTTCGTATGAAACCATCTTCTTGACGGGTACCAACAAGATTTCTATTGCCACTAATGATGGATCAACACTTGATCTGTCTTCTCGTGCTTACATGGATGAAGCCCTTACAGGAAAAACAGCAATCTCCGATATACTGATTTCCAAAGCAACTGGCAATCCAATTATTGTCTTTGCAGAACCCATTATTAAAGGAACCAAAGTTGTTGGGGTGATTGGAATTGTGGTGCCAGTTACAACGTTCCAGGAATTATTATCAAAAGCATTTGTTGGTGAAACTTCTGACGCCTATTTAATCAATCAGGATGGGTATTTGGTAAGTGCACCAAGGTTCACAGATGAAATGAAGGCTGCCGGATTGTTTGTTGAACGTCCTGAATTGGAAGTAAAAGTGGAATCAAAGGCAGTGATGGATCTGATGGCAGGCATCTCAGGCAAAGCGATTTATAAAAATTATCGCGGAATTATGGTATTGGGGCATTATACCTGGATTCCAGAACTCAATCTTGGGTTGATTGTTGAAAAGGACGTTGCTGAAGCAAATGCTGCTGTTAATGAGATGGCAATGACATCGATCATTATTGTCATTGTCTCAATAATTGCTGTGTTATTCTTGGCAATATTTATCAGTAATTCCATCACAAAACCATTGGCTGTTCTAGTAAAGGCGGGCAAACAGCTTTCTGTCGGCGATCTGGCACGCGATATGACCGAGAAAGAAAAAGACCAGATCACATACCGTAAAGATGAGATAGGTGATATCGGCAAATCGTTCAGCGGCATCATAGGTTACATGCAAGATAGGGCTGGAGTTGCCAAAATTATTGCTGCAAATGACCTTACGGTTAGTCCTCAACCCAAGTCGGAAAATGATGAGCTTGGTATTGCTTTTGTTGATATGGTTACAAATTTACGCACGGCAATTGGAAATGTAGCCCTGAATGTTACCAACTTAAGCGCAGCTTCTCAGCAATTAGCCAATGCTGCCAACCAGGCAGGACAGGCTACCAACCAGATTGCAGCCACTGTACAACAAATTGCCAAGGGTACAGCCGATCAGGCTTCTTCCATTAATAGAACTGCATCTGCAGTCGAACAAATGACGCTTGCAATAGATGGCGTGGCAAGAGGAGCACAGGAACAAAGTCGTTCCATAGCCCAGGCGTCTGCTGTAACAGAGGAGATTAGCAACTCAATAAACCAGGTGGCAAGTAACGCCACAGCCGTTTCTTCGGGTTCACTTACAGCCTCAGAAGCTGCCGAAAAAGGTGCACTTACTGTTGAACGTACCCTGACGGGAATGCAAAACATCAAAGCAAAAGTTGGTATCTCCGCTGAGAAGGTTGAAGAAATGGGTAAACGGTCTGAAGAGATCGGACAGATCGTGGAAACCATTGAAGATATCGCATCTCAAACGAACTTACTGGCTCTTAATGCAGCCATTGAAGCTGCACGTGCTGGAGAGCACGGTAAAGGTTTCGCCGTGGTTGCTGACGAAGTTAGAAAATTAGCTGAAAGATCTTCACTTGCCACCAAAGAAATCGGCGGTTTGATTAATGGCATTCTCACGACAGTTGCCGAAGCTGTAAAAGCCATGGCTGAAGGCACAAAAGAGATGGAAATCGGGTTATCCAATGCCAATGAAGCCGGTCAAGCTTTAAATGAGATTTTAAATGCAGCCGAGGCAGTAAATAAACAGGCACTTGAAGCCTCAGAAGCATCAGAAAAGATGAAAATAGCTTCAGAAGCATTGGTAAGTTCAGTTGATTCAGTTTCAGCCGTTATTGAAGAAAACACCGCTTCCACCGAAGAAATGGCAGCCAATTCGTCAGAAGTTTCTCAAGCGGTGGAAAGCATTGCCAGTGTCAGCGAAGAAAACAGTGCTGCCATTGAAGAAGTTAGCGCCAGCGCAGAAGAAATGAGTGCACAGGTTGAAGAAGTAACGGCTTCTGCCCAATCACTTGCTGAAATGGCTCAGGCACTTCAGATGGTTGTCAATACGTTCAAACTAACCATTGATAATTAACAAGCTTTGCTGGGTAGATATCGAAACCAAGTGAATTTACTACCGTAATCAAATCTGAAATATAAAAAGAGACAGGAGAATTAAACTCCTGTCTCTTTTATCAATTTTAGTTATTTCTAATCTGTGGTTTCGCCGCCAAGGTAAGCGTTGATCACCGTGGGGTTATGCAGCAGATCATCCGCGTCGCCTTGCAGCACAATGCGTCCGGTATCCAGTACATATCCACGGTCAGCAATGGCCAGCGCCATCAGCGCATTTTGCTCCACCAGCAGGATACTGGTGCCGGTTTTATTGATCTCTTGAATAATGTCAAAGATCTGTTCCACCAGGATCGGGGAGAGACCCATGGAAGGTTCATCCAGCAGCAGCACCTTGGGACCAGCCATCAGTCCGCGGGCGATGGCAAGCATTTGCTGCTCGCCGCCAGAAAGGGTGCCGCCAGGTTGATTGCGGCGTTCTTTCAAACGCGGAAATTTCTGATAAACCATTTCGTAGCGTTCCTGGATCACCTTTCTGTCTTTGACTGTATAGGCGCCCATTTCGAGGTTTTCCCAGACACTCATTTTGGCAAAGATTTTTCGGCCTTCAGGAACCTGGATGATGCCCAGGTTCACGATTGCCTGTGGGGTGACGGTGGTGATGTCGCTGCCCAGGTATTCCACTTTTCCAGTGGTGGGGCGCAGCAAACCTGAAACCGTGTTGAGGCTGGTTGACTTTCCGGCGCCGTTTGCGCCGATCAATGCCACGATCTCACCTTCATTCAGGGTGAAGCTGATGTCACGCAGCGCGTTAATCGCGCCGTAATTAACACTGATGTTATCTACATTTAGGATCATGAGACCTTCTTCTTGCGGTATTTTTGCGCCAGCGCCGCTCCGCCAGGTCCAAGATAGGCTTCGATCACACGTTCATTGTGCTGAATTTCTTCCGGTTTACCTTCGGCGATCTTGTTGCCGAAATCCAAAACCGAAATGTAATCCGAGATGCCCATTACCACGTGCATGTCATGTTCGATCAAAATGATGGTTATATTGAACTTGTCACGCAGACTGCGGATGAGGGCGGTCATTTCAAGCGTTTCCTGTGGATTCATACCCGCGGTGGGTTCATCCAGCAGCAGCAGAGAAGGCTTGCTGCCAAGAGCGCGGGCGATTTCCAGTTTACGCTGAGCACCGTAAGGCAGATCGCCGGCAATCGAATTGGCGAACTCGCTGAGTCCGACAAACTCGAGCCACTTGAAACTTTCTGCCAGTGAAGTTTGCTCTTCATTGCGGCTTCGGCGGGTGCGAATGATGGATTCAACCCAGGTCTCGCGCAAGCGAGGTTGTTGGCCGACCAATACATTTTCAACGGCAGTCAGGTTCGTGAAGAGCCTGATGTTTTGATAAGTTCTGGAGAGGCCAAGGGAGGCAATGGTGTCTGTGGAACGTCCATTCAGAGCAACGCCTTGAAAGAGCACCGTGCCGTGATCTGGAACGTAAAACCCTGAAATGCAGTTGAACAGGGTGGTTTTGCCTGCGCCATTGGGTCCAATGATGGAGTAGATCGACCCCTCGGCGATATCGAGATTAACGTTGTTAACCGCGGTCAAGCCACCAAAGATCTTTGAGACGCCCTGTACCTGGATGATGTTATTTGTCATGGGGCACCTCCTTCTTTTTTGATTCACCCGATGCTTCGTTGGGTTTATCGTAGTTTGGCCGATGTGAGGGGATTAACCCTTCAGGGCGGGAGAGCATCATGAAGACCAACAAGGCGCCAAATGCCAGCAGACGGAAGTTGGCAAATTCGCGCAGAATTTCGGGCAGCCCCTTAAGCGTAAAGGCACCCAAGATCGTGCCGGGGATGTTGCCCATGCCGCCCACGATGATAAGACTGAGCACGTTGATGGAGGCCATCAGGGCGTGTTCATCCGGACCGGTGAACTGGTTGCGGCTGGCGTAAATGCCGCCGGCAAGACCGGCAAAAGCCGCGCCGATGGCCAATGCCAGGAGTTTGTACTTAATGGTATCCACACCGCTGGCGCGGGCAACCGTTTCGTCTTCGCGAATGGCCAACCAGGCGCGACCAGTGCGGGATTGCTGCAGACGGTTGTAGACAAAACTCGCCAAAATGACACCCGCGATGATCAGATAGACAAAGTCCACTTCTGAGTTAAACGGCTTTCCAAACAAAGACGGGCCTTGGATATTCTGAATGCCGCGCGGACCGCCGGTGAAATCGGTGAGCACATCGCTTTTTAGTAAAATGCGGATGATTTCGCCAAAGCCAAGGGTGACGATGGCAAGGTAATCTCCGCGCAGGCGCATGATGGGCAAGCCCAGCAAGATACCTGACAGGGCAGCCAGGATTACACCGAGGAGCAGCGCAGGCCAGAACCCCCACATCAAATTGTGAGGTTCAGGTGCATTGAGCAGCGCCATGGTGTAAGCGCCAATGGCGAAGAAGGCGATATATCCCAGCACCAGTTGGCCTGAGAGGCCGACAACGATGTTCAAACCAAGTCCAAGGATGACATACAGACCGACGGTTCCGAACACATAATTCCAGTAGGAGCCCCACTTCATCGGGATGAAGATGACGGCTACAGCCAGAAGACTGATGCCGACGATCTGCCAGATGAGATGGTACTTGCCACGGATGGCGCGTTGGATTTTTTCGGTCAGGTTTTTGATGAATCCCAGGTCTTTTTTCCAATGTTCCTGAACGGCATGCAGATTGGCGACGATGTTTAAACCAACTGCAATCAAGCTGCCCAGCATTATGGCACCCATGGTGACCAAGATCCCCATGGTGGGTGTCAATCCGAACAAAGTAGCCTTAATGAAATCAAACGAAAGGACGGTTAGAAAATCGCGGATGAAAACCTTGTTGACCAAGATGGCCGTCATACCGATTTCCAGCACACCGACCAGGATAGCCGAGGTCAAGCTGGCTGATAAACCTGCCAGGATCTTTTGTCCGATTGGCAGCGATCTCTTTTTACTCAAGGCAGATATTCCAACCCAAAGGCCCATCAAGATGGTGTAAGCGATCAAAAACTTGGGAGCGGGAATTTCACCAGGGTTTTTTATGCCTGAAACTTTGGCAAGCATGATGCCAACCATGGTATTGAAAGCGATCAGGATGAAGAAAATCTGAACGATCCCAAAGGTGACACCGGTGCGAATGCTTTGACGGATAAGTGACTTCATACTTTTTCCTCCGAAAGCACTTCACCCAGCAAGCCTGAGGGTCTGAAGGTGAGCACAAAGATCAAGATCAAGAAGGATAAGACATCTTTAAGCTGGAAGTCGATGCCAAGAGCAGCAGGCCCCATGGATTCAACGATGCCAAGGAGCAGACCACCCACCATGGCGCCGGGCAGGTTACCAATGCCGCCCAAAACAGCAGCTGTAAAAGCTTTGATGCCCGGGATGAACCCAACAAAATAATAGACCAGACCGTTATGGATGCCCCACATAACACCGGCTGCACCCGCCAGGGCGCCGCTGATGATGAAGGTGCGGCTGATGGTGCTGTCAACATCCACACCCATCAGGGCTGCAGTTTTCTTATCCAAAGCTGTGGCGCGCATGGCGCGGCCTAATTTGGATTTACGCACCAGAATGTAAAGACCGACCAATAAGAGGACGGATAGAATAAAAGTGAAAACACCGGTGTAAGGCAGGATGACATTGCTGCCATTGATCACGATTGTCCAGCCGGCACCACGGCGTAAAATGTCAGGATTGGTCACGTCGCGCAGTTGAGGACTAAATAACAACATGGCGGCATTTTGCAGAAAAATGGAAGCACCGATGGCACTGATGAGAGGTACCAGGCGAGGTGCTTTTCTGAGGGGACGGTAGGCGATTTTTTCAAGGAAATAGCCAAGTGTGGCAGATACCGTCATACCAATAAGGAATGCCAGGATAATTGCGAGAATTGGATACGCGTTCAAGAAATTTGTCGGAGGATCACCGGGTATCTGTATGATCTTAAAAGCCCAAAACGAATATAAACCGGCATAAGCTCCAAACATCATAACTTCGCCGTGAGCGAAGTTGATCATAAACAAAATACCGTAAACTAAGGTGTAGCCGATGGCGATCAGGGCATAAACACCGCCGATGATCAAACCTGAAATCAACAATCGAGTCCAGGTATCGGCGCCGTATTCATGTTGAACAACGAGCACCTGGTAAAGTCGAAATACGATATACAATGAAACCACCACTCCCAAAATCGGACGTAGCAGTTTCATAAATTTGCTGTTTTGAAAAGATTGTATCTTTTTAACAGCAGTATTCGTATTGGTCTGAAGAGTGTTTTTCCCCTTAGGCGTAAGGGGAACAGAAGAAGGGTCGTTCATAGGCGGGCTGCCTTTCGATATTCTGTAGAATAGGCTGGGGAGGAAAAACCTCCCCAGCCTGATGGTGCAGCATTAAAAACTATTCAGCGTTTGTCCAGGCACCGTCTTTAACCACAACGAATTGGGGTTTATCAACGTTGCACTCGCCATTTTCCTGGCAGGAGAAAGTTCCGGAAAGACCAACATAGTTGGTGAGTCCACGGACAGCTGCAACCAGGGCAGCACGGGGAACATAGAGTTTGCCGTCAGCAACAACAGCAACCTGTTTCACAGCAGCGGCCAAAGCGGCGGCGGCATCGTATCCAGCCCAGGTGTAGGGGGATAAGGAACCGGCTTCTTTACCGAATTTCTCGAGATAAGCAGCGTTGAAAGTGGTTTTGGCATCGCTATCGGGGCTGGCAGGGGCGATGGAGGCATAAGCACCTTCGCCATTGGCAGCGGTGCGGGTCAAGAAATCTTCGCCGTAGGTGCCATCGCAGCCAAAGAAGATGGCTTTGTCGAGACCAGTGGTTTTCATTTGATTGACGAGCACGGCGCCTTCAGCGGTGTAACCACCGAAGTAAACAGCATCGGGGGTCTTGGCAGCAACAGTGGAGAGGACTGCAGAGTAATCGGTTTCGCCGGGGGTGATGGCTTGTTCGATCACAACTTCGCCGCCGTCTTTAACGAACTGGGCAGCAACGATGTCGGCCAAACCCTTACCATAGTCAGAACCATCGTGCAGTACGGCCAATTTCTTGACACCCAGGGTGTTGTAAATGTAATCAGCTGCATTGTTGCCTTGGTTCAGATCGGTGAAGGCGATGCGGTTGAAGACAGTTGAACCAGTGGTGGTCAAAGCAGGATTGGTGGCTGAGGGGGAGAGCATGGGGATGCCGACTTTATTGTAGATAGGTTCGGCAGCGGCGGTTGCACCAGAGAAGATGTGGCCGGCAACTGCAACGATCGTGGGATCAGCCACGAATTTGTTGGCAACTGCAGCGCCGCCTTCAGCGGTACCACCATCATCCTGGGCATCCAGAGCGAAGGTCCAACCTTCGATATCGCCGGCGTCGGACATGGCGATGGTTGCACCTTGTGAGATGTCAATACCATAGCTGGCATTTCCACCGGTCATGGGGGCGCCCATACCGATCTTGATGACGTCACCAGCTTCGAAGACTGCACAACCGAGGGCATCGGCACATGCTTCGGGGGCACCGGAAGCCGCAGGGGCTTCAGTGGCAGCGGCGGGGGCTTCAGTCGCGGCGGCGGGTGCTTCGGTAGCTGCTGCTTGACCGCAAGCGGCCAGGAGCATTGCTAAAACCATAAAAACTGCTAAAAACTTCATTGCTTTCATGTGTATTTCTCCTTAGTAAATTTTTGTTGAGCGATAGATTGCAGGTAAACCAAAAAATTTTGTTTGATGATTGCTGCACCTCCTTGAATCTTTCACCATTCTTCGTTTAGAAGAAAAAAAACCACCTGATTTTGGTCAGGTGGCTTCGGGTAAACTCTTGAAAATTTCTAACCCTGTTGTTTTGCCATCCTAACCGTAAAAAAGCTTGAGATAAACCAAATGGTCGCAAGCATGAGAACGACAAAGTAAAGGTAAACAAGGTGAAGTGATGTCATAATGTGTTAGTATTCAAACATCTTACGACTTTGGAATTCAAAAGTCAACACCCTTTAAAAATTTTAAGCTAATTTTGATTAAATCTTTATTTATGGGGACTATAATCATTCTGAATTCAAAAATTCCGAAAAAGACTCCTGAGGGAGTATAAATATCAATAACATAGCACAGAGGAAAAATGTCGATCCAAATAAATGCAAACTGCAAGTGGGTGGGAAAAATCGATTGGGAATTGCGGAAGTTCCATGGAGAAGAATATTCAACCCACAAAGGTTCCAGCTATAACGCTTATTTGATCCGCGATGAAAAAACGGTCTTAATCGATACGGTCTGGATGCCCTTTGACAAGGAATTCGTTGAAAATCTGAAAAACGAAATTCCGCTTGAAAAAATCGATTACATCGTTATTAACCATGGCGAAGTGGATCACAGCGGCGCTATGCCCGAACTGATGCGGCATATCCCTAACACCCCTATCTATTGTACGGCCAACGGTGAGAAATCACTGCGCGGACAGTATCACAAGGATTGGAATTATCATGTGGTCAGAACTGGTGAGCGCTTGAGTCTTGGGTCCAAGGAACTGGTTTTCATTGAAGCCCCCATGCTGCACTGGCCGGATACCATGATGACTTACCTGACCGGCGATAATATCCTCTTCAGCAACGATGCATTTGGACAGCACCTCGCTTCTGAATGTCTTTACAACGACCTGGTGGATCAAGCCGAACTGTTCCAGGAAGCCATGAAGTATTATGCCAATATCCTCACGCCATACAATCCGGCAGTGACCAAAAAAATCAATGAGCTTAAAGCGTTGAACCTGTCAATTGATATGATCTGCCCGAGCCATGGGGTGATCTGGCGCAGCGAACCGCTGCAAATCGTCGATCAATATTTGAAGTGGGCGGAGAATTATGCCGAGGATCAGATCACAGTGGCCTACGATACCATGTGGGATGGAACACGCCAGATGGCGGAAGTGATCGTGAAAGGCATTGTGAATGCCGCACCCGGGATGACGGTTAAGCTGTACAACCTGGCCCGGATGGATAAAACGGATTTGATGACTGAAATGTTCAAATCCAAGGCGGTGCTGATCGGATCGTCCACGGTCAACAACGGCATGCTGCGCGACGTGGCGGCGGTATTGGAAGAAATGCGCGGTATGAAGTTTAAAAATAAAAAGGCGGCGGCTTTTGGCTGTTACGGCTGGAGCGGTGAAGCCGTCAGACTCATCTCATCCCGTTTGGATGAGGCTGGCTTTGAGGTGGTCAACGAAGGTTTGCGTGAAAAATGGGCTCCCGATGGCGAGACCGTTGACCGCTGCTTTGAGTTTGGCCAGCAATTTGCTGCAAGTTTGAATTAATATTAAACATAGAATTTTGAAAATTCTTCAATTAAACAAAGAAAAACCCCCGCAGTTTATAAAATAACTGCGGGGGTTTTGTGTGCTTGACTAATTACTTGCTGAGAATTTTGCGAACGGCATCGATCTGGTTATTGCTGCCTAGATAATTGTTCTTCTGTTCAATGAACTTGGCATATTCGGTCATGAAGATCTTGCCAACAGGGCGGAGGTCGAAGTTTTCTGGTTTTTCGAGGAAGTATTCGCGGTGAACACGGGTCCAGACCAGACGGCCGTCGGTGTCGATATTGATCTTGGTGACGCCGAGTTCTGCCGCGCGTTTGAATTGAGTGGGATCCACACCCTTGGCGCCGGCGAGCTTGCCGCCAGCGGCGTTGATGCGTTCCACCTCATCCTGGGGCACGGAAGAGGAACCGTGCATGACCAGCGGGAAGTTGGGCAGCACCTTTTGGATCTGTTCGAGGACGTCGAAGTGCAGGCCCTGTGAACCGCTGAATTTAAAAGCGCCGTGGCTGGTGCCGATGGCACAAGCCAGTGAGTCGCAGCCGGTTTGTTTGACGAATTCTGCTGCCTGTTTGGGGTCGGTGAGTTTGGCGTTGGCTTCATCCACCTGAACATGTTCTTCAACACCACCAAGCTGGCCGAGTTCGGCTTCGACGACGATGCCCTTTTTGTGGGCGGCGTCAACGACACGTTTGGTGATCTCGACGTTCTTTTCGAATGGTTCGGCGGAGGCGTCGATCATAACGGAGGAATAGAATCCGCTGTTGATGCAGTCGTAACAGGTTTCTTCATCGCCGTGGTCAAGATGGACGGCAAAAATGGCATCTGGAAAGACCTGGTCAGCAGAGCGGATGAGGCCTTCGAGCATAATTTTATGCGTATAGCTGCGTGCGCCCTTACTGATCTGGATGATAAAGGGAGCCTGGCTGTCAACACATCCGCGGAAGAGACCCATGGCCTGTTCCAGATTGTTGATGTTGTAGGCACCAATGGCATACTTGCCGTAAGCGGCTTTAAACAGTTCTTTCGTGGTAACGATCATGTTATTCTCCTTAAGATTAGCTCCCCGCAGGGAGGGATGGTCTGAACGTTATTATATTCCTGTTTTGGGTTTTAGCGCAGGTTGTCTGGATGATTGACATGGATAATTATCCTTACCGGGTTGGAGTGTCTGTATAATGAGTTTAAAAAGTATGATTATTGTGAAGTATGCTTATGGGTAGGATGTTTAATTTGAAAAGAAAAAAGTTAGTTTGTTTGATGATGGTTTTTATTGTAGTCGTCGGGTGTAATTTTCCTTTTCCAAAACCCCGCGATTATGCAAGTGAGATTCCTTTTCCGACTGACCATCCGTTTCAAACTCCAACCTCAGTGATTGAAAATCCATCAAGTTCTTCAATATCTTATATTGAGCTAATTCAGACCCCACTGAGTGTAGTTGATGGGAAGTTTCAATATTACGCCCAGTCTGGAGACACTTTATTTTCAGTGGCGAAACATTTTGGTGTAGAACCTGGTCAGGTGTATTCCGACAGTTCCTTTGATTCATCAAGAATGATCACTCCAGGACAGCTTCTACAAATTCCAAATATTTCAGAATTGGATTATTCTACGAAAGTATTTCTTCCAGACAGTGAAGTGATTTTTTCTCCAAGTGCTGAAGAATTTGACATTCAGAATTTCGTGCTCGCATCAGGGGGGTATCTGGCAAATTTCCAGCAGCAGGTGGGAGACGAACTCTTAACAGGTGCTGAAATCGTGAAACGGGTTGCCGAAAACACTTCAATAAATCCCCGCTTATTACTGGCAGTGATCGATTTTCGGTCTCATTGGGTGACCAGTGTACCCGCAACCATTGACAGTACTTATCCATTGGGCTTTCATTTTTCTGAGTACACCGGTTTTTATCTGGAATGTTCCCTGGCAGCAAAACTGCTCAATAAAGGGTATTACGGCTGGAGGGAAGGCCGAATCAATTCGCTCACTTTTTTTAATGGCAGCGTATTACACATTCAGCCGCAGCTGAATGCTGGTTCGGTTGCGCTGCAATACTTTTTTGCTCAAATTTATCCTTATGATGCATGGGAAGAAAATCTTTTTGGACCGAATAATTTCATATTGTTTTATCAACAATTATTTGGTGATTACTGGCAAAGAGCAGCAAGTGTTGAACCGATTTTTCCAGGAGGGCTTCAAACTCCTTTACTTGAATTACCTTTTTCACCTGGTGAGGAATGGGCTTTGACCGGTGGATTGCATGTGGATTGGAATTCTGGCACGCCTTCAGGTGCATTGGATTTTGCGCCTATTACTGGTGAGCCCAGATGTTCTACTTCAAGGGCATGGGTGCTTTCAGCTGCAGCCGGAGAGGTCGTTAGATCCTCAAATAATATAGTGGTCATTGCACTCGAAGATCAACTATTAATGAAAACAGGGTGGGAACTTTTCTACATGCATATAGCCAGGCAGGATAGTATCGCTGTCGGAACCCGGGTAAGTTTGGATGATCCCATCGGCCACCCTTCATGCGAAGGCGGACTTGCGACAGGGACCCATGTGCATTTTGCCCGCAAGTATAAAGGAGAGTGGATCGGTGCAGGAGATCCGCTGCCAATGGTTTTAAGTGGCTGGACTGCAGTACCGGGTGAGAAACAGTTTCAAACCAGCCTTGTCAAAGGGAATCAAGTAGTTACTGCCAGTCAGGACGGTGGTCTCAACTCAAGGATTTTCCGTTGACAAAAAAAATTAGTCATCATCAATTACATAATCGGGCAGATCGTCAGGGTCCACATTTTTAGCCGAGACCACTTTACCGCGCACGGACATGCCGGCTTGATGTACAGATTTTGGGTCGCCGCTGACCAGCGGATGCCAGAGGGGAAGGGACTTGCCTTCAGCCAGCAGGCGGTAGGCGCAGGTGTCAGGCATCCATTTTAAGCTGCCGGCCAGGGTGGCATCCAGGGTCAGGCATTCAGGAACCAGCACCGAACGTTCGGCATAGCGGGTGCATTTGCAATGGAAGATCTCAAGCAGTTCGCACACCACGTTGGTGTGATAAATCCGCCCCGTGTCTTCGTCTTCAAATTTGATCAGACAGCATTTGGCGCAGCCATCACACAAAGATTCCCACTCTTCTGGTGAGAGCTGGTCTAGTGGTTTGATTTTCCAAAAAGGGGTTTGTGGCAACAGGAATTCTCCAAATAAAAAGTACGGTTGATACGATCATTGATGAGTCGATATTCTTAATCCATTTATAGCACAAAGTGATTTAACTTTTCAGAAATACTGCCGATACATTTAATATGGTTATTTCAGGCACATCCATGGAAGACGTTCTGGCCAGCTCGTTCACCAACCGTAAGAATACACAGGTGATGAGCCAAATTTCAATGGCTGTCATGAAGACACAGATGGATCAACAAGAAGCGCAGGCTGCTGCTCTTGTAAAAATGATCCAAAACAGCTCATTGGATGGCACAGGCCAAATCGTCAACCGAACAGCGTAATTGTTGCAGGCTAAATTTGCAGGGACAATTAAATGTCCCTTTTTTTATTTAACCTTAATAGTAAATTCCTCTTCTTTACGAGAAGCTTATTGATTTCAACCGATTCTCGCCTATAATCAAATTAGGGAGTTATTGCAGAATCCCTACCTAACTATTGAATTGGTTAAATAAACCTTGAGACTATTTCAACGCAAATTTGCGTTCCCTTCATTATTTTTGATAGCTGTCTGCCTGATCTTTACCGGCTGCCAGCTGCAAAATGGAAACAGTTCCAATTCAGGTGCGAATATGGTGCATCTGTATACACCCACAAAACAATTTACCGCTACGGCGACCTCAACAATTACCCCTGAAGTATCTGCAACGCCAACCGTAACCCAGACACCTGAAAATACGGCCACCCCCACAGAAACTGCCACGCCAGCGAGCACCGCCACTCCTCTGCCCACACCCACACCTCTGCCGCCGCCTTTCTTGGATACCTTTATCGAGAATCTCAAAAATGGCAATGCAGGTCAGGTGGTGGGTGTGTATGTCGAGGATGTACTCTCTTTGCGGGTGGTACAGCAGCCTTCATCCGATGCGGCTTATGTCTCAACCGTGCCCAACACTGCCACTTACTTTGCTATGGTCAGAAATATCACTGGTAATACCGGACTTCTGGCCCACAATTATCTCGCCGGTGCTTACTTCTTTTCACTCTCACCCGGACAGTCCGTCACCCTGATATACGGCGATGGGACGACCGATGAGTTTATCGTTTCGAATATTGATGAGTTCCAGGCGCTCAGCCCAAATAGCCCGACCAGCAACTTTGTCAGCCTTTCGAGCGGTGAAACGCTCAGTTCCACCGATCTTTTCTATCGTGTTTATGGCGGTGGAACACGCACCACGTTTCAAACTTGTATTGCCCAGGGAAATGAAGATTCGTGGGGCAGGTTGTTCGTCATTGCCCCGCTTGAATAGCGATCGTTTTTAAAGAGGAGGACGTATGTCAACGAACCGAACCAGTTTTACAAGATTTCAAAGAGGATGGAGAATTTTGGTGATCTTTGTTTCTGCCTTTGCAGCGGGAGCATTGATCTGGTCGGTGCTGGTCACCCCCATGTACCGTGCCTCGGCAAAATTCCTGGTCTATCCTAACAACACGTTGACCAGCAGCCGTGATGTGGTCAGCAGCCTGGATACACTGGACAAGCGCACCATCTCAACCACCTACGCGGATATTTTAGACAGCAACCGCGTGTATCAGGATACGATCAGCCGGCTGCAACTGGATGAGACTGTGCTGAAAGAGATGAGGGTTTATTCAGAAGTACAGACTGATACCAACATCCTGGTGCTGCATGTCGAAGGACCGAATCCTCAAGAAGCCACGTTATTGGCCAACAATATCGGTCAGAACGGCATCAGCTATATTAAAAGTATTTACCAGGTCTATGACATCGTCTTTCTGGATACCGCGGTGGAACCGACCACACCTTTCATGCCGCGTCCATTCTTATATATGTTGATCGCAGCCGGTGCCGGCCTCCTCATCGGCATCATCTTCCTGCTGCTGCGCGAACTCTTGCGCACTCCGCTTGAGGCGCTGCGCGAACGCACCATTACCGACAAACAATCACTGGCATTCACCCGGAAATACCTGCTGCGTTCATTCACCACTGAACTCATTAAACCCAAGGACGTACCGGTGGCATTTGGTGTGATCTACCTTCAAGGTCTTGAAGACTTGATCGATGGATTGCCCGAGCGCATTACGGCCATCCTGCTGCAAAATGTCGTTGAACGTCTGCACGATCAACTGCGCGGTAACGACCTCGTCGGCAGATGGAGCCGCCTGGAATTCGGCGTGCTGCTGCCAACAACGCCTGAGTTTCCGGCCAAGAAAACTTTTGAGCGTTTGATTTCAGCACTAGAGGAACCTATTACCACTGAATCTGGCGAAAAGATATTCCTGACCCCTGTTGCCGGTGTGGTGACCCGATTGCCAGAGGATTCCAGCGATCAGATGATCATCAGGGTTGAAGAAGCGGTTAAAGATGCCCGCTCCGGCGCTGATAAAATGGTCATGGGAAACTAAAGAGGAGGATGACATGAAACGTTCATTCGTTTACAAGCTTTTTGGTTTCATCCTTCTGGCGGGGTTGGTTTTTAACCTTGCGGCGGTTCAACCAGTACAGGCTCAAACAACCAGCCAGGCAAACCTCACTCTGACAGATTTGGGCATGAACATTCCCCAAACACTTACCGGTCCCATCTCAGAGGTGGAGTTCACCTTCAACCTGCCTGCAGATTGGAAAACTGAAGGAACCGCAACGTTGGATCTGGATATCGTGGCTTTCTTCTCCAGCCTGGTGGCCACTGAATCCAACCAGACCCTTTCGGGGTTGGTTGGCGGCGATCTCAGCGTCTTTCTGAACGATACGATGGTGGGTATCAACACCTTGCAAACCAGTGGACAGCAAACCGTCCATTATGAGTTCGATGCCGCCCTTTTTGCGCCGGTCACCAGAGACGGCGTGAACATCCTGCGCATCCGTTGGGATGGTTCGATCTCCTGCTTGATGAACCTGCTTTCAAGTGTAACGCTCACACCTACATCCAAACTGGCTTTTGGTTATGACGCAGGTCAGAAAGCTTTAACCCTCAATGATTTCCCTGCTCCGTTTGTAGTGAAAAATTCCGTACAACCGGTCCCCTTAAAGATCGTCCTGCCTGCTTCTCCAAGTGCTGGCGAACTGCGTTCCGCCATGATTCTGGCAGCCGGCATTGGTCAAATCTCTTCCGGGCAAACGCTTGCGGAAGTGATTTCACAAGATGACTATCAGCCAGCGGCTTCCACTGCTCAAAATGTAATTCTGGTTGCGAATTCCGACACTTTAAAAACACTTTCGCTATCCACGTATGGGATCAGCGCAGATTTACAGGCAAATGCCGGCGAAGGTTTGGTTTATTTCTTCAAACCAAAAAGCGGCTACGGTTTACTGGTGAGCGGTGATGAGCCGGGGATAGTTAAAGCCGCACAGGCTGTCAGCGCGGACCAGGTGATTTCAGGCGGAGATGCCAACACCATGCTGGTGAGCGGAATCAATCCTGCCGCCGCGGCCACCGGTCCCGAAGACATGACATTGGATGATCTGGGAGTGGGTGAAATGGTATTCACCAAACCCAACAATCTCTCTCAATCGTTTGATTTCTTTGTACCAGCCGGCAACCAGGTCAGAGCTGATGCCAGTTTTGATCTGGTGATCAGCCATTCACAGCAGTTGGATTACCTGCGTTCCGGGCTACAAATGCTGGTCAATGGCTACCCGGCAGTAAGTCTGCGCCTCACCGACAATACCTCAAACCAGGCCATGTTCAAATTGATCATGCCTGCTAACCTGGTACATGCCGGACGCAATACGGTTGAATTTGTGGCCGACTTAAACACTCGTGATTTGTGTACAGCCCCCACGGCCAACATGGCCTGGATGCGTGTCAGTTCAAGTTCACTGCTGCACCTGCCCCTTGAGACAGCAGTTGGCGGTTCACTGGTTTCGAAAACATTTTCAGATTTCCCCAACGCCTTTCTGACCGGCTCTGGTTTGGATAATGTGTTAATCGAGGTAGCTCCGGCTGAATTTGGCAATATCCAAGCTGCGGCAACCCTTGCCGGACGGCTGGGCGCCGGACTGCCTGATCACAGCATCATGCAGCTCAATGCCGGTTTTGCAGATGCAATTGACCCGACGCTTGCAGCCAACGCCAGTTTGATCCTCGTGGGCGCGCCATCAAGCTTCACCAGCCTGACGGATAAAACACAATTCCCGTCTCTGGTTTTTGATGCTCAAAACCTGTTGAGCGATCAAAGTGCCCTTGAACTGGTCACCCGGCCACAAGCCGGTGAAGACGCCGGCTACCTTGCAATCCGCGGATATGACGCCTCCACCAGTAAAGTACTGCTGGCGGTGTTAGGCAGCAGCCCTGCAGGTTTAATTTATGCGGTGGATGGATTGGTCAGCGACCAGGCAGCCAAGAACAACTTTTTGATCGTGACCGGCAAAAACGAAGAAACCGGCTGGCTGGATGCCGGTATCGCCACCGGCGAGATTACGACCGCTTCAGGCGAACAAACACCGGTTGCTCCTGGCATTGATGCTGTTCAGACCTTTAGAGTGAATATGCTCAAATGGGTGGTTCCTGCCATGGTGGTGCTGCTGGCGGTGACGCTGTTCTTCCTCTACATCGAGATCAGACTGAGATTGAACAAGAAGAAGTAGAATAGTCACAGAATGGATTACTTCACCCTGCACCCCATTCCCAAAAAAGAGGCGCAGGGTGAACTTTATTAACACCCGAACTAATGTCATACTATAATGAAAACCAAAAAGGCAAGAGGTGTCTAATGGCTGACTTGACTTCATCCTCCGGGCGTTTTGTGCTGCAGGATTTTCAACAGAAAAAAGTGTTTTCCAGTTTCCTTCCGGGGATTGCCGGGCTGATGGGAATTCCAATGTGGGTGTTTTACGTCAACCGCGGTCAGGGGATCGCCGGTTTCGGTGTGGAAAGCAAGGACCATCCCCTGATGGAATACCAATGCGCCCAGCGGGCGTATCAGGTGGCTGCTCAATTAGGCTTTCGAACTTTTCTCAAGGGAAAACGCGGCAGCACCGTTTGGAATTACGAACCCTTTGGTGTCTTGGGTGGTAACCAGGTGAAACGAAGCATGACCACCGGGTTAAACGATCTTGAGATTGAAGAGGTCAACGAATCCCTCGGATTTAAAATTAATGTTTTATATTTTATTTTACCCAATGAACCTTTCTCAGCACTGGTGCGCAACGTGACCATCACCAATATTCGCAAAGAGGCGCTAAAGGTTGAAATGCTCGACGGGCTGCCGGTGATTTGTCCGTTTGGGATTGATGACCAGACCTTTAAGAACATGGGCCGTACCATCGAAGCCTGGATCGAAGTTGTCAACCATCAAAAGGCCTTGCCATTCTTCCGCATCAAGGCCAGTGCGGATGACAAGCTGCATGTTGAAGAGATTAAAGCCGGCAATTTTGCCCTGGCTTTGCATAACGGGAAACTATTACCGGCATTGGTCGATCCGCAGGCCGTGTTCGGCACTGATACAGCGTTCAGCTTTCCAAAAAAACTGGTGGACAGCGGGCTGCAATCCATTTTTGCCGAACACCAGGTCACGCAGGGGCGTACACCCTGTGCCATGTTCGGAGCGGAGCTTGAACTGACGGAAGGCCAATCCGAAACCATCAACAGTTATTACGGTCACGCCTCCCAATTGGAAGTCATACAATCCCAGGTAACGCGCCTGCAAAAAACGGATTTTATGCCGGCCAAAATCGACGAAGAACGACAACTGGTGCAAGAATTAACCAATCCCATTCACACCGAAAGCGCTTTTTCACTTTTTGACGATTACTGCAGCCAGACCTGGCTGGATAATGTGATGCGCGGCGGCATGCCGCTGTTGTTGGGCAAGAAGCATACCTATCATGTCTTTTCACGCCGGCACGGCGATCTCGAACGTGACTATAACTTCTTTGTGGTTGCCCCTGAGCTTTACAGCCAGGGCAACGGTAGCTACCGCGATATCAACCAGAACCGCCGCAGCGACACTTATTTCTTTCCTAGTTCGGGCGAGTTTAACATCCGTTTGTTTATGAGTCTCATCCAAAGCGACGGCTACAATCCGCTGACTATTCAGGGATCAAATTTCACCCTGGCCTCGCATGCTGAAACCGAATTACTAAAACTGGCAGCGCAGCCAGATGAATTGAAAAAAGTATTAAGCGGCCATTTCACTCCCGGTCAGGTGATGACTGCTGCCTTGAAGGCTGATCTTTCGATACCCCCTGCAGAATTTCTTGAAAGCGTGTTTGCGGAGGCGGAGCAGCACATCCAGGCGGTCCACGGTGAGGGCTATTGGTCCGATCATTGGAGCTACAACCTCGACCTGGTGGAATCCTATTTAAATATTTTCCCGGAGAACCGCGAGTATCTGTTCTTTGATTCAGAACCGCTGGCATTCTTTGACAATGCCACCTGCATCAATCCGCGCAGCAAGCGCTTTGTACTGGATAGTGACGCGCCCCGCCAGTTCAACGTGGTCTATAAGGATGAAGAAAAAGCGGCTATGCTGGCTGCCCGCAAGGAAGACGGTCATTGGAGCCGCATAAAGCAGGGTAAGGGGGAGGTCTTCAAAGTTCCGCTGGTCTCGAAGTTTGCGCTGCTGGCGTTGCTTAAATTCGCAGCGCTCGATCCCTCCGCCTACGGCGTGCAGATGGAAGGCGGCAAGCCGGGCTGGTACGATGCACTCAACGGCATGCCGGCGCTGTTCGGTTCATCCATGCCAGACAGCTATGAATTACTAAGGCTGATCAACTATTTGGTGGAATTGTTGACCGACACCGTAAGAAAAGTAAAACTACCGGTTGAGGTTATTCCACTGGTTGATACAGTAAATCAAATCTTGTCAGCCAAGCTAACACCCTTTGAAGTATGGGATGGACTTTCCACCGCGGTGGAGAATTATAGAGAAGTCACACGCTTTGGATTCGACGGCGCCTGTAAAGAAGTTGATCTGACCGGAACGCTGACCGTTATGCAGGCTTATTTGAATGACGGTTTGAGACGATCCGAAGCCGCTGCGGGTGAGCTGCCGGCCACCTATTTTGTGCATCTGCCGGTCAAGTTTGAAAAGACTGGTCTAAGCGATTCAGCGGGCAGACCGATCATCCATGTGACGGAATTTAAAGCGCAGCCCCTGCCGACCTTCCTCGAAGGCCCGGTGCGCCGGCTGCGGACTTTGGATTCAACTGAGGCAGGCGGGTTATATCAAAAGCTGCGCAAGAGCGCACTTTTTGACCGGAAATTGAATATGTTCCGATTAAACGCCAGTCTTGAACACGAACCCCACATGATCGGACGCGCGCGCGCCTTCACCCCTGGCTGGCTTGAAAACGAATCCATCTGGATGCACATGGATTTCAAGTTGATGCTTGAACTGCTGCGCAAAGGTTTGTACGAAGCTTATTATCACGAGTTCAAGCTTCACGTCCCGGCGTTCATGGATCCTGAAGTCTACGGCCGCAGTCCGCTTGAAAATTCATCTTTCATTGCCTCTAGCGCTCATCCCGATCCCAGCCTGCACGGAAACGGGTTTGTCGCCCGTCTGAGTGGATCCACTGCCGAGTTTCTGAGCATGTGGGTGACCATGACCGCCGGCCAAAAACCATTTGGTCTGAAAGATGGCAGCCTTACGCTCACCCTTCAGCCTGTGCTGCCGGGTTGGTTGTTCAAATCGGACGGCATTTTTAAATTCAAGCTGCTGGGCAGCTGCGATGTTACCCTGCATAACCCATCCAGAATAGATACCTTTAATGCCAGACCGGTCAGGATTTTCTTCCGTACTCATTCCGGTGAAGAAGTCAGTATTGAGGGCAATGTGATCTCTGCGCCCTATGCCGCGATGGTGCGTGAAGGTAAAATCGTGACCATGGATGTGCACTATTAATCCGTACTAATTATTAATCGCAAGTGAGGCGTTATGAAATCATCCGATCCGAAGCAGTGGAAGTTTATCGACCGGCAGGGCACTTTTGAACAGGCAGACGCCGACAGCGGAAGCTACCTTTACTTGCCGTTGGTTAACCAGGCCGGCATGATCTCGAGCGTGACGCCCACTTTTAACGGCGATGCCAAGGCGGACCAGAATTCTTTTCTGCTTTTGCCCACTTCGGTGGAAGATCTGCACAACAGCCGCTCAGCGCGTAATTTTTGGGTGCTGGTGGATGGCCTGGCCTGGTCGGCCACTGGCGGCAGCGCACAGCAAACCGCTAAACACTTCACAGATCAAGCCGATAAAGCCCAGCTAAAAGCCGGCCTGCTCTGGCAGTCGGTCACCCGCAGGCATGACTCCGGTTTGCAGGCTGAAGCGACCAGTTTTGTGCCCATGACCTCAGACCGCGTGGAACTGATGCGGATCGTGTTGACCAACACCGGCAAAAAATCCATTGAGATCGTCCCGACCGCAGCAGTGCCCATTTTTGGCCGGTCCGCGGATAACCTGCGCGACCACCGTCATGTAACTTCGCTGCTGCACCGTACTTCCTGTGTCAAACATGGAGTGGTAGTGAAACCCACGCTTTCTTTTGACGAACGCGGACATACCCACAATCAACTGCGCTATGCCGTGTTGGGCGCCGAAGGCGACGGCAGCGCTCCGACGGGATTCTTCCCCTCCGTGGAAGATTTCATCGGCGAAGGCGGCAGCCTGGATTGGCCGCAAGCCGTGGTTAATAACCTGCCTGCTGCACAGGGGGTAGGCAAGGGACCTGATGGATATGAAAGTCTAGGCGGGCTGCGCTTCAAGCCCCAAACCCTGAACCCCGGCAGTTCCATCACCTACGTGCTGGTGCTGGCCATCCTTTCTGAAGGTCAGGATGTGGAGACCTTGATGGATCAATATGGCACGGCTGCCAAAGTGGAAAAACACCTGGCAGACTCACGCGCCTTTTGGAAGCAAAAAACTGACCTGCTTGTTTTCAATACCGGCGATGATGAGTTCGACGGCTGGTTGAAATGGGTGGGCATTCAGCCCATCTTGCGGCGTTGGATGGGAAACTCCTTCCTTCCTTATCATGATTACGGACGGGGCGGACGCGGTTGGCGCGACCTCTGGCAGGATGCCTTGGCACTGCTGCTCACCGAACCCGAGGATGTGGCCGGCTTGCTGCATGACAGTTTTGCGGGTGTACGCATGGATGGGTCCAATGCCACCATCATCGGCAGTAAACCGGGCGAGTTCAAGGCGGACCGCAATAACATTCCCCGCGTGTGGATGGACCACGGCGCCTGGCCGCTGCTGACGGTTCAGCAGTACATTGATCTGAGCGGCGACTTAAATTTCTTGCTGCGCAGTCAAACCTACTTTGCTGATCATCTCAGCCACCGCACCAAAAAAACCAACTTAAATTGGAAGCCCGGCACTGATACTCAATTAAAAACCAGAACGGGCAAGGTGGTGCAGGGCAGTCTGCTTGAACACATGCTCGTGCAGCATCTGGCTGTGTTCTACAATGTGGGCGATCATAACCTGATCCGCCTCGAAGGTGCAGATTGGAACGACGCGCTGGATATGGCCGCCGAGAAGGGCGAAAGTGTGGCATTTTCAGCGCTTTACGCTGCCAATCTTTCCACCCTGGCAAAGTTGTGTTTGGCGCTTCAAGCCAGGGGTGTTGCTGAGATCGAATTGGCCAATGAGTTGGTCACTCTGCTTAATGCGCCAGTTTCGGAATATGAATCCATTGAAGCCAAACATCAGCGGCTCGAGGATTATTTCACTTCGGTTGAGGGTGAACTCAGCGGGATCAAAGTGCTGGTTAAATGCTCTGATCTGGCCTGGGATTTGCAGGGCAAGGCCGATTGGCTGACCACCCACATCCGCCGGCAGGAATGGGTCAACAGCAAGGAAGGCCAGGCCTGGTTCAACGGCTATTATGACAACCTGGGCCGCCGTGTGGATGGCGACCATCCCAACGGGGTGCGCATGACCCTGACGGGTCAGGTCTTTACCTTGATGAGTGGCATTGCCAACGAAGACCAGGTCGATAAGATCATTAGTGCCGCGGACCGCTATCTCTATGATGAGACCGTGGGCGGCTACAAGTTGAACAGCTACTTTGGCGAAGGGGTTGACCATCTTGGCCGTGCTTTTGGGTTTGCTTTTGGACATAAAGAAAACGGCGCCATGTTCAGCCACATGTCGGTCATGTTCGGAAATGCGCTTTATAAACGCGGTAAGGTCGAGGCAGGCTGGAAGGTGCTTGAAGGTATGTACCGCCAAAGCCAGGATTTCAACAGGAGCCACATGTACCCCGGGTTGCCTGAATACTTCAACAGCCGCGGACGCGGTATGTATCCCTACCTGACGGGTTCAGCGTCGTGGTATCTTTTAACCTTGTTGACCGAAGTGTACGGCATCAAGGGACGCCTGGGTGACCTGGTGCTGGCGCCGCGCTTTGCAGCCTCTCAGCCTGACCAGTGCAGCGTGAATTTCCGCTTTGCCGGCAAGGAACTCGAGATCAGCTATCTACGTTCAAAAAATAGCAAAACTTCACGCATTAAAAAGTTGGAAGTCAACGGAAAAACGCACGAAGTATCCGCAGCAGAAGTGTGTTTTGACCGGAAGGAAATCGCAACCTGGCCTGACAAGACCAAAATCGTGGCATATCTGGAAGACTGAAAGAGGTATCAAATAATGGATGAAAGTTTGTTGGAAATAAAGGAATTCGACGGTATTGGCTATCTTCCGCTGATCGATTTTGGCACCTGGCGTGTGGCATTTTTGCGTTTTATTGATGAGTTGATTCCGCGCAACATCAACCGGGTTGAAAGACATGTCGAGACTGATGAAGTTTTTGTATTGTTGACTGGCAGGGCCATACTCTTCATGGGTACAGGCGACGAATCTTTGGAAGAATTGACGCCAATTGTGATGGAACCCTGCAAGCTGTATAACGTGCGCCAGAACGCCTGGCACTGCTGCGTGCTCAGCCACGATGCCACCATTTTGCTGGTTGAGAACCGCAACACCGGCCTCGCCAACACGGATTACTGCGCCCTGGATGAAGACCAAAAGCAGGTGCTGATCAAGACCGCCTTTCGCGAACAACCCGGCGAGTGGGAAAAGGGATAAAGAATTCATTATTTCGATGATAAAGATTTTATAAAGTAAATTGTCTTTATGTTGTTCGTGGTGACGACATTGAAGGCAATTTATTGTATTTAAGGAGGGAATTTCGTATCATTCAATTATTATCAGTATTTTTCCATTAGATGTGAAAGGACAATTCGATGAAATCACCTTTTCTGCGGCTGATTTGTATATTATCTGTCTCGGTCTTTTTGATTTCGGCTTGTAATTTACCCTCAAAAACTACAAATGAGACTGGGGATATAAAAGAGTTAACAACAGTTGAACTTTTGCCTGCCGGGTCTACTGTTGATCTGGATGAAATTGTTGTGGAATTTTCCAGCAGCAATATATCATCGGGATCGACTTTAACCATCAACCGGTCAACCAGTGATCTTGAGCAGGTTGATCAACTCCTCGCTCAATCGGATACATACGAAATCACGAACATCCCGGTGGATTTTGATGGAGAAATTAAAGTTGTCATTGAGATTCCCAGAGAGATCCTTTCCTCGTTGGATAAGACCGATCCTGACAGGGCACAAAAAATCAGTTTGATGGCAGGAGTGGATGGTTTTTCGCGATCTGCAGGTGGCGAGGCCAATGTTTTTCTACCCGTTATGGATGCAATAGTTGATCTCGATGCAAAAACAATTACGGCGACACTTATACAAACTGATGATTCCCAAGCCAATAGTCTACCAAAACTGGCTTCGAAAATCCCGTCCAATAAATTCCCACAATTCTCATATTGGGATGTAACTCCCAACAGTGTCAGGTTTAAGGTGATTACCAATGCTTTATCATGGAATCACACTTCGTATGCGACAGAGTATGGATCATACAATCTATATTTTCTTGGAGGCGATTTTGGTTCATCGTTGGATGCTCTGATGAGTGCGATTGATCGAACCGAAGATGCATTGGAAGAATTGAATTTTAAACCTGTTCCTCTAAATATCTACATAAGTGATCCAGGATATGGAGTTGATGGGATGTTCAGTAATAGTACTTATTATGGATACAACATCACCATCAAACCATCTCTTGTAAATGGAGAAAAGCCAAACGAACCTTTATTAACATATGGGCACGAGATGATGCATTATATGCAAATGTTATCGTATCCAAATGGCGTGGATTGGGACACGTTTACAAGCCTTGACGAAGCCACTGCGGTTTGGTTTGAATCCTTTGTTATTAATAATGAAAATTATCGATCTGGATTAGCTGATGAGCATTTAATAACTGCTTTGAGTACCCCTTGGTTTACTGGCGGTTCCAAAGAAATGCAAAGAGCAGGCTACGGCGCAAGTTGGTATGTGCAATATCTGGTTAGGAATTATGGCACAGATTTCATACGGATGGCCTACTCAGGTACCCATATGACCGGTCAGGCAAGTTGGAGTTTGGGTATGACGGAATCATTCGGAGAAATAAATGAAAGAGAATACCCAAAATTTTTGGCGGAACTATTTCTTCACCCCGAAAATGTTTCTTCAGGTTTAACTGAAGCTGGCGGCTACTATGGGGACATCTTCAAGAATTATCTCTTTATTAAAAAAATAGATGATGTTCAGGTTACGTTTTTCGCGTACGAGGAAGGTATTCCTAAGGATGAACAGACTTCTTATACCATTCAATCAGGCAGCATCAGTGGTGAGCGGCCTCCTGATCCATACACTATTGAGCCAGTTCCATCTTTGTCTCTATCCCGGACATTAAATCCATGGAATGGGTATGCATTTTCCATCAAAATGGATTCTTCACTCCATCCATATGATGAAGGCCAATTAGACGTTATGCTATATGGTGGAAACCCCGGCAGCGGCATGATGATCTTTGCAGTACCTTTGGAAGGAAGGTTGAATGATGCAGTTGCCATTAAGGGTCCTGATTCCGTTGTGACCGGTGAAGAATTTACTCCGACTGTGGTTAGCAGTGTCAGCACGGTCAATAACACTGGCAAATACAAGGAGGTCTTCTTTATTCTCTATAATGCAGGTGATTCTGAGAGTAGCATGACCGTTCAAGTCGAGTTCAAACCCATCCAGTCAACTCTGTTGAGAGGCACCTTGAACCCAACCAACAGGATGTTCCATGAAAACCCATGTGAAGCGTTAAGTAATTGTTCTCCGTATACCAATCCACCTGCCTGCGCCGGAACAGGAACGGGCGGGGGTGGGGATTGTGGTGATCCTTGTGTATATACGGTTTTATTACCATGCCCTCAAGTTCCTGAATTTTGCTACTGGTGTTCACAAACATTTGGAGCTTCACAATATGTCGGGGCATATTTAGATGGAGGTCCTTCGTTGGCGTTTGTCTTAAATAAGAGCGGAGAAATTGAACCTTTCGAGAGTCCTTTCAATTATCAACTCGTTACTCCTGATATCCAATATGGCTCTGATGGCAATTTCACCATGACCTGGATCGAAAATGATATTAATCAACAACCTTATGTCACTATTACTATCCAGGGCAAGGTTGATTCATCTGGTGGAACTGGCACATGGCGTTTCGATTATATGGGAGTGGGAACCATGTTTAGCGGTGATTGGAAGATGGAGCCCTCTACATATTGAGTTGAAGCTATTTAAATAAAAAATCCATCTTCAAATCTGGAGATGGATTTTTTTTAGGTTATGAAGTTATATTTTCAATACTTCTTTCAAGCGCGGAAGATCGTAATCCACGACAATGGTGCCGTCAATATCAAAGGTGGGGGTGGTGCGGTTGCCATTGGCCCATTGCTCAACCCGTTGGGCTGCACCGGGAGTGGTGGTAATATCCACTTCGGTGTACGAGATCTTGTTCTCAGCCAGCCATTTACGGGCGCGTTTGCAATCCGGACACCAGGAAGTACAGTACATCACGACGCCGCCGTGGGGCAAGGCAGCCGGTTTAGGATCTGGCAGTTCAGGGCGGTCACGGACTTCTGGGTCAATCTCACGAATGGCCTTGCGCAGCACTTCATTGGATGGCTGGTCGTGAATGTCGTGAATGTCTATGTAGCGCAAGATACCCTGCTTGTCGATGATAAAGAGGGCGCGTTCACTGCGTCCGTCAGCTTGCAGTACGCCGTAAAGCTGGGCGACCGCACCGTGCGGCCAGAAATCGCTGAGCATTGGGTAGTGGATGCCACCCAGGCTCTCGGCCCAGGCACGCAGACAGTCGGCCGAATCCACGCTGATCGAGAGGATCTGCGTATCAAGTGCGACAAATTTTTCCATCTCGGCTTCGTAGAGCGGAATCTGCAGGGTGCAGACGGGCGTCCAGGCCAGGGGATAAAAAGCCAAAACCACGTTTTTTCCACGCAGGTCGCTGAGGGTGATCATTTTGCCAAGCTGGCTGGGTAATGTGAAATCAGGCGCCGGGGCGCCAAGTTGAACAGTCATAAGTACTCCTTGTATTTTATGACATTATATATCATTATTATCATAAAAAGATTAATATTCAACCAGTTTTGATTCTTGAATGAGCAACGCGCCATTTTCAATCTGCCACAATCGGGTGGCGTAGCGCTGAATGAAGTAACGGTCGTGAACTACGGTGAGGATGGTGCCTTCAAAGTCTGCCAGAGCCTGTTCAAATTGGGTGCGAGAAGGCAGATCGAGATGGTTGAGAGGTTCATCCAGCAGCAAGAAGTTGCAGCCGCGCGCCACCAGGCAGGCCAGCGCCAGACGGGCGCGCTGCCCGTAAGACAAACGGCCCACGGGGGTGAAGACTTCATCTCCACTGAACAGGTATTTGTGTAAAAAGGCGCGTGAATCCGTTTCACTGAGACTGGCGCTGCGTTGAAAAGTGCTCAAGGCATTGAGACCAGAAACCAGTTCTTCCTGCTCCTGGGTGATGTAGCCGGGGATGACATTGGCGCCCAGGCGGCAGCGGCCAGCCAGTACCGGCAGGCTGCCTGCGGCAGTACGCAGTAGGGTGGTCTTACCACAGCCGTTGGGGCCGACTAACGCGGCTCTTTCGCCGTAGCGCAGTACGGCGTTCAATCCACTTAGAATGACAGTCTGACCGTAACCGATGGATAGATTCTCAAGAATCAAAACATCCCGGCCGCTTTCTGGTGTTGAGGCAAAATCCATCTTCATCTGCCATGTTGAATGGGGTTTATCAATGTGATCTTCATTGAGTAGTTTATCCACCCTGGCCTCGATGTGTTTTGCTCTCTTAACAGTAGCCAGGCTCCGGTTGGCGAAGAAGGCTTTGGCAAATTTATCACCGGTATCTGCCTTGCCGCCTTTTTTGAAGGTGGCGATACTGCGCACGTGCCGGGCGGCTTTAGTCAGTTCGCGAATTTCGGCCTGTTGATCGGTGTATTCCTGCCAGTGTTTGGCGCGCTCACTTTCTTTTTGGTCGAGGTAGTCGCTGTAATTGCCCGGATATGCCTTGAGAGCGTGTGTGGCAGGGTCCAACTCGAGGATGGTCTGGGCGACATTATCCAGAAAAGCGCGGTCATGCGAAACGACCAGCACGGCACAGCGTGAATGTTGCAACCAGGTTTCAAGCCAATCCAGCATCTCGAAATCGAGATGGTTGGTGGGCTCATCCAGCAGAAGCAGTTTTGGATTGGCGAGCAGGATGCCGGCCAGACCCAGCCGTGTTTTCTGTCCGCCGCTGAGCGCTGAAAGCGGAAGATCGCCGGGAAGGTGATCCAATCCAAGCGAAGCCAGCACGGCCGGTGCGCTGGCCGCGGAGCTCGAACGCTCCTCGATTTGTGCCAGAACGGCATCATATTGTCTCTGCAAAGCCGCATTTTGCGGAGAATTCATCAACTGTCCGGCCAGCTCTTCAAGCTGCAGAGAGAGACCCGGCAGATTCCCTTCCGCGCGGCGGATGAAATCAGCAAAGGTTTCTTCAGCATTGAAACTGCCGCCCTGGGGCAGGTATCCCACGCTAAGATCGGGCGGGTTGAATTGAAAACTGCCAGCATCGCCTCGATCTTGGCCGGCGAGGATGCGCAGCAGGGTGGTCTTGCCGCAGCCGTTGGGTCCAACCAGGGCGATCTTCTCGCCGGGATTGATGGCAAAGGATATATCAATTAAAACGGGAGTGATCCCGAAGGATTTTGAAAGATGATGAACAACAAGCATGAATGACCTGACCTTTAAAAACGAAAACCGGGGGCAAATGCCCTCGGTGTAAAGTTAAACATAAACTGTGCGGAGCGCACTCCGCGGCCGATAAGGTTGCCCGAAAAAAGTTTGGATTTTAGAGGATATCAGTCGTCATTCAGAAAACTCCTGGTTGCTTGACAATATTATAACGCCAATTAAAAGAAATCTCCGATTTCTTTTTCGGAAATCGGAGATTCGTAATAATCAGATCCAGTTTATTGAGGTGAAGTAACAGTCACCTGGCCAACCTTCGTGACTTCCATGGTAATCGAGCCGGTTCCGGGTGCAACCACTGCGCTGGCATCCCCGTTGAAAATATCTTGAGTGTAATCAAGCTGAAGCTTGAGCAGAGCGCCGGTTTCTTTATCAATCCATACTTTTCCGGTACTGGTAAAATTACCCATACCAAAAGCTTCCATGCTGGCCAGGACGGCAGGGTCAGCTTTGGCAGTATCCAGTTCGTAAGCAATAGCTTTGCGGCCATCAACTTCTTCAGGACCGAGTTTGCCGGCATAAACCGAAGTGGTATATGCGTAGGGCATCACCACCTGCAGCGGCCACATGGCCCAACCCAGGGCGATCTGTCCCATCATTTCCTGCCAGACGCCGTCGACCAGTTTATATTCTTTTTCAGTGTCGCCGATGATGTAGCCTTCTTTGGGGGTGGTTTCACCGGGGTCAATCTGCAAGATGTGGATGTTCTTGCCGGCCACGTCTGCGGAAATGCTGATCGTTTCATTCACTACGGCAGTGTAATCGTCATTGGCCTGTGGTGAATTCAATACCATTTCAAGGTGATAAGAATCAAAGGCAGAGGGGGCATCCGTAGTGCCAAGCAGGATGTTTAATGCGCCGCTCAGATCATCTTTGGAGGCGGCTGCAACGGCGGAATTGTCTTGCGATTCGCTGGCGGCTTCAGTGGATGCGGCTGTTGAAGCGTCGTCTGACCCTGTTGAAACATCCGCGGATTTTGATCCGCAGGCTGTGAGCAATAATACAACAATCACCAAAACCAATAGAATTCTTTTCATTTTTTCTCCGATGTAAAGTATTATGTGGGTAATTATAAGCCCGATACCAATTTGATTTCAATCTGCAATTAGTTCAAAAAAATCAATACTGTTGTGCAGGGCAGGCAAGATATTCTATTACATGTTATAAAGGATTAGTCTAATTATTTTTCATGTTTATGGAGCTGAAAAAGGAGAAAAAGTAAAATGTGTGGAATTGTAGTGATGAAGGGGGCACAGGGGGAAATTCAAATGGAAGAAATGCTCGCTCGAATCAAACATCGTGGTCCAGATGGCAGTGGTATTCTGCAAATCGGAGAGTCTATCCTGGGGCATGTACGCCTTTCAATTTTGGATGTCCAGGGTGGTGCGCAGCCCATGACAAATGAGAAGGGTGACCTTGCCCTAAGCTTCAATGGAGAAATATACAACTATCTTGATTTCAGGCAAGCCCTTGAGGCCAGGCATAAGTTTCACACAAGATCTGATTCTGAAGTACTGATCCATCTCTACGAAGAAATTCAAGAAGATATGCTGGCTAAATTGGATGGCATGTTTGCCATTGCCTTGGCTGGACCAAATGGACTTTTATTGGCGCGCGATCCCATCGGTATAAAACCTTTATATTACGGGCAAAAAGGGAATCTGTTTATTGCGGCGAGTGAATTAAAAGCTTTTCCAGAAATGGATGAAATAAAAATGCTTCCTGCGGGGTATGCCATGTATGCCGGCGGTGAACCTTGGTCTTTCGCAAAGCCATTTCCACCACAAATCCCATTGGTGACCCAATCAGAAGAAGAAATACTTTACGAAATTCGCAGACGTTTGGATCACGCGGTCGAGAAACGCTTGATGAGCGATGTACCCGTGGGCGTGTATCTCTCAGGTGGTCTGGATAGCAGTTTGGTTGCTGCAATGATGCGTCCGCATACAGTTCAGTTGCACTCATTTACCGCAGGCATGGAAGGCGCTCCTGATCTTGAGTCTGCCAGAAATGTTGCCCGTTTTTTGGACACTGAGCATCACGAATTGATTTACACAGCAGACGACGTTGAGAAAGCTATTCCTGAAGTCATCCGCGCACTTGAATCTTTTGACGCACCGCTGGTTCGCTCTGCGGTTCCCATGTATTTTGTTTCCAAACTGGCTGCCAGGTTTGTTAAAGTTGTCCTTTCTGGAGAAGGCGCCGATGAATTATTCGCCGGCTATTCTTACCTTGAAAAAATTAAAGATCGAATGCGTCTGCGCAAAGAATTAACAGACATCACTTTAAGATTGCAAGACACAAACCTCCAGCGGGCAGACCGGGTCAGCATGGCACATGGATTGGAAGCCAGGGTACCATTCTTGGACATGGATCTGGTGAGATATGTCAGCCGCTTACCTGTTGAAATGCTCGAACAAAGACCGGATCGAGCAGAAAAGTGGCTGCTGCGCGAAGCTTGCCGCGGACTTTTACCCCCAAAAATACTTGATCGCAAAAAAATGAAATTCTCTGAGGGTGCGGGTTCATCAGAAGTAATTGCAAATATAATCAAGGAAAAAATTAGCCTTGAACAATTTGAAAAAGAAAAAGAGGTTGAACCCGGATTGATCATGCGTTCGCCTGAAGAATTGTATTATTTCCGTATTTGGCGAGACGTTATGCAACCCTATATCTCACCAGATCTTGTGGGCAGAACCCTTGATCGTTCAGCGGCAAGCGGAATCTGACAGACTTATTCTTCCAGCTCCTGATTGATAGGAATAATGAGAACGAGGCTGGAGAGCCGTTTCTAATGACTCGGCTGCTGAATAGTCACATCCACCATTTGAAACTGGGTTTGATTTGGCGCTACAGGCAGCAAACAATATCTTGGTGATTAATCTACATTATTTGATTTTTCCTTCAATAACATATTTAAGTTGAGTTATTGTTTTTTAGTATCAGGCTTGGTTACAAAATGCAAGCATGGTGTCTCATCATTTTTATCCGTTTTTTGGATGCCCTTCATAATAACTTCACAAATTCTTTATAAAATGATTTAGAGAGTAATAATCATTCTTTGGAGGTTTATTATGAAGAAAATGCCATTGGTTCTTATTTTCCTTGCATTATTCATGGTGTCTTGTAATTTACCTCTGGGGGGTGAGGTGCAAATTCCAAAGCCTACGGTTCAAATTCCAGACTCGTTACCGCTGCCAGATGATTCCACACAGACTGCACTTGAAGTTGTGACTGAGCAACCGCAAGTCGAGACTTCGGCAGAAACTCCTGTTATCCTTTTCTCGATCGGCATGCATGTCGAACCTTTTGGAGAATCCATGCAAGGGTATATTGCCAATAACAAGGGAGATTATGCGGATCCGGCTTTCTTCAAATTACATTCCAACTATATTCGCACCGTGGCTGAAATGGTCGCTGCGCATGGTGGCGTGATGACGATTCAAGTGCAATCGCCATTTACTGAAACAGTGGTTTTGTCAAACAGTACCATCTTGAGTGATTTGGCATCGATGGGCTTTGAAATTGCCCTTCATTTTCATGAAGACGCTCATCTTGGAAAAAAATCCGCCTCACTTTCTCCAGACAAATGGTGCGAGGTGATGCAGGAGGAGATCAACCTGATCAAAATGGCCAGCGGTGTGGATGAGGTCACTTACTGGAGCGGAGGAAATCTCTATCCGCGTGTCTTCCAGGCTGCAGCCTGTGCCGGTTTAAAAGTGAACAGCGATTGGAAAAGTCCTGAAACCCAGACCACGGATATGTCGCTGCAAGGCATTAATCCATGGCGGCCTTCCGGCGGTACCAACGGTGAAGATTTCACCCGCATCTCAACCCATGACTCGATGGGCAAGATCATTTTTCTGCCCGAAGGGCAGTTTGACCGCGAAGATGTCATGACGATAAAACAATCAGAAGCGGCCGGCGGGGATGAAGCTTATTTTGCCTATCTTGAGCAAAGTTTGATGAATTCGCTGGAAATGGCCAGTGTTGATAAAGTGAATGTCTTCCACTTCACCGTTCACCCGGCTGAATTTCGCGGCGACCCAGCTGCCCCCTTTGCGGTGTTGGATAAATTCCTCACCGAGGTGATCGATCCCCTGGTGGCCAGCGGAAAAGCGCAGTGGGCGACCTTCTCGCAGATGGCCGATGCTTATCAGACATGGGAATTGGAAAATCCGGGTTCTAACCCACGCGATTAATAAAAACAGACCCCCGCGGATTTATCCGCGGGGGTCAACTGGTTCAGCCCTTGGAATGAGAATAGTTCAGATCCGTCCAGGCCAAGGTCTTTTTGGTTGTCCATGGCCAGCAACTGCAGGGAAATATTCCTTGCCGGCCAGGATGACTGTGTCACCGTTGTTTTGTTTATTTGTGATTTAGAATATGATAAAAGATGATAATATCATTAGAAGTAGGTTAAAAATTATATTTTTGTGTAAATTGATATCTATGATAAATGATCAATCTTGTAAAAGAACTGTTTTGTTTTGATTTTATTCCTTGTATTATTAATTGATACCAGAAGTATTATTACTTGGAAAGAAATATTGTTAAGAAAAATATAGCATTTATTTTATTTACCCCTTCATGGTTGAAAATTTTATAGGTGGAATTCCAATGAAAATCATATACGAGAACCAGAATTCTAATTTATCATCCAAAGGTAGTGGCATCACTCATATTGTTGATTCAAAAGTGGGTTTTCGAAAAATCCTTGAACCTTTTGAATTTGAAATACCCATCACCTGGAAAAACAACCGTGGTGTTTGTAACCTAAACGGAACTACAAGGGGAATCATTACATTGTTAAATTCCGGTACCAATGGACATTATGAACAGTTCAGCGTCAGAATCAAAAATATTATTTCAGGTAAGACTATTGCTTTCAAATATTTTCCATTTATCAAATACTTACCCATCAGTACTGAGAATCGAATTGATGACCAATTAAATGTTGAAGTTGGACAATTCTTGATTTGGCAGAATGAAAATAATGAAATAGATGTTCGTTGGCATATTGCAATTCCCAAAAGCACTCGTCCAATTTGCGCAGCAATAGAAGAATTTTTGGAGGAGTGGAAATAACTATTTTATTAAAACACCAATGAAGGCCATCAATTGTTTTATCACGGTGTTTTATGAAATTAAGCAATTAGGCGAAAAAATACTGGGAAATTTTATATTTCATTATTAGCTTTTAGAAATTTAGCCCTCAAGTACTCCTTGAGGGCTAAATATCTACTTCACAAACGACTTCAAAATCCCGCCGTTTTGCCACAACTTGATCTCTGCCTCAGAATTGAGCAGCACCTTTACCAAAAAGCGCACCGTCACGCCGCCTTTCTTGTGGGCGGTGACCGAGATCATGCCACCGGGTGTCAACTGGCTTAATCCCTGGAAGGAGACCAATTCTGATCCGTCCAGGCCCAGGTCTTTGGGGTTGTCCTTGGCCAGAAACTGCAGGGGCAGCACACCCATGCCCGCCAGGTTGGAGCGGTGGATGCGTTCAAAAGATTCGGCGATCACGGCCTTGACGCCCAACAGCAGCGGACCCTTGGCAGCCCAGTCCCGGCTGGAGCCGGTGCCGTATTCCTTGCCGGCCAGGATGACGGTATCCACGCCGTCCTGCTTGTAGAGTTGGGCGGCGGCAAAGATGCTCATCTGTTCACCGTCGGGGTAATGTTTGGTTTGGCTGCCTTCAATCCCAGGCAGCATCAGGTTCTTGATGCGGATGTTGGCAAAGGTACCGCGTTCCATCACCTCATGGTTGCCGCGCCGTGCGCCGTAGGAATTGAATTCCGCGGGCTGTACGCCCTTGCCGCGCAAGTATTCCGCGGCGGGTGAGGTGGCAGGGATGGAGCCGGCCGGAGAGATGTGGTCGGTGGTGATCGAATCACCGAAGATGGCTAGCACACGGGCGCTGATCAGATCAGTGTCGCTGTTGCTGTTGGTTTCGCAGAAAGGCGACTCAAGAATATAGGTTGAAGCAGGGTTCCAGGGGTAGAGCAGGCTGGGTTCCACCTTGATCGCCTTCCAAAGTTCACCGCCTTCAGAAATATTCGCATAGGCATCGCGATACACCTGCGGAGTGACCACGCGGTTCAGGGTGTCGTAGACTTCCTGGTTTGAAGGCCAAATATCTTTCAAATATACTGGTTCGCCGTTTTTGGCAAAGCCGAGGGGATCCTGTCTCATATTCCGTGCTACACTGCCGCTGATGGCGTAAGCCACCACCAGGGCGGGGGATGCCAGGTAGTTTGCCTGCACCAGCGGATGAACGCGGCCCTCAAAGTTACGGTTACCCGAGATGACCGATGCAGCCACCAATTTGTTTTGGGTGATAGCTTCACCGATGGCCGAATTGAGCGGACCCGAGTTGCCGATGCAGGTGGCGCAGCCGTAGCCCACCAGGTGAAATCCCAACTGCTCGAGCGGTTCCACCAGCCCGGCCTTTTGCAGATAATCCATCACGGCCTTGGAGCCGGGGGCAAAACTCGTCTTCACGAAAGGTTGAGCCTTCAGACCAAGGGCCGCGGCCTTTTTGGCCAGCAAGCCGGCGCTGATCAACGCGAACGGGTCGGATGTGTTGGTGCAGGAGGTGATCGAGGCGATCACTACCGAGCCGTGGGTCAGTTCGACGTCGCTTCCGCGCAGATTGAGCGCGGCTTTTTTATCCAGGGATTCGGCAGGTAATGCATAGCCGCGCGCATCCAGCGGTGTGCAGAGTGTGGTCTTGAAATTATCGCTGACCTGATCCAATGGCACGAGGTCTTGCGGGCGTTTGGGTCCGGCTAAAGAAGGTTCGATTTGATCCAGTTCCAGGTTGATCTTGCTGGTGTAAGCCGGTACGGCACTTTCACTTGAGCGGAACAATCCCTGTGCTTTAAAGTAGGCTTCAACCAGTGAAATTAGTTCTTCGGGGCGGCCGGTGAGGCGCATGAAGTCCAGCACGGCCTGGTCCACGGGAAAGTAAGCTGCGGTAGCGCCGTACTCGGGGGCCATGTTGGAAAGCATGGCGCGGTCTGGCACACTGAGGGCATCCAGACCGTCGCCGAAAAATTCGACCATCTTGTTCACTACACCCAGTTTACGCAGCATGTGGGTGAGGGTGAGCACCACATCCGTGGGTGAGACGCCTTCTTTAAGCACACCGCTGACGTTCACTCCAACCACGTCTGGGATGAGGGTTTCGACTGGTTGGCGCAGCATGGCTGCAGCGGCTTCGATGCCGCCCACGCCCCAGCCCAAGACCCCCAGACCGTTGATCATGGTGGTATGCGAATCCGTGCCGAAGACGCTGTCGGGGTAGACCCAGGTCTTGCCGTCTTCATCGCTGGTCATGGCCACCTGGGCTAGATACTCAAGATTGACTTGATGTACGATTCCAGATGCAGGCGGGATGACCCTGAAGTTGTGGATGGAGGACTGCGCCCACTTGAGGAACTCGTAGCGTTCGCGGTTGCGGGCGTATTCGAGTTCCGTGTTTTTGGCGAGGGCATCCTCAGAACCGGCGAAATCCACCTGGATGGAGTGGTCAATGACCAGGTCCACCGGGATCAACGGATTGATGCCGGCGGGGTCCTTGCCGCTCCTTTGGGCAGCCGCACGCAAGGCTGCCAGATCTACCACCAGGGGCACGCCGGTCAGGTCCTGTAGGAGGATGCGTGCCGGATTAAACGAGACAAGCCCGTGATCGCCGGGGATGCTGGTCCAGCAGGCCAGATCCTTGACACTTTGGGCGGTGATGGTTTGATCGTTGAAATTGCGCATGGCGCTTTCCAACAAGATGCGGATGCAGTAGGGAAGGGCTTCAACATGTAAAGAGCCGATCCCTTTGAGTTGGTGAAGCGGATAGTAATGGAAATTCTTCCCATTCTGAGAGATGGCATCGGTGAGGTATGGGGTGTTGGTTTTATGACTCATATTAGATCCTTTGAAGCAGCAGGGAGGTAAATTGGGTGGTGGAACAGCTGATGGCATTTTCCATTTGGCTGGCGAAATCAGGTGTAACGTTTCGACCGGCAAAGGTTTGGCTCAGAGAATTTTCAACCAGGTCGGCGGCTTCCGTCCAGCCCATGTAACGCAGCATCAGCACGGAAGACAAGATCAGCGAACACGGATTGGCCAGGTCCTTGCCTGCAATATCAGGCGCGGTGCCGTGTACGGCTTCAAAGATCGCGTCGCCGGTCAGATAGTTGATATTGGCACCCGGGGCAATGCCCAATCCGCCGACCAAGGCGGCAAGTGCATCTGAGAGGTAATCTCCGTTCAGGTTGGTGGTGACCAATACATCCATGTCTTCGGGGTGGGCAATCGAGCGTTCAAAAGCGGCATCCACGATCATGTCTTTAACGATCACCTTACCGGCAGCTTTTGCGGCTTTCAGCTCTTCATTAGCTGCATCCATCCCTTTATCGGCGGCGAGGCGTTTATGCTGGCGCATGCTGTAAGTTTCTGCGGCAAATTCTTTTTCAGCCACATCGTAACCCCAGTTCATGAATCCGCCTTCGGTGAATTTCATGATGTTGCCCTTATGCAGCAGGCTGACGGATTTACGTTTTGCCTTCAGCGCATGTTCGATCGCGCTGCGCACGATGCGCTGGGAACCTTCGGCTGAGACGGGTTTCAGCCCCAAAGCGGAGGTCTCCGGAAAGCGGATTCGGGCGTAATTTTCGGGTGACTGGGTTCTGAAGAATTCGAGCAGAGCCCTGGCGCCATCTGTGCCAGCGGCGAACTCTATGCCGGAGTAAACGTCTTCAGTATTCTCACGGAAGAGCACCACATCCACGCGTTCAGGATGCAGCAGAGGGGAGGGCGCGGGCGGGTAATACTTGACCGGACGGAAGTTGGCAAAAAGATCCAATTCTTTGCGCATGGCCACGTTTAATGAACGGGCACCTTCACCCACTGGGGTATTTAATGGACCCTTGAGCCCAACATGATAAGTTTTGAAGGAAGTGATGGTTTCATCGGGTAAAGCATTACCGGTCAGCTTTTCGGCTTTTTGTCCGGCTAACACTTCCCGCCACTCAATGGCGCGAGTCCCTTGATACGCTTTAAGGACGGTGGCATTGACCACCAGTTGGGTGGAGCGCATCACTTCTGGCCCAACGCCGTCGCCTTCCAAAAAGGGAATGACCGGATGATCTGGAACAATAAGTTTACCGTTTTGAATCGCAATGGCTTGAGCAGGGGTTGGTTGAGACATTAAAAATTCTCCAAATGGGTAATTGACAAACGCATCTAAATTATGTACACTATTATACAATAAATAGTGGGACGCTGTCTTACTATATGGGACACAAAATGGGCGAATTGGACGGTTCAAAAAAAGGTGTGCTGGCACATGTGTGCGAGATTCTGGATTGTTTTACCCAGGAACGCACTGATCTTGGCGTACGTGAATTAGCCAGGATGACCGGACTTTCCACCAGCACCACCGGCCGATTGCTGCAAGAAATGAAGGAGCGCGGGGTGCTGCGGCAAAATCTCGAGACCAAAACCTACAGCATGGGCATCCGCATTCTTAATTGGAGCGGGGTTTACCTGGCGACTTTGGATATCCGCGCCGTGGCCATGCCCATCATGAATGAGCTGCAGCAGCTTTCACGCGAAACCATCAGTCTCTACGTGTTGGATGGCACCGACCGGGTGTGCGTTGAACGGCTGGAGTCTCCACAGAATGTGCGTATCGTGGCTCGCCTCGGCCTGCGCCTTCCGCTTTATGCCGGTTCCGCGGGGAAGGTGATCCTGGCCTTTTTGCCAGAAGACCAACAAGAACACATTTTCGCAACCGTGCCTTTACAGCCCTTTACAAAGCATACGATCACGGATCTTAACATACTACGAGAAGAGTTGGTCAAGATCAGGCAACACGGCTATGCTTCAAGTCATGGAGAATGGATTCAGGATGCATCCGGGGTGGCTGCACCCATCTACGGCCCGGATCGACAGGTCACCGGCGCCTTGACCATTTCGGGTCCGACACAGCGGTTCAATGCAGAAGTAATCGAACGTTATGGGCGTGATGCGGTAATGGCCGCCATGGATATTTCACGCCTTTTGGGTTACACCTCACGTCCTCATTAATGCAATACAGGAAGAAGCCATGAATATTGAACACCGCATCATCTCAAAATTGACCGCAGAACGCGCCAGGATGAAAAAACTGGTCAAGGAACACGGTAACTTCAATGTTGCCGAGGTAACCGTCGAACAGCTTTACGGCGGAATCCGCGGAGTTCCCATTGGGGTTACGGATATTTCGCATGTCAACCAGCAAGAAGGGCTGCGTTTGCGCGGATTCACCATCCCCGAGGTGCTCGAACAACTTCCCAAAGCGGATGGAGCCGAGTTCCCACTGGCAGGCGGCTTGTATTACCTGTTGATGACCGGTGAGATGCCTACCAGGCAGGAAGCCGACCAGGTCGAAATTGAGTGGAAGGTGCGCAGCAATGTGCCCGAGCACGTGTTCAAAAGCCTGGCGCCGATGCCCGCCTACACTCATCCCATGACGCTTTTTTCACAAGCCATTCTTGCACTGCAGAGCGAGTCGGTTTTTGCCCGGCGCTTTTATTACGGCATTGATAAAGAAGATTACTGGGGATATTATCTCGAAGACAGCCTTAACCTGACCGCCAAGCTGCCCACGATCATTGCCAACATCTACAACCTCAAATACCGCAACGGTATTTTTGTCCAGCCCAACCCCAAGCTGGATTGGAGCGCCAATTTTGCCTGGATGATCGGCAAGCATGACCCGGCTTATATGGATCTGATGCGCCTGTTCGTGGTGCTGCACTCAGATCATGAAGGCGCCAACGTCAGTACCCATGCCAGCCACCTGGTGGGTTCTGCGCTTTCCGATATCTACCTCTCGTGCGCGTCGGGTATGAACGGTCTGGCGGGTCCGCTGCACGGGCTGGCCAACCAGGAGTGCCTGCGCTGGCTGCTGGATGTATTGAGTCACTTTAATGGCAAACTGCCCAGTGATGAACAGTTGAGCATCTACCTGCATGAATTCATCTCCAGCGGCAGGTTGATCCCAGGTTACGGACATGCCGTGCTGCGTGTCACAGATCCGCGTTTCTTGGCACAGCGCGAGTTTGCCCTGAAATACCTGCCCGATGACCCCGTGTTCCAACTGGTGGAGAAGGTCTACCAGATCCTGCCAGGCATCCTGAAAGAAAACGAAAAGGTCAAGAATCCATGGCCGAACGTGGATGCGATCAACGGCACACTGCAGCACTATTTTGGCCTGAATGAGATGGATTTTTACACCGTGCTTTTTGGCTTCAGCCGTATTTTGGGCATCACCACCCATGTGACCTGGTCCCGCGCGCTGGGCAAACCCATCGAAAGACCGAAATCGCTGACCACAGATATTTTGGAGCAAATGATAAAGGCGTCATGAATTTTTGATTTTTTCCATACCAACACACTCCCCATTGTTGTTTTTTGAATATGGGGAGTGTGTATAATTAAATGTCTGTTGAATGTTTGGAGGAAATAATGACAAAAATTAGTCAAGCGATTTTAGTCATAATTTTTCTTTTATTGTTAATAAATGGATGTACCCCAATTTCACAAACTTCCAAAACAACACCAATAATTAAACCAACAATAATTTTAACTTCGCCCACTTTATTTGAACCAACTTTGACTATCGTTCCAACCCCAATTGGAAAAACGATTGTCGTTACAAGTTATATGAATGACGGTCCAGGAACTCTCAGACAGGCTCTACTTGACGCCATTTCAGGGGATAAGATTGTTTTTGATACTGAAATATTTCCTCCCGAATCACCGACGACGATTTTTCTTACGACACATGGAGAAAGTATAGCTCTACCTAGTATCACCCAAGGTTCCCTAATTATTGACGCAAGTAATGCAGGTGTAATTATTGATGGAAGTAAAACGAGTGGCGAATGGGTGAATTGTATTTCTATTGAATCTAACGACAACATCATCCGTGGACTTCAGGTAATCAATTTTCCTGGTTCCGGTTTTGCATTTATGAATCAGGCTCAAAATAATATTTTGGGAGGAAACCGGTCAGTGGGTGTAGGTCCAATTGGTCAAGGTAATCTTTCCGCTGGCAACCGGACTCAAATCGATTTACAAGGGAAAGACGTATCCAATAACATCATTACTGGAAATTTAATTGGTGTAAATTCAAATGGTTCTTCCTCAATTGGTATTCCAGGAACTGGAATTTACCTATCAAGTGGTACGAGTAATAACACAATTGGTCCAGACAATATCATCGCATTTAACTCTGATGGAATTCAAATGAATAGCGGCAGATCGAGAGGAAACACGTTTACCAGAAATAATATTTTCCAAAATGAAAATTCGGGAATTTCTCCAGGAATGGGAAATGACAAGATTGCTTCTCCCGAGATCCTTGGTTTTGATCTGGAAAAAGGAGAGATAACAATTAAAGCATGCTCGAATTGTATTGTTGAAGTTTATTCCGATGAATTTGGACAAGGGAAGTATTTTGAAATATCAGGAAGAACTGATGATGCTGGATTATTAGTTCTAGAAAAGGGAACCCCTTTTATTGGTCCCTATTTGACGTCTTTGGCAACAGATGAGTCAGGAAATTCAAGTAGTTTTTCATTTCCTACTGCAGGTCAAAGCGCTTCGGTTCCTGATATAGCAGCTTCAAAACTAATGCAACAAAACAATGAATTTCCCGTTTTTCCTCTGAAATATTTACCCTCATCTGAGCTTGAAGATAATTGGATGGGAACCTACAGTAGTAGTCTCTGGCATTTGGATGGTGAACCTCCAGTCTACCCGGATGGATTTCTGGATGCTGGCAATATTACCAGTATGGGATTTAAACGTTTTCGATTCACAATCAATGGAATGGAAACCCCAACAGTAGATTGGTCCATTTCTGATTTTAGTATCAGTGCTGAACAAGATCGTTTCATTGATCAACTTTTAGAAAATGGGGTAAATCTTACGTATATGTTGTCATATTGGGACACAGATTGGATTTCAAAAGGAAACCAACCCCACTACCCAAGGTTTCAAACAGAGGAAGAAATTGCACGATATATCGAATATGTACAATTTATTGTCCAACATTTCAATGGCAAGGTATCGTATTATGAGGTTTGGAATGAACCTAATAATCCTGATCCTGCACACGCGGCGCAACAAATAGATTACAAAGATTATATCAATTTAGTAAAGAGAATAGTACCTATAATTCGTGAATTGGACCCCAAAGCCAAGATCGTAGTCGGTGGAACAACCAGCCTAATTAATAAGGATTCTCAAGATTATCTATTCAAAGTATTAAACTCGGATATTATGCCGCTTGTGGATGTAATCTCCTGGCATCCGATGTACGGTTCTTCACCCGCTTTCGATTATCACGAACAATACTATTATTCATATCCGGATCTGGTCATAAATATTAAAAAGACCGCAAGAGCTAACGGCTTTAAGGGTGAATTTGTTGCTGATGAGATTCATTGGCCTATTCCTTCTCAACCCGAATCTGGATGGCCTACTTATAGTAATATCCAAAGCGCAAAATATTTGACACGCTCCCTATTGATGCATCTAGGGTCAGATGTAACAGTCACTCAAAACCTTCTCTCGAACCATCCTCAACAGGTGAGTGCAAATCAATATCTTTCCACTATTATGTCCGGTTTTAAACCATTAGAGATTCCAATTTCGATTAATAAAACTGACTTTCCCCTGGCTTCGTATGGATTTATTTTGCCCAATGGTGAGAAATTATTAGCTATATGGGATGATGGAATTGCGGTGGATTACGACCTAGGTATTGAAACGACAATAACAATTCCAAATGATGAGGGGTGGAAAGCAACAGGGATTGATGTTATTAATGGAATTGAACAAACCTTGGTGTCAAGCAACGAAAACGGATCTCTGATGATAAAAAAATTTATGATTAAGGATTACCCATTAATTATCAGATTGTCAAAAGAATAAGGGTGTTATTTTCGATTTTCAAGCCCATTCATGACTAATTAACTTTTCAGACAATCAAATTGGCATAAAAGATTCATCTGAACTTAATACCATTGACACACATGGATATAATCCATATAATCTACTTACTTACCGGTCGGTAAGTTAAGGAGATTATTATTATGAATGACAAGACCCGCAACAGAATTCTACTGGTACTATTTTTGGGTGTTTTAATGGGCGCTTTGGATATCGCCATTGTGGCTCCCGCACTGCCTTCGATCAAACTCTATTTTGGCGCTGATGACCGCATCCTGGCGTGGACCTTCAGTATTTATGTATTGTTCAACCTGATCGGTACCCCTTTAATGGCCAAACTGTCTGATAAGTACGGCCGCCGCTCCCTCTATATTTTGGATGTCATACTGTTTGCCGCCGGTTCACTGGTGGTGGCGCTTTCACCGCAAAAAGGGTTTGACGTCTTGCTGGCCGGCCGTGCCTTGCAGGGCTTCGGAGCGGGGGGCATCTTCCCGGTGGCCAGTGCTGTGATCGGGGATACTTTTCCAGCTGAGAAACGCGGACGGGCGTTGGGGCTGATCGGCGCCGTCTTTGGACTTGCTTTTATCGTGGGTCCGATCCTGGGCGGCGTGATCCTCTCCATCACCACCTGGCAGTGGCTTTTCATCATTAATCTGCCCATCGCGCTGGTTGTGATCGTCATGGGCTGGAAGCAGCTGCCGAGTGTACAGACCAAAACCAATCAACGCTTTGATTGGGCTGGCTTGGCAGTGCTGAGCGTGCTGCTGGCCTCCCTGGCTTTCAGTCTCAATCAAATTGACACACAGCATTTCTTCACCAGCCTGGTGTCGCTGAAAGTGCTGCCCTTCTTGCTGCTCGGTCTGGTTCTGCTCTTGATCTTGCCGCGGATTGAACGCAAGGCCGCCGATCCGATCATCAATATGGACCTGTTCAAAGGCCGCCAGACAAAACTGGCCAGCCTGCTTTCAGCAGGAGCCGGTTTGGGTGAGTCGGGATTGGTTTTCATCCCGGCACTCGCGGTCGCTGCTTTACCATCAATAATTAATACACATAACTCCAGCTACATGCTCATGCCGGTGGTGCTGGCCATGGCCGTCGGGTCGCCGCTTGTCGGACGTCTGATGGATAAACTCGGCTCAAAGGTGATGGTGTTTGCTGGGACTCTGCTGCTGGCTGCAGGGATGATGATGTTGAGCAGCGCCTGGATCTCTGCCACCCTGGTTGGGTTCATCCTTTCAGCAGTGGTCATCGGCCTGGGGCTTGCGTCTTTACTCGGCGCACCCATGCGCTATATCATGCTCAACGAAGCATCCGCTGAAAACCGCACTTCCGCGCAGGGCTTGATCTCCCTCTCCACCAGCATCGGACAGCTCACCAGCAGCGCCCTGATCGGGGCGGTGGCTGCCTCTGTTGGCGGTGGGGTGGCTGGGTATGGTGCGGCTTACCGCGTGGTGGGCATCGTAGCCGTTGTCATGGTGGTCTTGACCCTGGGGTTGAAAAACCGCCAACAAGAGATCGCCACCGTTCAGAACAACCAACAAAACATCGAACCTGCGGCATGATCATGTTTATTCATGATTAAGAAAGGCTGGATCACATGACTACTGAAGACGCTGGGTTACGCAACACAATCCTTGAAAAGGCAAAAACCCTGTTTATTCAACATGGGTACCACGGGCTTTCCATGCGCGAGATTGCCGAAGAAGTTGGCGTCTCAAAAGCGGCCTTGTATTATCACTTCAAGGATAAAGAGGAACTATTTATCGCGGTTCTCAACCAGAATCTCGACAACACCGGCCAGGAGATTGACGCGATCCGATCTTCTTCCAATAATTGCAGTGAAATGGTTGTTAAATTCATCGAATACGTCTTGACCCAACCCGCTGAGCAGCGTGCAGTGATCCGTCTGGGCACGCAGGAAATGTCGCAGTTGAGTGCGGAATCCCGCAAGCTGTTCAACGAAACCTATTACCAAAAATTTACCGGCAAGGTTCAGGATATCTTCCTGGCAGGCATGCAAGCTGGAGAATTCAAGACCATGGATCCCGATATTGCCGCATGGGCGCTGCTGGGGCTGCTTTATCCTTACCTGTATCCCAACCATTTCGGATCATCCCCTTTGAGCCGTGAAAAAATTGAATTGATCATCGGCTTGTTTATGGATGGCATCAAACTGCCAAAATAACTTTCTCAGGTGGAGGTTGAATAAAAAGTTTGTATTTCTTGTACTGTAGCTCATCACAACATACTATAAAAATAAAGGTGAAAAATGGACAGTTCCGTTATTGCTCTCTTTGAAACACTCTTCGATGTGATTTACCTGCTTCTGGTTTGGGGGATGGTCATTCTAATGACCGTGAAAATGTCAAAAGTTAATGAAGCTGACCGCAAAACTGCCAACTGGATTCGGCTGGCGTTCATCCTGTTGGCTGCCGGGGATACCGGGCATGTAGGTTTTCGGGTGCTTGCCCAGCTCACCAATACGCTCGACAAACCGGTCTTGATTTTCGGCGCTCCGATGCACCTGATTGGGCTGGGGATGATGACCACCGCTTTTACTGTCACCATGTTTTACATGGTCTTCATTCTGGTATGGCAGTCGCGAAATCAACAAAAAGGAACTTGGTTTACCAACCTGCTGCTGGCTTTCGGTGTGATACGTATCATCTTCATGGCTCTGCCGGCCAACCAGTGGGGCGAACTGGTTCCACCGCAGCCCATCAGTCTTTACCGCAACCTGTTCCTGATCATTCAAGGGTTGGGTCTGCTTGGTTTGCTCTTCTATTCGGCGGCACAGAAAAAGGACAAACTCTTCACGGCTATTGCCTGGATGATCGTGCTGTCTTTCGCGTTCTATACGCCGGTCATCCTCTTTGCTCAAAAGATCCCCTTGATCGGCATGCTCATGATCCCCAAGACCATTGCCTACCTGGCGGTCGCGATCATTGCCTATAACGGATTGTGGAAACCCAAACGTATCAATAAGTAAAAAATTATTGGCTGAAAAACTAAAGTTAAGTGATTTGGAGTATGGAATGAAACGATTGGATGGAAAGACCGCTGTGATCACCGGTTCAAGCCGGGGATTGGGGTTGGCCATTGCCCTGGCTTTTGCCCAGGCTGGCGCCAAGGTGGTGTTGGCTGCCCGTTCTGAAGCCACACTCTTGCAGGCTGTTGAACAGCTTAAATCGCAAGGATATGAAGCCCCTGGTGTCGTTTGCGATACGGCAGTCCTTCAAGAAGTTGAAATGCTGGCCAACAAAGCGGTGGCTGCTTTTGGCAGGCTGGATATCTGGGTCAACAACGCCGGGGTCAGTGGGCCCTACGGCACGACCATCTCGGTCTCGCCCGAACGTTTCAAGCGCGTGGTGGATACGAACATCCTCGGAACCTATTACGGTTCGCATGTTGCCATGCAGATATTCCTCGCCCAGGGCTCAGGCAAACTGATCAACCTGCTCGGGCGCGGTGCTGACGGTCCGGTTCCTTTTCAGAATGCTTATGCTTCCAGCAAGGCCTGGGTCAAGAGTTTCACCAAGGCGCTTGCCAAAGAATACGCAAAAAGCGGGGTCGAGGTCATGTCTTTCAATCCCGGGCTGACCATCACCGAAATGCTCACCCAGGTTGAGGTGATCCCCGGGTTTGAAAAATCCGTTGCGCCCCTTGCCACCGTGATGCAGATCTGGGGCAATCTGCCTGAGATGCCGGCTCAAAAAGCGCTGTGGATGGCTTCTTCCGCCACGGATGGCAAGACTGGTTTGAGTGTGAATTACCTTTCCACAGGGAAGATGATGGCCGGGTTGGGCAAGGAGCTCCTGCGCCGTGTCACCGGAAAACCTGGCAACGTCCCGCCCATGCAGGTTCATACGGTGGAATAATAGCCGGAAACAAATTGACTCAAAACCGCCTTATAACTATGGCGGTTTTTTTTGTTGTAACACCTATTGCATTATTGAGGATTAAGTCATAGAATGTAACAAGTGTTTCATGGGAGTACAGCATGGATTATAAATGGCTTTTATTCTGTCCGCAGTTGCCGGCCACGCCTTCCAGCCCGCGGGTAACCATCTGGCGGCGCATGCGTTCGATCGGATCAGTGGGGCTCGACAACGGGGTATGGGTCTTGCCGCATACAGAAGCGGCAACCACTTTCATCCAGGAAATGAAAGAATACGTTTCCAACCAGGGAGGCACGAGCAACACCTTTCTGGCGAATGCCCTGGATGGGGAAACCGAAGAAGGTATCATCCAACGTTTCATTCAGGATCGGGCAGAAGATTACGCGGAATTGAAGGAACAATGTGCTGATTTTCTGGCCGAACTTGAAAAAGAGACAGCGAGGAAAAATTTCAGCTTTGCGGAATGCGAAGAAAACGAACAGGATTTGAACAAACTGGAAGTCTGGTTTGAAAAGATCAAAAAAAGGGATTTCATGCCTGGCGAACCGCAGCAATCCGCGGCAGAATGGCTCGAAAAATGCCGAGAGGCTTTTCAAACTTTTGAGGTCACCACCTTTTCACACGAAGATCAAGATCATGATAGAAAAATGCGTTTCGATCCCGGCAGCCTGACTGAACATGAGCTCGGCGGAAAATCTAACTAGCTTCACATATTGTTGTTGAAAGGATTATTAATGGGCGAAGTAACTTCACTGACTAATGAAGAACGAGCAAAACGACCAACCATAAAAAACCTACCCCGCAATGTCTGGGCAGTCGGCTTTACCAGTTTTTTCATGGATATATCAAGCGACATGGTACTCAACATCCTGCCGTTGTTTCTCGCCAACGTATTGGGGGTCCAAACCAGTTTGATCGGTTTAATTGAAGGGATAGCGGAAGCCACAGCAAGCATCTTAAAAATGTTTTCGGGCTGGCTTTCTGATAAACTGCACGGACGCAAATGGCTGGCCGTACTGGGTTACGCCCTGTCTGCATTGGCCAAGCCTTTCTTTTTTCTGGCCAACACCTGGGGGTTGGTGGCCAGCATCCGTTGGGCAGACCGGGTGGGCAAGGGCATCCGCACCGCACCGCGCGATGCGCTGGTTGCGGATTCAACCCCGATTGCCCTGCGTGGCCTGGCTTTTGGGTTCAACCGCGCCATGGATAAAGCTGGAGCCAACCTGGGGCTGCTGATCGCTGCCCTGGTGGTCTGGCTGGCCCAGAAAAATACGCTGGATCTCACCCGCTCCACGTTTCAGACTCTTGTACTGATCAGCCTCATCCCCGCAGTGTTGGCCGTGCTCACCCTGGCGTTGGGCACCAAAGAGGTGAAAGTGGCTGGAGTGCGGGAAGCTCCGAAGTTTTCTTTCCGCAACATGGGTAAACCTTTCACGATTTTCCTGGTCATCGTCAGTATTTTTACGCTTGGCAATTCATCTGATGGATTTTTGGTGCTGCGCGCTCAAAACCTCGGCCTTTCAGTTGTGGGCATCTTGATCATGCTGGCGGCCTACAACCTGGTGATCGCCCTGATCGCCACACCTGCGGGTTCATGGTCAGACCGCATCGGACGCAGGCGCCTGATCATCGGAGGCTGGCTGGTTTACGCAGCGATTTACTTTGGTTTCGCGTTGGCGCAATCCGCATGGCATGTGTGGGTCTTGTATATTGTCTACGGCGTTTATTATGGTCTGGCATTTGGTACTGCCAATGCCATGGTCGCCGATTTGGTACCTGTAAATATGCGAGGCACGGCTTATGGCACTTATCATGCCGTGATCGGTTTGCTGGCATTTCCTTCTTCACTGATTGCCGGCATCCTCTGGCAGGGCGTTGGCAGTTGGGGTGGATTTGGCCCCTCAGCCCCCTTTATTTTTGGTGGCTCACTGGCCTTGATCGCAGCCCTGATGATGGTTTTTTGGATGCCCAAGACCCAAATTAAAAATTAGTACTCTTTGTTAATTGTTCTCTGCCAAACCAAGCTTTTTATAAAAATGGATTAACTAAAGTAATAAAAATAACTGCCGATAATATACTTACGAGAAAAAGCGTTTTTATTGCTTTTGAGAGGTGAAAAATGGTTAGTCCGATAAATCGTATTGCCAATCATGGTCAAAAGACTCAACAAGTCAAACCGGCAGATCCCAAAAATGATGTTAACAAGACTGATGCCCAAAAATCACCGAACGCCAATCCTCCGGTAGCAGCTCCGGCAAGAGAAAACCAGAAACCAAAAGCTACTGAAGTAAAAGAGAAACCTGCTTCAGAAAGCGCTGAGGCTTTACGTACCTTGGCTTCAAGAGAACCAAACTCGCCTCCGCCTGCGCCCGGGAAAACCACTACCAGCGCAGATGCCGTCATCGCGGCTTATAAAAAGTAATACTAGTTTTTTCATTTCTGATTTGGTTCAGAATACAACAAACTCTGGTTTATTAAACCAGAGTTTGTCATTTAAGATCAAAAATGGATACGAATTTAGGTTGTCTACACAACCCTTGACAGAAATCCAAATCGGCCTATAATCATGCCGATATGAGAAATCACGCGCACATCAAACGCCGCCAAAAACCAGGGAGAGTCACCGCTGGCGGACGCCGCACCATCATTAATTTGTTTTTCTGAGAGAGCCTTTTGAGGCTCTCTTTTTTTACCTTAATTCTGAAAGGATCTGAAATGCTGCGTCTGCCTGGACTGATCGACCCGCACGTACACATGCGTGAACCGGGCGCCACCCATAAAGAAGATTGGATGAGCGGCACCGCTGCCGCATTGGCCGGTGGATTCACCATGGTTTTGGCCATGCCCAACACCGCGCCGCCCGTAACCGATGCGGAAACACTCTCCCAGACCCTGACTCTTGCCAGCCAAAAAGCCTATTGCGACTACGCTCAATTCGTGGGGGCTGGGGCGGAGAACACCTCCTCACTTTCCAAATTGGCCGGGCAGGCCGCCGGGCTGAAGATGTACCTCGACCAGACCTACGGTCCGCTGCGGTTGACGGATCAAGCCTCTTGGCGGAGCCACTTTGAATGTTGGCCTATTGACAAACCGCTCTGCATCCATGCCGAGGAGGAGACCCTGGCTGTCGCGATTAAACTGGCGGAAGAGATGAAACGTAAGGTTCATTTTTGCCATGTTTCGCGTAAAGCCGAAATTTTGCTGATCCGCGCGGCCAAGGAACGCGGTGCCGCAGTCACCTGTGAGGTCACCCCGCATCATCTCTTCCTCACCGAAGCGGATATTTCAGTAATCGGTTTGGGACGCGCTCAAGTGCGTCCGCGGCTGGCAAGCCTGTCTGACCAGCAGGCGCTCTGGGATAACCTGGAGGTGATCGATTGTTTTGCCAGCGACCACGCTCCGCACACTCTGGCTGAAAAAGACGGGGTTAATCCGCCGCCGGGGTTTCCGGGGCTTGAAACGGCGCTGCCTTTTTACCTGACCGCGGTCCAGGCCGGCCGCCTGACCCTCGACCAGTTGATTGCCCGCTGCCACACCAACCCTAAACGCATTTTCGATATGCCAGACCAGCCCGAAACCTGGGTTGAGATGGATGAAGACGTTGTCTGGCGCATCCGCGGCGCGGACCTGCATTCGCGTGCCGGTTGGACGCCTTTCGAAGGACGTCAGGTTCAGGGCAGGGTTACCCGCGTGGCACTGCGCGGTCATGAAGTTTTCAAAGATGGCCGAATCTTGTGCGAGCCGGGGTACGGCCGCGACCTGCGTGCCATTATCCAATAGTCAATCTTTTTTAATAGGAGCCAGTATGACCCTTCAATCTGCAATACTCAACCAAGTGAACCCCTATTTACCTTTTGGCGACCGCCAGGATGCGCCCTTTTACGGCAAAGACATCCTCTCGGTCAAACAATTCAACCATGCCGACTTGAACTACATCTTCGGCGTTGCCCATGAAATGCAGGAGATGGTGCGCCGGGTGGGCACTTTTGACATGCTCAAAGGCAAGATCCTCGCCAACCTGTTTTATGAACCTTCTACGCGTACTTCTTCATCGTTTACTGCCGCCATGGAACGCCTGGGCGGCAGCGTCATCCCCATCAACGAGGTGCGCTACTCCTCCGTGGCCAAGGGGGAATCCCTGCCTGACACCATCCGTTCGCTGGAATGTTACTCGGATGTGATTGTACTGCGTCACCCTGAAACCGGCTCCGCTGCGCTGGCTGCCCAATACGGACGCAAGCCGATCATCAACGCCGGCGATGGCACGGGCGAGCATCCCACCCAGGCGCTGCTGGATCTTTTCACCATCCAGGAGGAAATGGGAGGCGTCAACGGCTTGACCATTACCATGCTGGGAGATCTGAAATACGGACGTACCGTGCATTCTCTGGCCAGGCTGCTCACGCTCTACAATGTCAAGCTCAACTACGTTTCACCAGACCTTCTGCGCATGCCAGCCGAAGTGAAGGAGGAGATCGCCTCCAAACTCATCCCCCAGGCGGAATATTCCAACCTGGACGATGTGCTTGCCCAGACAGATGTGCTCTACGTTACCCGGGTGCAGAAGGAACGTTTTGAGAACCCTGAGGATTACGAGCAAGTTCGGGGGTCTTATGTGATCACCCCTGAACTGATGACCAAAGCCAAGCGTGAAATGATCGTCATGCATCCGCTGCCGCGGGTGGGTGAGATCAGCATGGAGTTTGATGATGACCCGCGCGCTGCCTATTTCCGCCAGATGGAATACGGTCTGTATGTGCGTATGGCCCTGCTGGCGCTGGTGCTGGGGAAGGCGTAATTATGGCAGATTCAGCATCCTTCTTTTCACGCCTTGAAGCACGTGCCCGTCAACTGGATTCACTTCTGTGCGTCGGGCTTGACCCGCACCCTGCGGATCTGGAGGAAAACTCAGCCTCCGCCGCCCGGGATTTTTGCCTGCGGCTGATCGCTGCCACCCACCATCTGGCGGTGGCATTCAAACCCAATGCCGCCTTTTTTGAAGCCTACGGTGCAGAAGGCTGGCAGGCGCTGGCCGACGTGATCGCCGCTGTCCCTGCCGAAGTGCCGGTGATTTTGGACGCCAAGCGCGGCGACATTTCCTCGACCGCAGACGCGTATGCATGCTCCGCTTTTGAATCGCTCAAAGCGGACGCCGTCACCTTGAACCCTTATTTGGGCCGGGATTCGCTAGACCCTTTCATTAAAAACCCGGCAAACGGCGTTTTTGTGCTGTGTAGAACCTCCAACCCAGGGTCAGGCGACCTGCAGGATCAGCGACTGGTCAACGCCGGCCAGCCTCTGACCGTCTATGAAATAGTGGCGCAGCTTGCCGAAAAGTGGAACACTCTGGATAACGTCGGCATTGTGGTGGGAGCGACTTATCCTGAAGCGCTGCAGCGGGTGAGGGTGCTGGCTCCCAACCTGTGGATTTTGGCGCCGGGGGTTGGTGCGCAGGGCGGAGACCTTAAAGCTGCACTGGCGGCCGGTCTGCGTGCCGATGGTCTGGGCTTGCTGGTGCCAGTGTCGCGACAGATTTCACGGGCTGAAGATCCGCGCGAGGCGGCGGAGCAGATCACCATGGCCATGCGGCAGATCCGTCAGGAGCTTGAAGGCAAGCCTGCCGGTGAGGTTTCTACATATATAAACCCTCTGGCGGAGGGACTTCTCAAGGCCGGCTGTGTGCAGTTTGGCAGTTTCACCTTGAAATCAGGGCTGCGATCCCCGATCTATCTTGACCTGCGCCGGTTGGTGTCCTATCCAGCGCTGCTGACCGAGGTAGGAGCAGCGTATAGCCAAATACTACTAAAATTGCACTTTGACCGCCTGTCTGGGCTGCCTTACGCGGCGCTGCCGATTGCCACCGCCGTCAGTCTGCAGAACGGCTGGCCGCTGATCTATCCGCGTAAGGAAGCCAAAGACTACGGCACTCGTGCGGAAATTGAAGGCGGTTATCAGGCAGGGGAGCGCGTCGTCGTGATCGACGATCTTGCCACCACCGGCGATAGCAAATTTGAGGCCATTGACAAGCTCAAAGCCGCCGGTTTGCAGGTGGAAGATGTGGTCGTATTGATCGACCGGCAATCCGGCGCAGCGGAATCGCTGGCTTCCGCGGGCTACCGCCTGCACGCGGTTTTTACGCTTACGGAACTGTTGAATTATTATGAAGCGCATCAGAGCATACCCGCTGAACATATTGCCGCAGCACGCGCGTTTTTACAGTCTACGTAAGTTGCCGGCACAGACCATAGCGGTTTTTAAAATCGCGGTAGTCGTGGTGACTAAGTGTATTGGCTGATAGTTATTCTTATGACTTTCCAGATTGTTATTCTATGCGTCACTCCTTGGTTGGCACCCCTCTCCATCACGATGGAGAGGGGATGGGGGTGAGGCAACGATATAAAAGGCAGATTAATGTACAAATCTCTCCGCCCCTTGATCTTCATGAACGACCCCGAACAAATTCATCATGCCACAATTAATTTGTTGGCCTTGGTCGGAAGCCTGGCACTTGGCCGCGGACTGATGCGCGCAATGTTTCCCATTCCGCACAACGGACCCGAGGTCAAGGCTTTTGGGCTGACCTTCGCCAACCCGGTCGGTATGGCAGCCGGTTATGATAAAGAAGGTACCGCCTGGCGTGGATTGGCCTGCCTGGGATTTGGCCACATCGAGGTGGGCACGGTCACACCGCTGCCCCAGCCGGGCAACCCAAAACCACGCGTTTTTCGCCTGACTGAGGATGAAGCTGTGATCAACCGCATGGGTTTTCCAGGCAGCGGAGCGCAGGCCATGCTGCGTCACCTCGATCACCCCAGACCGAAGGGGTTGGTGTTGGGGGTCAACATCGGTAAGAACAAGAACACCCCGCTTGAACACGCCGCCGGCGATTACGTCGCTCTGGTTCGCGCTTTTGCCTCAAAAGCGGATTACCTCACCGTCAACATCAGTTCACCCAATACACCCGGTTTGCGTTCCCTGCAGAGAAGGGCTGCTCTTGAAGCGCTGCTCAACCCCATCGCTGCTGAACGTTCGGTACAGGCAGGCGCATTGAACAAACTTGTGCCCGTGCTGGTCAAACTGGCACCCGACCTGTTGGATGACGAGCTGGATTATGCCCTTGAGGCCATCCTGTCCGCAGGGATGGACGGCGTAATCATCGGCAACACTACTCTCAAGCGTGAACGGTTGACCTCTTCCAATGCCGGGGAGGAAGGGGGATTGAGCGGAAAACCCCTGAGTGTGCAAAACACGGCCATAATTTCAAAGGTTTTTGCGCGCACCGGAGGACGTCTGCCGATTGTGGCCAGCGGCGGGATTATGCAAGCAGCTGATGCCCAACGCAAACTGGATGCAGGCGCCGTACTTTTACAGCTCTATACAGGATTGATCTATGAAGGGCCAGGACTGGTCGCCAAAATTGTAAATTCGGGGTTGAGATTGTAATGATCCAGGAATGGCTCAATAGTTGAAGGTCTAATTAATCCTGTAAACAGTTTTTTACCTTCTATTTATGAAAAATTCATCGAAGTCCTGATCGAAAACCTGTACACTCAAAATTGGTATTTTTTTCCAACAACAAATTGGAAGATTTCTTCGTACATTCTTTTGACCAACCATTACGGAAAATAGAATTTTCTTTGCGTTTGATCCAACCATATTTTGACGTGTCGAGGCTGAATTGGCAAAAACATCTCATCCGCGTAAACATATTTTTATCAGTATTGTTTTTCGTGTGTTAATCAATTTTCTGGTCACTTTTGCACTCATTGCAGCATTACAATCTCTTTGGTATTTCACGATAACCCTTAGCTTTGCGGTAAGGCAGATCCAAGCCACGCGAGTTGAATTGTTGGACGCAGCAAAAGCAGGGATTAATGTTACTGAGATCAATTCGCTGGTTCAAGATGGAAAGGCCGGCCTAACCAACCCTGAAGAAGACCCACGTTACGCGACCACATTGAATTGGTTGGATGCCTTGCATAAGGTCTCACCTACTTCATGGCCATATGTTTTTATCCCGGGTCAAAAGCCCGGCGAGATTGTTTCAGTGGTTGATCTGAATACAAAATACAATCCCGCGAAAACCAAACTATTTCTAGAAGTGCTCCCGTTTAACACCTCGGATGATGCTGAAATATCCACAGACACCTTCTGGCATATCAACCGTGAAGCTTTGGAAAATAAAATACTAGTATTACCTTCCGATTGGGAAACACATATTAAAAATAATCCTTTTTCACATGATTTGATCAATCAGATCAACATGAATGTGGATAGTTTGGGTAACTGGATTTCAATTTACTCTTACATTCGAGATGGACAAGGCAAGATTGTGGCTGGCGTGGCGATTGATATTGAGAATCATATCGTTTCCTCGCTGGGGGCAGAAATCATTCGCCAGCTACTCATCTCGTTTTTGGGATCGTTGTTGATCATGGTGTTGGTCGGTATGCGTCTCGGTTCTGTTTTTACCAAACCGATTGTGCGTTTGACCAGAGCAGCCGAAACCATCAATACAGGAAATCATGAAGAAGGACTGCAGCGATTACAAAAAGCTGGCAGTCGAGGTATTTTTAGAAATGAAATTGACCAATTAATTGAAACAATCAGTAAATTGGTGAATTTCCAACACGCCCTTTATACCATTTCAGCCACTGCCAATACGACGGGTGACCAAAACGAGTTATTTGCCCTGACATACCGCGAGGTCAATGATCTGTTTAACGCGGATCGCTTTTCGATTGCCATGTTTCGTTCTGAAGACAATACTATCTTATTAACCCAAATGAGTTCCGCTACCTGTAACGATTGTCAAACCGATCGAAGGGAGTACAAACTGGAATCCCCGCCTGACCTGATCGGATATGTCATTCAGACCGGTCAGTCACTCAATTTGGACAGGAAACAATATACTGCGCTTGAATCTGGTCAAACCGTCAAACAAGAGGGCAACTTCACCGCCTGGCTTGGCGCTCCCCTAAATTGGGCTGACAATGAGACCATTGGTGTGATCACCATACAATCCTGTCTTGATAAAGCCAGTTTCTCGGAAAATGATAAAACATTACTCGAATTCATTGCTTCTCAATTAAGCATGATCTTAAAACGAAACAAGGCTGAAGCCGAATTGCGCCAATCGTATCAATTACTTGAAAAACGGGTAAACGATCGTACGGCGGATCTGCAAAACGTGAATACGCAGCTTTTACGCGAAATAGCAGATCGTGAAAAAGCTGAAGCCGAGATGCTTAAAGCCAAGGATGCTGCAGAAGCAGCCAATATTGCTAAGAGTGTTTTCCTTGCTAATATGAGTCACGAGCTGCGCACGCCTTTAAACGCGATTCTGGGATTCTCAAATTTGATGACACATGATCCTAATTTGCCGAATCACCATAAGGAAGACCTGGCTATCATTCAGCAAAGTGGAGAACACCTGCTTGACTTGATCAACGATGTATTGGAGATGTCAAAAATCGAGGCCGGCAGGAATACGTTAAATCCTACCAGTTTTGATCTGTTCCAACTTCTTCATGAAGTGGAAGAGGTGTTTCAATCCAGGACGGGAGAAAAAGGTCTGTCACTCATCTTCGACTTGCAGCCGAATCTTCCCCAATTCATCCACACGGATGAAAAGAAACTCAGGCAGATACTCTTCAATTTACTGAGCAATGCGATAAAGTTCACTGAGAACGGCGGGGTGACCCTGCGCGGACGCTTACAAGATCAGCTCCCTGAGAATCAGGTCAGGTTGGCTTTTGAAATCGAAGACACAGGCCTGGGAATTGCGAAGGAACAGGTTAAGGATTTGTTTGACTACTTTGTCCAAACGGATGCTGGTAAAAAATCACAGGAAGGTACAGGTCTGGGTTTGGCTATCAGCAAGAATTTTATCCAATTGATGGGTGGAACAATTAAAGTGGAAAGCCAGGAGGGCAAAGGAAGCCTGTTTTCCTTTGATATTGTCGTGCAGCTTTCTACCGGTGAGGACGTTGAAGTTGCACCCAGACAGCACAAAGTGGTTGGGCTTGAACCCGGCCAGACCCCAAAAAGGATCCTTATTGTTGAAGACCGGGATGCTAATCGAAAACTGTTGGTCAAGCTTTTGCAACCCTTTACCACTCAAGATGGAACATCCGGTTTTGAGATACGTGAAGCGGTTAATGGGCTTGAGGCTGTGAAATTATGGGAGCAGTGGTCTCCTGACTTGATCTTTATGGACATGCATATGCCTGAGATGAACGGGCATGAAGCCACCCAAAGGATCAGAGAAAGTCTAAAAGGTCATTCAGTAATCATCATCGCCCTAACAGCCAGTGCTTTTGAAGAAGATCGAAAGATCATCCTCTCTGAAGGGATCAACGATTTTATTCGTAAACCTTTTAAAGAACACGAGATTTTTGATGCCTTGAGCAAGCACCTTGGTTCGCGTTTTGTTTATGCAGAAGAACCATCTCATGATATCTCGGCACAAGGGTCGTTGGGTCCTGATGCATCTGCAATGGCGGCAGATCTAGCAAAACTGCCTGATGAAATACTATCCCAATTAAGGCAGGCAGCAGCCGCGGCTGATGGCGAAAAAATTAACCTGTTGATTCACCAAATTCAACCTTTAAACAACCAAGTTAAGACTGCTTTGGAAGGACTGGTGGCTCAATATCGGTTTGATCTCATTCTTGGTTTGTTACCCGTAAAAAATTAGAGGTATATCTTGGAAGATACACAGAACAAGTTTAATTTATTGATCGTGGATGACACAACTGCCAATTTAAGGCTGCTTTCTTCAATGTTTACAGAGAAGGGCTACCGGGTTCGTTCAGTGATCAATGGGCAGATGGCCCTCACGGCTGTCAAAACCGACCCACCCGACCTTATTTTGTTGGATATTAACATGCCCGAAATGAATGGCTATCAGGTCTGCGAAGCCCTCAAGTCAGATCCAAACCTGGAGGACATTCCTGTCATCTTCATCAGTGCTTTGGATGACTTACAGGATAAGGTCAAGGCATTTACCACTGGTGGTGTGGATTACATTACCAAACCTTTTCAAATTGAAGAGGTTATTTCAAGGGTAAAAACACATCTCACGCTGCGCCTCACTCAGCGTGAATTGGAATCCGCAAAAAATGAGCTGTTGGAGATCAACCGTCACCTTGAGGAACGCGTCCAGGCACAGGTCAAACAGATATCTTCATCTCACCTGGCTACCATCTTTGTACTGGCAAAATTGGCTGAATCGCGCGATTCGGATACTGGCCGGCATTTGGACCGCGTGCGTCATCTCAGTAAGGTGATCGCCGAAGAGCTTGGAAAAAAAGAAAAGTTTGGCAAAGAAATTACTCGTCAGTTTATAGATAACATTTTCGAAGCCAGCGCGCTGCACGATATTGGAAAAGTTGGCATTCCTGATGCGATTCTTTTAAAACCCGGAAAACTTACCGAAGAAGAGTTTGAGATCATGAAAACGCACACCACGATCGGTGTGGAACCACTACGCATCGTTGACCAGGAATACCCTGGAAATGCTTTGATTCGCATGGGAATTGATATTGTCGAGGGCCATCATGAGAAATGGGATGGTAGCGGATATCCGCATGGTTTGAAAGGGGAAGCCATTCCGTTGGTGGCACGGATTGTCGCCCTGGTTGATGTTTACGATGCCCTCACTTCTGTTCGCCCTTATAAAAAGGCGTTTTCACATGACGAAAGTCGGAAGATCATCGCCGCGGATTCAGGCAAGCATTTTGACCCGGATATCGTCTCGAGCTTTCTCGAAGTTGAAAATCAGTTCGCTTCTGTGAGAGATAAGATTCTCTAGGTGTTAAAAGAGAGCAATTATTGATTCGAGATATTCATCTGCTCTTTTAATCAACAAGGGAACCGATAGCCCTTTCAGCCCAAAGACTGGCCACGGGGCGTAGATCTCAGGCGGACCAGGAAGCATCTCGATCAGCGCCATCAAATCCCAATAAGGATGCCATACCTCACGGCTGCAAAGGGCGATGGCATGTTCACGCAGCCGCTCTGCTGCTTCAAGGCCGTACATTTGCATCAGGTTGAGGCGGTTCCAGGAGAGATCGAAGGGGGCAGGTCCGCGGCAGGCGTTGACCCAATCGACCACGCCGCTCAATGTTTCGCCCTGCCATAATGTGTTCATGGGATGGTAATCGCGGTGGATGAAGCAGAATGGGGTCGGGGGTGGCGGCTGGTTGACAACATCAATCGCGCGCTGCCAAAGATCAGGTATTGTAGTCCAGGCAGGCACTTCCAAGGTTTTAACATCATTGTATGCAAAATACTGCCAGCCAAAATCCTGGGCATCCAGCGCATGCAGAGGCTGCAGCGCTGCAGCCATTTGCTCGAGCCACCCGTCAAAATTCCCCGGCTGAAGATCTACCTTGCCAGAGACGGAAGTCATTAAAACCGCAGGTATGCCTGAAAGCAGCCCGTCAACGTCCCTGCCGATCACTTCGGGGACGGGTAATCCGCTTTTGTTGGCCAGGTTTAGCGCCGCGGCTTCATGGGCAGCCAGGTCAGGCTCAGTTTTCAGCCACTCCCGATTGGTCAACAGACGCAGCACCAATCTTGACTCACCCGATGGTTCGCGGATTTGAAGTGTAAAGAGATCTGAAGAGGTACTGCCCTGCAGGCGGATAACATGCTTGATCTCGGCATGACTCCCAAGTTGGGAAGTAATCCAATCCATCATTTGTGGAGAGAGTTTTTCCATCTTCATTATTTCCATCAGTTGCCATTGAGGAGGTGGCTTACTTTTTGACCACCTGATAACGCATCACGGATTGCAGATTTTCAGGCCTGGTTTTACGCACGTCATTGAGATAAATATCGTGTGAGTCATGTGCAGCGATGGAATAACCCTGCTGTTCAGCATAGACTTCCATCATTTTACCGGAGGCATTCATTTTTTCATATTCCCCGACATGCAGAAATTGAACACAGGTGCCATCAGTGTACGGTTCAAACCGCACTTTGGTGAGGTTTCCATTTTCAACTTTGGCTGCCGCTTTTACCCGGGCTTCTGCCACCAGGTCCGTTGTGACATATTCTGGCTGCATTAGCATCATCGTGAACCGGAATTCTTTCTTTTCACGATTGACCTTCCACAAAACCTCCATGGGCATCACATGAAAATCAATGTCGCTGCCCAGTCTTATCATCCACTTTATGGTGTAGGCCAACGGATAGAGCAGGCCAGCCGCCTGTTGGAATTGCGGTCCGTCGGGTTTTCCGCAGCCTTCCACCTTGAGATAGTTCATCACGGGCACCTCAACGATTGCCGGCGTCTTGCTGGAAGGATGGTAAAGATGCTTCAATGTTTTCCGGTGGTCTACTTTAATCATTTAGCAGCTTTTCGAATCGGTTGCCGAATAATGGTCTTGTTCTTTTCGGGTGCTACCTTGCGTGCGTCGCTCATATAGATTTCGTGATGTTTACCTTCGAGCACATAACCCTGCTCAATGGCAAAGGCATGCATTTTTGCAATGGTGGGGCCTTCATCCGCATACGGACCGTAGTACATGATTTGAACGCTAGTGCCTTCGTTGTAGGTTTCGAGCCTTGCGATGTCAGCCAACGGAGCCTTGCCTTTGGCAACCGCTTTAAGTTTTGCTTCTTCAAAAAGCTCAGGCGTGATGAAATCCGGCTGCATGATCATCATGGTCCAATCCCAATCGGACTTTTTGGCAGTGGTAAAGGTGCTCATATCGGGTACCCACCATAATCCTTCAAGTCCCATCACGGTATAGTCCATTTCAAGCGTGGTCTTGCAGTGAAATTTAAGCGTATAGGCCAGGCTGTACAGCGTTTGAATGGCTTCAACATAAACAGGGGCGGTATTGGGGTCGCCGTGTCCATCCACCATGATGTACTTGAGCGGGGGAATATCAATAATGGTGTTTACTTTGGCAGAAGGGTTATAGAGTGATTTATATTGTTTTTTGAGATTGAGTTTTTCCATTTTGGGTGAGTCCTTTCAAATAAGAATCCAGAAATTGGGTGGACCATTCAAGCTCGGTCCGAATCAGAGCAGTCGAGTATTCGAACATGGCACGGACATGGGGCGGGAAGCCCGGAATGGTAAATGCCGGATGCATCGAAAACTCGGTGATTTTGGCGGATAGGGTATCCATGCGTTGTTGAAACGCTTTCTCAACTTCAGCAGCTGAGAGCAGGGGCAGGCACGAAAGCCCCAGCAAGAAACGCTGGTTGTCATGGTCTGCAATAGAGATGGCAAGGTAGATGCCGTCGTGCAGCGCTTTGAACCCTTGCGGGGTGGCGCTGAAGACTTTTTTCGCCGGTCCGCGGCCGGCCGCCGGCTGCAAAGCGGAGGCTGCCAGACCCTTCTTGACCAGCCCATTGAGGATGAAGTAAATGGAAGAGAAAGCCACTTCCGTCCATTCGCGCATGCCCCGTTCTTCAATGATCTGTTCCAGCTCGTAGCCGTGCCTGGGCCGCTCGGCGATCAGGCTGAGGATGGAAAGCTCTGCGTTGCTTAGTATATATTCTGTCATACGAATATTATAGTACTATAATAATATTTATCAAGAAGAAACTCATTGCCAATTTGTTCCTTTAGGCAAGGAGTTTACAATTGTTTTTGAATGTTTGAACAAATTATGGAATATCGATTGAATATTCCAAATAGAATTTTTTTCCGCAACCTAAATCGAAACTAAAGGTTTCTGGTAGAACTCGATAAACATCTTGACTGGCTGTAATTGTATAATAGCCAGCAGGGACCACCCAGTTTACGTATCCGCTTGCATCGGGATGTTGACATCCATATCCACTCAGACATATATTAATCGAGTTTGTCCAACTCGGATTCCATGCCAACATAAAGCCAGTGACTTGAATATCTGCACAACTTGGCGGTTCGGTCACTGTGATCACCTGTTTTGTCGGGATCAGCGGTGTGATGGTTGGCGTGATGCCTGGCAAGGTTGTTGTCTTTGGTTTTGCAGTTGCCTGGACAACGGCTTTCTTACAGATACCGGGTTCATTGCCGGTGGGTTTGAATCCCCAGGCTTCGCGGCAGGTGCTGTCCATTTGCGCCAGCGCTTTGAGCGGATAATTGGCGTTGCCCTTGATGGGTGAACCGGCTTCTGCGACTGTATAAAAATCGTTGTAATCAAATTTATATGGTGCTTTAATCTGGTCGTCTGCCCAGGCACTCCACAAGAAAGAAGCGGGATTTGCGAGGAGGGAACGTTTTACAGCCAACTGCACCACGGTGGCATCACTGGGTGAGAGACGCAACCACGCGCCGTCCGGATCCATCAGCGGTTTGCCTGGCCAGACTTCGGTTTCATAGCCGTTCCAGTTCGGGTCAGCTGGGTCCGAGGCTAGGGCGCGGGTGCCACCGACATCTTTGTTGACATCAGAAAACAGCCCGATGCCGACATAATCCCAGGTGGTTGAGACGGGAGGTTGATAGGCCCATAAAAGATAATCACCGCGGCCGTCTTTATCGAGGTCAAATTCAATGCCGTAGTTGCCATCGATGGTCTTGGTGCCGATATTCACATCCTTCAGGTCAAGTGAGAAGTAAAAGAAGGTGTTATCGGTCGACATGCCTATTTTTTGCAAATCGAGATCAAAACGATTTTCCATGGTGGTCTGCGTAAATGGCCGTTCGTACATATTCCTTGAAAAATCGTCTGAGTTATAAAGTACATCATCCACAGAGCTTTCGATGGCTTGCAGCTCGCCAGGCATAATCACATGTACTATCGGGGCGACGGTGTTCTCTGGCGGCGTCATTGGGGTGGGGATTTCAGTCCCCGTTGGTTCCAGCGTTGATGTAGCCGCTATCGTAGTAATTGACTGGGCACTCAAAGCTGTCATCGTTTGGGCGACAATATCATCCACATTATTTGAGAGAGAACCGGGTAAATTGCAGCTTGCCAGTACCAAAACCAATAAAACAATGACTCCAAATCTGGTGATAAAAAAGGTGTTTTTTCGGGGCATCTCTAATCCTCTCTGTGATAAATTAGACCAATATACTCTAATTTTAGAGAGATTTGCAACAAAAATCAATCCCCCAAAACTTGATCAAGAATAATTTTCCTTTTTAGAATTGGGGCTGTCTTCAAATGAAAAGTATTAGTGATTAAATTAAAAACCATCCGTTTTTCTAATAACGCGGATGGTTTTTTTGGAACAACGATTACTTTTTCGAAAAACTGCTTAATTTTATCGCCTGGTCCAGCGCATTCACCAGTTCCTGTGCCTGGGCGGGAGTGAGATAAAGGTGGCTTTCGTCATGCAGGAAAACCTTTTCTTCTTCCGGGCAGGACTCGGTTACCTTTAAACAGATGTTGTCTTCATAACCACAATCGTCTGATTCAAAAAAAACTTCAACCTGTAAACTTTCATCGAGAAGCAAGATTGGTTTCATCTTTAGAGCCTCCGGATTTAGTATAGTCCAATCAAGCCTAAAATTCAACGGTTCAAGAGTGGGTCGCTGAGAGAATCCGGTTCATTTCAAATGGCTGTCCCTTGGAAGGAGCGAGTTCAAGTTCAACTGCGTTTTGTTCACAGTGCGATACGCAAATGCCGCAGCCCATGCAAGCGTTCATATTGATGTGATTCAGTTCATTCGTGATCTCAATGGCATCGAACTGGCAGTAGGGTTCACAGACACCGCAGCCAATGCAAAGGGTTTCATCCACCCTGGCGGTATAGCCGGAGGAGGCAAGCATGGGGGTGCCTGAGCCGTGGGCTTGCATGGCGCCGCAGCAGCATTGGCAGCAGTTGCAAATGGCGTAGAAGCGCTGCAGCACTGCCTCTTTAAAAAAGGCGTGGTGCACGTGGCCGCGGGCTTCTTCAGCTTCGAGGATGGCGATGGCTTCTTCACGGTTGATGGCTCGCGATTGGGTTGGATGATGTTCAAGGGTAAAACTGGCGAAAGGTTCGCCCACGATCAAGCACACGTCCAGCGGCAGGCACGGATTTTCGCGCGCCACCCGGCACGGACAGTCCAACGCGACAAGCGACTCGGGGTGGTCAATGATCAGGCTGCGCGCCAATTGATAAGGGATGACTTTTTCGAGGTCATCCACTTTGATGTTTTGTTTGATGCTGATCAATTCTTTGGCCGTCTGGAGTGGGATTACCTTGCCGTGATAGGTGTCGGCAAATGTGATCTGGTCCGTTCTGGCAGGACGGGGCGGAAAAACCTTGTTGATCAGGCCAAGTACTTTCGCGCCAAATCTTCCAAGCCGGTTGGAAGCGGTGGCAGTGGCGATATAGTAGAACGGAAAGCGCAGGTAAAAATATCCGTGCAGTTTCTCTGAAAGCGGATAATCTTTAATGCGGTTAGCTTCTGTCCAGTACTTGCGGGTGGAAGGGGAAATGGGCATTGAAAACTCCTCATCATGGTTAACCACTTTTTACCCTCCAAGATGCGTTTGCATTAAGTTCGCAATATAATATGCTAATAATATTGGTTAATAATCGGGAGATCAAAATGGCACAAAATAAAAGCAATCAATTTATGATCGCATTTATCAAATCCCCGTTTGGCGGATTGTTTGGAAAGGGACTGGCGGTCATCAGCATGAAGGGACGCAAGACAGGCAACGACCTTTCAGTTCCGATCAACGTCATTGAGGATGCCGACAAATACACCGTGATCAGCTTGCGCACACGCACCTGGTGGCGAAACCTGCGCGGAGGAACAACGGCTGCCTTATGGACCAAAGGAAAAACCGAAAGCGTATTCGGGTCCGTTCTTGAATCTCATGAAGACGTAAAAGGGGCGCTTTCGCAATTCTTTATCAGCCATGCCAACATGGCGAAATTCTTCAAGGTGGGTTTCAACCCTGACGGCAGTCTAATACAGTCGGATTTGGAAAAAGCAGCGGATGAGCGGGTGGTTATAAAACTTGAGAAAGCAAAATAATTAAGAGGACTGAATTCAACAAAGAATTCGGTCCTTTTTTCGTAATAGCAACTCAACCAAAAATTAAGGTGCTCGTGTGAGCATAATTGGAGCCAGGTCCATGTCGTCCACGGCAATGACTTTCAGCGACAAGGTGTTGGCATCCAAGCAGGAGAATTGATAGAGTTTTTGAGTTCCGGGTTCGCCAAACATACTTTCAGTTAAAGTGGTAACTGAACTCATTGTGTCAATGGCGATCATCAGCTCATTTTCATTTTGATTACTAAAAGTGATTTCGTCGCCTTCAACAGCATAATCCGCAGTGGATTTTCCATTGATGCTGAGAGAAATTGGTATTTCAACAGGTGCGTCAGCAACGGTCATCACCATGGTGAACCTTTGATTGAAGTTGTCAGTGATCAAAGCGCTGGTTTTATCTGGGTTGAACACAAAAGTCGCAGTGCCTGAGGTGGTTTCACCGGTAAAAGTAACATCGCCTTTTGAATCCGTATTGATATTGCTTTTGATCGAATCCATGTAAGAGGTTAAATCTATCAGGTCCCAGGTTCCGACCAGACAGTCACCGGCAACAGCAGCCGGCGTAGTGGTGACAGATCCTGTACTGGTGGCGGTTGTATCGGTCATCGCTGGTTCGGTGGTGACAGGAGCAGAGGTTTCAGATGTAGGGGTTGCAGAGCCGGAGGTGCAACCTGCCAACGCGATGCCAACAATTAAAACTATTGGTAAGAGTTCAAAAAAACGATTTATTTCGAGTATTTTCCATTTTATTATCCTGATTTCTTGCAGTATTTATAAAGCTAATATTTGGCAAATTAACAATTATTACCTTCTCTGCGTTTTGATTCTATCATTATCCATTTTCGATTATTTTTCAGCCATTTAAAATCTTGTAGTTATTATTCCAGGATTCAGGTTTTTTTGAGAGACAATCGGTTATTCTATTAATAGATTCGTTCTAAAAAGGATTTCAGTGAGGATTTTCTCCATGGGTAAACTTAAAACACTTTGGGCTGTAGTAAGAGCTTCCTTCCAAGCCTGGTCTGATGACAACGCCGCCCAGCTCTCCGCAGCGATCGCTTTCTACACTATTTTTTCGATCCCTCCTCTGCTGTTTATTGCACTGACCATCGCCGGAAATATTTTTGACACAGAAATGGCAAAAGCGCATTTGATCTCACAAGTGGTCAATGTAATTGGATTTCAGACCGGTGAGCTAGTCAGCTCAATCCTTGATAACGCGCAAAAACAATATAATGGTCCGCTGGCGTCGATTTTCAGCATTGTGGTTTTAATTGGAGCAGCCTCCGGCATTTTTTACCAAATTCAGTATGCACTAAATAAAATCTGGAAGGTTCCCAAAAAACAGGACCTCAACCTTTTTAAAACTGTCACAAACAGGTTCCTTTCATTTCTTTTGATTTTGGCCATCGGATTGCTTTTTATGCTCGTGCTCATTCTCAGTTTTTTACTTTCAGAGTTCATAGGCAAAACAGCTGGTTTAACTCAAAATTTGTTTCTGTTGGATTTGGTAAATTTCTTTGTTTTGTTTATTACTGTGACCATCCTCATTGCGATCATATACCGGGTGATCCCTGATAAAGAAACCTCGTGGGCGGATGTATGGCTTGGCGCGGCTGTAACAGGTTTATTATTCATGTTGGGTAAATATTCAATTGGCTTTTTTATTGATATCAGCAATACGGGGTCTGTTTATGGTGCTGCCGGATCTCTAATCGTCTTATTGATTTGGGTATACTTTTCAACCATCATTTTTCTTTTGGGAGCTGAGTTTACCCATGTTTACTCCAAAAGATTTGGATCACGAAAAAACAAGTCTCTGGTGATCAAATTTGGCATTGAGAAAATACCTGACGAAACTGGAACTGCTCACAAGTAAAGATTGAGATAGTATGAATTTAATTATGGATCTGAACGGTTAAAATCTATTTTTTCAATATCAAGCCCAAAATAAGTGGCTGCTTTTAGTAAATCGAAAAAAATTTGATTGCGGTCACTCTCAGATTCGCCTGCAATGTGGTCAAAATGCACCAAAACGATTTCCGCTTTTTCAATGTCCGTCATTAGTTTTTTTCTTAATTCAGGCAAAACTTTTTCATAACAGGCCGGTTCATCCTGGTTAATTTGTGTTCCTTCTGTGGTTGAAGACATAATTTACCTCTGATTTTTAGCATACCCTTTTCCACATGAAAAAGTCCTGAATTTTTTCTCCATTAAAAATACCGAAATTGGTAATTAATTGAAAAAGGCAAGGAGTATATCCTTGCCTTTGTATGGGAAACCAAACAACGTAATCTAACTATGCCAGATGCTTTACAAAGCAGCGCCGGCGTTTGCGGACCCGGTTTTCAAAGAACTTCCACATGGTCTGAACGTTGATATTTTCTTCAAGATTGGGATTGCCTTCCACGATGCTGATGCCGTGGCTGATAAAGGCGTCATAGATCTGCACCATTAACATGCTATTCAATCCCTTACCGCGGTATTCATCACGCACCCCCACCAGGTAGAGATCGGCAATTTTGTTTTTCTTCATCGCCCGCAAAAAGTGGATAAAGCCAAAAGGCAGAATGTCGCCGTGGCTCTTTTGCAGTGCTTCAGAAAATGAAGGGAAGGTTATTCCAAAAGCCACCACTCTGTCATTTTCATCCAGAATGATGGGAATCATTTCCGGGATGGCAAATCCGAAGTAGCTGTTGATATAACCCTGTACCTGCGCCTTACTGAGCGGAACTGTGCCGTATAAGTTGCGATAGGCTTCATCCAGCACATCAAAGAGTTGGGGGGCATATTTCAGCAGCTGTTTCTTGTTTCCTTTTAATAGGTGCAAATTGTATTTCTTGGCAACCAGGTCAGCCGTCTTGCGGATCTGCCCCATATGTTTGTCTGAGAGAATGATCTCGTACTCCAGCCAATCCACGTCTTTGATGTAGCCCAGCGCTTCTATATGCTTCTGATAATAGGGGTAGTTATATAAGGTTGCCAGCGTGGCTACTTCTTCAAAGCCGTCAATCAACATGCCTTCACGATCCAGGTCGGTAAATCCTAACGGCCCATGCAAGCCGTTCAAACCTAATTCTCTGGCCCAATTTTCGACTTCGCCGATCAGGGCAGATGAGACTTCAGGGTCATCGATGAAATCCAGCCAGCCAAAACGCATATATTTGTTGCCCCATTTCAGCTCATGTTTTGGCACCAAAATACCGGCCACCCTGCCGACGATCTTGCCGTCGCGATAGGCCAAAAAATAGCGGGCCTTGGCGTCTGCGAAAGCCGGATTTTTATCGCTGCGCAGGGTGTTCATCTCATCCATGTACAGACTGGGGACGTAATACCGGTTATTTTTGTATAACGATAATGGAAAACGGATAAAGTCACGCAATTGACGATGGTTTTTTACTTCACGGATCTCAACGGTCATTTTTATACCTTTTAATGCACAAGATATTAATGAATAATTACACTGCAATAAATAACACCTTAAGCGGATAAAGGTGACTGAAAAAGGAGGGTTATTTTGCGAACCCTTCAGGCATCCGTGTTTCAGAGTTTATTGCGGTCAATCTCAATATGTCATCTTTTCGATCTGGATATTGCTTTAGCAGCTCTACACGCTGGGCTCCTTCGTACATGCTGCCGGTAAAACCGGGAGCCATGGTACAGCCGAAGAGTGCATAAATGCCGCCATCCACCAGCTGACCGGCCTGCCAGGTGCCTGCCGGGACGACAAACTGAACCTGTTCACCCTTGAGCGGATCGCTGCCCATGGTAACGTTGCGGCTGCTGCCATCGGGGAACAGCAGCACCAGCCGCAGGGGATCACCGCCGTAGAAGTGCCAGGTCTCGTCCACCGGCAGCCGGTGAAAAAACGACTGGCTCAGCGGATCACTGCAGTACATGCCGATCATGGCTGTGCCGACGGGGCTGCCGTCGGCAAATTCCCGGATTGAGCGCCAGGTGCTGGCAAAATAGGTGCCTTCAGCAGGAAGGGTCGTGAAGTGAAAATGATCAATGAGGGCTTTGATTTTAGGGTCCATGGATCCACTTTTGCTACTAAATATAGGTTGATTTTATCATCGGCTTGAAAAAGTGTTTAATGATACCTTCTGCACATCTGCACGCAAGATATGCACATAATCTGCATATTTCATCCTTTCACCGTAAAAAATAATTGCAAAAAATATTTATCATTCCTTTATTAATTATTTAGCCGCTCTGCATAATTTCTGCATATTGAGTGGCTACACTGCAACTGTTTGTAAAATCCATCTTTTTTATCTAGGAAAGGAAGGGAACCATGGTTAGTGCAATTCAAGGGTTGGGAACGGTAATGGGCGGTGGGATGATGCCCAAAATGAAAGAGCTGACGTCAGATCAGACCCAGACTATTTCAGATATTTTGTCGCAGTATGATGCCGACAATGTCTCTGAGGATGATGCCAAAGCGATTTTCCAGGCTTTCAAAGACGCGGGCATCACCCCCGCCAGAGGGATGAAAGAAGCAATCGAAGCGGCCGGTTTTGATGCCGAGGACCTGCGCTCAAAGGGGATGGGTGATGGCAACATGCCGCCTCCGCCGCCGCAGAATACTTCTTCCAGTTCATCCATCAATCTTTCAGCACTTCAAAGTTTACAGCAGATCTTAAGTCAATTCGATCTGACCAATCTTTCTGAAACGGACCAAACCAGCCTGCTCACCAAACTGCAGGAATCCGGGTTGATCAGCACGGGCAGCGTGATCGATATCAAATCCTGATAACTTAAGATATAGAATTCTAAACATTAAAAGGTGAATGGAATCCGAGGAAAAAAGGTATGATACCGGTTAAAGAATGGTGACGTTGATTCGTGGCCATTCTTTTTTTAATGCCACTGATCATTTTTAGAAATAAAACTCAGGAACTTTAGCGTCAGAGTATTCGTCATTATTGTGTTCCATTATTATTTGCGAGTATATAATTATTTATCGCTGGTCTGGTTTTCATCTTCCAAATTAACACACAACTATTTCATACCAAAAAACGAAATCAATAACTTCCAAAATGATGCTGTCAAGGAGAAAATGATGTCGCGAAAACGAGTCTTCCATATCGGATGTCTTGCGGTAATGTTGGTATTGGTTTCGTCCTGTCAAACCAGTTCAACGGCAACCCCCATCAAACCTACACCCGTCTTGCCGTTGGCTTTCGTCGATAGCGGCCAGGACTTGGGTAAAGGGAATGGCGTATCCATTGATGCAGGTGATGTGGATGGTGATGGTGACTTGGATGTGTTGATCGCCATGCAAGATAAAGACAGCACTTTATGGTTGAATGATGGTAAGGGTTTATTTACACAAAGCCAGCAGCGGTTTCCAAAATGCACAAATGTTGTCCTGGGTGATTTAAATGGTGATCAGTTATCAGATGCTGTTTTTACGCTTGGAATAATTAATGTGGTCTGGATGAACGATGGAAAGGGAAATTTCATCCAATCCGATCAAAAATTACTCAGCGAAGAAAGTGAATCTTTGGCTTTGGGTGATCTGGATGGGGACGAGGATCTTGATGCCTACATCCCTAATTGGGATGGCAAGCCGGATCAGATTTTCATCAACGATGGCAAAGGGAATTTATCAGACAGCGGTCAAAAATTGGGCAACGGGTCTGGTACTGATGTGGCATTGGGGGATGTTGATCAGGACGGCGATTTGGACGCCCTCGTCGCCAATAATGGTGAAGAGCCAACCAACGAACCTATGATCTGGTTGAACGACGGCAAGGGTAATTTTACTCAAAGCCCTCAAAAATTTGGCTTTTCTGAAGCTTCGGCGGTGGCATTGGGTGACCTGGATGCGGACGGCGATCTGGATGCCTATATTGCCAATTCCTCCCACAATAAATCCAACCCGGTGGATACCATTTGGTTCAACGATGGAAAAGGGAATTTCACCAACAGCGGCCAAAAACTCGGCAGCGCCTATGGGTTGTCGGTGGAGTTGGGCGACCTGGATGGAGATGGTGATGTCGATGCATATGTGGGCAATTGGCGTTTTCCACCTCACATCTGGTTGAACGATGGTAAGGGTTATTTATCAGACAGTAATATCATGCTCAAATCATCAAACAACCAGGGTGTGACGATTGCTGATTTTGATGGCGACGGCGACCTGGATATTTTTGTGGCCTCAAATAACTGGTCAGATACAGATGGTATCAACAGGCTCTGGCTAAACCAGATCTACCCATAGTTTTCAGACTTCTAAATATAGACCTTATCGAAGTGATACAATTATTGACCTAAGATGAAAACCATATACAAGTATCTCTTCCTTTTATCGTGTCTTTTTTCATTTTCACTTCTTGCCGGCTGCTCTGTCTTGCAAGCCCAGATGAATCGTGTCACGCCTACGGTCGAAGCTTCACCCACGCCCATAACACTCCCCACCCAGTTGAGTGTGATTACCCGCGTTGAAAGCCAGACCTGCCAGGTGGCTGAACTGGTCGCCATTCAAACAGATAAACCCCAGGGCGACCTGTTGGCCTGGTCCCCAACCGGACACCAATTGGCATTTGTTCAACCCGTCAACCAGTATTCCGGTTTTTATATCGGGGATCTGACGATTTATGATGCAGCCACCAAGCAGACCGTTTTTACTTCCAAAGATCAGGCTGTCTTTGGCGATTTAACCTGGTCTCCTGATGGCAGCGCGATTGCCTTTGCAGCTCTGGATCAAACTGCAGGCGTTTACACGATCAAGATTGTGACCCTGGCCGACGGCATTGAGGTGGATATTTTTGGCGACGCTGCCCGCACTGAAGACTACGCCAGCCAGAAAGGGATTTTCTCATGGAAAAACCCATCCGATCTGGTTGTGACCTCGGTTTGCGGTTCGGATTGCGTGAGACTTTACCAATATAATACGGTATCGCAAACGCTCAATCCGCAGCAAGAAATACGTTATAACGAAAACACCAGCCTGACCCTGGTGAATGACATCACCTCAACCGAGGGTTACTGGCAGATCAACACAGACAATAAAAATAATACCTGGATTACCTCGGGGGGTACCTCCTACATTATCGATAAATTGGATAATTCCAAAATTACCACCAATGGGGATAGCCGCATTTCGTTACTCATTGCGGATACTGCAATAAGAGAAGCTAAATTTTCAAAAGATTCACAGTACCTTGCCATCCGCACCGCGGATAAGGTGTTCGTGTTTCAATTGGGGTGTTCGACCAAATAGCACTGTTTGAAGCTAATAATATCAGTTGCCGAATTCCATCGTGAATTCGGCAACTTGCATTAAAAAGAATAATAATGGATATAAGTAATACGTAATCAATTATATTAAAACTATTGTAATACTGTGTAATACATAGTATAATAACTGCATGAAAACACAAACCGTAACTGAACAGATCGAAAACCTGTCGCAAGAGTTGAGACGAGGCGTGTTGCCGCTGGCCGTGCTCAGTATGCTGGGCGAAAACAAATATGGATACGCACTGATAACTGACTTGGAGGAGTGCGGCATCAAAATTGACCAGGGGACGCTCTACCCGATGCTCCGACGATTGGAAGAGAAGGGGCTGCTGCAAAGCTCCTGGATTTTGGAAGGCGCCCGTCCGCGGCGCTACTACCAGACCAGTGAAGAAGGCCGTGAAGTGCTCGCGCTGCTATCGACTGAATTTCGCAGTTTGAATCAACTTATCGAAAAACTATTGGCTGAAAAGCCGCTCAAATAATGGAGGATAAAATGGAATTAATCGAACGTTATTTAAATGAAACGGGCAAATACCTGCCCCGCAAGAACCGCGCAGACATCCTGGCCGAGATCAAGTCTCACCTTGAAGACACTCTGGATGAACGTACCGACGGTAAACCCACTGACGAAGACGTGGTTGCGCTGCTCAAAGAAACCGGTTCACCGCAAAAAATGGCCGCCTCTTACGCCCCGCAGGGTCAGTACGTGGTGGGGCCGGCGCTCTTTCCGCTCTGGCGCATGGTCACGGGCATTGCTGTCGCCGCCGTATTGGGTGCCCAGCTTCTGGCTGGTGGAATCGCAGTATGGGTGGATAATGACGCTTCCAACGTGGCAGAATTGCTTGCAGGATTGTTCAACAGTATTCCCATGACGGTAGGTTGGGTGGTGATCGTATTCATGATCCTTCAGGCTAAAGGGGTCAATCCTAAATTGGATGAAGATTGGAATCCGCGAGATTTACCCGCTGTTGAAAAAGCTGATGAGGTCAAGCGAGGTGAAATGATCGCAGGAATTGTCTTCGGTAGTTTGATCCTGGCATTGTTGACTGTCATGCCTGACAAAATCGGCATTTATAGTACGATTGGAGGCGAATTCTTTGCCAACCCGATTATCATCCAATACCTGCCCTTGATCATCCTTTCGATGGGGGTCAATGTGGGACTGGATATTTACTTGCTTTGGCGCGGACGCTGGAATGTGGCTACTCGAGCGATCCAAATCGGAGCCAACATCTTCTCTATCGTTGTGTTGACCATCCTGTTCAAAGGCCACTCAGCCTGGTTGACTGCTCATGATGCCCCCGGTTTCTTCATCAGCATCGAACGTTTGAGTGGTGACCTCTGGGAAAGTACGCAGTTGATTGGAATGGAAGCCTTCCGTATGGCTTTTGGAATCGCCCTGGTGGTGACCGTGATTGAAACCATCGTGCTGCTGGTCAAGATGATTATTGGCAGCCTAAAGTCTGGTCCGACGGCGGAATTTTCCACCAAGTAAGCCTTTGTGATACGAGAACCGGCTGAGTGTGAAAACACCAGCCGGTTTTTTATGCAACTATGGTCTGGTAAAATTACACCCATGATTTCGATCAGCCTCAACAACATTACCCTCATCCTCGGCGCGCGGACGATTTTCAGCGGGCTGGATTTTGAGATCCAACACGACCAGAAGATCGGCCTGATCGGACCGAACGGGGCGGGCAAATCCTCTTTATTCAAACTGATCATGGGCGAGTTCAACCCCGAAAAAGGCGGCGCGATCACCCGCGCCCGTGGTGTGAGTGTGGGGTATCTGTCGCAGGAACCTCAGTTGGACCCCGACCGGACCGGTTTCGCCGCCGCCCTGGCAGGTAACGAGCGCATCGCTGCCGTAAAAGCGGATCTCGATTCAGTGGAAGCCAGCCTGGGAGAGGAATCCGTTTATACCAACGAGAAAAAGCTTTCCCGCGCTCTTGAGCGCCAGCAGCAGCTGCTGGATGAATACCAGTCCCTTGGCGGGGACCAATACCCGGATCGGGTACGCGGCCTGCTGCGTGGCCTTGGTCTGGTGGTCGGCGAAGAAGATAAACCCATGCGCGTCTTGAGCGGCGGACAGAAGAAGTTGATCGGCCTGGCGCGCCTGCTCTTGAGCAAGCCTGATGTTCTGCTTCTTGATGAGCCAGACAATCATCTCGACCTGGCCGGCAAGGAATTTCTCGAACGTTTCATTCAAAATTATCCCGGCGCCGTGGTGATCATTTCGCATGACCGTTACCTGTTGGATTCGGTGGTGACTCACATTGCCGATCTTGAAGACGGACGGCTGGAGACTTTCGAAGGGGATTACTCCTCCTTCATTATAGATAAGCAGACACGCATGGCGCGGCAGAACGAACTTTTCAATGTGCAGCAGCGCCAAATTTCGCGCATTGAAATTGCCATTAAGCGTTATGCATTGTGGGCCAAGACTTACGACAGTGAAAAATTCGCCAAACGCGCCAAGGCCATCCAAAACCGGCTTGATCACATGGAGCGCATCGAAAAACCTCTGATGGAGCGCCGCCGCATGGAACTTCAACTCTCCGGTTGGCGCGGATCGCAAAAGGTGCTGGAATACAAAAAGGTCAGCAAATCTTTTGACCAGCGTCAGGTACTTAAAGAGGTCAATTTTGTGCTGCATCATGGCGAACGCGTCGGCCTGATCGGTCCTAACGGCACAGGTAAATCTGTGCTGCTCAGGCTGGCATTGGGCGCCATGCAGCCGGATACAGGTGATGTCATTCTTGGACCAAGCATCTCTGCCGGTTATTACGCACAGGAGCACGAGACGCTCAACCCCGAACAAAGTGTGCTCGATACCGTCCGCCTGGCGGGGAACATGAGTGAAAGTAACGCAGTTTCTCTGCTTGGCAGATATTTGTTCAGCTACAAACAAACCTCGCAGAAGATCAAGGAACTTTCAGGCGGCGAGCGCAGCCGTCTGCAGCTCGCGCTGGTGGTGCTTTCAAAGGCCAACTTTCTACTGCTGGATGAACCCACCAACAACCTCGATATCGCCTCCGCGGAAGTGCTGGAAGACGCGCTCAGTGATTTTGAAGGCACCGCGCTGATCATTTCGCACGATCGCTACTTCCTCGACCAGGTCGTGGATCGCATCCTGACACTTGATGACGGCCACCTGCACAGCCATCCCGGCGGATATAGCGACTGGCTTACCACTCACTAAAATCAATCTGTAATTTTACAAATCTCAAGAAATCATCTATGCTTTATTTATTACATGTGAGGAGGATGATGTATGGGCATTAAAATTCAAGTTGATGGTTGTGAGAATCAGAATATCGAATTAGGCTACAGTTTTTGGACGGGTGCCCAACTGATGCTCAACGGGAGTAAAGCCCCCAAAGGGGCAAACCGCCGAGAAATGATCATCACTAAGGATGATGGCACTCAAGTGAGCGCTTTTTGGAAGCAGCGTTCGTTTGGTTTCGATAAACCTAACCTGGTAGTGGATGGTAAGGAAATTGAGATAACACCTCCACTTAAATGGTATGAGCTGGTCTGGTGTGGTTTACCCATCATTCTTGTTTTCATAGGCGGCGCTTTGGGAGCAATAATTGGTTTTATTGCTTTTGCGTTAAACTCAACCATTTTCCGCTCGAATATTTCCAGACTCTTGCAATTCCTGATAACACTTGTGATTTCTGTAGTGGCTGTCTTGATATGGTTTTTTATTGCGACGGCAGTGACCGTTGCTTTAAATTAATCCCTCAGACCTGATCATCAAGTCAACAGTAACGAAGTTTAGGGATAAAGCCAAATTTCATTAGAAATATTATTGCGAATTAATCTGCTAATTAATTGAAAAAATTAAATCTCTATCATGAATAACCCCTTCAACAATTGTTGAAGGGGTTATTCATGATAGACAGAAGATTTGCATTTTGCCCAATAATGACTTGCAAAGACCCTTAATGAAATAAGGACAAAGTAATGTCAACGGCGTTCGATTGATCATCTCTTGCTATTATGCATTCCAAGAATTAGGCTGCAAACACATTGATCTTTGTCTCAACCTTTTAGGCTATAGTAAAGAACAATGCAATACTATTGGTTTAGGAAGTTAAGATTGTTTTTGTCAACTTGATCGGTATTTCAACCCTAACTTAAAATAAAGGATAGCAACCGAAGCTAATATATAATTAGAAAACATAGTCTTCTTGAGACTATGGGCAAATTATTTAGACTCGCAGCTTGTCTGAGTCTACAATTTCTAAATCCATGGGGTATGATTCCAATGAAGAATAGTAAAAAAATAGAACAATATATATTAGCTCATGAGAAACTTTTAGTCGTAACACTTCTTCTGTTACTTGGAATGATTATTTATGTCCCACGGATTTGGCAGTTGGGATTTTATGCAGAAGACTGGTATGTGCTTTGGGGTGGAAAACTGACTGGATTTTTTAAGATCTTTGATATGCACCTGGTGGATCGCCCTATGTTAGGTCTGCACAGTGCAATCTTGTACTTCTTCTTTGGCGAGCACCCACTGCCATATCATATTTACACATTGGGATTGAGAATTCTGAGTTCTATTGTCCTTTATTTTGTGATTCGTAAAGGTTTTATTGACTCATTTTTTGCGGGGTTATTCGGGAGTATTATTTTCTTACTCTATCCTGGTTTTTTGGTGCAGCCGGTCGCATTTACGCATTCCAATTATCTGCTTGCGTTCTTGCTGGTAATAAGCTCTTTATTAACTACAATAAGCTTCCTTGATAGTAAGAATAAAAACCTGCGTATATTATTGGTAATCCTTTCAGGGGGTTTTGCAGTTGTTGGTTACTCGCTTATGGAGTGGTTCATTGCTTTTGAGTTGATCCGATTGGTTTTAATGTACCGAAAACTCAATTCTATAAACACAGAACAGAGATTTTTCCAAAAATTGGTGGTTTTGGTAAAAAAATATCTACCTGTAGGTGTGTTCGTTTTGATCTTCCTGGTGGTTCGTGTCTTTGTCTTTAAAAGCGCCAGATCCACGACTGATATTGGTGAAACCCTTCAATTGATTTTTCAATCTCCAATCGAATTTACAATCAACTTCTTTGTAATTACCTTTCACAATATATTTGCTGAAATATTTGCAGCGTGGGTGGTTCCGTTATATCGACTTTTTAATTTGACCACTAACAAAGATCTGCTTTTTGCCATATTTGTGGCTTTAATTGTCATATTAATTATCCTTTTCTCAATAAGAGTAATCGGCAAAAAAGAAACAAATTTGGATGAACTGCAAATCAAAACCAAACAATTAATCTGGTTAAGCTTATCGTTTATTTTGGTTTCTCTTATTCCGCTCAGCGTCATTAATCGAAATATCGCTTTTGATTCTTTGTATAGCAAATACTCACTCCCCGGACTTTTTGGTGTCTGCCTTTTAATAACAACTCTATTAAGTAGCATTCGTTCAAAAGGCTTAAAGAATTCAGTGCTCTTTTTGCTTGTATTTATTGGTGTAGTTACCAATCAATTAAATTCCGCATATTATAGAGATTATTCTGACATTCAAAAACGATTGTGGTGGCAATTATCCTGGCGAACGCCGAATGTCAAAGAGGGTTCGACGTTACTTCCACTTCTTCCTGAAGGGTATCGCTTTTCTGATAACTGGGAGATTTGGAGCCAGGCTAACCTTACTTATGGCGACATTGAAAATCCGTTAAGATTAAATGCCGAAGTTATCAATAGCGAGACGATAAGAAATATCATCAGCAATTACAGTTATGGCAGAAATTTTAGGAAAATTCATTTAGTAGTGGATATGAATAATCCTCTGGTTATCGGCATGTCTTCACCAACGGCTTGTGTCCATTTTATTGATGGTACTAATTATGAAACGATGGTCAGCGACGATAACATTATCAATCTGATATCAGAGCGCTCAAAAATTGATCTGTTGGATGTTGGTTCGATGACTTCAATCAAGCCGGATCCGATCTTGTTTGGACCGGAACCTGAACATGATTGGTGCTATTATTATCAAAAAGCATCTCTTTATCGGCAACAAGAAAATTGGCAAGAATTAAATAAATTGTCGGATGAGGCAATTGATTCTGGATTTGTTCCAACTTATGCGGATGAATGGCTGCCAATGTATGAAGGTTATGTGCGAACAAACCAGATTGATGAAGCCAACAATCTTGCTGGTATTATCAAGAGTGATGAACTGTTCGTGATCAATTATTGTCCAGTGAAGGTTGATTTGTTAGAAAACAGCAGTGAAATAGAAAAAACAATGACCAATGATATTTGTTCCTGGTTCATTAATAAATACAGGTAAGATATTTTTGGGTTCTTTTTCGAAACAAGAATAGACACCCATTAATGGTATCTCAGGATATTGATAAATGGATTTTTGAAGATAATGACCAATTTACGACGAATAATATTAATAATTTCAATTCTTGCGATAACAAGTCTGGCGTTTGGTTTGCGTTTGATAGCCTCAGATAGATTGTATTATGACCATGATGAAGATACTTATCTCGCTGCAGCTCTAAATTATACAAATTACCTTCGTGAGGCAAAATATAGTTGGCTGGCCTGGGATACCACAAATTATGAGCATCCGAGTTTCTATAAAATTGTTTATGGGGTTGCTCTCCTTACACAAGATCCACTCGCCCAATTTCATAAATCTGATTATTCATTCAACACCCCAATTTCAAATTCACAAGCCTATGAGTACGCTAAAACAGCCAGGAGTGTCTCCGTTGTTCTTGGCAGCCTGACTGTATTGGCACTGGCGATCATTAATCCTTTGGCAGGTTTTTTCCTGGCAATAAACTCCCTTGGAATAAAATATACAAGTGAAGTTTATCTTGAAGCCCTGCCGATGCTGACCAGTTTTTTATCGGTGATCGCTTTCAGTAGATTTGTGAGTGTCGAAACAAGCAAAAAAAACAATAACAAGAATTCTCTGTTATGGCTTGGATTGTCTGCGTTATTATTGGGGATCACGGTTGCGTCCAAGTATGTCTATAGCTTGGCTGGATTGGCAATTGTTTTGTATTGGCTCTACTTGATCATCCGAGGTAAGATTTCATACCGCCGTTTACTACTATTGGTAGGTTGGGGGATTTTCTCAATATTATTTTTCTTTGTTTTTGATCCGTACTTATGGCCCCATCCACTTGACCGCTTATTAAGTACTCTTACGTTTCACCTTAATTTTCAAGAAGAAGCTTTTGTAAAAGTCTATCCGTTTTGGCAAATTGTTAAATGGTTGTTTAATCCTTTTGGAGAATACAATCCAAATCCATCTACAGCCATATTATTTCGTATTGAACCTGTGATTTTTATACTTGCTGTTATTGGGTTGCCAAAAACCATTAAGGATAATTTTATATATTTTGTATGGTTTGTGTTGGGTTTTATATTTCTTCTTTTTTGGGGTACGAAATGGCCTCAGTATGCCTTGATCATTCTTGTCCCCTATAGTGTTATTGCGTCCCAAGGCGCTTTATCAATAATTAACCTTGTATCTCATAAAGTGTTTCGTAAAGAATGAAATGATTTATCACTGACATTTTATTCTTTAAAAAGATCTCTACCTCCACTCAAATAGTTGAAATTAGACCTTAATTGTGTGATAATCCCCTTTTCATAAGTAGAAAGGATTATTCATGGTTAACAGTATTTTCGTCAATTTACCCGTTAAAGACCTGCAACGGTCCATCAATTTTTTCACTCAACTGGGTTTTAAATTCAATGCCCAATTTACCAACGAAGAAGCTACTTGCATGATCCTTGGCAAAGACATGTATGCCATGCTGCTGGTCGAAAAACTCTTCTCTGATTTCTCAAAACGACCGATAGGCGAGACACCAAAAACATCAGAGGTGATCACTTCGCTCATGCTTGATAACAAGGCGGATGTGGATGTGCTCGCGGACAAGGCATTAAGAGCCGGAGCCGTAAATTATTCCGATCCGGTGGAAATGGGTTTCATGTACAATCGGAGCTTTCAGGATCTCGACGGTCATTTGTGGGAAGTTGGCTGGATGGACCCCGCGCACGTTGAACCCTTCTAGGGGGGTTGCCATGGCTGAGCCGAAGACAAAACCTACAGATCAACCAGCATCCGAATTTATTGATGCACTGCCCAACGAATCAACCCGTCAGGATTGTCGAATGATCCTCAAAATGATGCAGGAGGTTTCAGGTGCGCAGCCCATCAAGTGGGGAACTTCCATCGTGGGGTTTGGAAAATACCCACTCTCATATACTAACGGAAAAACCACAGAATGGCCGCTGATCGGGTTTTCTCCACGCAAACAGGCCATCACGCTATATCTCAGCCTGGGTGGTTTGTCTCAACCAGAATTGTTGTTAGCCAAACTCGGAAAGCATACCTTGAGTAAAGGGTGTCTCTACATCAAACGACTCTCGGATGTTGATCTGCCAACCTTATCCGAATTGGTGAGGGCGTCTTATGAATATGAGGTGAAGACCAAGTTAGGATAATCAACGACTCCCACGGTCTTATAGTTATGCGGCAGTCAGTACTTTTGAAAAGAACCCGGTCTCTGTTGAGAAACCGGGTTCTTGGTTGTTAATGATACTTTTCCAACACTTCAGACATCCTCTGCGGATAGTCCGTGATTATGCCGCTTACCCCTGCGTTGATCAGGGTTATCATGGTTTCTTCATCATTAACCGTCCAGACATAAACCTCATATCCGGCGTCGCGCAGTGTCTTGATGATGGATAAATCCTTTATCGAATCATAGCTCGGATTGATGGCATCCGCGCCGGTGTCTTGCAGCACCTTGAGAGGATCATCCATCTTCTTGACGAGCGCAGCCGTTTTCACATTCGGGTTAAGCTGTTTAACTTGAATCAGGTAATCGAGATTAAACGAAGAGATCAGCACGTGATCAAGCATGTCCATTTCTTCGATCAGCGCAACGGTTTTTTGCACGATATCCGCATCACCCGGGGTGCCTGAAACATCTTTGATCTCAACATTGACCGACCAATCCTTGTCTTTGGTGAATTGCAGTGCTTCCCGCAAGGTGGGGAAGGGTTCATTCACCATGCGTTCCTGTTCTGCGGCGGTAATATTTCCATTCTTGATCTCGTCAAACGGATCCTTTTTCAGATACCACGAACCGGCATCCAGTTGTTTGATCTCTTCAAGCGTAAAGTTTTTGACTTTCCAGAAAAAACGCATCGGAAAGACCTGTTCCGCATTGGATGTGAGCATAAAGTTCGGGTCGTGGATGACGACCAACTCGCCGTCCTTGCTTTCCTGCACGTCCAGTTCCCATTGGTCCGACATAAAATCATAAGCGCGTTGAGCAGAAAGCAATGTGTTTTCAGGGGCCACCGATCTGGCGCCGCGGTGCGCCACGATGATGGGCAGATCATAGATCAGGGGCTGAGGAGAAATTGGGGCAGAAGCTGGTTTTCCACATCCACCGAGCATGAAAGTTGTGATGATAACCGTGATCAGAATGGCGATGAGATTCTTCAATGAATGCTCCTTTGATGCGATAAAAAGATTATGACTAACCAATTATACTGATTTATTAACTCAGGAAATAAGTTTTGTTGCTTGACAAAATAGAACAAAAGTTTTATTATTGAACTTGTCAATTCAGTTTTTTGTTTCTAGAGGAGGAAACATGAAATCCAATTTAGGTCATCTTCAGGTTAACATCCAGTTCAAGAATAAAGCCTTTTACAAAGACTTGTTCACATTTTTGGGTTGGTCAACATTGTATGAAGATGAAAACATCATCGGGGTGGGGTGTGAAAAAGAGTCCAGCTTATGGTTCTGCGCCGGTCTCAAGGATGTGAAAAATGATTATGACGGCATCGGCATGAACCACCTGGGTGTGGCTGTTGAAAAACAATCCGATGTGGATGAGACGGTTGAATATTTGAAAGCTCACGGTGTACAAGCTCTGTTTGAAACACCGCGCCACCGTTCAGAATTCTCTGGTGAAGGCAGCACCTACTACCAGGTGATGTTCGAATCCCCAGACAAGATTCTCATCGAGGTCGTCTACACCGGTCCAAAACAGTAGACAATCTTCGGCTGGCTGCCGAGAGCATAATTGGATATTGATCGCAAGCGGCGCAACTTAAAATTCGCGTAGCCGTAAAGCGATTTTCCTGAAAAGGTTGGGTTACAATACTGGTACCCAACCTTTTTGTTTGTCCGTTTGTAACCTTTGTGTGAACGCGTACACAAATTGGAGTCAGTATGGATGATCTGCAGGCAGTGCTCCGAGTCAAGCGGGGCGACATCGGCGGTCTTGAATTCTTGGTCGCCCGCCATCAGGAGAGGGCGTTTCGAACCGCCTACCTGGTGACGCACGACGAAGCCCTTGCTGAAGATGTGGTGCAGGAGTGCTTTATACATTTTTTTGAACATGCCCGTCATTTTGACGAGAAGAGACCTTTCGAGCCCTATTTCATGGTCAGTGTCATGCACGCAGCCTTGAATGTAGCGCAGCGCGAAAAACGAAGCCAGCCGATGGCAGAAGCCATTGATGAATCCTATTTGGAATCTCTGATGGATCGCTCCCTCACGGTCGAAGCGGAAATAGAAAAACACCAGGCGCGAAACGAGCTGTGGCAGGTTCTATCAAAGCTGTCACCGCGGCAAAGAGCAGTGGTAGTGCAGCGTTACTATCTTGAAATGTCTGAAAAAGAAATGAGTGAGGCTTCTCAAAGTGCTCCGGGGACGGTCAAGTGGCTGTTGAATGCCGCCCGCACCCGGCTGCGCATCCTCCTGCAATCTGAAAGGAGTGAGGAATGAAAAAAAGTAAATACTCCCGCATTCTCGACAACGTCCTGGATGAACAAGTTCCACAAGATCACCATCTGGCTCCTCAAATTCTGGCACGACTTCAGAAAAACAAAGGAGCAAACATGAGCAAACGAATGAAAGTTTTGGTTCCAGTCTTAACCGTGATGTTGGCAATACTTCTGTTTACTGTTCCGGCAGTAGCGCAAGCCATTCAACGTTGGATAGGGTACGTCCCCGGGTTCGGATTGGTCCAGGAGGGAACTGTAAGAGTGATTGATCAGCCCGTCGAGATCACCAAGGATGGCATTACCCTGACGGTTACGGAAGTCACCTCAAGCAGCAAAAAAACGATAATTAAATACAACCTAAAAAATATTCCCATCACAGCCATGGTTGAAGAGGATTCCTGCAAAGGGCAAGACGCCAGACCTGATCTGGTTTTGTCTGATGGGAGTGAACGCTATTTGGTGGGTCTGGGTGGAGAAGTAAGTGAAAAAGGATATTTTTTCGAGGCCACGTATAATGGGGTTCCAGAAAATATAACAGAAATGACCCTCGTTATTAAATGTCTTTCTCAAACTATTCCAGGTTCGATCTCATGGCAGTGGGATGTGCCGCTCAGTTTCGATCCTCAAAAGCCTGTTTTGACCATGGCACCGGTTTTCGAAGTTCCTACTGCGAACGACCAACCTGAAGCTGCTAACACCGAGGTCAATGTCAAATTGGAAGTCAAGCAAATCATTACATTATCTGATGGATATATCTTGTCGGGCAGCATGAGTGTTGATGCGGTGGAAGGTCTTACCGTGGAGGAATCGGATGGTTATCTGGAAGACATGGTCATCAAGGATGCAAATAACGTTACGTTGACCCCTTTAAGGGTTCCAGATGAATTTACCATCGAACGAAATATTGAATCGAGTAACCAGTTCAACTGGGAAGTCCAAATTTCCGGACAAAACGTTGCCTGGCCACTGACAATCACGGTTAATTCTGTCAATGCGGTAACCTCGGCATTCCCGGTATCCACTTTTCAGGTGGATGTTGGTCAGAATCCTGAGCCTGGGCAGAAGTGGATGATTGAAAAAGACGTTCCTTTGGGTCCCAAGTTTGTTCATGTTGTCTCAATGGATCGTTTGAAAGATGCCAATGGCTTTGATGGCTACGAAATTACCTTCATTTACGACCGAAGTCTTGTTTGGAGTTACCAAATCGCAGGTGAAATACCAACCGGGGGTGGCGGTAGTGGTTATGAAATAGCTGGTGAACAGTTTACCTTGGCGCGGAGCTATCGCGATAACGTCCCAACCGGGTTGCTCACAATCGAACTCAGTGGTTACGGGATCGAAAAGATCATTGGTCCCTGGCAGGTAAGTGTGTCTGAACCTGTAGCACATTAAAAAAGAATAGTGATTAATAAAGAAGACGGCTAAAGAGCCGTCTTCTTTTTGTCTCATGTTTGTACATTGTTCGACTAGGCTTGGTCTCTTCTAACGATGCCATTTTGCCAGGCGTAGGCTGCTGCCTGGGTGCGGTCTTTAAGATGCAGTTTGCTCAACAGGTTGGTGATGTGTGTCTTCACCGTACTCTCGCTGACCACCAGATCAGCGGCAATGTCCTGGTTGTTTTTTCCCACGGCGATCATGCGCAGCACATCCAGTTCACGGTCGGTCAATTCGACAAACGGATTGACATCCTCCTGGTTGCTGCCCTGGATCTCTTTCACCATGCGCGCCGCCACCTGCGGATTGATCATTGCATCGCCGGCATGTGCCGCGCGAATGGCCTTCGCCAGGTCATCTGGGTCAATGTCTTTCAAAACGTAAGAGAGCGCCCCGGCGCGGATGGCTGGAAAGATGTGGGAATCCTCATGGTAAGAGGTCAGGATGATCACCTTGCAGGTCGGGCAAATTCTTTTTACCTGCTGGGTGGCTTCCACGCCGTCCATGCCGGTCATGATCAGGTCCATTAAAATGACGTCAGGGTGGGTCTCTTCAACCACGCGCAGTGCTTCTTCACCGCTGCTGGCTTCGCCAACTACCTCAATATCAGGGATGGTATCGAAGTAAGCCTTCAATCCGATGCGGATCATGCTGTGGTCATCCACCAATACCACCTTGATTATCTCAGGCATTGAGAAGCTCTCCCGTTCTTTTTGTTTTGCCCAACAAGGGCACACTGGCGGTTAATTGGGTACCGCTATGAACCCCGGTGCGGATTTCAAGTTTACCGCCGACTTCTTTCAAACGGTCCTGCATGCTGACCAGGCCAAAGCCGGAGGATCCTTTTTCGGCAAAGTCAAAACCGATGCCGTTATCTTCAATGATCAATATAGCCTGGTTTTCTTCATAAACAAGGTTAACGATGACTGCTGAAGCGCGGCTGTGACGGGCTACATTGGAAAGCCCTTCCTGGGCGATGCGATAAAGAGTGTGTTCCACATCAAAAGGCAGGGGACGATCACCGATCACCTTGTAGGTGGCTGGCACACAGGCGCTGGTGGACCAGCCCTCGACGAAGCTTTTCAAGGCCTCGGTCAGACCCTTGCCTTCAAGCTCAGGCGGACGTAGTTCAGAGATCATCAATCCCAGCTCTTGCTGCGATGCTTTGATCAGGGTTTCTGCTTCGAGCAGTGATTTTTCGGCGGCGGGGGCATCCGAAGACAGCAGATTGCGGGCTGCCCGGACCTGCATCAGAGTGGCAAAGCTTTGCTGTTTGACCGTGTCGTGCAGCTCCTGTGCAATACGGTTGCGTTCTTTCATCTGTGCCAGAGCCTGCTTGTCTTGCATCAGGTTGTTGATCTTGCTGGCCATTTCACGCATCTGGAATCCCAGGGCGCTGATCTCGTCGTCACTTCGGTCGACAGGCGGCATGACTGAAAAATCACCCTTCCCCCAGGCCTGGGCTGTGGAAGAAAGATTGGTAAGCCTGCGGGTTAATCCTCTCGAGAGGATGAATCCGAAGATGGCGCCGAAGGGGGCCAGCGCAACCAGCATTACCAACCCGGCCAGAAAGGCTAGTGCCAGCAGGGTGACCCAATCGGTCAGGTTTCTGACAGGCAGCGGCTCTATCGTAAGTGCAATCACCCCCAGCACGGGCAGGTTGTGATCTTTCTGATAAATGGGAACCGCCATCCAGTAATTGCCATTTTCATCCTGGATATTGAGGTCTTGAATGCTTTGATGACCGGCAAGCGCTTGTTGAAAAACCTTATCCGAATAGGGAATAAACTGTTTGCTCCCGGTTTGGGGAACTTTTGCCAGAATGTCACCCGTTGGTGAAATGATATAGATGGGAGATCCATAGACGATGGCTGCGGCCGGGCTGTCAAACAAACCCTGAGGCTCAAGACTGGCGTACCCTCTTCGGGATAGGGTAGTCAGCCAAACTTGCAGCCCGGGCAAATCCTGCTCGGGCTGAAGATAACTGCGTGCTTCTGGAACTAGGGTGATTATGACGTCTTCGAGATAGCTTTCGGTATCCGAAATCTGGGTATAGGCTGCTGCGCCAATGAAGAGGATGGCCTCGAGTGTCATGAGGGCAAGCACCGTGACCAGGGTGTAGGTCAGGGTCAGGCGGCCTCGTAAACCTTTGATTAGAAACCTGAAGAATCTCACTTGTTACTCTCGATCATTTAAGACGAATACGGGTGATGCATTGCAGGGTTTCCAGGTTGCCCATAAAACAGTCAAAGCGGTGAATCCGATGCCGATCAAAGCGATCAACCCTGCGGTGCCTGGTTTTAACATCAGCATACTGCCCAACATACCGTTTACCATGCCCGCCAAGGCTAATATTCCCCAGATCAGGATCAACGCTGTAAATGTGACCACCACGGACATCAGAGTATATTCTACCACCTGGGAGGTCAACACCTGCCAGCGCGAATAGCCGATGGACTTTAACACGCCAATCTCAAAACGGCGGTCAAGCATGGCCAGGCTGACGGAATTGGCGACCAGCAGCAGTCCTGCCAAAATGGATAGTCCCGCCATCACGGCCACCATAACATATAGGTTGTTGTATTGAAGCATAAACCGCGCTTGAAATTCTGGCATGCTCAGCAAGGTGGTTTGAGGCAGCGCTTTACCCAGTTTCATTAACCTGTTCTTCAATTCGGCCGGTTTCAGAGTCAAATAGAATTGACTGTTCGTAGCGATTCCAAGTTTTTGGCCAAGCGCTTCTGAAACCATGAACTTGTCGTTTAATCCCGGCCATGCGGATTGTTCACCATTCTCAAAGGTACCCACCACTTCAATCTCATGCAGCGTTCCGCGGCTATCAATGATATTTAAAATGCTGCCGATGGGGATGTTTGAATATGGATAGGCATAGGCGCCGTCAGGTCTGGTTCCCCATGCCGCACCGTGGATCACAGCAGTGCCAGGGTCTGACCTTGCCATCAAGGCAGGTTTAAGAGGGGTGTCTTTTAAGGCTGGCACCGTGATCTTTTCCACCCGATACACATGACCCGTGGAGTAGGTTTCAATGGAGTTCTTGGCAAGTTCCTGTTCAACTGCTGCTTGAGCCGAAGGGGCGGCGTAGATCGCCAGGTTTTCGACCGGGGTATCTCCGCTCAGAGCGCCTATCACTTCCTGTCCGCTGTTGGTGATCACGGCGCCCAGTGCCAGCGTAAAGATACCGATGAAGAGCGCCACCATGGCGATCACCTGGGTAAGGCCGCGTTTGCGAAGATTGATATTCGAGATCTTACCCACCGACCATTTTTTTAGGGGAAGAAATTTTACTGCCAACAGCATCAGCAACCACAACATAAAAGCCAACCCAATCAATCCCAAAATGGAGCCAAAAAGTACGAGCAAGCCTATAAGGAATGATTTCAAGACCCACACGGCAATGCCTAAAAACGGAATGACCAGCAGCAATCCCAAAAGGATGCCTTGACCCACTGGAATCTGACTTGATACCAGGGCTTCACTGCGCAGCAACGCCAGGGGTCTGATCTTGCTGGTGGAGACAATAGCCCACATGGCGAAGATGATGGTGGTAATGGTTCCGATCACCAGGCCGCTCACGGTTTCCACCGGTGAGAACGACCAGCGCATTAAAAGCGTGGTGACCCGGCTGAAAAGTCCCACCAAACCATAAGAGAGCAGCACGCCCAGCCCGGCACCCAACAGGCTTCCACAGAATCCCAGGATGGCGGCTTCGGTGATGAACATGGTCTGGATCCTTCCGGCGGTATATCCAAGGGTTTTCCAGATGGCCACTTCTTTTCGCCTGCGTTTGAGCAGTACCTGCATGGTGTTGGCGATGCCGATTCCGCTGACCAGCAGCCCGAGCAGACCGATATCATTAAGCACCATGGCAATGGTTCCTTCACTGGCTGCGGTGGCATCCGCCAGGAATTGTGAAGTAAAGACCCGCCATCCGCTGGCTTCCAGCAGACGGGCCATTTCATCCTGTTGATTCGTGTTGACCAGCACCGTGTTGGCAGTTCGCTCCATGCCCGTCAGAGCGAAGGATGTTTCATGAGAGTAGTAAATCTTGCTGCCCTGGTGGTTGGGTGTGTCAGATGCAATTCCGCGGATGGTGGCGTCGAGTGGCTGCCCGAAATCCAGGTTGGAAAGGATGATCTTGTCGTTCACTTTTAATTTGTATGTGAGCGCTAGGTCGCGCGTGACGATCACGTCGCCAGGTGCGCCAAGCAATTGTTCCAGGCTTTTACCTGCCGGTTCTGAAACGGTCAAAGCGCCCGCCAGGGGATACTTTTCAGTATCGACACCCATGCCTATGGAAGGGAAAAACAATTCGCCAGATTCCGGTTTGCGAAAACTGATGCTGTTGGAATAATCCATTAAAGTGTAATCAATGATCTGACCGGACGCTTTCAGTTCCATCAATTCTGCCTCTTCTGCAGCAGAAATGCTGTCTTCGCCTTCGCGATCCAGTGTCAGATCGCCGCCGATCAGTTCATAAGGTTTAAGGACCAGCATCTTTTCAATGGATTTGGCCATTGTGGTCATGGTCACCAGAGACATCACACCGAAGGCTACGCACAAGAAGGCCACCAGGTTGCGCTGCCCTCCGCGGCGTAACTGGGTAAACGCCGTTTTTAAAAAGAAACCAGCCGCTCTCATGCTGCCGCCTTTTTGAAATACAAGGGGGGAGGCTGCACGGGTTCGGGTCCTGCCAGTTTGCCATCCATGATGTGCAGGCAGCGGTCTGCCCGGGCTGCGATGCTGGGATCGTGGGTGACCATGATCACGGTCAATTTCATGCGGTTGCGCATTTCTTCGATGATCTGCAGCACCTGTTTGCTGGTGGCACTGTCGAGGTTGCCGGTGGGTTCATCCGCCAATAAAATCTGAGGATGGGTTACCAGCGCCCTGGCAATCGCCACGCGTTGTTGTTCTCCGCCTGAGAGTTGGTGCGGAAGGTGGTGCAGCCGGTCGCTCAACCCGACTTGGCGCAGCATTTCTACAGATGCGTCGCGTGCTTCACGTTTGTTGGGGTGGATGTACATGGGCGCTTCAACATTTTCAAGCGCGGTCATTGTAGAAATCAGGTTAAATGACTGAAAAACGATACCGATCATTTCATTGCGAAAGTGGGCAAGCTGCCCTTCGGTCTGGTTGGTGATCTCAAACCCCGCCACCCTCACGCTGCCGTAGGTTGGCCGGTCAATGCCTGCCAGAATGCCCAGCAGGGTTGACTTCCCCGAACCTGAAGGTCCGGTAAGTGCGACCCACTCTCCGCCTGCCACCGAAAAGGTTATTCCCCGCAGGATGGGCAGACCTCGACCATTCGAAGTCAGCTCCCTTTGGATATCAAAAGTTTCAACCATGTTCTCTATTTGCATTGTGTCCTCTTTTTCTGTATGACTTACCATGGCAGTATAAGAGGATCAAAGCAGTTGCAGATCGGATCAGGGTCTGAAAGTGACTAAGACCCTGGTCTGATTTTTGGTTTGGATGGATTTTCTTGGAATTAGGTGATTATAAAGTGTGGTTTTAATTAATTTAATGAAGGATTGAGTGTGAAGTAAAAAGTTGCTCCATTATCCACTTCTCCGTGTGCCCACACTCGTCCGCCATGGCGTTGGATGATTCGGGCAACAGTCGCAAGACCGATACCCAGGCCGGGGAACTCTTTTTCAGTATGAAACCGTTGAAATGCGGTAAAAAGTTTACTGGAATATTCCATATTAAAACCGGCGCCGTTATCTCGAACTAAATAAACCACATCGTTCTCGTCGGGTTTCGTCCCAAACTCGATTAGTGCGTTTTCGCGATTGGAGGTGAATTTCCAGGCGTTTCCCAATAAATTTTCCAACACGATGCGGATTAATTGCTCATCACAAACGGCTATTAAATTTTGCGAAATAATAAATTTGACTTGACGTGAAGGAGTGTTTTGTTGGAGTTCAATTGAAATTTGATCTGCAATTTCGCTAAGGTTAATAGGCAGACGTTTTAATATGAAGCTGGTGAACTGAGATAACCCCAATAACGACTCAATTAACGCATCCATCCGTGCTACCGAATCACGGATCTTCTGTAAAAGCCGCAATCCTTCAACACTTTGATTATTGTAATTGTCTTCCTGCAAAGCATCAGCATAGCCTATTACATGCCTGAGCGGAGCCCTCAGATCATGAGAAACCGAATAATTGAAGGATTCCAACTCTTTGTTGGCGATCTCAAGTTGTGATGTGCGTTCTGCTACCCTTTTTTCAAGGTCGTTGTTTAATTTGTTGATCTCAAGCAAAGAGATTTCGCGATCCGTTATATCGCGGATGTTGCATTGGACGATCCTGACCTGGTCAACCAGGTAGACATTACTGACAAACTCAACATCTTTATGTTTGCCGTGTTTGGTGACCAGGGGAAGATTATCATAACGAATAAAACCAACACTTTGTAATTCAACAAATGATTTCTTTGAACTTTCTACATCTTTAAACGCACCGAGTTCCCATAATTCCTTACCAAGGAATTCCTCTTTAGAGTAATCCAGCATCTCGGTTAAAAAGGGATTTACATCCAAAACCAACCCTGAATCTGCATCAAGGATCAAAATGCCATCTTGTGCGGATTCAAAAAGACGACGGTATCGAGTCTCTGAAATTCTTAGATCTGTTTCAACTTTCTTTTGGGTGCGTCGTATATTTGATTCGATTAATTCACGTTCAACCACCGGCAAAATGCGTATTAATTCCCACTTTTGCACGAAATCTTTGGCGCCGGCTTTCATCAAAGAAACGGCTACATTAAGATCAATTTCACCTGACACGATGATAAAGGGTATTTCCGGACACAATTCCTTAGCCAAATCTAGAGCATGAACGGCGTCAAATTTTGGCATGGAGTGATCTGAAGTGATGACATCCCATTTTTGATTTTCAAGCGCAAAACGCATTGATATGGCATTATCTACGATTTCACTTTCAATTTCATATCCCCCGTTTTGTAATGTGCTTATCAATAATTCAGCATCATCCTTGCTGTCATCAACAATCAATATTCTCAATAGATGCCTCAGTTACAGTTAACGTTGCTCCTTAGTGAATTTATTCTAAGAAACCTGATTTCATTGTACTGTAATAAACTCAAAAAAATCCAAACAAAGTATTAATCTCGTGCAGAATTCAATTAAAGTGTGAATTTGCCCTCGACAATGCAAAATGCTATCTCAGCGGAGAAAAAATCTAATCTTCAGCATCCTTTTGGCTGAGATTAATTACCATTTCTTCAAGTTCGGTCCTAAGTGAGGGCAGGTATTGCGTTTCAAGACTATGGCCGTCATAAAGTTCAACAATCAATGACAATAACCCATCTTGTTTTTGTAAAATGGAAACACTCTTGATCTTATCGAGAGGCACGTAATCCCACACACCCCCGTAACGATCGTCATGGACCATGCGCTCGGTTTCACGAATAAGGATCAGCTCTTTGTCTGTGAGCATGGTCACATGATTTGGAAAAACCGTCTGATACAGAATGGAGTTTGCCAACAACGGAATATGGAGTTTGATTTTACTTCTGCGTAGTTCAGGCTGCCAGATCAATTGCTTGACGCTTTCTCCTCTGAGGATGCTGTGCCGGGCAAAATTGGATAATTTCAGATTGGCGGCTTCAAGCTTGTCGAAGGCGTACTCGCCTTTTGTAACCGTATTGTTGACCCATGTTTGGCGGATGGCATTGATGATCTTTTTAAACAAGCCGTCAGAGACTGTGTTAAAACGCAGACTGATCTGGGCTGGTTGACCATGGCTGTCGATCCCTCTGATTTGCATATTGGAATCCAACAGCACAGTCCCAAATTGGATTTGTTGAATCTCATGAAATTTGACACAAAGAGCCTGCGAAACCGTTTCGCCTTTATTAGCCAGGTAAACTGCATCATTCATCAAACACACCAACTGTGCCTGCGAGCGATGCATGAATCCTTCGTAGGAAGGGGTTATCAAAGCGTACGGGAAATTCGTTTCATCCACGTGCAAGGGTTCAAAAAACGGTTGGAAATCAAGGGGTACGTCTTTCATGCAGGTAAGCAGAATTGCCCACGACATTTTTGTTTGGCGTTCAAAACTTTCGAGGGTTTTCGCTTTTGTTTTGTTGTTCGTAATTGGCATGTGTCCTCCTGGATAATGACAATCCACCACGGGGTTTTCACGCCGTGGATAAGGTAACTCCGCTCAGCTGAGGGTTTCAATAGATTGATTGAGGACAAGCTTTATTCTAGTGATTAATTCCGCCAAGTCAAGCAGATTCATCTCCTCATTGCCGGTTCTTGCACTGGTTCCCGATATGGAGGGCTATATACATTGCAGTGTGCCATGATGATATTTAACCCTATTTACTTGCGGCTGAATAGCGTCGTTAATAAAACCATTTTCATTTATTGTGTAATAACCACAAAATCATATAGAATATTGTTGTTGATTCTTTTTAGGGGAGGATGATTCTTATGGCAAAATTCATTCGCAAGCACTCCTTGGTCTTTTTCCTTACTCTAACGCTCCTAATTAGCTGGCTGCCATGGCTAAGTGGTGGACAAGGAATTTTTGTGTTCGGTCCGTCCATCGCTGGCGTGATCATCATTGCGTTGGTTTCAGGAAAAGATGGCCTTAAAGATTTATTGAAGCGGGCCTTTAGATGGAAAGTAAATTGGAAATGGTGGCTGGTATCGCTTTTGTTACCTGCGCTGCTGACACTTATTGCCTTGGGTGTAAACCTGCTGATGGGCGCTCCCGTACCGCCATTCACCTTCATTAAAACAGAATGGTATCTGATGCCCGTCTTCTTTGTGATCACCATAATCGGAGGCTCGCTTGGTGAAGAATTCGGCTGGCGAGGATTCATGCTGCCGTATTTACAGCAAAAAATGAAACCCTGGCTGGCCAGTCTATTGATCGGTTTGGTGTGGGGGTTGTGGCATTTGCCGCAATTCTTTAACCCAGGCGCAGTCCATTCTGAACTTGGGCTGGTGAGATTACCTCTGTATGTTATTGTGGAAGTTGGGCTGGCTACCCTGATGACCTGGGTCTACAATAAATCCGGTGACAGCCTGTTACTGGGGGGAATAATTTATCATAACGCTGATAACTTTTGGGGAACTGTGCTGCTTACCTCGGCAACCATGTCAGGCGCGCTTGGTGGAGAATCCGCTGGAGTGGATCTGCAATTTTGGACTATCTCGGTAATCGTCACAACTCTCGCTGCTCTTATTCTTTGTTTGGGTACCAAAGGTAGTTTGGGTAAGCAAGTTGGCCAAGCGATATCAATAATGGATGCTTGAAATAGCCAGAAAAAATTATTGGCAACCGCATCTGCGTTCATTTCTTTATTCTCAATCGGGCAAAACCTTGACCACGAAAGACCTCCCCGTGAATCAGGTGTAGTGATAATTATTGCTTTGCCCGGTGGAGTACGACCCAACGAATTCTCAGCCGGTCGTCAAGCAAAATTATTGAAATTGGAATTGACATATAATTCATTTATGTCTGTTCCGATACTAACCACCAAACTTTTCATCCCGCCATTACGGACGAATTATGTCAGCCGTTTGACTCTGGTTAAAAAGTTGAATGAGGGGCTACAAACCGGCAGCAGAGTAACCTTGATTTCGGCGCCTGCCGGTTACGGCAAGACAACCCTCATCAGTGAATGGGCAGCTCTCTGTAAACAGCCGATAGCCTGGCTCTCTTTGGATGAAAGTGACAGTTCTCAGTCTGTATTTTTGGTTTACTTTATCAACGCTTTACAAAATATCAACAAGGGCATCGGAGAGACCATTTTGGCGGCGCTTCAATCCTCACAGCCGCATCAAATGGATGCGTTGATCATCAATCTGCTTAACGAGATCGCAGTTCTTCCTCACAATTTCATTCTGGTACTCGACGATTATCACCTGGTGGATTCAGTTGACGTCGATAAAACACTGGCGTTTATTGTGGATCACCAACCTCCGCAGATGCACCTGGTGATTGCCAGCCGTGAAGATCCGCCTCTGGCATTGGCGCGACTGCGTACACGCGGACAATTAACCGAACTGCGCGCCGATCAGCTGCGGTTTACACCCAGCGAGACAGCCGATTTTCTTAACCGGGTGATGGCATTGAAACTCGCCGCGGATGAAATATCAACCTTGGAGTCGCATATTGAAGGATGGGCGGCAGGGCTGCAGCTTGCAGCGCTCTGCCTGCAGGGGCGAAAAGAGGCAACCCCGTTTATCCACTCTTTTTCGGCCAGCCGCCGTTTTGTGTTGGATTACCTGCTGGAAGAAGTTTTACACCAGCAGTCCGAAGGTTTGCAGAACTTCCTGCTGCGCACTTCAATTCTTAATCGCCTTTGCGGATCGCTGTGTAATGCCGTCCTTAAAGATTCTTCCTCTGACGGGCAAAGAACGCTGGAAGGTCTGGAACAAGCAAATCTGTTCATCATCCCACTTGACCCTGAGCGTGGATGGTTTCGCTATCACAACCTTTTTCGCGAGCTGCTGCAAAAACGACTCAGCCAAACCCTGACCCCAGATGAAATAAAATCTGCACATCTGGCGGCCAGCCGTTGGTATCAAGAGGATGGAGATCTTGCCGAAGCTTTTCAACATGCCTTGGTTGCCGGTGATCTCAATCGGTCGGCCGAACTGGCTGAAATGGCGTACCGTGAAATGGATGACAAATTCCAGTCAGCGCGCTGGCTGGGTTGGGTGAAAAAGATCCCGCAAAAAACGATGTCCATGCATCCGCTGCTGTGTACTCAGATCGGCATGGCATTATCAGATGCGGGAGAGCTTCACGAAAGTGAGACTTATTTGCGGTATGCCGATCGCTTTATTGAACAAAATGGGGCCAATGATCCATTTCGAGATTTACCTGCGAAGATTGCCCTGGCCCGTGCGATCAATGCGCAACTCAGCGGAGATCTACCCGCCACGTTGAAATACGCAGAATTAACCCTTCAATTAACTCCCGAAGATGACCTGCTTCAGCGCGCCCAGGCGAACATCATCCTCGGATTTACCCATTGGTATGACGGCGACCTGGAACCCGCACTCGCAGCCATGAAAAGCTGGATGGCTTCCATGCATAAGATTGGCAATGCCGGGTTCGTGGTAGCCAGTGCATTTGCGCTTGCAGATATGCTGATGGCATTGGGAAGGCTCAGAGAAGCCAAGACCTGTCTTGAACAATCTCTTGATATTGCCTCAACTCAAGGCGAAGAAGTCATCAAGACCACCGCCCACCATTATCTGGGGTTAGCCCTGATCGCCCTCGAATGGGATGACCGTGAAATGTTCGACCAACATATGCAAAAGGCGCGCGACCTTGGCAGCCTTACTACCCTGGTGGATTGGCCATACCGATGGAATCTTGCCCAAGCCTTGATCAAGGAAACTGAGGGGGATTATATTCAAGCGCTCAACTTTTTGGAAGAAGCCAAGAATGCTTATGTCATAAACCCGATCCCAGATATGCATCCGGTCGAGGCATTGAAGGCGCGCATCCACCTCAAACAAGGCCGGCTGGAGAAGGCCAAACAATGGGTTCAGTTGCAAGGGCTGACCGCAACCGATGAGATCCGCTACCTTGGCGAATTTGAACATCTGGTGTTCGCCCTGGTGAGCATTGCTGATGGTGCATTCTCAGGTATTGATGAAATGTTGACCATGTTGCTGCAGGCTGCCGAAGCTCAAAACAGAATCGGCAGCGTGATTGAAATACTGGTCACTCAAAGCCTTTTCCATCTGGCACAAGACGATTCGACTCAGGCCATGCTAAGTCTCGAACGAGCATTATCCCTCGCTGAACCTGAAGGGTATATCAGACTCTTTCTTAATGAAGGTGCCCAACTTCGTCCGCTGATCGAAAGACTGGCCCAGGACAATGCACATCCCCTGACCACATATATTCACAAATTGTTATCCGCTTCAAGTTCGCATGATGACAACAATTCGCGATCCTCCGCCTCTGCAAAGACCGGACTGATTGATCCTTTGACCAGCCGAGAACTGGAGGTGCTGCGTCTCGTTTCGCAGGGACTTTCTAATGAAGACATCAGCAAGAAATTATTTATCTCGTTGAGTACCGTAAAAGGCCATAATTTGCGCATTTTCAACAAACTCCAGGTGCAAAACCGTACTGAAGCGGTGGCTTGTGCCCGTGATTTAGGGCTGCTCTAGCTTAAATCCCCAACACTTAAAAACAATACTTCCAAACAATACTTTAGTCGCTAACCGGCATGGATGCCTGCCGGTATATTTGGCATACAACAAGTGAATGGAACCAATAATGACAGACAGACGTGGAACAAGAAAATCTCATAACGTAATCGAGATCAAAGTCGAAGGTATTTTGACTGAGGAATGGTCCGATTGGTTTGAGAGTATGTCCATCCTTCATGAAACTGAAGGAGAGACGTTGATCACAGGGCAAATTGAAGATCAGGCAGTCCTTTTCGGCCTGTTGAAGAAAATAAGAGACTTGGGGCTGCCGCTGATTTCAGTCAATCAAACACTCGATCAAAAACAAAGTTCAAGGAGAAAAAATGAAAAGTAACAGCACTGTTTTACCCGAACAAGAAATGAAAAACCGGCTTTCAACCTTTTGGATCTTTATCATGATCAATATGGCCTTTGCGGACATTATCGGTCTGATGGTTCCGGGCTATCTGGCCAAAATCGTGGCTGGCGGTCCGATTGATGGAACTGTGGTCACCACTTCATTGTTACTCATCGGAGCGATCCTGCTTGAGATTCCAACCGCCATGATCCTGGTCTCGCGCCTGGCGAAGTACGGGCTTAACCGCTGGCTCAACATCATTGCCGCTGTAATTACGATAATTTATGTGGCTGGCATGGGTTCTCCCACTGCGATCTATTGGTTTTTCTGTTCAATTGAAATTCTTGCCTGTCTGGCAGTGATCGTGATGTCGTTGAGATGGCGAAAACCAGAAAATCAGCTGTGATCACACTTAACTTCAGCTTACTTTTCGAGAATGAAAAAAGATAAGAGTCAAAAATATTAATTGATCAAATTTTTAGCAAGGGTAATTATTTTTATTACCCTTGCTAAAAATCAAGCCATGAACTTGTTATTGAAGAAACCAAAATTTTGGAAGTATTTCTCGGATTTAAATAACAAATAAGTCTTACAACATATGGAGAACAATATGCAGATAATAAAAAACACTTCAAATGGTTTATCTAACACCATGGTAGATATAAAAATTAAGCTTGCTGCGTTATGGCTTGTCTTTATGCTTGTTTATATCTATACCGATTTTTATACTTTGTATGTGCCTGGCAAAGTGGACGAGATTTTGTCAGGATTCAAGGATGGGATGATGATAACGCAAGTGTCACTACTCGTGATAGCAGTCATCACTATAATCCCGGCTATGATGATTATTCTTTGCCTAATGATCAATGCAAAGGTAAATCGCTGGTTGAATATCATTCTGGGAATATTGCATGTTGCAATAGGAGTTGTTAATCTTGTTGGTGCAACTTGGTCGTATTACATTTATTATGGTGTATTGTTGATATTTATTGCGCTTTGTATTGTAGTAATTTCTTGGAAATGGCCAAAATATTCAATAGAAGAGAAGAAGCCTTAAACACTTGTTTATGATTATTCTCATGACTTTATACAATATATGGTTGTATTAATAGGACCGGAATTCTCATTATTTTCCGGTCCTTGATTTTGTCAGACTGATTGTTATCAAACCACCGCTTGTTTATATTGTTTACCGGTCAACAACCATACCAGATAGACGATCACACTGATCGAACCGCCCACCATGCCAACCACCATCAAAATTCTCAGAACGTTGTTGATCCAGCCCAGGCCAATTTGCGCAAAGTCTAGTGGGAAAATTCCGTAAAAAACGAAGACAGAAAGAATGCTTGCCAATGAAATGATCAGCTGCACAAAGGAATATAGTCTGGCAGGGCGGTAGACCGCCAACAGAAGGTTGCCGATCAGTGCCACGACCATTGAGAGATTTGATGCCCAAAGGATTGTGAACCAACTGTCAAGCACCACGCCATGGGTGTATTTTTGCCAGATCATATATGTGTTCATTATGATCAATCCGATGATGGCGCCGATTACCGAACCGGCAAAGTCAGCAGTATTCTTTTCTTTCATGTCCACTCCTTAAGTGTTATGCATTTACCCGCAGCGCTGCGGAAACTTTGGACGTCCAGTTGGCGATCGCCTGCCAGTCGCGGAAATCACCCGAGGGTGCTTTAACTTTATTCATGATCCATTTTTCAAAGCCGTTCAATTTGGAGGGATCCACTTTGCCGCCGAAGACGGTGATTTCTTTGGGATGAATGGTATCCAACACGCCTTTGAGGTTTTCCGGCGAAAGTCGTCCTTGAACTCCTTCCACCGGGTCGCCTTCGCCTGTCGGGCCGCTGGTGAAAATGTAGACTGGCTTTGCTGATAATGCTGACTTGTGAGTTTTCAAGAGGTTAACGGCGTCTTTTTGCCATTGTCCCATATAAAGTGCGACGCCCAAGATCACGTCCTGGTAAACCGAGGGGTCCTTCACCAGTTTGGCGGGCAGGGTATCCACTTCAAAGCCTGCGGCTTTCAGTTCCTCGCCGATCTTCTCTGCGATTTCGGCAGTTGCGCCGTATTTTGATGCATGTGCTACAAGAATCTTGTTATTCATGGTTTCCTTTATTTCCTTCAGACATGGATTTTGTAATAATAGAATACGTTTTTCAAATCTATTTATCCATGACTTTTGGTGTCGTGGTTATGGCAATTTGTGCAAAATTTTTAGTAATATTTTTGTGGTGTTTCATATACTTGATACTAAGTTTACGTGGATCAATTGGAATAGTTGCAATAGTGAAAGAATAGATTGCCACAAAATAAAAAAGGCTACCTAAACTCGGATAACCTTTATGAATTCTGGTACTGACAATCACAAATTGGAAAAATTGATCAGTTCAATGCCGAGTGCTTTGAGCGTGGATATGGTTGTTTCGTGGCACAACAGTTTAAGTTCTTCGGCGCGCATTTCATTGTAGATGGATGTCTTGATCAAGTCTTCATCCACCACGGCGGGGTGGGTCATCAATTCAAAAGTATCGTGCTGTTCGTCCCCGGCAATATGCTGGAAAATGGATGTCAGGTTTTCGAGAGTGACACCTTCATCATAAAAGCTGTCGAGAAAGAATTGCGCATAGCCGTGTTTGCGGTTGGCCAGGCGTGACCCTGCTTGCGGGAAGTTTATCCCAGCCAGTGCAGTTCCTTCCATATTAAAGGGCAGGCGAATGGGCACGTTCAATTCATCCGCCAGATCGAGCATCAGTTCAAACAGGGCAGGTGTGAAATAGGAACTGTGATGGTGAGAATCGAGGTGGTCCGGCAGGCGGCCGACGGCTTTCTTGAAGGCTTCCACCTGGGCATGCCACTCCAGATTGACCTGTTGTAAATTTATCCCGTTCATGCGCTCGACAAACGGATCATATTTGAAGAATTTGCCCTCTGTATCCACCAGACCAGGCACTTCAGCGGCAGGCAGCAGGGGGCTTCCACTGGTCAACACCAGGTGCAGCCCCAGTCCCAGCCGCGGACACTCGCTAACCGCTGCGCGCAGATCTTCATCCGCGCCTGGGTAGTTCATCATTGTCGTCGTGGAGGTGACTATTCCCTGCAGGTGGGCCTGGCGGATGCCCTGCGACACACCCCGGGTATGTCCGTAATCATCCGCGTTAACGATCAGGCGCTTGCTCAAGCTTTTCCCTTGCTGCGTATGCCAGAGCCCAGTTTCTTGATCATTTCAATGCGTTCCTTGCCTTCCAGCTTGCAGCCGGCGGCATCCATGCCCAGCATCAACCCTCCCACCACCGGTGGTTCTTCCGCGCGGATGAACTGCGCCTTGGGGGCATACGGGTAAACCGTATTTTGCATTTCTTCAGTCAGGAGCGGACTGCCGTCAAACATGCTGCCGATCAAAACAAGATCAAAATCCAGGGCTTCAAAATGAAGCTGCTTGATCACCGTGTTGGCCAGTTCGCCCAATTCATGCCCCGCCCAGCGGATCAGATCCAGCGCGACTTTATCGCCTTGCGCGGCTACCTGAAAGACCAGGCGGGCATCCGCAGGGCTGAGCTCAATTTTTTGGGTCAGGATGCCTTGCATCAATTCATCCAGGTTCGGTTGACCGTACTTTTCCATAAAAACATCTGCAAGTGCGGTGGCCGGGCCGCGGCCCGTCCAGGCGTAGGAGAGCATGCGCACGGTCATGAATACCAACTCACTGGCGCCTGCAAATTCACCACACGAAATGCCGCCGCCGGTAACCTGTCCAAAATGGGTGCGGGTGGCATCCCAGCCATGGCAGTTGCAGCCTGTGCCCGAAACCACGGTCACCCCCCAGCCACGCGGAGAACCCACCAGCAGACCCAGTTGGGTGTCGTTGACCAGTTCGACCGCACCATGCAGTTTGAGGGTTTTGATCACAGCCATGATCGGTTCGCGTTCCGCCGGCCAATCGTAGCCCGCCACGCCAAAACCGGAGCCCGTCAGGTCGGCTTCGGTCAACCCGGCTGCCTTAATGGCTTCATTAAAAGTGGATTGTAAATTGGCCTGGAACCCGTCGTAGCCGACGGCTTCGTGGTTGCCGGGGCCGCCTTCTGCAAAGCCTTCGACTTTTCCGTGTTCATCCGCGATCAAAACGTGTGTTTTGGTGGCGCCGAGGTCGGCGCCGAGGTAATGTTTGGTCATTAAAGGTCCTCGTTACTTCCAGAATTGGGGCAGCCAGGCTTTGTGTGTTTGCAGCAAGTCTTCCATCACCGGTTTAATCTCGCCCATGGCGGGTCCAAGCGGATGCGCCAACATGGCTTCATATAACAATCCGCGGTCGCCGGTCACGGCAGCCTGGGCGGTGAGCTTTTCAAAGGATTTCACCCTTGCAATTAAACCATAACATACTTCTGGCAAGGGCTCCGCGGGCAGCGGATGGACGCCGGCTTTATCCACCTTGCAGGGCATCTCGAGCACCCAATCCTCAGGCCAGCCAGGGACGGCGCCGCGCTGCGCCACGTTGACCACGTGCGTTTCACCCAGGTCATTGTAATGCGCGTTGAGCAGCTGTGTCGCTGCGGTGGAATAATAGGCTCCGCCGCGCTGCATCAGTTCGGCAGGGGGTTCGGTCAGTTCAGGGTTGGAATAGTCGCGCAGCAGGTCTTTCTCGAGCGCCATTACTTCCTCGGCGCGCGAGGGCGGCCATTTTTTCTGCTCTTCGATCTTGTGCTGCGTGTTGTAATAATAATGCAGATAATAGTTGGGGATCATCTTGAGCGTTTCCACCAGTTCCACCGGGAACTCCGGCTCTTCAGATGTTTTCATCTCGTCCACGAATTCTTTCAAGACCTGCGGCCACAGCTCCTCGCCGTCCAGTTTAAAACCGCGGTGCCAGGTGAGGTGATTGAGACCCAGGGTGTTCAATTCTCCCCGGCTGGGATCAATTTTCTGCCCAAGTTTCTTTTCGAGGCTTTCCATGATGCGCATTTTGACACCGATCGCCACGTTGCATACGCCCACCGAAAGCTGCTGCGGCGCATACATTGAAAGCGCCTGGGTCACCAGACCCGAGGGGTTGGTGAAGTTGGCCAGCAGCGCACCGGGCGCCAGCTCGGCCATGTCTTGCGCCAGCTTGAGGATCACCGGGATGGTGCGCAGCGCCTTGGCCATGCCGCCAATACCGGTGGTTTCCTGGCCGACCAGGTTGTGACGCAGGCCGAGATATTCATCCTCGCGCCGGGCGGGCATCTGCCCTACGCGCAGCTGGGTGGTCACATAGGTGGCGCCTTTCACCGATTCTCGCTGATTGGTGCTCAACACCACCTTAAAGGGCGACCCCTTGGCCGCCACCATGCGTTGGGCAAAACCGCCCACGATGGCCAGGCGGGCTTCATCAATATCCATCAACCACAATTCGCTGACGGGCAATTCGTTAACTCGTGACAGAAAGCCATTGACCAATTCCGGTGTATAGGTGGATCCTCCACCGATGACTGCGATTTTCATTTTCATATTCCTTTCAACTTAGTGTAACAAAATGCATTGTGTTTTTCAAAATTATTTTTCTAAGTTGCATCCGCACGAACGCCGGATGATCATTTCTACCGGTAATACAGTACGCAGCGTGGCGCTTACACCACGGATCAGGTTCACCAGTTGGCGGGTGGCTTCGGCGCCGACCGCTTCGTTTGGGGCGCGGACGGTGGTCAAAGGCGGCGTCAATAGCCGCGCAAAAAGCGAATCATCAAAGCCTGCGATCACCACATCCTCGGGCACCCGTTTGCCATACTCGTTGAGGGCCTGCAGCACACCAATGGCGTTGTCATCATCGCCGGTGAAGATCGCATCGAATGAAATGCCCCTGGCGATCATCCCCATAATAGCCTCATGCGCCTGGGCGGATTCAAAGCCGCCTTCCACCACCAGTTCAGGGTCGAAGGGCAGCCCGTGTTTTTTTAACGACAATTTATAACCTTTTTCACGCGCTTTGGAGTCTTCGTTGTTGGGGGGGCCTTGCACGAAAACGATGCGCTTGCAGCCGTGCTCCTCGATGAAATGATCCACCACTTGTTGAGCGCCGGACTGGTTCTCGATGGTCACCATGGGGATTTCCAGATCTTTGGGTGAGGATTGGTGGATCAGCACCACCGGGAAGTTGAGCTTCTTGAGGCGGGTCAGTTCGGCCTCATCCACGGCGTCGTTGAAGATCAAAAGTCCGTCGGTGTTGTTTTCACTGAGCGGACGGCGCTTTAAAGGTGAGTAAAGGTGTGACTTCATTGGTTGATTGGTCTTGGTGGAGTGGATCAACAGGTCAAAACCTTCTAAGCTCGTCACTGATTCGATACCACGCAGCATTGGAGTGTAAAAATCGCCGCCAATTTCATTCAAGATCAGCCCTATGGCGTAAGTTTTGTTGCTGGCCAGGCTGCGCGCGGCGGGGTGGGGAGTGAAATCCAGTTCGGTCATGGCCGCCAGCACCCGTTCGGCGGTTTCTGCCGAAAGCGGCGCGGAATTGTTGAGATAGCGGCTGATGGTGGCCACGGAGACGCCGGCAAGGCGCGCGACATCTCGAATCGTACTGGCGTTTCTGGAAGTTGTCATGTATAATACCTCTCAGTGTAACCGGTTACAGTAACCGGTTACATAATACAGATAAAAAATGGACTTGTCAAGTGGCAATCAGGCGATTAACCTTCAAAATTGAAATCAAGGGTTGTATACTAGGTGAAATCCATCACAATTTCATCGAGGTGCAATATGTCTGATCGTCCTTCGTTTTGCCAGTATTGTGGTAATGCCTTGAATACCGACGCACAATTTTGCAGTAAATGCGGAAAGCAAGTGGGAGTATCGACACCTTTGAGCGCTCAACCGCCGATTATCCCACCCACACCTCCTGTCTATATCCCAAACCCACAGGTTCCGCCGCAACAAAAATCCGCAACAAATTGGAATAAAATTATCGCTTTTTCACTGGTTGGGGTGGTTGTGCTGCTTGCTGTAATCGTGATCTCATCTTTGATCAACAAAAGTGCTCGAAAAGAGATCAGTCTGCTGCCGACTGAGGAGCCGATTATGACTTCAACTCTGGTGATTCCCACGGCAAAGGTGGAAATAGTTACAGAAGCACCTGCAGATATCCCCACACTTTCGGCAGAAGATTTTGCCGTGGCAACAGATGTTCCAACCGATTGGGATCAATTGGCAAAGGAAAGTTTGCGTATAGATTATTCAAAAGATAATTGCTATTATTCTCCCACATATGATTATTATTTTTATGGAACAGTCACCAATATGAGCGCCAAGTACTCGGTTGAAAATATCACGCTGCAGGCTGAACTTTATGCCAGTGACGGCAATTTGTTGATGATCAGTCAAGGGCTTCCAGATGCAATGGTTATCGGCCCGGGTTCCAAGGCTAATTTTTGGTTATGGGTTAGTTATCGTCAGGTGATCAATCCAGCCTGCAAAGTGGTTGTTGAAAGTGCCTCGATTGCCCCCTAACCAGGGACAAAAATCTTATAGCAACAGGAGAAATTAATGACTTTACATTCCGAAATTCTTGAACAACCAGATCGATTAGGGGCATTATTGAAAAACCAGCGCGGAGCAGTGGAAGCCGCCGCGGAGGAGATCCGCAAGAGGAATGTAGAGTTTGTTTTTCTGGCCGCCCGCGGCACCTCGGATAATGCCGGCCGCTACGCTAATTACCTGCTCGGTGGGGTCAATGGGCTGCCCCTGGCGCTCGCCACTCCGTCGCTTTTCACCTTTTATCACACGCCGCCCAGGCTGAAGGATGCCCTGGTGATCGGCATTTCTCAATCAGGGCAGTCGCCTGACATCGTCAGTGTGCTGACCGAAGGTCAAAAACAGGGCTGCCTCACCCTGGCGCTTACCAACATCCCCGGCTCGCCGCTGGCCAAATCCGCGGACCTGGTGCTCGATCTGCAGGCCGGACCCGAAAAAGCAGTCGCCGCCACCAAGACCTTTACGGCCGAACTCATGATGTTGGCCATGCTTTCCGCCGCTTTGAAGGGCGATTCCTCCGCCTGGGATCAGCTTGCCCGTGTGGCCGGCTGGGTGGATGAAGTGCTCAAACTCGATTCCGCCATTGCCTCAGCCGCCCAGCGCTACCGCTACATGCAGCAGTGCGTTGTCCTCGGCCGCGGATACAATTACGCCACCGCCTTCGAATGGGCCATCAAGCTCAAGGAGCTGACCTACATCGGCGCGGAGCCTTATTCCTCGGCCGACTTTGCCCACGGCCCCATTGCCATCGTGGACCAGGGTTTTCCGGTCATGGCCGTCGCCCCCAAAGGCATGGTCTTTGACTCCATGCTGGAAATGATGCAGAAACTGAAAAATGAATTGAAAGCCGAAATGATCGTCATTTCAAATGACCAGCGCGCACTCGATCTGGCTGAAGTGGCCCTGCCGCTGCCCTCTGACCTGCCCGAATGGCTCAGTCCCATCCCCGCCATCGTCGCCGGCCAGCTCTTTGCCTACCACCTGACCGTCGTCAAAGGCTACAACCCTGAGCAGCCCCGCATCATCCACAAGGTGACCGAAACGGAGTGACGACTTGTCATTACGAGCCTTGCTGCTTGTGCAAGGCGCAGCAATCCCCACCAAGGTTTACCCATTATGATATAAGAATCCGATGACGGGGATTACTCCCATTAATTGGAATCGAATTATATGTTTTATTAGCACACCCCATGTCCCAAGTTATTTCAGGGCGAGAGAAGTAAGAGTGTTGCTCATAAGTTAAAAATAAACATACTCTGATTGGAGATTGATTAGTAAACCTTAGTATTTAAGTTGAATTAATAAAGAACCTGAGGTTAAGATATTAATGAATTTTAACCTCTCAAGATTCTATTAAACTTTATTTTTATGGTTTTTATAAATATCTACTTTTGAATTAATTCGTATTAGGTCTCTTTTTAGTTGTTGTGAAATAATTGACCAATCATATATTCCATCATTTCTTCCATACCAACATTTATCAAGATACTCAATGAACACCTTGGCGCGATTTACTCGTTCATCAATGGAATCAGCAATACTAATTCTTTCTCTGTATTCTTGAATAATAATAGGAGTATCTGTGATTATTGCATCGATATACGTAAAACTTGTCACTAGTTTTTTATAAGTATATGCCCCAGCTGATTGGATTCTAATACGCCCATCTAAATCTATATTTTGTGTGTTTGGCGTCTTTATTAAATCTTTTGCTAGCGTTTTTTGAAGAATAAATAATATTTGTTTTTCTGAATAGCCCAAGTTTTGTAGATGTAAAAACACATCGGATATCATAACAAATCCTTCATGACCACTAATTCCACCCATTCTTTCAATATAAGATAGAAAAATGGAAGAAAGAAAATGTTCATGTGGATCATTAGTACTAATATCAAATAAATTATATATTTTGGAATTATTGGGATTGTAATACTCGTTATCCTGGAAAATTACAGCTCTCACAAATTCATGAATTGGTAAAGTATAACTTCCTTGTTCATTTATTGCATTAAATATTTTAACACTATCTACATGCCCGCTTCCTACAAAAGAAACTATGAAATCAAGAGCTTTTCGCAAATTGCCATTGCTCATATTATCTATAAAGGAAACTATATCATCTGCTTTTTCAAATGCAGATAACATCATTGAAATATAGTTCTCAAGGTTTTCCGATGTTAGAGAAATACCCCTAGGAAAACTTGGCAAGTTACCTGTTTGAATTAACGTATCAAGTGCATACTGTAGTCTTTTTTGAATAACCTTATCAACTCTGGGGGGGTCAATTGTAAATACTCTTGGTTGGTATGCTGATAATGATCCAGATATTTTCGATCTCGCAAAAGTATCTGGTCTTAAAGCAACAAAAGTAATTACCGGCCAGTCTTGAGCAAGTGTAACTGAGATGATGAAAACTTGTTCTTGAAAATCGAAATCACGTTGATCTACGTTATCCAAGAAAATAACAACTCGTTTCTTTTGCCCTTTAACTATATGTTGAATGCATGATTTTAAATAATCCCCTTCATCTTGCATCAAATGTTTTAAAAATTCTAATTCATATTGTTTGTATGCTTTTGGATCTGTGCTTGCCAAATCACTATAAATACCTTTAGAAAACCTTTGTAACTCAATGTTGTAAACACCTCTCACAAAATTCTTTTCATGAATATCAATTGAGTATTTTTCTAGTAATTGGTTTTCAAATTCTCTGATTACATAACTAAAAAGATTATTGTAAATTACCGGTTTACTTCCAAAATCTAAATACAATACAATTGAATCTTTGAGAACATCTTTGGCATCTACTAAGACTAGATGTTGGATAAACATCGATTTACCTACACCAACATCCCCCACAAGTATAATTGGCCTTCGACTTATTCCAGCTGCCAAAAGATCTTCATTTAATTCTGGTTGTATGCCATGTTTTGTTCGTACAGGTTTTACTGTAACTTTAGTTTCTTTTTCAAAATAACTAGTATACCTAGAACTAAGTATTTCTTTACTTACCAACGTATACTGTGATAAAGCACCACTTTCACAATAAGTTTCTTTTACAAAATTTTCTGCAAAACCTTCCATTTTAGTAATATCTTCTAGGAATAATCCCCCAAGTATTTGTAATTCTGCAGCTAATGGATTTCTATTTTTATATCCAGGAAAATCATGAATCATTGTTGATAATTTTTCTGGCGGTGGCAATTCTTTCTGATCAGATAAGTAAGAAACTAAATTATTGTTAATGATACCTTTTTCAGATAAAGAATTCCATAATTGGAGAAAATTTGATTTCATTGTATCTAATGAATCAAAAACTAGCGCATTTCCATTTTCTGGTGATATACCATCTTGGCGTGTTCCTAATAATGCAATAATCTGATGTCCGTTAGTCACAACACCAATATGAATACCTCTTTTTTGGCAATACTCCATTACTTGCGTTATTGCGTTTTTTATTCCTTTGTTCAGTTCAAATAAAGTATGAATTTTACAAATTGTCTTGTCAAATCCGGCTGGTAGTTCAAAATAATTCCCTTCCCTTTTTGCTTCTACGACAATCCGTTTTATAGGGTATCCAAGTTCATAATCCGTGAAATCACCATTGAAATTGGTTTCTAAGAATATTTGATTGGTTGACCATCCAAGGCAGTCTCTTAACAAACTATCAATTAGGTGAAACCTTGTAGTAGCTTCATTTCTTGTTAACAGGAAATTATTTTCTTTTGACCATAAAATTAGTGTTTCAAGATTAGACTCTGCGTTTTCATAATCCATTATTTACCCCTTAAATATAATTAACTTTAGGCATCCAAAATATTATCCCGCTATCATATTAATTATAGTAATAAACTGAATTACAAGTCAATCAAATAGTATATATTGAAATAGGTAATATCTAATTCTATCCTTGACTAAAAAGAACAAAAGTTCTATAATCTCATCCCGTTAGATAATCCCCCTCTTGGGGTTACTTTTTTCATTGTCAATCATTTCATCCTTTTAGAAGTAACTAACTCAATATTTAGTCGTTTAGTTGAATTGTTTTTTATTGTTTTTTTTAAAAACGACGCCTAGAGGTTTTATTGATCTCTTTATTTCCTAAAATTGATTTGTTTTGTTTGTTTCCACGCTTATAAGTTTTTTTGTACCATAAAAAACGAAATAACAGCTTCAAAAACGCCTGGATGATTTGTTTTCTTTGTTTTTGATTTTTTCAAAAAACAAAAACGAATCCATTCCAAAAAAAAACCCCAGAGTGAAAAACACTCTGGGGTTCAAAACTCACTTACACCTTGGCATTATAAAGCGCGATCACCTTGCGCAGCAGCTCCTCGTCAAACGGTCCCGCCGGGGAGGGCGTCTCCATGATCCTTTTCGGAATGCGCATGGTGGCCGGGTCAAACCCCTCTCTGATCTTGAAGGCATATTTGCGGTGCAGGGTATCCGCGCCGAAGGCATGCAGATCCACGATCGAGCGGTTAAAGCCGACCGCCGCCAGGGTCTTCTGCACGATCTCGGGGGTATAAATGCCGCGGGCAAACAGGCAGATCACCAGGCTGGTCAGCACCTGGCGCCAGCGTTCCTCTTCAAGCAGCGAAGAGGCGATCCCCTCTGCGGTTAAGGCTTCGCCTTTTGCGATGGCTTTTTGGTCCACGCTGTAGCCGGCGCTGTCCAAATGGCTGTGACGGGCGCCGGTGAGATAACCCAGGTGTCCAGCCGGGCCGGTATGATAGCCTGGCATTTCATTGCTGCCGAATGTCAGGGCAAATTCCAACCCGCCGTAAATGGCAGCCGCTTTCTCGGCGCCGTGCGCCATTGCCCGGTAAAAATCATTGGGCTGGTTGACAATGCGTTTGGCGGCCTCCACATAAGCCGCGTAGTTGCCCCATTCAAGCGTCAGGCCGTCCGTTTCTTTGGTCGTGATCAGGCCGCGCTGCATGGCTTCGGTAGCCCAGGCCAGCGTGACACCCATGCTCATCACATCCAGCCCCTGCACCTCGGCTTCATCCAGCAGATGGAAGAGCCCGCGAATATCGGTGCCCCCCAACAGGCTGCCCACTGCATAGATGGGTTCATGGTCGTAGCCGATCATGGAGGTTTTGTAGAAATAGGGGTCCTTCGGGTAAGGGTAGCGGATGGCCGCCAAATGGATGCAAGCCACCGGGCAGTGCGCACAGGCTACCCGACGCCCAAGATAGTCTTCAGCCAGGCGTTCACCGCTGATCTGGTCCGCGCCTTCAAAAGACCCCTGCTGTAGGTTGCGGGTGGGCAACGCGCCGATGGCGTTCAATGGCAGCACGTTCATCGCCGTACCAAGCTGGTGGTACTTTTTCATCAGTTCGGATTCGGTGGCGGTTTTATAGATCTCGTCATACAGGGTACGGTAGGCGCGCTTATCCACCACGGGTAGACTGCGCTGGCCCGAGATCACCAGCCCCTTCATTTTTTTACTTCCAAAAACCGCACCCAGGCCGAGGCGGCCAAAATGGCGGTAGGTTTCTGTGATCACCGAGGCGTATGAAACGCCTTGTTCTCCGGCCCGTCCGATGCGCATGATGGTGCGTGTGCCTGAGCCTTCTTCATTTTGACGCAGGATGGTGCCGACCGTGTAGGCGCTGTTGAGTCCCCACAAAGCGCTGGCATCTCTGAAATAAACTTTATCACCTTCGATCACCACATAAACGGGGGATGAACTAGCCTTACGGATCACGATGGCGCCGTATCCGGCCATCCTGATCGCGACTGCGCTTCTTCCGCCGGCGTGACTCTCGCCCAGGTTGCCCGTGTGCGGCGATTTGAACATGGCAATGGCCTTCGAGCCGAGCGGGAACATGCCCACCAGCGGGCCGACCGCGAGGATGATGGGGTTCTCAGGCGACATGGGATCAACCCCCGCCGGACATTCTTCTTCCAGCAGTCTGATGGCCACGCCACTGCCGCCAATGCCGGCTTCGAACAGGTCGGGCCGGTTCTGGATGGAAAAGCTGCGGCGGGAAAGATCAATATACAGAACACGAGAGAGCGGATCATTATTTAGCATTATTGGTCTCGCTTTCTGTTGCAGTGATTTCACCTTGTTTGGCTTCCACCCGGTTGATCTCTTCCAAAGCCAGAACGTCGCATGGGCAATAAGAGGCGCAGTATCCGCAGTAGACGCACACTTCGGGTTTATTTTGGGTGTCCTCCCAGAAAATGGCGCCAAACGGGCAGGCTTCTTCGCAGTTGTGGCAACCGATGCACAATTCCGAATGGAAGCGTACACCGCCGCCTTCGCGGTTTACCAAAGCGTCCGTTGGGCAGACCCTTGTGCAGGGAGGATCCGAACAGGCACGGCAGACAACCACTGCGAATCCTTTGCGAATACCCCCGGCTGATTTTACCCAAATAGCCGTCGAAGCCAGACCGCCTATCCCGGGCCGGCGGGCGCATGCAAACATGCACGATTGACATCCAACACAGCGTTCTGCATCAAGAACCGATAACCTTTTAACCATGGGCATACCTGTTTTCACGAATTTATTATGGCTTATATGAACGATTTCTATATTGACAACGAATTTTACCCCTATTTTATTGCTTGAAGCAATTTTTCTATTTTTGGATTTCTAATTTCATTTTAACACCATAAATGCATCGGTTGGTAGTTTAGTCGGACTTTTCGATAAAAATAGGATTAAATAAACAAAAAACCCCAGAGCTGTATTCGCTCTGGGGTTTGGGAACCGCGAAATTAAACCGGACGGTGATATAGCTTGAAGGTACCTACTTCAATCAGCCCTTCCTCTGGATACTCGGTGGTCCATTCTTTTTTGGCGAAATACTCGTTGCCCATGACTTCCCATTCCTGCATGGTAAATCCGCCTTTGGCCTGATCCATTTCAAATTGATGAGTGACCAGGAATACAGCAGTCCACAATGGGGAAGGTGGTGCGGTGTATGGAGGCGAATCTTCACATTTCACCGTGAACGATTCGCTTGTATTCCCGGGATAGTAAATAATGGTCATATCGGTAACTTTGCCCACCTGTCCGGGCGGAATGTTTTCCTGAACGAAATAGCCCATATCAATAGCATTGAAGGTTCCACCACCGCGGCTGCTTGTAATCGAGCAATCATTCATTTTGTAGACAAAACTGCTGTTCACCAATGGCGCTTCACCGGTAATTCTGAGCGTGTCTGTACTGAAATGCATTTTTACTGTTGAAGTGACAGTCGAATCATATCCCTCGCCATCTCCGGCATCAAACGTCGCCGAAGATGAAAAGACCAGCTCAAAGGAAAGGCATTTTTGCGTCAAATCTCTTGCCATTTTGATGGTTTCGGTTGCAACCCCTCCGCCAAGCAGCTGAGATTGGCGTTCCATTCCCAGCCAGACCGGCACCATGCGGTGAATGACATGGTCGTTCTTGCATAATTCATATTCCTCTTTAACGCACACTGCTCCGACCACATCCATCAAGTTAACGACGTCCTGCAAGCCATTGGATTCCATACCAAGCAGTTGTTTCTGCCGTTCAAAACCCAACAAGGTTTGCAGGGCTAATTGGCCGGCCGCACAGCTTTCTCCGGCGGCTGCAATCCGTGGTTTTACAACTTCATTTTCATATTGGTCGAACAGGTCAACGAGATCTTTAAGCCCGGCAGAATCATCTTCTGATCCAAGCAGTTGAGCCTGGCGTTCACGGCCAAGGCGTTCGGCAGCCACACTCTGAATTCTTCTCTCGGCTGTTCCACCGATTCGGCTGCGGACCGGTTCAATATCAGCCAGCAACCCTTTGGTGACACCATAGCCACTAAAATGCATCAACTGCATCTTAATCTCATTTGAATCCACCACTGGAAACGCCAGAATCACATCCTGGCCGGCGCCCTGGTAGGTGAACATAAGCTGTTGATCCACCGGCATAGTCTGTTTTGGCGTGATGGTGAGCGTTACGAAATTATTAAAGGTGAGGCCTTCAGGTTCAAGCTGCACCGCCAGTGAATCCGCACTGCCAAAGGGCAGTCCGGTCAAAGTGGCGACAGGCGTCATGGTGATGGTAGTATCCACCAGCAGTGCATCATTGGGAATATTCAAAGTGTAGAGTGTGCCGTCTTCGCCAGTCACTGTAAGTGACCCGCCCTGGGTTGTGATCAATGCGCTGCTGCTTTGTGCATCATCGAGCAAAATATCTACATTGATCGTGTCCGTATTGGTGTCAAAAACGTAGGCGTACTGTTTGGATTTTCCCCCGCCAAACAATTTTCCAGTTGACTGGCAAGCTGAAAGGATCATGATCAAAACAATTGTTGTTGAAATCCATTTTAATTTCATTGATACTCCTTTTTAAAGAATCAAAGGCAGTCAGAAAAGTACTGTAATAACGTGTCTTTCCTGACTGCCTTTCTTATTGGGCAATCTCTATATATTGGATATGAATAGTCTAATATTAGCTCTTTTTAAGGATAAATGTCAATAGGGATTATTCTTTTTTGAAAAAATTGATTCAGAAATCACTCCCTAAAAATAGTGTATAAGACGACACAATATAGTATGTTTTTTGGGTTTGTATTTACTATATACTAATCGCATTAGTGTTTAGGTTATTATTAAGAGGTGATTGCATGGAAAATGATCAAAGCATTAAAGCCATTGGCATCGTCGGTGGGGGAAAAGTTGGGCTGCACCTCTTTGAACTTTTTGGCAGCAGCAAGTTCTCAAAGGTCGCTTACATCACAGATATAAATGCCAGTGCTCCAGCTTTAGTTGAAGCCCAAAAAAGGCGTATACCAACCTACACTGATCTTTTGCAAGCTCTAAAAACACCAGTGGATTTTATTTTCGAAGTCACCGGCAATGCCAAGGTGGCCCAGATCCTCGCTGAAAATCTGAATCCTGAAGTGACCAAATTGGTCACCCATGAAATGGCACAGATCATCCTTGAAGTGGTTGATGAAGCGGACCAAAAAGTGAAGACCACTAGTATTGATGAAATCCTGAATATTAAAACCGAAATTCTTTCTCATATGGATAAGCTCGGGCAGTTTGTAAAAAACATTGAAGGCATTATGTCTGAAATGAACATGCTGGCCATCAACGCCCGCATTGAGGCGGCTCGCGTGGGTGAAGAGGGTCGGGGTTTTATGGTCGTGGCTGCTGAAATGAGCAAATCAGCTAATTTCGTCAGGCAGGTAACTGACGAAATTTCTCAAATTGTGGGTGCCATCGGACAGACTTCCAACAAGATTGATGATTCCTTGTTAAAGCTCAAGTAATGGTTATAATCACTTGCATATCACGACCTTATTTTATCAGGAGCTGCAATGGGTAAATCTACACGATATAAGATTCATCAAAAACTGATCTCAATCGGAGATGATTATTGGATTGAGAATGAAGAAGGCCAAAAAGCCTATAAAGTTGATGGCAAAGCACTGCGCATTCGCAAGACCTTGATCATTGAAGATGCTGAAGGAAACCCCTTATGCCGTATTCAGGAGCGGATGCTGCGCATCAAAGACACCATGGAAATAGAAGATATGGATGGCAAACGCATCGCCCTGGTACAAAAAGCTTTGATCGCACCATTCCGTGATCGTTGGACTGTAAAGATTCGCAGCGGTCCTGATCTCACCGTTCAGGGCAAGATTCTGGATCATGAATACACGATCAAAGAAGGGTTGCGGCGAGTAGCCGAAATCTCAAAAAAATGGTTTAAATTGGCTGATGTTTACGGAGTTGAAATTGATGCAGACCAGGAAGACGTATTAATTCTCACTGTAGCAATCGCCATTGATATGATGGTGCACGACTAAATCCATTTCTCATATGAAATATTAATCCTGATCCTGATTGAATGGATCAGGATTTATTTTGTTTAACTCGCATAAAGTGTTTCACCGCTTTTGGATCAAAATGGGTGCCAGATTGACTCTGAATGTATTCAATTACTTTTGGTTCTGGCCAATTACGACAAGACCATTATTGACCAAATTTTGTGTCCGTGAGCCTTCAGCAAGCAGTACCGTGTTGAAAAAATGATTTGAGAAAAAGCTGGCCTTAAGATATGCTCGCTTGGCTCAAGCTCCCAGAATTGCTACATTATTAATTGGTTCCATGCCAAATCCTTTTAGAAATATTGGTAACTAAAGTAATTTTCTCACATAAAAGCAACCTAGCATGGTGAGCTTTACGGATTTGATAGATGGGTGGATTAAGGACACGAAAATCGGTATACTGTATAGAGGAAATAATCATATTTTATTACCAGTTAAGGAGAGAATTATGACCACACCCCCAGAAATTACACCCGTACCTGCTCCAGATGTAACCAGCGATGACCGTATTTGGGTCATTCTGTGCTTTTTATTCACCCCATTACTTCCGATTGTCACCCTTTTCATTGATGAAAAGAAGAACCGCCCCTATATTAAAGACCATTACATTCCTGCTTTGGTTTTAGGTGTGGTCGAAATTATTGCTGTAACAATACTTTCGTTTATTCCATTTGTTAACTTATTCACCTGGTTAGTCTGGATTATCAACATCATCTACGCAGTAAAAGCCAATAAAGGCGAAAAAATCGAGATTCCTTTTATCACCGAGTTTTCAAAGAAACAGGGTTGGTCATAAGTCACCTGACCGGAATGATGAGAACGTCCCCAATTATTGGGGACGTTTTTTGTTAGTCTGTTTGTTTTAGCCAATCCAATAATTGATAGAACTCTTGAAATACAAAATCTGGTTGGCAGGTTATGAGTGGATCACCGAAGAGGCAGGTACGTATCCCAGCTGCCTGCCCGGCAAGGATGTCAATATCGCGATCGCCGATAGTAACCGTTTCATCTAGATTTAGCTTGTGATTGCCAATGCTGACCATAAACGCTTCAGGGTCAGGTTTTCGTTTGTAACCATCGTCAGCAGTAGTCCAACCTGAAAAATATTCTTTCATTTCAAAGGTATCTAAAAGTTGGATCAAACCAGAAGCACGCCGATGAGTGACAATCAAGTTCTTCCCGCCCGAGTCGGTTATCGATTTACAAATCGCTATTACGCCGTTGAAAGGCGGCTGTTCTTGCGGGGTAACCTTGCTATAGTAGAGAGTGAACTTCTCACCGATGAGATCTTCATCAAGATGACAACGTTCAGCAAGCGCCCTCACACAGAAATCGATTGAAACAAGAGCTTGTTGTGTAATCCAATCCAGAGGGACGTCTTTCCCGAGATCAGATAATGCCAATTGAAATGATTTGGCAAAAGAAGGATAAGTGTCAAAGAGTGTTCCATCCACATCCCAGATGATATTTCGAATCATGTTTGTTCCTTATGAGTGATATATTGGTGGAGGATGATTAGACTTCTAAAGGTTAAGTCGTTTATCCTTCTGATCGATCGCTTCCAATCAGGTTCCAACATTAGACCTGTGTAAGCCCCCCAGTGTTTAAAATAGTTGTGATTTATTGGCAAGAAAAAGTCTTGCCCGTATTGTAATAGGTTGTCTTGCAAAGAGTCAATTTGTTGACTTAATTGTTCAATCTTGTGGGCAACTCCCATGCGTGTGATCAATTCAGTACGATGAAACCACATCATCCATCCCACATTGTTTTTCAAGGCTAAGCCTGTATTTAAATCCAGCATGGCAAAGGATGCAGGTGCGATCAGCTGTGACCCTTTGCGGACATACGTATAAGGCATGGGAGAAAATTGAATAAGTTTTCTTATTGAATCAGTAACCATTGCCATATTCTCAGGAGTGCGCCAAACTTGGGTAGATGCCAGTATGCGCAGATGATAAATTCCAGGCCATTTCAAGCCAGGTTTAAAGACCAATTTATCATGATAGTTTTCAATTGCCTCATCGAAAGAATTCAAGTCGACAACGGTTTTCATACCCTCAAGCGCAACCAAAACTTGTTCTTCAACCAACGGATGGGTATCCCGTCCACCTAATGCCAACAGCCAGGCCTGGATAAGCCGTGCCCCACCCATTTTCTGTTGATCAAAATACTTTCCAAAACTGCCCAGATCATTGGCAATTTCGGTGGTGTCATGTTCGAGTGCATCAAGGGCTCGAACCAATGATTCATGTTTAACTGAGACTCCCTTTTCTATAAGAATACGAATACCCGACTCAAGGCTGTCATAACCGTGAAAACGCGTTCCATACCATCCATTTGTTGTTTGTGATTCAATTGTCTTTTTTACCAACAAGTCATGCAATATTCTTGTTTGCAAGGCTTTCATTTCTTCAGTCAGAGGCGATTCATGCATGAATTCATACCTGATCCTAAAAATAATCGATGGACAGGCATCCTTAATAAGAGTATCGAGAAAGAAAGAATGGTTCATATGATGATTGGAAGTTAGAGATTCAATGTCTCAACAAAAAATGAATTAAATAGATTACTTAACAATGTAATTTTGAATATGAAATTATATAATAAATGGTCCTCCGTCATTTCTATTTACGGAGGACCATTTTTTAGGTATTTAGAGTCTAAGAACTTATTTCAACCAATAAAAGAAACCTTCCAACTGAATGGCATAAACGCGGAAGGGTTTCGGCCCGACTAACGGCTCTCCATCAATGAAGATGGTGGGTGTACCGTAGAAATTAGTCTTGCGAATCTCAGTAAACAGTTTCTGAACGGCTTTTTCAGTTTGAGGTTCTGCTGCGCATGTTTCGATGGCGTTGGCATCCAGACCAAGGTTGGACAAAACCGAACTCGTGGCAGCAACATCTTCAAGTAAATCTTTTTCCTGTGCGAAGAAGGCGTCATTCATGTCCCAATATTTTTCAGGGTCCTGTTTGTAAACGCAGTATCCGATACGTGAGAGATAGTCGGTTTTAAGTTTGGTGGGATATTCACCAAAGAAGAACTCCGGTTGGAATTCATCAACCAGTTTTCGAATTTCGGGGTAAACCTTGCGGGTGTAATCACATGAATAACAACCGATGAAAACGAATTGTTCATCTGATCCAGTATTCTTAACTGGCCATAAGTTGAGGTCAACCCCTTTTAATGTTAAGCCGCCTCCATCGGTCAAATTGGATGGAACCGGGCAGGCACCTTCAGTTGTACTGGAAGTTTCGTTATTTTCTCCGGTGGGATCAAAGACACAGAAACCTGTGTTGTTTGCCCCGTTGCATGAGCCCGTGGTGTAGAACAAATACAGGCTGCGCACCATAAAAACGCTGGAGGCCAGCATCAAGATGAAAAAGATCCAGGCAAGAATTTCAAAATTCTTGCTTAAGAAGCGAGCAGTGCGCTCGGAACGGTTAATGACTTTGCCAAGGATTTTGGCTTTCATCTTCTCATCGAACCCGGTATTGCAAGGGCGGAAGGTGATGCGGCGAAAAACACAATCCAGCGCTTCTTTGGCCAGGCGGCGGTTGGTGGCACTGAAGATTCCCAAGATGGATAAAACGACGGCGGCAACAATACAAAACATAAGGTTAAAGTACCTTTCTTATCTTCTTGAGATTCTCAACGAAAATCTCGGCTTCTTCTTGAGTATTATAAAAATAGGCTGAGGCTCTGACCGACCCTTTTATTCCTTTGGCATTAAACCAGGAATGAACACAATGTTGACCTGAACGTACACAGATATTTGCCATCTGGTCAAGCATTAAAGCAATCCGGTGTGAATCAATGCCTTCCACATAAAAAGTAAAAATGCCGCTGCGCAGGGCAGGGTCGGCGGGACCAATCAGGCGAATTCCCTGAATGTCTTTTGTCCCCTCGGTCATGATCTTGTTTAATTGCAATTCCTGTTTCTGAATGGCATCAAAGCCAACAGATTGAAGGTAACGGGCGGCTTCTCCCAACCCGATAATTCCGGCATAATCTTGAAGTCCGGCTTCATATTTTTCGGGAACGGGCAGGAACTCGCAAGTATCATACGTGGATGTGGCAACCGTATCGCCTCCCACCATGAACGGACTCATGGCATCAAGTAATTTGTATTTACCGTAAAGCACACCGGTCCCTGAAGGACCAAGGATCTTGTGCCCCGATAAGGCTAGAAAGTCAACGTCCATTGAGCGGACGTTGATCTTGCGCTGTGGAGCTGCCTGGGCTGCATCCAACATCACTAATGCGCCGCGTTTATGCGCCAGTTTGATGATCTGTTCCACTGGCAGGGTTACACCATCCAGGTTGGAAGTGTAGCCAAAGGAAACCAGTTTTACGCCGCCAGCCAGGGCTTGTTCATAGCCTGGCAAGTCGAAACTGCCGTCAGCCAGCGGATGCAAAATCATGAGTTGGATTCCGCGCCTTTTGACCAGCATCTGCCAGGGAATAAGATTGGAATTGTGTTCCTTTCCGCTGATCAGTACCGTATCCCCAGGTTGAAAATCAAAGGCGTTGGCAACAAGGTTAATACCTTCAGTGGTATTGCGGGTGAAGACAATTTCTTCCATTTTCGAGGCGCCCAAGAAACGCGCCATCTGCTGCCTGGCTTCATCCACCAGGCGGGTAACTGTCGCGGCGAGTTGATGATTGCTGCGTCCGCTGCAGGCTGGAAATTGCGTATAGTAACGGTCCATGGCCTCGATCACCTGGCGGGGACGCAAACTTTGACAAGCAGTATCCAAATAGATAATTGGCTTGTCTTTATTCTGTGGATTCAAAATGGGAAAATCATTTCGATAATCGTTCAGGGCCATGATGGTTTCTTCTAAGCTGAAATAAAATCAAGATTAATTATAAACCATCAAATGTTAATGAGAGTATTTCATTCAACAATCACATTAATTTCAAATTAATCCGGTATTGTCAGTTTTTAATTATTGCTCCGGGTTTTTCATGTGTCTTTTATGGCTTACATTAATATTTCTTAATAAAATGAAAGCTGTATTCATTCGCAATAAAACAACATTATTGTTGCAAAGTGGGTAATGAATCTGCATCCCTGCTTATTGGTGGGAATTTTAGATTACAAATCCTCTAACCTTTAGCCTTTGTCTTTGATAATTTATTGGGTAGATTTTTGGCTTGGGAGCGACGTTAGTTCAGTATATTATCTTTATTTTTTGGATAGGTCATCATTAACTTGGAGGTAGCGAGTATGTCTGTTTCATCACGAATGAGTTCAAATGTGTCCCAACGGGGAAAGCTGTGGTTCATAATTATTATTGGCATCATCCTGCTAGGATTGGGAGTGTCAGGTTTGGTAATCCTTTGGTTACCAAATACCTCAGCTACTTCTTTATGGGTTGGAAGGTCAATGATTGCCGCCAGCATCGTGGGCTGCTTTCTATTTGGTTTGTTAACTCGAATTAAAAATGCAACTAACAACCACACAGAAGAACTCACTAAAGCAGGCGTCTCGCTGTCAACAGTGGAATTGCCGGCACTGTCTGGTGCCTTAACTTCATTAACCCAGGGTGACTTAACCCGTCGTATTACCTCCACGACGCGTCATTTTGGTGTTTTGGGACAGAACCAGGGCGCACTGGCGGAATCACTTAATAATATTATTACCAGCATCCGTGAAATTTTCAGATCCTATAATTGGATTACCGATGAGCCTTGTGAAAGGCTGTTTTATGTAGGGACAGATTCTTTTCAGGAAGGACAGATGGCTGCCGAAGCCATGGGTGATCTGACCGGCGGCAAAGGTAAAGTAATAGTCATCGGTATTTTTATCCAGGATAATCTGGTTCTGAGAAAGAACGGATTCCTTCACACTTTGTCAGCTAAGTTTAAAGGGCTTGAAATCATCCAATGTTTTGATCGCAGTTTGATGGATGAACAGGCGCTTCGTACTAATTTGTTATCCGCCATCTCTCAAACCCCAGATTTGGTGGGATGTTATACCACCGAAATGGATTCGTTGAACCTGATTGTTGATGTATTTAAACAAACCGGTAAACTTGGAAAAATTAAATTGGTCAGTCATGATCTCAACGACCAAAATGCGCAATGGACGCTGGATGGAATCATTTCGGCCAATATCTCACAAAATCCATTTGTTCAGGGCTACGATCCTGTGATCCATCTCATCAATGCATTGGCCGCAGGGTGGAAACCACTGACCCCTCGTTTGCTTATTGAGCCAGTGATCGTTACGAAAAACAACATTAACGATAATTGGAAGGTTGGGTTTGGCGCAGTACAGTCTCAAGAAATGATCGCGCAGAGGCCAAAGCTGCTCGAACCTTCTCAATCAAAAACCGGCAAGAAAATCAAGATTGCCATGGTGACACCCATTGATGTTTCCTTTTTTCATCAGGTTAAAAGTGGTGTGGATGCAGCTGCCAGGGATTGTAAATCAAGTAATCTTCAGGTGGATTGGTTTGTCGCCAGCGATCCAAGCGTTGAAAAAGGAACCATGGTTCCAGCCTCCATTTGTGGTCCCTTTTTGGAAAGCCTGGTTGCCAAGGGTTATGATGGCATTGGCATCTGTGTTGCTGATTCCGGCTTGATTCCTTACATTAACAAACTCGCTGCTCGTGGGGTGCCGGTAGCCGCTTTCAATTCGGAGCCAGGCAGCTTGCGAGCTCTCATGACTTTGCTAATTGAACGGGCTCAACAATTGATGCAATCCAGCCATGAACTTGAAGCTTCTGCTGCCACCGCCCATGAAGGTACATCACAGGTGGCCAATACCATTCAGCAAATCACCAAAGGTGTCAGCGAAGAAGCTGGAATGATGAACCAGGCCAATCACAGCGTCCATAACATTATCGAAACCATCCGGCAGATCAGCAAGGGTGCCCAGGATCAATCCGAAGCCGCGGAACAGGTAGTGGCGGCTTCCAGCCAAATCGCCGGTGCCGTGGAATCCACCACGCAGGCCATTCAAGCCGTGAACGAATCTGCAGAAAAATCCACCCGCATTGCGCAGGAAGGCTCCGTATCTGTTCGCCAAACCCTTGAACAAATGGAAAGCATTCGTGAAGCGGTGGAATCATCTTCGGTTTCCGTTTTACAAATGCAAACTTATTCTGAACAGATCGGCGAAATTGTCGCCACCATCAAGGATATTGCCGACCAAACCAACCTCTTGTCTTTGAATGCGGCCATTGAAGCCGCCAGGGCAGGAGAACAGGGAAGAGGTTTTGCTGTTGTGGCCGGTGAGGTGCGTAAACTGGCAGAAAAGTCATCTCAAGCTTCAGCAGAGATTGCCGGCATCGTCAAGAATACCCAGACAAATATCACCACAACCGTGGCGGCCATGCAAACCACCACTGATCGAGTGGTTCAAGGCAGCAATAAGGCAGCCAGTTCTGGAAAAGCGCTTGAAGATTTACTCAATTCCGCGGTTGAGATGCAGGCTCAGGTTGAGAAGGCACAAGAAACCAACGCCCCCATGATGCGCGTTATGCAGGTTCTTAATCAATCCATTGAGCAGGTCACCTCGGTGATCAATGAAAACTACGCCGCAATTAAGGAAATTGAAACACATACCAATGAGACCCTGGAGATTTTTGAATCAGTTGCGGCCCTTAGTGAAGAAAACGCAGCCTCCGCGGAAGAGATTTCCGCATCCACTGAAGAGGTGTCGTCTCTGGTTCAAGAGATGAAGGATGCCACGGGGTTGCTGGCGACCATTGCAGGCGAAATGCAGGCGGCCACGATCAGGTTTAAGATCAAAGATTAGTAAAGTTACAAATTATGAAAATAACCCTGAATTTTTCAGGGTTATTTTTGTTATTTGATCAAACTAATTAGTGCAAAGATTCCGAATCCCAGGATGATCAGCCCGGATAGGCGATTAACCCAAAGCATTGCTTTCAGGCTGAATCTCTCACGGAAAAATCCGACCACTCCGCTCAATAATAGCCACCAGGCTGCCGAGCCGCAGAATACTCCCAATACCAGAATGCCTGCTGATGAATAGTTGTTTGTTGCAGTGGCCAATCCCAGGCCAGCAAAAATGGCGGCAAAAGAGAGAATGGTCATGGGATTTGTGACCGTTAAAAAGAAAGTTGAAGCATAAGAGGTCAGCAACCCTTTTTTCTTAACCTCAGCAGGATTTTGGGCAGGTTTGGTGAGCAGGGTTCTAACCCCCAAATAACATAAGAATGCTCCACCGATCAATCGGATCCAGCTTTGCTGATTGACGAGGAAAGATGAGACCAGAGTCATGCCAAAGCCGGCAATGCAGCCGTAGAGCGCGTCTGCAGTGGCAGCGCCCAGACCCGAAAGCAAGCCGGCGGCGCACCCTTCAGCCAGGGTGCGGCGGATGCATAATACGCCGATCGGCCCAACTGGAGCGGCGATTGAAAAACCAATGATAATGCCTTTGAATAGGAAATCTAAATCCAAATTGGAGCCCCTGAAATAACAGTTTATTATGCTGCCTGGTAATTATTATTTAGAATTACATATTTTTATTTTCGGGATGGAAAAAATGCGTACACAATAGTATTCCACCAATCATTAATCCAATGACCGCAAGATCATAACCAATGAAGGATGCCATAACGATCCGATATTGCCAGCCGGTTGCTTCGATCTGACCTGAAGCAAGCCCGGTTCCGATGGCCAGTCCTTGACCGCCAAGGATCAAAAAAAATGCGACCCCAGAACACCAGACAATCCATCTCTGATAAAGCCTTGACCGAATGGTTGCCCAAATTAGCAGACCTCCACCAATTAAAACCAGCAAACCTATTTCGGCTGGTATTAAGAAATCCAATCTAAAATCTCCGACTGTCACAAGTCGATGGATTGAAAAAACGATGGGTGCCACAATAGGAATTGCCACGAAGGCTGTTCCGACTATCGCCAGGATTTTGGTCAACCAAGTCTTATTTTTCATGGTTATTTCCAATTCTTTGTATTGATGCTTATCAACTTTTTGATAACTGGTCGCGCCGGCGTTTTGCGATAAACAGAAGAAGGAGTGCAGCAACAATCCCTATCATCCAGCCATTGGGAGGGAAGATTAGGTTCACGGCATAAGCGAGCAGGGCAGTGATGAGCACGGCCAAAACCCAGTCGATCGTATTCATGTTCTTAAAAATGGATAAGTATTTTTTCATAAAAACCTTTTTGAAATTTGGTGTGTCAGAGTTTCGGATAGAGTAATTTTCCTCAGATTCTGATAACTGAGTGCCTGATTACCTACCTAATCCAACTTCACCCCTTCATTGGAAATTTCGTTATCTTCCACATAGCGGCGGGGCATGGCCAGTGAAGACCATCCGCCTGCCTCTTGCAGTACGAAGGGGTCTGTACCATGGCGTGCCGCGGAAGTGGCCCAAAAGTGGCGGCAATCGTGGGCAGAAAGCCCCATGACGCCTATTTTCTCACCTAAAAATCCCACCCTGGCAGTGATGGCGCGTTCAGTCATACCCGTGGCCCCCAGTTCTTCATTGCGCAAGCTGCGGCGTAGCGCCAGTCCATTTCGGGGCATATCCCCATGCTCCAGATAAGCCTTTAGTGCTTTAAGGGTATCTTTGGTCAGGTGATGGATCTGTTCCTTGTTAACTTTCGGTCGGAAGAAACGAAGGGTTTCTTCACGGAGATTGAAATCAGTCACTGAAAGGGCGGCAACTTCTCCCACACGCAATCCGTGATCCAGCAGCAGGCAAATCATGAAAGCGTCGCGCCTGCCTTGAGGGCTATCTGGCTGCTGTTTTAATAGAGCCGCTTCTTCGGGAGTGATTTTTACTGATTCAGATTTCTTTAACCCGATGCGGGTTATTTTGCGGCGAGAATCTATTCGACTTTGTTCACGGTAGCTGTATCCCTGAACCGCGCGTATCAGTGCGTATTCCTGGGGCAACAACGCGCCGGCCTGCATGGCCAGACGTGCATAAGTTTTAATGGATGAAAGATGTACATTAACACTTTGGATGGCGTAACCCCTTGAAATCTGCCATTTAACAAATGCTTCGACCAATCCCCATGTCACCGGACGCCAGGCCGCGGGTTCTTTTGCAAGATCACCTGTAATTATTTTTACTTCCGCCAGGAATTCACGAAAGAGTAACAGATCGGCATCCTGGCGTCGCAAGGTTTGATCTGCACGTCTTGAACGATAATCCAGAAAACGGGATGCAGCAGCTGCCCGGTTGGCACGTTCACCGATTAGATTAGCCAATTCACCTGGCAGCAGGGGTTGAATTTCCCCACCGAATCGAGTTTCCTCATTTTTTGTCATGGATTGATTTTACACGATAAATTATTGCTGGCATCAAAATTGAGAATTGTTTTCATTATTTAATATCACTATAATTAAGATTATCACCAATAAGGAGGTGAACTCATGAAAGGCAATGACAAGGTCATCCAAGCACTAAATGATCTACTATCAGATGAATTGACAGCAGTGAGTCAGTACATGGTCCATGCCCAGATGTGTGCCAATTGGGGGTATAAAAGCCTGTCAGACAAGATCGAAAAGAGAGCGATAGACGAAATGAAACATGCTGAAAAGCATATTGACCGCATCCTCTTTTTGGAAGGAATTCCTGTTGTAAGCGTGTTAAAGAAAATGAGCATCGGACCGGACGTGCTCGCGCAGCTTACCAATGATCATTCTGCCGAGGAAGGTGCAATCAAGGGGTACAACGAAGCCATTAAATTGTGCACTGATTCGCTTGATAACGGCACGCGTGAACTTCTGGAAGACATTCTTGCGGATGAAGAAGCACATATAGACTGGCTTGAGGCGCAGTTGGATCAGATCAAACAGATGGGAATCCAAAACTATCTGGTGGAACAGATCTAGAACGCTTTATCACATTCACATATGAGCAATGGTTATATAGCAAGTCAAGAGAATCAGACTTCTCTTGACTTGCTTTAGTTTGGGCATCAATCCGCTGTCAGAGACTGCATAAAGGTGGTTTCATGGCGGTTGTAATTGCCATGTTTTTCAGTTAATTCAATCGATGTCTTCCAACGACCGGTAAATATTTAATCCGTCTTCGGATCAATAATTCTCAACCAAGCAGGTGGACTAAAGTAAATCGTTTATGAACGGCTGGTGTTGCCCGAACAAGTCCCAAAATTAAGGGCGCGATCTTGTTTGTGCAATATTCAGAGGAACGGTCAATGATAGGACAAGTAAATGAAGATTGGAACCTGAGTCTGCATTTTTAAGAATTACATTTCTGTTATTACTGGATATGGGATTGACTGACGTTATAATACTTTCTTGGGGTAAAATCAATTATAGATAATTAGTAGCCAGAAATAACTTGATTGTTGAAAATACTGTGATAGGGGAATTATTCGTGAATAACTTGCCATCCAAACCCGCAACAAATAAAATTTTTATTAATGGGCGATTTCTAACTCAATCGATTACCGGAGTTCAACGATCTGCACTTGAGTTTGTTAAATCATTGGATGATTACTTGTCCAAACATCCTGAAATAAATCAAGCGTATGACATTAGCTGCCTGGTTCCCGCATCCTATAAGGATGATCCAAAATCCAATTGGAATAATATCAAAGTACAACGATCTGGAAAATTATCTGGCAATATTTGGGAACAAGTGGAACTTCCATTTTTTGCGCGAAAGGGTTTGTTACTCTGTCTTTGCAACATCGGTCCAATACTGCATTTCAATCAAATTGATGTGTTTCATGATGCTTCAGTATTTTCTGTGCCTGAAGCTTATTCTTTGAGTTTTAAAATAAAATATCGTTTAATTATGTGGATTTTAGCTCGTACTTCAAGAAGCATCATTACAGATTCAGAATTTTCAAAAAAAGAAATTGCAAAATATTTAAATATTAGTGAAGAAAAGATCATAGTCAATCTCTTGGGAAGTGAGCATATATTAGAATCTGCTCCCGATTATTCAATTTTGAACCAAAATGGAATTGAAGAGAATAAATACATCCTGACGGTTGGCAGTTCAAGTCCACACAAAAATGTGATCAGCCTGGTTAATGCCTTCAAAAAAATGAAGAAAGGCGTTGACTTGGTTGTTGTCGGCGGAAAGTTTTCAAAGGTTTTTCAGCAAGTTGAAGATTTTCAGAAAAAAGAAAACATTATTAGGTTAGGTTATGTTTCTGATAATGAATTAAAAGCATTATATGAAAAGGCAATTTGTTTTGTTTTTCCATCTTATTACGAAGGCTTTGGTCTTCCTCCACTTGAAGCCATGACTTGCGGATGCCCGGTAATTTCTTCAAGTAGCGCCTCATTGCCTGAAGTATGCAGTGATGCCGTAATCTACATCAATCCGTTGGATGTTGAGGATATTCTCCAATCCATGGAGAAAATTATTGCGAGTTCATCTCTTCAGGAAGAATTACGAAGAAAGGGATATGAACAGGCAAAAAAGTTTACTTGGGAAGCTGCTGCTAAGAAATTGATGAATATACTAATAATATTTTCATAATTATTAAAAAATCCAATAATATTATTACAAGTTTTCATAAAACAAGGAATATTATTTGTAATTGGTGTAAAAGTCTTTTTTCTAAATCAATCAGTACAAAAACAACCATCAATTTGATGATAAATCGAAATATTTTGTTAGAATAATTGAGTTTAGAGTCAGGTTCTTTAGGATTGAATACTTATTCAATCCTATGATTTTTTCCAAGTGAAAATATGTTTATAGGTTTCCTTTTATCTAGAGAAAAAATTAGTGAATGCATTGAAATCCCTAATTTTCTTGTATCGTTTGATAATCCTAAAGATGCAGGTGAATTTGGATTAGAAATAATAAAAGAAATATGAGTTTGGGATGTTGATTTTTGGAATAGTTTGGCTGGAATAATTATTTTTTGTTTATATATTTTGTTTCCGAATTGAAATTTCCATGTATCAAGCTTTTCATCATTGACAAAAATTTCAACTTTTTGTTCTTCTATCTTCTCATTCACAAAAGCTTGAAATACACCTAACATTTTTATATCATTGCCAAAGTTCTGTGGAAGTGACACTAAAATATCAACTATATTTTCTTGTGACCAAACTCCCCAATCTTCCAATTGAGACCAACCATTAATTAAAAGATTAGAACTGGTTTCTCCAGTAATAAAACAAATTTCTTCATCATAAGATCTAATAAATTTTGATAACCAATGATTGTTACTTTTATTCTGAGAATCACCTAGCATTGCTTTAATTTGTGTCACTTTTTCATTAAAAGAAGAAGGAGGTTTCTCAAATTCACGACCCCTAAAACGAGGAATATCCAGAATAGCATCTCCAATAATTACTGAAAATATTTTTTCTGGATTATCAAATTGTTGAAATTTTGCTAGTTTGTTATATCCAGAACTTTTCTCATTATAAAAGTTTAATATATATGATTTCAGCCAATCAGGATTAAAAAAATAATGCTCAGGAACATAAAAATTTGTTAATAACCAATACAGAACACCATCCTTGTTCGTCTTTGGTAATTCCAATAATTTTAATAATTTGTCAATATCAGAAAGATCTGGTTTAAAACAATACTCAGCCCCGACTTTTAATTGTGTTTCACCAATAGAAAACAACTTTTTATTCCAGATTAAGGCCTGAAAACCTACCATTGAGGAAACAGATATTACCGCATCAACATATTGTAATAAATATTGTGACGCTGATGATACCTCGATAACCTCAGGGAGGTATATGAAATTATTAAACTTGTTTTCAAAATAATTTACAATATCTGATGTAAACCAGGTGTTACTTGGGTGAGGGGTTACTACAACTCCAATATTTGGATCAATAGACGACATCAATTTATGAACAAGTTGAAACATGGTATCAAAACTACAATTGCCTTGAAACCAAAAACCATCCGTTTGGAGCGGAAGAAGTATTATTTGACTGAATTTATTCCTGAATAAGTTATTAAATTCTGAAAATACACCCTTTGAATTTATCAAATTGACAAATGCATTACGATATCTGTTCAGAGAGTCTTTTTGTGCTTGATCAATTTTCAACTGATTAATCTCATCAGAATACTTTGCAAGTAAGCTGTATTTATATAGACCTTCGGGATCTAAATACCAGCTTGGCGGAAAGGGGGGTCTAGTAGTCATACCCCCTTCAAAATAAAAAATTTGAGTAGTCGGAAATAATTTCTTTATAAATGGAATATGAGATGACGAAATTATTACATCAGGTTCCCATTCACCAATCATTTTAGAATAAAATGAACTTGTGTTTTCAAGCTGGTCATTTGTATATTTGGAATCAAACCAGGCCAAACTTGCATCCATGCAAGAATAATTAAATTGTTCAACTATTGATTCGAGGGGGATTGGAATGATTTCAATAGATTCTAAAAAGTTAAACTGCGAAATGGCTGACTCTAATGATTGGCCAATAATCATTTTGTACTGGTTTTTCCCCTTATCTGCATTTTCAAGCGTATTGATAATTTGAGACCATAAAGGTAACCACCCACTATATAAATTAGGGTTATCTTGGATTATTAATGGTTCAAGATAAAACAAAAAATTCATTATCGTACTCCATGCTTTTGTGCTTATCTTTATTTAAACTAATAAATATTTCTTTAGGAGCGTGCAAATTAATTCCACATCTTCTCGAGATAATAATGTGTGCGTAGGAAGATTCAATCCGCGTGATGAAATATCTTCGGCGATTGGACAATTTGCATGATCATCAAAAAATGCAGGCATAATGTGCATGGGATAGAATAATGGCCTGGTCTCAATTCCATCTTCTGATAACGCCAGCATCAATGCATCACGAGAGATTTTAACTTTTTTATTAAGGAGAATCGAATACATCCACCAGACATTCTTCGCGCCTGGTGTTACTTTTTGAGGAACACAGTATTCATTAATATCTCCAAGAAATTCTTGATACCATTCAGCTACTTTTTTTCGCGCGCAAATATGTTCTTCCACTTTTTCTAGTTGAGCAAGACCAATAGCTGCTTCAATATTCGTCATACGATAATTGTATCCAGTCATAGGAAACCAATATCGACGCTTAGGATCCATCCCTTGCCCTTTTAACAACCGCATGTTGTGTGCCATCTCGTCATCATTTGTAACTACCATCCCACCTTCGCCAGTGGTAATAATTTTATTCCCAAAAAAACTAAAAGTACCTGCTACTCCAAATGTGCCAGCCTTCAGACCACCAAATTCAGCGCCATGACACTCTGCGGCATCTTCTATTACAAAAAGGTTATGTTTCTTGGCGATAGCCATTATGGCATCCATATCGCAAGGATTTCCATAGATATGGACAGGAATAATACCTTTTGTTCTTCTTGTAATTTTTCTTTCCAAGTCAACAGGGTCAATATTCCAGGTGTCTGGTAAACAATCCACCATAATTGGAGTCGCACCGCAATACCTCACTGCATTCGCAGTGGCAATATATGTAAAAGTTGGTACTAAAACCTCATCACCTTCTTTTACTCCTAATGCCAGTAATGGTATATGAAGCGCAACCGTTCCATTTGAACAGGATATCGCGTTTTTGACATTCAACCAATCTGCATAGGAAGCTTCAAATTCAGTAATATATTTCCCGATAGAAGAAATCCAAGTTGTATCAAGGCAGTCATTCACATATTTTTTTTCATTTCCCGAAAAGGAAGGTGATGCAATTGGTATTTTTTTTATCACTTATTTAATCCCTTATTTCTAAATTTCACGAATCACTTTAGCAGGAACACCAAATGCCATCACTCGTGAGGGAATATCGTTTACAACCGCAGCTCCTCCACCAATGTATGACCAATCTCCGATTGTAATTCCATCAATAATAGATACTCCGGTTCCCAGATGCACACCTTCTCCAATATTTACTGTTCCAGAGATAGTAGCCCCTGGTGCAACATGAGAGGATCTCTTGATTAAACAATCATGATCGATTGAACAATTGGTGTTAATAATGCAATTATCTTCAATGACTGTATTAACATTAATGATCGCTCCAGCCATGACACATATACCATTTCCAAGGGTCGTACGTGGTGAAATAACAGCACTCTTGTGAATAATATTTACAGGGTTGAACCCGATGTCTACAGCCTGATTGAACAACTTTTGCCGTAATAAATTATCACCTATAGCGATAAAAATATTTTGAATACCTTTTTTATATAACTCTTCCAAGTCTTTATCTGTACCTATCACTGGAATGCCAAGAACACTACCTGGTTTGGGATCAACACTCCCGACGATGTCAAAATCATTATTTTGCAATGCGATATCCAATACTGAACGAGCATGTCCACCTGCTCCAACAACAACAAGTTTTTTCATACACATCCTAATCTCATAATTCAATTATTACTTTAATATGTGTGAGCATTATCAAAAACTATTCCTTGTTATTAAAAAATAAATCATAATATTGAGAGGAGGCTTCTTTCCATGAATAGGCTAAAAACTTTTCTTTAAATTTTGTTTGCCTCTCAATGGATGCTTCTCGATTTTGTAATACTTTTTCTATTGCATTGACAAGATCAGTTGCGTTATGTGGATCAAACAGCGTCAATCCACAGTTTTCAAGAGTGAAACCGCAAGATTCAATACGTTCCATTACGACGGGAATATTTGATAAAACGAGTGGTGTATCCATAAACAGAGCTTCGCAGGCCTGCCATGGAAACCCCCCCTCAAATAATGTTGGTACTGCTGTAAGGTCTGCATATTTATAGAGACTATATAATTCTTGTTCAGAAACATCTGAAATACAAATAATCCTATCATTAAGGTTCAATAAATCTATTAACTGTTTAACTTGCGGCACATCTGATGGCGAACCAGTTAATACCAGATGCATATCCTTATGATTTCTGTTGATTTTCGAAAAAGCTTCAATAAGAAGTGCCAGATTCTTATATGGTCGAACTTGAGTTGGGTAAAAAATATAAGGTTTATCAAACTTAAATTTTTTTCTGATCTCATTCTTGGTCAGTAAATTACTAAGAATATCTTTCGGTATGTTAGTTGGTAGATAAATGACTTTTGTTTGAGTTTCACTAACACCAACGATGTATTTTAATAGGTGTTCGTTTCGTACAAATTCTGAATTAGAAAACATAAAAGCGCCTGACCGAGCGAAATTCTCAACTCGGGAGCGTATATCAACAAATCGTGCTTTCTCTAAAGGATCTTTTTCTACAAAATCATTATAATGTGCATAAATACCCAAATCGTGAACCGGAACAAAAAGGGGCTTACCAGTTTCTATAACATTATCAAGGTATACAATTGCTGGTACAAAAAGAGATGCCTTTGAATATTTTCTTGCAACATATGATAAGTTATCTACTCTTTCATTAATATCCCAAGGAATATTCTTTTCAGAAAAAGGTACATTAAGAACATTTGGAAAATTCTTCTCTGTAACAATTCTTACTTTGTTAGTATATTTTGTTGAATTTATGACATCATTAAAACTTTCTCGAATTTCGTTTTCATTAATTGAATAAGTCCAAATTTCACATTCAACAGGATAATATTCAAGTAAAGCTAATAGTAAATACAACAAGAATTTTGTAATACCTTCTCTTTTCAATCCAATGGAATAAGGAAAAGCCAACCATAGACCTATTACTTTTGTGTCATTATTAGTAGAATCTTTTGAATCAAATAAACTATTCAATTGTTTAGACACCATTTCGATTAACCACGGTGCGTTTAGTTGATCAAAAGACAAATCTGAAAATGCCAACTGATTCAAACTGATGCATTTTTCTAATAAATTTTTTGATGTATTTGTACTAGAAATACTTTGTAAAAAAGACTTGAGCTTCTCGACATAAATTTCAGCAGAACAGTTATTTTTAATGAAATCAGAAGCGTGTATTCCGATTGATTTGCGCTCTGTATGATTCTCAAGTAAACGGATAAATGCATTTTTAAGATCTAGTAATTCATTATTAATATTGATTTTTACAACACAATTATCCGGTATTTCGCCAAAAATGCCGCTATTTAAGACAATAACTGGATTTCCATAAGACATTTGTTCAAATAAAGATTTCGATCCAACCTCAGAATTTGGAAACCTTAGGTTTATGCAAAAATCAGCATCATTCAAGTATTTTTGCATAATTTCATCAGACTGATACCCGAGTAATTCCAAACAACCCTTTAATGGACCTTTGGCAAGAGCAATAAGGTCATCACCATAATTTCCACCATAACCACCGATAATTACATAGTGGACTCTTTTGGCAATATCGGGATTTGCTAAAAGCATTTCTGTCACACGGTCAATTCGCTTAAGTGGATGGACAATACCATTTGAAACTACCAAAGCTTTGTTATTTTCAGAAAAATCATGTTGTGTTTTGAGTTCGATAGGAATTTCGGGTAAGGATTGTGGTAAATAAGCATAACCTATCGGACCATAGAAATTGTCACGGATTATTTCTGCAAAGAAACCTGCGTGAGTAAAAACTGCGGTTGTTTTTTGTAATATTGGCTCATATAAAGGAAATGCAGACAAGGCATCGGATTCCCATAGTCTGGCTTTATCTTCGCCATAGAATGAATTAAATCGTTTCCTGCCTGCAAATTCCCCTTTGGGGCCATAGAATTTGCGAAGTAATTCTAAAAATATATTTTCACTTTTCTCTGTTTGCGGAATAAATGCAGTCTCAACAAAAAAATTTAGCATGATCTGGTCATGTAACAAGGCTATTCCGGGAAACATCTGCATGACTTCCCAAATTTTTCCATGATTACGTAAATAATTCCCCATGTTATAAATTACATGATCATATCTATCTAAATTTTGTAGGTTATTTGGCGAACTAAAATATTTAACTGGAACATGCGTTTTTATGTTATTTTCGAAATCAGGCGTAAAAATATCCACTTCATCGGTTGTTAGTAAAGCTTCACAAATATCCTTACTTACTTGACCAATTGCGCTTTTATCATGAAAGGGAGTAAACCAAGCGATTTTCACAGTAATAACCTTTGAATTGTTGATGGCCACGTAATATCGCGACGTGTGATTTCTTCCAACCCCGCTCTTCCTAGACCTTCAGCTAAATTATTATCGTAATATAAAATATCCATAACTTTAGAAATTGCGTCAGCGCTTGGCTCAACAATAAAACCATTAACGCCATTTTCGACAAATTCGCCCGTTCCTCCTGAATCAGTACAGGTTATCACAGGTTTTGCAGAATAAAACGCTTCCATTGTTACAAAGCCGCAAGAGTCTTCCTTAAAAGGAATGTAAATTACACCTAAGGAATTGGCAAGAAGAGAACGCTTTTCATCATCGTCAACCCATCCATCTTTAATATCTACTCGTTTTTCAAGACCATAATCGTTAATAATCTGTTTTAAACTTTTAAAATAGGCCCCTTCACTCACACCAGTTACAACAAGCCTTACCCCACTTTTAACATATCGCATTGCTTCTATCGCAAGATGTTGCCGTTTCATATCTGTAATACGACTAGGATAATAAATATAATCGCCAACATTCTCAGAATAATAAAGTTCTTGTTTTTTTAATGGTGGGGGTAAGACTATTGATGGAATTTTGTTAAAAAGCATTAATCTGTTGGTTACTTCCTGTGCATTTGTATATACACGTTTAGATTGTCGTATGTCGACATCGTCAACGTGTTTAACTACCTTACGAATGGATTCTCCTTTAGAATTTTTTTCTAATCCATACTCAGACCCAAATAATTCATATACTTGTCTAAACTGATGAAACATCCAAATAACTTTTTCATGGTGTTTGATGCAATAAGCAGGAAATTTAAAGGTAATAACTCGTTCGAACTCATCAAAATGCAACATTCTTGCTGCTTCGATTGTTGTTATCAGAGGAGCCTCATAATATTTTGGAAAGGGAATCCTAAATAGATCCACATTGTGGCCATGGTCTTTTAGTTGTTCTGCAAGATCATCAACGAGGATTTCTGCTCCACCACGAATAAATGGCGAGAAGGTATTTACAAGTGCTATCCGCATATTTAATTCACCATTAACCTTAATAAAGAACTAACAGTAATAGAACTACTTGTTTCATTGCTATTACCATTAGTGAGCAATTTAAATAACTCTTGATCACTACAAATTTGGTCTAATGCATTTGACAAGGATTTGATATTAGGTTTTGCGATTAATCCATTGATGTTGTTATGGATTTTTTCAAGAAGCGCTCCACTATCAGTAGTTGTTATCATTGGGGTGTTGGATTTTGCTGCCGCAAGGCAGCTTATCGGAATACGAATTGCCGAATACAGAAGATTAACGTAACCACAACATTTTCTAAAATCATCAGACGAAATTGATCTATCTAATATTTGGATACGGTTTTCTATTTCCAGTTCATTTATTTGTTTTAATAATGTTAACCTATATACTTCAGAAGCTGATGGTATGAAAAGCTTTAGTTTCCATTTCTCATTCGAAAATGCAAGTGCTTGAATAAGCATATCGATTCTATCAGATGGTTCAAGCGTCGACTCGCATATTATCCAATGATCATCTTCAAGAAGTGATTTTTTATTTTGATATGTAAACCCTTCAACATCAAGAAGTACAGTTTTAGTTTTTATATTGAATTCAGTACTAATTTGATTAGTAAGTGCTTCAGATGCACAATAAATACTACTTGCTTCTAGTAACCCCATTTTCTCTGCAATATGAATTGATTCGCGAATTACACTATATTGTGGAGAAGTAAGTACTCCATATTCACTATCGAACCATTCATGGACCGAAGAGGCTAATGAAAATAGTAGTACCTTTTTATTTGAGTGTTTAAATACAAATGCCGGATCTCCAATAGCAATTAATAGATCACAACTATTTTGAATATCCATTAACCTATAACTCATCATTTGTTCAGGGAAAAATAATGGATCTTGAGTAATAGGCAACATAAACATATCTACATCAAAGTTAAGTTCCTTTAAACCTTGATAGATTGTGTTAGCCCAATAAGTTTCTTCACGCGCTGTTAATGGAGACGAAGAACAAACTATTAAAATTTGCATTTTTCCCCGATTGCTAGCCTATACACCCGATTTTTCTAAAAGAACATTTACAGAATAACAATTAATCAATTCATCTTGTGAAACCGTGCAAATATTGCCTGAATTTTCTTCAATTATTTTAATAGATAATCCCATGGCGTTAATTGTATTTATGAAATCTAGAGGTTTTATTCCGCTTCGTTCCAAATTGTTTGGTGCAAACTCCAAAATAATCTTTATTTGTGGATTATTTTGAATAATATTCTTCATGCCATTTAATACTAATGGTTCAGCACCCTCAACATCAATTTTTACTATATCTACTTTGGATAAATGACTTAAATGTTTATCTAAACTCACTGTTTTTACTTTTATTTTTTTATCACTTTCAGTTTGTGGATAAAAAGAATTATGCCCGCTAACATCAAATATAGAAAAATCTACTTCACCTTCATTATCAGAAATTGCCAAATTAAAAACACGAGCTTTTTTTGAGGGTTCAAAACCATTTATTCCAATATTATCCAATAATATTTTGTAAATTCTTGGTGTAGGTTCATATGAATAAACTGAACAACCTGCTTTAAGAGCATACAATGTATAAATGCCTAAATTAGCCCCGATATCAATAAATGTTAATCCTTCTTTTAGAATTGTGCGAATATATATCTCAGTTCCATGTTCAAAATAACCAAACTTCGATAAAAAAACTGCCAATCTCCATTCTTCTGATGGAATGCCAAAGAAAAAACTATCCGTTTGAACAATAGTGACTCCATCGGGGAACCCATAATATATCGGCTTAGATTCATTAGCAAGTTTATCGAGTGTTACTTTTAACTTATTTGTGTTTTCCAAAACATTATCATAGAGACCAATTCGGGAATCTATGTTTTTTACCATTTCTTCGATTTTGTCCAACTTCTTCAAGACAGTTTGATACTTTTCTATATTGTCTATTTCATGACTTGAGTTTTTTCTAACAGGTTCCGATTTATTCCAATCACTATCGTTAAATTTTAACTTCCTAATAATTTTCTTTACAAGATATTTCAAATATTCGATGCGATAAGAGTTTATGTTTGCAACTTTGTTTCTTTTCGAAAATTCTTTTGATTTATAAACAATGTATATGATTGCTTGTTTTGAACCCCCATTTTGGAATATATTCGAAAAATTCCTTATTTCATCAGCATCTATTTCTCTTCCGAGTAATATCAAGAAAAGGGATTGAAGAAATTTATTTAATTCGAGATTAATTTCTTCTGATAAATCAATAGCTTTTTTGGATTGATTTTTCTTTTCTAGATATTTATTCATTATGCTCCGTTTTATTGATAAGGTCCAATCACCAATGAATGGTATTTTTTTTATCATATCTTTGTTTTTATAAACAAAAACTAGAAATTTCTTGGTGAGTTTGCCTCTATTACGACTTATTACTTCAAAGGATGGGGAGGAATAACGATAATTATCGTTATCCATTATTTTTATTATCGAATTACTATTTACACCAATTCCAAACAATAAACTATTTTTTATATACTCTTTTGTTGGGTCTAAATTAATTACTTCTTCTCTCTCATTCGAATCAGAGGTCATTAGAGAATCCTGAAAATCATTATTGGGTAGAATCATAACTTTTGTTGTATTCATCAACGACAAATGTTGCTATTGAATCCATTCTGATAGTACCATTATCTAACCAAATTGCTCTATTACATATTTCTTTAATTGCACGATCATTATGTGAGACTAAAATGATTGTAGCACCGCTTCCGAGGAGTTCTTTCATTTTGTTTTGTGATTTCTGTTGAAAACCGGCATCACCAACAGCTAAAACTTCATCGAGCAATAACAATTCAGGGGTTAGGTGAACCGCAACCGAAAAAGCCAATCGAAGATACATACCACTTGAATAGTACTTTACGGGGGTATCAATAAATTGTTCGATTTCTGAAAAGGCAACAATCTCATCGAATTTGCTTCTTATTTCTTGTTGGCTCATCCCAAGAAAACTTCCGTTCAAAAAAACATTTTCTCTGCCTGATAATTCAGAACTAAACCCAGTTCCAATTTCAAGGAGAGAATTGACCCGTTCATAAATGGTGATTTTCCCCTGAGATGGCCGAGTAATTCTAGATAGGATCTTTAGTAAAGTACTTTTACCGGCACCATTTCTTCCGATCAAACCCACTGATTCACCATGGTTTATTTCAAACGAGACATCTTTGAGCGCCCAAAAAATCTCTCGTTTATCATATGGACCATTATTTTTAGAAAATATTCGTCTGATAGGTGAATTAAATAATTCTTTTAAGGAACTTGTTGTTCCTTCAAAATGATGTCGGATCTTATATTCTTTACTGATATTCTCAGCTTTAATCGCTAGTCTAGTCATATTACATCACATCCGCGATACGATTTTCCATTGAACGAAACGCCACCATTCCAACGATCAAAAGAATAACCGCCACAATAATTGAGAGTGAAAAATACAGAAGGGAAGGTAAGCTGTCTGTTTTCAAAAAGACCCAACGAAATGCATCAATCAATCCAGCCAGGGGATTCAGATAGAATAAAAACTTGTACTTTTCCGGCACGATGGATAACGGATACATGATCGGAGAGGCAAACATCCAGACTTGCAAAATGAAGCCAAGCAAATTTTTGGTATCTCTAAAAACCACCATTAATGCACCAAACAATAAACCAACACCCAATGAAAAAACAAGCGTGATCAACAATAAAACGGGTAACAACAAATATCGAATGTTGGGCATAAAATGGTTAGTAAGCAAGAATACGAGTAATAACAAGAATGAAACACCGAAATCGATCAATGCGCCGATGGTTGTGGATAAAGGAAGCGCCATTCGAGGGAAATAAGCTTTTGTGATGAGCCCAATATTTCCAAGTAGACTAAATGCGCTGCTATTAACAATTTGAAGGAATAATTGCCATACAATAAAGCCAGAAAGATAAAAAACTGGATAGGGGATATTATCTGTCGGAACTTTTACAAAAAGCCCGAGGATAACAAAAAAAATTGACATTTGGATTAATGGTTGTAATATAATCCATAGAACACCGATAAAAGTCTGTTGAAAACGAATTTTCAGATCTCTTCTTACTAAAAAAAAGAGAAGGTCTTTTGATCGCCATACTTCATTAAGATCAGGAATTTCGATATTAGCCGGAGGTTTGACTACAATTGGAGTAAAAGTATCCATGATTTTTGAATTCACCAATATACACAAATTTGCATTAATTACAGATTGATTATCTTGTATTCTGCCAGATCATAATCAACCATATCTTCAACCATACTTTGGAAAGATTTTTCGGGTTTCCAGCCTAATTTCTTGAACGCCTTTGAAGCATCACCTACAAGCGGAACCTCTTCTGAGGGTCGATAGAATTTTGGATCAACTTTCACATGATCAAGATAATTCAATCCCAAATGTGAAAAAGCAATGTCGCACAGCTCACCAACGGAATGAAGCTTACCGGTGGCAATAACATAATCATCAGGTTGGTCTTGTTGAAGCATCAGCCACATCGCATTGACATAATCGGGAGCGTATCCCCAATCTCTCTTTGCATCAAGATTTCCCAAAAGCAATTCGCTGGCTAACCCTTGTTTTATCTGAACCGCTCCACGTGTAATTTTTCGGGTAACAAATTCATACCCCCTGCGAATCGATTCATGGTTATATAAAATTCCATTGCAGGCAAACATGCCATAATTTTCTCGATAGTTGCATGTCAAATAGAATCCCGTAGCCTTGGTAATTCCATAGGCAGACCGGGGATTAAAGGGTGTATTCTCATTTTGTGGATAGGTGGCGGCACGACCAAAAAGTTCAGAAGATCCAGCGAAATAAAACTTACACTTTGGCGCTGCTTCTTTTAAAATTGAAAGAATGTAATGTGTTCCATTTACGTTGGAGTTGAAAATTGCAAATTCATCATCAAAAGAATAAGAAACAAATGAGGTTGCTGCCAAATGGTAGCACTCATCAGGTATTATTCTTTGAACAATTTGAAACATGGATGGAAAGGCTTCAATCGACGCAGGGTGTAGGGTTATCTGATTGAGTATGCCTGAAAGCTTGGATAAAGAGCGTTTTGGATCTTCCAACTCGCTCCGCATCACGATCCCATGAACTTCGTATCCCTTGGATAACAATAATTCTGCAAGATAAGAACCATCCTGGCCTGAAATCCCCGTAATTAATGCCTTCATAATTATTACCTTTCCATACTAACGACTTGGTGTTCCCACTTGTGCCAGCCGTTGAAACGTTCGTCCAGAATCTTGCGTCCTTCGCCGGGGCATTTCTGGTCCATAAGTTCAAGGTCGGCATCCACCATGATGCGCACCAGTTCGTGGAATTTGACCTTGGGTTCCC
>CAZQXI010000005.1:0-243160 GCA_964597505.1 uncultured Anaerolinea sp. | reverse complement strand
GCATTTTACCCTAAGCTGGTCAATTCGTAAAGCATTTTCGAAAAATTGATGAGATAACTCCTTTTGGTTAAAAATGCAAAAACTAATGAAAGCTTCATCCCGGTTTTAAACGGTGAGCTTCCATCACGTTGGGCAAATTTTCAATTTTAGTTAAAACACGCGATAACTGAGCAATATCTGAGATCTCCAGTTTTAAAACCATGTGGGCGAGGTTATGAACAACATTAAGTTTGATATCGCTCAAATTGATATTTTCATTTGTTAATAGAGAAGAAATATCTCCCATCAAGCCCTGGCGATCGTAAGCTTTGATTTGAATCTCAACCGGGAAGGTTAATTGCGGTTCACCCCAGGTTACGCGTACAATACGATCATGATCCGTCATGCGCAGAATATTCGGGCAGTCTTGCCGGTGGATGGTGGCGCCGCGTCCACGGGTTATATAACCGATGATCTCGTCACCAGGTACGGGTTTGCAGCATTTGCCGTAGGTCACGAGGATATTCTTCAATCCCAAAACAGACACAGCTGTATCGCTGACCTGTCTTTGCGGTGTGACCGGTTTGGGCGATAGAAAATCTTGTTGAACTCTTTCGCCTTCACTTAACAGATTTACCAGGTGACCAATGGATATATCGCCGCAGCCCACGGCAACATACAGATCATCCATGCTGCGGAAATCAAAATTGTTGGCCAGTTTTTCAATGTTGTAATCCACCAGGCCAAGCCGGCGCAGTTCTTTTTCGAGAATTTCCTTGCCCTGTGAAAGGTTTTGTTCGCGATTCTGGTGTTTGAACCAAGCCCTGATCTTTGAGCGGGCGCGTTGGGTTTTGACTAATCCAAGGTTGACGTTCAACCAGTCTCTAGATGGACCGCCCTGTTTTGCAGCCAAAATCTCGACCTGGTCGCCGGTCTTGAGTGTGTATTCCAGGTTAACCAGTTTACCGTTGATCTTGGCTCCCCGACAACGGTTGCCGATCTCAGTGTGCACATGGTAGGCAAAGTCGATAGGTGTGGAACCAGAGGGTAAATCGATGATATCGCCGCGTGGGGTGAAAACGTAAACCCGGTCTTGAAAGACATCCGTCTTCATGCCGTCAACGAACTCATTGGCATCTTCAACGTCCTGACGCCACTCCATGAGTTTTTTCAGCCAGTTGATGCGCTGTTCATATTTTTCATCATGCGGCCCTTTTTCTTTGTACTTCCAATGGGCTGCGATACCAAATTCGGCGTTTTCATCCATCTCAGGTGTGCGGATTTGAACTTCGAGCGGCTTGCCGTCGTCATACAAGACGGCGGTATGCAAGGATTGGTAAAAATTATCTTTAGGGCCGGCGATGTAATCGTCAAATTCATTCGGGATGGGACGCCAATTGGTATGGATCAGACCCAAAGCTGCATAACAGGCAGGGATATCAGGAACAATCAATCGAACTCCCCGCAAATCGCGGACGAGTTCGAAAGGTTTGTTTTTTTCCTGCATTTTTTTGTAGATGGAGAAAATGTGTTTGCTGCGAGCGGATATTTCAACTTTCACACCGGCATCAGTTAATAATTTTACCAATTTATCGCTGATGGCTTGCATCTGCCTGTCGCGCTCAAGTCGGGTCTCAGACAAGTTCTGGGCAATTTCTTTATATTTTTCAGGGTTGGTGTATCTGAATCCCAGATCTTCAAGTTCCCATTTCAACTGCCAGATACCCAGACGGTTGGCCAAAGGGGCAAAAATATCAAGGGTTTCCTGGGCAATGCGTTTTCGCTTTTTCTCAGGCATAAAGCCCAAGGTGCGCATATTATGGAGGCGGTCTGCCAACTTGATCAGGATGACACGTATATCTTCACCCATAGCAAGAAATGTTTTTCGCAAGGTTTCATTTGCAAGATCGCGGCGGCGGTCTCTGGCAAGCTGGGAATCGAGCAGCGAATCATCCGCTTCACAGTCTTTTGAGATTTGTTCAAAGATTTCGGCATCATGCTGATCGGCACGGCTGACACGCGGTAGGTGGGTGAGTTTTGTAACGCCATCCACCAGGCCGCCGATCTCGGGGCCAAATTCCTTGCGGATCTCATCAAGGGTGATGTGGGTATCTTCAACCGTGTCATGCAGCAAGGCCGCTGAAACTACAATTGGTTGTACCTGCATCTCGGCAAGAATGATGGCGACTGCGACACAATGAGTGATATAAGGTTCGCCGGAAGCCCGTTTTTGTCCCTCATGTGCGGCTTCGGCATATTTGTAGGCGTGGGTGATCATCTCTCGATCGGCCACTGAATAAGATTCAGGTAGTCGTTCGATCAGGTTTTCAAGCCAGGGAGCCAGTTTTTCCGAACTGATCATCATCTACACCCGTTTATAATCGCTATAGTATATCATCTCCGCATTATTTGGTCGGATTGATTAATTGCTGCAGGTCAAGCTCAAGGAATGAATTAACAATCCTTGAGGCAAGCGATAAATCCATACTTTTCGTAATGTCATTGGGGATGGCAATACACGGAATGCCTGCCGCCTTGGCTGCTTTAATGCCGCTGGGGGAATCTTCAAAGATGACAGCTTCTTCAGGAGCAATGCCAAGTTTTTTAGCAGCCAGCAAAAAAAGTTCAGGATCCGGTTTCACATTGGTCACATCATTGGATGTGCACACAACTTGAAAGAATTTACGAATGCCGAGTTTTGCCAAATACCCTTCAACCCATTCGCGGTTGGAACTGGAAGCGACCGCCATTGGCAGGCCAAAGCGTTTAGCTGCGATGATGAAATCCAGAACACCAGGCAGCATGGGTTGAATCTCGATCAGTTCGCGGGTGCGTGTAAGGGTTTGCTTCTGGATGATCTCGGCGTCAAGCCGACCGTTTGTAAGTTCGCTTAAGTGCCTGGCAGGGTCATAAGCAGATGGGCCGGTGCCGATGGCTTTCTTCCAATCTTCGATGGTAAAAGAAAATCCGTGCTGGTTGAATAATTCAGCCCAGGCATTGCAGCCGGGCATTTCAGTATCAATAATTAATCCGTCAAAATCAAAAATAATCCCTTTGAGTGCCATAATGTCCTGTTCATGATTTTTATTTAAGTAATTCCTGGCTGTTGAAGCTACGGGTTGGAGACAGAATCGCCAGTGTTTCTTTGTCTTCTTCGGTGGTGGAACCAACCACCAATCGGGTGAGCAACTCGCCACAAGATGGTCCGAGCATAAAGCCTTGACCGCATAATCCAACCCCCAACAAGAGGTTTGAAATATCAGGCGCCCAACCGAGAATGGGGAAGCCATCCGGTGTCATGGGGTAAAGTCCCCGCCAGGTGCGGCGAACCCTGATGTTTTTCAAACGCGGCATCACTTCAATCATTCTGCGCGAGACCATGGGTAAAAAGCTGCTGGTTTCGTTGATATCTTCACCCCAGGCATTGGGGCTGGGTGTGATGCAGAAAATGATTTGCCCTGTGATGTGCTGATAGAAGTAATAATTGCTGGAACCGACAGCGGGGCGGATATCCACGATCATGGGGCCTAGAAAACGAGCCACCGGCTCAGTGATTGCTGCTTCATGTGAATCCGGTTTGACGGGCAGATCAAGACCTGTCATGGATCCAACGCAGGCAGCAGAAGCTCCGGCACAGTTTATCACATAATCTGCCTGATATTCAGATTTGGCGGTCAGAACCTTTGCGACTTTACCATGGTCCATGTGCATGGATATCACCGCTTCAGAAAAATGGAATTCAGCACCTTTTTCGAGTGCATGCGTGTAAAAGGCGTGATTCGAGAGCAATGGCGACGCGCTGCCGTCGTTAGGCGAGAAAGTGCCTCCGATCAGTCCGCGCGGATTCAGGTCAGGCACTATCTTTAACAAATCTTTTTGATCATACCAATCATTATATAGATGGTATTTCTTCTGTGTAACCAACAAGTTCTTCAGCGTTTGTTCTTCTTTTTCAGCATATGCAACAAAAGTGTATCCGCAGCGATCCCACTCAATGTCATCGCCGAAAGTTTCTTTGAAAGTGGAGAAGATTTCAATGCTGCGTTGGCAGAGTCGGATCTTGGCTGGGTCGGAATGAGTGGCGCGAATTCCACCAATGGCGCGCTTGTTTGAACCCTGGCCGACACTTGTAACTGAGTCCAGCACCAAAACCTTCAGACCGGCATTTGCCAGATAGTAAGCCGTGGGGGTTCCCAGGGAACCGGCACCAATCACGATGACGTCGAAATGCTCGGATGATTTGGTCATTCAAACTCCTTGCTGTTTTCACCTGCCAAAAGACCTAACGAAACTTCTATAAATATTGGCCGCTTGGAAGGATCAATGATCCTGTCATTGGGGATGCCTTCTTCTCTGAAAATACGGCGAATCAGCGATGCACAAGTTTTAGCGCCGCATGCTCCCATGCAGGCGCGGGTGACTGTTTTAATCTCGTTAATATCCTGGTATCCCTGACGTATTAGCGCCCGGATCTCACCGGCGCTGACATGTTCACAACGGCAGACAATGGTGTCATCGGTTACATGGTTGACATATTGGAACATGGGCTGGGTAATGCGCGGCGATTGAATGCGGATGCCGGCGATATGAGGCGCCATTTCTTTATCCGTTTCAACCTGGATGATCATGGTGCGGTCGCTGGTCTTAATGCTGTGAATGTCGAAGACTTCAGTATCCCCAAGAGAATTTCCCTCGGTATCCAAAATGGTGACAATATCATCTCGGGTGATCATCTCACTTGAAAACTCGTAGGGGATGGAGACGATCGGTTTTTCAGGATTGGCGCGGTAATCCACCAGAGTGATGGCCAACCCCGGACAGCCCGCCACGCACTTTTCACACACTTCGCAGCAATAATTGTTGCCAACAAAGGTAGGAACGGCGCGGATATCTTTCTTATCCACTACGATCAACCCGTGAGGGCATAGAGAGGAACAGGGATCGCAGGGAATTTCTTGGCTGCAGTGGAATATGGGCACCACCCCTTCAGGCAGGTTGGGCAGGTCTTCACTGAAGACGTTACCGGGCTTTGATTTAAGGATGGCGCCGGTTCGATACCAGAGGGCAGGGATTTCGCCAATCTCTTTACCCATGGCTTTTGCAATTTCAAGGCCTTTGATCTTGCCGGAAAATATGGCTGCTGAAGCTTCAGCAATTTCTTCAGCATCTCCGGCTACAAAGGCATTCATCTTGAAATCAAGCGCTTTTTGGTAGAACTCTGACACAGGGTCAAGCCCAACGGCGATCAGAATGGCATCACATTCAAAGGATTGCTCGCTACCCGGGATCGGGACAAAATTCTCATCCACGGCGGCGATACTAACGGATTCAACGTTATCCGTTCCGTTGGCGCTCAAAATGGTATGGGAGGTATGGATGGGTACGCCCATTCGCACAAGTTTGTCTTTGTGTACCTTGTATCCGCCGCATTCGGGCAGGGCTTCAACAAGCCCTACGACACTGATGCCGGCCTGCAAAGCATGATAGCCTGCGATCAAACCTACGTTACCGCCACCAACAATGAACAGTTTTTCAGAAGGCTTTACCAGGTCGCGGTTGACCAGGGTTTGGAAGGCGCCTGCGCCATACACGCCTGGCAGGGTATTGCCTTTAAAGGCCAGGAATTTTTCGCGGGCTCCACAGGCGACCAAAAGAACTTCAGGAGTGACCGACACATATTCGCTGCCATTTTTGAGGATGCCCACTTTTTGGTCACTATAAACCGCCAGGCAGGTGCTTTGCAACCACACCTCAACGGACGGGTACTGCGCCAGATCTTTTTCAAGGATGGTGGCAATATCAATGCCGCGCGTGCCGGCATAGACGGCATCTGCTGAACCAAAAAAACGGTGGGTTTGAAGCACCAGTTTGCCGCCAACGCGGTGTTTGTCATCCACTAATAAAGCCGAAATCCCGAGCTTGCCCAATTCAATGGCCGCGCTTAATCCAGCCGGGCCGCCGCCCAATATCAGAACCGGAACTTTAATTTCAGGTACCGGTTTGAATGAAGGCTGGGAATGGACTTCAGGCAATACGGGGTCACCATCGTTTGGAAAAACCTGCATGCCTTGCTTTACTGATTGCATGCAAGCTTTAACAGGAAGACCATCGGCAATCACCATGCACTGCGAACACTGCCCGTTGGCACAAAAAATCCCCAACGGGGATTTGTCTTTATGGTGGTGCCCAAATATCTTGATGCCATTGGCAAATAATGCAGAGGCAATGGTTTCCCCTTCGAGAGCAGGTAAAATATTGCCCTGCCAGGAAAAGGATATTTCTTTTTTTGTTGGAATGTTCAAAATGGGGTGTTTAATAATCCTGTGATCGGTCATGGGGTCCTTGAATCCGAATTGTAGGATGCACTAAAATGACATTATAATATTTTTGCAATCCATTTTAGTGAAGTAAATTGTACCAAATCATCAGTCACTGGTGTACTGCATTAATACCTTTTTTACCGACAGCCTGTCATATGTTGGTTACACTTGGCAGTAGAGGAATAATGTTTATTTTTTACGGAGGAATAGAATGAAAAGAATAGCGGTATTAACGAGCGGCGGAGATGCCCCCGGCATGAACGCAGCAATCAGAGCAGTTGTGCGCAAGGGCGTGGCAAAAGGGTATGAAGTTTTCGGCGTCAAAGGTGGGTATGAAGGTCTGATCAACGGACGATTCATCCCATTGGGAACACGGGATGTTGGCGGCATGATGCAGCGCGGTGGAACCATGTTGGGAAGCGCCCGCAGCGAGGAATTTAAGACTGAAAAAGGCCAACTGCATGCCATCCGCTCGCTCAATGAAGCCCAGATTGAAGGTCTGGTGGTCATTGGTGGTAATGGATCACAAACTGGCAGCTTAAAACTGCATAACCATGGCTTTCCTGTTGTGGGGGTTGCTTCCACCATTGACAACGACCTCTATGGCTGCGATGTGACCATTGGCGTGGATACAGCACTCAATATTGCACTTGAGGCTATTGACCGACTAAAAACCACGGCTTCGTCACACCAGCGCGCCTTCCTGATCGAAGTAATGGGTCGTAAGTGCGGTTATTTGGCATTGATGGCTGCCATCGCAGGCGGTGCAGAAAGTGTGGTCTTGCCAGAAATTGATGTGGATCCCGAACATATTGCAGAAGTTTTAGCTATGGCTTACGAAAAAGGCAAGGAACATGCCATCATCGTGGTGGCTGAAGGTGCAAAATATAATGCCAACGCCCTGGATGCCTATTTCACCGAACACCGCGAAAGACTTGGTTTCGACTTGCGGGTGACCATTTTAGGACATACCCAACGCGGTGGAACTCCCAGTGCCTACGATCGAATTCTGGGCAGCCGCCTTGGAGCCGCTGCTGTGGATGAATTAGACAAAGGTAACTATGGGGTGCTGGTTGGAGAGATCAAGGACGAGATCGTGACCACGCCATTAGAAGAAGTGGTCAGCCATCCCAAAGAGCTGGATCGGTCGTTGATCGATCTGGCAAAAGTGTTGGACTGATGTCTTGAGATTTAAAAATAATTTAGTTTAACTTCAACCCTGACAAGGTTTTAAACCTTGTCAGGGTTATGTTTGCTGCTATTTATTAAACTTTAGCCATGCCTCGATAAAGCCGTCGAGATCGCCGTCGAGCACGGATTGGCTGTTGCCAACCTCATAATCGGTGCGGTGATCTTTGACCATCTGGTAAGGATGGAGCACGTAAGAGCGGATCTGGCTGCCCCATTCCGCTTTTTGGTACACGCCGCGCAGGTCAGAGAGGTTCTTATCCGCAGCGATCTGGGCCAGGTCAAGCAAACGTGAACGCAAAACACGCATGGCGTTCTCACGGTTTTGCATCTGCGAGCGTTCATTCTGGCAGGTAACCACGATGCCGGTGGGGAGGTGGGTGAGGCGGATGGCAGTGGCGTTCTTCTGCACATTCTGTCCGCCGGCGCCAGAAGATTTGTAAATGTCGATCTTGACGTCATCAGGGTTGATCACGACCAGGGGATCTTCCTGGGCAGCTTCGGGCAGGATTTCAACCTGGGCGAAGGACGTATGACGGCGGTGGGCTGAATCATAAGGTGAAAGCCTTACCAGGCGGTGAACGCCTTTTTCGGCTTTCAAATATCCGTAAGCATAAGTTCCTGAGACCAAAATAGTGACCGTCTTGATGCCAGCTTCTTCGCCTTCGGTTTGATCGAGGATTTCGGTTTTAAAGCCCTTGGTCTCACACCAACGCAAATACATGCGTTCAAGCATGCCAGCCCAATCCTGGGCGTCTGTGCCACCTTCACCGGTATTGATGGTAAGCAAGGCGTTGCCTTTATCATATTTGCCTCCCAAAAGGGTGGAGAGGCTCAATTGATTCAGTTCCCGGTTGATTTTTTCCGTCTCAGCGGCCAGTTCGTCGTTGAGCGAGGGGTCTTCCATTTGAGAAAGTTCAAGGGTGTCGTTAATGCGTTTCTCAAGAGAGTTCCAAAGATTAAGTTCGTCTTTTAACTCTGAAATGTCTTTCATTAACTTTTGGGCTTGCTGTGGATCATCCCAGATTTTGGGATCTTCAGATTGTTTCTGAAGCTGTTCCAACTGCTGCTGTTTGTTGCCTAAGTCAAAGACGCTCCATGAGGGTATGGATGGTAGTCTGGTATTCTTTCAATGCTGCTGAGAGTTCTTCCATTTGGTTCCTCTAATTTTGATTGATCAGAATGTTATTGACAAAGGCTTCGGGGTCAAACGGCGTTAAATCTTCGGGTTTTTCACCCAAACCGGCAAAGTAAATGGGCAGGTTGAGTTCCTGCTGGATGGCAAAGGCCATTCCTCCGCGGGCGGAAGAATCCAGCTTGGAGAGGATCACGCCATTGACGTGGACGGCTTCCTGGAAGGCTTTCGCCTGATGCAGGGCATTTTGTCCGGTGGTGGCGTCCAAGACCAGTAAAACGGCGTGTGGAGCACCTGGCATGGCCTTACCGACCACGCGGTGTACTTTCTTGAGTTCTTCCATCAAATTGTAGCGGGTATGCAGACGCCCGGCAGTGTCGATAAGCACGATGTCAAATTTACGAGCCACGGCAGCCTGCACGGCATCATATGCCACGGCGCCTGAATCGCTTTCGGGTTGACCCGCCACAACTTGCAGTCCAAGGCGATCTGCCCAGACTTGAAGCTGGTCGATGGCAGCCGCACGGAAGGTATCTGCAGCTGCGAGGAGCACCTTTTTTCCTTGCTGGGTGTAAAGCTTGCCCAGCTTAGCGGCGGTGGTGGTTTTGCCTGAACCGTTGACGCCCACCAACAGGATCACCGCTGGTGAAACGCCGTCAATCGGCAGTTGTTCAGGCACCTTCAAGAGGGCCAGCAACTCATCGTGAAGTACCTGCTGTAGTTCTGAACTTTTAGTTAGACCAAGTTCAAGGGTTTGAGCCTTCAGTTTTTTGACAAGGCGCATGGTGGTTTCAACGCCCAGATCGGCCTGGATGAGCAATTCTTCCAGCTCGTCCCAAGTATCAGCTTTGATCTCGGTGGCGCCGAACATGGTGGCAATCCGCCCAAAAGTGGATTTGCGGGTGCGGTCGAGACCTTCTTTCCATTTAGAAAAAATATTTTCAGCCATAGCAAAAAATTATATCATGTCCGTTTTCTCAGATTTTCGTTGGTGCTGGGCAAGCTGTCCGCAGCCGGCATGGATGTCAATGCCACGGCGCAGACGAATGGTGCAGGGGATGCTGCTCTCAGTGAGAATTGCTTGAAATGCAACGGCGCGTTCATGCGATGTTGTCTTGCCGCGGTATTTCTTGGTAGGGTTCAGCGGAATGATGTTGACATGACAGATCATTCCTTTGAGCAGTTTTGCCAATTCGTAGGCATCCTTATCCGTGTCGTTTACCTCAGAAATAAGCGCCCATTCGAAAGTGAGGCGGCGGTGAGTGAGGTTGATGTACTCTCGGCAGGCCTGCATCAGTTCGTAAAGCGGATATTTGCGGTCAATAGGCAGCAAGGAGGAGCGCAGCTCATCATTGGCAGCGTGCAGACTAATGGCCAGGTTGACCTGGCGTTTTTCTTCTGCAAAGCGCAGGATCTGCGGCGCCAAACCAACGGTGGAGATGGTGATGCGGCGCGCGCCCAGGTTTAGCCCAAGCGAATTGTTCAACAGGTCCACAGCAGCCATGACGGCATCGTAGTTGTTGAATGGTTCACCCATGCCCATTATGACCACATTGGTGACATTGTCGCCTGTTTTTTTGAGTTCACGGGCAAACTGGATTACCTGTTCAACAATTTCTCCGGTGCTCAGGTTGCGGGCAAAGCCCATTTGACCGGTGGCACAGAAGACACAGCCCATGGCGCATCCGGCTTGAGAAGATATGCAAAGTGTTTGACGTTCGTCATAATGCATCAAGACCGTTTCAATGGCTCTGCCATCGTAAAGTCCGAACAGCATTTTTGCGGTTTCGCCATCCGTGGAGAGCAAATGTTCCAATGGAACCAGGCGGCTGAAATCCATTTTCTCGGCCAGCGTCTGGCGCAGTTCTTTTGAAAGGGTGGTGACTTCTTCAATACCAGAGACGAGGTCAACATAAAAAGCCTGGAAGAGCTGTTTCGCTCTAAATTCAGGCAGCCCAAGGGTTTTGAGTTCAGCCTTGAGTGAATCGAGGTCCAGGTCAAAGAAGAATGGTTTAGTGCTCATCCCAATACTTTCAGTAAATCGGATAATTCATTTACCACCAGATCAGGGTAGGGCTTCCAGGCGTTTGCTTCTGCCTGTGTGGAAATGCCGGAAAGGACGAGAGCGGTCTTGCATCCAGCGCGTTCTCCGCCAAGGATGTCAGTCTCAAGGCGATCACCGACCACCAAAGTTTCCTGCGGGAGGGTGCCGAGTCGTTCGAGGCAAAAGTCAAAGAGGGTTGTGCCGGGTTTACCGGCAATGATCGGGGTAACATCCGTGGCTGTTTCAAGCGCGGCGAGGATGGCTCCGGCGCCGGGGATGATGCCTTCAGGCGTGGGGAAGGTGCGATCAGGGTTGGTGAAGTAAAAGGGTATTCCGCGTCGAATAAGCAGCGTGGCAGCTTTCATCTTCCAAAAGGTGATGTCGCGGTCCATACTGCCGATCACGGCCAGACCAGGTTCCTCTGAATGGTAGAAGCCTGCGGCATTGAGGGCGGTGGTCAGCCCGATCTCACCAAGAATGTAAACAGGTCCGCCCTGGGGGAAGCGTTTCTTGAGCAAATAAGCCACGCCCATGGAGGAATTGACAACCTGGGATTCTTCAAGCTGAACGCCGAAACCGGCGATCTTTTGCAGATATTGAGCGGGGGTGCGTGTAGCATTGTTAGTGGCCAGCATCACCTTGAGACCAGCACGGTCGAAACCGGCGAAAGTTGCCGCGAGATCGCCTATGGGCGAATTCTCACGCCACAAGACGCCATCCATGTCGAGAATCAGGGCTTTGATGGATTGAGCATTTGGAAGTGTGGTCATGTACCCTCATAAAACAGACCGGACGGCTTGGCCACCCGGTCTGTAAGTGTTTATTTTTTCTCTTCTGGTTTAGGTGGAGCCAAAACTTGATCGACGAGACCATAATCGACGGCTTGCTGCGCATCCAGGTAGAAGTTGCGGTCGGTGTCGCGCTCGATGACTTCGAGGGTTTGACCGGTGCTCTCTGAGAGAATACCCATCAGGCGGGCTTTAAGGCGCAAGATCTCACGTGCCTGGATCTCGATATCAGAGGCCTGACCTTCGGCACCACCAAGAGGCTGATGCATGTGGATGGTGGCATGGGGCAGCGCATAGCGTTTGCCTTTTGTGCCTGCAGCCAGGAGGACTGTACCGAATGAGGCGGTGACACCCACGGCCACAGTGCTGATCTTGTTGGGGATCATTTTCATGGTGTCGTAGATGGCTAGGCCTGCATAGATCTGTCCGCCGGGGGAGTTGATATACATTTGAATATCAGCTTCAGAGTCTTCACGGCTCAAAACAAGCAGTTGGGCAACAATGGCATTGGCGACCTGGTCGTCAATGGGAGTGCCTAAAAAGATGATACGCTCGCGGAAGAGTAATGAATAGATATCATAAGCTCTTTCACCGCGACCCGAATTCTCAATTACCATCGGGAGAACTGATTTGAAATTGGGGATTTCCACTTTACCTCCGTAAAAATCCAACTGATTGAATATACTATTCTGCTTTAGTGTCGGCTGCTTTTTTGGCCGGTTTCTTGGCTTTCACCGGTTCGACAGCGGCTTCGGCGGCAGGTTCGACTGATTTTTCAGCTTTGGGAGCTGCTTTTTTCTTGGCAGCAGGTTTGGCTTCGGCGTCTGAAGGTGCACCTTCAACAACCGGGGCGGATTCTGCTTTGCCAGTTGCAATTTCTTTCATGCGGTCAAGGGTCTTGCGGTTGACCAAACGAGAAGCGGCTTGCATGGCCATGTTATTGGCAACCCGCTCGTTTTTCAATTGTTTTTCAAGTTTCTTGAAGTCAACATTTCCCTGCATCTGCATTTCCTGGATCATGGCGGAAACTTCTTGCTGCAGGTCTTCGTTCTTCACCTGGATCTTTTCAAGTTTGGATATCTCTTCCATTACCAAGGTGCGCTCAAGGCGTTTTTTGGCAACAGGTTTGATATCTTCTTCCAACCAGGCTTCTTTTTCTTTCTTAATGGTCTTGAGGTAGGTATCCAATTCCATCTTCTGGCGGGACAGGTCCTCTTGAACGGCTTCGATGACGTGTTCCATCTCGTGTTCAACCACCTGGGGCGGGAACTTGATGACAGCCTGGGCTACAATTTCGTCGATGAGTTCTTCAAACCAGGTGCTTTCGTATTCGTCACGGGCACGAGATTCAAGCTGTTCCTGGATGCTTTCACGCAGTTTATCCACGTTTTCGAACTCGCCAACGGTCTGAGCAAAGGCATCATCAAACTCGGGCAGGTTGAGGGTTTTGACACTTTCCACTTTGATGCTGAATTCAACATCCTTGCCGCGCAGCTTTTCGTAGCGGGAATCGGCAGGATAGGTGTATTTAACTTTTTTCTCATCCCCGGTTTTGAGTTTGACCAGGTTGTCGCCAAATCCTTCGTAGGGGAAGTCATTGCCGTTGGGGTCGGTTTCGCCAATCACAACCTGCATGGGGGAGTCTTTGAGCAGTTCAGGTTTGTCGTCTTCAGCGGGATTGGTGATCTCGGCATCCAGTTTGATGTAGACGAGGTCGCCAACCTTGGCAGCACGTTCCACGGGTTCGGCAGTAGCGTAGTTGCGTTTGAGACGTTCGATAAACTCATCGACTTCCTTCTTGGCAACGGGTTTCAAGGTGTATTTTTTGCGAATGTCCTTGTAACCGGCCAGGTCCACGGTGGGTTCGAGGGGCACGACAAAGGTGAATTTCAGGGGATCACCTCTTTCAATGTCCTGAAGGGAACCGGGAGCGGCGGGTTCAATCTTGGCTTCGGTGAGCATCTGGGGATAAATCTCTTCCACCATTAATTCGACTGCTTCATCCGAAACAGCCTCTTCACCATAGACGCGTAAAACAACGTCGTAGGGTGCCTTGCCAGGACGGAAACCGGGAATTTTGCTTTTGTTGGCAATCCGGCGGGCGGCCTGGTGTTTGTATTTTTCGAGTGCGGAAGCTTCAAATTCCGCAATGACTTTCATCTGATGATCTTCAAGTAACTGGGTCTCAATTTTCAATTTAATAATCCTTCTTTTGTTATTTTTAGCCAGTGGGGAAAGAGGGACTTGAACCCTCACGCCTCGCGGCACATGATCCTAAGTCATGCCTGTCTGCCAATTCCAGCATTTCCCCAGACGGAGAAGAATTATAAGCGAGAGGGGGGGTTGCGTCAATTGTGATGGATGAAGTCATAAGTGCCGAGAACCGTGTAGCGAGAGTAGAGAATCGAGAGTTGAGAGTCGTAAAAACCAAAATCATGAATCGTGAATTGTGAATCGTGGCAACTGTCATTTATTTGATGAATTATATTTTTGGCCTATATGTTTTTTGTTAACACTTTGGTACTTTTTTGTTAATATTTCAAAATTCATTAAAAAAAACAATACCCTCTCGCAAAAGCATGCTCGGGGGCGCATAGTTCGCGAAAACAATTCGACTAAAACGACTAGGAGTTTAAAAGCCAACCACTAAAAACTCAAAATTTATATAAATACACAAAAATCTAATTAATTCAAAAACCAACCACAAAAACCGAAAAATTAACTAAACACAAAAAATTATATGTTCTATTGCATGTAAAATTCTTTGTTTTTGTTTCAATAAACCCCTCTCGCATAAAACGCTCGGGGGCGCATAAACCGCGAAATCGAAAACAAAGAAAACGAAGAAAACGAATGTATTTCTGTCAGAAAATTCAACTCTTTCTTGATTGTTCAGCTTTACCTATAATAATACGAGCATATTGGTGTAATTTACTGGTTGGATACAAATATTCGTTTCTTTGAATTCGAATCTGCTATTTTGATGGTTTGATCAAATGGGATTAATAATAGTAAATATGTTCTAAATTGTCAAGAAGTGAAAATGGCAAGGTGCATCTTTTCGTTTTAATTCGGTTAAGGAGATTAAACAATGTTTAGGATGATGGGTTCAACCATCGAACCCATCCTACGCCAAATAGTTAACCTGGATGAGCTAAAATTACACAAGCTAGAAAAGGGAATGAAAGAGTAAGGACGATATGAAAGGTAAATCAAGTGAAATTGTTTTGACCATGGATCAGCTTCGGGCGATCGGCAATTGGGCGGCGGAATTCGCGGAAAGGGCTTTACCGATTTATGAAACCCAGGCCGGCTCGGATGCTCGTCCGCGGGAGGCGATAGAGGGAATCAGGCTCTTTGCCGCAGGCGGAAAACGCACTGCTCTATTGCGCAAACTGGCAATGGCCTCATTTGCCGCAGCCCGGGAGATTGGCATTGATGCTGCAGCTGCCGCGGCGCGAGCTGCGTGCCTTGCGGCATCCAGCGCGTATACACATCCGCTGGCGGATGTGGAGCAGACCAAGCACATCGTTGGCCCGGCAGCTTACGCCGCGCTAGCGATTGAATTGGACCAGGGCAGTGATGAACAAATCGGTGATGAAGTGGCGCGTTGGGCGATTGATTGTGCTCCACGAGAAGCGCGAGAAGTATTGATCCAGATGCCCCCGCGTCCGTTGGGGAAGAGCCGATTGGAAAGGTTGATGTATTTGATCGATGTGAGGATTCGAGGTAAAGATTTGTAAAAAAGAATGAGTTCAAACCCAATTGGAACGCTTTGTGGCGTACCGATCGAGATTTGAACCCATCCTTTGTTCTTCAACAACTCTAAGTCTTACAATGATCTTCTTTCACGGTCGTAGTTTTGACCCAGGAAACCAGGTACTTTGGCTTTACCGAAGGTAAAGATCATTACGATGATGGTGGCGATGTAAGGCAGCATGATCAAGAACTGATAGGGGAAGATGCCTCCACCCACTTGCATGCGGAAGGATAACACTTCTACGCCGGCAAAAAAGAGCGAGCCGAACAAGATCGGAAGTGGGCTCCAGCCGCCGAAGAAGGTCAAAGCAATGGCAATCCATCCACGACCCTTGACCATCAAATCAGTGAATGTGCCAGTATAGACCATGGGCAGGTAAGCGCCAGCCAAACCGATCAACATGCCGCCGATGATGCTGGTGAGGTAGCGGTATTGGTTCACACTGATGCCCAGACTATCAGCGGTTTTAGGATTTTCACCCACTGAGCGCAAGCGCAAACCAAGATTGGTGCGGAAGAGGACATACCACAGGATCACTGACAGAATTACTGAAATGTAGACCAGTATATTCTGGTTGAAAAGGATCGGTCCAATAAAGGGGATTTTACTCAAAAGAGGTATGGCCAGGTCAGGCAGCGTTGGAATAAGCGGCGGGGTGAGCGTAACGCCCAAGGCCAGTTTTGGAAGTAATGAGGAAAGCCCCAACCCCATGAAGAACAGAGCCAGGCCGACCACGAACTGGTCCATTTTTAAAGTTGTGGTGAAGTAAGCCAGAATCAAGCCAAACAATCCGCCTACGAGCATGGCACATATTGCGCCAAAAAACACACTTCCACTGAGATAACCGACCAGGAAACCCACTGAAGCGCCGGTGAGCATGATGCCTTCCTGCGCAACGTTAAACACACCTGTTCGTCCGCCCAGCATGGTTCCCTGGCCGGCAAGGACAAAGGGCACCATTGATAAGAAGGTTAATTTCAGAAAATCAGTTAAGAAGACTTCAATACCACTCATTTTTGACGCCTCCTAATGAGATCAGACAAGAGTATAAAGATAAGGATCAAGGCTTCCATGATCAGCACCACCTGCACAGGGATAAGCAATGTGCGCTGCATGGCGCTGGCTCCGACCTCAAGAATGGCAATGAAGAAGGCAACAAACGGGACTGCCTGATTCTTGCCGCGAGCGATTAATCCAATGATCAATCCAAGGGTCGGGAAGTTGGAATGCAGCCCTTCGATCAAACGGTGATGGGTGCCAGATACTTCAATGGCACCTGCTAGTCCAGCCAAAGCCGCGCCAATGATCATTGAGAAAAGAAACATCTGACGAATGTTGATACCGTGGACCTTGGACGCACGAGGGTTGGCTCCGGTAACGACCAGTTCATATCCTGCCGTGGTCTTATTGGTATATAGATAAACCAAGACGGTGGCAACAAGGGCCAACAACACTCCGATATTCAATGGAGGTTGTTGAATGAGCATGGGCAAAAAGCCATTATCACCGATGGCAATTGTCGTTGGATGACCGGCAGCAGGATCGCGCCAGGGGCCAGTGGCAACATAATCGATGAGCGCAAAAGATACAAAATTGAGCAAGACTGTGGTCAGAATCTCATTGATGTTGAATTGGTAAAGCAGCCATGCAGAGATCAAACCCCACAACCCACCTGCAAGCATACCAGCCAAAATGATAAGTGGAATCAGCAAGGCAGGCGGTAGATCGGCAAAAATGATGCCCATTGCCGCAGCACCGATGCCACCGACGATCATCTGACCTTCTGCACCGATATTAAACTTGCCTGAAGAAAGCGGAACTGTAAAGGCAAGCGCAAGAAGGGTGAGAGGCACCCATTTGATCAAGGTCTGGATGAATCCGTTAGGCGTGCGAAATGAGGTTGAGAAAATAGTCTCATAAGCTTTTATGGGGTTAAATCCAAGTGCTGCAATGAAAATACCTGCCGCCAGAAATGCAGCAAGAATGGCGAGGAAATAGGGCAGGAATTTCTTTATCTGTGTCATGTGTTAACTTCCTTTCCCGGTTTCTTCGTTGGTCTGTTCATAACCGCTCATCAACCGTCCAATTTCGTATTTTTCAAATTTATCTCGGGTTAGAATGCCGACGATCTTGCCGCGGTACATTACCGCAATCCGGTCGCTGATGAGTAACAGTTCATCGAGATCTTCAGAAATAACGAGAGCAGCCATACCTGTCGCTGAAGCTTCTTTAATCTTTTTATAGACGAAATCCATTGAGGGGATGTCAAGTCCACGGGTAAGATTGTGGGCAATAAGCAGTTTGGATTTTTGTGAAAAAGCCCGGGCGATCATCACGCGTTGAATATTTCCGCCTGAAAGATTGCCGCCGACATCATCTGGTCCAGTGGTTTTAATACTATATTCTGCGATCATCTCTTTGGAGCTGTTCTTCACATTCTTCCAGTTAATAAATCCATTTTTGCTGTACGGTTCCAAATGGTGGTAACCAAGAATGAGATTGTAGGCGACGCTCACTTTATTCAAAAAGCCATCGGCGAGACGATCTTCAGGAATGTAAACAAAACCACGACTGATCCGTTCTTTGGTCTCCAACCTGGAAATATTTTCTTCTCCAAGGAAAAGTTCACCACTCGTACTGGGTTGAATGCCCATGATCGCTTCAGCCAAATCGCGCTGACCGTTACCCGCCACACCTGCAACACCAAATACTTCACCTTCATGAATAGTGAAATTGATATCAGTAATCGCCTGAGTTTTGTCAGCGTTAACCTTGTTGAGTCCCTTGACATTCAAAACCACGGGTTTGCTTGTCTTTTGGTCGCGAGTTTTTTCCTGGGCAAAAATGATACTTTTTTCCAGGTCCATTCCTTCACCAACCATGGCACGCACCAGCATGTCATCACTGGCTTCTTTGCGTGTCAGACTGATCACATTCTTGCCTTCACGCAAAACGGAAATACGATCACAGACCGAGAGAACTTCACGTAACTTATGAGTAATGAAGACAATACTTAAGCCTTCATTCACCATAATTTTCAATGTATGGAAAAGGGAATCTACTTCTTGAGGGATAAGGTTGGTTGTCGGTTCATCAAGGATGAGTACTTTTACACCACGATAAAGTGCTTTTAAGATTTCAACTTTCTGTCGGGTACCCATGGGTAATGTTTCAATCCGCGCAGAAAGATCGATTTCAAGACCGAATTGTGTGCAGAGTTTCTGAACAACGGCTTCCTCTTTGGCATAGTTTGCTGTGAAAGGCCGAGAGACTTTAGAACCAAGGACAATGTTTTCGATAACCGTATAGTTATTGATTTGAAGGAAATGTTGATGAACCATGCCGATCCCTTTTTGAAGGGCGTCACGTGGAGATGTAATAGTAACCGGTTGTCCATTTAATAAAACTTTTCCGGAATCCATTTTATAGAGACCGAAAAGGGTATTCATTAAAGTCGTTTTACCAGCGCCATTACCACCTAACAAACCGAGGATTTCGTTATGATTTAGCTCGAAATCGACATTGCTAAGCGCGACAACCTTGTCAAAGGTTTTATTCACACCTTGCATTTGTAAGATTGCTGTTTGTTCCATTGATCCATCCTATAAACTGGATTTAGAAAACTTCCGAGGGAAGGTTGAGAATATTCCTTTCCCCTTCACCCCGGAAGTCTCACGGATTACTAATTACGAACAAAATTATTGAGCGATCTCAGTGCTGTCTTCAACAACAACGATGGTACCATCAATAACTTTTTGGACAGTTTCTTCCACCTGAGTTTGAACTGCAGGATCAACATTCTTTAAGGGCAATTGAACTTTAACACCAGTATCAAATCCGAGAGGATAGTAACCACCCAATTCACCAGCCTGGATACGAGTAACGATCTCTTGAAGAGGACCGGCGAAATCATAAATAACAGAGGTCACATAGTTGGCAGGAGCATAGCTGGTTTTGTCAGTATATTTTACGGTCACGAGAATCTGTTTGTCAGCAACGGCTTTTGCTGCTTCAAAGACACCATAAACACCGAGGTTAAGGCTGCTCATGATGACATCCACGCCTTGACCGATCAATGCATCAGCAGTCTGGCGAGCTTTGGTAGGATCATTGAAATCACCAGTCCAAACATAGATGAGTTCAACATCAGAGCCAAGATCGGCAAGGGCTTGTTGAATGGCATGTACTTCTTGATAAGAGAAGGGAAGTGCTTGACCACCCAGGTATGCAATCTTTTTGGTTTTGGTTGAAAGGGCAGCGGCTGTGCCGATACCATAGTAACCGACCTGGAAATTGCGATCGATGAACCAGAGGTTGGCAGGGGGTTCAGCAACTGCAGCATCACCTTCAGCAATGAAGACAACATCGGGGAAAGCTTTGGCTAATTCGACTGTCTGGTTAACAAATTGTCCGCCATGGGTCCAGATAATGTTATAGCCCAAATCGATGTACTCGCGCATAACACGATCGACATCAGGAACCGCAACACTTTCTGAATAGGTGGATTCAATTGCCAAAGATTTTGTAACTTCACTGACGCCAATATAAGCCAGGGTGTTGTAATCGGCGTCGGTAATGACACCTGGGAAAATGGCTGCCAGTTTATATTCTTTGGCGGGTACTGCTTCAGTTGCGGCGACTGGAGCTTCGGTTGCTTCTGAGGCAGCAGGTGCGGCTTCAGTTGCTACCGGAGTTGCTTGCTGACAGGCTGAAAGGGCCATGGTCACAACAAGCAAGGCAGATAATAGAACTAAAATACTTTTCTTCATCTTTACTACTCCTTAATATATTAATAAAGTTTGTGTTGAGCGAACCAACACGGATTACACGCCTCTTTCATAGTATAAGAAAATGAAAAATTTACAATAATGAAATTAGTAACAATTCTACCAATACATGAGGAAAAAACTTATTACCTAAAAGGGTACTTAATCCCATCACTATTGTGATAATGATGTTTTGGCTTATTCATTAACGATTATGTGAGGTGATCAACAAAAGTAAATATTCATGTATGAAATCTTGTACTATAATCAGCATCGTTGTGCCACTCTCTGGATGAAAACGAGGAAGTAAAGTTTGAGCAGAGTCTACAATCCCGAAAGCGTCGGCAAGGATCGTACGCGATTATCAAAAAGTATCGTATTGGCCTTGCGTGAGTTGATGAAGCAAAACGAACCCAATGCAGAAACCAAAGATCTGACAGCCTTCGTGGTGATGGCGCTGGCCGAGATCAGCGAGAATATTGATGTGAGTGTTGAAGCCTGGGAAAAGCGCGGTTACTGGGTCAAAGCGGACAAATTCCGACTAGAGTGGGAATGGGCAGGAAGCTGCTCTAAAGCGATGAAGGCGGCTTTGCTGGCTGAGGATTGGGCGAACGTGGCCATGACCGCCGTGAAGATCGGACAGAAACTGAACAAGATCATGATCCCTGAACATCACCGGTTGGGTACGCCGTGGGTTGGGGCGTGGAAAAAGATGAAATCTTAGAACAAAGCAAACCACGAAAATACGAAAAATACGAGAATATTATTATAAAAAAGCCAAAATTCTGTTCATTTATTAAAAAAGCATTTATAAAATGCGAATTAATAATAAAGGATTGACTATGGATGCGGTGAATACTTTTCAAGTGTTTGATTGGTTATGGACTTCGGGTCAGATATCAGAAGATGATATCCGTCAAATTCAGCTTGAGGGATTTACGACAGTCATTAATTTAGCACTGCCAACCTCTTCAAATGCCCTCAAAGGCGAGGCGGAGTTGGTTGCCAACCTGCACATGAATTACATAAATATCCCGGTGGAATGGGAATTGCCGGAAGTGGACCAGTTCGTGTTATGCGCCAAATTATTAAGTGAATTGAAAGAGAATGGTCAAAAGGTTTGGCTGCACTGCGCTATGAACATGAGAGTTTCCACTTTTGTATATCTTTATCGCAAGTTGGTTTTGAAGCAATCTGAAGAAGAAGCTGTACATCCGATGAGAAATGTTTGGACTGCGAATCCGTTGTGGCAAGAATTCATTGATGATGTCATTGGTCAATATAATTCGTAAAACCAAGTTCCAAAAAAAACACCAAACATTCGAAAACACGAAAATAAATAATAACAAAAGCCGCCTCATGAGAGACGGCTTTTGTTGTTTGCTATGGTAGGGGTTCGTTGCAACGAACCCCTACGAAATGTATATCGAAATTATTTCGCCTTGAGGATGATGCGGGCGTCGGCCACTTTCAAGCCCTGGCCGTCTTCGTAGACCAGTACAGGGTTGGCATCAGATTCCTTGATCTCTTCATCCAGATCATGAATCATGCAGGAATAATTGTAGATGGTTTCGGCAAGTTTGGCGCGATCTTTGGGTTTCTCGCCACGGGCTCCGGCCAGGATGGCGGCACCCTTGATCTCGCCGATCATTTCAGCAGCTTCGTTCTTTGAGAAAGGTGTTACACGGAAGGTGACGTCTTTCAAGACTTCGACGAAGATACCGCCAAGACCGAACATGACTGTGGGGCCAAAAGCAGCATCATTGACTGAGCCCAAGATACATTCAGTTCCCCAGGGAGCCATTTCTTGAATGGCGATACCGTGGATATTGGCATCCGCTTTGTAGGCTTTGGCGTTCTTGAGGATGGTCTGATAGGCATCGCGGATTCCCGCTTCGTCTTTGATGTTGACTTTGACACCACCGGCATCCGATTTGTGCAGGATGTCAGGGGAGACGATCTTGAGCACCAGGGGGAAGCCGATCTTTTTGCCGAGGGTAACTGCTTCGTCTTCGGTTTTAGCCAGGGCAATTTCGGTTACGGGCATGCCATAAGCCTTGAAGACTTCTTTGGCTTCGATCTCGGTAAGGGAGTCGCGTTTTTCAGCACGTGCTTTTGCAAAGACAGCCAAAGCAGTTTTCTTGGCTGATTCATCACATTTATAAGCACCATCGCTTTTATTCTCTTGGAGACGGGCATACTCACGCAGAGCGGCCATGGCATTTACAGCGATATCGGGTCCGCCAAAAGCGGGGATACCGTGCTCAACCAACCAGCCCATGGCCTGGTCAGATTTTTCACCACCTACGAAGGAAACGGTGATGGGTTTGCCCTTGACGCCAGAATCATCCACAGCCTGCTTGATGCTCTTGGCGATCTCGAAGGGATTGGTCATGGCGGTTTCGCAGTAAAGCACAACCAAACCATCAGTCCATTCATGTGCATAGCTGAATTTGGTGGTTTGATAGTACCAGTCATTACCGGCCATGCCGGTCATATCAACGGGGTTCTTGGCAGAACCGAATTCGGGCATGTGTTTCTTTAATTCTGCCTGAACATCAGCGGGGGCGAATTTCAGGGGGATGCCGTATTTTTCAGCCGCATCAGTGGCCAAAACGCCAACACCACCACCGTTGGTGACGATCAACAGGTTCTCACCTGTCATGGGAGGCTGTTGTGAGAGTGTGAGGGTGCGATTGAATAAATTATTGAGATCTGAGGCTTCAATGACGCCGGCCTGCTTGAAAGCAGAATTGTAGATCTTAGCCGCACCGGCTAAAGAGCCAGTGTGAGAAGCGGCAGCGGCTGATCCGTGTGCGGAAACACCGGATTTCAACGCCACAATGGGTTTCTTGGATTTGCGGGCGGAATCAATAAATTTGCGGCCGTTCTTCATACCTTCGATATAAAGAGACACACAGGTGGTATTCTCGTCTTCGTCGAACCATTCGATCAAATCAGCAAAATCCACATCAGCCATGTTGCCGATGGAGATCAATTTATCAAAACCAATTTTTCGGGTATAGGTAGCCATATCAATGGCGATGAGAAGTGCGCCAGATTGGGTGACCAGGGAAGCCTTACCGGGGAGGGGCAGACCGGGGGCGAAGGAACCATTAAATTTATCTGAGTTGGAGAGGGAACCGACAATGTTCGGTCCAAGAATGCGCATTTTGTATTTGGCAGCGATGTCGAGCATCTGATCTTCGAGATCTTTGCGGCCAGATTCACTAAAACCGGAGGTGATGACGATCAAGCCTTTGACGCCTTTTTTACCGCATTCTTCGGTGACTTCGGCCATGACCTTGGCGGGAACGGTGATGATGGCGGAATCCACTTCGCCGGGAACCTGTCCGATTTCGGGATAGCATTTCAACCCCAGGATTTCAGTGCAGGTAGGGTTGATCGGATAGATCTTGCCTGAGTAACCACCTTTGATCAGGTTGTCGATCACGGTGTAGCCGATTTTTCCGGGGGTGGCAGAAGCACCCACCACAGCTACAGTTTTGGGACGAAGCATTTTGTCTAAGACGTTCTTATCCACGATATTCACTCCTTGGAATATAAAATTTGGCAAGCATATAAAAACTATGTTTTAATAAGTCATATTCAGTGATGCTTCTACTTAATCATTTTATGACTTTTTTTTCAAACAAAAGTACTGAAAACCATAATCATTCATCATTTGTTTACAAAAGGCAAAGAATGGAATTTATAAATAGCCTCAAGCCACTGCAAACGCAAGATTATCGAGTTCAATCCATCAGCCGGATTCTGCAGGCAGCGATCGAAGCCGCAGATCCCTTTAGGGTGGTTGAACAAACTCTTTCAATTATTAAAGATCAATTTGTAGTCGGAAGCAAAACCTTTTTATTATATCCCAGCTCGCGGATTGTGACAGTAGCAATTGGAAAAGCCAGTATATTAATGGCTGAGGCAGCACAGTCCGTTCTTGGCGACCGCATTGATAATGGTGTGGTGGTATGCAAACATCCTCCTGAAGGCTGCAAATCTATTGGAAAGATGGAAGTTATGCAGGGCAGCCATCCGGTGCCGGATGGGAAAAGCGTTAATGCGGCCATGCGGATCAAGCAGGTGGTTAGCGGATTGAAGGCTGAAGATATTGTGCTACTTTTGATCTCAGGCGGCGGATCCGCGCTGGCATGTCTGCCTGCAGAGGGCATCACTTTGGAAGACATGCAGATGGTGACATCGGCCTTGCTCAAGTCAGGGGCTTCGATCAATGAATTAAATGCTGTGCGCAAACACCTGGATCTGATCAAAGGTGGGGGATTGTTGAAAATGGCATCCCCGGCACAGGTTGGCGCGCTGGTGATCTCGGACGTGGTCAATAGTCCTTTGGATGTGATCGCCTCGGGGCCGGCGGTGCCAGACCCTTCAACATTTGCAGATGCAAAATCCATTTTGGAAAAATATGTTGGTCTGAGCGCCATACCGGGTGCGGTCAAGGTGAGAATCGAAAAAGGATGGCTCGGAGAGATCGAAGAAACACTGAAGCCTGAAGACCCAATGGCGGCAAGAGTCAACCATACCATTGCGGCCAGCAACAAGGTATCGGCTGAAGCAGCCCTAAAAGTAGCTCTGGATGAAGGATTTGATGCCGAAATCCTGACCTGCGAGTTAGTGGGTGAAGCCAGGCTGGCAGGTGAGAAATTAGCGGATCTACTGATAGAAAAGCAAATAAATAGGAAGCCGTGGCTGGGGATTGCCGGCGGCGAGACAACCGTAAAAGTGAGAGGCAGCGGATTGGGCGGTCGCAACCTGGAGGTGGCGCTGGGAGCGGTCAAGGCATTAAGCGGACAGACGAATTGCTTATTGGTAACTCAAGCGACTGACGGAGAAGACGGTCCGACTGACGCGGCAGGGGCGTATGTGACCGGTGAGACGCTGGCGAAAGCGTCCGTTTTGGGGATGGACCCTGAGGATTATTTGAACCGCAACGACGCCTATCACTTTTTCGAAAAAACAGGCGGGCTGATCGTGACCGGTCCATCAGGTACAAATGTGAACGATTTGAATTTCATTTTCAAGTTTGGATAACTTGGTTAGATTTCTTAAGGGACGATAACGATCAAAAAACCGGGAATCAAGGACAGATTACCGGAATTTATTGATAGATTTGAAGATTTGCGCAATAGGGGATTGGTTTTTCTTCAAGACCTGCCAGTATGTTTTCGATGGTCATGAGGGCCATTTGGTGGCGGGTGGCAGTAGAGGCGCTGGCAATGTGAGGGGTGATGATGGCGTTGGAGAGTGACAATAACGGGTGATTTGAGGGGATGGGTTCAGGGTCGAAGACATCCAGCGCGGCAGCAGCAATGGTATGGTTTTTAAGGGCATCATATAAGGCACCTTGATCGATCATGGCACCGCGGCCGGTGTTGATGAGGATGGCTGAGGGTTTCATCATTCCCAACTGGTCTTTACCGATCATGCCGCGTGAAGACTCCGAAAGGTAGGCATGTAGGCTGACGAAATCTGATTCGCGCAGAAGTTCTTCAAAGCTGACGTAGCGGGCATTGGCAATGGCGGCATTCTCGGGTTTAAAGCGCGGCTCATAATAAAGTACCTGCATATCGAACCCGGCTGCGCGGCGAGCCATGGCTTTGCCAATGCGGCCAAACCCAATCAGACCGAGTGTTTTGCCATAGATATCCATGCCGCATAGAACCTCGGGTCCCCACGGACGCCAGATGTTTTGGGTGACCTCGACTGCGCTTTCAACCACGCGGCGGGCGGCAGCCATCATCAGCGCCCAGGCAAAATCAGCGGTGGTTTCGGTGAGCACGCCGGGGGTGTGTCCAACCGGGATTTTGTGCTGTGTGGCAGCAGCGACAGCGATATTATCTACGCCGACTGCGATCTGGCTGATGACTTTCAAACGGTTGGATGCTCCGATGTGGATGAGATCCGCATCGATTTTGTCGGTAAGCATACAGATCAGTGCATCCGCTTCTGGGATGCGACTTTTGATCCAATCGTATGAAGGCGGAGTTTCTTCCGTCCAGACCACCAGAGAACAGTGCTGTTCAAGTTGAGCCAAAAGGTCCGGAAAGAAGGAGCGGGTGATCAGAACGGTAGGTTTAGCCATAATTATTGGAAGGCCATATTTTCATTTTTTATAAATATTTACCATGATTATTTCACATTTAGTAAGGTAACTTCTTGTATTAATAGAAATAATAAATCGGTATTACTTGAAAGGTTATTGAGTCCAGTTGTATATTGAGCCCACCTTGACAAGGTTTAAAGTAACCTTGTCAAGGTGAGCTCTTTTTTCTCAGTCGTTACAGTTGGCGTAGCGGGCTTTAATGGTGGGGAGCAGGTATTCCTGGAAGGCGCGCTGCTGGTTGTATTCAGGCTGCCAGCCCCAATCATTGGCGGCTGCGCTGTCATCGACTTCGGCAGGCCAGCTATCCACGATGCCCTGACGGGCGAGATCGGGTTTAAAGCTGATGTCTGCTTTGGGGAAAGCGCCCTTAACCTGATCATAAAAATCCTGGGCGGTGGGGCTGAAACTGGTAACGTTGTAAACGAGCTGGGTCAGGTTCTCGCGCGGAGCAGCTTCAAGCATTAACAATGATCTGATGGCATCCGGCATGACCATGAAGGGCAACGCAGTATCGGGGCGAACAAAACAATCGTACGGCAGACCCTGGGCGGCGTGGTGAAGCATTTCAGGACCATAATCGCTGGTACCGCCGGTGGGGACGGTGACAGAGCTGACCAAGCCAGGGAAGCGAATGGCACGGAAATCCACGGTGGTTTTGGTGTGATCCGCGGCGAGCTGGCGGTAATTATTGGTGTAGTAGCGCCCGAGGTGTTCACAATATAGTTTATTGCATCCATACATGGTAATGGGCATGTTCCATTCGGATTCTTTGACCTTGCCCGCTTTTTGTTTGGTTTCAAGATTGGGCAAGCCGTAGGCGGCGATGGAACTGGGATAGATGAATTTGACGGGACGTCCCTGCCAGGAGGATTGCTCCACAGCAAGGCGCAGTAAATTCAGCATGCCTTCAACATTAACACGGTGGGCGGTTTCGGGGTTGTATTCAGCTTTGGTGGAAAGGATGGAAGCGAGGTGGTAGATGGTGCGGATTTCGAATTCAGAGACCAAACGTCCGAGCAGCATGAGGTCGAGAATATCCCCCAGGATAAAGCGTTCGCACAAAGGTTTAAGAAAATCATCCAACGGCTGAACATCCATGGCGACGATGCTGTACTTCTTGGTGGCACCCAGGTGGGCAATCAGTCCATGCCCCATTTCGCCGTTTGCACCTGTGATCAACACAATCTCTTTACGCATTTGTCCTCTCCTCTAAGTTGGTTTTGGATAATGATAAAAAAAGGTTCCGGTAAAAAACCAGAACCTTTTTGATTGTTGACTTACGCTGTTTTCGGAGTTCGTCTGAACCAGGTCTTCCATTCTTTTTTATCCCACACCACAAAGACAGGGGCTGCAATAAAGATGGAAGAATAAGTTCCGCTGATCATGCCGACCAGCAAAATGGAACTGAATTCGCGCAGGGTAACACCGCCGAACAGAGCCAGTGAGAGCAGGAAGAACTCCACGGTCATCAACTGGGTGTTAATAGAGCGCTGCAAGGTCTGAATAATCGAGTGATTGACTAGTTTTTCGAAGTCAAGTTTGCGGTAAATGCCGTTATTCTCACGAATCCGGTCAAACACCACAATGGTATCTTGAACCGAGAAACCGACAATGGTCAGCACTGCCGTAAGATAGAGCGAATCCACTTGCCAGCCGAAAAGTGCGGCACCATAACCGGTCGCGGCCAAGACGATCAAAACGTCATGGATCATGGCGATGATGGCGCAGATACCGTAGCCAAACGCGTGAGGAACTCCACGGAAAGCAAAGGCAATATAAAGCACGACTGCCAAAGATGCCACAGCAACTGCTTCAATGGCACGAGTGGTAACACCCTGACCAATTGATGGGCCGACAGTATCAGATTTCAAAATAATAATTTCGCCACCTGATATTTTTGCAAGTTCATCGACAAGCGTGGATTTGTTATCTTCAGTCAAAGAAGAGGAGCGCAGAATGAGTTCATCTTTGCCTGAAGTTTGAATCTGAATGTCAGATATACCAAATTCGGTATAAATGGCTTTGACCTGTTCAGTTGAGGGAACAACGCCGGATGTAAACTGCACATCTATGAGTGAACCGCCTTTAAAATCAATGGATAAAGGCATTCCATTGACCCCGAGCAGAATCAAACCGGGGACGATGAACAGAAAAGAAAGCAAGAAAAACCAATAGCGTTTACCAAGAATATTCATTGGTTGACCTCCTATGCACCAAACCATCTTTGATGGCGGTCAGGTTTAATGAAACCGATCACTATACTCAAGAAATTACGAGTAACAACGATCGCGGTGAAAAGCGAAACAGCGACACCAATGAACAAAGTCAGAGCGAAGCCTTTTACGATACTTGCGCCAAATGCGGACCCGAACCAGAAAAGAATGATACTGGTGATGATCGTGGCGATGTTGGAATCGCGGATGGACGGCCATGCACGTTTCCAGCCGAGATCAATGGCTTGTTTGAGTGTGCGTCCGTTGCGAAGTTCTTCCTTGAGACGCTCAAAGATCAAAATGTTTGCATCGAGGGCACTACCGGTTGAAAGCAAGAAACCAGCGATACCAGGCAGACTCAAGGTAACGGGCAATAATTTGTAGATCGCAAAGTTGAGACCAGCAAAAATGACGACTGCCAAAACTGCCACGAATCCGGGCAGGCGATAGTAGAGAATCATAAAGAGGGCGACAACAATGAAACCGATCAAGCCAGCCACAAGACTTTTCTGAAGGGAATCGGCGCCAAGGCTTGGACCAACAATACGGCTTTCGACCACTTCAACAGGAACTGAGAGGCGGCCGTAGCGAAGTGTAATAGCCAGATTGTTTGCGGTTTCAGAGGTAAAACCACCTGAAATTTGACCTTTGCCGGTGTCAATCACGCCGCTAATTGTGGGGCATGAAATTACTTTTCCATCCAAAACGATGGCCAGGTAATTGTTTAAATTTGCTCTGGTGAAATCTGCAAAAATGGTTTTACCTGCTTCGGTCAGGGTAAAATCAACGGAGAAACCACCCATATCCGCAGCAGTAACTTCGACGGAATCAATATCAGAACCTGTCATGACTGAATGCCAGACATAATCAGCAGGAACGACATTCAGATTTACGTCAACAGTTGGAACGATCGAAGGATCGGGAGTAACCGGAGTTTGACCGTGATCGGTCAGCACAGCGGTTCCAGCGGGAAGATAGACAGAACCGGTTTCGACAAATTCAAGCAAACCCGTTTGTCTGACTGCAGCAATGACTTCTTCCGTATTGGTTAGGCCGGGGAATTCTCCAAGAATATATTTAGTGCCAGCAACCTGAAAAAGCACCTCGCTCACGCCCAAACCATTGGCGCGGCTTTCAAGGATTTTGGCGGTATCTTGAAGTGATTGTGCGTCGGCAGTTGTGCCGGCTTTGGGAGCGAGCAACACTTGCATACCACCACGAAGATCAAGACCCAGCACGGGATTCAAAGAGCGTTCAAAAGTTCCAATTTTAATGCCGGTGCTGCCTTCAGCCCGGGGAAGATCCACCCAGACGATGCCTGCCACCAATAACAGAATGAGGATGAAATTTATATAACGACGATCCATGTGTTTTGTGACCTCCGGTGCAAACAAAATCCAGCTCTCGCTGGCGGGAACTAAAGGATTATACCGCAAATCGGAAGTTTGCCCGATTTTTATGGCTTTGATTTTCAGTCTGATAAAAGCTGGTTTATATGGACGAGGGCAGTTTCAACTACTTGTGTTGCTGATAGTTGGTCAGTTTCAATCAGGATGTGGGCGCTTTGCCTGGCATGATTCAAACGATCCAGTTGGATTTGGTATTCTCTGAAAGTCCAATTCAGGTTACGGCGGGAGAGGGTTGTTTCGTAGGACGCTGAAAGATAGATCAACACATCAGGGTTTGTCAGTCGTTGCCACATATTTGGAACATACGAATGCTCCTGGGCGATGTGCCGGCAGCTGTATCCCATGCGTTGTAATTCATTGATCAGGGTGGATTTTCCTGATGCACAAACCCCCACGATACCAATTAAGGGCGGATCATGCTTGTAAGTCATGTTCTCACGTAAGCTGTTGTTTGGTTATGTCAAGAACTCCAGAGATCAATGAGGCGTCATTAAAGGAGGGACAGGTAATTCGAAGGACATTCGCCGGATCTGGTCGGTTTCGGCAGGGGTTGACCGCAGCACCACGACGCTCATGTCGTCATTAGGGCGGTTATTATCCAGACGGATGGCATGGGCAAGAATGGTGTCGGCCATTTCTTGTGCGGTTGGATTTTCTTCGTCAAGCAGCGCTTCAAGTGTGGTGCAGATATCGAAAGTTTCGCCTGAGCGGTCGCCCGCAAAACGAATGCCATCTGTAAAGAAGACGATGGTTAATCCGCTTTCCAGCGGGAATTCGGTGATCGAAGGGCGAATATTACGGGATGTGCCGATGGAGGTACTGGGGCTGGAGATACACTCCACCTGATCGCCGCGGGATATGAACACGGGGCAGGGATTGTTGCGGGTGATGACAATCGTGCCTGTCTGTAAATCTGCTGAGAGGATGTTGAGGGTAGCGGTGACTTTGCCGGCGCGCTCTGTGAAAAGGAGATCAGAGGCAGCCCGGGCAGCGGCTCCATCGCGGACGCCTTCGGCCAGGGAACTGATAACTTTGCGAACCACCATGGTTGAAATATTTTTGGCACCGCGGCCTGAAGTTTGTCCATCTGCTAGCACCACGGATACACCGCCATTGGGTCTTTCCACCATTTCAAGCGTGTCACCACTTTCAGAAGTGGCATACTTGTTCGTCTTGGCTATTGCTACATGAATTTCCATATCGATATTGTACAGCAAAAGAAAAGGGGCATGCAAGGTGTTGATAATTCATGAATAGGATATGTTAGAATTCCTTGACGATTGCATAAGTCGAGCGTATAATCTATCCGCCTGTCAAAAGAATGACGGGTACGGAATTCTTGACAGGAGTATTACGATGGTTCCTCTTCCAAAACGGAAACTTTCAAAAGGTCGCCGAGACCGCCGCAGATCACAAGACGCACTGCAGGCAGCCAATCTGGTTCAATGCAGCAATTGCGGTGAGATGCGATTGCCCCATACAGTCTGCTCCAATTGCGGACATTATGCCGGCAAGGAAGTCCTCGACCTGGGCAAAGAGACCAAGAAAAAATAAAGTTTATCGAGAGAAAAAACGGACTGAAAGGTCCGTTTTTCTTTTAAGGGCTTTTTTTACCATGAACAGCAAAATGTTCCAAAAGAAACATTTTTCACATGGCCACAACATCAGTGAAGTACTTTATGGTCTCCTGAACAGATTCGGGATAGGGGAGTTATCCATTAACTCATAATCGGAAACCGAACACTATTCGTTCAGAAGGTTCAATTCATATATATCGTGTAAATAAAGGTTTCCTCGATAAAGGCATTCTTCATTGCCGATGATTATGAATCCAAGCTTTTCAAGCAGTTTTTTACAACTTCTGTTTTCATAAAACACTTTAGCATTTATTTTTGTTACATCCATGTTAATTCGAGCAAAATCTATTATCGCCAGTACTGCTTCTGTCATAAATCCTTTTCCGTTGTACTCTTCAAGTAGCTCAAATCCGATTTCAACTCCCTTGTTTTCCCTATCCCATAGATGAAATCCACAAGTGCCAATCATGGTTTTATCAAGTTTGGTGATGAGAACCCATCTGTTTTGGTTTCGCGGTTCTTGCGTATTATAAAAATCGATCAGACTATCCGCTTGTTCTATTCCTGTCATGGGTTCTTCGTCGAAGAGGTATTTATTTATGAAATCATTTTGAAATTCTTTGAAGATAAATTCTCTATCATTTTTTTCGATGCAATTTAATAACAATCGAGTGGTTTCCAAATTTTCAAACATAATTCCTCCAACGGTTATAAAATTGCTGTTGATTTTTGCTTAAGGTGGTCATGGGGGACTGATATTCTGGTTTAATTATTTCAGCCACTGGTCCAGCCATGCATAAGAAAATTCTCGTGCAGATTTTGGAAAGCTATGGTCATTTCCATGCATGTAATAACCAAATGCACCAGTTCTTTTATAAAGATTGTATACCTGATAAAACTGTATCCCAATTTCGGCCAAAAACTCCTGATTTCCGTAGGCCTCGTCGTAATAAGATGAGATATTAAGCCATGGTCTGGGGGCGATCAATGCGGCTATTTCATGTAGATCAAAAGGTGCTTCAATGTTTTCAAGGAAATACTTTCGCAGTTTTGGGATATATATATAGCCCTCTTCCAGAGACCATTCCAACCGCTTTTCTTCTTCAGAAAACGCTGATAAACCACAATTGCTGACGGCAACCTTTATCCGTTCATCGAGTGCCGAAACGAAAATAGCGTTATGGCCTCCAAGAGAGTGCCCAATAACGCCAATTCTTTCTTTATCCACATAATCAAGTGAAAGGAGGACATCAATTGCTGATTTTGAATCCTCAACGTTTTTGTCTACCATTGACCATTCAGGATATTGTTCATAAAAAGAACCCGAATCGAAACAGTTTTTTCCTGGATATATCCGTTCACCAGCTGTCGACTGGTCAGGCGCCAATACGATATAACCCCTTTTTGCCAGTTCATGTCCATAAGCAAAATCTGGATTGCCTTGCAAGCTCACCACTTCGTCTTTGCCAAATTCAACAGTTTGATGCAGGGCTAAAATGGCTGGTGCAGGCACCAAGAGGTCTTTTGGCTTTAATACATAGGCCGTAACAACGTCTCCTTCACCAACTACATAGGATACCTTTTTTCGAATATAGTGATCACATATTTTTTCATCGATAATCTGAAACGATCGAGTGTGTCTCTCAAAGGGAGGAGTACCAATTGTGTTGAATAGATATGAGAGAATTTTTTCACGTTTTAGTTGCCATTGGCCCAATTCTTGAATTACCAGGTTTTCATCTTTCAACAATGGTCTTATAGTCACAAAAACCTCCCGGCTGTGTTCAATTTGAAACAATACTTTTTATTAATTGTTATCAAAAACCCCGGTTATTACAAGTTTGTATTCCGTATAAACGTATAATCAAAAAATCTGAGCAATTTGAATTTTGTTCTTGCCTGTATAAATATTGATAAGGATATGGTTATAAAAACAACCTTGAGAAAATTTTACATTTTTCAAGGTTGTCTGTTTTGAAATGATTATTCTTCTACGAAGCTAATCTCATCAATCGGGGGAGCTGATGCTTCGAAGGCGGCGTAACGCGCCAGCAGGCGGCCGGGAATCTGACCTTTGATGAATTCACCCTTGCGGTTGTGTTCGATTTGTTCAATATGACCCTGTTCGTGGAAAAGGGAGATGAGCTGGCCTTCGTTGTAAGGGATCTGCACGGAGATCTTGACATAGTTCTCGTACAGTTCGCCTTCGACCATGCGCAGCAGTTCCGGGATGCCAGTGCCCTTAAGGGCAGAAATGACGACTGCGTCGGGGAAGTATTGCAGGGCTTCCTGGGCGGCCTCGGGATAGGGGAGGTTATCCATTTTGTTGAGGGCCACGATCATGGGAATATGCTCGGCCTTGATGGCTTTGAGGGTTTCATCCACCGCCTTGGCCTGTTCGAGGGCATTGGGATGGGTTATATCCACAACATGGATGAGCAGGTCGGCTTCAGCAATTTCTTCAAGTGTGGCCTGAAAAGCAGCCACCAGCTGGGTGGGCAGCTTCTGAATGAAGCCGACTGTATCAGTGAGAAGTGATTCGTGTCCACCGGGGAGAATGATCTTGCGGGTGGTGGGGTCGAGGGTGGCAAAAAGCTGATCGGCCACCAGGACGCCAGATTTGGTCAGGTAGTTCAGCAGCGTAGATTTGCCGGCGTTCGTATAGCCAACGAGTGAAATCAAAGGTATGCGTGAGCGTTTACGCTGAGCACGATAGCGCTGTCGGTGTGCGCGAACTTTTTCGAGTTCATCCTTGAGGAACTTGATGCGTTTGCGAATCTCACGGCGGTCCACTTCAAGCTGGGTTTCACCGGGGCCACGTAAGCCAACGCCACCAACCGAACCGGCGCGTCCGCCGCCTCCACCGCCCTGGCGGGCAAGATGGGTCCACGCGCGGGTAAGACGGGGCAGGCGGTATTCATATTGGGCAAGTGCCACCTGCAGAATGCCTTCGCTGGTGTGGGCGTGCTGGGCAAAAATATCCAAAATGAGGGCGGTACGATCCACCACGCGCACATGGATACCGAGTTTTTCTTCCAATTCGCGCAAATGGCGGGGGGAAAGTTCGTTGTCAAAGAGGACGACGTCGGTGAGGGTTTCTTCAACCAACGCAACCACTTCTTCGACCTTGCCGGAGCCGATGTAAGTGTTGGGATTGGGGGTATCCAATTTTTGGCTGGTCTCTCCGACAATTTCAAGACCGGCGGTATCCGCCAGGCGGGCAAGCTCGCTCAAGGAATCATCCAAAGAGATCAAGGAAGGTTCCTGACGAATTTCAACGCCCACCATAAAGGCCCGTTCACGTGGGCGTGCAGTGGGTTGAGTTTTTTTAGTTGACATGATTATTTACCGTTTGTCCATTTCACAATGCGCTGCATGGCCTGTTCCACACGATCCGTGGCGGTGCCCAGCGAGATGCGCAGGTAACCTTCGCCGTGCGGACCATAAACAACGCCAGGAGTGGTGCTGACGCCTGTTTCTTCAAGCATTTTGGCGCAGTAAGCCACTGAATCTTTTTCGCCGTTGGGCAAGGCAGCCCAAACGTAGATGGCAGCTTTAGGTGTTTCAAGGGTAAACCCTGCCTGCCTGAGACCATTCACGATCAAATCACGACGTTTTTTGTAGGTTAAATTACGTCCTTCGAGCCAGGCCTGGTCACCTGTGAGGGCGGCGATGCCGGCAGAATAAATGGGGGCGAAGGTGGAAGAATCCATCTGACTTTTGTAGTTGAAGAGGTATTCAATCACATCCGCATTACCCACAGCCATGCCCAAACGCCATCCGGCCATGTTGTAAGTCTTGGAGAGTGAATTGAACTCAACCGACACTTCACGGGCGCCAGGAATCTGCATGATGCTGGGTGCGTTATAACCATCAAAACAGACATCAGCATAAGGCGCATCGTGGGCGATAAGGATGCGATGTTCGCGGGCGAAAAGCACAACCTGTTCGAAAAAAGCCATGGATGCAACAGCCCCGGTGGGATTGTTGGGATAGTTCAACCAGAGTAATTTTGCGCGTTTGAGAATATCCGCGGGGATGGCGTTCAAATCTGGCAGAAAGCCATTTTTACTTTCGAGGGGTACGTTGTAAATCTCGGCACCGGCAATAATGCCGCTGGCGCTATAAACGGGATAGCCGGGATCAGGCACAAGGGCTACATCCCCGGGGTTGAGGATGACCTGGCTGAGGTTGAAAACGCCTTCCTTTGAACCGATCAGGCCAATGATCTCTGTTTTCGGGTCAAGACTGACTTCAAAGCGGTCCATGTAATAATCTGCGACCGCCTGTTTGAATTCAAGGCTGCCGCCGGTGGCGGTGTAACTGTGAGTATCCGGTTTGCGGGCATTATCCACCAGGGCGTCGATAATGAAGTTTTCAGGGGGCAAGTCAGGAGCACCCATATCCAGACGAATGACATCCATGCCGGCTGCTTTTAGAGAAGCCAGTTTTGTGCCAAGTGTAGCGAAGAAATAGGGCTCGAAGGATGAAATACGGTCTGAAGGCGGGATGAAGGCGTTGGGTTTGTTCATTAGTCCATAAGTCCTTATCAAGTTTTGTCAGGCATAATTATCTCATGTTTCTAAAGAATTCGATAATTTCCGTCAGAAACCTGAAGACGTTAGTGTTGAAATCTTGTTTGAACGAAGGGGTGATGGTGGGTTGGATTCACTATCCGAAAACAAGTATAGGCATTATTGAAGTATGGCAAATCCAATGCCACTTTACGAGGGTTATTTCAGACCTAAATCTCCCTGAATCCAGGTGATCAATGTATTGCCGACAATTGCCAGACTGTTCGAGTCGATATGTTCTTGAGTATCTGCGATGGTATGCCAATAGGGATAATCAAAATCAATAATATCAATGGCAGGGATGCCCAATTCGAGAAAAGGCAGATGGTCATCGAGAATATTGTATTTTTCCTGGTTAATAAATTGATCGGCATAACCAAGGTCTACCGCGGTTTGCCAAATGGAATCGGTGATGGCTTGATCAGACGATTTTTCGCGATAGATGTTGAGATCAGCGTCTCCGATCATATCCACAACGACTACCGCATCGGGTTTGTCAGTCAGTGATTCAGCAAAAGCGCGAGACCCCAGAATCCAGTCCCAGCCTTCAATGCGTCCCTGGTCTTCGGCGTCAAAGAAAACGAGCCAGACCTGTTTGTCTGAAGTTTTGGGCAGCACCCTTGCCATTTCAAGCAGCACTGCAACGCCTGAGGCGCCGTCATTCGCGCCGGGAACGGGCAAAGTTTGGTTGGCGGCAACAGGGTCATGGTCCGCGGCCAGGCGGGAATCGTAATGGGCGCCAAAGATCACCCAGGTTGAACCGCTGCCGCGTTTGGCAATGATATTCTGGATGGGATGCCCCATGCGTTCGGTTTGCTGGATCTCAACCTTCCAGCCGGCTTTTTGGAGTTCTGTTTGAAAATAATCGACCACTTGTTGGTGGGCTTCGGAACCGGGCGTGCGCGGCCCCATATCCATCTGGGCCTGCACATCCTGCCAGGCGCGGTCGGCATTAAAGGTTTGGGTTGGTTGAGTGCGGTAATTCAAAAGAAGGATGGCGATGACCAAAATCAAAAGCGCCATTGCAATAAATGAAATGGTTTTGAGTTTGTTTTTCATCATGGCACCCTCCTAATTCAAAGTTGTTTCGCTGAAATCCTTGAGAGACCTGAGCGAACGCTTGGCATGGATGAACCCTTTTTCCTGCTTGTTGCGGCGCATGATCTCAAGCGGCGGCAGCAAGCCCATATTGGCTTTCATAGGCTGAAAACGATCCGCGTTGGCATTGGCAATGTAATGATGCAGCGCGCCAATCATGGTGTCAAGTGGAAATGCCACCGGATTTTGCCCTTTAACATAACGGGCGGCATTAATTCCTGCCAACAGCCCCGATGCGATATTGCCAATGTAGCCTTCGATGCCGGCGATTTGGCCGGCGAAGAACAGGTCAGGACGCGTGCGGGATTGCAGGGTGCTGTTGAGCAGATCTGGTGAATTGATGTAGGTATTACGGTGCATTTGGCCAAAGCGAATAAATTCCGCTTTTTCAAGACCGGGAATCAGACGAAAAACACGAGCCTGTTCGGAATGTAGCAGGTTGGTTTGAAATCCGACCAGGTTGTAGAGGGTATCGGCCAGATCATCCTGTCGAAGCTGAACCACTGCAAAAGGACGTTGGGCGTCATTGGGGTTTCGAAGCCCAACCGGACGCATGGGACCGAAGGTCAGCACCAACGGATCTCGGGCTGCCATCACCTCGACCGGCAGGCAAGCCTCAAAGAAAGCAGGCTGATTTACCTGTACTCCGTTAATAATATCGACGTCATACTCTTTTAAAGGGATGCGTTTCGCGGATTTGAGAGCCTCGAGGAATGTGAAATATTGTTCCTCGGTAAAGGGGCAATTAATGTAATCGCCGTGAGGATCGATTTCATATTTATAGCGAGATGCTCTAAAAGCAATAGTCATATCGATGGTTGACGCATTCACAATTGGAGCGAGTGCATCATAAAAAAACAACTTGCGCGCGCCGGTGATGTGTTGGATGGACGCCACCAGTGAATCAGATGTAAGCGGGCCGGTGGCTATGATGACCGGTCCGTCTGGAATGTTGGTGACCTCCTGCCGAATGACGGTAATGTTTGGATGCGATTCGATGTGTTGGGTAACTTTTGAAGCAAATACTTCACGGTCAACGGCGAGTGCATCCCCGGCGGGGATGGCGCTTTCTTCTGCGCAAGACACCAAGAGCGACTTGAGAAGGCTGCATTCTTCTTTAAGCAAGCCTGAGGGACGGTTGCGCAAGGTGGAGCCAAGCGAATTTGAACACACCAGTTCAGCCAGGGAATCACTGACATGCGCATCCGTTGATTTTAGGGGGCGCATCTCATAAAGCTTTACCTGCACACCCATTTGTGCTGCCTGCCAGGCGGCTTCAGAACCCGCCAGACCACCGCCGATGATACTCAATTCTTCCAAAATGCCTCCATTTGCGCACTTATTCTACCATCTAGGCGAAAATTGCTTGGCATAGAAGTTGCACTAAAAAACAAAATACGCTATACTCTTTTCAGAGGATGGATGGCCATGTTACAAAGACAAACGACAGGATTGCGACCATTAACCACCGCCCATTTGGCTCAAACAATGACCTTGTTAAGCCTGACGACCGAAGAACTTCAGCAGGAGATCGATTCCGAGCTGGCTTCAAACCCGGCGCTCGAAATGGTGGAGGAACGCAGATGTCCGACCTGCCACCGTCTGCTGACCGACCCAGGCAAATGTCCGGTGTGCAGCCTGCCGGCCAACCTGAATTCTGAAGAACCGGTTGTTTTTCTTTCTCCCCGCGAAGAATTTATTTCTCAAAAAGATTATGTCGACAACACCATGGATGACGAGCCGTTTGCGCCAGAAGTGGAAGAGCTGCCTGCATATGTTTTAAAACAGATCGCCCCAGATCTTGATCCCAACCAGCGCGCGCTGGCGGCTTATCTGCTGACGCATTTGGACGAAGACGGTTTGCTCACCACCACCTTGATGGAAGTTTCACGTTATACCCACGTGCCCATCTCGGAGGTTGAAAAAGTCAAACGCCTGATCCAATTGGCGGACCCGGTGGGGGTGGGGTCAAGCACACCGCAAGAAGCGCTGCTGGTGCAGCTTGAGTTGCTCAAGGAAACACATGATTCCGTGCCTGCGGCAGCTGAACGCTGCATCCGTGAAGGTATGGATCAATTAAGCCATCACCAATATCCTGAGCTGGCGCATAAATTTGACGTACCGGTCAAACAAATCACACTTGCAGCCCAATTCATCAGTGAAAACCTCTATCCGTTTCCGGCGAGAGCCCATTGGGGCGATATCCGCCAGCCCGCACACGAAGAAACCCAGGTTTACCACCAGCCTGATATTTTGATCAACTATTTGAATGACGACCCTGCAAAACCATTGATCGTTGAGATCATCATGCCGATCAGCGGAACCTTGCAGGTCAATCCGATGTTCAAACAGGCGATCAAAGAAGCCAGCCCCGAAACCAAAGGCGACCTCAAGGGCGACCTTGAAAAGGCTTCTTTGTTTGTGAAATGCCTGCAGCAGCGCAACCACACCATGGAAAGACTGTTGATGCGAGTGGTGAGCCTACAGCGCGAGTTCATTTTGCACGGCGAAAAATATCTTAAGCCAGTCACACGCGCACAAATCTCGCGCGAGATGGAAGTACACGAATCCACGATCTCGCGAGCTGTGGCAAACAAGGCTGTGCAAATGCCCAACCGGCGGATTGTGCCGCTCTCATCCTTTTTTGACCGCAGTTTAAATATCCGCAGCGTGTTGAAAGAGATCATTGAAGGTGAATCCAAGCCTTACAGTGATTCCGATCTGGTTGAACTGCTCTCTGAAAAGGGATTTGATGTCGCCAGACGAACCGTTGCCAAATATCGTGCGATCGAAGGTATTTTGCCTGCCCACCTTAGAAAAGCCATGGCCAAGGGAAAATGAAATCATTCACATCGCAGATCACATCAAACCTGCTTGGCAAGAGCGGCCCCGGAGCCGAGGAAGTTTTCGCCTTGTTGAACCTGCAGGAAGAACCCTGCGCCCTGGTCGACCTCTCAGCCGATAAAATCCTTTTCTTGAACAGCCGTCTAATAAAGACGACTTCTTTTACGACCGCCGATCTGCGCGACAAGAACACCGGTTTTCTATTCCCAAATCTGGATATCAAGACCATATCTTCGGGTGAAATCAAAGAAATTGATCTGAACCGGCGCGGACAAACACCCATCCACGCCAGGGTGAGATTTGATTTCATCGGTTCCTCTTCACATTTGGTGGTGATCCGTATTATGGCGCACCAGTCCAGTGTCTCTGATCTGGAGCCTGAAATTGAAGGGTTGATCAATCAATTGATCCTGCTGACCAAAGTGTCAGAGGGCTCGGATGTCAATCAGATCCTGCCGCAGCTGCTGCGTTTGATCTGCCTGATCTTGAATGTGGAAACCGCTGCGATCTTCCAGGCGGACCCAAGCTATCCGAGTTTGAAATGCGTCTGCCTGCACGGACGATCCACTGATCTGCCTGCGGAATTGCCTTCGACCGATCTAATCCGCCTGACGGATGCATCCATCTGGAACCCGGGAGACAGGGCGATCACCGAAATTCACAAGTATGCCCGCATGAATGCGGTTGAATACGTGGCAACCGCTCCGCTCAAACTGGATGATGCTGCCATCGGCATAATCGTGGTGTGCGGCAAGGGTGTGCTGCCCAGAGAACTGCGCATCAGCGTGCTGCAATATCTTTCAATTCATATATTGAACTTTTTGCAAAAATCAATGCTGATCAAAAATCTGCAGGACCGCATTGTGTTCGAGCAGCAGCGCATGGTGGCGCGCAACGCAACCTTCGAGAACATGCAGGAAGCTGTGATCATGCTCAACACCGACCTCGAGATCATTGAGATCAACCAGGCGGCGGAATGGATGCTCAATTATGCCGAACAGGAAGTGCTGGGGCAGCCTTATGATAATGTGCTGATCGGCACCGACAAGCTGCAGCCAGCACTTGAAGACGCCAAAAAGGGCAACACGACCCACAACCTAGGAAAAGCCAACCTCAATCGCCGCAATGGGCAATCGTTTCCGACCCAGATGAAGGTTATTCCGGTGATGAGGGATAAAAAGGTTTATTCGATAGAAGTGCTGCTTTCTGACATCAGCGAAAATGAGCAGCAAAAAGCTTTAACCCAGCAGCTCGAAAACCGGGCACTGCTGGGTGATTACACTGCGGCGATTGCGCACGATCTGCGGAATCCCATCAACAGCATCTACACCGGCATTCAATTGCTGGGAATGAAACTGGCGCCGGACGATCCCAACCAGGATAACATCGGCCGCATTCAAAACGATTGTACGCGTTTAAACAACCTGCTCGAATCCTTGATGTCCTCCGTCCGCACAGTGGATACCCAGATGGAGTTGATCGATCTCGACCAGTATCTTCACAAAATCATTGACCGTTGGCGGCCAAAATTTGCTAAAGTGAATGTCAACCCGGTTTTTAACATTGAAGCCAATCTGTCAAAGATCATGGGGGATCCAAAATCATTAGACAGAGTGTTTACAAACCTTATTACCAACGCGCTGGATGCCATGACCGAGAAAGGCGACACGCTGGCCGTCACTGCTGTGATGAATAAGGAGATTGCCAATCATCCGTTCGTGGATATCAGCATTACGGATAATGGACCGGGCATACCGGAAGATGTAAAAGAGCATTTGTTCTCTCCGTATATGACCACGCGCAAAAAAGGCACCGGACTCGGATTGTTCCTTACAAAACAGATAGTCACTGCACACAAGGGCAGTATTAGTGTAAACTCGTTTCCAGGCGGTACGGTTTTTACCGTTAGATTACCTGCTGAAGATGGAGAAGTAGCATGAGTTTTTGTGTCTTGATCGTGGATGATGAAGAAAGTGCCCGGCAAAATATTGGCGAATTTCTAAAAGCCAAAGGACACGAGATCATTGAGGCCGGAACCCTGGCTGAAGCCCGAGATCGAATGAAAAAGGGCGAGGGAGATGTGATCCTGCTGGATGTGCAGCTTCCTGACGGGTATGGACCGAACCTGATCATGGAAACAGCCATGCTGGCCGTGCGTCCTCCCATCATCGTGATCACCGGTTTTGGCGATATCGAAACCGCCGTGGATGCCATGAAAAACGGCGCCCTCGATTTTCTGCAAAAACCTCTTGATTTTGCTCAACTGGATAAATCTTTAGCCAAGGCACTTGAAATCGTAGCCATGCGGCGTGAAATCGCTCATTACCGCGAACAGCAGATGAAAAAAAGCAACTTCGTCATCGGGCAAACCCCCTTGATGAAGATGGTGGTCGAACAGTCTCTGAAGGCTGCAGAAGCGCAGGTGTCAGTGATGATCACCGGTGAAAACGGCACTGGTAAAGATGTGCTGGCGCAGTACATCCATGCCAACGGACCGCGGGCGAGCAAACCCTTCATCGCGATCAACTGCGCTGCCATACAGCACACGGTGCTGGAATCTGAACTGTTTGGTCACGAAGCCGGCGCATTCAGCAGCGCGGACCGCAAGAAACTTGGATTGATGGAAGTTGCTGACAACGGCATCTTGTTTATGGATGAGATCTCGTCCATGCCGCTGGAGATTCAAGCCAAACTACTGCGCGCCATAGAAACCCATTCCTTTATGCGGGTTGGCGGTACCCAACTGATCAATGTTGATATTCAAGTGATCGTGGCGTCGAACCGCGATCTGCAAGCCATGGTCAAAGAAGGCAGCTTCAGGCAGGATCTTTATTACCGCTTGAAGAAAATCGATCTCGACCTGCCTCCGCTGCGCGAACGCAAAGTGGATATTCCAGAGATGGTGGGCTACTTCATCCGGCAGAACAACGGCCGGCAGGGCGCCAATATTACCGGCGTGTCACCGCAGGCCATGGAAGCACTGCTCAAGTACGATTGGCCAGGCAACATTCGTGAACTGGCAAATGCCATTGAGCGCGCTTTGATCTTCTGCGACGGCGAAACCATCGCGCTGGGCGACCTCCCACGCGATATTCTGAATCCCCGTTAAGAAATGTATTGGCATAAACCTTGCATCATGCCCTTTAGATTATTTATATCTGGAGGGCACGATGTTTTCTATGACAGTTAATGACTTTCTTCTTTCTATGGCCACCGCATTATTGATTTGCGGTATTGTGATGCTTGGCATCGGCGTGTACACGCTGATCGGCAAACTGATGGGCAAAGAATTACGCACCATCGCTGATCAGACCGCGAAATTGGCGCAAAAAGGGATCACTGAAGAAATATCCGGCCTGGTGGGTAATGCCCGCACGTTGATCGAAGCGCTTAACAACATGGTAAAAACCACTGCTGGTATTGGTATTTTGCTCCTGCTATTGGGAATCATCCTTTTAGCTGCAGCCTACGGACTTGTCTTACAGATCAATTAATTAATTCTATTCCGTTTTGATCGCGGAAGGGAGCTGCCATGCAGGTGCTGGAATTGCGCAATACCCTGGGGAGTCTAGAAGCGACAGATTACGCCTCTTGCCTGGTTCGGTCGCTCAGGACTGACGAAAAAGTTTGGATCTTTCTCACCCGGTCCACAGGCGAACTAACCAAACAAATAGCTGATCTGGCTGCAAGCCAAAAACTTAATCCCGGAACCATGGGATTATTGGCTTTTAATCAGGAATTGTTGAAATCCAACTATCCAGACGGCCGGATGCCCGTAGCTCTGCTTGAAGAGTGCATGGTAAATTTCGAATCCTTTTTGCAGCAGCACAACCCGCCAGCCACGCTGGAGGAAGCCGCAAAATTAGCCGTCGTTTTGATCGAAAAACGTAAAATTGCACCCGCCTGGCGTCATACCCTGCTGGAAATTGTCAATCGAATGCACCTGACCGATGTCAAATCCCTGTATACCATTTGGGGAACTGCTTTGATCGTGGTCGTCAACTTGATCAAAGATCAGGATGATTTTTTATTTGACCTTTTGAAACTTCAAACCGCAGAACAAGGAATTGAGCCGCTGGTTTTTTCTGTGATCAGTTTGCCGATCACCGAGACCGATAAAGCCGAAAAACTGGTCAAGGCATTACAAGACCAGCCAGCTGCCGTCATCGAAAAGGCACTTCAATTCTTGATCTCAATCAACGAGAAGGAACTGGCTCAATCCACGGCGCAATTGGTTGCGGGTAAATACAAGATTGAAGAATCAACCGATAAATCTTTCAAGGATGTTTTGGAAGATCCCGAAAAATCTTTACAACAATCCATGTTGTACAAACAAATCGCCAGTGTGGCTCAAATTGCCGGTGAAACTGAACTGGCGTCGAACCTGCTTGAAAAAGCAAGCGATATTTTAGGTGCCATCTCAACCGGCATCAAAATACAAAACCTTTCTGTGCTTGAACAAACCGGAAACAAACTTGAGTATGTTGAGCAAATCCGAAAATATCAACTCGATCAGGAAAATAATCCCATTCTGGCACAGGAACTGGCCAGCGTGGGCGTGATCGTGCAAGGTGAGGCCTCTGATGAATTGGAAGCCAAACCCATCATGGGATTAAGTCAAGCGAAGAAAATCCAGGCAGCGGGAAACCCTGAACTCGCAAAGATGGAATGTGAAAAGGCTTTCATCAGCGTTGATGACCGCACTTATGATTCAGCCGTACAATTTCAACCAAGGTTCAACCCAAATTGGGCACCCGGTGACATGGTCAATACGCTGATAGAACTTGGCGCCAAAAAAGAAGCTGTAAAAATGGCCGCCAGTTTGCATGCAAAAAATCCAGCCAGCTTGAGCGCCACCCAGGCTTCGGCTGAAACTTATTATGCCTCGGCGAATTATGCAGAAGCTCTTCCGCTGTTCGAGTTTGCATCTCTGGCAGGAGAAAATTCACCGGTCATGCTGCGCAAACTGGCCGATTGTTATGCCCGCGTGGGCAACTCAGATGCCTGTTACAAAGTGCGCAAGCAACTGGTGGAAGTTGAATCCCCGGCTGTTATGGACTTGCTGCAGTTCGCGGATTCGGCCATTGCGGCCGGCAGATCACATGAGGTATTCACAATAACCTCGCAGATCCTTGAACAGGACCCAACGAATTCAAGCGCCATGGCAATCAACGGCAAGGCTTATGCCATGACCGGTAACCGCGATAACGCACTGGAATTCTTCCAGAAAGCCATTGACATGGGTACTGATGATCCTGATCCATGGATCGGGTTGTCAGAACTGCAGGTCAAAGGTGGAGAATTCAGACAGGCCATTGAAACCCTGCGGCAAGGTCTCGCGGCGCTGCCGGCTGACCGTGAAATCAAACGCCGACTGGCTGAACAGCTTATGGACAGTGGTTCTGCTTCCGAAGCGCTGCCGCTGTTGAGCGATCTGGCGGAAGAAGATCAAGATGCCTTCATCGGTGTGCTGCAATTGGACGCCATGAAAACACTTGGCATGCCCGAATATGACGCTTTGGTAATATCGCTTTATTCAAAGTACCCCGAAAACGAAGAAATTGCCCAGGCTTTTGCCGCCCAGTTGATCAAGAATGGCAAACATAGCGAGGCAAAGTCTGTTCTGCAGGGTAAATTATCACAAACCCCAACCAATACCCCCACAGCGCTGACCTATGCTGAAGCCGTGGTGGGTATGGATATGCATTATTCTGGTGAACCGAAATCCATTTCGAATCAAGAGATGGAAAAAGTTGAATCCATTGTGGATCGGTACCTGGAACAGGATTCAGACCATACGCACGCCCAATTGGTAAAGGCTGAACTGCTGGTCAGCAAGAAAAATTATTCTGAAGCCTATAACCTTTATTCACGATTACTTGAAAAACAGACCACGGTGGATAAATCCCTGTGGGAGAGAATACAGGCCGGATTTGCGTTGACCTCTGCATTCATGGGTAAGTTCGAAGTGGCACTGGCAGCGATCAAACAAGCCGTGGATTCACAACCCGAGTGGGTTGGGCTGCGCAAGATCATGGCCAACATCTACGGCATGGCAGGCGAAGTATCCGATGCGCTGGTGCAGGCTGAACGTGTACTGGATGTGGCGCCGCAGATCGTTGAAAGCGCCTTGTGGTTTGCGGATTTCGCAACCGGTTTAGGCAAGAGCGATGCCGCGGAAGATAAACTATCCACGATCATCGAGTTGAAATCCAATGATCCGCTGCTGCGTTTGAAACTGGCTGAGACAAAGATCCGAAATGGCAAGTCAGAAGAAGCAGTGGAATTACTTGAAAATATCAAAACAAGTCTGTCAGTTGATTCTTCTGAGAGCGAACTGCTTTCAGCTGCAAAATTGTTTGACCAAACCAACGACGTCGAAGCCGCACTAACTTGCCTGGATTACCGCTATCAAGGTCATGCTTCTTTATCCGCCGGGTTGGACCTGGCAGGGTATGAGTACATGTTGGGTCATTTTGGCAGAGCAGTTCAACTTCTCGACCAAATGAGCGATTCCACCGGACTTGTGCCATGTTTGAAGGCAGATGTGCTGGTCAAGACAGGCGACCTTGATAAAGCCATGAGCCTGGTTCAAAGTGATAGTGATATCGCTCAAGACGAATCCTTATCAGTTGTCTTTATGCCGGAAGAATGGAAGAAACTGGCAGCATCCAATTATGCCAACCGTTCCATTGAAGCCAGGATATTGCTCATGCAGGGTAAAGCTGCAACCTGTCTGGAAGTATGCGCGTTGTGGCTTAATGGGGACCCTGATAATGCCGACGCCAGAATTATGGCACTCGAATCCACCTTGGCATTGGGTGAACTACCAGGTGAAGAACTCTATCAAACTATTTCTGCGAGTGAGACTGATTCTGTATCCAATGATCATTTGACAGCATTAATCATCAATAAACTTCTTGAGAATAACCAGGCCATTGAAGCGCAACAGTTATTTGAAAAAATCGGCAAGGTAGACTCTCTTTCAACGAAACTTGCCGGAATTCAATTAACGCTAATGACCGGCCATTTGGCGGATGCAGAAGCAGTATTTGACGAACTTCTCAATGCAAAAGAGGAAATTGGTCAAAAAGAACTGCATCTTCGCCTTGGATTGGTCCGGTTAATGGTTAAGGCTGCAGTTGCCTTGCAGCGTTGGAATGAAGCACTTGATTTTAGTGTTGAGAACGCCAGCAATAACAGCTGGCACCTGGGCGGCGTACTGCAAGCCTTATCCACTCTGACAAGGGCAAAAGAATTTGAATCTCCGTCCAATTTACTGTCTATTGAAGTTCACAGCCCGGCTGCGTTCTTGAGCAAGATCAAGTTCGAAGAAGAACTGGATTGGCTGGTTGGATTAACAGGTGGAAAAGAAGAAAAGGAAGTGGAACGCTGGCTGCTGCGCGGCAGGATGTGCGCAGCCCCCGAACCTGAAAATATCAGAGCCTTCGCACTGGTGACTCCCACCCCTGAAGATGCCGCTGCGATGGTGGCAGCATTGCACGCCAGCGGACAGGAATCCACGGCTTTGCAGGTGGCAAGAAAATTCCCGACGAATTCAAAGGTCATGTTCGAGCTGGCACTCGTTCAGGCTGACGGTGAATCATCAGCGGCACTCGAAACTTTGAACTCTTTGATTGCCAACGACCCCTTAATCCCGGCTGCGGTAGCGCTGCGCGGATTGATCTATGAACATCTCGGCAAACTGGATCTGGCCATCAACGATCTTGAACAAGCCATCAACGATTGGCCGAATGAGTTGAGATGGCGATTAAAAGCTGCGGAACTCTGGCAGAATTACGGCAACAACAAGAATGCCATTGTGCAGCTTCAAGCGGCTTACGAGAAGAATAGTGAACATTCAGAAGTGGCGCTCGAATTGGGCAAGGCTTTTACAATTGAAGGTGAAGCTGAAAAAGCAGTCGCAATTCTGGTTCCGCTTACCAAGCAAAACCCAAATTTATACGAAGCCTGGGAAGCACTGGCTGAAGCGCAATCCAACTGCAACCAGTTGGATCAGGCTTTAGAGTCCGCCAAAAAGGCCAGCCAGGTTAATCCGTTCTCGATCAAACCCTATTTGATGAGCGGCAAGATCCATCTATCGAATGGCAACCTGGATAAGGCGCTGGACCAAGCGAGGACAGCCGTTACCCAGAATAAGAAAGACGCCAATGCCATTTTGTTCCTTGCTAAGGTATTGCATGAACGCGGCGAAAAACAACAGGCCCTGGCCGCGCTTGAAATGACGAATCAATGCGATAATGTGACCGTGCAAACCATGGTCGAACACGTCAACCTGGTAAAAGAAATCAACGGTGGGGCTTACGCAAAAGAATTGATCTCTTCATTCTCTGATAAATATCCCGAGAATGTAGATTTGATGAAAATGCTGGCCTCCGCGCAGGAAGAAAACGGCGATACCGCCGATGCTGAACGGACAGCCAAACGTGCTTTGCAGGTAGAGCCAGATGAACCCGAGTTGCATCTGTTTTTGGGTAAAATTAGTGCTGAAACCGGTCAACTTGACCAGGCCATCCACCACCTCAGCCAGGGGATCGCCCAAAAAACCACCAATACCGAGGGCTATCTGATGCTGAGCAAGGTGTACGAACAGCAGCGCGAATTCACGAAGGCATTAGATGCTTTGAAGCAAGCCATGGAAGCGGCTCCCAACGATACGCGAAGCTACCTGGCGGCAGCGAATTTGTACCGAAACTCAAAAAATTACAACGCGGCAGAACAAGTATTACAAAAAGCCGTGCAAATTGATCCGCAAGATGTCACCATCCGCAGGCAGCTTGGCGCATTACTGGCATTGAAGCTGGTCCATCACTCACAGGAAGCGAGTTCTCAATCATGATCTCTAACATTTCACCAACCCCGCAAAAAGTCCAGATGATGGATCGAGAACATTTGTTAAAGCTGCTCAAAAATGGATTGGACGCCAAATCCTTCAGGTTTACGCGGCAGGCTGCACTGGTCTGGTTATCGGCTTTTCCAGGCGACCTTGAGGTTAACCTGTATTATGCACTTTCACTGCTTAACGAAGGCAGACCTCAACAAGCTGCGCAAGTTTTAGACCGGATTCTGAAATCTGATCCGCTGTATGTGGATGCACTTAAAATCGGGGTTGAGCTTTTCTTGAGTGAAGCACCTGCGCAAGCCAAGAAATGCAACGGTGTTCTGCAAAGCCTGGGTGAGAAACCCAGTCAACTGGTTGAATTGCCAGAGTGGGGCACCAAACTCTTGATGGTTAGGCAATCGTTGGCGAACCATAAAGTTGAAGAAGCTCAAAGCCTGTTAATGTCTGTAATGGGCGATTCCTCCCATCCAGAGCTGGCTGATCTGCTTCATCTCGAGATAACCTCTGAGACTTCTGATTCGACCTCTTTGTTAAACCTGGCGCGTTTGTATCAAAAGCGCTGGCCGGAATGTCTGCAAGTCAATCTTATCCTAGCGAAAGCCTGGATGGATACCGGAAATGATGATGAAGCGGTCAAAATGATGCATTTGTGCGCCTCAAGTGATGCATCCGCACAGGTGCCGACCAGAATGTGGGGCAGCAACTTTGCCTACAAACCGCTCTATCCTTCCAAGATGGAGATCGTCGCAAGTTTCAGCGTGCCTGCTGAAGTGGCTGGCAAACTGGGCATGAACATACTGAATGCCGGTCAGGGCACTCCAAGTGTAAACTCCTTTGCCTCATATCCGACCACTGTCGGGGCGACTGCTTACGCAGAACCTGAAACTGAAGCGGATAACGCAGCTGTACCAGAATTTGAACAACCGCTGCGGACTGAGGTGAGCAGTTTTGATGGTTACAAAGTTCTGCCCACCGATGATGGTGGTTACCAGGAACATCCAAGATTCCAGGAAACCAAACAGAAACCTGCTCAAAAAAGCTCAACGGTTAAAGAAGTAGAAGAAGAGCTTAAAAAAGTAGCTGAAAGCATCAATCAACCAGTCATCACTAATTCAGATAACCGTTTTCCGGCTTATGTTATTTTGAGCATGAAAAAGGGACTAGAAACCCAATACGGCGCTCAAAGCACCCAGGTCATCAAGGATGAATTAAAGAAATTGATGAAATCCATTCAGGAGAAAAATGCCTGGAGTTCGATTCTGTTCATGCCGGATGATCTTGAGATATGCGGTAAATACGGCATCACCCCAATTGACACAATTGACCCCTGGAAAATCAAACTGGTTTTGGCAGACCTTGATAAGGCGCTGCAAAAGAAGGGTGAACGTATTGGCTGTGTTTTGATCGTTGGCGGAGAAAGCATTGTTCCATTCCATAAGCTGCCCAATCCCACTGATGATTCAGACGCGGAAGTGAAATCAGATAACCCGTACGGATCGCTTGATACCAATTATTTCGTCTCAGATTGGCCGGTAGGCCGTTTACCCGGTGAAGCGGGCAGCGAAGTGGGGCTGCTGCTGACCCAGATCCGCAATACTGTTCAATATCACCTGGAAGAAGCGCATATGCAAACCTGGGTGAACCGCATCATGAATATGGTGCGGGTGTGGAATATGCCCTGGTTTAAAAATTATGGCAACATTGGTTACACCGCTTCAATTTGGAAACGTTCTTCATTGGCGGCCTTTCGTCCCATCGGTGAAGGGAAGAACCTTTTCCTTTCTCCAAACGGCAAGACACCGGCCTTTTCAGGATCCAAACTGACCACGGCACCCATCGGATTCTTCAATCTACATGGTGTTGAAGACGGTAGCGACTGGTACGGGCAAAAAGACCCGGCAGACAAATTAAGCGGTCCGGATTATCCGACGGCCATGAAACCCTCTGATCTGGTCAAGAACTCAAACAGTCCCCGCATCGTCTATAGTGAAGCCTGCTACGGCGGCCACATCTTTGGCAAAAAGGAAGAGGAATCCATTGCACTGACCATGACCGGCATAGGTGTATTGGCCATGATCGGATCATCCACCATTGCTTATGGTTCCATCAGCACACCGTTGATCGGGGCCGACCTGATCGGGTATCTGATTTTGAAAAACCTCTCGGAAGGCCTGGCAATTGGCAATGCCTTTATCAAAGCCAAGGTGGATTTTGTGCGGGAAATGAACCGCCGCCAGGGTTACCTGGATGGCGAAGACCAGAAGACACTGATCTCATTTATCCTCTACGGCGACCCGCTGATCGCTTACGATCCCTATCAGGGAGCAGCCAAAAATCTTGGACGTGAAGCCGCAGCACCGGTGGTAAAAACCATCTGCGACCGCACCAATTACGACGAGAAAAGCGCGACCGTCACCCCAAGAATGGTTTCGACAGCCAAAGAACTGGTTAAAGATTACCTGCCGGGGATCGAGTACGCTGAAGTACGCATTCAAAACCAGCAGGCTCGCATGGTATCGGGTGGTGGCAAAAGCGTCAGCCAGCCAAAACGGGTGGTGGTCTCGTTCAGTAAACAAATCAACCAATCCGAAAAGATCCACAAGCATTTTGCCAAAGTGACGCTTGACCAGCAGGGTCAGGTGTTGAAGGTAGCCGTCAGCCGTTAGAACTTTTGTGACTTATGAACCGCGGAATCCCTTCCGCGGTTTTCTGTTTTAACGCAGTTATCGAATATAATTAAGAATTAGTCGAAAAATCTTATACATACCAGGTGAAATTCATGTCAAAACCAAAGACCGGCGCTGAGATCAGGCAATCCTTCAACGACTTCTTCATTTCAAAGGGGCATACTTTTGTTGCTTCTTCATCACTGGTTCCAGGCGGGGATGCCACGCTGCTTTTCACCAATGCGGGCATGGTGCAATTCAAGGATGTGTTCTTAGGCACGGATAACCGGCCTTATACCCGGGCTGTCAATTCACAGAAATGTATGCGCGTAGCCGGAAAACACAACGACCTTGAAGATGTGGGCAAGGACGATTCGCACCATACTTTTTTTGAAATGTTAGGCAACTGGTCTTTTGGCGATTATTACAAGAAAGAAGCCATCGCCTGGGCATGGGAGTTATTAACCAAGGAATGGGGCATCGACCCGAAATTCCTTTACACTTCAGTTTTCAAAGACGATAAAGGCAGCCTTCCCACAGACGAGGATGCAGCCAGTTTCTGGAAAGAACAACCTGGCATGGATCCAAGCCACGTGCTGTTTTTTGGACGCAAAGATAACTTCTGGGAAATGGCTGAAACTGGTCCGTGCGGACCGTGCAGCGAAATTCACATGGATCGTGGCCCGGCAGCCTGCGACAAGCAAGGCGTGCCCGGACATGTTTGCAGCGTCAATGGCGATTGTAAACGCTACCTTGAAATTTGGAACCTGGTGTTCATCCAGTACAACCGGGTGAGTCTGACCCAGTTCGATCCGCTGCCTGCCACACATGTCGATACCGGCATGGGGCTGGACCGCATTGTTTCGATCATGCAAAACAAGAATTCCAACTATCGCACGGATTTGCTGTATCCATTGATTGAAAAGATACGATCCCTGGCCAACAAAACCGTGGAAGAAATGGATGCGAATTTCACCCCCTACCGGGTGATCGCGGATCATACCCGCGCTGTGACATTTTTGATTGCTGATGGTGTGGTTCCCGGCAACATGGGGCGCAATTACATCTGCCGTATGATCATCCGCAGGGCGGCACGGTTTGGTACCAAGCTTGGTCTGACTGAACCATTTTTGGCCAAGGTTGCTGAAGTAGTCATCAACAATTACGGTGAAGCCTACCCTGAACTTGAAAAGAACCGAAATACCATTCTGGATAATTTGACCCGTGAAGAAAAACGCTTTGCACGCACAGTCGAAGAAGGGTACGGATACCTGGATGAACTGCTGGCTGAACTTAAGAAATCCGGCGGCAAAGTGCTGGACGGTAAAAAAGCATTTGAGCTTTATGCCACTCACGGCCTGCCGTTCGAACTAACCAGGGATGTTGCCCAGGAGCAGGATCTGAATGTTGATGAAGCCGGCTTTAAAGCGGCCATGGAAGAACACAAAGTTCAATCCGGCGGCGGCAAGGCTATGGGCAAAATGGGCGGCGAGAACGTGGAACTTTACAGCGCCGCGCTTGAAAAATGTAAACAGGCAAAAGAGATCGGTACCAACGGCGTTGAATATAACCCCTATGAATGGTTGAAGGTTGAAGGCAAAGTTATTGGGTTATTCAGTGATGGCGAGCAGGTGACTACGGCCAATACTGATACAGAAGTAGGAATTCTGGTTCCCCAAACCGGTTTTTACATCGACAGCGGAGGCCAGATGGGCGACACCGGCTGGATCCAGGCGGCTGATGGAAGTTGGGAGGTGGAAATCAATGAAACAAAGAAACCGGCCACCGGCGTGATCATCCATTTTGGGACGGTCACTCGAGGCAAAGTCTCTGTTGGAGACAAGGCTGTGGTCATGGTCGACCAGCCGCGCCGGATGGATATCATGCGGAACCATACCGCCACACATCTATTGCACGCCCAGCTGCATAAAGTGATCGGTGAACACGCCCGACAGGCGGGTTCACTTGTGGCGCCTGACCGGCTGCGCTTTGACTTTACTCACCATGAAGCCATCCCGGCCGAGAAGCTGGATCAAATTGAAGCTGGCGTCAACCAGGCTATTCTCGAAGAACACGAGCTTTCAATCAAGACCAAGTCTCTAGCAGAAGCCAAGGCTGAAGGCGCAATGGCGCTGTTCGGCGAGAAATACGGTGAAGTCGTCAGAACAGTAACGATTGATGCGGACCATCCCATTTCTTATGAATTGTGCGGTGGTACGCATGTGAAAAACACGGGTGATATTGGCACTTTCCTGATCCTCAGCGAGGGCAGCGCAGCTGCCGGCGTCAGGCGTATTGAAGCAGTAACTGGTCGGGCTGCTTACGAGGTTATTCGGGAACGCAACAAGACACTGCGCAAATCTGCCAAGATTTTGACCGCCAGCCTGGAAGAAGTGCCTGCCAAGATCACTGCTTTGATGGATGCCCATGAAGACCTGCGGCGCGAGATGGTTGAATTAAAGCAGCAGCTTGTCAGAACAGAATTCACCAAGCAACTGACTCAAACCAAAGAGATCAAGGGTGTGCCGGTTTTGAGCTGTTTGTTAAAAGATGCAGATAACGATACCCTGCGCATGATGACTGATGCCTTTAGAGAAAAATATCCATCTGGTGTAGTGGCGCTTGGATCGGTGCTGAACGAAAAACCCACTATTATCTGCGCAGTGACAGAAGACCTCGTCAAACGCGGATTGAATGCCGGTGACATTGTGAAAGCAGTTGCGGGCATCATGGGCGGCAGCGGCGGCGGACGTCCCGTGCTGGCACAGGCGGGCGGCAAGGATGCCTCAAAGTTGTCTGAGGCTCTGGATCAGGTTGGTCCGTTTGTAGAGTCAAAACTATAAACTGAATGTGTAAGCTAACCGCGGAAGTTACCAGAACTTCCGCGGTTTTTTTTTATTATAAATATTAGTAGGAAATTTGGATCAAGTATCGGAAAGCTGATTAATCTCAGGATTTCTTTGCGAATTTTTTCAAACCGCTGATCGTATGACCATTTAACAAATCCACCAGCCCTTCAATTTGGACGAGATTAAATCCGCCATTTTCATTTCCCTGCATGGTGAGTAAACGTAGAGGCATATCCATCAGCATGTTATTGAGCATCAGGATCATGTCTGGGCTGTCTTTGTACATCTTGTGAACTTGTTTGCTCATAATGTTAAGAATCAATCTACCCAACCATTTATCACTGATGTCATTAAAAGTGGAACAGATGGTGTGAGGTGATCCTTTTTGGCGTTCCCGCGCAGGAATGGGTCTGCCTAAAATGGCTTGAAATTCTTTATCTGAAATTTCAATGCCATTGGATAGATCGAAATATGAGGGAGCCAAATTATGATAATCAGGCAGATTAATTGGATCTGTACCTTTAATGAAAATCATTTGTGTCAAGCGATGATCACGGCTGGATGAACTGACCCGGATCTCGTACTCTCCGCTTTCAACCTGCCATGCGGCCAGAGAGGAATTATAGAACGCGAGGGTCCTGGCTTGAAGCGAAAATTGGATTTCCTTGCTTTCACCGGGAGCTAATTCAACTTTGACAAAGTCCTTCAGTTCCTGTTCCGCTCGGATGATTGAGGAAGATTTCTTTGCAACATAAAGTTGGACGATCTCTTTGCCAGTACGGCTGCCACTGTTCTTGATCTTGCAAGAAACCGTAATTGATTCATTTTCGTTTATTGAGGTGGCAGATAGCTGTAAATCTTCATAATCAAATCCGGTGTAAGAAAGACCATACCCAAAGGGGTAGCGAACCGGTTTTTTTGCTGTGTCATAATAGCGATACCCGACAAACAGGCTTTCGCGATATTCCACCGTCAACGGGTAACCAGGGAAATACTTATAAGAGGGATTGTCAGAAACAAGAAATGGCCAGGATTCAGCCAGTTTTCCACTGGGGTTGACATCGCCCAAAAGAAGATCCGCGCACGCTCCGCCACATGCCTCGCCCCCCAAATACATCATCAGAATACCTTGAACTTTATCTGCCCAGGGAAGTTCCATGGGTGATCCACCGAGGAGGATCACCACAACATGCGAATTAACTTGACTGACCGCTTCGATCAATTGATTGTGATTTTCCGGAATGGACATATCCTTGCGGTCAAAACTTTCAGACTCGTAGCGGTCAGGCAGACCTGCAAAAAGGTAAACAATATCTTTGCCTTTTGCAACAAGGCAAGCTTCATCAATCAAGATTTGATCAATTTCGTCGGTTTCGAGGGGATAACCGGCAGCATATTCCGCATTTAACCCCTTGGCTTTCAATTCGTCCAGCGTGCTATCCAATTTAAGCGGAACAATTTTGGAGCTTCCAGTACCCTGGTAGCGAGGTGTTTTTGCGAATGCACCAATGACCGCGGCATTATCAGTTATTTTGCCTGGCAGAATGGCATTCTCATTTTTCAGCAGGACGGCAGATTGAGCGGCGGCTTTTCGTGCCATCAAACGATGCGTTTCTCGCTTGTAAGTATGAGCTTTTCTTTGGCCAGAACGCAAGATCAACTCGACCACACGGACTGCCGTATTGTCCAGCAGAGCGATATCAATGGAGCCATTTTCAACAGCTTCAACGATTCTGGCATCATTAATTGGGCCAACATTGGGCATTTCTAGATCAAGCCCGGCCTGAAGCCCTTTCACCCGGTCCACAATAGCGCCCCAATCGGTCATGACGAGGCCATCAAACCCCCATTCTTCACGCAAAATATCAGTCAGCAAAAATTTACTCTGGCTGGCATATTCACCAAAAAGGCGGTTGTAAGAGCACATCACCGTCCAGGGTTGAGATTTTTTGACGGCGATTTCGAACCCCTTGAGGTAGATCTCGCGAAAGGTTCGTTCATCGAGAACAGATTCGGAGGTCATGCGGCGTTTTTCTTGATTATTAACCGCAAAATGTTTCATTGAAACACCAACGTCTTCACTCTGAACCCCTGCAATGAAAGCAGCACCCATTTCTCCGGTCAAAATGGGATCCTCGCTAAAATACTCGAAATTTCTTCCGCACAAGGGGGACCGTTTAATGTTCATACCAGGCCCAAGTAAAACAGAAACATCTTCCTGGCGACATTCCTCTGCGATCGTTTTTCCTACTTCACGCACAAGATCACGGTCAAAGGAACAGGCCGCCGCAGCTGCGGTGGGAAAACATACTGCCGAGACGCTCTCGTTTAATCCTAGATTGTCGGCTGCTGCAATTTGTTTTCGCAATCCATGCGGTCCGTCGGTGACCATGATTTCTGGCAGACCGAGGCGTTCGATGCCTTTGAGATACCAGAAGTTCTTGCCTGAACAAAGGGAGGCTTTTTCTGCGAGAGTCATTTGGGTTACCAAATTTACGGCCTTTTCGTGTAGGTTCACTTAATACCTTCCTTATGAATATTTATAAGATTTTATAAAAACAAATATAGCATTTTGGAGAACATCAAGAATATCAAAATATTAACATTTATTGTAAAATATTATTATGGCTGAAAAAGAACTTCGAAAAAGATTTGGAAGATCCCTGGATGATATCCCCGTTAATCTTCAGATCGTTCAGGGGAATGAAAAAGATTGGCTGTTTGAACAGCGGGAATCACAAAAAGTCCATACTGCCTATGAATGGGAGCATGGATTGTTTTGCTGCATCCGTGATGGAGATGTTGACCGTTTGGGAAGGGTGCTTGAATATTTCAGCAGCAATCCTGTCATGGTGGGCAAATTGTCTACGAACAGTCTCAGACAGATGCAATACCTGGCGGTGGCATTTGTGACGCTGGCAACGAGATATGCCATCCAGGGCGGGATGCTTGAAATGGATGCCTATAATCGGAGCGATGCGAGCATCCTGAAAGTGGATCAAATTGAAACCGTTGAAAAAGTAATTGAATTTATCATTGGTTTTTTGCAAACCATGACGCTTGAGATGTATGACCTGAAAAATCGAAAGGGATGCTCAAAACCTATTCGAAATTGTCTTGAATACATTAACCAAAACTTGCATGGCAAAATCAGCCTGGAGGAATTATCCAAGGTGGCAAACCTCAGCCCTCAATACCTTTCAGCGCTGTTCAAGAAAGAAATGGGAGAAAATATCAAAGAATTTGTGATAAGACAGAAGATCAACACTGCAAAATACATGCTGATCCATGATGGGTTTTCAGCAAAAGACGTAAGCAATTATCTCGATTTTAGTTCCCAAAGCCATTTTATCAATTGTTTTAAGAAACATTGCGGGATGACGCCCTTTGATTATCAAAGGTTTCAGAAAGAATACTGAGCCTGATTTAATTACAAAAGTCCCCACAGATCAAGTCTGCGGGGACTTCATTGTATAAAACTAAACAAACCGTTCGACGTGGATCTGGCCTTCCTGTTGTTTGGTATGTTCAATAAAACCTTCTGCATTAAGGGCTTCCAACATGGCGTTGACCATACCAGAAACGCCGCACAAGAAGACATGGGTGTTATCGGGTTTGGGTTTGAAACCCCAGGCTTCAGCCACTGCGCCAGATTTCCACACGTCCTGCACCCAACCGGTTTTACCGCTCCAGGGAACAGGTTCTTCGTTGGGTTTATCAATGGTGGAAATATATTTGAAGTTCTGACACAAGAATTGCATAGTTTGCAGTTCTGAGCGGTAGCCAAGATCCCAGCTGTGATATGCGCCGTGAAGAACAGCGAATTTACGGTCGCTTCCGCATTGCAATTCAGTGGTGAGCATGCTGATGTACGGCGCCAGACCAGTTCCGGTGGCAACCATAACGATGTGTTTTTCCTTTGGCACCTGGTTGAGGGTGAAAATGCCGCTGGTTTTGGGCCCGAGCCAGATGGGATCGCCAACTTTGAGTGCAAACAAGCGGGGGGTCAAAGCACCGGTGGAAAGCATGCTGATATAAAACTCCATATACTCCTTGGTTTTGGAAGAGGATGTTATGGAGTAAGGACGTCGGATGAGTTTATCCGGATCGCTGGGGGTGAGTTCTGCTTCTGACCAGGTTGCCCGCGGTGCGGAACCGGGAAGGCCAAGGACGCCAAACTGACCAGGGGTAAAATCCGGCATATCCCAGCCTTTGGCAGCAACCCGCAGCGTCATGACGCGCGGAGACAATTCAACTTTGGACGTAACAATGGCATTAAGTTCCTGATCCACCATATTCTCTCCCTTTAATCATTAATTATTACGGATATATTATATATTAAATGTCAAAATAAAATATGATTGCGACTAATTGATTGTCCGAACTCAATTCGGGCCATTAAAATTATTAGAATTAGAGATTATTTTGTGAATTCCCACAAGATCAATTCAGGACGACACAGAAAACGCACACGGGGGGCAATGGCGCCTTCCAACCCAAGGCCGCGAGAAATGTAAAGGGTCATGCCGTTCACCAGATAACGGCCAGATTGGAAAAGTCTTCCGTATAGAGAACCTGTGTAAAGCGGACCGATTAAGGGTAGGCGAATCTGTCCGCCGTGGGTGTGGCCGGAAAGTTGGAGGTCCATACCGAGTTGACTTGAATTGGGGGCGAGGTCTGGAGAATGATAAAGCAAGACTTTTACCGTATCGCCATCAGCATGGTCGTTTTCTAATAAATTGGATAGCGTTTTTTCGTCCAGGTCGGGATTATGGGTGCAGGTGAGGCCCAATAGATTGAGCATGCCGGCTGGGGTTTCAAGCAATCTTGATTCATTATTGAGCCAGATGAGAGAGGTTGATCTTGCCAGTCGAGAATAATTGTCAGGGAAATCCACGGCCGGCGAGCCGGTCACTCCGTACACACCCAAAGGTGCCGAAAGCTGGTTGAAAAAGGTTATGGCATCCGACTGGGCAGTAGAATCGTTGATATATGACAGGTTAAGCACATCCCCGGTAAAAAGGATCAGATCGGGTGAAAGACGTTTAACTTGTTCAATAATAGATTTTTCGCGGCTAGTAAGTCTTTCAATATGAAGGTCGCTGATGTGCAGCACGCGAAGAGGCGTTTCACCTGCAAGTTTGGATGAAATAAAGGTTTCGTGGTGGATGTCCACCCAAAACGGTTCAATGTAAAAGCCGTAGATCACCAGCAGTGTGCCGGCGATCTCAAATCCCAGGTTCCAACCGGCAGGCAGCCAGGCGAAGGGCACACGCAGGCAGGCCAGCATTAATGTCACGACTTTAACTGGACCGTACGAACGCCGGGTGGCCGGCAGCAGCGAAAGCAAGATGTAATCGCCAAAAAAGAACAACGCCAAAGCACCTGTCATCAGCGGGATGGTGTGATTTTTCAGATAGAAAGGCAGACCCCCCAGTAGCGCCAGAAGGATCAGAATAATATTCATCATTAATGATGGAATACTTTCCAGCTTTTCGAGCGAGTGCAGCACTCGGTCAAAAGGATTGCCCGCGCAGCCAGGGAAGAATTTGGTGTTCGTGAAGGGACGTGGTTTTAAGTTAATGGTTTTTGTCATAAGGCATAATAATACCGCCATGCAGTCTGCATGGCGGTATTTTGGTCATGATTATTTGTCGTCAGGCAGCCAGCAGCACAGCACCAGTTCCTTGGCGGCTTTGACTTCATCAAGACGGCCAATGGGGGTGTCATGCGGGGCTTCCTTGAGCAATTCAGGAGTTTCGCGGGCTTCTTTGGCAATGGCCAGCAAAGCATCCGCAAAGGCATCGAGGGATTGTTTGCTCTCGGTCTCGGTGGGTTCGATCATCAATGCTTCATGCACGATGAGCGGGAAGTAATTGGTGGGGGGATGGAATTTGTAATCCATCAAGCGTTTGGCGATATCGAGGGCGTGAATTTCAGGAACATCTGGCCAGCAGCCTTCCACCACAAATTCGTGCATGCAGGTGCGTTTGTAAGGCAGATTATAAGCATTGCCGAGTTTTGAAAGCAGGTAGTTGGCATTTAAGACCGCGTATTCCGAAATCTTGCGCAGTCCTTCAGGGCCGTGCATGCGGATGTAAGTATAAGCGCGTACAAACATGCCAAACTGTCCAAAGAAGGATTTCACGCGGCCGATGGTTTGAGGAGGCTTGATGAATCCATAGAGCGGAGGCAAGTCTGTAGTGGCTTTTTCGACGATACCGACCAACGGGGTGGGCAAGAAATCTGCGAGATGGGCTGCCACACCAACCGGCCCTGAACCCGGTCCGCCGCCGCCGTGCGGGGTGGAAAAGGTCTTATGCAGGTTGAAGTGCATGATGTCAATGCCAAGGTCGCCGGGTCGGACGATGCCAAGCAGGGCGTTAAGGTTGGCGCCGTCGCCGTAGACGAGACCGCCCGCCTGATGCACTATGTTGATCACTTCCACCACGTTTTCGTCAAATAGACCGAGTGTGTTGGGGTTGGTCAGCATCAAGCCAGCCACGGTGTCATCACACACCTCACGCAGTTTGTCGAGATCCACATTGCCGCGAGCGTCTGATGGCAGGGGAACGACTTCATATCCACTCATGGCGGAAGTTGCGGGGTTGGTGCCATGAGCTGAATCAGGGATAAGGATTTTGGTCCGTTTGGCATCCCCACGGGAGCGGTGGTAGGCGCGAATGATCATGACACCGGTAAATTCGCCCTGTGCGCCGGCTGCCGGTTCAAGCGAGACGGCGGCAAAGCCTGCAATCTCTTTGAGAGTTTCCTGGAGGTCGTACATGAGGGCAAGGTTGCCCTGAATGGTTTCTTCGGGCTGCAGGGGATGAGTGGCTGCGAAGCCTACCAGTCGCGCGGTTTCTTCGTTTATTTTGGGGTTGTACTTCATGGTGCAGGACCCCAATGGATACAATCCGCTGTCAATACAGTAATTCAAAGAGGAAAGGTGAGTGAAATGCCTGATGACATCCACTTCAGAAAGTTCAGGCAGCGGCAGGTCTTCACGCATCAGCGATTTGGGCAGGTTGGTGAGCGGAACATCCGGTTCGGGGAAGCGTACACCGGTGCGGCCAGCGGAAGATAATTCGTAGATGGTGGGCTCAGTCATGAGACACCTCCTCCAATACTGCTGCAAGGTAATCAATATCGTCCTTGGAGGTCATCTCGGTGACACAGATCAGCATATGGTTGGAGAGGGCATCGCAATCTTTGCCGAGGTCAAAGCCGCCAATAATATCATGTTCCAAGAGGTGGGCATTGACGGCATCCACTGAACGGGGACACTTGAGAATGAATTCATGGAAGAAGGGTGCATCTGAAATGACTTTGAAGCCGGGAATCTGGTTGAGGACATCTGCAGCATAATGAGCTTTTTGGTAGCACAGGTTGGCCACTTGTTTGAGACCGGATTTACCGACCAGGCTAAGATAAATGGTGGCGGCCAATGCCATCAAACCCTGGTTGGTGCAGATGTTGGAGCTGGCTTTTTCGCGGCGGATGTGCTGCTCACGCGCGGTGAGGGTCAGAACGTATCCGCGGCGGCCCTGGGCGTCGGTGGTTTCACCGACCAAACGGCCTGAAATCTTGCGGGCAAATTCCTTTTTAGTGGCAAAGAAGCCAAGGTAGGGTCCGCCGTATGACAGCGGAATACCGAGCGGCTGGCCTTCGCCGACCACAATATCCGCACCCATGGCGCCCGGGGTTTTGAGCAGGCCAAGCGCAATCGGATTGGTGACCACGGCCAACAAGGCACCTTTTTCGTGGACCTTTTGAGCCAGAGACGTCAGATCAAAGATGCGGCCAAAGAAGTCTGGATATTGAACAACGACCAAAGCGGTTTCATCATCCACATGGGCAGCCAGATCATCGGGGTTGCCAGGGATGGTGAAATCTCCACCGAGTGTCTGTATATTGATGTTCTCGTATCCGCACAGGTAAGAACACACCACCTCACGGTACTGTGGATTCACAGCTGAAGAGAGGATGATACCGGGACGTTTGCCCCTGAAGTTGTGATAAGCCATGACTCCCGCTTCTGCAGTGGCAGTCGCGCCGTCATAATGCGAGGCATTGCTGACTTCCATGCCGGTGAGGTTGGCAATCAGGGTCTGGAACTCAAAAATGGCTTGCAGGGTACCCTGAGCAACTTCTGGCTGGTAAGGGGTGTAGGCGGTGTAGAACTCTGCGCGGCGTAAAAGACTATCCACGCCGGCGGGGATGTAATGGTGATAAGCGCCAGCTCCCAAGAAACTAACAAGTCCTTTGACCGTTTCATTCGAACCGGCATATTCATTCATTTCAGCGAGGACTTCCATTTCGGTAAGTCCATCGGATAACTTCAATTTTGGAAAACGATATTTCTGAGGGACATCCTTAAAAAGTTCATCAAGGGATTTAACCCCGATGCTCCTCAGCATCTCCTCCGTTTCAGACGGAGTGTGCGGAATGAACATTAGTGGCCTCTGGTTGAACAGTATTCAGCGTAAGCCTTGGCATCCATCAAACTGGAAAGTTCAGCAGGATCGGCGATCTCAAACTTGATCATCCAGGCTTTGCCAAATGGATCATTATTGACCAATTCAGGTGTATTGGAGAGAGACTCGTTAACTTCGATGATTTTTCCTGAAACGGGGATATTTACATCCGCGGCGGCTTTTACAGATTCGATGGTAGCAACGTGAGCCAGTTTTTTAACTGAATCACCCTTGTCGACAGTAATTTCAACAAAAACGATATCTGAGAGTTGATCCTGGGCGTAATCGGATACTCCCAGTGTGGCGATATTGCCGTCAATTGCCAGCCATTCATCCGAGTGGGTGTATTTCAAGTTTTCAGGTACATTCATTTTGATCTCCTCAGAAAATTTGATAAAAAAAAGAGGACGCAAAATTACTGACTGCGTCCTCTGTTACAGCAATTGGATTCGTTTGCATCAAAATAGATACAAAGTCAGGCCAACTTGTTTCAGAGTAAACCAAAATGGGTCCTTTTACCTGAGAGTTTCAACTTCATCATGGCAGATGAAGATTTGCCCCTTCGGTGCCGACAAGCGGTCTCTTCCACATTTTGGCATCTATTGTAGCTTCATTCTAAAGAGTGTGACAGAAAAAGTCAATGGAGCGAGAGGTTATTTGTCATTCTTTTTCATTTAATTTCTTAGGTTGGTGATTATGAAGCGAGCACGGATTTGACAGGTTTGACACGTTTATTGCCAATCAAGAACAAAACGAATCCCAGAAAACGCAGCCCTGCCGCGGCAAAAAGACCAACCGGAAGGCTGACCTGGTCTGCAATCCACGTGCCGATCAAAGGAGAAGCAATGGCGGCCAGATACTGGATGCTCTGCGCCAGACCAACAAAAATGGCGCTATATTCAATTGGCACCACTTTCATGAGTTCGTCAAAGAATACCAGGTCCAGGCCGGCCTGGAAGATGCCAGAAATACCGGCCACAATAGCTATCTGCCAGGTGGAAGTGGTCAGCGCCAACAAAAATGGATAGAGCGACAGGCCAAGTGTGGTCCAAACCAGCACGGCGCGGGTACCCTTTCTTCTGCCGAGACGCGTCCAAAAGAAATAACCAAGCACCATCACGGCGATTTGGCTGGTGGTAATGATCGATATCCACTGGTCCGAGGCATGCACGTAACGAACAAGATATAAGGGAACCAGCGGTGCAGCCAGAGAAATGCCTGACATAAAAATGAAACGTTTTGCCATGAAAGACAAAAACGGTTTTTCTTTAAAAACAAGTTCCTTGAGTTCCTGCAACTGAACTCTAAAAGATTTTACTTCTGTCATGGGTGCGGGAATGCTTTCAGGCAATTTCAAGTGACTCGAATAGTAATAACTGATCAGGCCACCGATGGATAATCCAATGAACATGAATTGATAGTTTAGAGGGAAGATCACCTTATCCAGCAGTTCGCCAATGCCAATCACCATTAACGTGGTGGTGACCCCCATGGTTGACCAACGCCTGGACATCAACTCAAAGCGGCGGTTTGGACCGGCCACCGCATTCATGACGACAGAAAAAGCAATTGCAACGATGGTTTGCGGCAGCGTTGCCAAAGCCCAGATCAGAAGAATGGAATTGACCAGCAATGCTTGAGGAATGAAAAAGGAAATAATGCCTGTTAGGGCATAGCTGGCTACTACGATCAACCTGGCTATACTGAACCATTTTACAATGTTGGTTTGACGCTGTAAAAAGCGACCTAGCGGCAGGGCCAACAATAAGCCAGTGACGGCCGGCATGGAAGACAAAAGCCCGACTTGAAAAGAGGTGGCGTTTAAATGGGTAAGGAAGACAGGCAAAAATGGGGATGCTGCATTGGCAAGACCGACGCCAATGGCGTCAATTTGCACATTGCGAAAGTTGGCTTTCACCACATCCGCGGATTGTGATTCAACAGGAGCTGCTTCTAATTTGTCCATTATAAAATCTTCTTGTGTAAGAGGATTATACCAATGGAGGTCTCAACAATTGATATTCATATGTTTATTAAGAAAGGGAAAAGAATAAAATCTATTTTGCCGTGGATTTTGATAATGCACCAGGATAAACAGTAACATCGGTTACCAGGGTGGTGTAGCAGCCGTCATCCTTCCAGGAGCTCAAATAATTGCCATTCTTGTCGAAGCTATCGACACGGAAGATATCGTACCCCTTGATGACCACTGCATCCCCAGTTTTGATGGACTCCAGTTTCTTGTGAATCTCTTCGTTTAATGGAATAACATGTAGCAAACCTATAGAACCCATTGGTCGGGGTTCATGCCAGGATAACCATTTGTATCGATGCTCGTATACTAAAATCTCAACTATAAATGGATTGGAATAATCGCCATTGGTGACGAGAATATCAGATGTCAGGATGGCAAAATTGGATTCCTTGATGGGAGTTGAAAAACCAACCATACCAGAGAAATCAACTTCTTTATTGGATTCATAAGAAATAACCCAGAAAGCGCCTGATGGGTGAACGACTCGATGAAAGTTGTCGAGATATTGGATATTATCAAAATTTTCTATTGCAACTGGTTTAACAAAAAAAGGCTTGACTTTATCCCAATTTTGCTGGATCAAGAATGCCAATAATGCAATAATTGCAATACTTGCCAGGAAAATTAAAGCCTTAATCCGATTTTCTTTCTGGCGCTTGCGATTATCTTTGATGGTATTTAGAAAATGCATTTTTCTCGATCCATTTTATAAAAAAGCGAAGAAAGAAGTAACGAAGTCAAGTATTCACGAACAGATTATATATTTCTATACATGATAGTCAAGGAATAAATTCATTATTAGTAGGGTAATTATTGAAGTTACTCTGAATAAGCGAAGTAAACATTTATGGATAATGAGCAATTATCTCTACATCAGTTACAAGGGTGGTGTTGCAGCCAGCATCCTGCCAAAAGCCAATATATTTACCCTCTTTGTCGAACCCCTGGATCTGGTAAATATCATAGCCGGTGATGATGACCGTATCGTCATTTTTGATGGAACTTAAAGCCCTATTGACGGATTCATTTATTGGAACCGTATGGAGTAAATTTATTGTTCCTTGAGGGTATGAATCTGATGTAGCCCTCCAGGTGAAATGATGGTTTGAAACACCAGTTCGCACCAGGTCGGGGTTCGCAAAATCTCCGCTGGTGACGAGTATGTCAAAAGTCAGAATGGCGAACGAAGATTCACGAATCGGGGATATGTGACGGACAAGGCCACTAAAATCGCGCTTGCTGCTGGTTTCATACGATACATCATATGAGCGTCCGTTTTCGAGGGTGACATCGTGAAGTCCATTTGAGTTCATGGCTTGATCAAAATTTATAGGGATTTCAAATCCAAGCGTTCTTGATATGACTGGCCAATTGCGTTGAACCAGAAGCGCCAATACAGCTATGATCAACGCAAGAAAAATCATCCACAGCAGACCTTCATATTTTACAGGTCGGGATGTATCTGACTTCTCGTTGGGGTATTCAGGATTTTCCATTTATTTATTGAAAGACTATAAAAAATTCGTGTATAATGCCCTTACGGGTATTAAGCCTAATCTAGTTATTAAGGAGGCAGATATAAGTTTATCGCAAAAATATGATACGGAAAGCCAAGCGCATGGACCGAAACATACTTCGGTTGACGAGGAAGAGGGTTCTTCACCGCAAGGTGGAGTTAACCGGCAAGAGCCGGGAAAATCGAAAGATCAGCGGAAGCCCTCCTGACCCGAACGGGTCTGCACTTTCCAAACACACTTATAATCGCATAAATGATCGGTAAGTGACGATCTGTCGGTGATTCATCAGCAGTGAAGCTGGTGCATCAATAGCATTTAACCATGGAGGCTTTTCATGTGTGGAATTGTTGGCTATATAGGCGATCAAAACGCCACGCCAATTGTATTAACTGGATTAAAGAAACTTGAATACCGCGGATACGATTCTGCGGGACTGGCTGTGATCACGAACGGACATATTGAAGTCAGACGCGACGCCGGCAAACTGGCTAATCTTGAATTACTTGTTCAAAATCAACCTATTGTTGGCAAGATCGGCATTGGTCATACCCGCTGGGCAACGCACGGTGAACCTTCTGCGCGCAACGCACATCCCCATTTGAGTTCCACGGGTGAAGTGGTGGTGGTGCATAACGGTATCGTTGAAAATTTTATTGAACTTAAAGAGGAACTGGTTCAAAAAGGAATTGAGTTCCAATCTGATACAGATACTGAAACCATCGTGCATTTAATAGATTTGTATATGAAATCAGGTCAGAACCTCGAGACTGCAGTCAGAACCACACTTTCACGGTTGAAAGGCGCCCACGGCGTGGTGGTCATGTCAACTCTGGAGAAAGACAAAATCATTGCCGCCCGCATTGGCAACGCCGGCGGGGTGGTGTTAGGTTTAGGCGAGGGCGAGAATTTCATTGCATCTGACATCCCGGCGATTTTGGAACACACCCGCCGGCTGATCTTTTTGGAAAGCCGTCAGATGGCGGTGGTTACCCGGACCGGGATCGAGATCAGCACAATAGAAGGAAAGAAAATTACCCCTCAAATCTCTTCCGTTGCCTGGGATCCCGTGTCTGCAGAGAAGGGCGAGTACCGGCACTTCATGCAAAAAGAAATCCACGAGCAGGTGCGCGCACTGACCGACACATTGGCCGGGCGGGTGGATTTTGAAAACGGAACCATCCGGCTGCCGCAACTCAATTTATCAGCAGAGAAAGCAAAGAAAATCGTAAAAATCGTCATCACTGCCTGCGGCACAGCTTCACATGCGGGTATGGTTGGCAGGCTTTTGATCGAACGAATTGCACGCATTCCGACCACCTGCGAGATTGCATCTGAATTCCGTTATTCAGATCCGATCGTTGATGAGAACACCGTAGTGCTTTCAATCAGCCAATCAGGTGAAACCGCCGATACGCTGGCAGCCATGGAAGAAGCACGCAAGCACGGCTCCACTACCTGGTCTATTGTGAATGCCATCGGCTCTCAGGCCATGCGCATTTCTGATGGATTCATCTCAATGCAGACCGGACCCGAGATCGGCGTGGCTTCTACAAAAGCTTTTACCGCTCCACTGGTGGATCTATATATGCTGGCTGTGTTGCTGGCGGATCTGCGAGGCACTATTAATGCGAAGGAACGCAAAGCACTAGTGGACGACTTGCGCCTGATCCCGGAACTGGTGGGCGAATGCCTCGACCGTGAAGCGGAAGTAGAAGAAGTGGCCCATTACATAAAAGACGCTCGCGACATGCTTTATTTGGGTCGCGGTATCAATATGCCTATTGCCTATGAAGGTGCTTTAAAAATGAAAGAAATTTCATACATGCACGCCGAAGGTTACCCGGCTGGCGAGATGAAGCACGGTCCGATTGCACTGGTTGATAAGGATATGCCTGTACTGGCGATCTGCACCAAGGATCCGTGGTATGAGAAGATGATCAGCCAGATCGAACAAGCCAAAGCCAGGGGCGGCAGCGTGATCGCCGTGGCAACCATTGGCGACGAACGGGTCGAAGCGTTGGTGGATAGGGTATTATGGGTGCCTGAGGCTCCATGGCTGCTAAGCCCGGTGGTAACAGTTATTCCGCTGCAAATACTGGCGTATCATATTGCGAGGTTAAGAGGGTTGGACGTCGATCAGCCGAGAAACCTGGCAAAATCAGTGACTGTGGAATAAAAATCAAAGCCGTTGGTCAAGAACCAACGGCTTTTTCTTTCATTTTTTGGATCAATCCCCTGACCACCTTTTTTGAGAGGGCAGGGATTTTTATTAGATTGGATATATTCTCATGGAGCAAAGTGATCTTAGGCCCTGAGCGTGTGGCGACCCAGGATGCTTTGACCCCAATACCATCCAAATAAACAATGGCCTGGTTCAGTCGCGATGCAGAGGAGTATCCGCGCGGCTGAAAGTTTGACATCAGGGCATCGATGACTAGAGCAATGAACGATGCCTCTTTTTCTGGATCAAGGTCATTTATATTCAAGAATCCCATCAACCCCGAGACCAACCCCTTTACCAATGGTTCAGGGGTTTTTTGGATCAAAGCGAACCGGGCAGCGGGCCTTCCAGGTGTCTCAACAGGGGCCGCTGTAAGCCGTTCTACGCGATTTTGAGCCAATAATTGGTTCATTTGTTCACGAATATCCGCCTTGGTGCGTTCCAGGGCAAGGGATATCTCAGCCACTGTTGACGGCCCGTGAATTTCAAGATGATTGAGGATGTTTTGAGATGTTTTCATAATAATTAAGCAATAAAAATCTTGTTTAATTATACCTATTGTTTATTTATTTTTCAATCAGTTTATATGTATTTGCATAATTAAGCAAGAAAATCTTTGCTTAATTAATTGCTTGACTTTACCAAAAGGGCAGCTACAATTTAATAAGTTGTTTTTGGGTAAAAAAGGAAGGATATTATGGCTGAAAACGATTTGAACAATCCTGAAATAGACATACCTGTGGAATTAAAACATCAAATAGCCGTTACCACCCTGGACAGGATATACAACTGGAGCCGCAGCAATTCGCTCTGGCCGATGATGTTTGGCCTGGCTTGCTGCGCAATCGAAATGATCTGTACAGCTGCCAGCCGATACGACCTCTCCCGCTTTGGCATGGAAGTTATGCGTCCGAGCCCAAGGCAAGCAGACGTCATGATCGTTTCGGGTACGGTCACCAAGAAAATGGTGCCGCAAATAGTGAGACTTTACAATCAAATGTCCGAACCAAAATATGTGATTGCCATGGGCGCTTGCGCTTCTGGCGGTGGACCTTTTAAAGAGGGATACAACGTGGTTCCGGGAGTTGACAAATTCATTCCGGTGGATGTGTATGTGGCGGGCTGCCCGCCTACACCACAGGCGCTGCTGCACGGATTGATCACCCTGCAAAAGAAAATCGAGGGGGAGCATATCCCCGATACGCGCTGGTACAAAAAAGGAGAAGTCGAGGCTATTCCAGTCCCCATATTGGGACCTGACCTGTTTGATCCGCGCAATGCGGAATTGATAAAGGAAGAGACACACAAACCATTGCCGGTAGCTGAAATTGTCATAGAAGGAGGAGAAAGCGCATGAGCGAACAGACTGCAATTCATCCTCTTTACGCCAAATTACTTGAAAAGTTCCCTGAATCCGTGGTGATGGATGAGCGTCCTGGATTCAGCGGGGTTATTGTTCAATCATTAAATTTGCCAGAAGTCGCCCAGGAAATGCGCGACACCCTTGGATATGACTATTTATCCTCGGTGACAGCTGCAGATGATTTCCCGGAAGAGCGTCTGGAGGTGATCTATCATCTCTTTAAGAGCGTGGGCGGCGCACCGGCGGAACTAAAAGTCTTCTTGACCCGCAGCGAACCGGTTGTGCCTTCATTGACTCCTTTGTACCCTGGTGCAGAGCTGCAGGAACGAGAAGTTTGGGATCTTTACGGCATCCGTTTCGCCAACCATCCTGATCTGCGCCGTATTTTATTGTGGGAAGGTTTTGAAGGTTTTCCACTTCGCAAAGACTGGAAGGAACCTTTATATGAGGAAGACATCAAACCTTTCAAATCAAGGTGGCCTGAAGGTAAAGGCGAACGCAAGGAATTGCTGAACCCTTACAAGGATAATGTTCAGTATCCGCGCGAGTTTGATCCAGGCACGGTTACCGGCGATGTGGATCAAGCCATGTATAAAAGCCTTGAGTATTCAGATGATCAAAATACACGAGTGATCAAAACGGATCAACTGATCGTTAATTTGGGTCCGCAGCATCCTTCCACGCACGGTGTTTTCCGCATGGCCGTGGTGTTGGAAGGTGAGACGATCGTTAATCTCAAACCCGTGCTGGGATATCTGCACCGTAACCATGAGAAGATCGGCGAGCGTAATACCTGGCTGCAGAACATGCCCTACACCGACCGTCTGGATTATCTGGCACCCATGAGCAACAATTTTGGCTATGCCATTACCGTAGAAAAACTAATGGGGATCGTACCCACAGAACGGGCTGAATACATCCGTGTCATGATGGCCGAACTGACGCGTATTGCCAGCCATGTGATGGTGACCGGCTTTCTGCTCAATGACCTGGGTGCCTATTTCACACCTGCGCTATACGCACTTGAAGAACGTGAACTCATTTTGGATATCTTTGAAGAAGTGGCCGGCTCACGGATGATGGTTAATTACTTCCGCTTTGGCGGGGTGGCGCGGGATGTCACACCGGAAGTGCTTAAGAAAGTCAAACACCTGGTCTATAACCGTTTGCCCAAAAAAATTGACGAACTGGATAAATACATCGCACAAAATGAAATTGTCAAAATCCGCTGTGAAGGAGTAGGTGTACTTTCAGCGGATGACGCCATTGCATTTTCGACCACCGGTCCTAACCTGAGAGCTTCAGGCGTCCCTTATGATGTCAGGCGGGCAGATCCCTACAGTATTTACGAAAGTTTGGATTTTGATGTGTGCACCCGCGACCACGGCGATGTCTATGATCGCTACCGAGTGCGTATAGACGAAATACGACAGAGTATTCGTATCTTGAAGCAGGTGCTTGACCGCATTCCTGAAGGGCCGTATATGGCGGGAAAGCCTCAATATGTAACGAAAGTGCCTGTGGGTGAAGCTTACGGCAGAGTTGAAGGGCCGCGCGGTGAGCTGGGATTCTATGTGGTTTCAGATGGAAAACCCAATCCCAAGCGTTATCATGTACGCGCTCCATCTTTTATCAACCTGACCAGTCTGGCGCAGATGTGCAAAGGCGGTAAGGTGGCAGACGCCGTTACCATTTTGGGTGCTGTGGATATCGTCCTCGGCGAAGTGGATCGATAGGTGGAGGTTTAAATGAATGGACTTGGAATACTCAAAGGGTTAATCATCACGCTGAAACACTTTTTGGACACTTACCTGGGTGATTTTGGACGCAAACAAAAGAATCTGCCAGAAGATGATAAAAGAGGCCGGGTGGATTCAACCGGTTTGTTCACCATTCAATATCCTGAGGAAGTTTTGGCTGCACCAGAAGAATTCAGGGTCATTCCGTTTTTGGTTTATGAAGCCGGCGAAAATGGAGAACGAGATTACCGCTGTACATCCTGCGGTATTTGTGCGAAGGTATGCCCGACCCAGTGCATCTTTATCACGCGTAAAAAGGATCCGGAAACCGGAAAACCCATTCCATCTCCTGAAGCGTTTTTTATTGATACGGATAAATGCATGAACTGCGGGTTCTGCGCAGAGTTCTGTCCGTTTGACGCCATCAAGATGAACCATGATTTTGAAATGGCTTCGTACGAACGCGGTGAGACTCATATTTTCGATAAAGAGAAGTTGGGTAAACCGGTTGAATACTATGCTAAAATTCGTCCTGTTAATTATGCACTTGAATTAGCGGAAAAAGCTGCAAAAGAAGAAAAAGCAACTGCCGCTTAGAATAATGAAAGCAGCCTATGTTCAATACTGACACTGAAATGTTGTTTCCAATGCGAGTCATTCCTTCGCTTGCTGATATGCGCGGCCCTGAATGGCAAAAATTGGTTGAACATCTATCAGAAGAAAAAACAGATGACAGCAAAAAGATCGCCATGACCTCCCTGGTGGTCAAGCTGGCGGGCTGTGCTGGCTGCAATACTGATTCATTTCGAGCGATGAAGGGCTGCACACAATGTGCGCGGTTGACCATCAAGCGTTACAAAGGAAATGACGCAGACTTGATTCGCAGTTACCAGGATTGTCTTAAAGAAGTTACAAATTATTTATCAAAACGGGATCAGTAAACCCTGATCAAAAGGAATAAATGACAACCAAAGAAGCAGTAATCGCCGCATTGAGCGGCGTCATGGAACCAGAACTGCATAAAGACCTCATCACCCTTAAAATGGTGGAAGATATTGAAGTTAAGGGCAGCGAAGTCTCATTCAAGATCATATTAACAACTCCGGCTTGTCCGTTGGTGGACAAGATCAATAGCGACGCAACCAAAGCGGTCATGACGCTTGAGGGTGTTTCCACCGTGTCAATCGTGATGGATTCCCGCGTGGCATCGGATGGACAGGCACGCGAAATGTTAAAACTGCCCATCAAGAACGCAATCGCCATTGCTTCAGGCAAAGGCGGGGTAGGCAAATCCACGGTGGCGGTGAACGTGGCTGTCACACTGGCCGCCAAAGGGGCAAGAGTCGGTTTGCTGGATGCCGACATTTATGGACCGAATATCCCCACCATGATGGGCGTGGATGGACTGCCTGCACCAGTAAATGGACGGTTGATACCGGCTGAGTCTTACGGCGTCAAAATGATGTCCATCGGATTCATGGTGGCGCCCGGGCAACCGTTGATCTGGCGCGGACCGATGCTGCACACCGCCATCCGCCAGTTTCTGGCTGACGTGGAGTGGGGCGAACTGGATTATTTGATCATTGACCTGCCGCCTGGAACCGGCGATGCACAGCTCAGCCTGATGCAGAACCTTCCTCTGAGCGGAGGCGCCATTGTCACCTTACCGCAGCTCGTTTCACTTGAAGATGCCGGGCGCGGATTGCAGATGTTTAAAGAGCTCAAAGTGCCTGTATTGGGCGTAATTGAAAATATGAGTTACCTGGCAATGCCAGACGGCAGTAAAATGGATCTATTCGGAACCGGCGGCGGACAAGCCCTGGCCGAAAAAATGGATGTACCGTTCCTGGGATGCATTCCCATTGATCCGGAAGTTCGGATCGGCGGGGATAGCGGCAAACCCGTTTCATTGACCAAACCTGAGAGTGAAGTTGCCAAGGCGTTGGTAAGTGTGACCGAGAAGATTGCCGCTCAAGTTAGCATGATGGCGTTTGCCCAGGCTCAGAAAGAGGGAGTTTCGTGAGCGATCAAACACAAACTGCACCTAGCATTGTAGGTGTCCGTTTTTCAAAAGTTGGAAAGATCTACCATTTTGATGCCAGAAAGATCGAAGCATTGAGATTGGGTGATGTGGTTGTGGTTGAAACCAGCCGCGGCTGGCAGCTGGGCGAAGTTGTGGTCATGGTGGCTGAACCTGTTGCGCCTCCTGAAGGCACCTGGAAGACCCTAGACCGGCTGGCAACCCCCAAAGACCTGATGCAGCGCCAAAACTGGCAATCCAAAGAACTGGATGTGGTTGAAGTTGCCCGAAAACGTCTGAAAGAATTGCGGCTTCAGGGTGTCAAGATCATATTTAGTGAATACAGCTACGACGGCTCAAAATTGACCATTTTCTTCAGCAGCGATTCAGAAGATAAAGTGGATCTTAAATCCATGCGGTCTGATATGCAGCGTGTTTATGGCCCGGCACAGGTTGAACTGCGGCAGATCGGTCCTCGCGACGTGGCAAAAGTGCTAGGGGGCATGGGCGCCTGTGGACTTGAAACCCGCTGCTGTTCGAAATTCATCACCGAATTCAGCTCCATTTCCATTCGCATGGCCAAGGAACAGGGAATTTCTCTGACCCCAACCGAGATCACCGGCATGTGCGGCAGGCTGCGCTGCTGTCTGATCTATGAATATGATAATTATGTTGAAGCACGAAAACTGCTTCCCAAGAAAAACAAGCGCGTGATCACCCCGGATGGTACGGGCAAGGTTATTGATGTGTCTCCGATCCGCGAGATGGTTCTGGTTGAGCTGCCCGAGATCGGGCGCAAAGAATATCACAAGGACGTCTTGAAACCCGCCGACGAAATGGAAGCGCTGGAAAACAAGGCGCAACAAACAGGCGGAGGTCATGGTGGCGGCGGATGTGGGCAGTGTCAAAGACGTTAAATATCCTCCGGTTTTAGAGGATTTTGAAGGCTGGAACGAGAAGAAAAAGATTCTGGTCATCCTGGCGCATCCGGATGACCCTGAATTTTTTATGGGGGCAACGCTGGCTCGCTGGGGTGCATTGGGACACGAGATCCGCTACTGCCTTCTGACAACTGGGCAGAAAGGGTCGCAGGATTTAAACCGGAAGCCTGAAGACCTGGCTGCGCTGCGTAAAGTGGAACAACAAAACGCAGCAAACACATTGAAGGTAACGACCGTTGAATTTCTTGATTATTTAGATGGCGAAGTTGTGCCAGATCTTGAAATGCGCAAGAAAATTGTGCGCGTGATCAGAAAATATAAACCCCAAGTTGTGGTCAGCAGCGATCCGCTCAATTACTTCCCAGGCGACAACCGGGTCAATCATCCGGACCACCGGGCGGCAGGGCAGGCAGTTTTGGAGGCCGTGTTTCCGGCTGCGGGGAATCCCATGTTTTTTCCCGAATTGATCAGTGACGAGAACCTGGTGCCCGTGAATGTGGCGGAACTATGGTTCTCCATCCCGGCCGAGGCCAACCTGGTGGTGGATATGAGCCGTTATTTTGACGACAAGATCAAAGCCATCCTTTGCCATCGGTCGCAGATCAATATGGATCCCGATAAATTTATTGAATTCATGAAAACACGCTGGGCGACCACCAATGAAAATCATCAGCAAGTTTACCTTGAGCGTTTTAGAAGAATCGTGTTTGGATAGGATATATAATCAGATTAATAGTATTAATACTGATTACATTTGTCATTATTGACCATTTCGGAAGACTTGATATACTCTATTTATCTGAATAATCAGATGAATAGAGTTTTTTTATATGGAAAACACACCTAAACGATATCAAGTTTCTGAACTGCTTAAATACCTGGCTTCTTTACCTGAAGACGAAAAAACGCGTATTCCTCCGCTGGCTGAGTTGAGCCAGATTTTAGGAATCAGCGTGGCCAGTCTGCGTGAACAGCTTGAAGTGGCCCGTATGATGGGCATTCTTGAGATCAAACCCAAAGCTGGAATAAAGAAAAATCAATATCAACTTAAGCCTGCATTGCTGGCAAGCCTTTCTTACGGTGTGGAAGTCAATACACGCCTCTTCTGGCAGGTGGCGGATATGAGAAAGCACCTCGAAGCTGCTTATTTCATTGATGCCGTGCAAATGCTTTCAACCGCAGATAAAGAAGAACTGGCAGCGCTGGTCAAGAAAGCACAACAAAAATTGCGCAGCATCCCCAGCCAGCTGCCAAATGCCGAACATCGACAATTCCATCTCACTATGTACCGGCGATTAAGCAATCACCTGGTTTTTGAATTCCTTGAGACTTATTGGGACCTTTACCGGTTGACCGGCATGGATGTTTACACGGATATCAACTATGTTGATCGGGTTTGGCAGTATCACGGCCGAATTGTTGAACAGATCAAGACAGGCAATTATACCCAGGGCATGCAAATCCTCCTGGAGCATATGGATTTAATCAGCCAGCGTGAGCGTCCTGCGCCACGGCTATCATTCGAATAACTCAAAACTTGAGATACGGAGACTGTTGTCAAGATGAGCAAACAAGATTTAGTGGTTAATGATTTCTGCATCACCTTCAGTACAGTTAACGGATCGGGCAGTGCAACTGCCAACTCCACATTGATGAGAGCCCTGTTTAAAATGGGCATTCCCGTTTCAAGTAAAAACATATTTCCTTCAAATATTCAAGGGCTGCCGACCTGGTATACCTTGCGATTGAGCAAGGACGGCTATATGGGCAGAGTCGAACAGGACGACATTATTGTCGCCATGAACCCAGCTACACTTCACAAGGAAGTGCAGTACCTCGCTCCAGGCGGCGTGTTCTTGCTGCCGGATGATTTTAACTTTGAGAATACCCGTGAAGATTTGATCATTTACCGCATGCCGGTCAAAAAACTGGTCAAAGATGCAGAAGTGCCGCCAAGTCTGCGGGATTACATTTCCAACATGGTTTATGTCGGCGTGCTTTGTTTTCTTCTTGGCATCGACCTCGATCTGATCCATCAGGCGCTGGATTTTCAATTTAAAGGACGCCAAAAACCGATCGACCAGAATTATCAGGTGGTTGAAGCGGCCTATTTGTGGTCCAAGCAAAACCTTGAGAAAAAGGACCGCTATGTTGCCGAGAAGATGCATGGCACGGATGACTGCATCATGACCGACGGCAACACGGCAGGTGCCCTGGGATCCATTTTTGGTGGCGTACAGTTCACGGGATGGTATCCGATCACCCCGGCAACCAGTTTGGCCGAATCGTTGATCGAATATCTGCCGAAATACAGGGTAGATCCTGAAACCGGAAAAGACACTTACGCGGTGGTTCAATCCGAAGATGAACTGGCTGCCATTGGTATGGCGATTGGCGCTGGCTGGGGCGGGTTACGTTCCATGACCTCCACTTCGGGGCCTGGATTGTCTCTAATGTCAGAATACATAGGTCTGGCTTATTACGCCGAAGTGCCGGTGGTTATTTGGGATGTTCAGCGGGTTGGTCCAAGTACCGGCATGCCCACCCGAACTGCTCAGGGTGATTTGACCCAAGCCAATTTCATCAGCCACGGCGACAAGAACATGATCATTCTGATCCCAGGGTCCATCCAGGAGTGTTTTGAATTTGGATGGCGGGCGTTTGATATTGCTGAACGACTGCAAACCCCGGTGATCGTGCTATCAGATCTTGATTTTGGCATGAATATGTGGACAAGCAAGAAATTCGAATATCCAGATCAGCCCATGGATCGCGGCAAAGTGCTGTGGGAAGGCGACTTGGAGGAATTTTTAGCGAAACACGACGGCGTTTGGGGACGCTACCGGGATGTGGACGGAGACGGCATTCCGTGGCGCACGCTGCCGGGTAACTTGCATCCAAAATCTGCTTATTTCGCCCGCGGCACCAGCCATAACGAAGACACCGGCTACACTGAAGACCCTGAAAAATGGGAAACCATCTTCAAGCGTATAGCCAATAAGTTTGAGACTGGAAAGAAGTATTTACCAAAAGCCATTGCGGATGAGAGTCAGAAGGCAAAATTGGGAATTATTGCTTCAGGTTCCGCAGATCCTGCCGTACAGGAAGCGCGGGATTTGTTGGCAAAGAAGGGCATCAAAACGGATTATTTGCGCATCAGAAGCCTGCCATTTGATACCGAAGTGGAGGATTTCTTGAAAAAACATGAGCAACTGGTGGTGCTGGATATCAACCGCGACGGCCAATTAAATCAACTGCTCACCATGACCTATCCAAGTTATGCAAAGAAAACCACCAGCCTTGCCCATCTGGACGGTCTGCCGCTGAATGCCAAATGGGTTGAAACTCAGATTCTATCCCTCAAGGAGGTCAAATAATGACCACGCCCTTGCCAAACCCTGCAATTACTAATGCAAATAAAATTGGGCTAACAAAATCAGATTACAAAGGATTACCGTCCACATTATGCCAGGGCTGCGGACACAATGGTGTCGCTGCCCAGATCGTGGCTGCCTGTTATGAAATGAACCTGGTCCCTGAGAAAGTGGTCAAATTCAGCGGCATCGGCTGCTCAAGTAAAAGCCCAACCTATTTTTTGAACCGGTCCTTCAGTTTCAATGGTCTGCACGGCCGCATGCCATCACTGGCACTTGGCGGTATGTTTGCGGATCATACACTTAAAGCGATTGGCGTCAGCGGCGACGGCGACACGGCCAGCATCGGCCTGGGCCAATTTAAACATATGGTGCGTCGCAATCTGCCCATGGTTTATATCGTTGAGAATAACGGTGTGTACGGCCTTACAAAAGGACAATTCTCGGCAACAGCAGAGCGCGGATTGCAGCTCAAGAAGCAAGGCACCAACCCCTACCTGCCCGTGGATATTGCCATGGAAGCCTTGATCTCGAATGCCACTTTTGTGGCCCGATCCTTCGCGGGCGATCCGCGGCAAGTGAAAGAGCTGCTTAAGGCAGCCATCGCCCACAACGGTATCGCCGTGCTGGATATCATCAGCCCTTGCGTGACCTTCCATAATCACGAGAACTCTTTCCACTCATACAGCTTTGGCAAGGAACATGAAGAACCTTTACATGAAATATCTTATGTCCCGCCAAAAGAAGATATCACCGTGGAAGATTTTGAAGAAGGAACCACCCGTGAAGTGGTTATGCATGATGGCAGCCAGGTCGTGCTCAAGAAACTTGAAAAAGAATATGATCCGCGCGACAGGTGGCAGGCACTGCACATGCTCGAAGACGCCCACAGCCATGACTGGTTGGTGACCGGGTTGATCTACGTTGACCCTGAAGTGCCCTCGCTTTTTGATATTTACAACATCCCCGAGACACCGCTTAACCGCACCCCGGATGCCAAATTGCGACCTTCCCGTGAGGCGCTGGACGAGGTAAACAGGTTGATGTTTTAGATTCTGTGAGCCGAGAATTGAGAACCGAGAATCGTCAATTCAATTAAGTATTTTTGATACAGATTTTACGGTTCTCTACTCTCTTCTCTCGGTTTTCACGCATATGATATACTCATCGAACCGTATTCAAAATAAACAGAACGAAAGGATTTGTATGAAACAAGATTTTCTCGCGGTATCCGATTATTCTCCGAAAGATTTACAAGAGATGCTCGACCTGGCAGTAAGGCTCAAAAAAGAGCATTTTGCCAGCGGAAACCAGCCCCTATTCAAGGGCAAGGTACTTGGAATGATCTTCCAGAAACCGAGCCTGAGAACCCGTATCAGCTTTGACATGGCCATGCGACACATGGGGGGCGACGCCCTTTATATTTCGCCAGCCGAGATCGGGTTGGGTCAGCGAGAAACTGTTCATGACGTAGCCAAAGTCCTTTCAGGCTATGTGCAAGTGATCATGGCTCGCGTGTTTGACCACAAGCATGTGCTGGAACTGGCGAAATATGCGTCTGTGCCCGTGATCAACGGCCTGAGCGATTACAACCACCCCTGCCAGGGTATGGCAGATGCACTGACGATCATTGAAAAATTCGGCAGCCTAAAAGGTCTGAATGTTACTTATGTTGGTGACGGCAACAACGTGGCTGTATCTTTGATGCATGTCTGCGCCAAACTGGGTGCTAATTTCACTATCGCAAACCCTGAAGGGTATGATATTGTCACCAAGGCAGTGGAAGATGCGAAAGCTTTCGCAAAAGAAAGCGGCAGCACACTTAACTTCCTGCGCGATCCGCACGATGCTGTCAAGAAAGCCCACGTGATCTATACCGATACCTGGACGAGTATGGGGCAGGAAGAAGAAACTGAAAAACGCAAGAAAGTTTTCCCGCCTTACCAGGTGAATGCAGGACTGGTGGCTGAAGCAGACAAAGATGTGATCGTGATGCATTGTCTGCCCGCCCACCGTAACCAGGAATTGACCGATGATGTGGCCGATGGTTCACACTCTGTCATCTTCCCACAGGCGCATAATCGCCTGCACGCCCAAAAAGCAGTCCTTTACAAATTACTGGTAGGTTAAAAATATGAAAACATCCGAATTCATCGAAGTAGAAGAGAAATTCGGGGCGCATAATTACCATCCTCTGGATGTCGTCATCACCGGCGGCAAAGGGGCGTGGGTAACAGATGTTGAGGGTAACAAATACCTCGACTTCTTAAGCGCCTATTCTGCATTGAACCAGGGACATGTTCACCCGAAAATCCTGAAGACATTGATAGCCCAGGCAAAAAAGGTGACCCTGACCTCTCGCGCATTTAGAAATGACCAACTGCCGTTCTTCTATAAAGAACTGTCAGAAATGACCGGTTATGAAATGTCATTGCCCATGAACAGCGGCGCAGAAGCGGTTGAAACTGCGCTCAAGCTGGCCCGCAAATGGGGATACCTGGTCAAGGGTATCAAACGACACCAGGCTGAGATCATCGTCGCGGACGGTAACTTCCACGGACGCACGATCTCGATCGTTTCATTCTCGAGTGAGCCCCATTACAAGGACGATTTCGGTCCCTTCACGGAAGGGTTCATCTCGGTGCCTTACGGCGATGCCAAAGCTGTTGAAAAGGCGATCACAAAAAACACAGCTGCTGTCATGCTTGAACCCATCCAGGGTGAAGGCGGGGTGTTGATCCCTCCTGCCGGTTATTTGGCCGAAGTTAAAAAGATCTGCGAGAAACACAACGTGCTCTTCATGGCTGATGAGATCCAGACCGGGTTGGGACGCACCGGCCGGCTTTTTGCCAGCCAATATGACAACGTCAGACCGGATGTGACCATCATCGGCAAGGCACTCGGCGGCGGGTTCTACCCTGTTTCTGCTGTGCTGACTGATAAAGCCATCTTGGGTCTTTTCACACCCGGTGAGCATGGCTCGACCTTCGGCGGCAATCCGCTGGCCGCTGCAGTGGCAAGAACCGCCCTGCAAGTCATCCGCGAAGAAAAATTGGTCGAGAATTCAGCGGCCATGGGTGATTACTTCATGGGCGAATTGCGCAAGATCAACAGTCCGCACATTAAAGAGGTTCGAGGTAAAGGCCTGTTAATTGGTGTTGAATTGCATCCAGAAGCCAAAGGTGCACGGCGGTTTTGTGAAGCGCTGATGAAAAAAGGTATTCTGGCCAAGGAAACGCATGATAATGTCATCCGCTTTGCGCCACCGCTGGTAATCGATAAAAAGACCATTGACTGGGCTCTTCCAAGGATCAAAGAAGTTTTGATGATGGCTTAGTCAGATAAACCAAAGTAACTTAAGATTGAAAGAGGAGGTTTATCAAAACCTCCTCTTTTTTGTAAAAAGTGCAAAATTACTAATAAAGGGGCAAGGAAACGCATGTCCAAAAAGTACTTATTTGATCGTAACTTGTTTATTAAAAATCAAAGCCCAATTCATGTGGCATTATTTCTAATTTCTTTATTTATCGACTTGCTGCTGGTTTGGAATCTCACTTTTGGCCTGCCAAAGAATGTATCCGCTTCAACTGAAGGTATTTTTTATTGGAAAATCGGGTTAGGATTTTTGATCATCATAAATGTTTTAACCCTAAAAATTTGGAATGTTTATACCTTTTATAAAAAAATGACCAGATTGCAGACCGGATTTGTTGAGATTTTAGAGAATGAGATCATACATTGTGAAGAAAAGAGAGATATTACATCTGACAGAGTTAAGTTTGAACAGGGGTACGTCAGAGATGAATCACAAAAGAATTATGAATTTATTTTGATATATAGAATATGTGAAGTTACAAAATATGAAAAAACAAAATCTGGAAAACTAACCGTTTTTGGAAAAATCGAAATGGATTGTTTGGATGAACCACTTGGCTTGGAGTTGGGCATAGAGGATCATACTATTACCCATGTAAATAGCCATCTTATTCCTGCCTATTATGAAGGAATGGACAAAATCCAGTTTAAACTAGATGAAATGACAATGAAGAAATAATCTTCAATGGCATGATTTGTTTGCTGCCATTCAATTTAAATTGTTTTTTCATTTTCGGCTGTATAAATTAAGTTACAATCAAGCCATATTAATCAGGTAGAAGGAAACTATTATGCGTTTTGCTAAAATCGTCTGCACGCTCGGACCGAGTTCATCGGATTGTGAAACCATCACAAAATTAATTGAGGCCGGGATGGATGTTGCCCGTCTCAACTTTTCTCACGGCACACACGAATCTCATGCGGCTTTGATCCAAACCATTCGTGATTGTTCAAAGAAATTGAATAAGCCGGTCGCTATTTTACAAGATTTACAGGGACCAAAGCTGCGTGTGGGCAACCTTCCCAAAGAAGGAGTGGTTCTGGTTGAAGGTCAAACTTTAAACCTCTATACCGTGGGGTTTGGTACTGAAGACTTCGCTGGTGAACAAAAATCGCTGCCACTGGATGTACCCAACCTTGCAAGAGGGGTAAAACCAGGCAACCGAATATTATTGGATGACGGTCATCTGGAGTTGCTGGTGACGGATGTAAAGGGCGAGACTGTGGTGACCACCATCGTAACCGGAGGAGTATTAACCTCACATAAAGGGGTTAATCTGCCAGGCGCCAATCTGGGCATACCCAGTTTTACTGAAAAAGATAAAACTGACCTGGAATTTGGGCTGGCACATGATGTGGATTACGTGGCGATTTCGTTTGTTGAGACTTCTCAGGATATTGAAACAGTGCGTAATGCGATGAAAGAATTGAACCCTGCCCGAGCGAAAACGCCGATCATTGCCAAGCTTGAGAGGCCTGAAGCGGTGAAAAACCTGCACGATATCATCCATGTTACGGATGGTGTGATGGTGGCTCGCGGCGACCTAGGAGTCGAGACTTCTCCGGCACTGGTGCCAAGTATTCAAAAAGAGATCATCAAAACAGCCAACCGGCATGCCAAGGTGGTGATCACTGCCACGCAAATGCTTGAATCAATGATCCATAACCCAAGACCAACCCGTGCAGAAGCTTCTGATGTGGCAAACGCCATTTTTGACGGTACGGATGCAGTCATGCTTTCGGGTGAAACCGCCAATGGCGACTATCCGGTTGAAACTGTCAGAATGATGGATTCGATCGTGCGCGAAGCCGAAAAACATAACAAGGAATGGGGTCATGCCGAAGAATTCCCCAAGGACGCCATCAAAGGCGATGCATTAAGCATGTGCGCGGCGGCCAAGGAACTGGCCCATGACCGGGATGTTTCAAATGTGGCAGTGTTCACCCAATCAGGTAAAACTGCTTTATTAATGTCCAAGATCAGACCGCGTGTGCCCATTTTGGCGTTATCGCCTGAAGAACGCACGCTTACCATGGTGAATCTGTATTGGGGTGTCATCCCGATGCCCACACCATACGTCAATTCTTTGGAAGAAATGGTTCATAATGTAGATAAAGAATTATTGAGTGAGAAAAAAGTAACAGAAGGCGAGCAAATTGTGCTGATTTCTGGTTTTCCGGTTGGCTCAATGCATTTACCCAACCTGGCATTGCTGCATGCAATTGGCGAAGAAGTATAACCGGGAGATCATTTGGAAACCAGGATTCTCGATACAACCAACAAGAAAGACGTTCGACTGTTTAAATCACTGCCTTTCAATATCTATCATGGGAATCCTTATTGGGTACCGCCCATTCCGGGGGAAATTGAATTTTCAATGGATAAAGCCCGGCATCCTTTTTACGCACATTCAGAAGCTGATTTTATCGTCGTTGAATCCGGCCGGAAACTTCTCGGGCGGATTCTTGTCATCCATAATAAAAATTACTGTGAATTTCATCGGGAGAACACCGCTTTTTTCTTTTATTATGAAGCAGTAGATGACCAATATGTAGCGGATCTACTACTTTCAGCCGCACAAGATTGGTGCAAAAAGCGGAAAATCACCGAGATTGTTGGTTCTCGAGGATTACTGCGTTCAGCCTGTATTGGGCTGCTGGTGGAAGGTTTTGACCAACCGCCGGCCACAGGCATGACCTACAACCTGCCATATTATGAAAACCAAATCTTAAACTGCGGGTTTGAGAAATTCTCGGACCATTATTCAGGTATTTTGGAAACCCATATCAATCCCAGGGTGCATGAAGTAGCCAAAAAAGTACTTTCTCGAGGCAAATTCAGAGTTCAGACCTTTAAAACCAAAGATGAAATGAAAGCCTGGATACCCAAAGTTGATGAGATCCATCACCGGGCATTTTCAGACAACCCTGGTTATGTACCTTCCACCGAGGCCGAGTTTCAAGATTTGGCCGGCAACATCATTGCATTGGCTGATCCTCGTTATGTGAAAGCCATCATGTATGGCGAGGAAATCGCCGGTTTCATCATTGCCTTCCCCAATATCAACGGCGGTTTGCGTTTCGCCAGGAGCAGGTTCTATCCGGTCGGCTGGTTGGGTTTGCTGGTTGCAAAATCCTATCCGAGCGTGATCGATGTGGAAGTGGTGGGCATGCTGCCGGAGTACCAGGGGTTGGGCGGGAATGCCCTGCTTTATTCCGAGTTGGATAAGACCATCAGCGGTCCGCGCATTAAACGGGCCGAGATCGTACAAGTCGATGAGCGTAACATCAAAAGTAAATCAGACATGAATACCATGAATGTGGTGTGGAACAAAACGCACAGGACGTTTAGGAAAGTAATTGGTGAGTAGGGATTTGGAAGTAGAGAATAGAGAGTAGAGAGTAGAGAGTAGAGAGTAGAGAATTGTTCTCTTGAAGAAGATCGATTTATATTGTTTAGGTTGGTTTTTTTTTTCGTGATTTTCGTGTTTATCGTGGTAAACAGATCTTAGGGAGACAAAAATGTACTATACACTCATATCAACAAAAGAACTTGCTGAACACATCAAAGACCCAAAATGGGTGTTGATCGACTGCCGCTTTGATCTGGCGGACAAGGAGTGGGGGGCGGAAGAATACGAAGTGCTGCATATCCCCGGAGCGGTGTATGCGCACCTTGAAAAAGACATCTGCGGACCGATCACGCCGACTTCTGGCAGGCATCCGCTACCGGAAACAAAGCTATTTATTGCTGCCATGCAGCGGTTGGGAGTCAATCACGACAGCCAGGTGGTGGTGTATGATGCCACTGGCGGCGGAATGGCTGGCAGGCTGTGGTGGCAACTAAAGTATTATGGACATGAAAAAGTTGCGCTGCTTAATGGCGGGCTGCCAAAATGGTTAAGCGAAGGCCGAGAAACCGTTGAAGAAGTTGAATCCAACCCGGTTGGTGATTTCAGCGGTACGCCAAACCCGATGATGATGGTGACCACCGACGAAGTGAAGTCCATGCTTGGGTCTAAGGTTAACCCCATCATTGACGCCCGCTCACCGGAGCGTTTCCGCGGGGAGGTGGAGCCGATTGACACTGTGGCGGGGAGGATCCCCGGCGCGCTGAACCGTTTTTATCAAAACAACCTGGATAAGGACGGCCAATTCTTGCCTGCTGATGACCTTAAAACGGCTTATGAGACCCTTTTAAACGGACTCAAGCCCCAAGAGGCGGTAGTATACTGCGGATCGGGTACCACGGCCTGCCACAACCTGGTGGCCATGGTATATGCTGGATTACCGATGCCGAGATTGTATGTGGGCTCATGGTCTGAGTGGATCAGAGATGAGAAGAACCCGGTTGGCAAGGGGTAGTAGGAAAATGAACAGAGAAACATTAACAAATTCGGTCAACGTTAATTCCAAGAATACAAATCGTCCAATCACGATTCCATTGGGGGTCTCCAATGTATATTTGATCCCCTGCGAAGGCGGCTATCTGCAGATTGACACCGGGTATGAATCGAACTACCGGGGATACAAGAATATGTTAACCATGGTTGGTGTGAAACTGCGCGAGATTCGGTATCTCTTTTTAACCCATCATCATGATGATCACGCCGGGTTTTTGAATGAACTGACCAGTGAAGCGGACCTCACCATTATTGCCCATGAAAAAGCAAAATCACTGCTTTTAACGGGGATGAATGACAAAACCAACGGGGGCGGCTACATCAATCCGACGATCAAGGTTCTGGCGGGAATTAAAATGCGGTTCGATCCGCACTAGACGCTGACCTTTCCGCCCTTCACGCTGCGGGACAGAGACATCTTGATCTCCGCAGATGACGATCAATTGCTGCGAAAAATCGGAATTGAGGGCAGAATTCTGACCACGCCTGGCCACTGCGTGGATCATCTCGCGATCGTTCTGGATAACGGGGATGCCTTCTGCGGCGATGCTGCAGCCAGTTTTCTGCTTCCATTCGGCACACATTATTGCACAGTGTTCATGACCAATATGGAAGACGCCTACCGCAGCTGGCAGAAAATGTTGGATGCACGAGCGCAGGTGATTTATCCCAGCCATGGAAAGTCGTTCTCGGCGGAGAAGTTGAAAGAAAACATGGGGAAGTATAAGACAAGTGATTTGGTTCGATTCTTTTAAGAAAAAGGTGCAGTAACGACTCACAATACTAATATTTTCAATTTTTTTGAATAAATAGGTGGGTTCGTCACCTCACGCATCTCTCGGGAGCGTAAAAATCGCGAGAACGAACCCAACCAACGACTTGATAAAACCTTGGTGGGGATTGCTTCACCCTGACATGAGCAAATGACTTGATAGACGTGAACCCTTGCTTATATTTTCTGTTTATGGAGTTTTTCTATCAGGGTTCGCAACACTTGCACTGGCGGCACACTTGCCCAGGCTGCAAGTGCCAGGGAGTGCCAGTGTGACAGCCAAGTAAAAATTACTTTTTACTCTTTTTCAGCGCGGAATTGACCATAATATCCATGATCGGATAGAGCAGGCGGCCGACAAAGTGATGCAGCCAGTACATCAGCTTGCCTTCGCTGCCGGGCAGTACGATGTACTGCTTTCTGGCAACGGCCTTGAGGGTTTCAGCCGCGACCACATTGGGGTCGAGCAGTTTGGCGGAACCGGCAATTTCTTTGGTGACGGCGGGCTTGAACTGACTCTCGTAAGTAAGCTGGGGGGTATCCGTGTCGGGGGGGAAGACGATGGAGACCTGGATGCCATCCGGTTTGAGTTCAGAGCGCAGGGCGTCTGACAGGCCGCTGACGGCGAATTTGGAAGCGCCGTAAGCGGTATAGCCGTAAACGCCGATGAAGCCGGCAATGGACGAAATATTGACGATCACCCCTGATTTACGCTGCTGCATCAACGGTACAAGTACTTTGAGTACATTGACGATGCCGAAATAGTTGACATCCATCATCCAATGGAAGATCCCGTCGCCAAGGTCTTCAAAGCGGCCTGGATGAGCGACACCGGCTGAATTGAATACCATATCTGGAACACTATTTTGATTTACAAAAGAAGTTAAAGCATTTTCAACCTCTGTTTTGATTGACACATCCGCCTGAAGAGTGAATATTTTTTGGTCTGGCTGGCGTTTTGATCTGACTAATTCTTCAGCTGCAGAACTGAGAAATTCTGGCCGACGGGCGAGGATGGCGACATGGCCGCCGTTCAATAATACCTGTCTGGCAATTGCCAGACCGATGCCACTTGAGCCGCCTGTTACCAAAACCAATTTATTCCGGTAAAAATCCATAATCAACCTCACTAATGTCCGCAACTACCGCAAGAACCACCGCTGCAGCCGCCGCATCCACCACCGCCGGTCGACGCTCCACCAGACCGGCCGTCACTCTTGGAATAGCACAATGAAAGGGCGCGTTTGGTATCCGTGGATTGACAAGTCTTGCAGGCGATCTCGGCATCCGCGTCTTTCATGGGACGGATGGCTTCAAATTTGGTACTGCACTGCTGGCATTGATATTCATAAATTGGCATAGTTCTCTCGCTTGTTTAGCTTTTTTGAGAAGTATAAAAACGCAGGGCATAGATGGCAATCCCGGCAGCCACGGCCACGTTGAGCGAGTTCTTGTTGCCCAGCATTGGCAGTGAAAGGGTCAGGTTCGATTGCTGGAGCAGAACAGGATCCACACCGGATATTTCGTTGCCCAGGATTAATAACACGGGTTTATCTGATTCGATTTGTTTGACCTCTGTAAACAGGTCAATCGAGTTTTCAGCTGCTTCAAGGGAATAAAGTAGGGTGCCTTCTTCAAGTTCTCCAATGACATCCAGCGCGTTGCGGTGATAGGTCCAGGGCACGAACCCTTCGGCGCCCAGGCCGGTCTTGATGATCTTGGGATGGTCAGGTGTGGGTGTGGTGCCGCAGCAGTAGATATGGCTGACCCCGGCGCCATCCGCGGTGCGAAAGATGGAGCCGACGTTGAGGGTGCTGCGCAGATTGTCGAGCAGCAGGTCCACGCGCCGGGCAGCTTTGAACTGCGGCAGGCTGGCTGCTTTAATATTTGAAAAAGGTTCCCCTGATGGATTTAGCGGCGATTTACAGAACGGACAGACTTCCATGTGGTCCACAGAAAGATTGGTCGGAAAGCGCAGGCGGCACTCCGGGTTCTGGCACTCGAAAATCTGAAAGAATTGTTCAGGCATTGGCTGTAATTTCTTCAGGAACAGGCAAAAGGGTCAGTTCCGTGCGAACTACATCCACCACAAAGGGAGAAATGCCGAGTTCTTCAAGCACTTCTTCAGGTCGGCCGGTGGCGCCAGGCATGGCCATCAGGCGCATGTGAATGTTTCCCGGCCTGGATGGGGTGAAAGTTAATTCCTTGATCAATGGACGCAAATCATACTGTTTTCCGCGGCGGTCACGCAGGCAGTTTCCAGCAGCATTCAATTGATTGACTTTTTCTTGAATGGGAACGAGATCGCAATCCTCGGGGAGGGTGACGTCGTAAACAGAGGATTCCACGATGGTTTGCAGAGGCGGGCTTTTGAGGGGGATATTGGTAAGCGTCTGGATCTCGATCCCCGGTTGGACGGATTTCTCGAGCTTGGCTTGCAGTTCGGCGAGGGATTCATCCGAGTCGCACCAGAAATCGAGCAGTTCAACCTGGCTGGTGAAGCCCAGCGGCAGCGGACAGGCCTGGTGCATACGGGGCTGGGGATGAAAACCCTGGGAATAGGCCAACGGCACTCTTGCGCGGCGGAAGGTACGTTCCCAGACCTTATGGAGGTCAAGATTGCCAATGTACTGCAGGGCTTCGCCCTTGAAATAGTGAATTCTAACGCGCTGCATTATGCGGCCTCCAGACAGACCCAATTGACACCGTCTTTATCTTTAAGTTGATTGGTGAGCGACGGTACAATACCGCAAGCCAGGCACTGGTCGCGGCAGTCTTCGGTGGTTTCACCTGCGAGCGCTTTTTGATACTCACGCTCGAGATACTTGCGGGAGATGCCTGTGCTGATGTGATCCCAGGGAAGCACTTCTGAAATTTCCCGTTCGCGGGTGGTATAGATGGCAGGGGGGAGACCGGCGCCTTCAAGGGCGTCAATCCACAGGTTGTAATTGAACTGGTCCATCCAGGCATCAAACTTGGCGCCGTGACGCCAGGCGTCTTCGATCACATTTGAAAGGCGGCGGTCGCCGCGTGAAAGCGTGGCTTCAAGGATGGTCTCGCGCGGGTTAGACCAGGTCATTTTCATGCCCGGGCTTCTAAGTTGGTCTTTGAGCAGATTTTGCTTATCCAGAACGTTCTGGATGGAGTCAAGCGCGGCCCATTGAAAAGGCGTGTGTGATTTGGGCACAAAGGTGCTGACGCCGGTATGCAGGCTGGCCTTGTTGCCAATGATCTTGCGGCCTTCCTTGATGACCTGCTTGCAGAGGTCGGCAATAGCCTGCACATCTTCCATGGTTTCGGAGGGATGTCCGATCATGAAATAGAGTTTGATCGAATTCCAACCGCGGGAGTAGATCTGGCGGGCGGTCTCGAGAAGCTGTTCGGCCTGGATGGGTTTGTTGATGAAGTTGCGCATGCGATCCGTGGCGGCCTCGGGGGCGAGGGTGAATCCACCCTGACGGACGCCTTTGAGCTTTTCCATCAAACCGACGGCGAAGGTCTCGATGCGCAGGGAGGGAAGCGAAATGACCAGATTTCGGCCAGCAAAACGTTCACTGATGGTTGAAACTAATTCCTCAATATGCGTATAGTCACTGGAAGAGAGGGATAAAAGAGCGATCTCTTCGTAACCGGTGTTCTTGAGGGATTCTTCAATGGCGTTGACGATCTGGTCGACCGAACGCTCACGCACGGGACGGTTCACCATGCCGGCATGGCAGAACCGGCAGCCGCGCGTACATCCGCGCATGATCTCGACGGCGATGCGGTTGTGCACCACATCAATGGATGGCACAATGAAGTGGGTTGGAGGATCCGGCAGGATGCCAACTACCCGCTTGATGATCTTCTTGAGAAATTTTGGTGAAGAAGGTTCAACGGATTTCACCGTGCCGTCTTCGTTGTAAGAGACGTTGTAAAAGGCTGGCACATAGATGCCTGGGATGGCTTGCAGCCGTTCAAGTGTTTGCTGACGGGTAGCTTTATCCGATTTGGCAGATTTAATGCAATCCAGCACGTCGTGGATGACTTCTTCACCCTCACCAATGACAAAGGCGTCAATGAAGGCAGACATGGGTTCGGGGTTGAAAGCGGCGTGTCCGCCAGCAATGATGATGGGATGGCTGTCGTCCCGGTCCGCGGAACGGATGGGCAAGCCGGCCAGGTCAATGGCATTGAGTACATTGGTGTAAAGGGTTTCGTACGGCAGGGTAAAGCCGATCACATCAAATTCAGCCAGCGGTGCGCAGGATTCAAGCGTGTACAGCGGCAGATTATTGGCGCGCATGGCTTCTTCCATGTCGAGCCAGGGGACGTAGGATCGTTCACACAGGGCATCAGCGCGTTTATTGACTGTTTCATACAGAATGGAAATTCCCAGGTTGGGAACACCAATATCGTAAATATCCGGAAAAACAAGCGCCATGCGCAAGTTGATCTCGTCCCAGTTTTTGACCACATGGTTAAACTCGCCGCCGAAGTATCGTCCGGGTTTGACGACGGTGGGGAGGATGGCTTTTAGCTTCTTTTTGATCTCAATTCGATTCAGCACCTGTAAATCTCCTTTAGGTTGGCTACGGGAGTGAATTGTAATTGATTAAGGGGATAATGGGATAACTTTTCTCTCGCAAAGATCGCAAAGGTTGCAAAGAAAAACAAAGAAAAAAAAATAATCTTTTTATCAGTTTTCGATATGGAATTCTTCAACCTGGACTTCAGGGAAGTGGGATTCGACAAAATCAACCACTTTGTTGAGCACGCGGGCATTATGGTCTGCGTCGGTGGAGAGGAGGGCGCAGCCGAGCCAGGCGGACTGCCAGATATCCTGCAGGCCGATCTCAGCGGCGGAGAGGTTGAATTCCTTGTGCAGGCGGGCGAGGATCGGCGAAAGAAGGGAACGTTTCTGCTTCAACGATCCGCAGCCGGGAAGGGTCAGTTTGAGGGTGAGAAGAGTGACAGCGTGTTGATCAAGTTCCTGGTTTATTCGAGCCATTTTTCAGTTAATCCATTTTTGAAATCAATAACAACTATAATAATCTCACATATTTGTTTAGGAAGAATGATGAATTATTCTCAATCACTTGATTTTCTAAACTCACTCGTGGATTACAGCCACATTCCCAACCTTGATTATTCGCCGGAGAAGTTCGATCTGCAGCGGATGAGGGACCTGCTGGCGCTGATGGGCGACCCTCAAAATGGCTTGCCAATTGTGCATGTGGCGGGGACAAAGGGCAAGGGGTCCACGGCGGCGATGATGGCGGCGGTGCTGCAAGTTGCCGGGTATCAGGTGGGGCTGTTTAGTTCGCCGTTTTTGTTCGATTTCTGCGAACAGATCCAGGTCAACCGTAAGCCCATTTTGTATGATGAATTATCCTCTCAGGTTGAGTCGCTCAAGCCGTTATTGGGACAAGTGGAAAACATCACCACCTTTGAAGCAACCACGGCGATTGCCTTTCAGTATTTCAAAGACCGGCAGGTGGATATCGCCATCGTTGAAGCCGGGCTGGGCGGACGCACCGATGCCACAAACGTAGTGGATCCGCTGCTATCAGTGATCACTTCCATATCTTTTGACCACATGGGGGTGCTGGGCAGCACGATTGAGTCCATTGCGGAACACAAGGCCGGCATCATCAAACCGGGCAAGCCGGTGGTGATCGCGCGCCAGGTCTACCCGGAGGCGTTAAAGATCGTCCTCGAAACGGCAAATAGAATGGGTTCTGAGGCAATCCGGTTTGATAACAAGATCACTTGTATCAGTATTCAGCACTCACTGGAGGGACAGGTTTTTCATGCCGCATTCAAAGCGTCTGAAGATTCTGATTGGGAGGGTGATTATTCATTAGTTTTGCTAGGCGCTCACCAGTTTGAAAATGCCTGCACGGTGCTGACGGCGCTCACCAAATTGAGGGAACTTGGTTATAGAATCTCCAAAGGCCAGATCGCTGAAGGGTTGAAGACTGTATATTGGCCGTGCCGCTTTGAGGTGGTCAGCCGCAATCCTCTGATGGTGCTTGACAGCGCCCACAACGTGGATAGCGCCGAAAAGCTCAAACAAAGTTTTACAGACTATCTTTGCGGGTACAAGATCATCCTGATCTTTGGCGCATCGGTGGATAAAGACATTGCAGGCATGTTCAAAGTGCTGATGCCGGGGGTTGAAAAGGTGATTTTCTCAAAAAGTGAGCATCCGCGGGCCGCAGAACCTGCTATGCTGGTAAAATTAGTGAGAGACAACCCGGTGCCGTGCGAAGTAGCTGAAAACATCACCGAAGCCATTCAAATCGCAATAAAACAAGCCGACAGCCAAACGGCCGTGGTGGTGGCAGGCAGCATATTCATGGCTGCAGCCGCCAGGGAAGTCATTATCAAAAGTTAAGGCGGAAATTTTAATGAAAGACGATTGGAAAAAACGGTTAGACAACCCCGAAGAATTTACCGCGGCGCTCTATCAGCGCACGGATGAACTTTACCAGGTCACAGACGCCACCCCAGATGAAAGCGGCATGATCCTGTGCCCGGCTTTAATCATGCGGGATATCGTGGTTTTTCCGCGCATGGTTTCGCCGATCTTTGTCTCACCCGGGCAAAACCTGGATGCCATCAATTACGTGCAGAAGAACGGCGGCACGATGGTGGCACTGATGCTCAAAGACAGCGAAATCGAAAAACCCGCAAGCGGCGATTATCTCGAAGTCGGCGTGGAAGTGGCGGTTGGCCGCCTGCTGACGCTGCAAGACGGCAACGCATCCGCGCTGGTGCAAGGTCGGCGCCGCATCAAGATCATGGAAATCATCGAGCATGAATCCTTCCTGTGGGGTAAAGGATTCATTGTCAACGACAATCCCATTTCAGACAGGCAGATCGAAGCATTGATGCGCACCTCGCGCGATCTGTTCGAAAAGTGCGTTCAACTTGACCGCAGCCTGCCGGATGAAGCGCATCTATTCTCAATCAACATCTCTGAACCTGGCTGGCTGGCGGATATGATCGCCACGGCCATTTCGCTGCCCTTTGAAGAACGGCTCGAACTGCTGACCATCATGGAGCCAAAAGAAAGGCTCAAGAAGGTCAACTGGCTGCTGGCACAGGAACTGGATGTGCTGCAGCTGGAAGATGAAATTCAAAACCGCGTGCAAAGCGAAGTGGATCGTTCGCAGCGCGAGTTTTACCTGCGCGAGCAGCTTAAAGCCATCCAGAATGAACTGGGTGAAGGCGATGTCTGGACGCGCGAGATCACTGAACTGCGTTCGAAGATCGAACTCAAAAAAATGCCGGATGAGGCCAAAGCCACAGCCGAAAAAGAAATCGAACGAATGACGCAAATGCCGCCAATGTCGCCTGAAGTGGGCATCATCCGCACCTACCTGGACTGGATCATTGACCTGCCCTGGGGTGACACCACCGACGACAACCTGGATGTCAGACATGCCGCCAAGGTGCTGGATGACAACCATTACGGCCTGGGCAAGGCCAAGGACCGCATTCTGGAATATATCGCGGTGAAAAGCCTCAAACCAAAGAAGGAACGGCAGCCCATTCTGTGCTTCACCGGACCTCCCGGCACCGGCAAGACCTCACTGGGACAATCCATCGCCACGGCACTGGGGCGCAAGTTTGTGCGTCTTTCGTTGGGCGGCGTGAGAGATGAAGCCGAGATCCGCGGACACCGACGTACTTATATCGGCGCCATGCCCGGACGTATCTTGCAGACCATGAAACGGGCCGGATCAAGCAATCCGCTCTTTATGCTGGATGAAATTGACAAGCTGGGCTCTGATTTCCGCGGCGACCCTTCCTCGGCGCTGCTGGAAGTGCTTGACCCCGAACAGAATTACTCTTTCTCAGACCATTACCTTGAACTGCCTTTCGATCTATCAAAGGTGATGTTCATTACCACTGCGAACAGCCTGGCAGCCATACCCCCCGCGCTGCTGGACCGGATGGAAATTCTTGAATTCCCAGGTTACATCGAAGAGGAAAAGCTTGAAATCGCAAGGCGCTTCCTGATCCCCAGGCAGCTTGAAGAAAGCGGTTTGGAAGATTCGGAACTGGTATTTGAAGATGCTGCTGTCAAAAAAGTGATCCGCGAATACACCTATGAAGCCGGCGTCCGCAACCTGGAACGCGAAATCGGGCGTATTTGCCGCAAGGAAGCCCGCCTGAAATCTGAGAAGAAACGCGTGATCAAGAATTTGACCACCACCGTGGTGGAAAAATTCCTTGGCCCGCCGCAGTTCTTTATGACAGAAGGCGAACGTCAGGACGAAACAGGTGTGGCGACTGCTTTAGCATGGACGGAAAACGGCGGCGAGATCATGCCGGTGGAAGTCTTGATCCTTGAGGGCAAAGGCAACATGCAGGTCACCGGGCAGATTGGTGATGTGATGCAGGAATCTGCACAGGCCGCATTATCTTATCTCAAGTCACGTTCGGCTGCGTTCGACATCGACCCCGACATCTACGAAAGCCTGGATGTTCACATCCACATTCCTGAAGGCGCCATCCCCAAGGACGGTCCCTCCGCGGGCATCACGCTAGCGACAGCACTGGTTTCTGCCTTTTCAGAGCATAAGGTGCGCAAGGAAGTCTGCATGACGGGCGAAATTACACTGCGTGGTAATGTGCTGCCTATTGGCGGCGTACGCGAAAAGATTTTGGCTGCCCATCGTGCCGGCATGAAAACCGTGCTGCTGCCCGAAAAGAATAAAAAAGACCTGGTGGAAGTGCCCAAGAAGGTGCTTGAAGATTTGAATATCATTCTTGTCAGACACATGGATGATGTATTACCGGTGGCATTACACGCTGAACAGACGCTCGAAAACCGCACGCTCAAGAAGATCAAGGAACTGATCGACAAAGACCGCGAAGAAGAGCGCAAGGAAACAGAAAAGAAACATTAGTTGTAAGAAAATAAGTTCATGAATCGGATTTCTTAAAACAGAAATCCGATTCTTATTTTAACTAGTCCCCCGAGGTTTATAAACCGCGGGGGACTGATCTATGAAGTAAAAAAAACCTCAGTTGTAAAACTGAGGTCTTTGGTTGGGTAATTATTCGGGTTTTGGCGTAAGTGGCTTGCGTTTCTCGGTTTGAAGGGCAAGGATGCCGTTCTTGACCTGGTTAAGACTCTTTTCAAGTTCGATCTGGAGGGCTGCCAGCGTCTGAACCACATACTCATCCGTATCGCGGCGGGTTTGTTCACTTTCCTGCCGGGCCTGGTTAATGATCTGTTCAGCACGCACCTGGGCGGCCAAGGTGGTCGGGTCTTTCTCGACCAATTTTTCGCTCTTTTCGCGGGCGAGGGCAATGGTACGGTTGGCTTCTTCCTGGGCTTGTGCAAGCACACGGTCGCGTTGAGCAAGCAGCTGCTGCGCTTTCTTGATCTCGTCAGGGATGGTGATTCTCATCTGATCGATCAAATCCAGCATGCGATCTTCATCCACGACGACGCTGTGGGTGAACCAAATAGGCTTGCTTTCGTTAAAAAGCTCTTCAAGTCGATCAACCAGATGCAAGATATCCATGTAGATACTCCTTACAGTTATTATATCCAATTCCTTAGATATCTGTTGCAATATTAGGGCCAACATTAGTCCCTCAAGGTGTGGCCGGGGACGATCGGGTTGTTATCCCCCAGATTGGAGAGTTTTTTTTTCAATATCTCTTCAACAGATTTTGGCACCATGGTGCTGATATCGCCGCCAAGAGCGGCAATTTCACGCACAGTTGAGGAAGAAAGGAAGGTGTGTTCCTCGCTCGTGATCAGGGCCATCATTTCAACATTTTGGGTCAAACGGTGATTGGCCAGCGCCATGCGAAATTCATATTCAAAATCAGAAAAAACACGCAGACCTCTGATCATGACTTTTGCGCCGATGCTTTCGCAAAATTTGACTGTCAGTCCGCTGTAACCGCAAACGGTTACCTTGGGATTGTCTTTGAAAACATCCTGAACAAGGTTGATGCGTTCTTCAGGTGAAAGCAAGAAGTTTTTAAGCGGTTTATCGTATACGGCGACCACCAATTCGTCCACCAATTTGGCGGCACGGTTGGCAATATCAATGTGTCCATTATGAATGGGATCAAAAGATCCTGGGAAAACGGCTTTTAACATTTGCTCCTAACTCATATCACTATTTTGAGAATGCCAGAATTCAGATACCTTGCTTAATAATAATGCATTTTCAGGCTTTGAAAGCATCGGATCAGAGGCAAATAACTCTTCGGCCACGTTACGAGCCAATTCGATCAAGCGGATATCGGTGATGCGGGCCATACGCAGATCAGCAAAACCGGATTGGCGGTAACCGATAAAGTCACCGGGTCCGCGCTGCTCGAGGTCTTTTTCAGCCAGTACAAATCCGTCATTGGTTTCGGTCATGACTTTGAGGCGTTCGTTCTCGATTGAATCTTCACCTTCAGGAATCAGCAGACAAATGGATTGTTCGTCGCCGCGTCCAACCCGGCCGCGCAATTGATGCAGTTGGGCCAGACCAAAACGGTTGGCGCCTTCGATCATCATCACAGTGGCGTTGGGGATATCCACACCAACCTCGATCACCGTGGTGGAAACCAGAATATCAAATTCTTTGTTTCTGAAGGATTTCATCACGTTTTCTTTTTCTTCAGGGGTCATCTTGCCGTGCAGCAAGCCGACTTTCAGGTTGGGGAAGATTTCGTTTTGAAGCACTTCGTGGTCATCCACGGCGGCTTTGACTTCGTCGTTTTCACCCTGGTCGATCAGCGGATAGACAATAAAGGCCTGGTGGCCGTTCTCAACATTGGTCCTGACCAATTGATAGGCGCGTTCACGCTCCAGCGGACTGAGCACGTAGGTTTTAACCGGTTTACGGCCAACCGGCATCTCATCCATGATGGAAAGCTCGAGGTCACCATACAGTGTCAATGCTAGCGACCGTGGGATGGGGGTGGCAGTCATTACCAGCAAATGAGGATTGGTGCCTTTTTTTCGCAATGCCGCCCTTTGAGCCACACCAAAGCGGTGCTGCTCGTCAATGACTGCAAATTGCAGATTCTTGAATTGAATCGGGTCTTCGATCAGGGCATGCGTGCCAATTACCAGTTTGATGGAACCGTCCAGCAAGCCTTGCTTGATGATTTCCCGTTCTTTGGCGCCGGTATCCCCGGTAAGCAGATAGATTTCAGTGCTTTTCAAGGGCGCGTTCGGGTTGGCCTCATCGGCCAGGAATTTCTGCATGGAACGGTAATGTTGTTCAGCAAGGATGCCGGTGGGCGCCATAATGACAGCCTGACCGTCTTTGAGCACCACAATTGCGGCTGCCAGGGCAGCAATTATGGTTTTTCCTGATCCAACATCACCTTGAAGCAGGCGGTTCATGGGGCTGCCGCTGGCTAGGTCTTTTTGAACTTCAGCAAAAGTCTTCTGCTGGGCACCAGTCAATTGAAAGGGCAGTGCTTCAACCAGCTTATTGATCTTTTCAGCATCCAGCTCAAACTTTTCTGCACTTTGAGTGACCCAACTCTTTTTTTGCTGCAAGACACCCAGTTGTAACAAGAAAATTTCATCGAAGGCCAACCGGCGCTGTGCATTGAGTAAGGCGTCATGAGTCTTTGGATAATGGATCTGGGTCAGGGCGGTGTTAAGATCGACAATGCTTGCCTTGGAACGAATATCTTGAGGCAGAAAATCGGTTACGCGGCTGGCATAAAAACTCACCGCCTCGTTCACAGCGGTGCGAACGATCTTTTGTGATAGCCCGGATGTCAGAGGATAGACAGGGATAATGCCATTGGTACTGAGGTGGCTTTGATCCAGTTCTTCAAAACTGGGGTCATTCATTTGCTTGCGGCCAAGATAGGGTTCGACTTTACCCGAGATCACCAGTTGTTTGCCGTGTTGGAACTGGTTGGCAAAATTTTGCGCGTATTTGCTGCCCCTGAAGAATGATAGTCTGAGAAAACCGGTGCCATCGCTGACCACGACTTCCACGCGGGAAAGTTCGCGATTGCGAATTTTGGTAACCAGGGTGCTTTGAACCGTGGCAATAATGGTCAAAACATCATCATATTCGAGGTGATTGATCGTTTTGAGGGTTGAGTAATCATCGTGCCGGCGGGGAAAGAAGTACAGCAGGTCGCCAATGGTGTTAACACCCAGGTTCTTGAAATCTGCGGCGCGGCTCATTCCAATTTTGTTGAGCAAATGAAGGGGAGCACTCAATCCAAGTGTGGATTTGGGCGGCGGAGCGGAATGAGTTGGGGGGGTATTTCGAAATTCGTTACTGCGGTTGGTCGGCTGAGGTGGTCTGACAGGATTTCGTTCAACGGAAGCAGTTGTAACCGGTTTTTCGCTACCTAACAAAGCAAGCATTTCACTCGTGGAACGTTCGCGCTCTTCGGAGGAAAAACGACTGTAGGTTGAAAAAAAAGACTCAATTTTGGATTTTACTTCTTCTGAAATGCCGTCTTTGATCAGATCAGGACGTAATGCAGGGAGAAACTTTTCTAATCCACCGATGATGGCTCGATTGGCGTACTTATTCTGTACTTCCAACACGAGTATTTTTCGAATCTTGTCCAATGAAATCGGCATGCGTATATTTTACCCTAAAGACAGGAAAATCAATTTTCAAAAGGGTTAATCGATTTTTTCGATCACCACCAATCCAAATCCTTTTGAGCCAATTAGCGATGCCAGGTAATTGTTATGGGGATGTTCAGTGTAAGTTGTATCTGGATAATTCTCTTCGAGGTATTGTTTGACTAACTTGGCTTCCTGGATGGCAGGCGGCGTGGATTGTAAAAAGGAAACCTGGAGCAAATCATCAAATTCTTCAATGTATTCGATGAAATAATCGATCACCCCATGCGTATTTTTCAGTTTATCAATGGGTGTAAATTTTCCGTCTTCAAGGCTGAAGATGGGCAGCAAGGAAAGCATTTCTCCGATAACAGTCTGGCCTTTATCAATAAAACCGGCATTATATAAATATGAGAAACCAGGAGCGCAGAGCAAAGTGTAAATATGCGGAACCTGTTCTCTTAAAATTTCTTCAATAAGATTTCCATCAGTATTTTTTGCGATCAAATCCACGGCAGATTGGACGAGAAAACCCTGTCCAATGGATAAAGACTGGCTGTCAATCAAATGGACTGCGGCTCGGCCTTTGATTTTATTGAGAAGCTCCATGATCAATCCATAAGCCAGATTGATCTCTTTGGAATGCAAGATGATAAAAACTTCGTCAAAATGATTGACGCTGCTTTCAATAATTTCATGGATTTCGTCGTAATCAGGTACTCGAATGATGGGAGCCTGGTCAAGCGCGAGATGCCGAGGAAAATCAGGGCTGCCGGTTTGATTTTTTTCTTTGGTGTTAACAAAAGAATACTCCGTTTTAAAGTTGATAAAACGGAGGCAAATATTCTCTGGGAAGTTAACCCTGGTAAATTGTGCGGCGTTGTCAGCAATGATGCAGCAGGATGGCATAAAACTCACTCGAGAGAAATGATCAATTGATAGTGGGGCTGTCCACCTTCGTGAACTTCAATTTCGTGATCGGGATAAAGTTGTGAAAGATATTGACTGAGCTCTTCAACATCATTTTGTTTCATGTTTTCGCCGTAAAATAGGGTAATTCTTTCGCGGGCAGCCATATCCGCTTTTTTGAGGAGCATGGTGCAGGCTTCTTTAACGGAATCACCGGAGACCAATAATTTGCCGTTCAACAGACCGATGATTTTACCCACTTGAACCTCGACACCATTAAGTTCAACGGTTCGGGTGGCGGTGGTAATTTCGCAGGTATCCACTTCAGAAAGGGCTTCGACCATATCCGCGGCGATTTTTTCGACATCGCCTTCAGGGTCGAGGCGGAGCATGGCAGAAAGTCCCTGGGGAATGGTTTTGGACTCAACCACAAAAACATTTTTGACACTCACTGATTTGGCTGTATTGGCAGCCAAAACGATATTCTTGTTATTTGGAAGGATAATAATGTTATTGGTCGGCAGATCTTCAAAAGCCTTAAGAATCTCTTCAGTGCTGGGATTCATGGTCTGACCGCCCTCGATGATGGCTGCAACGCCAAGGCTCGCCAGGATGCGGGAAATACCTATGCCTGGAGAAACGGCAACAACAGCTATATTGCCTTCATGGAATTCGTTTAATTGATAACCCTTGGATTTATGTTTGGAATTATCCATTTGAAGCTGCAAGTTTTCCATGGCAACTTTAGACCATGTGCCAATGGAGGAAATGTAATTCAAGGGTTCATGTCTTCTATCTGCTTCAACATGGATGTGCATGCGGTACATGCCGTCGCCTTCACCGACTTGAACAGAAGTACCGATCTCTGATAATTTTTCGTAAAAATTCTCGAGATTCAGCGCTTCTTTGGTTGAAAAGTCGATTACAACTTCAACATCCTGTCCTTCTTCCACTTCGTCCATGGTGTCAGAGAGGTCCATGCTTGAAATGGGCTGGATCAGAACAGCGGATGCATCCAGTGTCTGGCCTTGAACGTAACGGTACATGCCTTCAAGGATGAAGAATAAGCCCTTGCCGCCCGAATCCACCACACCGGCAGATTTCAAGATAGGCAGCAACTCAGGGGTGAACTTGACTGATTCATCGGCTGCATTGACAGCAATCTTTAGAAGTTCTTCAAGATCGGTTGTTTTTGCAGATGCATTTTCCACCGCAATGGAAATATCTTTGATGACGGTGAGAATGGTGCCTTCCACCGGGCGGACAACTCCCTTGTAGGCTGTATTGCGGCTTTCGCTTAACGCCCGGGCAAAGATTTCATGATCCATTTCGGGCAGGCTGTCGAGAGCGCGGGCAAATCCACGCCAAATTTGTGAAAGAATAACACCAGAATTGCCTCTGGCACCCATTAAAGCGCCCTGGGCAATATCCTTGGCCATTTTGCCAATGTTGGATTCTGACGAACTAGCGACTTCATTGAAGGCTGCTTGCATGGTTAAAAGCATGTTTGTTCCAGTATCTCCGTCGGGGACCGGGAAAACATTTAATGAATTAACCATTTGCTGATTTGCTTTGAGCCAGAGAAGTGATGCTTCAAGGAGTTTTTTTAATTTTTGACCATCAATTGAAGTAATGGGTTTCTTAGAATCAGTCACAGTTGTACTCGTTTCAAGAGAAGTAGTTGTCATATTGTTCTGTAATGATAAGGATATTGTTTAATCTGGATTACTGATGCGCAATCCACGCACATGGATATTGACCTGATCCACTGATAAGCCTGTTGTGTTTTCGACCTGGTATTTCACATTTTCAGAGACACTGGAGGCCACAGATTTGATCCTGGTGCCATATTCGACGATCACATAAATGTCAATATTGACATCAAGACCGTTGAATGCAATTTCGACGCCGTGGATGGGATCTTTCACAAGGACATTGGAGAGGCTTTGCGCAAAATTCTTGTCTGCCAATCCGACGATTCCATATGAGGAAAGGGCAGATTGATAGGCAATCGTGGCAATAGCCCGGTGAGATATATAGATACTTCCTAAGGTATTCTCGGCAGAGTTCATATGATTTTCCTTGTGTTTATAACATTCTTTCTTGAAAAAAGATACGGTATGTGATAAAATTCGACGTTGCTAGTTATGAAAACAATTGTACCCAAAATTAGTAAGTAGTATCGAAAGGGATTTAAAATGGCAAAGTGCTCGACTTGTGGCAAGGCAACTGTTTTTGGTCATAATCGTAGTTTTTCTCAGCGAGCTACCAATCGTATGTTCAAACCCAATCTTCAAAAAGTGACGGTTATTGAAAATGGCCAATCGATTCAAAAAGTTCTTTGCGCCAAATGCATTCGTACGATGGTGAAAAGCAACTAAGGTTCAAATTGCTGACATAAAAATTGCGGATTGGGAGTTTACCATCCGCAATTTTTTGTTTAAACCAGACTGATACGTAATTCTTCAACTCCGGCTTTTATACCTGCCGGATGATGGAAAATGGCCGATGCTGACACAAAGGCGTTAGCGCCTGCGTCTTTTACCAATGAAATGGTATCTGAATTAATTCCGCCGTCCACTTCGATGATGGGCGGTGTTTTGCATTGTTGTGACAGTCTCGAAATAAGCGCAATTTTTTCGACCACTTCGGGCATGAATTTTTGACCGGAATAGCCCGGATTTACCGTCATCACCAGAATAAGATCTGCCAAATTCATTAACGGTTCAATGACTTGAGCGGGGGTCGAGGGGTTGATGGCAATGCCGGCACGACAGCCAGCGGCTTTAATTTTACCCAGGGTCTCAATAATGTTGGGGTTGTTCTCTGGGTGAATGGTGATATTTGTTGCTCCAGCTTGAATAAAGGCATCCAAAAGATTCTCGGGTTTTTCGATCATCAAGTGGCAGTCAAGGGGCATATTTGTACTTCTACGGCATGTTTCCACAATGAACGGACCCATGGTCAAATTGGGGACAAAGTGACCGTCCATCACGTCAATATGAACCCAATCCACACCCGCTTTTTCGCAGGCATCAAGGTCATGTTTTAAATTGGCAAAATCAGCAGAGAGAATTGAGGCTGAAATAATGTCTTTCATTATGACTAACCAAAGAGGGGTTTTATTGAGAACCAGATATACAACCAGAACGGAAGTAATCCACCGACCAACAAAAGGCACAGCAATTCAAGACCGATCAATTTCCAGTCCATCGTATTTGTAGATTTGGATTCAGGAGAATAATCTTCATAACTAATCTGAGGCGGCTGATTCTTCATCATTAAGGTTGGCGGCTGTTCGGCAGAATTTCGCATTGTGGCAGGTTGTTTTCGATAGTTTTCGAGCAGGGTAGCAAGAACGCTGCCCAATTGGTCTGCTGTACGGTAGCGTGCGGTGGGTTCTTTAGAGAGAATCTTGAGAATGATCTGTTCGAGTTCCACAGGGCATTCAGGGTTTATTTGGCGGGGTGGAATAGGGGGTTGGGTTTGATGCAGTTGAATTAGTTCATCAGTTGACTTGGCATTAAAAGGCAATTTACCGGTAAACATCTCGTACAGGACAACACCCATGGAATAGACATCCGAAGCGGGAGAGGGCTGTTCGCCAAGCGCTTGTTCAGGTGATAGATATTGCGGCGAACCCCAGACAACGTCCGGTTTATTCTCTTCATTGATGGATGAAAGCGCCCTGGCAATACCAAAGTCGGTGATTTTGAGACGGTTATCGTCTGAAACGATCATATTTTGCGGTTTGACATCGCAATGGACAATTCCGGCTCGATGCGCATAGCCAAGAGCATTGCAAGCCTGAATCATGAGTGGAATTCCTTCGCTGGCAGAATAGAATCCTTTTTCGCGAATGCGGAATTTCAGATCCTTGCCAACCATAAATTCCATGACAATAAAAATACCATGCGGGTCGATTCCAAAATCATGAACTGTGACTATGTTGGGGTGAGTGAGATTTGCGGCAGATTTGGCTTCCTGTTTAAATCGATCGCGGAAACCCTGAATTTCTGAAAAATCCTGGCGAAGCAGTTTGATCGCTACAGGTCGTTCAAGCATCTGGTCGTATGCTTCATAAACCAGTGCCATTCCACCTTTACCGACCTGATGGATCAGCCGGTAACGATTACCAAGGTAGTGAATAGGAACATTTTCATCTGACATACACTGGGATTATAACATAGCAGGGTTTTTTCCCGTTCTGTTATAATTTTGATATTATGAAAAAACTACTATCCTTTATAAAAAGTAATCCATTATATGTTTTGGTTTTAGCCTGTCCGATGGCTGTTATTGCACACAGTGCCGGATGGGGGTCGGGTTGGGTTTTTGCACTTTCAGCGCTTGGTGTTGTTCCGCTGGCAGGTTTGATCGGCGAGGCAACCGAAAGCCTGGCTGCGCATACAGGACCGAAAATCGGCGGGTTGATCAATGCTTCACTTGGTAATGCTGCAGAACTCATCATTACATTATTTGCGATCAAGCGCGGTTTGTTGGAATTGGTAAAAGCCTCCATCACAGGTTCGATCATCGGTAATCTTTTGTTCGTTTTGGGCCTATCAATTGTTGCCGGTGGTCTAAAAAACGGTATTCAAAAATTTGATCGCCGCCATACAGTAAATTACACAATATTATTAGGGATCGCACTTGTTGGATTAGTAACCCCCTCGTTATTCAGTCATTCGACAGCAAGCGGCTTAAGTCAAAAAGTTGAAGTTCTCAGCCTTTCAGTTGCCGGCGTGATGATAATCCTTTACGCCCTCGGAATCATTTTCTCGTTGAAAGCACCTGGCACCAAAGGAATTGGAACACCGGCCGAGACTGTCAAAAAAGAGACACATCATTGGTCTGTTAAAAAATCCATTCTTGTCCTAGCCCTTGCCACCGGGGGCGTGGTTTGGATGAGTGAACTTCTGGTGGGAAGTGTTGAAGCAGTCGTTGCCGGAACAGGTATATCAGAGTTCTTCCTGGGTATTATTTTAGTTCCCATCATTGGCAATATCGCTGAACACCTTGTTGCCGTTAAAGTGGCATTCAAAAATCAGATGGAACTCAGCATGGAAATTGCAGTTTCATCAAGTTTGCAAATCGCGCTCTTTGTTGCCCCTGTATTGGTATTTATCAGTCTTTTGATGGGAAATCCATTAAATTTAGTCTTTAATCCTTTTGAATTGGCAGCATTGGGTGCCGCGGTTGTAATTTGTTATGCCGTTTCGGCTGACGGAGAATCCAACTGGCTTGAAGGGGCTGCGTTATTAGCAGTATATTTGATCTTCGGTCTGGCATTCTTTATTTTCCCGGTCTAAAGAGAGATGTAGTAATGAAAACTGCAAAAGAGAGAATATTTTGGGGAGCCGTTTTGGTGTGTATTCTTTGCAGTCTTTATGCATTTCTGGCTCTTAATGGGCTTTCACATCAAAACCAAATACAATATACCCCCCAGGCAGCCATCACCATCATCCCTGGGGGGATAATCCCCACCATTGATCTTGGTTTGTTAACTTCACCAACCCCAACTCCCACCATCGACCCTGCAGCAACCGGACAAAGCGGCATCGGGGTCGGTCGATATGTGCAAATCACTGGCACCGGCGGATCTGGATTAAATATTAGGAACAATCCGGGTACCAGCGCAGAAGCGATGTTTGTGGCAAACGAGTCAGAAGTATTTTTGGTGGTTGGCGGTCCTGTTGATTTGGACGGATATATTTGGTGGCAGTTGAATGCTCCCTATGATAAAGCGCGTCAAGGTTGGGCTGCAGAAAACTATTTGCACATCATCAACCCTTAAAAACCATTTTTTTTCAATAAATAGACTAATCGGTCGACAAAAGCGTAAGTTTAATACTCCAACGTTTGCACTTCGAGTTAAGCAAGTTTATAATTTATATTTAGAAGTTATTGATATGGAGTAAAAACTGGAAACCAAACCTGTCACTCAGTCCTTTGGCAATGAGCCTGGTGGAACCATGCAACTCACTCCAGGAGTGATCTTAGCGAGCCGCTATCAAATTCAGGATGTCATCGGCATCGGCGGTATGGGTTCTGTTTACCGCGCCAGGGATTTACACTTTCCAAACGTGGTAAAGTTGGTAGCGGTAAAAGAAATGATCAATAAAGCGCCTGATCCGCAGGCGCGTGAAATCATTGTTAAAAACTTCGAACGAGAAGCCAATATCCTTGTTACCCTAAATCATCCCGCAATTCCAAAAATATTTGATTTCTTCTCGCATGACGAACGTTCCTACCTCGTCATCGAACTTGTCAATGGCAAGGACCTAGAAGCGATCTTAAGAAGCACCATTGATCCCATAAAAGAAGAACAGGCGATCTTATGGGCGATCGAGGTGTGTGATGTTCTTGATTATCTGCACACCCACAGACCTGAACCGATCATCTTCAGGGATATCAAACCGCAAAATTTGATGGTCAATCAACAAAACCATATTGTGATGGTTGATTTTGGAATTGCAAAAATATTTACCACGATGCAAAAAGGAACCATGATCGGAACCGAAGGGTATTCGCCTCCAGAACAATATCGCGGAGAGGCAACTTTTCAAACCGATATTTATGCACTTGGAGCCACATTACACCATCTTCTCACCCGGAGAGACCCCCGGCTTGAAGCCCCATTTTCTTTTAGCGACCGGCCGATTCGGAAGTTCAATCCGAATGTATCACCAGAATTGGAAACAATCATTAACACCAGTTTAAACTACAAACCTGAAGACCGGTTTGCAGATGTGAGGTCATTACGTGAAGCATTGACTACACTTGCGAGGAAAACAGGTGTACTCTCCAAAGGAACGAATATCGAACTGGTGACCAAGGACCAGGGAATTAAGCCTGTATGGGCTTTTAAATGCGAAGATGAGATCAGGGGGTCCGCAACCATCGACAGCGGATTGATATACGTTGGTGCTTATGATAATAATCTATATGCACTTGATGCCATTAAGGGGCAATTCCAGTGGAAATTCGCCGCGGAAGGTGCCATTCTCTCAAAGCCGTTGTTGTTGAATCAACAGCTCTTTATTGGCAGTGAAGATGGATATGTTTATTCTTTACAATCCAAAACAGGTAAAAAAGTTTGGAACTATAAAACAGAAGGACCTATTCGGGGGTCAATTAAGTTTGCTGAAGGACACCTGTTCTTCGGTTCTGATGATGGCAATTTGTATGCTCTTGAGGTTTCTACCGTTAGGAAAGCATGGGCACTGCATACAGAAGGCGCAATTCGATCTACACCATGTATCGCAAGCGACTTGATCATGTTTGGCACTGAATCGAATGAGTTCTTATGCACCGATTTCAGGGGACAGGTCAGATGGAGATTCTGGACAAAAAAACCGGTGACATCGTCTCCGACTGTATCTGAGGGCATCGTTTATTTCACCTCGGTAGACAGCAATTGTTATGCCCTGGATGCCAAATCTGGTTGGGTGATCTGGAAATTTAGAATGAGCAAAGGGTCAGTATCAAGTCCTGCAATTATTGACCACTTTTTGTTTGCAGGTTCTGCTGATGGGTTTATGTATTGTATTGACAAAACCAACGCAAAGGAACTCTGGCGGTTTAAAACGGATCACCAGGTGAGCGGCAGCCCATTAATTTATAGGGAGAGTATCTACTTCGGTACTGCTGATGGAAAATTCTATTGTGTGGATTACAAAACCGGCCGGCAAAGATGGCGGTTTATCACTGACGGAGCGATCACAGGAACCCCCGTAGCTGTCAATGATATGGTTTATATTGGTTCTTCTGATCATTACTTGTATGCTTTCACGGCATAAAGGAGATATTGTGGCTAATATTCTCAAAAAAATAAAAGGAAATCGTAAATCTGGGGATGAAGACGCCACAATTCCTGCGGTTGCCCGTAATTCCAAAGAGTCTCCCATTCAGACATCACCGTTATCTGAAGAGAAAGTTCCACACTCGCAAGAAACTAACAATCATTACCAGCCTGCCCAATTACTTATCGGCAGCGGACAATCCACCGGTATGCAGCGTGACCATAATGAAGATACTCTTTTTACCTTAAGCACGGTGGTAGCTGATGGCACCAAGGATTTGGCTTTAGGAATTTGCATCGTAGCGGACGGCATGGGCGGACACCGGAACGGCGCCATTGCATCCGGAGTGGCAGCCCGGGTGGTTGCCAGTCATCTGGTTAAGAAGGTTTACACACATTTTTTGGATATCCAACAGGAGCCATTTACCGACAGCCTGCAAGAAATCATGGAAAATGCGATCGCCGAGACTCACAAGGCTGTCCTCAGGTATGCACCCGGCGGTGGAACCACTTTTACCTGTGCATTAATCATTGGTGAGCAGGTCACGATTGGTCATATTGGTGACAGCAGGGCTTATTTCCTTCAGCCTGACGGACGATTCCAGAAAATTACCAAGGATCATTCTCTGGTACAGCGGATGGTTGACCTCGACGAGATAACCGAACGTGAAGCAGCCACACATCCACAACGAAATGTTTTATTGAAGGCGATCGGGCAAACCGAAAGTGTATTCCCTGACATTCAAACTTATCCACTGCCAAAAAATGGGTATATGCTTTTATGCAGTGATGGGTTATGGGGGGTTGTGCCAGAGCAGGAACTGCTTGAACTCATAAAAACAGGTGTTGATCCAGTGAATGTTTGTAAAAATCTGATAGACAGCGCCAATGCCCACGGCGGACCTGATAACATCAGCGTGATTCTGGTGAAGTGCTTTGGATAAGATTAAATGAAATCAGGTGAAACCTGGTACGAAATCCTTGAAATATCAAGCGAGGCGACTGCTGAAGAAATCCGTCTCGCGTATTTTGAGCATGCACGAAAGTATCATCCCGATACAAACCCCGGCGACCTGGCTCGTGAATGGTTTTTCCAAATTCAAGAAGCTTATGACACATTAAGTGATCCTAAAAAACGCCAAGAGTACGACAATTCCATCCGCGGTCGAAAAAACGTTAAAGACACGGTGGGTATTTCTGTGAAATACAGCACCAATACAATCCCAAGGTTGGATGAAGCGCAGGTTGTCTACGCAATGATCGAGTTAAATTCATTGGTCGAACTGGACCGTGCAAAGATCCCCCAAAATCATTTGTGCCTTGTGATTGACCGATCCACATCAATGAAAGGGTCAAGAATTGAGATGGTAAAAGAGAATATCATCCAATTCATAGAAAAGCTCAGACCATCAGACCTCATATCCATCGTTACGTTTAATGACCGGTCTGATTTACTCTTGACTCCAACAAAAGTATCTGACATAAATCTCATCAGTGAAAAACTTGCTACCATAAAATGTTCAGGTAGCACGGAAATTTATTCGGGAATGAAAGCAGGATTTGATTTGTTGTGGGGAAACGTTTCGTCTGGAATTCGCAAGCAAATGATCTTGCTGACAGATGGGCATACGTATGGAGATGAAGAAGGTTGTTATGCATTAGCTCAAAAGATGCAATCCAGAGGAATTACTTTGAGTGCATTAGGTATCGGTCATGAGTGGAATGATATTTTTCTTGACCGACTTTCAGGATTGACCGGCGGTAATTCAACGTTTATTTCAAGTACACAGGATCTTCGCAATTATGTACAAAAATTAAGCGAATCAGTGTCGATCACAGCGGCTGAAAACCTGTCTTTTGATTATCAATCAGACGAAGGAACCACCACTAATTACTTATATCGGCTCAGTCCAGATGTATCTGTTCTTCCATTGGAAAATCCGGTGCCGATGGGAGAGCTCTATTTCAATAAAAAATCCGTCTATTTAATGGCTTTTACAGTTCCTCCTATTGATACAAAACAAAAAGCAGTTATTCTTGCCAAGGGAAAAATCCGTTATCAACCCAGCACTCATACGGATCGAAAGATGAGGTTGTACATCAACCTGGCGTTAACAGTTGAAGGAACAGAACCTAATATCAATCCTCCACAAGAAATTATTGAGGCTTTATCCAGAATTTCCATCTACCAAATGCAAGAAAAAGCGAACAACGATGTAAAAAATGGCAATTTCAACCAGGCGGTGGCAAGATTGGGTTCGATTTCGACCCAGTTGTTCAAATTAGGCAACCCTGATATGGCTTTAAAAGCCATGCAAGAAGCGGACTTATTAAAAACGAGTGGAAAATATAGCAAGGATGGGGATAAACAGTTAAAATATGGAACAAGAGCCTTGCTGTCACCGGAAGTTGAAAAGAGAGAGTCATGATTCTTTGTCCGAACTGCCACAACAAGGAACTACCCGGGGCGTATTTCTGCAGTGAATGCGGTACGCAATTGATGTCTCTTGAATTTCTCAGCACTCGTATGATCAACAAACCGCCTGAAGGGATCGATATTACAGAGACAGCTTCCAGCTCGATCCCTACTCGGAAAGTAATGCAGAAACAAAAAGATCCAAATATTTCGCTTCATATGGTTGAAAATGGAAAGGTTATTCACCTAAGCGATAAAAAAGATTTTACCCTCGGGAGGGCTGTTGAAGGGCAATCCATTCTTCCTGATGTCGATTTAAGCGCTTATGACGCATTTTCACAAGGTGTTTCAAGAATGCATGTCTCACTTAGAATCTTTAATGGAGATGTTTACGTGATGGATTTAGGTTCATCCAATGGTACAAAAATCAACGGACAGAAGATAGTCCCGCATGTTGAGTACTCGATCAGTCACGGTGATCTGGTAACACTCGGACGACTAAAAGTTCAAGTGCTTTTGATTAGGTAAGGGAGATAAAATGCAGCAGATCATTGTGCACATGTTAAACGAAGATCCGGTGGTATGTGAAGTAGACGAATTACCTCAAAAAAATGATACCATTCTACTGGTTCATAATCCGCGCAGGCGAGATGGTAAAGATTTAAACTATTTGGAAGCTAATGTCAATTCAGTCATCTGGCCTCTGGCTCGGGTTTCTTTTATTGAAGTCATGCCTGGCTCGGAAGATGAAAAAATTGTAAGTTTCGTGAGAGAGTAAATAATATGACAGAAGATAATTTTCGCAATAAGCTAATTCTGGTGGTTGATGATGAAGAAAGAATGGCGCGCTTCATCCGGCTAAATTTGGAACATGACGGCTTTCAAGTTGTTGAGGCTCATAAGGGCATGGATGCCATCAACGAACTGCGCACCAAAATGCCGGACGTGATCTTGTTGGATGTCATGATGCCGGATATTGATGGGTTTGAAGCACTACAATTGATCCGCGAGACAAGTTCAGTCCCCGTTATCATGCTGACCGCCAAGGGTGAAGAGGATGACCGGGTCAAAGGACTTGAATTGGGTGCGGATGATTATGTGACCAAACCCTTCAGTCCGCGCGAACTGGTCAGCCGGGTAAGAGCCGTGCTACGCCGAACCGAATCAGCCAATGCGGCAGGCGAAGGCGGACAGATCAATGTTGATGAACATCTTAAAATAGATTTTGGCCGACGGGAAGTCAAACTGGATGGCGAATTGGTCAAATTGCGGCCCACCGAATATCGTTTGCTCTATCACCTGGTGCAAAATGCCGGATGGGTGTTGACTTATGATCAGATTTTGGCCAAGGTATGGGGTTATGAATACCGGGATGAACCGCATTATGTTCGCCTTTATATCAATTATCTGCGGCAGAAACTTGAAAAAGATCCAGCAAACCCAATTTATATATTGACAGAACGGGGCGTGGGCTATCGTTTTGTAGACTATAAAAAAGAAGGTTAATTGGGAATTGCAAGTTTGGTAAAATGAATAATAGTTGGAATCATTACTTGTCATCAGGAGAGCTTAAATGATTAATGAACCGATTCACGTAACGGATGAAGCATTTGAAAAAACAGTAATGCAATCTCCGATTCCTGTAATTGTTGATTTTTGGGCACCCTGGTGTGGACCTTGTAAAGCTGTTGGCCCTATGCTGGACCGAATTGCTAAGGATTATGAAGGAAAACTCATCGTTGCCAAAGTAAATACCGACGAGAATCCGCAGAATGCGATGAAAAATGAAGTACAGGGGATTCCAACCATGTTGTTTGTGGCAAACGGTAAAGTTGTGCATCGGCAGGTGGGGGCACTTCCAGAAGCCAACTTGCGCACTGCTGTTGATCAGTTCCTTGAATTAGCAGGAAAAGCATAAATAAAAAAAAGAGACGCGAGAGCGTCTCTTTTTTTTGTCTATTCCTCTTTTTGGCGTTCGATCTTAGCGCCAAGTTTCTGAAGTTTCTTTTCCACCTGTTCATAGCCGCGATCAATTTGATTAACGTTGCGGATGATGGATTTTCCATTGGCTGATAATGAAGCGATCACCAGGGCCATGCCGGCGCGAATGTCAGGACTTTCCATTTTTTCGCCAGCCAATCGCGTGGGTCCCTGAACCATGCAGCGGTGGGGATCGCACAAAACGATCTGGGCACCCATGCCCACCAATTTATCGGTAAAGAACATACGCGATGGATACATCCAGTCATGGAAGAGAACTGACCCCTGAGATTGAGTCGCCACAACGATGGCGATACTCATCAGATCAGTCGGGAAGGACGGCCATGGCATAACGCCAATGGTCGGGATGGCACCACCCAAATCGGGCTCAATGACCATTTTTTGATCCGAAGGAACGATGATATCGTCGCCGTTCTCCTGCCAGGTGACTCCAAGTCGACCAAACACCAATTTGATCATGCCCAGGTATTTGTTGCCGGCATTACGGATGGTGATGCTGCCTTTGGTAACGACAGCAGCCCCAATGAAACTGACGACTTCGAGATAATCAGGTCCAATGGTAAATTCACCACCATGCAGTGATTCAACGCCATCAATTTTGAGGGTATTTGAGCCAATATGCTTGATCTTGGCGCCTAATTGATTGAGAAATTGGCATAATTCCTGAACATGAGGCTCAGATGCCGCATTTCTGATGACGGAACACCCCTTGGCTCTTACACAGGCCATGATGGCGTTTTCTGTAGCGGTTACACTGGCTTCGTCCAGCAAGATATCCGCACCTACAAGACCGTCGGCTTTAAATTTGAAGCTGCGATCATAAGTGATTTGAGTGCCGAGTTTTTCAAGCGCAAGTAAATGAGTATCCACGCGGCGGCGGCCGATGACATCTCCGCCGGGAGGCGGAAGCTGAAGTTCACCGGAACGTGCGACCATTGGTCCTGCAAGGAGAATTGAAGCACGAATTTTTCTACACAAATCAGGATCAAGGTCGGTGGGTCGTACGACCTTGGCATGTACGCGCCATGTATTTGAACCAAGATCATCCACTTCGACGCCCAGGCTCATAATCAGTTTACGCATGGTTTGCACATCTTGGATATCTGGCACATTGTGCAAAATTACCGGTTCCTCGGTAAGCAGGCAAGCGGCCAGCATGGGTAAAGCTGCGTTTTTGTTACCGGCAGGAATGACCTCACCTTTGAGCGGTGTTCCGCCTTCAATAACGAATTTTTCCATCAGGTTCTCCAGTGGTTTTCGAAAAGATTACTTTCTGTATCCTGTGAATCGATGACGGGTTAATTATAACGTGAGTTTTCAACTGAATCAGAAAATCCTTTCTTGATTTAGTGTATACTCGAAACACTTGAAATTATCTTTTATTCTTAAAGAGGTAAAGATGATCAGCATTGAAACCGTAGATTTAAAATCAAAACAACAAGTCAACGCGTTTGTGCAATTTCAATATGATCTATATAAAGGTGTCCCTCAATTTTGTCCTCCCTTTTTTAATGACATCAAATTAATGTTAAACAAAGCCAAACATCCATTTTTTGAGCATTCGGATGGTGAATTCCTGGTTGCCAAACAAGACGGAAAAATCGTTGGCCGACTGGGGATTTTTGTGAATAATCCCTTTAATGAATACCACAAGACTAAAAAAGGCCAATTCTACCTTTTCGAATGTATCAACGACCAGGAAGTGGCCAATAAATTATTTGAGACTGCGTTTGCCTGGTGTAGAGACAAAGGAATGGATGAAGTGGTTGGACCCAAGGGGTTGGCTGCGTTTGACGGTTATGGCGTACTCGTGGAAGGGTTTGAACACCGTCAAATGATGATCATGATGAACTACAACTTTGATTATTATCCAACGCTGCTTGAAGCGGTGGGTTTTGAGAAGGAAGTAGACTTTGTATCATGTTATGTGCATGCCAGCGATTTTAATATTCCTCCCAAAGTAAAAGAAGTTGCCCGCCGGGTAAAAGAACGCGGCAATTTCAAGGTCTTAACCTTTAAGAGTAAACGGCAGATGATGAACGATTGGGCTGATGAAATTGGTCAGGCTTACAATGATACTTTTATCAATAACTGGGAATACTATCCACTCAGCAAGGCTGAAGTAAAGCTTTTGGTTGATAACCTACTGGTGGTGGCTGATCCCAAACTGGTAAAAATCATTACCTATAACGACAAGATCGTCGGTTTCCTGCTGGCCTTTCCAGATATCACGGCTGCCTTGCAGCGGCATGGTGGAAAGATCACTCCTTTTGCGCTGTTGGATATTGGCCTTGAATTAAAAAAATCCAAATGGGTTTCCATAAATGGAGCAGGCGTACTTCCAGAATTCCAGGGCAGAGGCGGAATGGCCTTGTTGTATGATGAAATGGAAAAAACCATTAAAGATTATGGTTTCATCCATGGTGAAATGACCCAGGTGGCAGAAACCGCCGAACAAATGCGCAAGGATCTGATCAACCTTGGTGGACAACCTTATAAAAATCACCGGGTCTATCATAAGAAAATTGCCTAAACTAATCAAAAAACGATCTCGAAAGAGATCGTTTTTTATCGTTGAATAACAAATTTCTCTCGCCATTCCTTTACTCTGGCGGGATCAATTTCAGTAATAAAGAGACCTTCCTGATCGGCGGGAGCTTGAATCAGTACATCTCCGTCAGGAGCGATAACCGTGCTGTGACCACCATAGGTGTCTTTTCCACTTTGGCCAACCGAATTGACCGCAATCATGTAGGCCTGATTCTCAATTGCGCGGGCTTGCAGCAAAATATCCCAATGGCTGATGCGTACGAGCGGCCAATGCGCAGACATTAAAAATACTTCCGTATTGTGAGCCCTCATGTCAAGGAACAGCTCCGGAAAACGCAGATCATAACAAACACTCAATCCAGTCTCTCCAAGCGGGGTTTTGAATGGAATGGAGTATTCACCTGGTGTGAAATACTTATTCTCACGCATGGGAGTGAATAGGTGTTTCTTGAAATAACGATTTCGGGGTTTATTGGGTTGGAGGGTGTTGAATGAGTTGTAAAATTGGCTGCCTTGTTTTTCAATGAAGGTGCCACCAATTATGGTTGATGCTCTGTCTGCAACTTCTTGAAAACGATTAATTAGCAAGTCATTTTGTTGACCATACTCTTCGAGATGATGATAATCAAAGCCGGTTGACCATAATTCAGGCAGTAAAACCAGATCACATTTTTGAGCGATTGCAGAATTAATAAATATCTCCGCAACAGAAATATTCTTCTGCATATTGCCGTATTCCACATTCATTTGAGCGAGCGCAATTTTTTTCATCAAGATTCAATTATAATGGCGTTAAGGATTAAAGAAATCAACCGGTGAATTTGTGATAAAAACTTTACAGAAAAATCGAACAATTTTATTGGCAGGCGCTGCAGTGATATTGTGCCTGCTGTTAACATGGATCAATTTCCAATTCACAAAAGCTAATCCAGGCGGAGGAGATTTTCTTACCAATTGGGCGGCCACGCGCACCTTCATTACAGAAGGTCAATCCCCCTATTCACTTGAAACCAGTCAAGCTATACAGTCTTTATTTATTGACCAAGGGATAAATAATGGGCTGATGCCCAAGTTTGCCTTACCCTTGTATGGGATGTTGATCTACAGTCCATTTGCCTTAATCAAAGACTATATTTTGGCGCGGGCGTTGTGGATGACTGTATTGGAAATATGCCTGTTTGCCATTTTGTTTCTCAGTATGCAGTTGACATACTGGAAGATCAATCCGATTCTATTAACCGCCTTAATTTTATTTGGGGTGTTTGGTTTTCACGGCATCATGCCTTTGTTGGATGGAAACCTGATCATTGTGGTCACACTATTGGCATTAGGGATACTGATAGCCATTCACAACAAACATGATGAAGCAGCGGGGCTGCTGATGGCCTTCACGACCATTCTGCCGGTGCCAGTGGGATTGTTTTTGATATTTACACTGATCTGGGGTATAGGCAATCGGCGCGGAAAGATTATTGCCTGGTTCTCGGCCACCTTGTTTTTATTGCTTGGGTTTTCTTTTGCGCTGATTCCAAACTGGGTTATCCAGTTTTTGACCAATATCATTGGGTCCTACCGGGAATTGAATCCAGGTTCACCGGGTGGGGTTTTGATCAGCCGCTGGGGAGACGTGGGAAGCCGTTTGTCAATAGGAATATCAATTGTCATAGCGTTGATCATAGTATTGGAATGGTGGCAGGCTGTTACTGGAGGTCAGAAGCGTTTTATTTGGACCGCACTGCTTACGCTTGCACTGGGAACATGGAGCGGTATTAAAACCAGTCCACTTAATTATGTCATCATCTATCCGGCATTGATCATGGGGTTGGAGCTGCTTTTCGAGCGTTGGAAAACCCGGGCAAATGGATTGATACTTGTCATTTTGTCGATCTTATTCTTTGGTAATTGGGCAATATTCTTATTGACCATGTCGGCTAATTTCAGCACAGGAGTAAGTTCTTTTCTGTTTTTGCCGCTGCCCATTACGACCATCATTTTGCTTTATTGGTCCAAATGGTGGGTTGAAAAATCCAAATCAGTAGAAATTAAAACCACTTTAATAGACGTCAAATGAAATGAAAAAAACGGATTACGGGATCCTTTTTCTGGTTGCATTGATATTTTTCACTCTGATTGCGACATACCAGAAAGTTCCAGGATACATGGATGCCGAGTATTATTTTGGCCAAGGTTTACGGTTAGTCCAACATCAGGACTTGACAGAATCTTTCATCTGGAATTACCTCAATAATCCAACAAGTACAAACGGTCCCGGTTTTTCGTTTTGGCTGCCGCTTACCTCATTTATCGCGGCTAGTGGATTATGGATCACTGATTCCTCAAGCTTTTTTGCTGCAAAACTGGTTTTAATTTTAATGGCATCTTGCGTTGCCTTGATGGCGGCGTTTTTCGCAACACAACTGCTGCCTGGCAAGCGGGCTGGCTGGCTGGCGGGCTTGTTGACCCTGTTCTCAGGCTTCTATTTGCCTTTTATCACGATCACAGACACCTTTACCCCCTATATGTTTTTTGGCGGGCTTTTCTTTATCAGCCTGTGGTTTGCCGAAAAGAAATCTCAAAAAGGCGATCTTTTTAATGCATGGTTTTTGGCAAATGGGGTACTCACCGGATTGATGAGTCTGACTCGCTCTGATGGTTTATTGTGGCTGGCAGGGGGATTGTTAGCGGTATTATTGATCAAATATTCTCACAAACAGAAATGGAAAGCTGTAATCATTCATGGCTTACTCATAACACTGGGTTTTGCACTGGTGATGACCCCGTGGTATGTGCGGAATTATTCTCTCTATCAATCCATTATGCCTCCGGGCAACAGTTTAATGCTTTGGCTGACAAAATATGACGACCTTTTCGTGTATCCATCGAGCAAGTTGACAATTTCGCATTGGATATCAACAGGAGTGGGTGCAATTCTGACGGATCGCCTAAAAGCATTATTAAGCAACCTGCAAACGTTAATCGCCTCGGGGGGAATGATATTTTTGGCGCCAATCATGGCGATTGGTGTGTGTAAGACGCGCAAATTACTGATCACAAGAATGGCGTTGGTATTGTTGGCTGCCATGTTTGTTGTTATGACGATAATTTTTCCATATGCCGGTGAAAGAGGTGGTTTCTTCCACTCCTTGTCGGCGATTCAGGTCATTTTATGGAGCATGGTCCCTTTTGGATTGGACACGGTCATTCAATGGGGAGTGGTTCATCGTAAGTGGAAAACTGAACGCTCGTGGAAGATGTTCGGTCCAGCACTCGTTATTGTGGCGGGTATTTTTTCGGCTTTATTGTTTTCAAACAAACTCGCTAATGGAACCGAAAGTGGCATTCCATGGAATCAAACGCAGGTCTCTTTTACAACTATAGATAAGGCACTAGTAACGAAAACTGGGGATCAAACGGGAGTAATCCTGGTCAACGATCCACCGGGGTATACACTTGCGACTGTAAGAACCAGTATTATGATCCCAACCGGCGGAGAAAATGCGCTGATTGACGTCAGTAATCGATATAAGGCGCGTTTTCTGGTGCTAAATGGTGAACGGACTGATGTTGTTGAATTATTGGATAATAATAGTAGTGTGAAGGCGCACTTTGAATTCCTGTTTGAAACGGCGGGGAACAGCGTTTATGAATTCAAACCGTAAGCGATTTTTACAGATGATTTCAGATATTCGAAATCAACGCTGGCTTTTGGCAGCGTTGACCCTGGTGATCACAGCTGCTTTTATTGCAATTGGTAATTTTCACGACAAACCGGGTTTTCCTTTGGACGATGCCTGGATTCACCAAACATACGCGAGAAATTTGGCACAAAACGGACAGTGGGAATACATTCCGGGTGAAGAATCTGCAGGGTCAACATCCCCTTTATGGACGATCCTGTTGAGCATCGGATTCTTGGTGGGATTGAAGACTCCATTTCTCTGGACGTCTCTATTATCCACTGGCATGTTGATCGGCATCGCGCTTGTTTGCAATGAGATCCTGCAACATTATTTTGAAGATAAACCAATAATCGGTATGGCGGGCAGCCTAATTCTTGTGCTGGATTGGCATTTGTTATGGAGCGCCGGTTCTGGCATGGAAACGTTATTTTATTGTCTTGCATGCCTGTATATTTTTTGGCTCCTTATCAGCGGAAAATATTGGGGTTGGCTGGGGGCATTATGCGGATTAATCGTGTGGATCAGGCCAGATGGAATAATCATGCTGGGGCCTGTTTTCGTATTAATAATCGTGGGAATATCCACGCGTAAATTAAAAACAAGAGATTTGTTGCTGTTCGCAATACCGTTAATTGGATTGATTGGACTCTATGCTTATTTTAATTATTCCATTGCGGGCGCAGTTTTACCCAACACTTTTTATGCCAAGCAAGTGGAATATGCACAAGTCCTTTCGCTGCCACTAATTACGCGTCTGGGAAATATCTTTTTGGTCCCAATATCCGGAGCAGGGTTATTCCTTATTCCTGGCTTTATATATTCACTGATTAATGCAATTCGTAAACCGAACTGGGGGCTGTTGACGCTAGTCCTCTGGTTTTTTGGATATGGAGCGATATACGCGCTGCGGCTTCCCATGACATACCAGCATGGACGTTATCTGATCCCATTAATCCCCGTGTTTTACGTGATCGGGTTTCTTGGAACCGTAAATCTGTTTTCACGAGACGTTGTAAATAAGACCAGGAAAACTAATTATTCCATATTTGCAGGGCTGATCATGGCTTTAATAAGCCTGATCTTTGCCGTTTCGGGAGTAATCGCATTAATTGATGATATTAGAACGATTGATACGTTGATGGTTCAGCCGGCTGAATGGATAAAAGAAAATTCCGATCAGGGTGATGTGATTGCAGTCCACGATATTGGCGCCATGGGGTATTTCGGGGAAAGAAGGATCATTGATCTGGCGGGTTTGATTCAACCCGAATTAATTCCAATTATTGGTAATGAAGGCGAAATCCAAAAATTCCTGGTGGAATCAAAGGCAGATTATTTGGTGATTCTCAAGGATTGGTATCCGGGGTTGGAGGATTTTGGAGCAGTTGAAAACTCATATAGACTGGAAACTGGAACAAGAATTGAAATTGTCCAAATCAAAAAATTACGATAATGTAATGTCTGAACAATATTAAAAAATCCTTTTTCATAATCACTTATGCTATACTTTAACAATTAATTATCCAAAAAGCGTTTTTCGCGGAGCATGTATGGACAACGATCCAATGGCGATAGCAAATGCGACAGACGATTACCAGGAAAGGTTGCAGGCAGATTATGAAGCCACCAAAGCAACCCTGACCGAGGTTTCTGCAACGTTGAATCAAAGCCAGAATGAGCTCAACCGGCTGATGCAAATCAAGGCAAATGTGACAGCCCAATTGCAGCAGCTTTCGGGTGATTCAGATACAGTCTCAAAAGCTGACATTCGTAATGCCTTTAATTCAGCCATGGATGCACAACAGCGCTTGCTGGTGATGCGGGGGCAGTTGGACAAACTGCAAGAACAAAAGAATGCGCTCCAAAAATACCAGGCATTACTTGAAAGTATTCTTGAAAATCTACATAACGGTCAAACCAAAAGCAATGCTGTTCAAGATACTTCAGATAAAGTATCCATGCTAGAAATGTTGATCACCTCACAAGAGTCGGAGAGGCAGAAATTATCGCGCCAGATGCATGACGGACCTGCACAAGCGCTCTCGAACTTTATTGTTCAATCTGAAATCGCCACGCGTATGTATGAGATCGACCAGACCAAGGCAAAAGAAGAGCTTGAAAAGTTGAAACTTTCTGCCATGGGAACTTTTCAAAAAATTCGGACTTATATTTCGGATTTGCGCCCCATGATGCTGGATGATCTTGGTTTGGTTCCTACCATTAAACGATATGTCAATAACATGAAGGAACAAACCGGGGTTGATGTAAACTTGATCGTCATCGGAACTTACCGCAGATTAAAGCCATACCTCGAAGTATTTGTTTTTAGAGCAGTGCAGGAATTGATTGGAAATGCCGTGAAACATAATCAAGACAACGTCAGTAAAATTAAAATTGACGTGACCCTCACGCTTGAAAACAACATGGTAAGGTCAGAAATTAATGACAACGGCAAAGGGATAAAGCAATCAGAGATTCAATCCACGGGTGGATTGGGATTAAAACTAATTCGAGAAAGATCACAATTGTTAGGCGGATCACTTGAAGTGGTTTCTTCTGAGAGTGAAGGCACACAAGTTACGCTAATAATTCCGGTAGAGGACGAACCGGTTGCTGTTTAGAGAAGAAAGCGTCCGAAATTATTTTCATTGAGGAGAGAAAGAGATGACGAAGACAATTGGAATTTTAACTGGTGGTGGTGATGTTCCTGGTTTGAACCCCGCCATGAAGGCTGTTGCCATGAATGCCTTCGAGCTCGGCTACAAAATGGTCGGTATTCGACGTGGATGGGGTGGATTGCTGCAATACAATCTTGATGAACCCTCAACACACGATTACTATGTCAAAAATTTACAGCCCGAAGACGTCCGCAAGATCGACCGCACCGGCGGTACCTTCTTGCATACATCCAGAACCAATCCGCAAAGAGTGAAAGCCAAGAATATTCCTGATTTTCTCAAAAACTCTTCCTATGGAAAGAAAATTGATGATGAAGGAACCATGGACTACACCGATTATGTGCTCAAGGTGCTTGAACACCTTGGCATTGATACCCTGGTGACCATCGGCGGCGATGATACTCTGAGTTTTTCTGTTCGCTTAAACAAAGAAAACTTCCCTGTTGTGGGTATTCCCAAGACAATGGATAACGATGTATTCGGAACTGATTACTGCATCGGTTTCTCTACAGCCGTAACCCGTTCAGTGGATTTCATCACAAACATGAGAACTTCCGTGGGGTCCCACGAACGTATCGGCATCGTTGAACTCTTTGGACGTAATTCGGGTGAAACCAGCCTCATTTCAGCTTATTTGAGCTATGTGGACCGCTCCATCATTTCTGAGGTTCCATTTGATGTCAACCGTCTGGCGGAATACCTGATGGAAGACAAACGCAACAACCCCTCCAACTATTGCATGATGACCATCAGCGAAGGCGCCATCATGGAAGGCGGACTCGTCATCGAAAAGGGTGAAGAGGATGCCTATGGCCACAAAAAATTGGGCGGCGTTGGAGAAGAATGTGCTGCCGAAATCAAACGGATCACCGGTCAGGACATCATGTACCAACAGTTGGGTTACCTGATGCGTTCAGGCGCCCCGGATTCATTGGACCGAATGGTGGCCATGTCTTTCGGCAGCCTGGCTGTTCAACTGATCAAACGCAACGAAACCGGCAAGTTGGTTGCCCTGCATGGCGGTAAATACACCACCGTGCCCATCAACATGGTGCTCGCCGGACAGAAACGCGTGGATGTGACCAGCTTCTACGATATTGACCAATATCGCCCCAAGGTTCGCGATTTCATGGGCGTTCCCATGTTCTTGAGCTAATTATCGAAATCAAATTAAACAAGGATAAGGAAACCCCTTATCCTTGTTTTTATAAGGACAAAATGAGCAATAATCCGCAGGTAATACTCAAAAACCGTTATCAGGTGGTTCCTCGTACCTTGATCCTCGTTTTTCAAGGGGACAAAGTGTTATTGCAAAAAGGGGCGCTCACCAAGAAAATTTGGGCAGGTTATTTTAATGGTCTGGGCGGGCATGTTGAAAGAGGCGAAGATGCTTTATCCGCAGCACGAAGAGAGTTGATGGAGGAAGCCGGCCTGGAATGCAGCGATCTACACCTGTGTGGTACCGTAATGATCGATGTTGAGGAGCAAAACGGGATCATGTTGTTTGTAATGACGGGAAACGAGGTCAAGGGAACCATCAACGAATCAGATGAAGGTTCGCTTCATTGGGTTAACGTGAAAGATCTTGCGGGTTTGAAAGTGGTAGAGGATATTCCTGAGATTGTTGAAAGAATTATCTCAAAAAAGCAAGTGATCTTCCATGCCCATTACGGCTATGATGATAACGGAAAACGCATCACCACAATTGGTTGATCAGACCAGGTCGTTGCGGGCATAAAAAAGAACCAGGGTGGAGCCGTATTCGCGGCGGTCAAATTCGTGCAAATTGGTCAGGTTGACTTCTGCAAGTTCAACCGGATGGATTTGAACAACGACCCAGCCGTCTTCTGTCAGTAAGTCCAGACGTTGATCCACCATCTGCAGAGCTTTAATCCACATCTCTTTGTATTGAGGGGGAGCGATGTAAATATATTCATATTTTTCGCTTTGCGGGGATTCAAGAAAGCGAAAAGCGTCCATTTGATGAACGCGGGCGTTTGTTTCCAACCGGGTGGATTTCAGATTGGCTTTAATGACATTTATGGCAGCCGTATTCAGATCAACAAAGGTAACTGAACGCGCACCGCGGCTTAATGCTTCAATTCCAACACTGCCTGTACCGCCAAAAAGGTCTAGAAAATTACAGTCCAAGATATCTGAACTGAAGATGTTAAACACGGCTTCCTTGACGCGGTCAGTGATCGGCCGCGTAATATCGCCTGGTACATCCTGCAAGCGCATGCCCCTGGCTTTGCCTGAAATAATCCTGGGTTGACTCATTATTTACGACTTCAATTCCACGGCCTGTCTGGCCGCCATGATATTGGAATGTGGAGCAGTGATGGGCAGCACACAACCCGTGCCCAGAACGAACCGACTGGATTCGGTGCGGTTTATTGCATCGCGCGCTTCTGCAGTTACCGACTCAGGCGTACCGTTTACTAGAGTTTCCCACTGTCTCAATCCGCCGCACACTGCACCCGGAAAGAGCAGCTTGGCTGTCTGCAAGTCAGGAGGAGTCTCAAGGTCGTGCCAGTTGAGCACATCTACTGGATATTGGCTTACTTTGCCAAAATAGACATCGGTGCCATGAAGATGGGCTACATTCAACCATAAATCTTTTACCTGTTCGAGAATTTCAAGATCAAAAGGAATACCGAATTCATCGTATTCAGCCGGGCTTAAAATTCCAGCCTGTGCATGTTGGATGGCAAAAAAGATTCCATCAATGCCCAACTTCTTGGCGGATTGAATAAATTCGATTGTTGTTTCTGTAATCACTTTTAATGCTTGTAAGACTTCTACAGGGCTCAAGCGTAGATGAATGGGTAGATTGTTTTTGCCCACCAGGTTTTTTGCTTGAGAAAGCGGATTAAAGATGGTCTGAATAACCGGGGTCCCTTTGGGAAGGCTTTGCTTGATCAATTTGATGCATTCAAGCTGGGATGCCAATGAACCTTTGGACGAAGAAAGAGGTCGAATTTTCTTCCAATCTTCGTAGTGGTGAATTGGGAACTCGATATATTCGCAAGACCCTTCGGGATTACCTATCCATTGATCACGGGATCCCCAGTCTGTGACGCTGAAGGATGATGAGGGGGTGATTTTTACAAAATCAAAATCATATGTCTCTTGAAAATCTACCACTGCACGGGCAAGCAATGCCGGAGATTGATCTTCAACCGGAAAATGACGCCACAAGGCTACAGGCACCCGATCAGTGGATTCGCCTGCCAGACAGCGTTTTATTCTTTCTTCGTGAGAGATCATTTTTTTCCTCCAGTACTTTAACTTATGCCGGGACGTTTTTAAAGGTCCAAAACCTATTAACTAAATAATTCCACATCATTACCACGCCAATCACCAAGGCAAGTGCGACATTGTGACCGATGATGGTCGGGGTGAGAAAATGGGGGAAAGTCTTGGCAGCTAACGGTATAAGAACTTTTTCCAACCAGGCAAACAAGGGAATTCTAATGGCCAAACCCAAACAGCTAACGATCACAAACTGAACTAAAGGTTTATAGATTGAGCTCTGACGGGATTCTGGGTAGGTCCAGAATCGGTTCAGAATGAAATTGTTGATTACGGCTAGTGCAAACGAGACCGTGCTGGATGCAATGGATGTAACATGTAAAACAATCGTTAATAAGTTAAAAATACCAAAGTCAATAACCGATCCGATGAGCCCGACTGTTCCAAATTTAATAAACCGGGTAAATTCTTTCTTGTTCTTAAAAATACTCATGAAAACTCCAATGGAAAATCATTACGAAATTACAAACAATTACTTTTATTTCCAATCCACTTTGGTGATTGAACCATCACCAGTGATTTGTTTGACAGAACCTGTTTCAGTATTTACCAAGATCAAGTTGCCCTGGGCAAACCCAGCCAGCAGTTGATCTTCTGACCAGGTAGGAGACCATTTAAGAGACTGAGGTTTCAACCCTTCAATGCCTTCTTCAGGATAATATTTACGCTGATTGGAACTGTCTCGATCCATAACCTTCAAGTTATAACGGCTGGTTTCACTTTGATCAGGAAGAATGGCGCCCAAGTAAGCCACGGAATAGCGTCCATCTTTATTCACGGAGGATGGAGTCGGGTAGCAAAACAATCCGCAGTTGGGAACGAGGTTGATCACTTTTTGGGCGTTAATCAAAATCACTGATAGAGCAGGGATGGAGATTGTGCCATTTGAAGAAGATGGCATAAGGGTGGTGAATATAGATTGGTCGTCAGGAGACCATTTAATGCCGGGAACCCACGCCCAGTCGCTGCCGGTATTGTAAACTTCAAATTCGGCCAAAGGAGTGAGTGCGCCGGTTTCAAGGTCCACCAAACCGATGGAATCTGGCCTGGTGTAGGCGACTTTACTCCCATTTGTGGACCATTCATAACTTGTGCCCCACCAGCCTGAAATACCACCAGTGTTTGTATCCACTATCAACTTGGTTTCGAGGGGATTTCCATCTTCATCAAAGCGATAAGTCAGTAGATCATTATTTGCACTCCAACCGGGAGCGGTTGGAACTGGTTCCACGGTTGAAAAGGCAAATGTCCTTCCTCGGCCGGGAACCCAATCAGCATAGTTGACCACGTTTGAAATACCCGTGCTAATGGGCTCAGGAGCCTCAGATTTCAAATTTACAACCCAAAGGGTATTGATGACCCCTTGTTCACTGGAAAGGCGTGAAAAAAGCAGCCACTCGCGATCTGGTGAAACTGAAAAAACCCGGCCATCCAGATCGGCCGTGGAAACCACCAGGCGGCGGTTAATGGTGCTGTTTTCCATGACCCAGGCATTTGACGCGGATATGTAAGCGATTAGTCCCGAAATGGTTTGGGGGGTGAATGGAGATTGAACACCAATCATTACAATTTCAGGTTTGGCTGCCTGAGTAATTTCACTGCTGACAAAAGTTCGAGCGGTTTCAATACCGTTTTCGTAAAGGATCCGAAATGTGTTTTGTTGAATCCCATTTGCTCCTGCCTGGATAAGCACAGATTGACCTTCAGGAAGTGATTCGTTTTTGACTGTTTGCTGTTCAAAAGGAACGATGGCTTGTTCGATTTCGAATTCTTCATTTACCCGCGTAATGGTAATGGTTGTGTTTTCAGAAAGAAGCGTCGTGGTTATGGGATTGGTTTTATCTAGCGGGTTGAGCGTTATGTTAGCGGCATCCAGGACTTGTTTGACACTGCTGCCAGAAGGCACACTAATCTGGTTTTGGGCGGCATTATCTACTATGACAATATTGATGTTCTTGCCTGCATTGAGTACATCGCAGCTCGACAGGAACATTAGAAAGATCAAATTGAAAAGGAGGATTTTTCGTGTCAAAATAGTATCAAACCAATTATTCGATTATAATGAAGCGCTAATTTAAATCTTAACTTTGCAATTATAGCATGACTGATCAATCACCTGAACTTACTGTAACAAATCATCTCCCGCGCATTGAGGCACTTCTCTTTGTAGCGTCTGGTCCTGCCACTGTATCGCAAATCAGCGAAGCCTTAAGCATTCCGACAAAAGAGGTTGAATCTGCTTTAGGTCAACTTCAAAATGATTATGCAGGCAGGCGAGGAATCGCCATTCAAAGTAATGGAGGACGTTATCAACTCACCACGGCAGCCGAATATGCCGAGGATGTGGAAAAATTCCTGGGCATTGAATCGACACAAAGATTATCACGTGCCGGAATTGAGACCATGGCAATTATTGCATACAAGCAGCCGATAACCAGACCAGGAATCGATGCAATTCGCGGCGTCAGCAGTGACGGCGTGATCAAAAGCTTATTATCCAAAGGATTGATCCAGGAAGTTGGCAGAGCAGATGGACCAGGTCGTCCGATCTTGTTCTCAACAACAGTGGATTTCTTGCAGCATTTTGGCTTGAATTCACTGGAACAACTGCCGCCATATGAAGTGGATGAACCCGAATCAGAGCAACCCAGAAACACCCTTTTGAAGGATTAACTAATGGTTGAAGAACGAGTACAAAAGATTTTGGCACGAGCTGGATACGGTTCACGAAGGTCCTGCGAAGAATTGATCACCACCGGCCGCGTAAAAGTAAATGGAAAAACAGTTCTTTTAGGCGAAAAAGCCGATGCAACTTCAGATGCAATCACGGTTGACGGAAAGACGCTCCCCACAGAACTACAATTACGTTACATAGCTTACTACAAACCGCGGTTTGTTTTATGCGACAAAGTTTATGATGACGACACCAGAAGGACCGTATTTAATATGGTCGAAGGTGCTTCAGATCTGGCTGTTGTTGGAAGGCTTGATTACGAAAGTGAAGGTCTGGTGATCCTCACCAATGATGGCGAAATGGTCAATAAGTTGACTCATCCGCGCTATCAGCATGAGAAAGAATACCGCGTATTGGTGGCTACGCATCCCGATGTCAAACAAATGGAAATTTGGCGCAGGGGTGTGGTGTTGGAAGATGGACACAAAACTTCGCCCGCCAGTGTCACCGTTGAAAGTAACGCGGGCAAAGGAACATGGATTCGTGTCATTCTAAAAGAAGGACACAAACGCCAAATCCGAGAAACTGCCAAATTGACCGGTTTGTTTGTCGTCAAGTTGGTTAGAACCAGAATTGCTTCATTACGCCTGGGTAATCTAAAAAGTGGTGATTACCGGCCATTAACTAGCGAAGAAATATCGGCTTTGAAAGATACTTCAAGACCGCCAAGACTCTTAAAAACGCCGCGCAGAATTGGTGCACCCAGAGCTGCCATTAAGTCAGACCCCGAAGAATCAACCAAACGAAATGATTTTTCAAAACCAAGACCCAGCAGCCGGGCACCTCGAAATGAAGACGGCACAAGTGACCGTCCTGCGAGTTCACGCTCTGCAGGAGACAGACCAACCGGTTCACGCCCTGCTGGCACACGTCCCACAGGTTCAAGGCCTGCTGGAACTAGGTCTTCAGGTGTGAAACCAGGAGGTGAGCGGCCTACCCGCAGCAAGACAAGCACTTACAGCAGCGGATCGCGAAATACCGATCCATACACCCCAGAAGATAAAACTCCACGCGGATCATCCCGCCGGCCAGGAAGCACCAGCACTCACACGCCGAGAACTTCAACAGGTGCAGGCCCACGAGCTCCACGTACTAATTCGCACGGCACTAGCGGAAGTTCAACTCGCTCTTCGGGAAAACCAAGTACGACCATCCGAAGCCCAAGAAGAACCACAAAAAAAGAAGAATAATATAACAGGAGAGGGTCAAGAACCTCTCCTGTTTTTTGAAAGTAATGCGACTGAATTCAAAATAAATTAAGCTTGGTCGTTTATTCCTTGGGATCCAGTTTTTCTGAAATAGCAGCCAGAAGTTCAGGTGAAAGAGGCGCAATCTTGGCTCGTTTGCGGATATATTCTTTCAGTTTTTCAGCGGTGACCGCGCCGCCGGTGAAACCTTCCGAGTTTACGGTAGCTTTGTCATTAACAAAGACCAGAATCGCTTCTGGAACAGTTGTGCCGAGGTCAACCCCTTTTTTCTCAAAAAACTTGGTGATATCAGAGATGGCATAATTGGTGTCCAAATCGGGGCGTCCAAGGCTGTCACCGCCAAAGGTCTTCAAAAAGAAGTTGCCGCCAGATTGTTTCCAGCGATTCTTCGTCGCGTTATAGGCAATGGTACCCGGCTGGTTATAAGGTAACAAGCAGTAAATACCGCTGGGACCCACCAAAAGATGGGGAATGTTGGTGGTGAAATGATAAAGAGTATATTTATCATCCATGCCTTTGAGGGCGGCACTGATCTTTTGATCAGGGCGGGGCGGTTTGCCAAAGCGGTTCATGTAATAATTACCGATTTGGAAAAGCAAAAAACCCACGATCAATGAAGAAAAAGTCAGTGGTAAATATTTGCCATCTACGTCTTTGAATGAAAAATACATACCGACACCGAGGACAGCAACTGAAGCCAAAGAAGTAATGTTGCCGATACGAGTGTTGCGTTTGATCAATTTATCATTAGAGATAATTTTCATGGTTAACCTTTTTCTTCCGTTGATAACAGGGGTTGAGATAATTTCTCCTGAATTTCGTTGCGCATGGATTCCATTAACCCTTTGTCTATGGTGCTGCGGGCCAGTTTTACGGCTGAAATCAATGCGCGGGCATCAGAACGGCCATGGCCGATGAATACAAGCCCATTCACGCCCAGAAGAATACCGGCGCCTGTTTCTGACGGATCCATCATTTTCTTTAGGGAGGAAAAAGCAGGCTTGGCCAACAAGTAGCCGATCTTGCTTAAAAAGCGGGATGAAATGCCTTCTTTGAGCATATCGAGGATCAGTTTTGCCACCGCTTCACTGGATTTTATAAAGACATTTCCAGAAAAGCCATCTGCAACCACCACGTCCACATGACCGGCATAAACTTCCTTGGGTTCAACGTTGCCATAGAAATTGAGTCCGCTTTGCTGTAGCAGAGGATAGGCGTCTTTGACCAATTGGTTTCCTTTGCCGGCTTCCTCTCCGTTGGCCAACAATCCGACCTTGGGCGCAGGTGTGTTGAAGAGTTTTGCGGCATATGCACTGCCCATGACAGCAAATTCCAAAAGAAATTCAGGACGGCAATCTGCATTGGCGCCTGTATCCATGAAGACGCATTTGCGGTTCTTCACAGGAATGATCGCTGTCAATGCAGGGCGAGAAATACCTGACAATCTTTTGAGAATGGTGACTGAATTGAAAAATGCAGCACCAGTATTGCCGGCGGTAACAAAGGCTTCAGCCTTGCCTTCCTTGACCAAATTCAAACCCACAGCCATAGAATTATTTGGTTTTTTCCGGGCAGACTCCACCGGTTTGTCAGTCATCTCTACAATATCAGGTGCGTCGTGAATTTGTAATTTGACATGGTCTAGTCCGAGCTTAGTTTGATGCTGTTTGATTATGTCTTCGCTGCCGACCAACAGCACATCTTCGCCCATCTTTTGCAACTCAACAGCTGCCAAAATTTCGGGTTCGGGATAGTCGTCACTGCCCATTGCATCTAAAATAATTGTCATGATTTCCTCTTTTTTAAAAAATCCTCTACGGCCAACGGATATGCTTGACACTACCACGTTGCCAGTTATAATAGTCAAGTTGTCGCGCTGGTGCTGGAATTGGCAGACAGGCATGGTTGAGGGCCATGTGCCGCAAGGCGTGAGGGTTCAAGTCCCTCTCAGCGCACTACATAAGCCGCTTTCGCGGCTTTTTGTTTTAAAGGTTCAGACTTAATTTTTTCGAACAATACTAGATTCAGTAAGATAAACCAATTCGTCTTTATGGGGTGAAGAAGGCAGATCAGCAATCAAATCAAGGGCGCGTTTGGCAAATTGTTCTGCTTCATTCAAGGATTGTTCAATGGCTGAACTTGATATGATCTCACGAATAAGATTGTCAATGGTCTCATCATTTTCGATACATTTGCCTTGCAGCAATTCTTTTACACCTGCGTTTTGCGGATTAGAATCGATGTAGTAAAGCATGGGCAGTGTAACCAGACCCTGGCGAAGATCACCACCGACGGGTTTTCCGACCACTGCTTGATCACCTGAATAATCCAAAACATCATCCACAATTTGGAAGGCCATACCGAGTTCATATCCAAATCGGCGCATGCGGTCTCGATCCAATTCAGAAACTGGACTGAGAATCGCAGTGGTATGAGTGGCTGCTTCGAACAAGGATGCAGTCTTGGCGTAAATGCGTTGGTAGTAATCCGCTTTGCTGGTGTTACAGCGCGAATTGAAAAGCTGATTGACCTCACCATTTACGATGGTCATCAAGGTGGTTGAAAAAACTTTCATGACATCAATGGAATTGGTTTTTGCCGCCAGGTACGCCGCGCTGGCAAAAATGAAATCGCCTGTTAAGACGGTTGCCGCCGCGGACCACTTGGAGTTCAAGGTCGCAACACCTCTGCGCAGCAATGCACCATCTATCAAATCATCATGAACAAGCGTTGCAGTATGTAAAAGCTCAATTGCGGAAGCAAGGGTGATCAAGGTTTCTTCGTTCGCTTTAAGAATGCTGCCCAATAATAGAATTATTCTTGGGCGGATTCGCTTGCCACCGGAAGAAAGCAGTAAAGACAATGCAGACTTAAGATCACCATTGTACTCATCCGCCTGGGTGACCATCATTTTTTCAACGGCTTCAATTCCTGCTTGAATCTCGGGTAAGGTTGTAATCGTAGAAATCAATTGATTTCGTCCCATCTAAATAAAGATTGTGCGTTCCGGTTTGTTATTTCACTGACTTGTGACAACGGCATTTGAAGCAAACTGGCTATCTTTTCAGCAATCAGAGGAATCCGAAATGGCTCATTCGTCTGACCGCGAAAGGGGTGGGGCGATAGCAAAGGTGAGTCAGTTTCCAATACCATGTTTTGAATGCCAAGTTCTGATACCGTCTTATGTTTATCAAGCGCGTTTTTGAACGTTACAGGTCCGCCAAACCCAACAGCCATTTTCATTTCAAAAATTTCACTCGCCTGAGCAAAATTACCTTCAAAACCATGAAAGACACCGTAATACTTGTTAACAATTGGCAACTGCTCTTCGATCCAGCGCTGAACTCTGGCCAACAACTCATCCAGCGCGTTTCTACTGTGCAATATTACAGGTTTTTGATATTCCGTTGCCAGCGAGAGCATCTTATCGAGAATTATGTATTGAAGCTCTGCACTTTCAGGATGGTGATGAAAATCCAATCCTATTTCGCCAACGGCCACCACTTTAGGTTCTTTGAGCATTTCATCAAAAAATCTGATGTTATTGTCTTCAAAATTACCTGCTTCATTGGGATGAACCCCGACGGCAGCGTAGATATTCTCAAATTTCGACGACAATTCAACCGCTTTTAAACTTGTTGCTAAATCTATACCTGGAACAACAATTTTATTAACACCTGATTCGTAGGCACGTTCCACAACCTGAGAGATGTTTTCTTGAAAGACATCAAAATTCAGGTGGCAGTGTGTATCTACAAAAAACACGATTATGCCAATCCGGCAATGCGCAGTCCGTCTTGCAGAATTGCCTGTACCTTATCTTGTTGAGTGGTTTCGCAGTAAACACGCATAATGGCTTCGGTGCCTGAGAACCGAATTAATAACCAGCCACCATCTTCCAATTCAAATTTATAACCATCGATTGTGTTCAATCCGGTCACTTTAATACCGCCAATCGTTGCAGGTTTCGCATTCAAAATGGCTTGTTGACGCGCGCTTTTATCACCTGAAAAAGCAGTGTCAATGCGGTCATAGTAATGCGCACCAATTTTGGAGAACAATTCTGCGAGCAATTCCGAGGGTTTCTTGCCTGTCTTGACCATGAAATCAAGCATGTACAGGCCGGCCAAAATTCCATCACGTTCAGGAACGTTGCCTCTGAAGGCGTAACCACCGGATTCTTCGCCGCCAATCATGGCATCTGTTTCAACCATTTTTGGGGCTACATATTTGAACCCGACACCGGTTTCAATAACCGGAACATTATAGAGTTTACCGAGTTTTTCAAGCATGCTGGTTGTTGATAGTGTTTTAACTATTGTGCCGCGCTGCTTTCTTATTTCAAGCAGGTAGTATGCGAGAAGCGCATAAACCTGAAGTTGATTGACAAACACGCCATTTTCGTCGCCGATACCAACCCGATCTGCGTCACCATCTGTGATCAAAAGCACATCAGCATGGTTATCCGTGGTTGATTTGAGGCCAACATTGATATTGGGGGGAATGGGTTCAGGGCGCTTCATTTCAGGGTAGATCGGATTGCGAGTGTTGTGAATTTCAAGGATCTTGGTCTTGCCACCACTTAAAAGCCGCGTGAACCAACCTGCGCCGTTACCCCACATAGCATCCACCATGACTGTAAGACCGGCGTTCTTAATCGGCTCAAGGTCAATTAAGTCGGCAAGATGTGTGATGTAGTTGATGGAAGCATCGAAGACAATCACGTCACCATTTTTTACACAATCCTCATAAGCAATCTGTTTGACGTTTTCATCAGTATCGGGGATCAAGCTCTCGATCAGTTTGAGATCGTCGGGAGGAATTGCGCCTCCGTTTGGATCACGGACTTTGTAACCGTTATCCACTGGTGGATTATGAGAGGCTGTAATATTGACAGCGCCTGATGCTTTTTTATCAACAACAGCGTAAGCAATCACGGGTGTTGGAGTGGCGGTGTCGGTTAAGTAGGCTTTCATGCCGTTGCCGACTAAAACTTCACAAACAGTGCGGGCAAAAAATTCTGACAAAAAGCGTTTGTCATAGCCCACTACAATCCATTTTCCCTGGAATCCTTTTTTCAAAAGGTAACTGGCAAATCCCTGGGTACATCTACGCACGTTCTCAAAAGTGTAATCTTCAGCAATCGATCCACGCCAACCATCAGTACCAAAAATAATTTTAGAATGCATATTCACTCCAGTAATTTTCTGATAGATAATTATATCAGTGTTTGGTTTTGAAAAAAACGGCTTGTCTAACCATGCTATAATCAGGCGCAATGTGAGGAAAATTGGACAGGATTTATCTGGATTACGCAGCAACAACCCCCGTTAATCAACAAGTAATGGATGCCATGCTGCCATATTTCGGGCAGAAGTTCGGCAATCCTTCATCCGCGCACTTTTATGGACAGGATGCTGAAGGTGCCATTGAGAAAGCTCGAAAGACTATCATCCGATTGTTCAACGCTGTCAATTACGATGTTATCTTTACCAGTGGCGGCAGTGAAAGCAACAACCTGGCACTTCGCGGGGGAGCCCTGGCAATAAAAAAATTACGCGGTGTTGATCAATTGTTAGTCAGCAGTGTTGAGCACGACGCCATAGAAAAAACAGCTCAGCAGCTTAAAGAGGAATATAAATTAGAAATACAAAAGATGCGTGTAGCCAATAACGGAATTATTGATATCTCCTTATTAAATTCCTTTCTAAGTGAACAATCAGCTCTTGTTTCTGTGATCTTTGCCAACAATGAAATTGGATCAATTAATCCAATCAAGGAAATTGCCGCGATCTGTCACGAGAGGGGGGTAATGATCCATACTGATGCAGTTCAGGCGGCCGCGCACCTCAAAATTGACCTCAAAGAGCTGGATGTGGATTATTTATCGATCAGTGCACATAAATTCTACGGTCCAAAAGGTATTGGAGCGCTGATAAAGAAAAAAGAGGTCCCTCTGTTGCCTGAAATTTCAGGCGGCGGACAGGAGGGGGGGTATCGCGCTGGAACAAGCAACGTGCCACTCATTGTGGGAATGGCAAAAGCACTCGAGTTGAATTATGAAAATCTCGATACAGAAAATAATCGTTTGGAAGGGTTGAGAGATAAACTTATCACTGGAGTTCTTCATAATATTGCAAATTGTCAGTTGACAGGAGATCGACATAAACGACTTTCCAATCATGCGAGTTTTGTGTTTGAAGGTGTCTCTGGCAATGATTTATTGATCGCATTGGATATGGCAGGATTTGCGGTTTCATCAGGTTCGGCCTGCAAAGTTGGCAATCCAAAGCCTTCAGAAGTGCTTCTCGCATTAGGAATTACACCTGAACTGGCTTTGGGGTCCTTGAGAGTGACATTGGGAAAATATACTAAAGAAGAAGAAATTGATAGATTTCTCGAGACTTTGCCCGAAATCGTAAAGCGGCTGCGCAATGAGATACGGAGTGGAAATGGCAGCTAAAGTAGTGGTCGCCATGAGCGGCGGAGTCGACAGTTCAGTAGCAGCTGCCTTATTGGTTGAGCAGGGATATGACGTTACCGGGATGATGCTCAAAATGTGGGTCGGAGATTGTGAACAAGCGGATAACGCCTGTTGTACCCCAGAAAGTATCGCCCAAGCTCGAGAAGTCGCTTCGCAATTTCACATCCCGTTCTATGTAATTGATGTCAAAGAAGCATTTAAGCTGAATGTGGTAGATACATTCATTCAAGCCTATCAAGAGGGGTCAACTCCAAATCCATGTTTTCATTGCAATCGGACTATTAAATGGGGCGAACTGCTAACAAAAGCATCTTTGATGGGAGCTGAGTATTTAGCGACTGGACATTATGCACAAATACGGAAAGATGGAAATGGATTGTGTCACCTGATCAAAGGTGCCGATGAAAAAAAAGATCAAACCTACGCATTATCAGGGTTGAGCCAAACACAACTTCAACACACTCTTTTCCCTTTGGGCGGCTTACATAAAAGTGAAGTCCGTGAATTAGCTCGCAAGTATGGGTTGAATGTTTCAGAAAAGGCTGATTCTCAAGATCTATGTTTTGTCGGATCGCAAGGTTATCGGGCTTTTTTGAAGCAGTACCAAACAATTGACCCAAAGCCTGGCATCATTCGCAAAACTACCGGTGAGATCATGGGTGAACATCAGGGGTTGGATCAGTACACCATCGGACAACGCAAAGGTCTCGGCTCCGGATTGGGAATTCCGTATTACGTGGTCGCACTGGATTCAATAAAGAACGAGGTCATCATTGGAACACAAGAAGACCTGGGGCAAAATGTGATCCTCACGCGTTCCTTCAACTGGCTCACTGATATTCACGAGAATAAGGGTCTGTTGGTACAAGTAAAGATAAGATACAAAGCAAATCCTGTAAATTGTCGATTTACCAGTTTGGATAATGGCGGTGTACGAATCGTATTGGAAAACCCAGTTCGAGACGCTACTCCCGGACAGATCGCAGTGCTTTATAATGAGGACGAAGTTCTAGGCAGCGGTATCATACAATCCACTGAGAGGGAATCTTTATGACATTTCCATCTATAATCCTGGGCATTTTGATTGCAGCCGTCTTGGGCAATGCGTTTCATTTTTGGCGCGGAGGCGGCTTCAAATGGCTTTTGATGTATAACCTGCTGGCAATTGCGGGTTTTTGGTTGGGACAATTGGTCGGATTTATTGCCAACTGGCATTTTCTACCGCTGGGACCCATTAATTTGGGCGCCAGTCTGATCGGTTCAATCGTTTTGTTATTTGGGGGTTGGTGGTTGAGCATGGCGAGCGTTGAAACACGAAATAAAAAATAAAGTACTTATTCTTTGGAGGACTTTTGTCAGAAGAAATTGAACAATCATGTACGCGCGCCGGTGATCTTATCCAATTGGTGGGTTTGAGTCATAAATCTTTTATTTTTACACTGGTTGATGGTGGAGAATTTCAATCTCACAGGGGAGTGATCAAGCACGACGATTTGATCGGAAAACCCTGGGGTATCCAGATTTTTAGTCATAACGGCAGTCCTTTCTTTTTACTGCAGCCTTCGTTACCTGATATCTTAAAAAGCACCAAACGTGCAACACAAATCATGTATCCAAAAGAAATCGGATACATCATGATCCAGCTTGGTGTTAAGCCTGGTACAAGAATTATCGAAGCTGGCACAGGTAGCGGGTCTTTCACAACGGCCTTGGCATATGCGATTGGCGAGACTGGCCGAATTTATTCATATGAAGCCAAGGAAGCCACTCAAAAGATCGCCATCCGCAGTCTTGATAAACTAGGATTGACGAAAAATATCGAATTCAAGGTACGTGACATTCGTGAAGGGTTTGATGAAACAGGTGTTGATGCTGTTTTTCTGGATGTGGCCAACCCTTATGATTACCTGAAACAGGTCAAAGCAGCTTTGAAACCTGGCGGATATTTCGCCAGCATCTTGCCAACGATGAACCAGGTTACCTCACTCTTATTAGCCTTAAGGCGTAATGATTTTGCATTTATTGATGTGTGCGATATCTCGCAGCGTTATTACAAAACCGAACCTTCACGGTTCAGACCTACAGATCGCATGATTGCCCATACCGGTTATCTAATTTTCGCCAGGTCGGTCACCATTGACCACGAACTGGCTGACCGAAAATTACTCAAAGAGATCGGCGTGTTGGGAATAGAAGATGAAAAACCAATCGACGATGAAATCATCGAAATTGAGGAAATTTCAGAAGAATAGCTCCATGGACGAACTTGAAGAGCAATTATCACGGCTATTAAAACAGCCAGATACATCCATGCATGAGGCCGAAACAAGCGAATTTGCTGCTGCGGTTCTTATTCTGCTGGTAAAAGATGGTGATGATTGGCGAATCGTCTATACACGACGCACCACCAACGTAAGAACCCACCAGGGTGAAGTCTCATTTCCCGGCGGCGCGTACGAGCCTGGCGATGGTTCCATGCTTCAAACTGCGCTGCGCGAGACCTATGAAGAGATTGGCGTTAAGCCGGATTGTGTCAGAATAATTGGCGGTCTTGAACCCGTGAGGACAATTTCCAATTTTATGGTGTATCCCTTTGTAGGTATTCTGGAATGCGAACCTATTTTTGAAATTAACCCGGACGAAGTGGAACGGTTGTTTATGATTCCTATCAATTGGCTAAAAGATCCGGCAAATTTTTATGAACAAGACCACCTGGTTGAAAACCAATTCATACGCAGGGTAATTCATTATCGAAATTATGAAGACGAACACCTTTGGGGTTTGACTGCAAGAATTACCCAGCACTTGCTTGAAATCAATTAAATAAAAAAGCAACAGGACAACCTGTTGCTTTTTTTTATCGTAATGTTTAGAAGACTATTCGGCTTCTTCGTCTTTCTTGCCTTTTTCGATAACTTCGGGTTCGGCACCTTCTTCACCAGCAACAACATCTTCCACTTCTTCAGCAGCCGGGTTGTTGATCATGATGATGGTTTCGTCGAGGTCATCCAAAACATCAACGCCAGCGGGGATTGCAATATCGCGCAGGGTGATGGTATCGCCGATTTGTTTGAGGTTGGATAGGTCCACCACAAAACGTTCGGGAAGATCTTTTGGCAAAGCTTCGACGTTAATCTTGTTGATACCTTCAACCACTACACCATTGTAGTCTTTGACCGCGGGGGCGTGTCCGACCATTTCGATGTTCACTTCAGCGCGAATCTTCTCGGTTTGTGAAACAGCCTGGAAGTCGATATGGATGAAGCGATTTTTCATATAATCACGCTGCTTCTCACGAACTAAAGCGGCGTATTCAACGCCATCCAGGTTGATGTTGATAACACTGGAGGATGTGGTGTTATTGAGAGCTCTGGTGGCTTCTTTCAATTCCATGGTGATTGCAATAGGATCCACTTTATGACCATAGATCACACCTGGCAATTTGGCATCACGACGGAGCGCGCTGACCTGTTTGCCAATAACCGTACGTTTTGTTGCGTGGATAACGACCTTTTCCATTTTCATTTTCCTTCGAGCGCCTCTCACCGATGTTCCGGTTACCTTCGCTCTATCTAAGATTGGGTGCTGTAATCACAGCAGCGTACAATTTTACCCTTCATACAAAGCACCGTCAAGAAGAAACGAATTCTATTCAATCCAGCCGAAGGTGCGTGAAACTGCTTTTTTCCATTTAGCGTACTGTACTGAGCGGGTTTCTTCAGGCATATTGGGCACCCATTCCTTGTCTTTTTGCCAGTTGACCAACAATTCGTCTATGTTCTGCCAGAACCCTACCGCCAGACCTGCCGCATAAGCCGCGCCAAGCGCTGTTGTTTCAGTGATGCGTGGACGCACCACTGGCACATCCAGAATATCCGCTTGAAATTGCATAAGTAGGTCGTTCGAGACCATGCCGCCATCCACTTTAAGGGTCAGCAATTTGACTCCAGAATCAATTTCCATGGCATCCAAAACCTCGTGGGTCTGAAAAGCGGTGGATTCCAGAGCGGCGCGGGCAAGATGTCCTTTGTTGACAAAACGGGTCAAGCCGGTGATCACCCCGCGGGCATCTGAGCGCCAATAAGGAGCGAAAAGACCTGAAAAAGCAGGAACGATGAACACATCACCGTTATCCGCAACGGTACGAGCCAACGGTTCAATATCAGAGGATTTGTCAATGATTTGAAAATTATCGCGCAGCCATTGTACGAGTGCGCCGGCGATGGCGATTGACCCTTCGAGACAATAAACCGCTGGTGCCGAGCCAATTTTGTAGCCTGCTGTGGTGAGCAAGCCATTTTTGCTGATCACGGGTGTTTCACCTGTATTCATCAACATGAAGCAGCCGGTGCCATATGTGTTTTTCGCTTCACCGGTACGGAAACAACCCTGGCCGAACAAAGCGGCCTGCTGATCTCCGAGATCCCCGGCGATGGGAACGCGTTCCAGCATATTCTGGGTGTAGCCGTAAACTTCAGAACTTGAGGCGATTTTTGGCAATATGTTGGCTGGAATACCCATCACAGATAACATATCCTTATCCCATTTCAAGGTTTTGATGTTCATCAGCATTGTTCTGGAGGCATTGCTTACATCCGTGACATGAATTCCGCCCTGGATGCCGCCGGTAAGATTCCAAATTAGCCATGTATCCATATTGCCAAACAAAACCAGGCCTTTTTCTACATCCTCTTTAGCCTCTGGATTATTCTCCAAAATCCATTTGATCTTGGGTCCAGAAAAGTAAACAGACAGAGGCAAACCGGTTTTCTCGCGGAAGCGGTCAATACCGCCTTCAAGCCCGAACTGATTACATATGTCGTTGGTACGGGTATCCTGCCAGACAATGGCATGTCCATAAGGAAGACCAGTCTGCTTGTTCCACAGAACGGTTGTTTCGCGTTGATTGGTGATTCCAAGAGCGGCTATGTCGTCAGAGTTCAGGCCAGAAATGCGCATGGCATTTTGCATGACTTCACGGGTATTATTCCAGATTTCAATGGCATCGTGCTCGACCAAACCGGGAGCAGGGTAATATTGTTTATGTTCCTTTTGATCCACAGCAACGATATTGCCCTGATGGTCAAAGACAATAAACCGCGTGCTGGTTGTACCCTGGTCAATGGCGCCTACGAATTTGTTCATGGAAATCCTCCACTGGAATGAGTTTCAGAAAAATTATACAATAGGGAGAGAAAACAAACGAGATTATATGAAAAGCATTTGGATTTACTTATTGGTCTTAATTTTTGGACTTACTGCCTGTGTTGCCAGCAGACAGAATGATCAATTGCAACTTGAAATTCACGACATCCAGGGATGCAGCCATATTTCTCCGTTTGATGGTCAGCAAGTTTACGACATCAGGGGAATTGTCACACACAAACTTTCCAACGGCTTTACGATTCAAACCATGGAACCTGATGACCTGAGTTGCTCTTCAGAAGCTGTGTTTGTCTTTACGAAAGAATATCCTGGTGTGATGGTTGCAGATCTCGTGAGTGTGGATGGAATTGTTGATGAATTTATTGATGGTAACCCTGAAGAGCTAAACCTTTCTCAAACTGAGATCATTAATCCCCGCTACAAGGTTATCGATTCTTCAAATGTATTACCGGATCCTATCATTATTGATGAACTTGAAGGTCAAATCCCGGTAAAGATTATTGATAATGACGGCATGTCTGAATTTGACCCGACTGAAGATGGATTGGATTTTTATGAGAGTCTTGAATCCATGCTCGTGCAAGTTCGCAACGCAATGGTGGTGGCACCTCGTAACGATTATGGAGAGATCACGATTCTTCCGGATAATTTTGTTACGGACAACATAATTTCAAGTCAGGGCACAATATTAAATTCAAAAGAGGATGCCAACCCTGAAAAAATAATGGTGAAATTACCAACTCAATTTCATGATGACGTGAATGCTGGTGATTTGTTGGGAATGCCACTCACTGGTGTTGTGGATTACTCTTATGGAAATTACAAATTGTTGGCTTTCTCTCCGGTCGAATTCCAAAGAAAATCTACCCAGATCGAGCCATTTGTATCAGTTTCTAACGGCTTGACCCTTGCCACTTATAATCTTGAAAATCTTTCACCATTGGATGAATCTAAAAAATTCACATCAATTGCAAAGCACATCGTCAAAATCCTGAATTCTCCTGATGTGTTGGTGTTAAACGAAGTTATGGATAACAGCGGCAGCGCGGATGACGGCGTGGTAAAAGCAGATAAAACCATCTTGAAGCTGCTTGAGGCCATACAAAAAACAGGGGGTCCTGATTATCTTTTTTCAGATACATCTCCTTTTAACAACCAGGACGGAGGACTTGAAGGCGGCAATATCCGAACTGTTTTACTTTACCGAAGCGACCGTGGAATTAACTTGGATCAAAGTAATTCGGCAATGAAAAGAATAAGTTTCAAAGATGGGAGATTTACATTCACACAAAATCCCATTTTAATTGGTGAAAATTCTTCGGTGTTTAATGGAACAAGAAAACCGTGGATCTGGCTGCTTTCAAGAAATGGAAGTCAATTTATAGTTGTGGGTGTACATCTAACCTCACAAGGCGCCAATAATCCTGAGTGGGGCAGTCAACAGCCTCCTGAAAAACCCGAAGAAGGGCAGCGGATCAAACAAGCCCAACTGATTTCTGAACAACTTAATGCAATCATTTCACTAAATCCAAATATCCCTGTTTTCATTGCCGGAGACATGAATGACCTACCCTGGTCAGAGAGCCTTTTGACTTTAACTCAAAACGGATTCTTTAACACAGCTGACACTGATTCACCTGAAGAAAATTATTCATATATTTTTGAAGGCAATGCCCAAGAATTGGATTATATATTGGTAAACAAAAACCTGGCCGACAGGATTTTACAGGCCAGGTTTATTCATGTAAATTCGTTTCTTGATTATTCTGATGCTATATCAGATCATGATCCTATGATCATAGAATTCTATCTGGATCAATGAACTGGGTGACGTGCGGGTTGTTCAATTGAAGTCTGCTTGATATAGACAGGTAATGCTTTTTTGGCAGCAATAATTTCCTTTTTTTGATTGATACGGTTTACTTTGCGGAAGTGGTATCCATAAATAGTCAAAGATACTGCCAGGGCAAATTTTGAGGGGCAATTAAAGAGCGACCAAAGTATCAGACCCCAGAAGTAACGACCTTCTCCCAGTTTCAGCCCCATGCGCCAGATCGCCTTGAAGAATGCAGCGATCTCATTGGCATAAACCTGTCCAGGCATTTTGACTGGATGGTAGGCTTTTAGCAGTGTCTTAATCCGTGGATATAGATATTTCGGGGAATACAGCGTATTGATTATCTTGCGGTATCCGTTTTTCAATATCAAAGGATCCATCACAGGAATGATATTGGTGCTGCCGTCAGCATTATCGCCAGACATTTCATGCAAGATTCGTCCTTCGCTCTCAAGGCGATGATAGAGCTGAGTTCCACCCGGAGCTTGCAAAAGTCCGACCATTGCCGTGACGATGCCTGAATCCTGGATGAAGTTGATCATCTCATCAAAAATGGCAGGTGTATCGTTATCGAATCCCACGATAAAGCCGGCCATCACTTGAATTCCTGCATTATGGATCTTGTTAATGCTATCGATCAAATTCCGTTTGGCATTTTGATTTTTACCACACTCGATAAGACTGGATTCATTGGGTGTCTCGATTCCGACAAAGACGGTAGTAAAGCCAGCTAGGCTCATTAATCGCATGAGTTCAGGATCGTCTGCCATATTTACCGATGCTTCTGTGATGAATGTAAAGCCCTTTTTACCTTTTCGCCATTCAATAATGGCAGGCAAGACATCTTCTTTGAGGTATTTCTTGTTTCCAATAAAGTTGTCATCGACAAAAAAGACGTTCCTGGTCCAGCCGGCGCGATAAAATTGCTCGAGTTCGGCTATGACCTGTGAAGTAGTTTTCAGTCGAGGTTTGTGCCCCAGTAAAGCGGTCACATTACAAAAATCGCACTGGAAGGGACATCCGCGCGAAAATTGGATGCTCATACATTCATAATCGAAAATGTTGATCAGGCTGGCATCGGGGATGGGGCTTTTGGACATGTCTGCATATTCATCCGTACTATAAACACGCTTGGGTTTGATGCCTCTTTCAAGATCCTCGAGAAATAAAGGCAGGGTGAGTTCACCTTCGTTGAGAATAAAATGATCCACCTCAGGAAAATTCACATACTCGGTTGTGAATAATGGTCCGCCGGCAATAACTGTTTTTCCAAAGGATTTTGCCCTGTGAATGACTTTCTGACAGTCGTCACGTTGGACATCCATGGCGCTGATCATCACCATATCAGCCCAACTCAAATCTTCATTGGTCAGTTCATGAATATTGGTATCAATAAGCTTTTTCGACCAGGTTTTCGGTAATAAGGCAGAAATGGTCATAAGTCCAAGGGGGGGATTATTAATTTTTTTATTGATAAATTCGAGAGCGTGTTTAAAGCTCCAAAAAGTATCAGGAAATTGCGGGTACACCATCAAAATATTCACTTTACCTCCATTTCACACACAAAGTGTAATCATTCACCAAAAACCGCGAATGTGTCAGAGGTCACAGACATCGCACGGTTATTGTGTGAGAGGGTGAAAGGAATATGACTCTTTACCGGGGGGTAGATGTTACCGTGATGCTATAATTATCAAAATGGAGCGGAAAGATAACGCAGGTTTTAATATTAATACTGGCACCGACCTCGCCTTTGCGCTGGTCGTGTTTATTTCTTATTTTGCAGCTTTCAGCAATGGATCGCTGTTTGATCCCTTTTTAATTACCGTCATCATCCTTTTGGGTATCGCATATATAACCAACGGCATTTATGGTTTTGCATACACTTCAAGAAAAGGAACGATGTCCACGAAGATCGTTTATTTTTCGTTACAGTTGATCCTCGGTGGATTGATCGTCTATTACGGCAGGGGAGCGGGGTTCAATTCACTTATCCTTTTACCCCTGGTGGCACACACTGCCATGCTGCTAGATCAAGACTGGATGCTGGCTGCCAACGTCGGTATTATTTTAACCTTCATTCTGGCTGTTTATCTTTATTCATCCAGGTTAGCAATTGTTTGGGCCAGCGTGCCAGTGTTTTTTGCAGGCCAGGTGTTTATTTTGATCTTTACCCAAATGGCCGTTACAGAACAAAGGGCGAGGTTGAAATTGGAAAACCTGGCTGCTGAATTATCTGAAGCCAATAAACATTTAAGCGAATATGCTGACCGGGTTCGAGAGTTAACCATCACTCAGGAACGCAACCGTATGGCAAGAGAGATCCACGACGGATTGGGACATTACCTGACCACCATCAATATGCAGATCAAGGCAGCCAGGGCGATTCTTGTTAAAGATAATAAAAAAGCACTAAGCCTGATGGAAAATGCCCAAAATCTTTCTTCGGTCGCGCTGGTAGATGTTCGCAATTCAGTGTTTGCACTGCGCCAGGATCCAGCAGAAATGTCTCCTCTTTTTGAAAGAATTTCTGAAATGGCAAAAGCTGCATCCACAACTAATCGTAAAATTGAATTAATCATCAAAGGTACACCGCGGTCGACCAATGCGCAGGTGGATTTAACCCTCTTTAGAGCTGCACAGGAAACCATCAATAACGCCAATAAACATTCCAATGCAGCTTCGGTGAAATTGACTTTGGATTATTCAAATGCAGATAGAATTGAACTAGAGTCAGTGGATGATGGGGTGGGCAGTGATGAAATCAACCATGGATTTGGGTTGTTGGGCATCCAGGAACGCGTTCGCCTTCTAAATGGCGAGACACAAATTGTTACGTCCTCTGGAAAGGGGTTTAAAATAAAAATAAACATACCGAGTCAAAATGAGCATTAAAATCCTGATTGCAGATGATCAATCCCTTTTTCGGGAAGCGCTTAAAACATTATTGAGTGCCTATCCTGATCTTGAGGTCGTTGGGGATGCCAGCAATGGCGAAGAAGCCCTGAGACTTTCATTCAACCTTTCACCGGATATTGTGTTAATGGACCTACGCATGCCGGTCATGGACGGCGTTGAAGCAACACGAAAAATTGTCCAATTAGGAAAAAAGATCAAGGTGATTGTGTTGACTACCTTCGATGATGATGAAACGGTCTTTGAAGGACTGCGCGCCGGAGCCGTAGGATATCTACTGAAGGATGTTTCATCAGATAAATTGACTGAAGCCATCCGCGCAGCCAACAAGGGAGAGTATTTCTTATTACCCTCAATAACAGCAAAAGTGGTATCGGAATTTTCGCGTATATCAAAACCAACGCCAAGAAACCAGGATATCTTCCTCGCAGATCCACTCTCACCACGGGAAATTGAAATATTGCGGCTTGTTGCCACTGGTGCCAGCAACAGGGAAATTGCCGAGCGGCTGGTTATCTCTGAAGGAACAGTAAAAAACCACCTTTCGAGCATTTTGAGCAAACTGAGCGTAAGAGACAGAATGCAAGCCGTTTTAAAAGCCAAAGAACTGGGTATTATCACAATATAGCGAGTAATCTATGATCGATAACGATATTAAACATCAATCAAAGCACTCATGGGAACAATATGCTCCCATGATCGGTGTGGTTTTGGTTGTAACTGGTGCTTTATTTTTATTGGACCAACGAATCAAAACTAATTGGTTATCCTTGGCGCTGCCGATTTTTATCAGCCTGATATTAATGAGCTGGGGAATAATTTCCAAGAGACGGGCATTGCTGATCCCTGGTTTTGTCATGTTTGGAGTTAGTTCAGCGTTCTTCATCTTGTTTCAACGACTTGTAAATTACAGAACCTTCACCTTGATATTTGCAGCAATTGGAATATTTTCTTTTTCATGGTTGCTGTTATTTGTAACACTGGCGGTCATCCGAAAAACCTTGGCGTGGTGGGCACTTTTTATCTCTACCATCTCTGGTGCCGTTAGTATCAATTTCTTTATTCAACGACCAACACTTTTGACGTTTGTGTTCACTATTTCTTTGGCGATCGGGATCGTGTTTTTGATTTGGGGAACACGCAAGAGAGCCATTGGTTTGTTGATCCCTGGTTTATTAATATCTACAATCGGTTCAGGTGTATTTTTTGCATGGAACGAACCTGTTGTCTCTAACGGGTTACAGCAAACCGGTACCATGTTGGTTTGGTTTGCCCTTGGCTGGATATTAATTACGGTAATATCGAAAATCTTTTCACGCAAATTCACCTGGTGGCCGTTGATTCCTGGTGGCGTATTTGCAATGGTGGGTGCAGGCCTTTATATTGGCGGCAATCCAGATAATGCGCTTGGTTTCTTTCAAAACACTGGATCAATTGGTCTGATCATGTTTGGGGTTTATTTGATCTTGTTGAAATATGGAATGAAGAACAAATAAGCTTAGTCAGATAAAAGTGTTTTTAGTTTATCGATATTCTTGCGCATGGATTTTTCTCCCTGCGCAATTATTTTATCTGCGCGTTGATAACCATAAAACATGGTGATCTCGGGTGGAAGATTGGGTCGGATGAGAAGATCAGGCTTGTTTTGTATAAGGTTAAGCTCGGTCATTCTGGTGATCATAATCAATTGCGCCCGATAAAAGTCCAAAAAGAAATCGGGTAAAGGCAGAGGGAATCGAATTTTTTGATCTGAAAACTGCCAGGGAACTTCGCGACTGGTATCTGGATGAACATCCACAGCCATGACAATAGCTGGAGAAAAATGTTTTAGATTACTAACTGGCAGATTATTCAAAGTTCCGCCGTCAATCAAATGCATTTTCCCAATATTCACAGGCGCAAAAAAGCCGGGAATGGCAATGGTGGACATAACAGCGTCCAACAGGTTTCCTTCAGTGAGAACGACTTCTTGTGAGGTAATCAGATCCACCGCGTTAAGGGACAATGGGATTAACGCATCTTTAAACGTGGTGTCTTTTCCGATCAATTGAGCGAGTAAATTTCTAAGGCGCTGGCCTACGATGAGTCCCCGCCGGCGGGGCGTACGATCCACCAGGTTGATCATTTCGCGAACGGTGGTGTGTTTAACTGCAATTTGCTCAATTTCTTTGGCAGAGTAGCCGATTGCAAAAAGTGCACTTACCAATCCACCCATACTGCAGCCACTTAAGCTTGAGATTTGAATACCCTCATCTTTCAACACCTTAAGGATGCCAATATGGGCGAAACCACGGGCGCCGCCTCCGCTTAAAGCAAGTCCAAGTGATTTTTGTTTTAGAAGGATAATGTTATCAGTCATAATGCAATTCTACGAGAAGCTTGTTAATTTATTATTAGTTTATACGTTACAAAATGGTTAACGTTGCAGCAGCCCTGTTCAATTCAGACAGCCTCTGATATTATAATTGGTCGTATATTGAGCTATTTGAATAGGATGATGGTAAATGGAAAAAGAACGGTTAGATATTCGAAATATAGCAATTATTGCACACGTTGACCACGGCAAAACAACGCTGGTGGATGGTTTATTGAAACAAGCCAGAACCTTTCGCGACAACCAGGCAATTGTCGAACGTGTAATGGATTCAAATGATCTTGAGCGTGAACGCGGAATCACCATTCTTGCAAAAAACACAGCCATTGTCATTCCCGATAAAAAACGCGGCGGTATGGTCAAGATCAATATCGTGGATACTCCAGGACATGCTGATTTTGGCGGTGAAGTTGAACGTGTGATGAACATGGTTGACGGTGTTTTATTACTGGTGGATGCCGCCGAAGGCCCCATGCCGCAAACCCGTTTCGTGTTGAAAAAAGCACTGCAAATGGGACATCGTGCAATTGTTGTGATCAATAAAATGGACCGCAAAGATGCCGATGCTGAAAGGGCAGTAAACCTGACCTTTGACCTGTTTGTAGAATTGGGCGCATCAAATGAACAATGCGATTTCCCGATTATTTATGCAAATGCAATCACGCAACAATCAGGAACAACAAAAGACCTTTCACCAAACCTTGAGCCGTTATTTGAAGCCATTCTTGATAATGTGCCTGCTCCCAAAGTTGATGTGGATGCTCCGCTGCAACTATTAGTCACCAATCTGGGCTACGATGAATACCGCGGTGTTACCGCCGTTGGGCGTATCCATGCTGGAAAAATGAAAGCTGGAGCACCGGTAGCCAGAATGCAGAAAGATGGCAAAGTGCTGCCTGAACGTACCCGTTATCTTTATATCTACCAGGGGCTTGAAAAAGTCGAAGTTGATTCCGCAGAAGCAGGTGAAATTGTGGCCATTGCGGGGCTTGAAGGAATCGCCATCGGCGAAACCCTTGCGGATCCCGAAAACCCCGTGGCTTTGCCCTCAATTGAAGTTGAGGAACCCACCGTCCGCATGACGTTTGGGGTCAATACTTCACCATTTACCGGCAAGGAAGGCAAGTGGGGCACTTCCCGCAAGCTGCGTGAACGTCTTTTTGATGAACTCAGAAATAATGTGGCATTGCGTGTAGAAGAAACTGATGCCGCAGATACTTTCAAGGTGGCGGGCAGGGGTGAGCTTCATCTGGCCATTTTGATCGAAACGATGCGTCGTGAAGGTTATGAGTTCCAGGTCTCCAGACCTGAGGCGATCTTCAAAGAAGACGAAAGCGGCAATCTGCTTGAACCTTTTGAAGAACTGCATATCGAAACCAGCCCTGAAACAGTGGGTACGGTCGTTGAAATGCTAGGCGGACGCCGAGGCAAGATGCTCAACATGATCAACAATCCGGATAACACTGTGCATTTGACCTATACAGTACCAACTCGCGGACTTTTAGGTTTCAGATATCAATTCCTGACCGCTACACGCGGTATGGGTACTTTAAATTCGCTCTTTCTTGGATATTTGCCCATGGCTGGCGCGATCAATTCAAGATCCACCAGTTCAATCGTCTCATGGGAAACCGGTGTCACCTCGACCTTCGGCTTGAAAAACGCTGAAGAACGCGGTGTTTTGTTCATTGGAGCCGGTGTGGATGTTTACGAAGGTATGGTCGTCGGTGAAACCCAACGGCCAGATGATCTGGCAGTAAACGTCTGCAAAAAGAAACATCTGACCAATATGCGTAATTCAAACAAAGATATTGAGATCAGATTGGTGCCGCCTCTGACCATGAGTCTTGACCAGGCGATTGAATACCTGGCAGATGATGAACTGCTTGAAGTGACGCCGTTAAACTTCAGAATCCGCAAACGCATATTGAGTACGGACGAGCGCGGCAAGCAAACCAAGAAGACCAAGGAACTGATGGGAGAGAATTAAAGGTCTGACAAATTGGTGCTTGACTTCTATTGCGTACTATGATAAAGTTAAGTCTAGTAGGATGCAAAGTAGTTCTTGTTGGATGTAATAACAGACAGCCCAAGGCGAAAGCTCCAGGGCTGTTTTTATTTGACCGCTCCGAGAGAACGAACAAATCCTAAAACATAAGTGGTTTTTGCTATAGGAGGCAAAAAAATGTCAGAACGTATTATCGGCACGGTCAAATGGTTCAACGGAACCAAGGGTTATGGTTTCATCTCCCGCGAGGGTGGAGAAGATGTCTTCGTACATTTCTCTGCTATTCAAGGCGATGGATATCGCAACCTCGAAGAAGGCCAGAAGGTTGAATTCGCAATCGAGAAGGGCCCCAAAGGTCTTCAGGCCAGCAATGTAACAGTCGTAAACTAAGTTTTCAACTGCACATTCAAACAGCCCCTTGATGACAAGGGGCTGTTTTTTCATTAAATTTATTTACTACAATTTTTCATCCTTCAATCGCGTCCCAGTAGCCCTTGTCAAGCTCATCATCGGATAAATGGGCGTAGCGCTGGGTCACGGCAATATTTGTGTGTCTGGCCAGTTCCTGGGCCAATTTGAGGTTCCCAGAGGCCCTCAGCACCCTTGTGACGAAGTAATGTCTGAATGAGTGGGGGGTTATTGTGCCTACGGCGTCTTCACCCAGCAACTCGCGTACTCTTTCGGTAACGATGTTTCTACCGGTTGTTGTGGTCATGGGTTTGACCTTCTTACCAGCTCCACGATCGTGACGGGCAAAGAGGGGAAGGGCGGAAAGCGGTATTTTGGAGCCGCCGTCAATAGTGGTTCTTAATTTCAGGTAATCTTTTAGTGCCTCAGTACTGCGTGTAGAAAAACGAATTATAGCTTGCTTGTTGCCTTTACCGATGATCATGGCCTTGCCTTCATTCCAATCAATGTCACCACGGCGTAAATTACAGGCTTCATGAACGCGTAATCCGGTATCTGCAAGTGTCATCAGAAAAGCCCGATCACGCAGTTTAATCAAATGATCCTGGTCGTCTTGAGCATTCAAGAATTCTGGTGTGTTGATCCGCTCCAGGATTGAATCGATATCAGATGCCGGGAATTGTGGCAGCCTTTGGCCCGGTTTGCGAGCCCTTTGTTGGATCAGCAGCTTAATCCGCGGCAGGTTGACCTGTGTTAAATTGTCTGCAGCCAAATAAGCGAAAAATCCCGTTACTGCGGTCAAATAGAGCCTCTCAGTAGTCGCAGCGTGGTTCTTGAGGGCTGTGGCCAGCAGGACAATGGACTCTTCATGAAGTTCGGTAATAGGCGAATTATCAGGGTCAATTTTATTGAGCCTCAATGTATCCAGATAAAAAGTCATCGCATTTTTGTAGGTCGAGGCTGTATGCGGACTACGCGCCATTTTTACAGAATTAATGTAATTGTCGACAACAGAAGAAATGGTATCCATACATCAATTATCCTATATTTCCATTATACATGTTGCTTATGATAATAATACTTATCGAAACCATGAGGATTTATATTCTAAAAAGGCCTCCCCTCTTTATAGTTGTAACCAATTTTGCGGTAAATAATTTAAAGTGAAAAACGTGAGTAATCAATAAATTAAGAAAGATAGAAAAAAAGTGTAATTCCGGCGCCCCGCTCAAACGAATATCAGGCGTTCTTAGAAACTGTTTGCTTGGCTGTAGTTAGTAAATCAACAAAGAAATTCACGACTTTTGGGTCAAATTGTATATTTGATAATGCTTTAATGTAATCAAGTACTTTTTCTTTTTTCCATGCTTTTCTATAAGGTCTATCTGAGCGTAGAGCATCCCACACGTCAACAACCGCAAAAATTCGTGCTGCTATTGGTATTTCGGTCCCTTTTAACCCTTGTGGATAACCAGTTCCATCCCATTTTTCATGGTGGCAAAATGGAATATCCAAAGCTTTTTTCAAAAACTCGATCGGAGAAAGCATGTCAAACGACAACTGTGGATGTAGTTTCATAATTTTCCACTCATCCACTGATAGTGGACCTGGTTTAAGCAAAATTGAATCAGGAATACCCATCTTGCCCATATCGTGTAACAAGGCACCGCGTCGAATTTGAGAAATTTTTTCTTCGCCTAAACCATATTTTCGAGCAAGCTTTATGGTGAGTTCTGTCACTCGCTGTGTATGGCCTTCAGTTTCGTGATCTCGTAAATCCATTGCACGCGACCATCCCTCTATGGTTTTATCATAGGCTTGTAAAAGCTCATAATTCGATTGTTGTATATCCTCAAACAACCTAGCACTACCGATAGCTATTGCCGCCTGACTGGCGAGGGCTTTCATGAAATCCAACCATGCCTTATCTGGGGTAAATGGAGTTCGATTAAATATATCCATCACACCAATGACTTTGTTTTGTTTAATGAGGGGAACACCGAAATACGAAACAAACTCCTCTTCTTTTAATAGATCTTTACGTCCATAATCAGCTCCGGCAAGACGTAAATCAAACACAATCGCTGTTTGACGGTTTTTAGCCGCCCGTCCCGCAAAACCTTCACCCATTTTCAATCGTGTATTTTTGATTGCCTCAGAACGGAATCCTTTTCCTGCAGAATACTCAAGCAATACATTATCTGGATTAAGTAAAAGAAAATCTGCTGCACTAACTTTTAATAAACCAATCACTTGGTCAAGCAATATATTTAAGGTTGTTCCTAAATCTGCATTCATGTTGATGGACACATCGATGGCATGCAAAGCTGAAAGCTGTTGAGCGTCTTGTAAAGCTCTTTCGTGTTGGCGCATTCGGTTAATGGCATTACCTGCTATCTCACTCACTGTAGTTAGTAGACCAATTTCGTTGGTTGAAATTTCTCGGGGTAATAAAACATTGACATTGAAAGTACCGATGACATTATTTCCGATCTTGATCGGAAGAGTTACGCCTCCAATACCGGGTGGAGCCCACATTCGTAATTGTTTGGGAAGTCGCCCATCTTTTCTAATCTCTTTGGATATATAAGGTTCTCCACTTGAAAAAACGAAACCATTGATACCTTCATTGGGTTTTTCTGGAGGTATTATATGTCCACCATTTTCATTCCATCCACGCGAAACCACAATTTTGATTTCATTCAAAAATGAGTCGAACAGCCATATTGCCCCCGAAGTTAAGTTCATGACTTCCAAAGTCTTATCTAATAACAACGGAAGCATCTCATCGAGTGAGGTGGCGACGCGTAATGCGGCGCTCACATCAATAATTGCCTTCATTTCTCGTTCGCGCTGATATTGTTCAGTGAAATCGTGTGAAATAATTCCCGCATAAAACTCTGAGTCAGCAATAAACTGAAACACTTCAATTTGAAGCTGTCGAGGTTTTCCGCTGGAATCAAGTATTTTTATTTCATATTTTTCACTTGATCTTGGATTTTTACGTGGTATGAGATATTTAATAAGGCTTTTTCTGAAATTTGCCAATAAGGATTTGGTTTTATCTTGATCGGCCACAATTTGGAATTGTATTTCCCAAAGAGGATGTCCAAGAACCTGGTCTTTTGTCAGCCCAGTAATTTCTTCTTGTCCATGGTTCCATTCAACAATTTGGCCATCCTTGTCAATGATAATTATTCCATCAGAGGATTGTTCAACAAGACTTTGAAACTTACCTTCACTCTCTATTTGAGCTTTTTCAGCTCGTTTACGATTGGTAATATCGCGTATGTTGCACTGAATAACTTCAGAGTGATCAACAGTGTATGAATTGCTTACGAATTCCACATCTTTTCGATGGCCATCTTTTGTTTTAAGTGGAAGGTCATCATATCTTATATATTTGCTAAGTTTTAATTCATTAAATGCCACCCTGCTCGCTTCAATATCTCTAAAAAGACCAATCTCCCAAAGTTGTTTTCCTAAAAATTCCTTGTAAGAATAACCCAGCATCGACATCAAAAAGGGATTCACGTCTTTTATTTCACCGGTAATTCCATCCAAAATTAGAATGCCATCCTGGGCAGTTTCAAATAAGCGCCGATATCTCACTTCTGATTCTTTTAGTTTTTTATTTTGCAACCCATTAATTGACATAGAATGACCCAATGAAGGTTTGTTTCTAATTTATAAACACATTCTAATGACACCGTAAATGCTTTATCTTGACATGAAGGGTGTTCACAAATAGTTAACTTGCAAAACCGTTGATAAACACTGCCTCTATCGACATGGTACTCCATAAGCAATTAATAAAAACCGAATAAAATCTATAAATCCTGATTCAATTATTAATCCAAATTCAAGTATTTCTTTCTTCCATATGAAATAAGGCGATACAATTAATAAGCAAAGTACGCCAAAACCAAACTATTACGGATTATTTATGACTTCTTCATTTGCCCTACCCTATGGACAATCTTCTCTTGAAATGACCTTGCCTGTAACTATTTCAGCAGATCTTTTTCTACCTGCTGAAATTTATCCCACTCTTGAACAATCCTCAATAATTACTTCTGCTATACGCAACCCGCTAAATAATTTAAAATCAACTTCATTGTCCGACCAAGATTCCAGGGTGGCTATCACTATCAATGATAAAACAAGGCCGGTACCAAATAACCTGCTCTTTCCACCTTTGTTGGATTATCTGCTTCAACTGGGGATACGCAAAGAAAACATTACGATCATAATAGCCACGGGCACACATGTTCCCATGACAGAAGATGAATTTTCAATGCTATTAAAACCTGAAATTCTAAAAGAATTCAAGGTAATTTCTCACAATTGTGATGATGAAACCAATTTGACTTATAAGGGCACCACCTCGAGAGGAACGCCTGTGTTCGTCAACTCTCTTTACAATCAGGCAGATCTAAAAATCGTGGTGGGAGACATCGAACCACACCATTTTGCGGGATTCTCTGGAGGATTTAAGAGCGCCTCCATCGGACTATGCGGACGAAAAACCATCAATCATAACCATTCCCTGCTCCAGGATCCAAAAAGCGTTGTGGGTCGCTATGAGGACAATCCTCTGCGTCAGGATATAGAAGAAATTGGTGAGTTAATCGGAGTTGATTTAGCCTTGAATGCCATCCTGAATGAGAAGAAAGAGATCCTGAATGTCTTTTTTGGAAGACCACAAGATGTCATCCTGGATGGTATAAAGATCATCAGGGAAACTCAACTCACACCCATTAATAAACCCTATGATCTTGTTATTGCTTCGGCAGGTGGTTATCCCAAGGATATCAATCTTTATCAGGCACAAAAAGCGCTGACCCATGCTTCACTCTTTTGCAAGGATGGTGGGACTGTTTTATTAGCCGCCGCCTGTAACGAAGGGGTTGGCAGCCAGGGGTATGTAGATTTTATGCAAGGAGTCACCAGCTTTGAAGAAGCACGGATAAAATTATTCAAAGAAGGGTTTCGAGTAGGTCCCCACAAGTCATTTCAATTTGGCTTAATTGCCCAACGAATCAATTTTCAAATAAAAACAGATATTAGCAATAAAATGATGGAAAAGCTGCTTCTCATAAAAATTGATGACTTTCAGGAATCAATCTACAAGGTGATCGATACCTTTACTTCTCCACCCCGGGTTGCAATTGTTCCTTATGCCACCGCCACCATTCCACAAATTCAAAGAGGATAGTTAATATGGATATGCATAAATCACCCATTTTTCAGAATCCCGAATCCGATGGCGGAAGCTTCTTCTGGCCAGGAAAACCCGGTCAAAACACAGCCATACTGCTTTTCCATGGTTTTACTGCAACAACCGTCGAAGTGCGGCCAATGGCAAAGTATTTGAATGAACAAGGCTATACTGTTTCGGGTCCGCTTTTGCCGGGTCATGGTGTATCTCCGGAAGAATTGAACCGCACCAGCTTTATGAATTGGATAGACGCCGCAGAAAACGCGTACCTTGATCTAAAAAGTAAATATGAGCACGTTTTCGTGCTGGGAGAATCCATGGGGGGATTATGCACCCTCTGGCTGGCTGCAAAACATCCTGAAATAGCCGGCGTTATGGTTTTTGCTCCTGCATTGAACATCCCTAATCTTTGGCAAACCCGGTTAATTTGGCCATTTATTAAATACAAACACAAAACTAATGTGGATCTATCAAGCCCGTGGCAAGGTTTCAATGTTGTACCTCTTCGAGCAGCGGCACAACTTCATAAATTTCAACAGGTGATTAGAAAAAACCTTGCTGATATCAGACAACCCATCCTTGTTTTTCAAGGAAAATTGGACAGGACCATTAATCCGCTTAGCTCACCGGAAGTATTGGAACGGGTTTTCTCAGAAAACAGCGAATTAGTCTGGCTTGAAGAATCCGGACACTGCATTTTGTTGGACAAGCAAATGGACCTTGTAAAGACTCTATGCTTTACTTTCATCCAAAAAAATAATTAAACACTCTTCCGTTTCTCAGGCGAATTATTGGGGTTATAATTACCATGCGTAAAATAAACGGAGAAAATATGGACACAAGCAAAATGCCTATAGGTAAGACAACCATATCCCCTGAAGTATTGGTTTCAATTGCACTTTTGGCAACCATGAGTGTTGAGGGCGTCAGTCGAATGTCCGCAGTTCCAAGGGATATTAATTCGTTGTTTAAAAAAGGACTTGCTGAAGGTGTAGCAATAACCATCGAAGACAATATTGTTTTCACAGAAATTTGTGTGATCTTGAAGAAAGGCGTTAAAGTCAGGGAAGTTTGCAAGCAAATTCAAAACCAGGTTTCTCGCTCCATTTCAGAAATGGTTGGCATGGAAGTTGGCCGTGTAAACATTCACGTTGAAGATATTGACTTTTCGGAATAAAAAGATAAACCTATGAAATCTCGTACCAAGGCTCGTGGAATTGCCTTGCAAGTACTTTACGAATATGATTTGACTGCACACCCCCTGGGAACTTCCCTTGAGGCGCGTTTTTTAGATGAAACTATAGATGAACAACTGCTAGAATTCTCAAGACAAATTGTAAATGGTGTAGTACCCATTATAAATACGCTGGATCATGTCATTGCTGCGCATGCACCTGAATGGCCTTTAGACCAGGTTGCGATCATAGACCGCAATATATTGCGTATTGCTTTATGGGAATTTGGTGTTTCGAAAGTCACTCCAGTAAAAGTGGCTATAAACGAGGCGATTGAACTGGCAAAAACCTATGGCTCAGACAGTTCATCCCGTTTTGTGAATGGTGTTTTAGGAAGCCTGGTAGACCATCTGACTGAAATTCAAAATCAGTTTGGCGATAAACCAATATCCTCTTGATTTTGAAAAGAGTGGCTGAAATGAATTCTCATCACCGATTTTATCGCAGAATCATCCTATACACTGTCACTCTGATGCTTGTTTGTTCACTCTTATCTGCCTGCAGTGGTCTGTTCCAAAATCAAGAATCCCCCATCATTTTTACCGAAACCGTCGAAAACTACCCTAAAGCTGAGGTGGTTTTTCAAGTCAGGCTGCCCTCGGCGCTGATCGAAGGTGAAAAACTGGTGCTGGAAGTGCTGGATGATGTCACGGGTGTTTATTTCAACCCATCACAATATGAAATGGCCAAACAAAACGACCAGGATTATTTTGTTCGGCTGCCATTGATCGTCGGCGAAAAGATTAAATATCGTTTTCTACGGCAAAGCACACAATCCATATATGAATATACAACCCAAAATTTACCGGTAAGGTATCGAATGCTGTTGGTAAACGGCCCCTTGGTCATTCAGGACGCGGTGGCTACCTGGGCCGATCAACCATATAGCGGTCCGGTGGGACGCATCCGCGGACAATTGATGGACCAGGCCACTCAACAACCATTACCGAATATGGCGATTTATGCTGCCGGCATGCAAACCATTTCTGCGTCAGATGGCTCTTTTGTGCTTGAAGGACTTCCGATTTGGACCCAAAATGTGGTCATAGCCAGTCTCGACGGAATGTATGAAACTTTCCAGCAAGGTGCAGTCATAAACGATGAAGCCACGACGCCGATTTTACTTGCCCTCACCAGAAGGCCAACCACGGAAGTAACCTTTTTAGTAAAAATACCTGAAGGTTTCACGACCGAATTACCCCTTCGCCTCGCCAGCAACCTATACTCACTTGGTTACCCTGAAGCTGAATTGGCATCTGGCGCAAGTGCTATTTCTTCAAATTTACCTGTTTTTTCAAAAGTCTCATCGGATGAATACTCCCTGACACTTACGTTGCCCGTTGGCGCAGATCTGCGGTACAAATTCACCTTTGGTGATGGGTTCTGGAATTCTGAGCTCAGCAGCAGCGGAAATTTTGTCACCCGAGAACTGGTGGTTTCAGGATCAACCAAGACCATCCAAAAACGAATAGAACTGGTTCAATCCCCAAATATGGGCGAAATCAAGTTCAATGTCAATGTGCCACAAACCACACCATCCAATGAACAGGTTTCAATCCAATTAAATGCTTTTGGGTGGATGGAATCACTGCCCATGCAAAAGACTGGCGAAAACCAGTGGACCTATACACTTTACTCCCCCACACATCTGGTCAACAATTTCTCTTACCGGATTTGTCGTAATGACCAATGTGCTTATGCGATATCTGACCCAACCCAAGACGGAACGTTTACCGCGTCAGCCGCGCCCCAGGTAGTAACAATGAATCTCACAAACTGGCAATACATGGATGCAGCAACAAGTCCTACCAGCGTGGATACGAATGGTGGAGGATTAACACCGCGTACTGATTTCATCGCGGGATACGAATTGACACCGCATATGCCTGTCTCTTGGGAGAATTCACTCCATCAAGGTTTGGAAGCCATTACTGGAACAGGAGCAAATTGGGTGATTTTCTCACCCACATGGTCTATTTCTCACACCAATCCTCCTTTGCTTGAACCAATCCCAGGCACAGACTTGCTCTGGCCAGATTTACAGGCAATGGCAGCTCAAATCAATGCTGACCAACTTAGTCCAGTCATTTTCCCCGTTGTGTCAGATTCAACACTTGCTGACCAATTCTGGATCAATGGGAAACGAGATGCAGGTTGGTGGCAGACTCTCTATGACCGTTATCACCGCTTCATGATGCAAAATGCAGATCTGGCAGCAACAACCAATGCCAGTGCCTTTGTGATCGGTGACCCAAATATGAATCCGGCCATGAGCAACGGCCTTCTAGCTACCGGAGAGCCATCGAATTCGCCTGCCAACGCGGATGAACGATGGAGCCAATTGATCACCGATATCCGTTCACGCTATGCCGGACCGATCATTGGGGTGATCAATCTTCCGAGTCAGATTACCACCCTTCCCAGCTGGTTGAAGGATGTTGACGCTTTTTACGTGCTTTTCTCGCCTTCCATGGTGGATTCAGGAGACCTGAGCGTGCAAGCCATGGTCAATACCTTTGGCACAGCCCTGGATTCACTGGTACAACCCATTGCCCAGCAATACTCCAAACCGATCATCATAGGGATAAATTACCCCTCTTCATCCATCGCCTTGAACGGCTGCATGGATATCAACGCAAAGTGCTTGGAAGTTCAACCCAGCCTGGTTGCAGGCACCAGCGTTGATCTCGACTTACAGGCCCGGATCTATAACGCGGCTGTGATCGCCAGTGCCAACCGGTCATGGGTAAAAGGGTTCATCGCCAGGGGATATAATCCTTTGGTGGTTATTAAAGACCAGGGTTCATCGATCTATGGAAAACCCGCTTCAGATGTTTTATGGTTCTGGTATCACTTTATTTTGAATAAATCATCTTAGTTCAGGAGAAATTAATGCGACTAGACCCCCAAAAGACGGCATTGGATCTCGGATATTTGGGAAAACAAAGTCAAATCAGTGTCTATTGGAATTTATCAGCACCACAGCTCATTGAACAGGCAATCACAAACAGAGAAGGCAATTTAAGTCCAACAGGAGCGCTGCTGGTCAGTACGGGGGAATTTACCGGTCGGTCGCCCAATGATAAGTACATCGTCAATTACCAGGAAGCCGCAGATCAAGAGATTGATTGGGGAAAAGTCAATCAACCTTTCCCTCCTGCCAAATTTGAAGACTTACTCGCTAAAGTACTCTCTCACCTTGAAGAAAAGAATATTTATGTACAAGAAGTTCTGGTGGGTTCGCATTCTCAGCATCAACGCAGGATTCGTCTCATCACGGAATTTGCATGGTCTGCACTTTTTGCCAGAGATTTACTCATCCCGGGTACAGATATGTACGCCGATGGACCAGATTTTACAATTATCCAGGCGCCCAGTTTTTGTGCCGACCCCATGATTGATGGAACCAAGACAAAAACCTTCATCATGATCGATTTTGTAAAAAGAATCGTTTTAATTGGCAACACCCAATATGCAGGTGAAATAAAGAAAGCCGTCTTCACCATAATGAACCGCCTGCTGCCTGGTGAAAACGTTTTGCCCATGCATTGTTCTGCCAATATTGGCATGCAGGGCGACACATCCCTTTTCTTTGGACTTTCAGGCACAGGAAAGACTACTCTATCTTCTGATCCAGATCGGTTTCTGATCGGTGATGACGAACACGGCTGGGCACTAGATGGAATATTCAATTTTGAGGGCGGATGTTACGCCAAAACCATCAATCTAAAAAAAGACCTTGAACCTATCATATGGGATGCTTCACAAAGTTTTGGGTCTGTACTAGAAAATGTCACCTTTGATCCCAATAGCCGGCTGCTTGATTTTACCGATTCCAGTGTTACAGAAAATACGCGCGCTGCCTACTCCCTCCAAAACGTTGCACGAAGGGTGAAATCAGGCATGGGAGGACATCCCGACCATATCTTTTTCTTGAGTGCAGATGCTTTTGGCGTTTTACCCCCCATCGCCAGTCTTACGCCTGACCAGGCGGCTTATTTCTTCTTATCCGGTTACACAGCCAAATTGGCGGGGACTGAAAGAGGACTCGGATGTGAACCTCAAGCTACCTTTTCGGCCTGTTTTGGGGCGCCGTTTATGCCGCTCAACCCTGTAAAGTATGCCGATATGCTGCGAGAAAAGATCTCTGAACATCATTCCAAGGTGTGGCTGGTCAATACCGGCTGGACGGGAGGTCCTTATGGCATCGGGTCCCGCACAAAGCTGCCGTATACCCGGGCGATGATCTCTGCTGCCCTGAAAGGGATACTGGATGAGGCGCCGTCAGAAATTGAACCCGTATTTGGACTAAAAATCCCCAACATTATTCCTGGGGTGCCTTCCAAGATGTTGAATCCATCAAGAAGTTGGGATAACCCTGCTCAATACCGCCTAATGGCGGATTCTTTGATCACCAAATTCCGTCAAAATATCGCCCAATATAAAGGGTTGATCGATGCCGAACTGCTGACCCTTTTATGAAATGGGTAATTTAGGGATATAAAACGTAGCCAATGCGCCCAGGATCAAGAACGGCGTGTAAGGAATGGTGCTCGCGACCTGGTAATCCTTTTTAATGGCCTTAACGATCATATAGATAAACGAATAAACGCCGCTCACCAGGATGGCGATGATCAACATTCCGATCACATAAGGCCAACCGACAAAAAAACCAAGAAAAGCACAGGCATATACATCGCCAAAACCAAGCCCGGAATCCTTGATCTCCTCTTTACGAATTTTTCCCAATCCACGGGAAAAGAAGATACCGAAAAAATAGATCAAAAGCATAATTAAAAATCCTGCAACACCGCCCACCAAGGTCAATAACAAGCCGTTTAGAGACCATTTGTACATGAGAACGCCGTAGAAAAAGAAAAATATCAGTCCAATAATGCTTGTTTCTATCAAAACAACATGATGCTCGATGTCAATTACCAGAATCATGCCTAAAAAGATCAATACTGGTATGGTCAGCCAGAAATTCAGGTTAATCATCGGATAAATACCCACCAGAACGGCTGCAATAATGGAAACAATTAATACAATAAAATTTCTCGTGCGTGGTTTTTGATCACAATTTGGACATTTAAAAGAGATCAAATACCCTTTCAAGCTGTATGGTTTTGCGCAATTCGGACAAACCGGCTGACTGAATCGGCGGGTTTGAGGCAAAACATCAGCCAGATAATTGATCAATACTCCGATGATTCCACCCACAATTGCATAGATAATGAGATTGACCATTTTAGTCTCCAAAATAATAGAAATATTGTGCTAAAATAATTGTACCAACTATTTTGATCGTGCTTTCAGAGTATAATGCCGTATCAGGAACCTCGCAACGATTAATATGAATTTTGACTCGTTGATTTCTCAGCTTCGAAAGAATCCCCTCTTCAGAGAGAATATATCTTTTTGGCAGGATCAAGCCGGCAGGCCATCCTCATTGATGCCATTTCCAGAATCGCTAAATCCACGATTGATATATTCATTGGAAGCCATGGGTATCAAGGGACTCTATTTGCACCAGGCTGAGGCGCTAAACCGCATTCAAAATGGACAAAATGTGGTGGTGACCACCGGGACCGCCAGCGGAAAGAGTATCTGTTATCAACTCCCCATCTTAAATCAGCTGCTTAATGACGGCCAGTCTACTGCACTGTTGTTTTTTCCGACCAAAGCCTTGACGTATGATCAATTAAAATCTTTTTCAAACATCATTTTAGGTACCAACCTGATCCTCGAACCCAACCTGGCTGCTGTCTATGACGGAGATACACCCGCCACTCAAAGAAGTGCCATCAGGCAGCATTCTCGCATATTGCTCACCAACCCTGATATGCTCAACATCGGTATACTGCCGCACCACACGAATTGGGCGCATTTCTTTGAACATTTACGTTACATTGTGATAGATGAAATTCATCTTTATCGGGGCGTGTTTGGATCCCACATTGCAAACCTGATCCGAAGACTAAAACGAGTATGCGAGTTCTACAATGTCGCGCCTCAATTTATCATGACGTCTGCCACGATTGCAAATCCGATTGAATTGGCGCAAAACCTGGTTGAGGATAATGTCAGCCAGGTAGAGACGGATGGTTCTCCAAAAGGAGCTAAAAGTTTCGTCATTTACAATCCCCCACTGGTCAACCAGGACCTGGGGATCCGTGAAGGTGTTCTGGCAACTTCCTCCAAATTATCTGCCTTGATCCTTTATCACAATGTACAGACCCTCGTTTTTTGCGGTACAAGGCGTTTTGTCGAACTGCTGACTCGGGAACTCAAAGGAGTTAATCCTTCACTGGCATCCACCATCCGCGGATATCGAAGCGGATATTTGAAAAAAGACCGCCGGGAGATAGAAGAAGGTCTAAAAAACGGCTCGATTAAGTTGGCAGTAGCCACCAATGCACTTGAATTGGGTGTGGATATCGGCGGCGTGGATGCTGTGCTGTTGGCCGGTTACCCTGGCTCGATTTGTTCCTTGCGGCAGCGCATCGGACGGAGCGGAAGATCGCAAAATCCGTCCTTGTCCATTTTAGTGACTTCCATGAACCCATTGGACCAATTCTTCGCCCGTAATCCGCAGTACCTGATGGACCGTCCGCTGGAACAGGCCTTGATCAATCCAAATAACCCGTTGATCCTGCTGCCGCACATTAAAAGCGCAGCGTTTGAACTGCCTTTTTCAGAAGACGAACAATTTGGCAGCTTGAAGTGGGAAGAGTTGGTCGAATATCTCGATTACTTGTGCAGTGAAGGTGTTTTACAGCACAAACGCGGAAAATATTACTGGTTGTCAGAATCTTATCCATCCAACGATTACTCACTTCGCAGCACCATGGCCGATAAGGTCTTGATCCAATATGAGCACAATGGTGAAACTGAAACCATTGGCGAGGTAGATTACGAATCCGCTTTGTGGATGGTTCATCCCGGCGCTGTCTACCTGCAGGATGGATTATCGTATATTGTAAAAACGCTCGATCTTGAGAAGAATATAGCCACCTTATCTGACCACCGCAGCGATTTTTTGACCGAACCCATCCTCAGCCAGGAAATTGAACCGCTTTCAGAAATCAAACAATCCACGGCGGAGTATTATTTGCTGCATTATGGTGAAATAATGGTCACTTCTCAGGTGACTGCCTACCGGCGGGTTCAGAACATATCAAAAGAAGTGTTGAGTATAGATCCTTTGGAATTGCCAGCACAAAAACTTCAAACCACCGGTTTTTGGATGGAGTTGAACGAAAAGTGCGTTAATAAGATGCGGGCTGAAAGCCTTTGGCTTTCAGATGCCAATGACTACGGCAAAGATTGGAAAGTAATTTCAGATTCCGTGCGAAAGCGCGATAATCATCGCTGCCAATCTTGTGGGCGCAGTGATGAAGCGACCTTGCTGCATGTTCATCACAAAATTCCATTCAAATGCTTCACCTCGACGGAAAAAGCGAACGAGTTGGATAACCTGCTCACTTTGTGTCCATACTGCCACCGATTGGCTGAATTAAGCATCCGAATGCGCAGTGCGTTATCAGGTTTAAAGTACTTGATGGCCAACCTGGCGCCATTATTAGTGCTCAGTGAGCCATCCGATCTTGGATCATACGCAGACCCCAACGCCAAATTTGCCAACATGAACCCTGTTATCCTGATCTATGACAGCATTCCGGCCGGGATCGGGTTGGCCAGTTCTTTAAACGATCGTATTCAGGAGCTATTGCAGAAATGCCAGCAGTTGGTGCATCAATGTGAGTGCCAGGATGGCTGCCCTTCTTGTGTTGGACCGGTAGCTGAAATGGGTCTTGGCGGAAAAAAAGAAACCACCTATCTACTTGATTTATTGCTTAATGGAGGCGATTAATGCCTTCCTTGTTGGATCGATTGAATACATTGGGGATCAAAAAAGGCAATGAGGTTTCTTCTCCTCGACCAAAAAAGAAAAATATCAGCATGGTTGATGCCATTGGAGAAGGCGCAAAAATTATTGAAAACCAATTAGGAAATGTTGTAATAGTAGAAAACAATTACCCATATGGGTATCAGCACGGTGTGATCGAGTTTAAAGACTTGATAAACGTGGATCCCATTCATAAAGCCGGTAAACTTAAGTCCGGCGGCGACAATCTCAAAAAGATGATCTTTCTGGATACCGAAACCACCGGCTTGTCGGGTGGAACAGGAACGCTGGCTTTTTTGGTAGGCATCGCGCGATTCGATGATGAAGGATTAAAGCTTACCCAGTTTTTGGTGGAAGACCCTTCAGAAGAACAAGCCATGCTTCTTCAATTTACAAACCAAACAGAAGATGTTGAAGCGGTTATAACTTTTAACGGTAAATCCTTCGACATGCCGTTATTAAAATCGCGTTATGTACTTAACCGCATGCCGATCCATTTTGGAGAATGGGGCCACCTCGATCTGCTGCATCTTGCACGGCGGATTTGGCGGCAGCGATTGGCCAGCAGAAGTTTAAAAGACCTTGAACATGAAATACTTCATATTCCACGTTCTGAGGATGAAGTGCCTGGCTGGATGATCCCAGAAATATATTTCAATTACCTGCGTTCCGGAGATGCTTCTCAGATCGCAAATGTGGTTTATCACAACGCCATGGATATTGTTTCGCTGGCAGCCTTATATTTCGCCATCACACAAATGCTTGATGAGGATCTTTTTTCAAATAAGCTTCACAATTGGGATGTGTTTGCCATTGGACAATTGTATGAAGATATTGGTGAGATCCATAAATCCATATCCATTTATGAATATTGTCTCTCATTAAAAGATATAGAAACCGAAAAAAAAGTGGAAATAATCACAAGATTGGCCAAATTGTACAAGAAAGTGACCAACTGGGATAAAGCCAAAGATTTATGGGAAACCAACGGTAATAACGGCGATATTGACGCATGTATTGAATTGGCAAAGTATTATGAACACGAATTAAAAGATATCCCCACTGCCTTTGTCTGGACACACCTTGCAGAAGCAAATCTTGAAAAATCAAGCATAGTCCGGTATAAAAAGAAAGCACTTCAAACTGAATTAAAGGTGAGAAGGCTTCGATTAGAGAAAAGGATGATCAATGTTTCCGAGAAAAATACGTGATGAAGTTGTTTATGTGGCCGATGGCATGCTCGAAGCGGAATCGGTCAGAATATTATTGGAATCTTTTGGCATTACCGCTTTTGTAAATCAGGAATCTGCCGGAACAACTTACGGATTAACTGTTGGAATTCTAGGTGAAGTTGATGTTATCGTTCCCCTAGCCCAGGTTGAAGAAGCCAAGAAAATAATCGCCGATATGGAAGCCGGGAAACTTGAAGAGACTGACGAAAGCTCCGAATTATGATGTTAGAGATATTGAACAAAAGAATATATAATTTAGTTTATGACTACACGCATTATTTGGTATAAAGTTTCTTTAGTTTTATATAGTCTTCTTCTGTGTCGCTGTCTTGCAATAACCGAGCGTCCTGCCAGTCTAGGATTTGAGTTTTATAGGATTTAAAAAGAGCCCTACCCCCCTGATCGCCCTGTAAAGTCATTATTCCGTCAATACAATTCGTTTTAAAAAGTGTTGGCGGGCAAATTTTTCCCTGGACCGAAGTGGCTACAATGTCCAAGTCGTCTCTTTGCGCTTCAGCAATCATTCGCTGCACTAACTCAACCGGTACTTGCGGCTGGTCGCATAAAAAAATGATAAAGGCATCTACATCATATCTTTCCAAAGCCTTGCACCCTGTTTGCATGGAACTGCTTTGTCCGTTTTGCCAGTTTTCATTGTAAGCTATTACAACTTGGGAATCTTGGATTGCGTTTTCAATTGCCTCACGGCCTGAACCGGTTACGACAATCACAGGGGAAAGATCCGCTTCATGCGTAATATCAACCAATTGTTTGATAAACGGTTTTCCGAACCAATCCAAAAGCTGTTTTGGTCTACCAAGACGCGATGATTCACCTGCCGCCAGAATTATGGCTGCAACTTTTTGAACACTCATTTCGACTGCAATCCGCGGTAAACTCTCTCCGCTGTAAGCGGGAACTCATCAAACCAGATTCCGGTAGCATCATGAACTGCACATGCCAGCGCAGGTGCAAGCGGCAGCAGCGGCATCTCGCCGACGCCTCTTATGCCCCAGGGGCCTACATGGTCTGGAATTTCTAGAATAATCGAGTCTATTTTCTCCGGGATATCCATAACCGTTGGGATCAAATAGGTGGAAAGTTTATCGGTTAAGGTGATGCCGTCTTTTTGGATAAAGTCTTCCATCAAGGCATAACCTGCCGCTTGAACAAGCCCGCCTTCGATTTGACCGACCACCTGCTGCGGATTTACGGCTTTACCGACATCGTCTGCACAAATGATATTAGTTATCTGTACTTTTCCAGTTTCTGCATCTACAGTACATTCGACTACTTCTGCGACATAACCGTATGCAAAATTTGGTTCACAGGCGCCTGTCTCAGGATCGAAAGGCGTTGTTTTGGGCGCCAGATATTTAAACTCGGCAATGGCTGGCCGTTCTTCATTTTTCCATTTTTCAAGAGCCAATTCAGCTGCACCCTTGATGGCGCTGCCAGCCATGAAAGTCATCCGTGATGCGCTTACGCTGCCGGCATTGTTTGTGATAGCCGTATCCGAGGCAACCAGTTCAATAATGTCAGGGGAAACATTTAATCCATGCGCAGCCATTTGAATAAAGGCTGAATGAGCCCCTTGTCCCACTTCTGCTCCTGCATGCTTTAGAATCACTTTATCAATCTTTGAAGCCCCGTGAAGTTCAATGGCAGCCCAGCAGTTTTCTTGATAACCGAACGAAAATCCTATATTTTTGTACCCACACGAAAATCCCAATCCCTTAAGGAGTACGCCACTTTCTTTTTTCGACTCACGTTGATATTGAGAATTCCCAATAATTTTCCAGCCCGCTTGTTCTGCACAAGTTCTAACGGCTTGTTCAATGGTAATCCCTGCCGGCAACGGAGATTGCAATGAAGTTGGCTCACCCTCTTTTATCAGGTTTTTCATCCGCAATTCTACCGGGTCAATACCAAGTTTTTCAGCCAGTTTGGCCATCTGCATTTCTGCAGAGAAGGCCGCTTGTGGGCCTCCAAAGCCTCTAAAAGCGCCGTTAGGAATATTATTGGTATAAACAGCGTATGAATCCACTTTGACGTTGGGAATGCGGTATGGACCTGTGCACAAAATTGTGGCATTGCCAAGCACTTTAGGCGAGGTATAGATATACGCCCCACCGTCAGCTATGATCTCAACTTCAGCGCCGGTAAGCATCCCTTCCTTTGTGGCACCCCAACGCGTCTTGATGATATAAGGATGACGTTTATGATGCCCAACCATGGACTCTTCACGCGACCAGATTATTTTTACCGGACGATTGATGCCTCTCTCTTTCAATCGATAAGAAGCAAGTGCAAGGACTATTTGTACGGACATATCTTCACGGCCGCCAAAAGCACCGCCGATGGCTGGATAAATAATTCTAATGGCTTCAAGTGGTAACTTTAAAGCATGGGCAACTTGTTCCTGATCTTCATGCACCCACTGACCACCCACCACAATGGTGAGTCGTCCTTCATCATCGTAATAACTGACTCCTGCTTCTGGTTGAAGAAATGCGTGTTCCTGAACCGGTGTTTTGTAAGTACTTTCAACGACAACATCTGAATTCTTTAATGCGGTTTCTACATCCCCAGTTCGCACCTTAAAATGACAAAATGTATTGGATCCCCTATCAGGATGGATGATCGGCTGCGGGTCTTTCATTGCCTCCAAAACATCACTTATAACCGGCAAGGCATCATACTTTACCTGAATTAGTTTTCTGGCTTTTACAGCAATTTCTTCTGTTTCAGCAATGATTAATGCGACTTGATCACCCACAAAGCGGACATGATCACCAAATACCTTATTGGAACCGGGGCCACATAAGACTGGTTGATCAGGGGTTCCCAACCCATACTCATTATTGGGTACATCTTTTGCCGTATAAATAGCCACTACACCTGGAAGTTTTTCAGCCAGGCTGGTATCAATGGACCGGATAATTCCATGTGGAAAACCGGCAAATAGAATTTTCATGTACAGCTGATTGTCGAAATTGATATCACCCGGGTATTGCGCGGCACCGGTAACCTTATCTTTTGCATCTATTCGAGGGATAATCTTTCCTAATTCCGGCATTGATCATGCTCCCATATATCTTTGGTTAAGGTGTTTATCTCACATCATACGGGCCGCGTTTTGGAGGCCCAAAGAATTTATCAATCACAAACGTTATGATCCCCATGATCAAGAATAATACAATAGCGATAAGAACTGTGTAAAAGATTCTTACCCAAAAATATGGATCTTTTAACTGTAAAAAGATTAAATCCTGAGGAATTAGCACCCATTTTAAGACGTCCCTCGACTTAACTAGAAAATCAGCTGTAAAAAAAGAAAATATGGGTATTATAAAAATCATGACACAGCCAATTCCTCGCCAAACGGGATGAATTTTTGGTTTCTCTTTTTCTGGTGCTGCAATTCTGGAGTATTGATTATATTTAGGCATGGTTTTACCCCTTGGCCGCCGACTCAATCGCCGATATGATCTTGTAATAGCCCGTACAGCGGCAGAGATTGCCTGAAATACCGGTCTTTATCTCTTCCACACTTGGATTGGGCTTTTCTTCCAATAATTTAACAGCCGACATAACGAAACCTGGTGTGCAATACCCACACTGCACTGCCCCTTCATCAATCATACTTTGCTGCACCTTATGCAGTTCACCATCAACGGAAATTCCTTCAATGGTTGTAATTTTGCAATTATGAGCACGCGCCGCAGGAATCAGGCATGCCAGGACAGCGACACCATCCAAAAAGACAGTACAGGCGCCGCATTCACCTTCTCCACATCCTTCTTTGGAACCTGTGAGAAGCGCGTTCTCGCGAATCAAATCCAATAAGTTTTTACCAAATCCACCTTCAAAAGAAAAATGTTTATTATTAATGGAAACATTAATTTCTGAAGATTCGTCCAGCTCAAGAGAATTCTCGGTAAGTGTTGCATTGGACGCTCTTTCGTTACCCCATAACACTACAGGATTCGGAGCGATTTCATTCTCATTATTAAGAGCCTGATGTAATGCTCGCTTCACATGCACAGAAATCATCTTGCTTCGATAGTCACCCGAAGCTCTAATATCACTGATAGGGTTTGCAGCCTGGCCGGCTAATTCTCCTGCTTGTAAGAACAACTCGTCGTTAATTGTCTGGTTTGCAAGGCTTGCTTCAGCGTCCAGAGCTCGAAAGACAGTGGGGCCGACTGCGCCAAGTGCAATCCTGGCCTTGGTAACCTTTGTTTCGTTCAACCCAAGAACCACGGCGCAGTTCATAATGGATATAGCCTGGGCGTTTCGCAATCCGACTTTTATGAAACAGGAATGTTCATTCTTTTTTAATGACTTGAACGAGATATCAGATATGATCTCATTTTGAAGCATTACCGTTTTTCTTACGCCGGTAAAAAACTTGTCGATTTCAATAATTCGTTTTCCATTGGATGAAAGTAGTTCCACTTTAGCGTCCAAGGCCATCAAGGCTGTAATTGTGTCATTGGCTGGCGAAGCTGTAGCGATATTCCCTGCAACAGTTCCACGATTGCGAATCTGAGGGGACCCAACTTGTGAACAAGCTTGATATAGACAAGAACCAAACTCTTGAATGAGGGTTGATTTTAGACAGGCGCTGTGTGTGGAAGTAGGTCCAATATGAATGTAAAGTTGATCATCCATCCAGATTTCATCCAACCCACTGACTCTGGAGATATCAATAATCTCTTTTATATCACCATGTAGGCCGCGTTCCATTTCCAAAACGAGGTCGGTTCCGCCCGCAATAATTCTGGAGGAATCAGCATATTTTGTTCTCAAACTCACAGCATCATTTAAACTATTAACGATGAAATATTTTTCGTACATGATTTAATCCTCAATCAATTTCGCACAAGCTTCACGAAAAATATAAATTAGCCTTCCAAAATACCCAGAACAACCGGTAGGAGCTGCTTCTTTCTCGAAACCACGCCTTCAGCAATTCGTGTTTGATCGCTCTGAACGGCGTATGGCAATTCATCCAGTACCGCAGGCGGATTTGATAGAATCAAACGGCTGCTGCTTCTTACAACATCTGTAACCATGAGAATTGCAAAATCCACATTCTTTTTATCGCGCAAGCCATTTAGAGCTTTTGTGAGATCCTCAAGATGATCAGTAACTTCGTGTAAATCACTAACTTCAGCCTGCGCAATGGCAAAATTGTATCCACCGGCCTGGTAGAGTTTCATGTCGCTTTGAACGACATCGGTTGGCACGCGGTTGGCAAGACCGGTACTGGCCATGAGGACTTTTTTTCCAAAGCTGTCTTGGGTTTCATTTTCAAGCACGCTGCCTTTAACAAACGCCCACCTAGATAGTCGGGTTGAAGCTTTTCTGTCTCTTTCAGTAGTTGTCGGACTGGTTAAATTCAACGTATCAGATAACAAACCTGCCAACATTAAACCTGCGATTTTTGGAGGAGCGCTGATCCCTGCTTCTTCCATACGCTCAGACACGAGCGTGCTGGTGCTTCCAACTATATCCACTGACATGCGAATGGGAGTATGCGTTGACGGGTTACCCAGGCGGTGATGATCAAGAATTTCGATCAAATTGGCTTCTTCAAGTGAGGCAACAGATTGCTGCGCCTCATTATGATCCACCATGATGATTTGAATCCTGGGCGGATTAAGCAGGTCACGCTGTCGGCAAATACCAACATAACGTCCGCTTTCGTCAATCACAAAGAATTCATCACCTTCTTCACGCAGAATTCGATCGACAACTTCCTTGATCTTGGTGGTGACATTGAATTTTAGAATCTTTGTGTCCGCAGCATCCTTGCAAGGCGACTCAAGAATTTTTCCAATGCCAATATCATGATTTTCCGGATGCACTCCGATCATAGTCGCGATGTAGTTGAAAAGACTTCTGCCGGTAATCAAGCCATACGGCATGCCGTCTTGATCCAAAACGGGAGCAATACCGCCAGTTCGGGTCGATATTGCCCAGGCGTGGCTTAATGGCATTTCCTTTGTGGTTGAATCCAGACGGCGGACCACACTTTCAAACCTTGGACTGGCGTCGTTAATCAGTAAAGGAGGTTCAACAGCAAGAAACTTTAGAATCCAAGCCGTTTGGGCATTAATATTACCAGCCCTGGCTGCAACTGCATCCACATGGTCTCTTTCACGCAATAACCATGCATATCCCACCGCAGATGCAATGGAATCTGTATCAGGATTAACATGTCCAACAACATAAATCGGTGACGCCATCAATGATCTCCAGTTAAATATTACTTATTTTTGAGCAAATGTATCAATTAGTAGATGCACATCTCCACCAACAGGATACAAAATCGGGCAGGTACAACCATTATCAACGTATTCAGCCACTTTCTTTTTGGCTTCTTCCGGAGTTCCAGAAGCAGTAATGCGATGGATAAGTTCTTCCGGGACTAAATGTTTGGCTTTTTGAATCTGTTCATGGGTGGCAGGCCACCCCAAAATGGATTGGATTTTTTCAACAACATCCATGGATACACCAGAGGCTTTGGCAATATGAGGCTGCTGAGCCAAATATTGGGTCAATAAACCCCGGGTGGAATCTATCGCTTTATCATGATCGTTATCAACCGAACATACAATAAGTTGCGGGCGGTCAATGGCATCAAGAGTTCTGCCGCTTTTTTTCGCTCCTGAAGAAAGCAACTCCAGCGCCCTATGATTGTATTCGGGAGGTACACAGTAATTCAATACCGCGCCATCACATATTTCGCCGGTCAATTCCATCATATTGTCGCCGGTAGCGCCAATAAAAACTGGTACATTTCTGGGTTCTCTTCGTCCATGAACTACATCCAATTCAATTCCATGGACAGAAATAAACTCGCCTTCAAAAGTAACCCTTTCCATATTCAACAATCTTTTTAAAACCAAAACGGTTTCTTTCATGGCCGTCAAAGGTTTTTTGCGGTCAATGCCAACATTTTTGGCCAGGGGGTCCCACCAGGCACCAATACCGCAAATGATTCGGTTGGGAGCAAGATCATCGAGAGTCAGGAATGTTGATGCCAATAGTCCAATATTTCGAGTCCAGTTATTGATAACGCCTGAACCAACTTTAAGTTTTTCAGTAACTGCAGCATAAGCTGCCATTGGAACAATTGCGTCCCTTACCAGCCGGCTTTCAGCCTGCCAGACTGCTTCAAATCCGCGGGATTCAGCATATTTTACATATTCGAGACCGTCTCTAAGTTCATGTGAATCTTGAAGATAAAGCGCCATTCTCTCTGTCATACTTCCTCCAAAAATAAATTAAACTGCGGTACCGGTTTTTTGTCGTGCTTCAATCTCGGTAAGAATTTGCAAGTCTTCAGGCAAATCAAGATCAAGACCCAGGGCTTCATTCTCTACGATTTGGATTGCAGCACTTTTGGCTTTGGCAGCATCAAGATGTTTATTAAATGAGCCTGGTCCGTAATAGAAATCTATAAGATCTGCCGGATTAATAAATAATGCGTTGGTGCCGTCTTGCCTGCGATCAGGTGCAATGATCAATTCAGGAGCTTCGTTGGATAATGCCAAAAAGTCTTTTATATGCTCCGCTTTGACTAGCGGCAGGTCAGCCGGCATTACCAATAGCTGATTGGCATAATACGCCTTCGCGACCATGGCGGCGCGCCGAAGAGCCGTATTTAATTCCGGGTTGCCATCCTCAAGAACTGTCTTGGCATCAAAATCTCGCGCAATCGCCAAAGCAGCAGGATCGCGGCTTACCACTAAAACAGTGTCAATCTCGCTGATGGATTTTAAAGTCTTTAATGTATTTACCAACATGGATTGATTCAAGGTTGTGCGTTCGGTAACAGATAAGATACTTGAAAGACGCGATTTTCCCCTTTGTAATGGCTTTACAGGAACGATTGCCCAAAGCGTCATGCTTCAATTTCCTTTTTTCAATTGAGACGCAAAATCGAAAATTTCTTTCGCCAGTCGTTCTTTCGAATATTTATCTTTCATGATTGTATCTGTCAACATCGGTATTATACCGCAAGCGGCAACCATGTCACATTCTGAACTGTTTAAATTATCCATAACAAACCCATCAATTAATCCCTGGTATATTTTAGCAACTTCATATGCCGAAGGAGTGATGTTCATCTCGTTAAACATCTTTGCTGCAGGGCCTTTGATGGCATCATGACCAACAATTGGACTCACTGCAACACAGGTTTTTTGGCTGAGCAACTGCTTCATATCTTCCACGGCGAGGATTGGCATGATGCTCAACCAGGGGTTGGATGGACAAATAATAACAATATCAGCATTTGTGATCGCTTTTCTTGTCTCGCTGTTGATCTTGGCGGAATAAATACCATAAAATCTGTGAGAAAGATATTTAGGCTCAAAATGATATTTAACAAAATATTCTTGAAAAGGTAAATCGCCAAACTCTTCAGTCGTCACGATCGTTCGCACGCTTTGATCGCACATGGGCCTGACAACGACATCCACACCCAATTTCTTGCAAAGGCTTGCAGTCACATCTGAAAGATTAAACCCTGCTCGAATTAACTTCGTCCTTTCCAGATGAGTGGCCAGGTCACGATCTCCCAACCTGAACCAGTTTTCAGATTCGAGTTTTTCCAATTCTGCAAAGCAGTTCCATGTTTCGTCTTGACGCCCCCACCCGGTCTGTTCATTTGAAATCTCTGCCAGGGTATACATGACAGTATCCAAATCGGGGCTGATGTTGAGTCCAAAATGCTCAAAATCATCGCCGGTATTAACTATTACAGTCAAGTCCTCAGCTGGAAGGATCTTCGCCAACCCATATGCCAATTTCGCTCCCCCGACACCGCCTGCCAATGCAACAACTTTAGTCATAATGTTTCACTCATCGTTATCGGAATAAGTCCTCTTCTTCAGGTCTGATCAATTCTTTGAGAGATGCTTCTCGTCTTTCGTATGGAAAACCACTCACATGAATAACAGGCGTCTTTTCTGCCGCCTGTCCCATCAATAATGATGCGCCGGCAGCAAGTTCATCAGATGCACCGACGGTGGTAACTTTTAATTTGAATCCTGAAAGATCCTCATGACCGCGTAAATCCACCAGGGCTGGCAACCCTGAAACTCCGATGGTGACGCCAACCGTTCCATTACGCCACGGCCTACCATGCGAATCGATGATCAAGACGCCAACACTCTTACCTGTCAGTTCTTCAATGGTATTTCTTACTCCATCCGCGGATTTGTCTGAATCCTCAGGAAGCAATAATACCCAATCCTCCGCCAATTCACCCTGGTCACTCAAATTGGAATGATCAATACCGGCGTTTGCGCAAATAAATCCACTTTTGTGTTCGACGATTAGGGTATTAAATTTAGCCCGAACTACTTTCTTACTTTGATTAAGGACCAAATCAATAAACCGAGGATCCTTTTTGGTTACTTTTTCAAGCTCAAGGGCTTGAGCCGAAGGGATTATCGAAGAAAAGTTTACAAGACGCCCTTCAGATTTTGATACGATTTTTTGTGCAAGAACAAATATATCTCCATCATTTATGGTGATGTCATTCGTTTTACACAAATTTACGATGATATGCCCCAGGTTATCACCAGACTGTACCATCGGAAAATCTGGCAGAGCCGTATAGGTCATGGATTTTTTTGCTACCGGCATACTACTCTCGGTTAATCCCGGTAATTTTAATGCCGGCGTTATGGATTCCAAACTGACTGTTCAAACCAATCAAGACAGATGTGAGACCTTCAGCGACGACTGAATTTTCGATTGGTCCTGCGTCCCAGCCGATCATGCCAGCTTTCTCAACCAAAACCATTATTGTTTTACGCGCTTCTTTTGAAGTTCCGGTTACAAGGACGTCACACTCAATGTCGCCATCATCCATCAGGCGCTCGTAAGAGATATTTTGAAATGCCGAGACAACCTGAATTCCTTCACCAAGGATATCTCTGGCTTCGAGTGCTGCACTACCCGCTGGAGGCATTTGTACTTTGCTCACTTTTGGAGGTACAAGCGGAACTGTGACATCAACAAGTATTTTTCCAGTCAGACAATCTTTTAATTCAGTCAAAATGGGAACGTGTGCCGCGAAAGGGACGGTCAAAACGGCAATATCACACCAATCTGCGGCCTGGAAGTTCTGCAATCCAGTTACCGGGTTCTTTGTTTTTCCCAAAAGGGCGTTTAATTCATCCGCGGCCATTTGGGCTTTTTCGACCTGTCTGGAACCGATAACGACTTCATATCCAGCTTTAGCCCAGCGATAAGCCAACCCTTTGCCTTCCTTGCCTGTTCCACCTAATAATGCAATACGTTCAGCCATTTTTTATCCAATCTTATTTGAATTGTTTTGCATAACGCTGCCAAACCGATTTTGACAGTTCTCTTGCTTTTCGATTGACTTCTTTTTCATCAATTGTAGTTAATACCCGGTCTTTCATTAAGATCTTGCCATTGACAATAGTGGATGTAACCATGGAATCTCTAAAACCGAAGATAATCTGCCACGGCAGGTTATCCACATTCAAATCGGTGATGGGATCAAAATCGACCAAAATGAGATCTGCTTTTGCGCCTTCTTCGATTCTTCCGATACGTTCACTTCCAAAAAATTGAGTGGTGAGATCGGAATTGTTGTATATCGCCATATCCACAATAGTATTGGCACCCATCCTTCGCGGATCGCGGCTCCAACCTTTATGCGCCAAATAGCATGTGCGCCATTCATCCCACATAGCATTAGAGAAACCATCATTGCCTAAACACACCCGCAGTCCTGCTCTCATTTGTGAGTCAACATCACCCAATCCGACTGCATTATTCATATTCGACCGAGGTTGGTGAGACAACCATGTATTGGAATCAATTAATTTTTGGATTTCTGCATGATCTAAATGGACTCCATGGGCAAAAATCGATTTTTCACCCAAAAAATCATGCTTCTCCAATCTTTCGATAACACGGACGCCAGATTTGTTGATGGAATCGTATTCATCCACCCAGTGTTCGGCAGTATGAATGTGAACTCCTGTGTTATCCGGTAATAACGCCCGGCATCCTTCCAGTGTTTTTTCTGATAAGGTTAAACTGGCATGCATACCAAATGTCGCCCTGACGAGGTGTTCAGAAGGGACATTCGATAGTTTCTTGATCATTCTCAGATTTTCTTGAATTCCTTCTTTTGATTTCTCATCACCACCGCGATCGGTTACTTCGTAACAAACAACACCCCTTACACCTGATTCCACAAAGGCTTTCTCGATAACATCCAGAGACCCTTCAATGAAATTAGGTGAGGCATGATGGTCGAACAAAGTGGTTGTGCCGTGTTTTATTGCATCGATCATGCAAATAAGTGAGGAATACTTGACATCATCAGCAAGCAGAGATTGATCTAATGGCCACCATAATTTTTGGAGAATTTCAGGAAAATCGGCAGGCGCGGGAGGTGGAATATACAATCCCCTTGAAAAAGTGCCGTAGAAATGAGTGTGTGCGCAGATCAAGCCAGGCATCATGTATTGTCCCCTGGCATCAAGTACTACTTCGTTTGGGTATTTTTGTACGATTTCTTTTTGTGGGCCGATCTCTTTTATGATCGAGCCTGATACGAAGACAGCTTGTCCAGAAATGATCCGGTTAGGAGTTTCCCACGTAATGAGGTGTGAATTAATAATGATCATAGGGCCTCTTTTTCCTTGCTTAATTTATTTTAGCATAAAGGATATGCTTCTAGAGAAGGAGGAAATTAAGTGGTTAATGGAATATAATCAATTAACTAAAAACAAGGAGAATACATTGGATACACGCAACTTAGCCCTTTCTTATGCCACTTCCAACTACGATAAATTCCTCTCAGATCTAAAAGAATTAATTGCCATCCCGTCGGTCTCAACTGAAGTTGAAAGAAATGCGGATGTTAAATTGTGCGCCGAGACTATTGCTAAAAAGCTAACCTCTTTGGGGATTGAGCATGTACAAGTAATGGACACACCCAAACACCCGATTGTCTACGGCGATTTTATGCACGCAGGCAGCAATCAACCGGTCGTTTTGATCTACGGCCATTATGATGTTCAACCCGTTGATCCCATTGAATTATGGAATACACAACCATTTGAGGGTGTCAAAAAAGATGAGTTCCTTTATGGCAGAGGCGCATCTGATATGAAGGGACAGTTTATTGCCTGTCTCGCAGCCGTTGAATCCATCATGAAAACGGGAGAACTACCCGTCAATATCAAATTCATTCTTGAAGGTGAGGAAGAAATCGGTTCACCCAGTTTGCACCACTTCTTGAGTGAAAATACAGAGCTGCTCAAAGCAGATGTTGTGCTTAACCCAGACACAGGCATGATCGCTCCTGATGTTCCTGCGATAATCTACGGTCTGCGCGGATTGGCTTATTTTGAAATTCGCACTTTTGGGCCTGATCGCGATCTGCATTCTGGTACTTTTGGCGGCGTGGTTCATAATCCAGCCCAGGTATTGTGTGATTTGATTGCCGGCATGCACGATGCAGATGGCAGAATTACCCTGCCAGGTTTTTATGATTCTGTACTTCCTCTTTCTGCCCAAGAACGAGAAGAATTGAACCGCTTGAATATGGATGATGCCTATTATGCTGCTCAAGCAGGTGTCCACCAGGTAAAAGGTGAAAAAGGTTACACCTCCATCGAACGAATTGGCGCACGCCCGACCCTCGAAGTCAACGGCTTCCTTTCCGGTTTTACCGGTCCCGGCGCGAAAACGATTATCCCTGCCAAAGCCATGGCAAAAATTTCAACCAGACTCGTTCCAAACCAGGACCCCAAAAAAGTTCATGCCCAAATGATTGAATACATGAAACAAAATGCCCCACAAACCATACGTTGGGAAGTTGAACTGATCAGTACCGGCAATCCGAGCATTTCAGATATTAACTTGCCTGAAACCAAGGCTCTGGTAAAAGCTTTTGAAACTATATACGGCGTCAAACCTGTATTCAAACGCGAAGGCGGATCCGTGCCCGTAACAGCCGATATGCAGGAACTGCTTGGAATTGACTCGGTATTAACCGGATTTGGCTTACCAGACGATAACATTCACTCGCCCAATGAACGCCTTCACCTTCCCACCTGGGAAAAAGGTATTCTGACCCTGATCCATTTCTTCTTCAATATTGAGCCTAAAGGAAGCGCGGTTATCTAAATGAGTACTGATAAACTTAAACTTCCTTCTTACGGCGGACAGGCACTCATCGAAGGGGTCTTGATGCGCGGCTCTCATTATTTGGCAGCCGCTTTTCGTGATCCGGCCGGTGAAATTCACATTCAAACTGAGAAACTTCAGGGTCTTTACACTTCAAAAATTGCCAAATGGCCTTTTTTTCGCGGACTTGTCATTATGTGGGACGCAATCGGATTGGGCACCAAATACCTCACGGTATCAGCCAATTATCAAACCGGTGAAGATGAAAAGATAGAAGGTCCAGCTTTATTCGGCACGCTGATTTTTTCATTTGCCCTCGCAATCGCGCTTTTCTTTTTAGCCCCCGCCGGAGTAGCCGTGCTCTTTCAAAAATGGTTTTCAATTACTCCATTTGTTACCAATATGATTGAAGGTTTGATCCGTCTCGCATTGGTGATTGGCTACATCTGGGCAGTCGGAAAAATGCCCGATATTCACCGTGTCTTTTCTTATCACGGCGCAGAACATAAAACAATTAATGCATTTGAAGCTGGTGCTGAACTGACCCCCGAAAATGTGAGTAAATTCCCCTTGCAACATCCCCGCTGTGGAACCGGGTTTATTCTTATTCTGGTGATCTTTTCAGTCATCCTTTTTACCTTAATTGGTCCTCTACCAAATATTGCCATACGGCTTGCATCACGGGTCGTACTTTTACCCGTCTTGATCATGGTGGCATATGAATATATGCGTTTTGTGGCAAATCATCTAGATAATTCTTTCATTCGCCTGTTGTCATTTCCTGGAATGGCGATGCAGAAATTAACCACAAATGAACCAGATCTAAAAGTACTGGAAGTTGCCATAACTGCTTTTAAAGCAATGTACGAACTAGAAAATCCAGAGAAGAATGAAGGATAAGTTCACTTTTCGTTTACTCACACTTGGTTTCTTATCAGGAGTCATCGTTTCCGGTCTTGCCTTCCTGATGGTGAATTCTTTGCAAAGTAAAGCGCATCAGATAATGGTACAAATCACACCATCAATACTCTTGCAAATGGATCACCCCGCACAAGTTCAAAGCGACAACAAACTGGATCTCAATGAAGCCACTTTAGCTCAACTTGTAGCTTTGCCAGGTATTGGTGAAACAAAAGCAAACGCGATTTTAGAATTTCGTCAAAAATACGGCAACTTTGAAAATATTTCAGAATTATCCTATGTTACAGGCATTGGAAATACGCTCTTAAAATCCATTCAGGACTTGGTTATAATCAATTGACATTGATTAATAGAGGAATAAATTATGCTCACAATTAATACATTTGAAGAAGCGTTGCACGACGCAATGCGTCAAAAAGATGAAACAGCCAAAAATACTTACAAAATTTTGCTCTCTTCGATAAAGATGATCGAGGTTGAGAAAGGTATGAAGGCAGATGATGCATTAATTCAAACGATTCTCCAAAAAGAGATCAAAATGCGTCGCGAATCCATCAATGAATTCCAAAAAGGGGATCGCGCTGACCTAATTAAATTAGCTGAAACTGAGATCGCTTTGCTTGAAAAATTCCTTCCCGCCCAGATGAGCGATGAGGATATCAAGAAAATGGCAGCAGAGGCCATCAAAGAAACTGGTGCAGCCTTACCCTCTGATATGGGCAAAGTGATGAAGGTTCTTGTTCCAAAACTGGCTGGACAGGCTTCAGCAGATCGTATCAGCGCCGCTGTTCGTTCATTACTCTCATAGCCCTGTCGTTGTGACTTCTTTACCTGTTCGTTTTATCCAAAGCCAATCTTCCCGAAAATTCTATCGTTTCGGACTTCTACTGGTATCTGCGGTACTTGTATTAGGCGCTTTAGTTTTACCTATTGCATTACGCCCCTCATCATTACCCGTACAACTCGGTGATGTGGCACCTCAAACTTTCGTTGCGACAAGAACACTCACCTACGAAAGCGAAATCTTAACTCAGAATGCCCGTGAAACAGCTTCAAAAGCCATTGCAGATCGTTACCTGCCAATGGATATTTCCATTTCAAGGTCTCAGATTAAAAAAATTCAGGAATTGATCAACAAAATTTCTTATATCCGTTCTGATAAATCTGTCCAATATGAGCACAAATACTTAATGATGCAGCAATTTGAGAGTGTAAAACTTTCACAGGATGCCATCCATCAAATTCTACAAATGAATGAACAGGATTGGAAGGTTATATCGCAGGAATCCATATCCGCCCTTGAACGTTCCATGCGCAACACCATTCGCAGCTACCAGGTGCAAGATGTTCGCTATAACTTGCCTTCCTTGATCAGTTATACACTGCCAGATCGTTTTGTGTTTATCGTGGACGAACTCGCAAGTCCGTTTATTATTGAAAATAGTCTCTATTCAGAAACTGAAACGGATGCTGCCAGACAGCAAGCCATGGACGCGGTCCAGCCCATCACAAAAACTTTTGTCCAAAATCAAACCATAGCCCTCAAAGGCCAAATTATTACCCAGGAACAACTGGAAGCACTTCAATTGTTTGGTTTGATCAAACCTGCCAATAAGTTGCAAGACCTGATTGCAGCAGGATCCATAGTAGCTGTTTTGGCCGGTTTTATTCTGCTTTACTTTACTCGCCGCCAGGTCACCCCCATGGGTGATTTGAAAAGCCTTACAGTCATTGCGCTGGGCTTTTTACTCTTTCTCTACGGTGCAAGATTCTTAATCCCCAATCGGGCGATCATTCCTTATTTCTTCCCCATATCTGCATATGCATTAATTTTGGTTACTCTTTTTAATCTTGAAATTGGCATTATCTTTTCACTTGCGTTAAGCATATTGGCCTCATTCGGTTTGAGCAACTCCCTTGACTTGACCATTTTTTACATGATCTCAAGTATCATTGCAGCCCTCGCCATTGGTAGAGGACGCAGAATCACCAGTTTCTTTGTTTCGGCGATTGCCATATCCGTTGCCAGCAGCCTGGTATTGGTTGCCTATAAGCTAACTGATCCCCTCTCAGACCTGGTTGGATTAATCACCCTTATTGGCGTTTCATTCTTGAACGGCGTGGCATCGGCCAGTTTGGCCTTATTAATTCAATATATTCTTTCACAGGCATTAGGCCTGGTCACTCCCATTTATTTAATGGAAATTTCTCGACCCGATCATCCGTTATTAAAATACCTGCTGCAGAACGCTCCTGGAACTTATCAACACTCACTTCAAGTATCCAATCTGGCAGAACAAGCCGCTGAAGCCATCGGGGCTGACGCATTGCTTACACGCGTGGGAACTCTATATCATGACATTGGTAAAGCGGCCAATTCTCCGTTTTTTGTTGAAAACCAGGTACCAGGCAAATTAAACACGCACGACGATATGGACGCAGTAACAGCAGCCCAAATCATCATCCAGCATGTTCAAGATGGCGTTAATCTGGCCAGTAAACATCGCCTGCCCGGACGAATAAAGGAATTTATTAGAGAGCATCACGGCACTCAATTCACCCGGTACCAATATAACCGTGCACTTGAAAAAGCTCAAAACGATCCCACAAAAGTGGATAAAGAGTTATTCCGCTACCCAGGACCCAGACCGCGCTCAAAAGAAACGGCACTTGTCATGCTGGCAGATGGATGCGAAGCCAGAGCCCGGGCAGAACTTCCTAAGACAGCAGAGGAATTGGAACGCCTGGTAAAGGCTGTGTTTGACTATTGTCTCAAGGAAGGCCAGTTTGATAAAACCAACTTGACACTAAAAGATATGCGAATCGCACAGGAATCCTTTATCAATACGCTGTCGAACACTTACCATCCGCGGATTCAATATCCTGATAACACAACAGAAAAATTGGTAAAAGCATGATCACAATCCAAATTAACAAGAAATTTCAAGAACAAATCTCAACAAACCGGCTTGAAGAAATCTCGCTACAAATATTTTCCTTTTTAGAAATCGAACCAGATTCTGATCTTTCCATATTGATAGATACCGATGCTGCATTGAAGAAACTGAATAATCTTTATCGAGGTATTAACAAACCCACCGATGTGCTTTCTTTTGAATCTGATGATGTCAACCCTGAAACAGGAAACATTTCAATTGGTGATATAGCCATCTCATTCCCCACAGCCGAAAGACAGGCAGCGGAGGCCCAACACCCTGTTGAAAATGAGGTCATCCTTCTGCTTGTGCATGCTATTTTGCACTTATCAGGTTATGACCATTCAACTAAAGAAGAGAAACAAGAAATGTGGGCAGAACAGCAAGCTGTTTTGAACCACCTTGGTATAAAAATTAATCGCATATCAGGTGACGAAGAATTTCATGATTAATATCCGAGCAATTTTTAAATCTATAAAATACGCTTTTGACGGTTTGCTTCACGTTGTAAAAACCCAAAATAATGCCCGTTTTCATCTTTTGGCAACCATAATTGTTATCGGTGTAAGCTTGTGGCTTAAGATCAATAAAATTGAATGGTGCGTAATGTTGATTGCCATAGCATTGGTTTGGATCGCAGAGTGTTTTAACACCACACTAGAGAGCTTTTTTGACCTGGTAAATCCTGCTCCGCACCCTCTGGTTAAAAACGGCAAAGACAGCGGTGCTGCAGCTGTTTTAATTGCAGCATTTCTCAGTATCGCGCTTGGAATAATTGTGCTCGGTCCTCCTCTAATTCAAAAGGTTCAAACCCTATTGAGGTAACGATGGAAAAAACTGCCTCCATGTTATTTGGTACTGTCGGAACGCCCATATCCACCCCCAAGAAACCCGGTGGAAGCATTGGTGCGATTCAAACGATTAAAGAGATGAAATTAGGTGCCTTGGAGTTGGGATGGGTTCAATCCGTTCGAGTTACCGAACAGAAATGCGCTGAGATCAAACAAACGGCCATGGATTGCGCCATTCAACTGAGCGTTCACGCCCCTTATTACATCAATCTCAATGCTGATGAAGAAGAATGGCCAAAATCCCGACAGCGCTTGATGGATGCCGCCTTTTATGGCAACCTGTCAGGCGCCACAGACATCATATTCCATCCAGGATCATATTTTGAACAACCTGCAGAAGAAGTTTTGAAGATTGCGCTGCCCAGATTGGCGGATTGTTCTGCAGAATTAAGAAAAAGTGGAAATCAAGTGATTTTGCGACCGGAAACCATGGGCAAATCTGCAATGCTCGGTTCATTTGAAGACACGTTGGTAATGAGTAAAGAGATCGAAGGTGTTTTTCCTTGTCTTGATTTTGCACATTTACACGCCCGTCCCGGTGACGGTTCTGTAAATTCCACCGATGAGTGGGAGAAAATTGTTGAGTTGTATGAAAAAGCTCTAGGCGCGGAATCTCTCAAGAATTTGCACATCCATTTAAGCGGAATTGAATACTCCCTCAAAGGCGAGAAGAATCATTTGCCAATCAGGGAGTCGGATCTTAATATTAATCAACTTCTTGAGACTTTGAAAAAAGCAGGTTGCGCCGGGCGTATTTTATGTGAAAGCCCCATCCTCGAGGAGGATGCGGTATTCATGCAGGAACTTTGGAAATCCCTGTAAGATTTATAAGTAGTCTCGCAAATTATGTTCCACTGCGTAAGCAGCAGCTTCAGCACGATTGCTGACGCCCAGCTTGGACAAAATGCTGCTGACATAATTTCGAACCGTACCTTCACCCAAGAAAAGTGCTTTGGCAATTTCTCGATTGGTTCGCCCTTCAGACACAAGCAGCAAAACATGTTTTTCTTGCTGGGAAAGGGTGGAGAAGGCTGAAGACTCTTCTTCTTTGACAGCTCTTCGGACTTCCTGGAATACGCGCTGCGTGACTGCCGGGTCGAGTAATGCTTCACCTCTTCCAACGGCTTCAATGGCTTTCATCAAATCTTCCGCACCGATCTGTTTCAAAACGTAACCGGATGCTCCCGCTCTGATCGCCGAGAAAAGCATATCATCTTCAGCATAAGAAGTGAGCATGATCACACGAATATCAGGGAACTTCTTGGTGATCTCTTCGCAAGCCTCAATTCCTGATGTCCCAGGCAAACGAATATCCATTAATACAACATCTGGAAGCAACCGTTCGACCTGTTCTAGTGCTTCTTTAGCGCTGCCGGCTTCTGCAATAACCTCAAATTGAGGGTGTCTTTCGAGTAATGATTTCAGCCCCAGTCTTACAACTTCATGGTCGTCCACCAGAACAATCCGTTGTTTAGCCATAGTGCTCCTTTTAATAATTAAACAATTTCAAATATTATACTTGACTAAAGTTAGTCCATGATTTCCAATGTTACCGGGCAATGATCTGAACCCTGAACCTGGTCATAAATGGTCACATCCTTGACGCGTTTCATAAAGGGATTTGAAACCAGGAAATAATCCAAACGCCAACCAATACCCCTTACACGAGCGTTGACCCTATAAGTCCACCAGGTATATTGAACTTTTTCAGGGTATAAAACTCTAAAAGCATCGGTGAATCCATTTTCAAGAAATTTGTCAATCCAAATCCTTTCTTCAGGAAGAAAACCGGAAATTTTGCTGTTCTCTTTTGGATTGGCCAGATCTATTTCGTTATGCGCGGTGTTAAAATCGCCCGTTATGATAATGTTCTTACCCTTTTCATGTTCTTCATTACATAGATCAAGCAAACGAGAATAAAACCGTAATTTGTAATCCACGCGATCCTGTCCTCGTTGTCCGTTTGGAAAATAGATATTAAATAAAATGAAATCATCCAACTTGCTTTTTATCACTCGTCCTTCAACATCGAACTCGTCAACGCCCAATCCATTATTATGTTCATGGATGGATAATCCCTGCTTCACATAGGTACCCACTCCGCTATAACCTGGACGTACAGCTGAATTCCACAAATGAGTGTAGCCAGGAATGGTAATATCCTCTTTAGACAGTTGTTCTTCTTTAGCTTTTAATTCCTGAAGACACAATATATCAGGATCCAGGCTTTGAATTGAATTAATAAATTCTTTTTTCAATACCGCACGGAAACCATTAACATTCCAAGTAGTAATTTTCATGTAATCCCTCAATGTGGTACACTTTGACCTACGTTGAGCTAATTTTACTTGGTTTAATTCAAATGACAACTCTTCAGATTAAAAACAACTCTAAACCAAATCTCTCCCTTCGAACAAAAATTGCTGATACGTTTTTCAGTAAATTGATGGGGTTAATGTTCATCAAAAAACTGGAAGAGAATTCAGGATTATTACTTTCGGATCGTTATGAGTCACGTATAAACTCATCAATTCACATGTTATTTATGAATTTTGATCTTTGCGTAGTCTGGTTAGATAAAAATCTATTGGTCGTGGATGTAAAAAAAGCAAAGAAATGGCGGCCGGCATATTTTCCAAGAGCAGCTGCTCAACATGTGCTTGAAACCGGTGTTACCCACATCAATGACTTTTCCATCGGAGATCAACTTTCTTTTGAATATGAAAAATAAATTTTCACTGCTTATTGCACTATTTTTGATGGTTTCGCTTTTTACCACTCCGGTTAATGCCCAATCAAGCGAAGATTACCCCGAATACATCGTTAAATCAGGGGATACGTTAAGCTACATTGCCTCATTGTTTGGCGTTTCAATGGATGAAATACAACAAATCAATAACCTAGCAGATCCAAACAGCATCTACCCCGATTTGCGTTTGAAAATTCCAGGTTATCCAGGTGTCAAAGGACTCATCACACCGGTAATCGTTAATATGGGTGAATCGTGGCAAAACTTGCTTATAAAATACCAGGCCGATGAAAATACGCTGGTAAAAATTAATGAGCTATTATCACCCAAGACACTTTTCCCTGGCAAACAATTGCTTGTTCCAATAAATGAGACTGGCTCTATTCTAAATCCTGTAGCTTTGGTGAGTCAAAATGGTACCTTTCTTGAAAAGGCTGTAATAGTTGACGCTAACCCGTATGTATTATTAGCCGAAAATCGCAAGAATTCATCATTGGATTTTTTCAACAACGACTTGATATATTCAAAAAATGATGTTTCAGCATCCGTCAGTTCAATGTCTGACTTGATTGAATCATTTTCTATTTCACCGCTGCCTCTTTCACAAGGGGATTCAATTTCAATAAAAGTTAAGGCTAAACTTCCATTAACCTTTTCTGGAAACCTAAATGGACAAGTTTTGCGCTTTTTCACAACAGATAACGTGAATTACTTTGCATTGGTTGGGATCCATGCCATGGCCCCCACCGGAACAGCTGATTTTTCCATCGAAGGTTTTGATGGAACCACAAAATTATTTACATATTCGCAAAATTTACTGCTCGTTTCAGGCATTTTCGATAGCGATCCAGTGATTAATGTCGACCCGGCCATGATTGATCCTGCGGTTACTGCTCCCGAATTAGAGAAAATAACTGCACTCGTTTCTGTTTTCACTCCCCAACAATTATGGGATGGTCCCTTCTTAAGCCCTGATACAGATTATGCCCTTGAAATTCCAGATTATGAAACCAAGAAAGAGATCACGTCATTTTTTGGCACGCGTCGTACTTATAATGATGATCCCAGCCTGACATTCCACACCGGTGTTGATTTCGGCGGTGGAGTAGGATTGCCAATTGTGGCATCCGCAGCCGGCAAGGTTGTCTTTGCAGGAATACTGGATGTTAGAGGCAACGCCACCATCATTGATCACGGCCTGGGTGTATACAGTGCTTATTATCATCAGAGCGAGATCCTGGTTAATACGGGTGACATGGTCCAAAAAGGCCAACTAATCGGCAAAGTGGGAAACACCGGCAGAGTAGATCGGGCCAACGAATTTGCTGGCGCAGGAGCCCATTTGCATTGGGAAATCTGGGTTAATGGAATTCAAGTTGATCCACTTGAATGGGTAAAAACAGATTACCCATAGTAAAACCTAAGGTATAATAAACGTGCATGCGAATTATTTTGGATGGAATCAGGTATGACAATTAACGACTCATTTTGGACCAACTATCAATTTACTGAAAACGATCTAGATTCTCTTTACAATCACCTTCTAGAAACCCAGATCCCTTTAAATAAAAACGAACTTTCCGTTTTTCTGATCTCCAAGATTATCGAAAAACAAAAAGAAGCCATTGCCAAAGAAAGGCAATCTGGCGCGACCACATATTTCCCCAAAGATCAATATAAGAACGGTCAATCACTTGTTTTTCCATCGCGCAATTGGCAAAAAGGGAAAGTAATTGATGTACGCAAAGGGAATAATCCTGACCATGAAGATATTGAAGTCATTACGGTTGAATTCCCGTCTGAAGAAAAAGTAAGTTTTGCCAGTAACCTATCTGATCATCCGTTAAATACTCCGCAAGATATTGTGGATAATGAATATCTGGTTTTGAACAATGTAATAGAAAAATTCCGTGAACCACTAGTAAAAAAACTCGAAGCCATTCTTTCAGTCAACGAAGATTTGGTTTGCATTGCTGGAAGCTATTTCCCACGAGCACTATTAGTGGATGTTGGCGTAGGTCACCTTAATCTTTGCGAAGCTGTACTAGAAATGTACGGCGGTGGACCGATGAACTCCCATGAGTTAATTGCCCAAATTGAACTTCCCACAGATGTCAATGCCAACCTGACCGAATTCTCTTTGAATCTGGCGCTGCAGGAAGATCCTCGTTTTGACGAAGTTGGTCCTGCTGGTGAAACATTATGGTTCCTCAACCGCCTTGAACCAGATGAAGTTCAAGAAACACCTGCAACCTTGCGAAACCAGGTTGAACCTGTTGATCTCCCTGAAGAACTTGAACAATATCGTTCATTGGGGTCTGAATTATGCGACGAATTGGAACCGGACTGCGATTGTGATGATGTCAACGAGGTTACCATCAGTCTTACTTATCCGCATTGGCGTGCTGGTACACTTCCTCTCACTGCAAAACTTAAGAATCTTTTCCCGACGGCTTACGAAACTCCCCGTGTTAAATTTGATTTTGTAGATGGTCACAATCAATCCACCTTTGGTGGATGGGTAGTACGCCCTTCAAAATATATCTTTGGGTTGAAAGACTGGTACCATAAAGAAGGGTTCATCCCCGGCAGTCTTGTTCATGTTTCTCGTGGTAAATTACCCGGCCAGGTCATCATTCGGGCTGATAAACAGCGTAATTCAAAAGAATGGATTCGGACAGTTTTGGTTGGCGCAGATGGCGGCATCGTCTTTGCCCTTCTGAAACAAGTAGTTACCTGCATTTTTGATGAACGCATGGCACTGGTGATCCCTGATGTTGCTGCAGTAGATAAACTTTGGGATACTAAATCCAGACAGCCCATCGAAAAAACCATTCAAAATATCATGCATGAATTATCCAAACTCAATCCTCAAGGACATATTCACGCTCAAGAAATTTATGCCGCCGTTAACTTGATCCGCCGATGTCCACCTAGTGTTGTGATCGATGTACTTTTCAACCAGCCGTGGGCAACTCACCTGGGTGATCTCTATTTTAGAATTGTCGAGAATTAATGCGAGTATCCAATGGATGAACCAAAAACATTTAGTCTGATCAGACCAACTGTAGAAACACCCTATCATATAGATTTTGACTGGTGGAAGGAACATGACAATAATTGGCATGTCTTTCTGATCAGCTGCTTGTGCGCGGAACACCAGGCTGCTTTTCAAAATCAGGGAGAAGGCGCCCTGATCGACTGGGTTGACCCTGTAACGGCTGAAATCCGCCAGGTGGATGGCATTCAGACCACCCTCATGAATCACTGCGTCAAAGAACCTGGCTTTCTGACAGCCAATACCGCCATGATCGATGCCATTTTCAGAGTCTTTCTGAGCAACGGCAATCACCCCATGTCTCCGCTGGAATTATCTGATAAAATAGGCAAATCCGCCGATACGATCCTCAAAACGATCTCCGGATTTCAGGTTTACAAAGGAATTCGTCCTGCACGTTAAGTCTACAAGCCTTCGTAGCTCAATGGACAGAGCACCGGCCTTCTAAGCCGTTGGTTATGGGTTCGACTCCCATCGAGGGCGCCTTCCGTTTACAAAAATTCCATTCACAAATCCATGGCTTAAGTGTCATTTTTAGAAAATGATACAATGAAGTCATAGGTTTATTCAAACTTTGGACAATCCAAAGTTATTATCACTAAGAGGTTCGTAATGAAGAACAACACAGCTATTAAAAAAACAAAAACAAATTTACAATTCTATTCAATGGATATACATATCCATACTCCCGCATCAATTGATTATCAAAACTTTGAAGTCACCAATCTCGAGATTTTACAGAAGGCTGAATCCAAAGGTCTGGATATCATTGCTTTCACAGATCACAACACCATTCACGGTTATCAAAAACTCAAAGACGAAATTGAACAACTCGAACTGCTTGAAAAATTAAACCGGCTGCTCCCCGATGAAAAAGTACGTCTGCTTGAATATCGTCGCTTGCTGAAAAAAATATTGCTTCTTCCCGGGATCGAATTCACAGCCACTTTTGGCTTTCACATTATTGGTATTTTTTCTCCCAACAAAAATCCTCGGGAGATTGAACATTTGCTGCTCAATCTGAGCATTCCGGTAAATCAGCTTGATAAAGGAGATCCTGCCATTGGGTCTTCAGTGGATGTCATCCGAGCCTACCAACTGATCAACGAAGCCGGTGGAATCGTCATAGCAGCCCACGCCAATTCAACCAACGGTGTAGCCATGCGCGGCATCAATTTTGGCGGCCAAACCCGTATTGCCTACACTCAGGATAAGAATTTGCATGCACTTGAAGTAACAGATCTTGAGCTGCAAAGTGGACGCACCACCGCCGCTTTTTTCAACGGTACAAAACCTGAATATCCCCGCCGCATGCACTGCATCCAGGGGTCTGATTGCCATCGCTTGAACACCGACCTTACGCGAAAGAAAAATCCAGGCATCGGCGACCGGGTTACGGATGTGCTCTTAGCGGAACCCACTTTTGAAGCTTTGAAGGAATTGTTCGAATCCAACGACTTCTCACGTACCCGCCCACACCGTCACACAGCAGAACCGGTTTTTGATTTCATTCAAGTGGCTCGTGATGAAGGCGCCAATATCATTCAAGATTTTCATGAATCAATTTCAGTACGTTCAGGTAAGCTATACGCAGTTTTGATGGATATTTGTGCATTTGCCAACACCAACGGCGGCACTTTGTTTATTGGTTTATCCGCCGACCCACACAAGGAACCGGTGGGAGTAACCAATTCAGAACAGTCGATAAAAGCGCTCGAAAAAGAAATTCAAAATCGACTCAGTCCGCCCATAAAGCTGGCTTTTGATGTGCAGAAATACAAATCCAAAGAGATCATTCGCATCCTAGTACCCAAGGGTGAAGACACTCCTTATGCATTGGATGATTACAAAATCTATGTCCGTGACGAAACCGAAACTAATATTGCGGTTCGTGATGAGATTGTCAATCTGGTCAATCGTGTACATCCAACAATAGAAACACAAATTAAACCAGTTTCGGAACCAACCTCGTCTTCTCAAGTCGAGAAACCGATACAACCTTCATCCCCTCTCCCCGCGGGCGAGTCTGAAGATCCGAGAACAGGGGTGGAAGTCATTGAAGTTGTGGTTAGAGGCGGCAAAAATTTTTACACCATGCGCGATCTGCGCAACGGAAATATTGTCAAAAATGTTACCCAGGCTTCAGCCCGCCGGTTATGGCATTACGCCATCACCAAACATCTTGAGATTGCCTCCAATCTCGAAAAATCTGACATTCAATGGCGCGGAAATTATGGTCTGATCAAGCAATACACGCAGGGAAAGACACAACATTATGATTTTGTGCTGCGACTCGATAACAGTTTTCGATATTTCTTTGGTGTAACGCCTGACGGCATTCACGGCAACTGGAAAGTTTTCGCAACGGAAGAGGAATAATCTTCATGATAAGAGTATCAATCCTTACGGTTTCTGACCGCTCGTTTGCCGGTGAACGAGAAGATCTCTCAGGCCCGGCATTGGCCGCCGCGGTCGAGAAACTTGGCTGGCAAGTGGTAAATCGCGGACTTGTGCCTGATGAAAAAGAACAGATCAAGGATATGATACTGAAACAAATTGCTTCTAAAGATGTCAACTTGATTTTAACCACAGGGGGAACCGGTTTTGCCCCTCGAGATATCACGCCAGAAGCCACATTGTCAATTATCGAGAAAAAAGCCTCTGGATTAGTGGAATTGATTCGGAGTGAATCCGCCAAAATTAACAACAACGCTTATCTTTCAAGAGCAGAGGCAGGTATATGCGGAAAAACCTTGATCATAAACCTCCCAGGCAGCCCAAAAGGAGCCGTGGAAAGTCTTATGATCATGGCGTCCATTCTTCCACATGCCATAACTCTTATGGAAGACCAATCAGGTGATATTCACCAATCCCCTGCAAAATAATATGAATTGAACCCTTTCACGTATAATTACATTAAAGAATTGAGGGTTAATGACCAATCCGAGTTTTCATTTATTTCAATTACAGAAAATAGATTCAAGAATTGATGCATTATCGAAGCGATTGGCTGAAATTGATCGCATTAGAAACGATAATTCCACCAGGCTTGAAATTGAAAAATCATTAAATGACCGCAATCTCGTTTATTCTCAACAAAAAATGAATTACGATGTCATTGAAGATAAAGTCCATGCCAAGAAATTAAAAATAGAGCAATCCGAGTCCTCCCTTTACGGAGGGCTTGTTAAAAACCCCAAAGAATTACAGGATTTACAAACTGAAATTAAATTGTTAAAACAGTCTGTATCCACACTTGAAGATGAACAATTAAACATGATGGTTGAAATGGAATCCACTGAAGCTCAGGTTTTCAGCATTCAAACCGTACTTAAAGAATTTGATGCCAAACTTGCTTTGGAGTTTTCAGCCCTTTTTGCAGAAGAAGTGGATAAGAAAGTTGAAAAAGAAAAACTTCTTCAAGAACGCAAAGCAGTGCTTGACCAGGTAAATCCTGAATTCCTGACGACCTATCAGACACTGCGCAAAACCAAGAACGGCATTGCTGTTGCTGCGATTGAAGATGGAAGCTGCCAGGTCTGCGGTTCAACGCTCACACCTGCAGACTGTCAAACTGCAAAATCCCCCTCGCACATGGCAACCTGCTCGTCATGTGGAAGAATTCTTTACGCGGGTTGATTTAATTAGGATATTTGATTTTGTATAATTTGGATTGCAGTTTCTGTACTGATCCCGGTTATTGAGACCAATTTAGTGTGACTGGTTTTTCCTGAGAAAATATCAACATTCCCCACAGGCACTTTCACCAAATCTGCTAAATATTTCCGAACTGCTTGATTGGCCTGCCCCTCTACTGGAGGTGCGGTCAATTTAATTTTTAAGGTGCCGTCATCCATGAATCCTACAATTTCATTGCGTGATGAACGAGGAATTACTTTGATTTTTAAAGTGGTTTTCTCAATATTAATAGCCATTTGATCATGTATTTATTTTTATAGCAATCTTAGAATCAAGGTTTCAACCAATTGAATGACCAATAATAAGGCGATTGGGCTTAGATCCAAACCGCCGATGGGAGGAATAATTCTTCTAAATGGGGTCAGCATCGGCTGAACCAACCGGTCAAGAAAACTTCGAACAGGATGGAAAGGCGGCAGCATAAAAGAAAGTACAGAATCAATAATTACCGCAAATGTAATGACGTCAAAAAGGGTTCGAATAATTATATAAATCGATGTCATTTGTATGAATGCCTCTAGTTATTTTGATAGATTCTTTTACCCATGATGGCTTCTCCAACTCGTATGTAAGTGGCTCCGCATTTTATGGCCGCTTCAAAATCCGAGCTGGTGCCCATGGATAATTGTTGAAACTCTTTCAATCCAAGATCATTACTGATTTTGTTGCAATAATCTCGACAAAGATTGTAACATGCTTCATTTTGCGAAGGTTCGACTGCGTACGGAGGCATGGTCATTAATCCTTTCAATCTGATGCAGGATAAATGACTTATTGTCTCAATCGTAGATAGCAGCCTGTCTCGCGCCTGAATAGTTGTGGCATCAAATCCAAACTTGGAATCTTCGCCGGCAATATTTACTTCAAGCAAAACATCTATTTTTGAGTCTTTACCTTCATAAAATCGGCTGACTTTTTGAGCCAATTCCAGGCTGTCGATTGAATGAATACAAGAAAAAGCTGGATACATCAACTTGATCTTACGACTCTGTAAATGTCCGATCATGTGCCAGATTGGGTTTACCAGTTTGCCTAATTCTTCCATTTTTCTGATTGTTTCTTCAGGGTAATTTTCACCTAATAACGTGGCACCTGCATTGACCACCTCAATTATTTCTTTTGCGCTGTGACCTTTGGTAACCACAATCACCTGAACATCTTCGCGATTTCTGCCTGACATATGACAAGCCTGAGCCACTCTTTCATCCACCGCCATGAAACGTTCTTGGATGGATTCAGGCATGGTCGTCTCCAAGTGCTATGAGGGCTCCAAAACGGCCCGTAGCGCCATTTTCAGCCCTATGGCTATACCAATCCTCAAGATGACACGCAGTGCAGATTCTAGCGCATTCTATGGCTTTTACACCTGCTTTTTCAAGGAGGTATTCATTTGCACGCCATAAATTGAAATGGATTTTGCCGTTAATTTTGCTTATTACCTGATCGAGATCAGATCCAAAGGTCTCGGCGGCCATGGAATGAACCTCTTCTCCTACAATGTAATGATCAGGTCCAATTGAAGGGCCTATGCCGGCTACAACCTCAGCGGGATTTACCCCATAAGTGCGCTCCATCATATAGATGGCATCACGTACAATGTTGTTTACAGTACCTTTCCAACCAGCGTGGATGGTTCCAATTACTTTTTTTCCGGGATCAATTAACAAAATGGGAACACAATCGGCAAACCGCATAAACAAAGTAATTTCTGGTTTATTCGTGAGAATTGCGTCTGCTTTAACATGGGGAACATCCAATTCTCGCGGTTTATCTGCACAAATAACTGTATTACCGTGCACTTGCCAAACATCATAGATACTTTCAACTTTTCGATTAAAAAATGAAAAGGCGCGTTTACGATTTTCGACAGTATGCAACCGGTCATCGCCAACAGTGCCGCCCTGGTTCAAGCTGGACCATTGACCAGTACTCACTCCACCTTTGCGCGTGAAGAAACCGTGGATGCTGCCGTCAAAACCTGGATGTTCAAACTGCAGTACTTCAAGTCCATTCTTATACAGGCGCTTCATCCACCACCTGCTTTTTTGTTTGATTGATCTTCTTTATTATTGCGAATTTTCGGTGCAAAGTAATTCGCGTTTCTTTCATGCTTTCTTCCATCAAGGGATACATAAACCAGCCAGTCCCTGCGCCAAAAAGAGTACCTGTGATCACTCTGATCAAAGGAGTACTTTCACGAATAGGAACCCAGGCCGGCCATCCATCAGATAAACTAGGAATTTGAGAAAACCCATCCAGTGCAATAGGGATCAACGCGATTACAAACCACCAATACCATGGAAGCTGCTTGATCCTTTTCCCAGTGAATTGAAACAGAAATCCAAAAAGTGCCAGTGACCCATATATGGCAACATCTCTTTCACAAATAGCCACTTTATAACCGAGTAAAGGGTCTCCTACCAAGTCCCGAGCAAAATCCAGGTCAATCACATCGCTGCTCGTGATTTGCTCATAAGTGATGAAATTGTCGATATTAGCCAGTTGCCGAGGATAAAATGGTTGCTCCCCATAAACAAAAAAAGATCGAAAAGCCAATTGGTGGCAGACTACTCTATATACCTTGTAAATAATATTAGCCGAAGTGGTATGCCCCGTTTTTTCAAGAACCGGCGCTAAAAACGGTATCCCAACAAAAATTGCCAGGATTAAAGACAAAATGATCACATAGGATTTGGAAAAGAAATACGAAAAACGATCTAGATTATTGATCGAAACGCCGTTTTTGACCCGTTTTTTATACTCTGCATCTCCAGAAGCTTCCAAACGTTCCTGTCTGGATAACGCAGATTGGGTTGCTACCTTCAGATCAGTTTCAGAATAAGGGGTATGTAAAACATATGGCCCAATACACACGGTGGGTGTATTGTTTTCATACTTGCTTTGCATTTCAGGATTGTCATCGATACAAAGATCGACAAAAACCAGACCATAAGACTTACAATGGTTTTTTAGTTGTTCTGCTGTGTTTTCCTGTTCAGGGTCTTTATTGCTGTAAAAATACGTGAGTGAAAGCATAAATTCCTGACTAAACGACATCTATATAATATTTTGGGATAAACCATATAAAACAAAAACTTAGAAGCCAGCAGTAATTAATATTCCACTACCTGGACATGTGTTCCAGCGTACCCCTCTTGCTCGAGTTTTCCTTCAAAATATGGTGTATCGGGTTGGCTCCACCTGTAGATAAATTTGGCTTCCTCAGGTTTCATATTGACGCAGCCATGTGACATAGGTGATCCCCAGGCATTATGCCAATAAGTGGAATGGAAAGAAACACCGCCTGATGCAAAGATCGAAGTATAAGATACAGCAAAATCCTCATATCCACTGGCCGCGGTATTACCGCCAGCCATATGCAAGGAAACATATTTTCGGTTTACCACATGATAATCACCAACTGGTGTTGACCAGGCTTCCACCACTTTTCCGTCAGAATTGTATTTTGCTCCGGTAGAAACTGTGGCATAAAATATCTCACGTGATCCTTCAAAAGCAGAAACTGTCTGATGGGTAACATCAACCACTATTTTCTTGTCAGCGACTTCCGGTCGGATCGTAGTCAAATCTTCCGGGGTAAGTGGCATAAAAGCCCGCCCATCTGCCCAAAATTTGTCACCATAAGACCCGTGTTTTTCAAGCACATGATACTCAACTGTACCATCAGCCAATGTTCGAATGCCATCAATCCAAAGTACCTGACTGAAATAAAATCTGGGAATTTGCGGGTTTGGAGGCCCCATTAGGTCAATCAGCAAAGGAGATTTTGGTGCATCACCATCCAGTTGCAGATCAACATATGGTACCGTCACTTCCGCCCAGAAACCCGGGGCATCTCCGTAAGATGGCAATTCAGTCAACGGTTGATTGGGCAGGTTCTTAACCGGCTGCACATCAGGTGCATAAATAAAACCGTCATCAGTTTCATACCATGTTTTTGATCTGTAAAAACGTGAATCACTCGTGCCAGTAACCTCACGATAGAGATTAATTACATTGTCTTGATATAAAGTTTTTACCACGCTGCTTTCGACATTTGGTTTTGACATTACATCATAAGTTGCAAAAAGCCTTCCCAATCGATCACCTGCCGGAAATTCAGGTAAACTGGCAGATGCGTATTGCATTTTTGGAAGTAATATAGCGCCAAATCCAGCGGCGCTTAATTTCAGGAAATCTCTTCTGCTAAATTGTTTCATTTTTCTTCTCACTGATGAAAGTGTTCACTTTAGAGAACCTGTTCCTTTACCAGTTGTTTGGTCAGGTTTATTTCAGGTCCCCAGTAAGTGTCGCCAGCAGTATACTTTATTTGGCTTCTAATTCGACTATACAAATTTGTTGTTTCAGTACCCATTTTGCCAGATTGAATACGCATTCTAAGATCCAAAGCGCGGACTGACATGTAAAGTTCTATGCCGATGATCTGTTGCAGATTCTCAATGATCATTGCTGTGTGCCTGGCAGCGGTCATGGCATTGGCATTGTGATCTTCCTGTTCTGCTGAAGTCGGCAAAGAATGCACCGAATCAGGGGTCGCCAGGGTTTGATTTTCAAGCACCAGTGACGCTGCGGTGTATTGAAGCATCATCATACCAGAATTAAGACCAGCTTTTTCAATGGAGTCCACCAGCATTGGAGGAAGCCCCATGTTTAATTTTCCGTCTGTCATTCTAAAGATACGTCTTTCAGCAATCGCACCTAACTCGCACAACGCTATGGATAAAAAGTCCATCACCAAACCTACAGGCTCTCCGTGGAAATTTCCTCCAGAGATCGCCTCGCCTGGTGCAAAGATCAAGGGGTTGTCTGTCGCGGCATTAATCTCCCTTTCAACAACCTGTTTTACATATCCGATGGTATCTCTAACACTGCCATGAATCTGAGGAGAACAACGCAGTGAATAGGCATCTTGAATATTCTCTGAAGAATCAACAAAGGTGCTGCCTTCAAAACTGGCTCTAATTTTCTGCGCGGAGGTTAATTGGCCTAATTGACCGCGTGCTTGATGAATGCGCTCGTCAAAGGCTCCAGAGCACCCTAACAGGGCTTCCAGTGTCATGGCTACGGATCGGTCAGCCAAATCAATCAAATAATCTGAATCGTACACGGCTAACGCGCCAATGGCCGCTGAAAAAGTCGCGCCGTTGTTGATTGCCAGGCCTTCCTTTGGTCCCAAAATAATGCGTTTTATGCCTGCCAATTCCATGGCTTGTTTGCCGGTTAATATTTGTCCATCCACCTCAGCATAACCTGATTCTGATTCCAAATCGTTGTTGTCGGTGGTGAGTACCAGTGCCATATGAGAGAGTGGGCATAAATCACCCGAGGAACCTAAAGATCCCTGGCTTGGCACTACTGGTATGACCCCTTTGTTTAACATCTCGACCAGTGTCTCTATGATCTCGATCCGCACACCTGAAAAACCTTTGGCCAAAGTATTGGCGCGCACCAACATGGCTGCTCGAGTAACCTCAATGGGTAAAATTGGCCCAGTGCCGACAGCGTGGCTAAGGATCAAATTTCGACTGAGCTGATTCGCTTCATCGCCTTTGATCTTTTTATCAGAAAATATTCCAAACCCGGTATTAATCCCATAAACAGGTTTGTCAGATTGGACGATTTTGCTTAGAAGCCGATATGACTGGGATACTAATAATCTGGCTGATTCGCCAATTGTGACTTTTTCGTTTTTTCTTGCGACCTGGACAATTTCTTGAATAGTTAACGGATGATCTCCGAGAATGAGCATGAGTGTCCTTTTATTTCGAAAATATTAATCACGACCCTTGAGCGCCCTGGCAATTTCACGACTGATATCTTTTTGTGCCAGATCATCCCTTTTGTCGTAAAGCTTTTTGCCTTTTGCGATGGCGATATCCAGTTTGGCTCGTCCATCTTTAAAGTACATTTTTACAGGAACAACAGTTACGCCTTTTTGCCTAACAGCGTCCCATAGTTTTCGAATTTCCTTCTTGTGCAGCAAAAGTTGACGATTTCTTTTGGGGTCGTGATTGTTATAGCTGGCAGGATTGTAGTTGGCAATGTGGGCTTCCACCAGCCACGCGGAATCTTCTTTTACTTCCACGTATGCTTCTTGAAGACTTACCTGTCCAGCTCGAATAGATTTGATCTCACTTCCGTGCAAAGCAATGCCTGATTCGAAATGTTCAAGCAAAAAGTATTCAAATTCTGCTTTTCGGTTTTTTGCAATCGATTTTGTTTCCATATCAGAATTTTAACATATTAGACTAATAATTTCCGTATTATTTCCAATTTACATCTTTCCCTGATCTGGGATCGTATTTCTTATGTTCTGTGAAATCTCATACAATTCTTTTGCAGAGATATGGTTTTCAAAATTTGAAGAATTCTCAATTGCCCATTTTTCCAGCGGTTTTTTCCAATCTAATAGTGCGATTGTATCCGCCGGATAATGATCTTTTCTCGCTCCAATATTAATCATCTCAAAGTTTCTTAAGACTCTTTCCCACTCGCTAAAAGGAACCAAATCAGGTGTGATCGAAAAAGTGGAAAGACCTGAAAAGAAAACAGGTTTTTTTCTTGGAAATTCAGGCGTCATACTTTCAAGAAATCGCAATGAATCCATAGTATTAAAGATCAACCACAAAGGAAGCAATCTTGAATGATCGATAATACTGGTATCAAATTGCGAGAACATCTCCACTGCAACCCCTGAAGGTTCAAGGTTGGCATTTTCAAGGATTCTCTTTTTTGTAAAGTAAGCCAGCTTAGAAAAATTATTTGGGTCCTGGTAAGAAATCTTGATATAATTAAAACCTTCTTTATCACAAAAGGTTTTCAATGCTTCACCCAGGCCCTCTTCGCTGCCCCACTCGGATTCGGGACCTTCTTCCAGCGGAAATCCGTTCAACATCCAATGGTAATATTCCAGTTTCTCTTTCTTTGCAAAAGCATCCAGCCGTTCGTTGCCAAAAATGAAGGCTTCATCACTGATGTCACCCCATCCGCCCACTTGAAAAACATTATGATCCCCTGTTCTGAACCGCTTCCACTTTGCGGTACCTTCAAGGTAAACCACATCGCCACCTTGAACGACTTTTTGTCTGATGAAGTCTTTGTATTCTTGCGGAAGATCAATCAATTTAACGCGCAAGTGATTGACCCTTTTTACCAACCATCCATCGTGAACAGGATCGTAATGCTGAATGGACATGAGATCGGGGTTATTGTGAGTGATTCTTTTTGCCACATTCAAACTCAATTGATTGTAAGCATTAACATCCCCATTCAAGGTGCCGTTTTTGAGTGTCATCACAAATGCCTGTGGCAGAAACGGTCCTCCCAATGCAAGAGAAAGATGAGAAGTAGTCCCACCCATTCCAATGCCAACTGTAATGGCAGGAAATTTTCCTTCAATTTCGCTATAATCTTTCAATCGTCCATTCACAAGATCGCTAGTTTTTAAACCCTCAACATCTTGTACAGAAAGTGAGTTACCTGAATTTGCTCTGGGAATGACCCATTCAGCCACAGAACTAGGTAAATGCCCAACGATTCGTAAAAGGATTTGTTCGAGTTTTGAAAAATGATAAACTTCAGACTTTAATCCCATCAGTCCACTGGCAACAGCCTTTGTTATGATTGGTGATGAACTTTCATGGCTTTCGAGTAAAATGGACATTACCACTCCTGATTAATGTTGTTCAATTTTGAGGATAAAATCAAAAATAAAATTCGTGATCTCCGCTCTTATGCAAAACAGACCAACATTCGATTGATTGTTGGCGCGCTCGCGTTATTGTTTCTGGTAGGGTTGGGTCTCATATTCCTGATCTATGGCAAAGGCGCGGTGTTTACCGGTCTGCTTTGCATCGTTGGCGGTTTGATCCCTGTTGTATTGATTATTGTTGCTTTGGCAGTAATTGAGCTTATTGTTAAGAAAAACAAAGACAGGTGATTTTATCTTGCCTGGAAGTAAGAAAATAAGGCCATTACCAACCCCAACCCGATCAAGGCCAGAATAATCAAACCCACCGGAATTCCGGCAAAGGCTTGACTGTCAAATTTTTCAAAAGTTGGGATGGTTAACGGTGCGGCCGGTGTAAAAGTAGGCAGTTTTGTAGCCAAAGGGGTGCTAACAAATTGAGCCGCCAGCGTCGGATCAATTTGAAGCGTCGCTTTCGGCATCGGAGTCGGAGGAACTTCGGCCACCGGTATTTCACCAGGTGTCAAATCCACATTGAATGAAAACACCCAGCCTTGACCGCCAGGTAAACTTGAGTCCTTCACCAATAACCAGTCGCCACCAGGCGACTTGCCAATCACAGGAAGGTATAGATCAAGCCACATTTTTCCTATAATGTCATAGTTTACTGATGGGCCAGAACGTATATTGATTCCGTCGCTTTCAGCCTTATATGCAATCACTTTGGCCATCGGTCCAGTTGGGGTGCCTGTTACAGTTGGAATTGAACCGGTAGGTTGTTGTGCGTGCACACTTTTGGCATCAGATAACGTATATATTGTGAAAAGGAAAAGGGAAAAAATGACCCACAATCCCAAATATTTTAGTAACTTTAAGTTCATTATTCTCCGTTGCTTTATATTTTAATAAATCTGATTATAATTCAATTATGCCACAACGAATCTATCACGGAAATTTCAGCAATACTGATCTCGCACAAGCACTGATGGCAGATTTTTCCAGAGGGAACTTGCGGGTTCAGCAGTATTCTTCAGACGACACCATTGTCGTACAGATTGCCACATCTCAGTATGCCAGTTCTGGTGGATCCACTGCATTGAGTGTATCACTTCAAAACGTGGCTGATGGAGTGGCAGTCGAGATCGGAAAGCAAGCCTGGTTGGGAATTGCTGCAAGCCTTGGCGTATCTACCATTGCCGCTTTGCGCAATCCACTATCGCTGCTTAATCGCTTGGATGACATTGCCCAAGATATCGAGTCGGTACAATTGACTGAAAATGTATGGAATGTGATTGATACAACGGCCAGGTCATTGGGATCAGGATATCAACTATCAGATCGATTAAATCGCTATATTTGTGACTATTGCAACACCCCCAATCCAAAAGGTGAACCAACCTGTATTGCCTGCGGTGCACCTTTAGGAGATATTCAACCGCTCACCTGTCCCAAATGTGGATATGTCGTCCACAAGAATGAATCCACATGTGTCAATTGTGGAGCCTCACTCTAACTGCCTTATATCGATGATGAACGGGAGACAACTATTATGATAAAAATTTTGGCAGATACAACTTCAACCTTGACCGTTGATGAAGCAAATAATTTGGGAATTTATTACTTTCCCCAGATCATCGTATTCGGTGATAAATCTTACCGCGACGATAATGAAATTTCCACCGTAGAATTTTTAGATAAGCTGCGTAAATCAACAACCCTACCCAAAACGGCTGCACCTCCGCCAGCCTTATATACCCCTGTTTACGAAGAGATTATTAAAAACGGAGATTCAGCCCTGGTTCTTACACCTTCAGCCAAGGTTAGCGGAACTTTTCGCAGTGCCACGGTTGCCGCCCAAGATTTTCCAAATGCTGATATTACGATTGTTGATACTAATCTAATTGGACCTGGTTTTGGTGCGGTGGTACGCATGGCTGTTGAATGGATCGCCCAAGGGGTCTCTATTGATGAGATCACTAAACGTATACAGGATTACAGCAGCCGCTCAGTGATCTATTTATATGTCGATACGCTTGAATACCTGCATAAAGGCGGTCGTATTGGTACTGCCAAAGCACTTGCCGGCTCGGTACTTCAGATCAAACCGATCCTCCTTTTTAAAGACGGCCAGATCAATCAGTTTGAAAGCCAGCGTACCAAAAAACGCGCTTTAGCCAGAATAATCGAGCTTGTGGAACAGGAATGCCCTGCATCTCCTGATGCTCACCTGGCCATACTTGAAGCAGATGCGATGGATGACGCACTTGAACTTAGAAAAGCATTTTCGTCTTCTTTAAATATCAAAGACATCCAAATCTGCGACCTGCCTCCCGCCATTATTGTGCACGCCGGTCCTGGAGTGTTGGCGGCAAGTTTTTTCAAGTAAATTAAATGTCTTTCTGATTCTCACAAATGGATATCCTATATCAGGACAATTCACTCATTGCAGTTAATAAACCTTCTGGCTTATTAACCATTCGCGATGGATATAACCCTGATCTTCCTACTGTAAAATCCATTTTGGAAAAAGATTTCGGCCGCTGCTGGATAGTCCACCGCCTGGATAAAGAAACCAGCGGCGTTTTACTCGTTGCTCGAAATGAAACTGCGCATAAAATACTAAACGAAGCATTTGAAAAACATCAAGTTAAAAAAACGTATCATGCCATTATTTTAGGTGTTCCGCCTGATCAGCAATTTGAAATCTCCGCTCCCCTCAAAGTAGATGGCGACCGAAAACACCGCACCATTGTTGACTGGACGAACGGGAAACACGCCAAATCAGAGGTGACGGTCCTTGAGTCAAACAATAATTTCTCTTTGATCGAAATACAACCAGAGTCTGGCTACACGCATCAAATTCGGGCACATCTTTCGTTTGCGGGCTTTCCGATCATTGGCGATAAACTTTATCAAAAACCAGGACAATCACGCATTGATCTTATTGCCCGGACTGCTCTGCATGCCTTTCAAATTTCTTTCAATCATCCTGCTGATAACAATCAAATAACATTTCAAGCCGATTACCCGGAAGATTTCTCAAGTACGCTGGCTGCCATAATTAAATAAAAAAGAATCCGGAAAAAATCCGGATTCTTTTAATATTGTTATTGGTTTAGGCGATCACAACTTTTTTCTTGCTGCCTGCAATAGCCCAAATGATGCCAACCAACAAAACGCCTACAACGATCCATTTATATGGATTGTCGACGTAATTGACGATTACAGGGGCGACAATTAAGCTAACCAGGTTGACGACTTTGATCATCGGATTCAAAGCAGGGCCAGCGGTATCCTTAAGAGGATCGCCAACGGTGTCACCAACGACAGCTGCCTTGTGGCATTCAGAACCCTTGCCGGTATTGGCAACAAGGTCTCTTGGCTGATCTTCAACGCTTTTCTTTGCGTTATCCCAGGCGCCACCGGTATTGGCCATGAAGACTGCCAACAATTGACCGCTAACGATAACACCAGCGAGGAATCCACCGAGTGCTTCAACACCAAAGACCAGACCGACGACAATTGGCATCAAAACAGCAATGGTTGCCATTGGGATAAGTTCTTTTTGTGATGAAACAGTTGAGATGGCTACCACTTCGGCGTAATCCGGTTTCTTGGTGCCTTCCATGATGCCAGGAATTTTAAACTGACGTCTGACTTCTTCTACGATCTTCATGGCAGCGCGGCTGACCGATTTGATGGACAGTGAGCTGATAAGCCATGGCAAAGCTGCACCGAGGAGCAGACCAATAAATACGGTTGGTTCTGCAACATTGATGCCTTCGAGAATCTTGACGTTCGCGACTTCTTGAACCTTCTTAACATCAGTAATGTAAGAAGAGAACAAGCTTACTGCCGCAATAACTGCTGAAGCGATGGCAACACCCTTTGTGATGGCTTTGGTGGTATTACCCACTGCATCGAGGTCTGCCATGGTCTGGCGAGCCTTAAGAGTATTTTCATCTGTTTGTTCATGCCATGCCATCTCACCAATGCCATTCGCATTGTCAGAGATCGGACCAAAGGAATCCATGGCGACGTTATTTCCGGTATGGCTAAGCATGCCAATACCAACCATGGCGATACCATAGATGATGTACAGAGGTTGACCTACATAGATAATCGTTGCAAAGAAGAATGCAACAGCAAGAACCATCAACGCCCAGACACTCGATTCCATACCAATGGACAAACCGGAAAGGATTGTAGTAGCTGAGCCGGTTTTGGTGGAATCCACAATCTCTTTAACCGGTGAGTATTTGGTGGATGTAAAGTATGAGGTCAATGGGTTGAATGCAACTGCAAGCCCAACACCAATGGTGGTTAAGACAGCGAGTTTCCAGCCATCAGGTCCACCAACATACAACATACCAACGATGAAGGACCAAACCACAGTATTAACACTGGAAACTTCATAAGACCTGAACATGGACTCTTCAGCATCATGCGCCCGCATAAATTTGATCGGGAATTTTTCCCAAATGGGAACAGTGAAGGTTCCAAGGATGGAGCTGATCACACCAATACCGCGAATGATCAATGGATAGACAATCCATTTAAGGCTGTGGGTGGGATCCTGGCTCATTAAAGCCAAACCAAGGATCAAGGCTGAAACAATGGTAACTTCATAGCTTTCGAAGATATCAGCGGCCATACCAGCACAATCACCTACGTTATCTCCAACAAGGTCGGCGATAACTGCAGCATTGCGGGGATCGTCTTCAGGGATATCTTTTTCAACTTTTCCAACCAGGTCAGCGCCAACATCAGCAGCTTTGGTATAGATACCGCCGCCCACGCGCATGAACAAAGCAAGAAGGGTTCCACCAAAGCCAAAACCTAATAATGCATCAGGTGAAGCTTTACCGAAAATAATGAAAATGATGGTACCGCCCAAAAGGCCTAAACCATCGGTAAGCATACCGGTATAAGTACCGGCATAATAAGCAATTGAAAGCGCTTCATTGAATTCACGTTTAGCGGCAGAAGCAGATCGAACGCTGGCCTGAATGGCCATGCGCATACCTAATTGACCAACAATCAATGAGAAAGACGCACCTAATACAAATGCCAGGGAGCGTCCAACTGCAATGATGAGCTTGGTGTTTACAGGGAATTCCGCTGAAGCTTCAGCGGTTGGAGTAACTACATAAACAGAGAGAAACATAGCAATGAAAAGGATCCCAACGGCAGGCAAAATCGTTTTCAATTGTTTGGAGAGATAGCTTTCAGCACCTATACGGATAGCATCCCAAACTTCTTGCATTTTCTCTGAACCTTTGTCCTTTTTCATGACCGAATTTCTCAGTAACCAGGCATACACCAGACTGATGAAAGCGACCACCAGGACACCGACAATGGCTATTTGTTCAAATCCATTTAGCCCATGTCTTGCAAGACCTAAAATATTCATTGCTCCTCCTCAAAATATATTTATATGTCTGATTTCTCAAACATTTTGGAATCCACACATTAAGATTTGATTTTACCCCTTTTCTCCTGTAAGTAAAGACGAATGACATTTATTAATATTACATTAGATTATAAAATGCTTATTGACTTTTGTATTCGATTTAGTGTATATTGTTATGCGGTCATTTTTGGGCCAAAGACTAAGCGGAAGCTTTCTTCCGCTTTTTGTACGCCTACTTAATAGTGTAAATAGTTTAGTATAGTTGCTATTGTATTTCTAATAATTTTTGTGTATTCTAATTTTGTGAAGATGTTGTTTGGCTTTGTTTGCGAACAAACACTTCCAGTTAAGGACTTTGATAATTAATGGATAATCCTATAATCAATATCGTTGAAGATGATGACGAAGAATATACCGCCATTGCCAGATTAATTGAACTGGGCAGGCAGAAAAACTACGTCACAATCGATGATATCCTCCACTTTTTCCCTGATGCTGAACAAGATGTTGAGCAACTAGAAGAAACCTTCGCTGCTTTGATGAGCGCGGGGATTCCGTACCTTGAAGATGAATCCCTTCATGAAGAACCCTCTGATGAAGACCTGACAGTAAGCGAAGAAGTTGAAGAGCCTCGCACCCTCCTTTCGGATGATCTCGAGAATATTGATACAGATGACACGATTGGTCTTTATCTCAAAGAGGTCAGTCGGGTGCCGCTTCTCAATGCTGAAGAAGAAGTTGAGTTAGCTCAACGAATCGAACGTGGACGCATGGCCCGTGAAGAATTGGCTAAAGGTAATGTCAACAACAAACGACGCCAGGAATTGCGAAAATTAATTGAAGACGGCTGGTCTGCCAGAGAGCATTTGATTACTGCAAACTCCCGTCTGGTAATTAGTGTTGCAAAAAAATACATGGGACGTGGTGTTCCCTTCCTTGATCTCATTCAGGAAGGCAATATTGGTCTTATTCGCGCCACCAAAAAATTTGATTACCGCCGTGGACATAAATTTAGCACCTATGCCACGTGGTGGATCAGGCAAGCTGTTACCCGCGCTATTGCAGACCAGGGACGCACAATTCGTGTTCCTGTTCACATGGGTGATCAAATCAATAAACTGCTCAGAATTCAGCATCAATTAACCCAACGATTAGGACGTGAACCAACTGTTGAAGAATTGGCTATTTCTTTGGACGTTCCACCCAAAAAAGTTGAAAATATGATTCAAGTGGCAAGACGACCTCTCTCACTTGAAACGCCTACAGACGACGAAGAAGATTCAGTGTTGGGCGATTTCATTGAAGATGATGAAGCACCGCCACCTGATGAAACAGCAACTTATAATTTGCTTAAAGAACATCTTGAAGATGTGCTGAATGGGCTGCCCCCCAGAGAAGTCCGCATTTTGCAACTACGCTACGGTTTATTGGATGGTCAAGCCTATACACTTGAAGAAGTAGGCAGAAAAATGGGCGTCACCCGTGAACGCGTCAGACAAATCGAAGCCCAAGCATTAAGTCGATTGAGACACCCTTCAATTCGTAGGAAATTACGAGACTATTTAGGAGATTAATTCTCATATAAGAAGCAGTTCATTTTGGACTGCTTCTTTTGTAATGTACTCTTGCGTAAAAATGTTGATTGTTGCATACTTAAGCATGAGGGCATGTAAATGATTTCATTAAAAGCATACAATCGAGAAATTGAACAACTCATTGACAATGGGCAATATGATGATGCCATAGCCCATTCCATTCACATTTTGGTTACTTACCCAAAATGTATTGATGCTTATCGTAATTTAGGAAAATCACTTCTTGAACAAAAAAAATATTCCGAAGCTTTGGATGTTTTTTCCCGCGTCCTGTCAGCTATCCCGGATGATTTCAATTCACATGTTGGTCTTTCCATCATTTTTGAAGATCAAAACAATTTGGATCTTGCCATCTGGCATATGGAACAGGCTTTTGATGTACAGCCATCCAATCTAGCCATTCAAGATGAATTGAAACGTTTATTTGGCCGGCGAGATGGTGAACAACCCACCAAAATTCGCCTCACACGAGGCGCTCTGGTTCGAATGTACGCCAGAGGCGAATTATTTCAACAAGCAATAACCGAAATACTTTCGGTATTAGAAGAAGATCCGCGTCGAATAGACCTCGAGGTGATCCTCGCCCGGATGCATTATTTATCCGGTGCCATTGAAGAATCCGAAACAATCTGCAACACAATTCTTGCCAAATTCCCATATTGCTTTGAAGCCAACCGCATTCTTCATCAAATTCACCTTGGTAAAAATGATGGAGAAGCGGCTGCAATCAACTTAAACCGCCTGGTAAGTCTTGATCCCTATTATCAATTCATCGCCTCACCTTTTTCTGATCAGGAAGTTCCTGAGAACAAGGTTCTTCTCGAGAAACTTGATTATGTCCCTTCAACGAATTTGGATACGCAAATTCCAGTTTGGCTGGAAGAAATAAATATATCCGAAGCCAATAAATCTACCGAGTCTTTAAATTGGTTGAATGACAATTCGAAACCTGTTGCCCCTCCCTCTTCAAACAATTCCAATCCTTTCGCGGTAAACAATAAAGAGATTGAAGATTCTGTCGTTAATAATTTAATACAGAGCGATGATGAGATTCCTGATTGGATGAAAAAGGCTGGTTGGAATTCAAATGCTGATCTTGGTATTGGAGAATCAAATAAAGGATCTATTTTTGAATCTGAACTTTCAGGCGAGTTGTCAGGCGATGAATCAACTTCTGGATTGCCGAATGACAATAAATCCGACCCAGATACAACAGTGACTAACGACGACTTGGCGTCTCTATTCACAGAATTAAAAGAGGGAAAAATGGATAATGAAAATCTGGCTTCAAATGGAAATGAAGAAAAACAATTTCCTCCTTCAGATTGGATGTCGCAATTTTCCAATTCAGACCAATCCACTTCTTCAAATTCATCTGACCAGGATTTTCCTGATTGGTTGAAAAACTTTCAAGCCGAGGAACCTCAGCCTACTCAATCTTCTGACGATATGCCTGATTGGCTGCGAGATCTTCAGTCTGAAGTAGCCCCTTCCTCCCAACCAACTGATGATCTTCAACCTAACACCCAGGTAGAAGAACCTGTTCTTGAAGAAACAACATTTGATAATATTTTTGATGAAGTTGAACAACCTGCTGATACAGCGGTTATTCAGGAAATACCACAAGTTGAAGAATCAGCTGATGATGGCTGGCAAAGTGTTGATCTATCCAAATTGGAAAATGTTGAAGCAATCGAACATCCTTCTGACCCTGTTGAACCTGCCCAGATAACTTCTGATGACCAAATTCCTGATTGGGTAAAATCAGTTTTGATCAGTCAAAATGCTTCAGAACAAATTCCGCAGGAAGTAGCAATTGAACCTGAAATAGCCCAAGACATCACCTCTTTATCTGAACCATCAACAGATTCCGTTGATAGCATTCAAGAACTAGATGAATCTCCCGCTGAATCAGAAGAGGGGCTCATCTCTCAGCAGACGAATGATGAATTACTTGATTGGTTGCGTGGATTGAAAACTGAAGAAGAACCTCAACTACAAACAGAGGTAGTTTCTGACGAAATCGAACCTAGCACTACATTTGAAAGTGAACTTATTGAGGAACCAATTTCAGAAGATCAGATTTCTTCTAATGAAGTTGTCGAACCTTCCGTTATTCCACATGCTGATGCAGTCGAATTTGATAATGTTGCACAGGAACCCGTAGATCAAGTAGAAGTTGATAACACAATGGCAACTTCTGATTCTGATTCCAATTCTGAGGTTGAATTCACAGAGTATGCCAACGAAATGATTGAATCAGAAACACAGAACGAACCAATTAAGGAAATTCAAACTTCAGAATTACACCTTGAATCAGTAATGGATATATCCGCTGACAATGTTATTGAAACGATCAACGAGTTGATCGAAACTGGTGATTTTGAAACCATTTCTGCGAAAGTGACAGAAATTGCCTCTCAAGGTAAAGGGTTAGCTCCTGCGTTAGATGCTTTATCTGCGTTATCCGCTGAAAATGAAAATAATTTTTCTTATTGGCAGTGTATGGGCGATATCTATTCAAAGAACAATCAATTTAATGATGCTCTTTTTGCTTATCAAAAAGCAGAAGATATTCTGGTAAAAACAATCTCATCATAATTGGAGAATAAAATTGGAAAGAACATTAGTATTAATTAAACCCGATGGTGTAAAACGAAACCTATCCGGGGAAATCATAAAACGCCTTGAAATGCGTGGACTAAAAATCACTGCGTTAAAATTTCTTCTGGTAAAAGAAGAATTAGCCCGCAAACATTATGCAGTACATCAAGGAAAACCCTTTTACGAAGGTTTAATAAAATACATCACCAGTGGGCCGGTTGTGGCGATGGTTTTGGAAGGTCCAAATGCCATTAAAGCTGTCAGGCAAACGATGGGCGCCACCAACCCGGTTGAAGCAGCGCCTGGAACCATTCGACATGATTTTGGAATTTTAACCAGTCGAAATCTCACCCATGCATCGGATTCTCCGGAAAATGCTGAGATTGAAATTGTGAATTGGTTTTCAACTGATGAGGTTTATCAGTGGGATAGAATACATGAAGATTTCTTCACTGGATTAAATTAATTTTAGTGTAATTGAGTTCAAACGGAGTTCCATCATGAGAATTTATATAACAGGAATCAGCGGATTCCTAAGCATCAATCTTGTCCGTTATTTGCTTTCAAAAGGGTACACGGATATAGCAGGAATTGACCTGGTTGATTTTGATTACCCCGAACGCAATAAAATTGACTTTTTACAGGGTGATATACGAGACAAGGAAGCACTCGCAAAAAGTATGAAAGGTGCAGATCTGGTCATCCACACTGCTGCAGCACTACCCCTATACTCACCCGAAGATATTTACACTACAGATATTGTTGGAACCAACAATGTGCTGGAACAGGCATTGCAATACAACATTAAACGATTTGTTCACATCTCCTCAACGGCTGTCTACGGTGTACCAGATCATCATCCTCTTTATGAAACAGACCGGGTTTATGGCGTTGGTCCTTACGGTGAAGCAAAAGTTCAAGCTGAAGAAATCTGCAAAGGTTATCGCGAAAAAGGTTTATCTGTTTCCATTCTCCGACCAAAATCATTTGTCGGACCTGAACGTTTGGGTGTTTTTGCCATTTTTTATGAATGGGCCAGTGAAGGTAAAAACTTCCCTAATATCGGACCCGGCAACAATCTTTATCAATTGCTTGATGTTGAAGACTTATGCCAGGCTATTCACTCTTGTATGACTCTTTCAGAAGAAAAAGTAAATGATACCTTCAATATTGGTGCTGCCATATATTCAACAATGAAAAATGATTATCAGGCTGTTCTAAACGAAGCTGGTTTTGGCAAGAAAATCATCCCCTTCCCAGTTAAGCCTGTAGTCTTTGCTTTGAAAGTATTAGAGTTTCTAAAACTTTCTCCGCTCTATCCTTGGATATACGAAACTGCTTCTAAAGATTCCTTTGTTTCAATTGAGAAAGCTCAAGCTCAATTGGGCTATGCTCCCAAATATTCGAATAAAGATGCCTTGATCCGTAATTACCATTGGTACCTTGAGAATAAATCAAAACTCACCGGTGGATCTGGTGTATCGCACCGGCTTCCATGGAAACAAAAGGCTCTAAAACTTTTAAAAATATTCTTTTAATACACATAAATTTCTGCAATTTGCCCCTAATCGCCTTGACGTAAGTTTTTGATTATGATAAACTTCTTGAAGTTCGGGGGCGTGGTGTAGCGGCTAACATGCGGCCCTGTCAAGGCCGAGATCGCGGGTTCGAACCCCGTCGCTCCCGCTCGAACAAAAAGAATCCTCTAATAGAGGATTCTTTTTTTATAAAAGAAACTGTCATTTTTGAATAATTGCCTGTTTATTTATGTTCCTTTTTTTTGAATTCCAATATATACTTAATCAAAATGAAAACAAAAATTTTATAATTATTTTAGGTGGTTAAGAAATGACTATTGAAGAAAAATCCTCTTCCCGAGGAACCGGAGCTATTGGTATCGCCATCGTAGTTGTTGTTATTGTTGCACTCATTGGAATATGGCTATTAAAATCACAATCCTCGGATAAAAACACTTTACGTCAAGTTACCTACGTTGTAAATTCTGACGGAGGTTACGCACAAATAATTTATACAAGTAGCGTCGGTGTTAATACTAATCCATCCATGGTTACGACACCTTTCTCTAGAACTATTACCCTTCCTGTTGGAAGTGAAGTCTTCTTAACAGCCAGCAACCCGTCACAAAACGGACAGATAATGTGTCAAATAAAAATCGATAATCGTGAATGGAAATCCAGTAAAGGAACCCATCCTGTGGATTCCGTAGCTTGCGGTGGTATATTAAAATAGCTTAATAAATTTAATTTTTCATCTTCTCGTCAGAAAAGATCATTGCAAGATCAAGCATGATGACGAGAAGATTTTCTACTTTAACAATACCTCGGATATATGTTGAATCAATAGAAGTAGATATTTGCGGGGTCGGTTCTATTTGTGAATCATCGATCTCAATAACTTGCGAAACCGCATCAACAATCATACCAACTTTAGAATCTTGAAGCAAAGCGACAATAATCCTTGTATCCAAACTATTCTCAGTTGCCGGTAAACTAAGCCTCTTTTTTAAGTCGATGACCGGAACGATATTGCCCCTCAAATTAGTCACTCCGACCACATGTGCCGGAGCATGGGGTACTTTAGTGATCGCCTGAAGCTTAATAATCGCTTCAACTGAAGAGACTTCTACAGCAAATTCCTCATTAGATAATTTAAAAACAACCATTTGCGTACTCATAAGCATGCTCCGTAAATTTTAGCGTATCGTTATTTAGAAAAATCAGGTTTGGATGGAATTGCCATCTGAGCAGTAGTCTGACCCTGCAATTTGCCTTCTCTTAATGCCAAATGGATATTGATTCCAGTTCCATCAAACAAGACCGGAACAACAATTCTGGCAAAATCCAATGTAGAGATCGTTGCACCCTTTCCCAAAAGCAATGTAGGAGGGGAAATTGTCGCTTCAAAACCTGCCACAGAAAGCTTGACGCTTGCTCTTCCAGTTATAACATTTCCAAGTTCAGCGATTCCACTTTGGGCAAGGCTGTTGAATGAAGTGATATTCTCGCCAATCATTTTTGATACCAATAACATTGCTGTATCATCAGACATTCCAAAATAAACAGTTCCTTCAACAGTGCCGACGAGTGCCAGAATTACTGTAATATCATCAGTCTTATATTCATTTTGTTCCAACCCAAGATTGCCCCGCTCTGCAGTGATACCGGCTTCTGCTTTCAATACTTCAAAAGCCGCTTCAATAAATGGATTTAAAAATTTTACATTCATTTAGGTCCTCATTCTTGATTCTGTTACTTTGAAGTAGTGGCCTGCTTGATTAATGGGACGAAATTATCGTTCCATTCACCTGCCTGGCTTTCGCGTAATGCTAAATGAATTACCATTACCCCAAATTCACATGTCAAGGGAACAACAATTCGAGGGAAATCCAGAGTCGAAATTTGAACTCCCTTGCCCGTAATCATTGTAGGAGGTGAAATTGTGGATTGATATCCAGCATCTGACAACATAACGGTTGCCCGGCCTGAGATAACATTTCCTAGCTCTGCAACTCCGCTTTGCGCCAAGTTATCGAATGCAGTAAATTCCTGATCCATCATTTTCGAAACAAGCTTCATGCCAAGCTCTTCTGAAAGACCAAATAAAACCACACCTTGAACTTGTCCCACTAAATTAATTAATACAGTTACTTCATCCGTCGTCATTGCCGATTTTTGAAGAGTTAAAGTACCTTTGTTGATAGTTACTTTCGCCTCTGCCATCAACACTTCCGCGGCAGCATCGACAAAGGGATTTAAAAATTTAACATTCATGCAATCTTCCTCCTGCTTAAAGCAATTAACTACTGATCATCTCTTAATTCCAATAAATAGTTCTGCCTCGTTTACATATTCACTAATCTTGGTTATCAATGCGTCCATTTTTTGTTGATTGAAATCCAGTTTTTCGAGAGCAAAATCATTTAAACTATATTGCAACCCATCAATGCCGATTCCAATTCCCATCATCATCATTGCAGAGTCTGCCAAATGTACTGCAGACGCAATAAGACTGTATTCTCCTGCGAGCTGTGGGGTATGATGGTATTGAATGGCTGAAATAAGCGGATCTGCCAACCGCCAGCGCCGCGCAATCTCAGCACCAAGTTCTGCATGATTTACACCAAATAGTTTATTTTCCAAATCTTCAAAAGACATATTTTTCCAATTGGAAAATTTTTGTTGTTCTTTTCTGAGTAAAAATTCAAATGCAAGTTTACCAATATCGCATAATAATCCAGCGTGATATGCAGTTTCTGATGCTTCTTTGCCAAAAGGTTCAGCAACAAATCTTGCACCAGCAGCGACGCCAATTGAGTGCCTCCACAGTTCTCCCCGATCCAATCCATACCCTGGAATTGGTCTTTCAAGATAAGGTGCAACAGAAGCCGCTAGAATTATGGATTGGATAGTGCTCTGCCCCAATACCACAGTTGCTTGCTGTACGGTTGTAACAGGAAAAGTTAATCCATAATATACGGAATTTGCCATACGCAAGATTAAACTGGTTAACACTTGGTCCTTGCCTAACACTTCAGATACACTGGCCATACTCGATTTCGGGTCTCGTATTAACGCCAATGCTTTCTGGGCTGCTTGTGGTAATGGAGGCAGGTTCCCTACTTGGTTTACCAACTCATCAATGCTTACGCTCATTTTTTTATCTCATCAGTCTTTTGATAAAAGGAAATACCCATATTTTTTAGTCCAAATTCATTCGGCCGAGGTATGATTTCGGTTCCACCTAGGAAGAGAATTCCCCCAGGTCTTAATGCTTTGTGAAACTTGGTATTCAATAATGACTTAACTTCAGTTGTGAAGTAAATAATTACATTCCTGCAAACTATTAAATCAAAATCACTATCATAGCTATCAGTGATCAAATTCTTTTCTTTGAATTCAATCTTTTTTGTGTGTTCTTCTTTGACAAAATATGGAGGAAAGTCAGACCTAAAATAGCGAGAAAGTTGTTTTTCGTTAACATTCTTCACTTCATCCTGTCTGAAGGGTCCACCAGCCTTTGCTTTTTCCAAAGCTCCGCGATCCAAGTCAGTACCCACAATGCTATAAGGGATTCCTGGATTTAACTCTTCCATAATCATTAAAAGTGTAAAAGGTTCTGCTCCAATAGAGCAACCTGCGCTCCAAATTTTTAAACTCTTTTTCCCATTTTTTGGGTTTTTAACATAATCTATCAAAGAAGGTAGAACCTGCGTTTTCAATGAATTCCACCGTTCATTGTCTCTGAAAAATTCAGTAACATTAATTGTTAAATAGTCACGAAATCTTGATAGCTCTTTTTCTTGTATTTTTAACCTGGCAAAATAATCATCCCATGTGGCATCTCCCATGCGGATAATCCAAGAATCGAGACGCCGCTTCATCTGCTCGTCTTTATAACCACTCAGGTCTATATCGAGTATTTTCTTTACGGTTGATCGTATTTGCAGGTATACATCTTGTTCCATGATACTTTTCCCGAATTTCTAATCTGATTTTCTGAGATAACTCATGACAGAAGAAGCCATATCTGAAAGCGGAACCACTTTATCAACAACGCCAGCCTCAGTAACACTTCTTGGCATACCCCAGACAACACATGAAGATTCATCTTCTGCAAAAATATAACCGCCCGATTCATGAATCAGGGTTGAGCCACTTGTGCCATCCATACCCATTCCAGTTAGGATGACACCGACTACTGATTTACCAAAATGTTGAACAGTTGAAAACATTGTCACATCAATTGCCGGACGTACACCATGAACGGTTGGATTTTGATTTAATGAGATACGTTTATCACTATCCAACACCATATGGAATCCACCAGGAGCAAGCAAAGCCTTACCCACTTCAAGTTGATCACCGGGTTCTGCTTCTTTCACTTTTATTTTCGATGCAGAATCCAACCTTTCTGCAAGTGAATGGGTAAATCCAACAGGCATGTGTTGAATGATTAATATAGCAGCAGGAATACTCTCCAATTCAGGGACCAAGGTATTAAGCGCTCTTGGACCACCGGTTGAAGAACCAATGATAAGAACTTTATCTTTACTTGTTAAAGGCCTGACAATTTTTGAGTCATTTTTTACGATGGCTCTGGGTTGTTGCGTGCTGATTGGTATTGAAAACACTTTAGCATTGACAACCTTAAGTATTTTCGCAACCACCTCATTCATGACATCTGAAATGTTGATCTTGTTCTCTGGCTTAGCAACAAAATCAACTGCTCCCAATGTCAAGGCTCGAATGGTTTCGGTTGCACCTTCTTTTGTCAAACTGCTCAGCATAATTACCGGGCACGGATGGTGTGCCATAATTTCCTTTAATGTGGAAAGACCATCCAGGCGAGGCATTTCTACATCCAAAGTAATAACATCTGGATGGAATTTCTCTAACAGTTCTAACGCTTCTCGACCATCGCTGGCAGTAACAATCACTTGAATATTCGGCGTTGCATTTAGATGCTTTGTGATCGAAAAACGCATGAATGCTGAATCATCAACAACCATTACTTTGATGATTTTGCTTGAATCTGTACCTGACGTATTCCGGGCAGTAGTCATTATTACCCGACCAGTTTTTGAAGAGCCCCGATGACACGATCTCTTTCAAAAGGTTTGACAATAAAATCTTTTGCTCCCGATTTGATTGCTTCAAGCACAACCGATTCTTGTCCAAGTGCTGTTAACATGATTACTTTTGCGCCTGAATCAACCGCCAGAATTTCACGCAAGGCAGTAAGTCCATCCATTTCAGGCATTGTGATATCCATAAGAACAACGTCAGGCTTTTGTGCTTTGAAGGCATTTAAAGCTAACAAACCATTTTCGGCTTCAATAACTTCATAGCCATCACCGACCAGCATTTTTGAAATTCTGACGCGCAAGAATTCTGCATCATCCACAACTAAAATCTTTGCCATCCTTTTACTCCTTCGTAAATAAAAAATCTAAAAAACGGTTTCTTTTTCACCGATCATTCTGATTGTCATTTTTCCATCAACAACATAAACACGTAAAGTTCTACCAATATTGCCGCCAACATTTTGACTAACAATTTTCATTTTTTGAGATTCCAAAATGCTTTGAGCCATGGCTATATTTCTTGTTCCAATATCAAAGGTTTTTGAAAGCCCCGGGGAGGTTAACATATTTGCTCCACCAGCTATACGAATAATAAGTCTCTCTCTAGCTGCTCCTTTTTTTATCATTTCCTCAAAGAGTTTATTTATTCCATTGCCAACATATTTTGTAGATGTAAGGTCAGATCCATTTAATGGTTCCGGCAATACAGCATGCAACAATCCGGCAATACCCTTAACTGGATCGTATGCACCTATACCTACACAAGATCCAAGGCCAAATGCCACCAATATTTCATCACGGTTTTGGCTAACCGCAATTTCACCTAATCCAACGCCTACGCTCGTTTCCATAACAATAATTATTTTGCTCCATAAGCCAAAATGGTCTTTGGATCAGGGATAACCCAAAATTGAATTTCAGTTGATAATTCGCCCTGAACAAAATCAGCATTAAACATCAATACTTCCTCGTTTTCTATACCCGCCGTGGCAATCACAATGTCCAAAATTGCGGCGCACATATCAACCATTACAGCAGGTGGCGTAGGGCGTACTGAACTTCCTGTATTATCAGATACATAATTTAAGAAGTATGTTCCAGTGATGTTTCCAAGTTCCTGTAATGCTGATTTTTCCATTTTTCCCAGGGAGGTCGTTGTTCCCACGGGCTCTCCCATGATCATGTCAACGAGACCCATGGCTTTTTCAAAGGGCATCACCAACATCATTTGTCCAGCGATACCACCCTCGGTTTTTAAATATATTGCAACGGTCTCATCTTCAGGTCCGCCCAGCATTTTATTTATGTCTAATAGCTTAACCAGTTTTGCAGTCGAACTTTTTACCTGTAATTCTTTTCCAAGCATTCCAGCAAAACCCTTGGAGGCGTTTTCGATTCCTTCCTTGGAAATTTTTGTAAGAAGGTTTACAAACTCGTCAGTAAAAATTGATCTTAGCTCGGTCATTTTTTCCTTTTGTTAATGAATCGCAGATAATTTGATTAGACCTTGAACGTCAACAATTAATGCAATTTGCCCGTCCCCTAAAATTGCAGCACTCGAAACACCTTGAATGTCACCAATTACATGACCAAAGGATTTCACAACAACTTCTTCTTCACCAACAAGATGTTCAACAACAATTCCAACTTCCTGCTTGCTGGCTCTGACCACAACAACATATGAATAATTGGCTTCGTTTTTCTCTTCGGTTAAATCAAAAACATCAGCTAATTTAATTAATGGAATAATCTTTTCTCGCAAAACAACGACAGATTTACCATTAACTGTTTGGAATTTTTGATCAGCCAGTTTTTGCGTTTCAACTACAGTAACAAGAGGTATGGCAAATATTGAATCTCTAACTTTAACCAACAAAGTAGGAACAATTGCTAGAGTCAAAGGCAAAATAATCTGAAATTGCGAACCTTTTCCAGGAACAGAATCTACAAGGATGGAACCGTTTAACCGTTCAATATTACTTCGCACAATATCCATGCCGACACCGCGGCCTGATATATCAGTAATCTTTTCTGCAGTCGAAAGCCCAGATTCAAAGATAAGATCTATGGCTTTTTCATCAGACATGCTGTCTGCTTCTGCCTGAGTGATGACTCCTTTTCGAACCGAAGCCGCCTTAATTTTGGCAGTATTAATTCCTCCTCCATCATCTTCGACAGTGATAACAATACGTCCTTGATCGTGACGAGCTGAAAGAATAATTGTTCCACGTTTGTCTTTACCAACTTCCAAACGCTTTTCGGGTGATTCAACACCATGATCAACAGAATTACGAATCAAGTGGATCAGAGGATCATTTATTTCTTCAATAACAGATCTATCTAATTCAGTTTCCTGTCCGCGGATAACAAGGTCAATTTCTTTACCGACTTTTTGGGCCATATCTCTGACCATACGTGGAAACTTCTTGAATACATTCGCAACAGGCAGCATACGAATATGCATAACTTCTTCTTGTAATTGATCTGTAATCCTTCCAATATGAACTACAGCCTCAGACAATATATTTGTATTTTCATTCCCTCTGAAATCCCGTTCAAAGGCTGAGTGAATCTTAATCAACCGGTTTCGATCAGTGATTAATTCACCAACCAGGTTCATCAGTGCGTCAAGTCTTTCCACACTTGTTCGAACGGTTCGATCCACCAGATGGTCGCCCGCTTTTGTCCCATCAGCACCGGTTAATATCGCAGTACGTTTTTGGTTCATTGTCTCTTCGATAGCCTGATCAACGACTGATTGGGTTAACAATCCCATCGAAACAAGCAATTGACCCAGCAAAGGAGCGCTATCAGGAGGATAAGTTTTTTGTTTTTCAAGAACCGTTTTTAGTTCAGCAGCAGTAATAAAACTCTTGGATAATAAATATTCCCCCAGACGATTTACTTCAATTTCAGGCTGGTCTGCAACAGCAGCATTCTCGGTTGCTGCAGAAGCTGCCATGAGGGATATTACTTCGTTCTTAAAAACCAATCGATCAATTTCTGGAATATTGAGAATCTCTTTTTTTATGTCTTCTTCAGATTTGCTCGGAATAATTCTCGCCGATAGATGACCAACTGGCGCAGCACTTTCTATGGTTTTTTGTGTGGGAACCAGGTCGACAATCTCGCCAGCCCCTTGAAGGATCATTAATATTTGAAACGCTCTTGCAGCGGACGCAACACTGGTAGAAGAAATATCAACTTCAATGTGCAATTCTTTTGAAGCTTCTTCTTTTTCGACAGCTTCTTGTTTGATTTGTGGTTCTGGTTTGGATTCTGGTTCCGCTTTCTTTATCGGTTGTTTATCCTCGATCACCTTCTCAATGCGAGCAGCGGCCGGGACTTCATTTTTGATATTCGAATTATCTTTTTCTTTCTGCTCACGAGAAGAATCCATGGCAGAATCCAAGAAAGTCTTGAATGTTTCAATCATTTGTGGAACATCGCATGCGCTGGTCTCATTTGTGATGACTTCATCACGCAATGACCGCAATATATCAACTGTATCCAGACACAAATCGATAAGGTTTGTTGAAATTGGAAGTTGGCTTTTTCTGACTGCATCGAATGCATTTTCAAGGACATGTGTGATTTCGACCAGCCTCTTATGGCCAATCATGCCAGCTGTACCTTTTATGGTATGAGCAGCTCTAAAGAGGGCTTGAAGCAATTCAGGATCTCTATCGTCTTGTTCAAGACGTACGAGACCATCTTCAAGAGTTGTTAAATGATCTTCAGTTTCGGCCTGAAAAATGGGTAATTCGTCTTCACTGATATCAAAAGCCATAGAGTATTCTTTCCGCTAATCAAATTGAATAGTAACAATTAATACGGTAATAGATTAGCATTTTGGTTCTACCTACTGCGTAAATCGTATATAAAAAGATCGGAAAGGATGCATTAATCTATTATTTACACCCTTAATGTCGATAAAGGATTAATTGCAACGCCATTTTTTCTTATTTCATAATGCAAATGAGGACCGGTTGAATTACCTGTATTTCCAGATAATCCCACAATATCTCCATCACTTACTTTTTGGCCTACTTTAACAGGTATGCTGGAAAGGTGGGCATAATAAGTTTTATAAGCGCCATTATCCACGATCACCAAGTTGCCATATCCCTCATTATTCCACCCCGCGTAAGTTACCCTGCCCGCTATTGTCGATCTGATATTCGTACCAACAGGTACGCCAAAATCAAGCGCCACATGTCCATCATGACTACTTTGGGTTAAAACGCCATTCACAGGCAAACCTTTTGGACTTTCTATCGATATTTTTGAGGATGAAAAGTCATTTCCAAAAAGCTTGTTGAACAACATCATCAACACAGGGCTCATAATGTCATTTGAAGCAAGGCTGTTTTCGGCCGGACCAGAAAGAGAATTAATATCTGACAACAATGTTGAAAACAAATCATTAAAACTTGAATTTGATAGAGATGTACTGGTTTTTGAGACAAGCGCAGTAGATAAAGAAGTGGTTGCAAGACTCGAAGGAAATTGAACAAAATTAGTCATAATTATGATTTTATTCATTGGTGGATGAAGGTTCAGTAAACTCAATGTAAAAAATTACCAAAGAAAGAATATTCTTCCCAATCACACGTGATTAATTCCATTCCAAATTTATAAATTTTATTGAACAAGTTTATCTTGTATTTACGCGGGCTTCAGAGAAGTTTTATTACGCTATTCTTCCGAATCTGCTAAATTATTACCTGTAAGTAAGTGTTCATGTGAATCCCATTAAAAACGGATTCGTTCATACCATTGATTTCTAGCCTAAATAAGGTAAAAATGGAAATTGTTATTGATGACCCTCAACTTATGGATTTTGAAATGGATGATTTAAAACAACGGAAAAACGTTGGCATTTCTCATCTTGAAAATAATAATTTCAAGGAAGCTGTCAATGTATATAAGAAAATTTTGTCAGATTACCCAGATGATGTAGAGTCATATCTGCTTTTAGGTGACCTCTACCTCGCAAATGAAGATTACCCCTCTGCAGAGAAACTATATCAAAAAGCGTTGTCTTTAGAGCCTGACAATGAAGTAATTCAAAGAAGGGTCAAACTTTCTGCACTTGAGTTGAACACTCATGCATCTGAAGAAATTCCAACAGATTCTGCTTCAGTATCAAAAATGCTGCAGGATATCACCGGGCGCCCTACTCCAGTAACAGAAGCAGAAATTCTGTCTGCGGCATCCTTATTGGACAATATCGTTCATTCACATAACCCTGCTGAAATCGTCGCAAAGAATCTTGAACAGATTGATACCTTGCTGCCAGCACTTATCGAGCTAAATATACGTCAAGCCAAAAATGACCGCCGCTTTGATTTGGTAAATATGCTCCAAGCATTAAAAGAGAATATTGAATCACTTAAAGTGGAATCTGTTTCATTGCAAGATGGTGAAAATAAGGATAGTAATCATAAACAATCATCGACAAAGAGTTTACTGAAAAATGTTGTATTTCTTGTTCCTGATTCAGAGAATAAATCTGAGAGAATTTATACTTTTCAAAAAGTACTTGAGAAAAATGGCGTAAAAGTTACTTTTGCTGATTTTGAACCAGATTTCAACAAAGAAGATATTGATCTTGTGGTTTCTTTTAATGCACACGTAAACCCTGCCATGATGGAAAAAATGGCCAGTTACTCTGCTCAACACATTCCTTTAGTTCTTGACCTGGATGATGATTTTGAATACATGCCCATCAACCATCCTGATTACACAAATGCAGGTTTGGGATCTCTTGAAAAATCTCGTTCATATACGGCCGCAATGCTTTTTGCCAATCTCATAACAGTCCCTGGCGAATCCATAGCAGCTCATATCAAAGAAACCGGATACAACGTAGAAGTTGTTCCCTTTGGTTGGTCAAAAAATAATGAGCAATGGCAGAAAAACAGTTCATCTCGAAATAGTGTGAATATTGGATTAATTGGAATTCAAGGTAATTTTGAAGATGTGCAGAAATATCGCAGAATAATCATCAGAATTTTACGAGAATATCCGCAAACCAAACTTGTGGTCTGCGGCGATCCAGTAACTTACAAAATGTTTGAAAATATTTCTGAGAATCGGCGTGTTTTCCTTCCTCATGTGCCTGATGAAGAAATGCCGTACATTCTCAACCAAATTGACATATTACTTGTTCCCTTAAACTCAACTCCTTATCATCTTGTTACAACAGACAGGCTATTGGTTCAAGCAAGTATTAAAGGAATTCCGTGGATCGCATCTCCCATGCCGGATTATATTCGATGGCAAGCTGGTGGAGTTACTGCAGAAAATCCTGATGAATGGCATAGTTATCTTCGCCAATTCATTCAGGACCAGGAATTAAGGACTTCGCTTGGTCAAGCCGGTAAAAAACATGCTTTATTAAGGGAAGACATAATAATTGGTGAGCAATGGTTATCTTTAATAAACAAATTAACAGCGGGTTCTAATTCATAAATTTTTTGGGATTAAAAGTGAATATAGTTTTTGTTAAAACAAATGCCACATATTCAAAAATAAATAATTCCGCGTGGCGCGGTATTTTGATTTTTAATACTTTGCGGAAAATGGGCTTACACAACGTTGAACTCATTAATTCTGAGGAATTTAGCAATAAATCTCGAGAAGCTACCCTTATTTGCAACAATTCGAATCTAATTTTCATTGAGGGTTCACCTGACATTGATCTTTTAAATACAGTCAACCATTGGAAATCACGTGGTAAAAAAGTTATTGTAGATATTCCCCTTCTTTCTGAATCGCAGAGTCAGTTTTTATATCCCAAATCAGAAGGATTGTTTTCAATATCACAAATCTACTCTGATTATCATTCCAACGAAAGTAAAGCACTTGATCAAAGTGAAAAATTTTGTTGGGGTTTACACCTTGCTGATTGTATTTTTGTCTCTTCGCTTGTTCAACAAGAGTTATGGTCGGTGACTGCCCCGGTTAGAGTAATCCCTGAATTTATCGATTTCGATTCACTAAGAGAGAAAACGAGAATAAGAGACAATTCCTTTATCGTTGCATTCGCTTCCAACACAAAAGAAACTGATGAATTTTTGGAATCAGTTATTGAACGTATAAACAACAAATACCCAAAAACAAAATGGTTAAATTTAAGTTCTTCGAACAACAAAATGAACTTCAAGAATGAGGTTACTGAATCGGATTTTCCTTCGGGTATTTCTTATCGTTGGCCAGATTTCTTACCCATCGTTGACTTGGGATTATTTTGGGATACTCAAATTTTAAGAGGTGCATTTTACAGAAACATTTTAGAATTAATGGGGCTTCATATTCCATGGGTTACAAATGATGTGAGAGGTTATCAAGATTTATCAAAATATGGTTTAATCATACATAATCATTTGAACTGGTATGATGTATTAGATAATTTTGTTCAAAATTCCGTATTACATATTGCAGAATCTGATGAAGGTTATTTGTATTCGATAAGTCAGAATAATGATGATCACATTCATGAAGTTTTAACCGCTTTTTCTGAAATTCTCAAAACACCTTCATAGAGGATAAAATGGCAAATGAAAAAGATTTAAAAGAAGATCAACACAGAAGAGATCAAGTAAATGAATCCATGAAACCGCCGCAAATGGTTGAAATTCCAGCCGGCCCTTTTTTGATGGGAACGAGTGATCAACAAATTGCGATTCTTTTGGAAACAGAAAAATGGGCGGAAGAATGGGTTGAAGAAGCCATGTTCCAAGTTGAACAACCGCAACATAAAATTGAACTTCCCAAATTTGAGATTGGAATATATCCAGTCTCTAATATTGAATATTATTCTTTTATATATAACACTGGGCATCGTGTTCCAAAAAACTGGATAGGATTTCATTATGCTGAAGGTGAAGCCAATTACCCTGTTGCCGGCGTTTCCAAATCTGATGCGATAGCCTACTGCGATTGGATTTCAAAAAATTTGAAAACCCAGTACCGTTTGCCAAATGAAGCTGAATGGGAAAAGGCAGCAAGAGGTCCTGAAGGTAGAATTTATCCATGGGGTGATTTCTTTGATCCCTGGCGGTGCAATACACTTGAAAGTGCGAAGCGCACCACCACACCAAATGGTTCATATTCACCAAGCGGCGATTCGGTTTATGGCGTTGCTGATATGGCCGGTAATGTTTGGGAATGGACCAGTTCGTACCTTGTGCCTTATCCATTTAAAGAAAATGGTGAGAGAGATGCCTCAATAAACAAATGCATCGTCAGAGGCGGCGCCTGGTATTATTCTCATAAACTTGCACGTTGTGCTGCCAGAGAAAGTGTTTTGGCAGATTACGTCTCTCCTGCTTTAGGTTTCCGATTGGCGCGTACAATTTAATTTTAATATTGTTTGTTTTCAGGAAGCATAATGGTGAATTGGGTTCCCCTGCCCAATTCACTTTCTACTAATATACGTCCCCCATGTGATTTTATAATTCGATGGACTACTGATAAACCTAAACCAGTTCCTTTTAAAGGACTTTTAGTTGTAAAGAAGGGTTCAAATATTTTACCTACCTGGTTTTCTGGAATTCCAGGCCCATTATCCTTAATGATAATAGTAAATTCTCCATCCTTGTATCTCGTACTGACATTAATGATTCCTTCCATATCACCGATAGCCTCGATGGCATTCATAATGATATTGATCCAAACGCTCTGCATGTTTTCTTTACTGGCAACAAGCATTGGAAAATCCTGGCCGGGATCAAAGTTAATCGAAACTGGATGGACCAATAATTCATGAGATAAGAGATTCAATGCATTTTGAATTGATTCATTGAGATCGATCGGAAGGAACTCATACAATTCTTTTCGGGCTAAGCCAAGTAAGTTTTTCACGACGTTACCCGCCCGTTGCCCGGCAGTTTCAATAAGTTTTACCGATTCCATCCAATCTTCTTCATCTTTTGGTAAATCACGCATCAATATCTGAGCATTTGCGATGACTGCTGCCAACGGGTTGTTGATCTCATGAGCAACCCCTGCGGCTAACTGACCCACGGCTGCAAGCTTTTCACTTTGGATAAGTTCAGTTTCCAAATGGCGTTTTTCAGTCACATCTTGTTCAAAAAGAATTGCCTGAATAACCAATTCATTATTATCAAAGATCGGATAAGTGCTGATCTCCCACTCTGTCGAAGTGTCATTGTCGCCCCAAAATCGTTGATTTCGGTTGGTCAATCCACCATTATATAAAGTTTCTGCCACTTTGCAGCCAGGGCAAGGAGCACTTTGGTGATGCAACGCTTCATAACACCTTTTTCCTACAAGAAGATTTGGCGCTACTCCAACCCGCGTGGCGCGACTTCTGTTTATTGCCACCAGAGAATAGTTACGATCAATAATATAAAATGAAGCAGGAATACTATCAAAAAGTGCTCTTAATGTGTTTCGTGAGTTTAATAGTTCCCAACCGCTAGCCTCAAGATCGGCGTTTGCAATTTTTAATTGTTGAATTAGTTGATTATTGTAGATGCTGTTAGCCAAAGAAGTTGTAAGTGAGACCAAAAGTCCCTGATCAAAAGCATCCAACGGGGTATGAGGGGAGTTATAGATGGTAATAACACCAACTGTAACCGAATTTACGATTATGGGAGAACAGATCATGGATCTTTGTGTAATATCTCGACATGAATCTGTTTCGTAATCGAAAAGTTGATCATTTAATACATCCACAACCTGGTAGAAGAGGCTTTTTTCAACACAATTCTTCAGTATTCCTTTTTCGAAACGGATCGTGTCGTTAATCAACCATTCTGATCCAGAACCCACCATTTTCTTCTGGGCGATTGATGGATTCTCAGGATCTACCAAAACAAGACCTGCCATCTCCCCTTTAAATGTATCTTTAATACCCTTTAGAATCCAAAGTTGTACATCATTTAAGTTTAATTCAGAACTTTGTGTTGCTGAAATAATTCTTAATGTGGTGAGATACTGTTCACTACTTATCGTTGTGACTTTTGTTTGATGAAAATGTAATTCACGTGCAATACTATTACCAACCAGTTGGATAAACGCAACATCAATTTCAGGTATCTCTTTAGCATCCAGAACGATGATCGCCTGGATGTCTTGTTTCCAATAAACAGGGATTAATTGAAAATAATCCCGTCTATAACTCTTCTCTTCTCTTGATTTACCCTCAATAAAATTAGTTATTTCATATAAAAGTTGTGCTGAAATATTACGATTTCCATCAACCCATTTATCTAATGGAGACAAGGTAAGCCAGATATGTTCCCTTTTTTTATAGGTTTTTGGAATGAAAATGCCCCCATTTTCCCGATTAAGAATTTCCAGCAGGCCCGGCAGGCCTATTTTGATAACTCCACGAAGTGAATCAGCTTCACTAATGGCAATATCTAATTTTGAAACAAGTTCCAATTTATCGAGGTCGGAATCCATATTTGTTTACAATGACAGAGCTCAATTAATTATGAATGCTCTGCTTTTATTGTATATCCATATCCTGGCACAGTCTCGATAAAACTGGGTAAATGTGGATCAAGTTCAACCCTTTCTCTGAGGTTTTTAATATGAACTCGAACCAGATCAGGGCTGCCTGTATCTGATGGATAATCCCAGACTTCATCTAATAGCCTATTCGGAGAAAATATTTCGCCCGGGTGACTCATTAAATGATATAAGAGGTCGTACTGTATCGGAGTAAGCCGAATTTTTGTATTTCCGGGAATTGTTAATTCGTAGGTTTTTGTGTCAAGAATATAACCTTGCAATTGAATGCAATGCAATGGGATTGAAGGCTGTTGTTCAGTTTTATTTTCTTTTGAATTGTTTTTATTTTTTGAAAACATATTGCTGATCGAAAAAGGCTTATTCCCTGATTCAGCTTCTGCTTCTTTTTTTACAGCTTTTGTTCTACGAATGATAGCCTTTACTCGTAAAATCAGTTCATCCAGATTAAAAGGTTTTCCGAGATAATCATCAGCGCCGGCATTAAACCCGGTAATTTTATCTTCATCTTTGGTTTTTGCAGTCAGAAATAAGATTGGTACATTTACCAAGAGGGGATCTGCCCGCATTTCTCTGCAAACTGTATACCCATCCATTCCAGGCATAATAACATCAAGAATAACAAGTTCAGGAATTCTTTTGTGTGCCAATTGCAAACCTTCGACACCTGAACTTGCTAAAGCGACTTTATAATTTTCTCTTCTTAAGCAACGTTCAATAGTTCTGGATACAATATCATCATCTTCGATTACAAGGATATTTGCTTGTTCCATCAATACCCTCCCTCTTTGATTGTTTTTTGTAATGAAACAGTAATCATAATACTATCCATTATAAGCGCCTGTTGAATAAATTGCTACCTGAAATTATCACGAATAAAAATATAGTAAAATTAGTCTATTGATCTAAAAATATTAACAATAATTATAATCAATTTATACAAAAACGAAAATTCCCATTAAATAGCTAATGATTTTAAAAAAGTAACCGATAATATTTTTTTTAGACGGTCTTAACACTCCTTTCACGGTCAATTTACAGGTTCTACCAATCAGGTGTGCTAAAGTATTTTCTAGCAACCCCCGTATTAGGCGTTGCTATTTGAAAGGCAGGATATTGTGATTCTTGTTACCCGTTTTGATGGATCGACATTTTATATAAATGCAGAATTAATCAGGTCAATTGAGCATACTCCAGATACAGTGATCACATTGACCTCGGATTATAAAATTATCGTTCGAGATACTGCTGAACAGATACTTGAGAGAATAATTGCATACCAACAAAACGTGCATGGTACTGGTTCTTATAACTCAATAAACAAAACCAATAAAGAGGAATAATGGATCTTTCATCCCTACTTGGATTAGTTATCGGCTTTGCAACAGTTGTGGTTGTCTTGATTTTGGATGGCGGCGAACCCGGACAGTTATTTGCGGTTCCCCAAGCAATCTTGTTGATCTTTGCCGGCTCTTTGTCAGCAACAGCAATCTCAGTTGGCGCCAAGACCTTTGCAACACTTCCAAAAATTATTTCTGAAGCATTTAAACAGCACAAACATAACCCAAATGAAGCGATTGAACTATTAACAAAAATGGCAGATAAAGCCCGGCGCGAAGGATTGCTTGCACTTGAAGAAGAAAGTAAAAAAATTAAAGATCCATTTCTTCAAAAAGGAATTATGCTTGTGGTTGATGGCGTTGATCCGGCACAAGTTAGGTCGATTTTGGAAACCAATATTGAAAATCTCGAGGAGCGCCATAAAAAAGGTGCCGCTGCATTTGCAGGTGCTGGTGCTTTCGCCCCAACCTTTGGTATTATTGGAACCGTTATGGGGCTTATGCATGCGCTTGAAATGCTTGATGATCCGAAAAAACTCGCTGAAGCAATTGCAGGTGCCTTTTTAGCAACCCTATGGGGTCTGCTGTTTGCTAACCTCATTTTCCTTCCCATAGGAAATAATCTAAAAAATAAAAGTGCTGAAGAAGTGCATTACCGATACCTGCTCACCGAAGGTATTCTTGCTTTGCAAGCAGGTGAAAATCCCCGTATCGTTCGTGAAAAACTAAATGCATTTCTGGCTCCCAAAGAAGTCAAATCTGACGACGGTAAAAAGAAATCTGGCGCAACATCAACTGAAAGCGCAAAGGCCTAATAGATGAGCAAGAAAAAGGGACATAGCGAAGCCCATGAGAACGAAGAGCGGTGGTTGGTCAGTTACGCTGACTTTATCACTCTACTATTTGTGCTTTTTGTTGTTTTATGGTCATTAGGTCAAGTAGATGTCGCAAAATATAAAATTCTTGCAGAAAGTATGAGAGCGGCTTTTTCAACTGGTGGTGCAGTAAAAGTCGTTTCCAATTCGATCAGTGCGAGTGGAGGTGGAACAGATCCCAATAGTGCGCCGGCGCCTATCTCCATTCCAGGAATGCCAGAAAAACCACCTCAATCAGATGAAGTTGCCAGTCAATTAACAACCATGTTAAATGAAATGAATATGGGTTCCGGTGTCAGTGTTCAAACTAACATTGAGGGTGTCCTAATATCGTTGAGTGAAAGTTTAATTTTTTACCCCGGAACGGCCAATCTATACCCACAAGGTTATCCCGTATTGGACGGTATTATCGGGATGCTAAATTCCATGCAAAATCAATTACGCATTGTTGGTCATACTGACAATTCTTCACCATCTGATCCAAAATATGCAAATAACTTTGAACTTTCAGTAGCACGTGCCAATGTAGTAGCGCAATATTTAATTGGTAAAGGCATAGATCCTGCACGGTTAACAATATCAGGGAAAAGTGAGTACGCTCCGGTTTTTCCGAACGATACTGATGAACATCGTTCTATGAACAGCCGGGCTGAAATTGTCATTATTTATCCTGATACATCCAGCAGTATCACCACGGGTGGTTCGATTCAATAAAAAGGAATTAACATGGAAAATCCAAAAAAACAATCAATCTTGCCAAAAATTCTGCAAATTTTCGCTCTTGTACTTATGGGAATTTTTTCTTTAACCGGATTGGCGGCAGCTTATATTATTTTTGCACCTGATAATCTGCCAAAACCTTTTTATCTTCAATATAACTACCCCACCGTCCCAGTTGATGAAACATTAGCCGCTGAAGGTGCAGTCCTTACTGAACCAGTTGTTGACCATACTTTTGTCGCCGGTGAAGGTATCATGATCAATACCGGTTCCAAGATCATCAATTTATCAGATCCTCTTGGTCGAAAATATATCCGTATCACTATTGTGATTGAATTTGCACCCAGCGAAGCAGCTTATTTAGAAATGCCTATCGAAGAAAAAAACACCTATATTGCAGAATTCACATCTGAAGTTACTTCCAAATTGCCTATTATTGATGATGCCGTAGTGACCTTGATATCTTCAAAAACTTTTGAAGAGCTTTATACTGCCCAGGGAAAAGAAACTTTACGTCTTGAATTATCCAATCTCATAACACAACGTTTGCCAGAGTATCATATTCTTTCAGTTTACCTAACTGAATTTGTTGTTCAGTAATTTGGAGAGCTATGCTCAGTCAATCAGAAATTGATGCCTTACTAAAAGGCGCAATAGAAATAGAAGAAAAGGATGGCGGTGGCAGCGTCAACCTGGCTGAAATCATGGGACAACCCAGTTCTTCTTCAGCCTCAAGTAATAAAACTTCTGATCCATCCAAAAAAGTTCAGGCTTATAATTTTTGGTCACCAGAACGTTTTTCAAAGGAACAAATCAGAGCAGTCGAACTTGTTCATGAAGATTTGGCTGAACGTCTGGCGACATCACTTCCTACTTATATTCGAACAGCACTACGTCCCCGCCTCGTCCATACCGAACAAGGCCGCTTTCATGATTTTCTCAAAGATTTACCGGAACAAAGCCTTTTCCATTTGATCACCCTCGCACCTTTGCCTGGTCAAATGATCTTAACCATCAGCCCAAATGTCTGCCATGTAATACTTGAACAGCGGCTTGGTGGAAAAATGGAAGGCGAACCTGTGATCAGGGCTTTAACCGATATTGATCAATCCCTATTACGGGGTCTGGTTGAGCATATGTTGAACGACCTAAAAAGCGCCTGGAGTAAAGTGGCATCCATTGAACCGCAATTGGATGACAGCACAGTTAACCAGCATTGGGTCCAAATGTTAATGGGGAATGAACGTGTGCTCTTGTTAACTTTTGAGTTGTCAATCAACATGATCACCGGAACCATGAATGTCTATATACCCTTCAGTTCATTAAAACCTTTAGCAGCTAACCTGAACCCTGCTGTTTGGGTAACAGGCAGAAAAGAAAAACAAACCAACCCAGCTGCAAGGCAAATGACACTTGATCTCTTATATCCGGTAAAACTACCTGTTAAAGTCACTGTGGGAAAAACTAAATTATCTCTTGGTGATGTAGCCAATCTGGCTGTCGGCGATGTCATTCAAACAGATACTAATATCAAAAATCCATTGATCATGCGTGTTGCGAATGAAGATTTATTCAACGTTCAAATTGGCAAAGTTGGTAAGAATATTGCAGTTCAAGTTGTTTCAGTAAATCGTGTTGAAAAATTGTTCTAGAGAAGAGGAACCGATATGGATAATAACTCAGCAGTTCCTGAAACTGCAACTTCAGCTTCAGTCCCAAATAGTGGCTTTCAAGCAAACATTGACATGTTGATGGACGTTCCACTGACTGTTACGATCGAACTTGGCCGGACCGAAATGACGCTAAAACAAGCACTTGAGTTGAACCAGGGCTCGGTCATTGAATTAAGCAGATTAGCCGGAGATCCCATTGATGTATTTGTAAATGAAAGACTTATTGCCCGTGGAGAAGTCGTTGTCGTTGATGATAAATTCGCTGTACGTATTACAGAATTATTTTCCAACAACACCAAAGGCAACGGACAGGGAGACAAATAATGAACCAAGGTAATGAGCGGATTATGGCGATCATTGTTGCTTTACGTAAACTTCCACGTTGGGCACTCATCTCAATTACCGTAGGTGTTATTGTAATCCTCGGTGTTGCCATGTTTTTGCTTCTACCTCAATCCTCTCCCTCGACTGGAGATGTCTCTTATATAAACTCCACTGGATTCGCCTTTAGTGTTTTCTTGAAGCTTGGCGTGGTTGTTCTGGTGATCGCAGGTCTTGCGATCATAATTCGACGAATGCAGGTAAAAGGTCAAGCAACGACGACAAAACAAATTAATCTCATTGAAACAATACATCTTTCACCCCACAGAACTTTATATCTTGTGAATGTAGAAAATCAGAAAATCTTGATCGGCGCAACCGATCAATCCATGACCACACTCTATCAATTATCAAATTCAGAGAATTCTATTGAGAATAACAAGCCTCTTGAGAATGCTCAAAAATTTTCTGATCTTTTAAACGACGCCAAGAATAAAATTGATGATTAATACATTATGAAAAAAAACATAAAGAAATTATTCTTAATCCTTGCTTTATCTTTGGTCTTATTAGGACTAACCTCCTGCGATACCTCATCTGCATTATCAGCACCTGGTGTCACTTTTTCTGTTTCACCTGCTGATCAACCTCAACAAGTCACAACAGGGGTACAGTTATTAGTATTGCTCACTGTGCTTTCTTTGGCACCATCCATTCTAATTTTGGGTACTTCGTTTACAAGAATTGTTATTGTTTTATCAATGATCCGAAACGCCATCGGAACACCGGCAATCCCACCCAACCAGGTGGTTATTGGCCTTTCTCTGCTCTTAACCTTCTTTGTCATGGGTCCTGTCTATACGCAAATAAACGACGATGCTATAAAACCCTATATGAATAGGCAAATTGATCAAACGACAGCATTGAGTAATGCCATAGAACCTGTTCGCGAGTTCATGTTTAAACAAACCAGAGAAAAAGATATTCAGCTCTTCATGGAAATGCGTGGAGATACTCAACCGGCCACCCTTGCTGATATCCCCACATCTGCCTTATTTCCGGCTTTTGTGATCAGTGAATTAAAAACTGCTTTAACAATGGGTTTTCTCCTTTATATACCGTTTCTTATCATAGACTTGCTTATCTCCAGCATTTTGTTGTCATTGGGTATGATGATGCTTCCTCCTTCATTGGTTTCTTTGCCCTTCAAATTGCTACTATTCGTTATGGTTGATGGATGGTATTTGATCACTCGTTCTCTGATGCTAAGTTTTGGCGGCGGCTAAAATGGATGAAGCCTATCTGATCACCCTTTCACAAAATGCAATTACCTTGATGTTGGTGGTTGCTGGGCCAATATTACTCGTAAGTTTAATAATTGGTACTATAATTAGTTTGATTCAGGCCGCGACCCAGGTCAATGAAGTCACGATGACATTTATTCCAAAACTTATCGGCATTGGTCTGATTTTGCTCTTATTGGGGTCGTGGATGATGCAACAGATTCTTGTTTTTACAGCCGGGATATTCAACAGCTTGCCAAACTTCGTAAAATAACTTTGATCTTCAATCGGAATTTATTATGTCACCATCAAAAGTAGATACGATCATTAGAACTGTTGAAAATTTGCGTCCAATGCCAACAAGTATCACGCGGGCATTACGCGCCATTGAAGATTCAAGCGCCACGTCGGTTGAAATTTCAGAAATCATCGGGCTTGATCAAGCGCTTTCTGCTTCGATTCTACAGTCTGCGAATTCGGTTGCGATGGGGTTTTCGACTGATTGTTCAAAGCTTTCAGAAGCTGTCATGCGACTTGGCTTTAAAAGACTTAAAGGTCTGATCTTGGGGATTGCTGCGGTTGGTCCATTTAACCAGAGTTTGAAAGGTTATCGTTTCGGAGCTGGAGAACTTTGGAACCATTCGATTGCCACTGCTGTCTCAGCTGAATGGATTGCTCGTGAACTTCGTTATCCGGATCCTGAAGAAGCTTATACTGCCGGTCTTTTGCACGATATGGGAAAACTTTTCCTCGATCAATTCGTATTCTCAGATTACACTCGCATTGTAGATTTAATGCTGAAATACAAATTGACGCTTTATATGGCAGAAGAACAATTATTGGGAATTGATCACGCCAAAGTTGGCGGGTTAATTGCTGAGAAATGGAATTTCCCTGTTGTATTGGTCGATGCCATCCGCTACCACCACACCCCTTCTTTTGCCCGTTCAAATCAGCGGCTGCCAGCGATAATCAATGTCGCCAATTCATATTTTGAAAATACTGGCAATCAAAATGCCCTTTTTTTTGAGCGTTCAATTCATCCTGAGACTTATCAAATTTTAAATATATCACAGGAAAGAATTGATCAAATGCATGTTCAATTAACGAACTACATGCTCTCTTCCGGATAAAATGACTGCAAATCCAGTTCCTTTGGTGTTAGTCGTTGAATCAGATTCGATTGAACGCGATCTAATTCAATTATGTCTGCAACGAATCGGATGCGAAGTAATATCTACGCGCAATTCAGATCAAATTTCTTCCATTATTACCAAAAACCATCCTTCCCTACTTATTCTTGACACGTTTTTGCCAGGTTCAAGTGGACTTGAAGTTATTAAAGATCTTAACCAAAAGAAACTTTTGAAACATACGATGGTCTTGCTAATTTCATCCTATGGTTTTTCGGACATCATTCAGCAAGCCAAGGATGCTGGAGTTCATGAATTTCTGATAAAACCTCTTGATCTTGATGAGTTTTCGACCAGAGTCAAGATGATGCTCAAAATTTAGTATTGTCGGCTGTTTTTTAATTAACTTTAGCTTTTTTTACGTTTTCTTTAGATTCGCTTCATCCCACCTTTACTGACAATAATACTGTGCAGGGTTATCCTCATTGTAGAGGTAACCAAAGTATTTAATATGTTAGTTTCGATTGCCCAAACTCAAATTTTCTTTTTGGTTCTCACCCGTGTGATGGCTGTGATTATCCACATTCCAAATCTTGGTGGGCAAACTATCCCTACCCAAATAAGAATCTCATTAGGTTTGGTTTTAGCTGCAATCCTCGTGCCATGGACCCCACTAGGAGTGGAAGTTGAAAGTATGGCATTGCTTACCTTCACAGCTGCAATACTAAAAGAAATTATTATCGGCACACTGATCGGCTATGCAGCTATCCTAACATTTGCAGTAATATCAATTGCCGGTGAAACAATGGGTATTGGTAGTGGTTTTGGATCAGATAGAATTTTTAATCCAGCGATTGAACAATCTGTTACACCAATCGGCCAATTATTTGTGGTAATTTCAATGCTTTATTTCATGGCAGTAAATGGCCACCATATCGCGGTTGTTGCCTTACAAAAATCATTCACTTTAATCCCGGTCAACTCAGCTCTTCCTGCATTCTCTGTCGAAACGCTACTTCGATCCACGGCTCAATTGATCGCTGTTGGAATACAAATCGCGTTTCCAATTTTTGCTGCGCTGTTATTGGCGGATATAACGCTTGGTTTACTTTCGAGAGTTGCACCTCAGGTTCAAGTTTATTTTCTTGGTCTTCCCATCAAGATCGGACTAAGTCTTTTTGCACTTGGACTATCGCTCTCAATATTCTTTCCGCATTTGAGAGATTTGTTTTCATCATTGGGCTCACGTATGCTAAGCATGGTGGCATTTTAGGAACAAATGGCAGATAAAACTGAAGCCCCAACTCCCCGAAGATTAGAAGAAGCTCGCGAAGAAGGCCGCGTTGCAAGAAGTATTGAATTAAATTCCGCAGCGGTTCTAATGCTGGGACCTTACTTGCTCATGGGACCCGGAAAAACACTTTTTCAATGGGTCAGAGATTATTTAATCGAAACCATGGCAAATATATCCACCAAAGAACTTACCGGCATTGCCGTACGAGACATGTTTATCCACATAGCCATGGGTGTGCTGCCTAAATTGGCTATTTTTCTTGTGATCGTTTTATTAACAGGTGCGGTCATCACATTAGCTCAAACAAGATTCCTTTGGTCAAGCAAATTAACCAAGTTCAATTTTAAGAAAGTAAATCCGATTGAAGGCTTTAAACGCATTTTTTCTGGACAAGGCCTCATCGAACTTGCAAAAGCACTTCTAAAACTAGGTGTTATCGGTTGGGTTGCATATTCATTTCTAAAAGGTAAAGTTGAAGAGCTTGCATGGTTGGGAAACGTTGACCTTCGTTCAGGAATCCAATCCATGACAGACCTGGCGTCAGCATTAGCTGTAAGAGTTGGTTCAACCTATTTAGTAATAGCAATCGCTGATTATGCTTATCAGCGTTATCGCTTTATGAAATCAATGAAAATGTCAAAAGAAGAAGTGAAAGAAGATTTCAAACGGTCAGAAGGTGATCCCTTTATGCGGAATCGCATACGATCACAACAGAGAGCATTGGCCAGAAATCGAATGATGTCAAATGTTCCAAAATCAACGGTGGTCATCACCAACCCCACCCATATTGCCATAGCGATCGAATATAACGGGGCAAATATGTCAGCCCCCAAAGTGTTAGCCAAGGGTGCCAATCTTATGGCCCAGAGGATCGTAGACATTGCTCGAGAACATAATATTCCTGTAGTTCAAAATATTCCACTTGCAAGAACTATCTTTAAATCAGTTGAAGTTGAACAACAAATTCCACCAGATCTCTATATTGCGGTTGCCGAAGTATTAGCCTACATTTATCGCCTTAAAGGCCATCTTCCCCGCCCCGCAAAAGCGCAAGCTTAGTTAAGAGGATAACGAATGACTACTACTACACAAACACCAACCTCGACATTTAGCCTTCGGAAACTCCTTGGACGCAAAGATATGGCAATGGCAGTCGGCCTTGTCATCATCGTTTCTTTGCTGATCGTTCCACTGCCGGCAGCGATTGTTGACGTCTTGATCGTCGTCAATCTCTCAATCTCTATTGGTATTTTGCTGCTGACCATGTACATCAAACAACCGATGGAATTCTCGGTATTTCCAACCGTTTTGCTTCTCGTGACTCTTTTCCGGCTGGGTATCAATATTCGTACCAGTTATCTCATCCTTTTAGAGGGTAATGCTGGAGCAGTCGTCACCGGCTTTGGTAACATGATCATCGGTGGTAACTATGTGGTGGGTGTCGTTATCTTCCTCATTTTAATGATCATCCAATTCGTGGTTATCAACAGTGGTGCAGGCAGGGTTGCAGAAGTTTCCGCAAGGTTCACCCTGGACGCCATGCCCGGTAAACAAATGTCCATTGATGCTGATCTAAACGCCGGCTTGATCGATGAAGTGCAAGCCCGGGCACGTCGTAAAGCCATTGAATCAGAAGCTGATTTTTATGGCGCCATGGATGGTGCTTCAAAGTTTGTCCGCGGCGATGCTATTGCAGCCATTATTATCATGTTCGTCAATATTCTGGGTGGTTTTGTTATCGGCATGCTCCAAAAAGGGATGGATGCAATGACTGCCCTTCAAAACTACGCCCTGGTCACCATTGGTGCAGGTTTGGCAGTCCAGATCCCTGCCCTTCTAATTTCTGCAGCTTCCGGTTTAATTGTTACCCGATCCACCTCAGAAGAATCACTTGGTAACGATCTGTTTAAACAAATTTCCAATTTTAGTGTTCTCACCGTTGGTGCAATCATTATGGGCGCTTTGGTTCTTATCCCCGGCTTGCCAAAATTACCATTTATTGCTGTTAGTGGTGTGCTCGGAACTGCAGCGGTTTATGTTGGTCGCTTGAAGAGAAAAGAAGCCGAAGCTCTGCCATCCTCTCAGGAAATTACCAAAACAACTGAAGCAGAAACCCCTGAAGATATGTTGGAATTAATTGTCATCGATGCCATGGAATTGGAAATTGGCTATAGCCTGATTCCTTTGATCGATGATGAAATGCCAGACAACTTGTTGAAACGTATTACCGGCATTCGCCGTCAAATGATGTCTGAAATAGGCTTGGTGCTGCCGGTCGTGCGTATTCGCGATAATCTACGCCTTCAACCGCAAGCTTATCGTATTAAAATTCGCGGACAGGAAGTCGCCCATGGTGACTTGATGTTGGATCGTCTTCTGGCAATTCCAGGAAACGAAACGGATGAAGAACTTAAAGGTATTGAAACTATGGAACCTGCTTTCGGTCTTCCTGCTTTGTGGGTTTCAGAAGGCGAACGCGGCAGAGCCGAATTAATGGGATATACCGTAGTCAACCCTGTTTCTGTCCTCTCCACCCATTTAACCGAAGTGGTTCGTTCTCATGCTGCAGAATTATTGAACCGCCAGATGGTTCAAGAGATGTTGAACCAATTGAAATCCAAGAGTCCTGCCTCAGTTGAAGGTGTCGTTCCTGATATGATCAGCTTGAGCGACGTTCTCAGTGTGCTGCGCAATCTTGTCAGAGAACGCGTTCCCATTCGCGATCTTGGTGGAATTCTCGAGGTAATCGCCAATAATGCAAATATCACCAGAGATCCGGCAATTCTTGCTGAAGCCGTTCGCCAATCATTGGCCAACACCATTTCTGGTTTATATCGAGATGAAACAAACACCTTGAATGTATTTACCTTGTCTCCCCAGTTGGAATCTGCTCTACGAAGTTCTCTAGGCTCAAACGAAAATGGCGTTGGATTTCAAATTGACGCCTCACTGGCCCAGACAATTCTCACTCATACTGGCGAGCAAATGGAAAGAATGGCTCAAAATGGCAAGCAACCTGTCCTATTATGCCCTCGTGAGCTGCGTTTGGCTTTCCATAAACTTGTTGATATGTCATTACCCAATCTAGTGTGCCTTGCTTTCTCTGAGGTCAGCCCAGGTACACGTGTAAAAGCCCACGGAATGGTCGAAATTGACTAAAGGATAAGTGAATTATGTTGACAAAAACGTTCCGAGCTCCGAATATGTTAGTGGCATTGAAAAATGTCCAAGCCGAATTAGGTGCAGACGCCATGATCATCTCAATGCGTGAAGTTCCTGCCGGCCCAATCTGGGCAGCCTGGAAAAAACCCGGCGTTGAAGTCATCGCGTCTAAGGCTCAAAAAAACGAACAACCTGAGCGTCCAACCCAAGAAAACAGGGTTTCACCAACTCAAGAAGAATTAAAAAGAGAAATCGAGAACTTGAAATTGTTGGTAACTGGTCAAAAGATCCCTGCCCCGACTCACACTTTACCAGTTGTGGATCTAAAAAAGGATAAAACATCAGAACCAACAAATAAATCATCATCAGAAGAATCTCATTTTGATTTCGCTGACTTTAAGACTTTACGTGAAGCACCCGAAGCCAAGTTAAATCAAATTTCAGAAAAAACTGAAGCTGCTATTGCCAAAACAAATACCATCGTTGTGGAAAAAATTCTGGTTCCTGAAATACCATCTGTTTTATTGGCAATAAAACAAAGCTTGCTTGATCAAGGGGTCAATCCCCAACTGATCAACAAGATCATTGATACCAATCTCGACGCCCTCAGTCCTGCTATTCTTGAAGATTTTGATCGTCTTGATCGTTTCATAAAACACCAGCTAACTGCCAGCCTTCCGCCAACCAGAAAATCATTGGCGCTAGTTCCAAGTAAAGTGATGGCTCTTACAGGCCTCAGCGGATGCGGTAAGACTTCCTGCTGTGCAAAATTAGCTTCGTTTTACATGATCACCATGGGCAAAAAAGTGGTCTGGATCGAAGCCGACACTGTTCGGACTTCAGCCATTGCAGAAGCCAGGACTTACGCTGAAACCCTTGGCATCCCCCTGTTCCTTGCTTACACCCCGCAAGAATTGGCTGAACTTCTGGAATCTCAAAAAGATGCCGATTTGATCCTGGTGGATACAGCCGGCTGCAATCCACGCAATGAAGACAATGTCGTAGAATTGGGTTCTTTCCTTTCCACCATTCCGGCAGGTTGTACTTACCTTGTAGCATCTGCGACTACCAAAGAACAAGATTTAACCCAAACTGAAAAGACCCTGAAGCAATTTGGATTAAAAGGAGTGATCCTAACCAAAACTGACGAAACAGGTTCATTTGGGGCCAGTTTTAATTTGCTTTATCAAAGCAAATTACCCTTATATTTTGTGTCTTCCGGACACCAAATTTTCGGAAATCTCAAACCAGGGAACCCTGAACAGCTTGCATGCGCGGTTGTTGAAGGGGATTATCCAGAAAAATAGTGTAAAAAATGGCTAAAAAACAACCTCAACCTGAAAGAAATACATCAAACCAAGGATTGAAACTTCCTGTCTTAATTGAGTTGGTTTTTACGCTGTCTAAATTGACTGTAGTGTTGGTTGGCGTTATTGTTATGATACTGACCTTTTCAAGCGGCAACCCATATTGGGTGGCTTTGTTGCGAGGCGGTGTTACAGTTTTAGGTTTAGGGCTGATTGTTTGGTTTGCCTCCTGGGTCGTTTCTAAAGGAGTCATTGATTCAGCTAGAGCTATGCTCAAAGAAGCAGATGATCTTGAAAATGCTTCATCCGGTAATGCAATGGATACTAATGCATGATATCGACAGTAGACGCTAACACCAAACAAACGCCAGATATTGATTTGCTAAATCAATTTCTGACTTCACGTTCTCCGGCAATTCGCGAAGAACTAGTGTTAAGACACGTCTCATTAATTCATTATGTACTTGGCCGGCTTGGCGTTTCTTCTGATATTGGCATGGATTACGAGGACCTTGTTCATCAAGGTTTGCTTGGATTGATTGACGCAGTCGATCGCTACAATCCTGGTTTTGGTACCCAATTTTCCACTTATGCGACGGTTCGGATCAGAGGAAAAGTTCTTGATTACTTGCGTTCAATTGATTGGTTATCTCGAACAGCCCGCCATCGCTCAAAATCCATACAAAAAGCGATCCAGACTTTAACCACTCAAACGAATGTTCCACCCAATGAACAACAAATCTCGGAATATTTAGGGATCGATCTGGATAAAGTTCATCAAGGGCTGCTTGATTCCAACAAAATAATCGTATCGTTGGACGCCCTGGTGAATAACGATGAAGACAGTGAAACTTCACTTTATGACACTCTTGCTGATGACAATCAAGAAGATCCCGCCGAAATTGCTTCTGAAAATGACCTCAAAACTCAGATGGTGGGTTGTCTGAAAAAATTATCAGAAAGAGATCAACTGGTCTTGTCTCTTTATTACTTTGAAGAATTGACTTTAAAAGAAATTGGAAAAGTTTTGGAAGTTTCTGAATCTCGAGCTTGCCAGATCCACTCGCAAGCCATTCTGAATTTGCAAGCGATGTTATCGTAGGAGCAATGATGTCAAATACCATTCCTGGTCTGCTAAGCGACACCTTAAACCTGGTCACTCTTGCCCGAGAGACAGCTCTGGTATTAGGAAGAGAAAATCAAGCCAAAAAGCTCACTCCCGTCGTTGAAGAATTACGGTCAGTAGTCACGACTGCCAAAAATCCATCAGTCTCGTCAGAACCAACCGGAATTATGGCTCAAAATGATTTTCAAACTTTACTTAGTGCCGCTCAAAAAACAACACCCACTGACAGAACAATCCCCTCGCTCGGGATCAGTGAAAGAAATATGATTGTAAAAGCAATGGCCGAAGGAAGCATGCCTGATGTAGATATCGCAAGACAATTAGGTATGACCAGAGATGAAGTGAACCTCGTTCTTAATATTGGTAAAGCTTCATCCCCTAGTGTGGAGGTGAAAAAATGATCAAAGGACTATATGCAGCCGCATCAGCAATGATCACCGGTGTTTACAGGCAACAAGCTGTTGCCCATGATATTGCCAATGTTGATACCCCTGGATTTAAGCAAATCCTTACTTCAATGGATGAATTTGACCTGACAAGTGCCTATACGAATACAACCAAGAATAGTACCGATCAAGTAACCTACCTTGGTAATATGGGACTCGGTGTTATGGCCGCCCCTGAAACAACTGACTTTTCACAAGGTGTCTTAAAGACCACTGATAGCCCTTATGATCTTGCCATCAGTGGCGAAGGTTTCTTTAGGATCAGAACTCCCGAAGGTGACCGCTACACCCGCGATGGAAGATTCAGCAAAGATGCAAGCGGCCAATTAGTGACCGTGGATGGTAACCTGGTACTTTCTTCAAGCGGACAGCCCATTAAGTTGGCTGAAGGCGACCCAACTATTTCACCCAACGGACAGATCTATGTCAACGGAGTTGCAGGTGCGACTATCGGTGTTGCATATTTCGCTGATAAAACCACCCTCACCCGCTCGGCAGAAAACACTTTTTCAAGCACTGCTGCACCAGCCGCAACAGGTGGTGGCACTGTTATTCAAAACGCACTTGAACAATCCAATGTAGACTCTGCTCAATTGATGACGCAAATGATCGAAATATCCAGGTCTTATCAGGCCGCTCAACAAATGGTTCAAAACCAGGACGAATTACTGGGTAAAGCCATTTCCACGCTTGGTAGAGTCAGTTAAAGAAAACGAGGCAAAGCATGTCACCTTCACTTTTTCAGGTACTCAATATTTCAAGCAAGGATATGAATGCTAGAGTGGAAGATTTAAGCAACTCCAGCAATTCATTGGCAAATATCAATACAACGGGATACAAGAGTTCGCGTTTGAACTTTCAGGAGCTTTTGGATGGCGCCACTCGTTCAGGCGTAAAAGCGAGTTCTACGCAGGTAATGACGACCCAAGGAAAGCTTCAAAACACCGGGATTCTATCAGATGTGGCCATCAATGGTGAAGGTTTCTTTACAGTGACCCTACCTGATGGTAAGACTGCTTACACACGCGATGGTTCTTTTGTGTTGGATAAGAACAAAAAATTGCTCAACGGCAGTGGATATCCTATTACTTTTCAAGGTACCATTCCCCCAACGGCAACAGAAGTAACCATTGACCAAAATGGCACAATCCATGCATTGGTAGAAGATGCCTGGGTTACTGCCGGTACTATTCAGCTTACACGTTTCACCAATCCTGGCGGATTAACAAACATAGGAAGCAATCTTTGGTCAGAAAGTTTGAATTCGGGAAAACCTCAAACAGGTGCACCAGGGTCGACTAACTTTGGTACTCTTGCCCCAGGTAATCTTGAAAGCTCAAATGTAAACATGGCAGACGAAATGACACACATGATTGTCATTCAACGCTCTTTCCAAATGGCTTCCAAAGCATTTCAAACCACCGCCGAGATGATTGATAGCGCAATTCGCTTAAGAAAAGTGTAAAGTTTTCAGAAGAGTGACCGATGATAAGAGTACAGGTTGATGTTTATTTGCCCTTATAGTCGGAGGTAGTGG